>CAWASR010000001.1:0-117951 GCA_963784805.1 uncultured Alphaproteobacteria bacterium
TATCGCCACGCGCGGGGCGCTGGGACGCATCGCGACCATCCATTTCGCCCATTCGGTACTTCTCAATTCGCGCCGCCGCGGCTTCTACTGCAGCAACTACGACGGCGGCCACGAAGCCTATATGGATGATTTCATCAACAAGGCCGAATTCGGCCTCAACCTTCGTTTTCCAGCTACATCGCCTATCCGCAAACCGATTGGCTCATCGCGAAAGGTGCGTGGCGCGAGCAGGATTTCAAGCGGTTCCAACGGCGCCACCAGATCCCAACCGACGTATGGTACAAAGCCTATCCGGGCCTGACCGCGCGCGATCTCGCGCGCAACACCCGGATCCGCAATGGTTTCGAGAAGGCGGCGATGAGCGACGACGAAATTCGGCGCTGGCTGGCGGAAATTTAGCGGGGGCGGGCGAAATGATGCGAGCCGACCTCGACTCAGCCGACATCCAAGCGATAGCCAGAACGGCCTTCGGCGCGCTGACGGGCGCGAGCTATCTGCTGCTGCGCGTCGCGGACGCAAGGGCCGCGAGGCCATGGCTCGGCGGCCTCCGGCCCGCGTCTCTCGCGGATTGCGTCAGCCGGGGTTCGCGTGCGCCTCTCCGAGGCGACGCAGGTTGCCATCACCGCCGCTGGACTGCGGGCGCTAGGCGTCGAGGAACGAATTGTCGAGCGTTTCGGACCGGAGTTCGTCGAGGGCATGGCAGCAAGCGAGAACCGCTCGCGGCGTCTGGGCGACATCGGCGCCAACGCGCCTGCGAACTGGCGCTGGGGGGTAGGCGAAAGAAGCCGCACGTTCTGCTGATGCTGTTCGCGGAACCCGATCGCCTCGCCGCGTTCGAGGCCGAGACGCGCACGGCAGCCGAGCGTTGCGGCATGGCGACGCTCGACCTCCGGCCGACCAACGACATGGGCGGCCGGGAGCCCTTCGGCTTCGTCGATGGCGTGTCGCAGCCGAGCTTCGACTGGAGCCGCGTGCGCACGCCTGGCATAAAGGCCGACCGCTCTTACACGAACCTGCTTGCGCTCGGCGAATTGCTGCTCGGCTATCGCAACGAATACGGTTATCCTGCCGAGACGCCGACGCTCGAGGAGAGCGAACGGAACGCCGGTCTGCTTCCCCCGGCCGCGCATCCGTCCGGCGCCCGCGACCTCGGCCGCAACGGCTCGTATCTCGTCTACCGCGAATTGTCGCAGGACGTGCGCGGGTTCTGGCGCTGGATGGCCTCCGAAGCGGCTCGGGCTGGCACAACGGCGGAATCGCTGGCCAAATCGGCGGTCGGCCGCGGTCTGAACGGCGCGCCCCTGCACGATTTCGAGGTCGGGATCGCTGTCCCCGGCGTCGACCCCAATGATCTCGGCCGCAACGGCTTTGTCTTCGACGCCGATCCGGACGGACTCTCTTGCCCGATCGGCGCCCATATCCGGCGCGCCAACCCGCGCACAGGCGACGCGCCCTTGGGCGGGCAAGGACCGATCGACAATCTGCTGACGATGCTCGGCCTTACGGTGCGCCGTGCGCGAAAGCCGACGTCTTCAACCCTGCCGTGGCCCAAAAACACCACCGTCTGGCCCTACCTACGCTCGCAGGACGACGCGATCGCCTCGGCGCGCTTTCACCGTATCCTGCGTCGTGGCCGCGAATACGGCAAAATGATCGATCGCGCGGCCACGATAGCTCCCACGAGCCCCGATCCGGAAAGCGGGATTCAGTTCATCTGCCTCAACGCCAACATCGCGCGCCAGTTCGAGTTCGTTCAGGGCGCGTGGCTCGCGAGCGCGAATTTCGCCGGCCTGAGCGGCGAACAAGATCCGCTGCTGGGGAACCGCGAGCCGTTCCCAGTCCCGCCGGTGAGCGGGACGCCGCGCCGCACAGACAGCTTCACCAGACCCGGCGCCGCACCGCACCGCCGCCGCCTAACTGGCGTCCCGCAATTCGTCGTCGTGCGCGGCGGGGCGTATTTCTTTCTGCCGGGGCTGGCGGCGCTGAACTGGATCGGAAGCGAGTGACGGAAGGCGCGGGCGTAGCATCCAGCCCTGTGTCGCGCGCGCCGCCGCCTTGCGCTCACGCGTCCTCGCGAACCCGAGCCTCCTCCTCTCCGAACCGCTCGTCACCGGTCGGCTCAATATGATCGACGCCATTCATTTTCTGCCGGAACTTGGCCAGTTCGTCATACATGCGCTTGCGCGCCCTGCTCTGATTGCCGAGCGGCCGATGGTCCGGCAGGCAGTGCCATGGGTTGAAGCGCAAATTGCGCGCGAAGTCGAACTGGCCCGGAGTGTCGAACTTTTGTCGGGGGATTCGCAGCGTCGCCACTGGCACGCGCGCGGAAAGTCGCGTCGGCCATAGCACCGCATTGTTCTCGATCGGCATCAGAAACGGATCGGTCTGCAACTGCAGGCGCATTTCGATCTCGACGTCCATTTGTTCGAGGGTGCGGATCATATTGTCGCGCAAGTAATTGTCCGGAGGCGAAAACGGCAGTCCAGGAATCTTCCGCGGCACTTTCGTCTTTGGCCAGAAGCTGTATTGCATTGCCTGTCCCGGCCCCAAAAGATAGGGGACGCACGAGTAGAACGTCGCTCCGAGCGGGTTGGTTTGGGTCTCGTTCCACAGCGACTGCATCAGCATGTCGAGCAGATGCGGACTGCGCGGGTCGATGAAATGGAAAAACGGCAGATGGCGCCTGCTCCAATATTGCAGGCTCGCATTGGCCTTCACGTCGGGCGTGACGAAGCTCGGTGTGCAGACGGCGGTGAAGTCCTGCGTGTGCTTTTCATCGTCCCAGACTTTGTCGCCCTCGACGCCCATCACTTTCACGCTGATGCTGACGAAGCCGACGTCGTTGATGTCGGGCTCGATGTGCGGGCCGGGGCCGGAAAAGCGAACCCAGCAGCGGTAGGTCCTCGGCGTCGCGAAGAGGCCGCGGCGAAAGTTCTCGGGCAGCGTGTCGTGGATCGTGAGTTCGCCGCGCACGAGTCCATGTGTCTTGGTGTTGCCCGCCCGTTCGAACCCTCCTTGCGGGAAATCGCGCACAAGATGACGACGCATTTCGTCGATCATCGTCTGTGCATCCTGCTCCTCGCCGAGCTGGTGCGTTTCTTCGGCGAGCCCGACGTTGTCGCGGCTTCGCCTGAAATTGATGAGAGCCGTCAACAGCTGCGCCAGCGGCGCCGAAAAACCGCGTTGAAGGCCGGGCGCAGGAACGGCTGCTCGAGCCGGCGCTCGAAATGCAGGAAGATCTCGAACATGCGATGAATGAGCCTGAGAAGCATCGCAATTCCACTGCGCGCTGGTCGGCGGCGAGAAGACCAGAACCTTTTGCCCTTCGATACCGCACCTTCGCATAGGCTGGCCAGGAATCCAAAAGCCGCGCTGCCCGCCCAAGGGGGCGCTATTGCGCGCTGCTTTGAAAGGCGCAAGAATAATTTTTTTCTTTTCAGCTGAGACGGGCGGGCGGCAAATCGCGGCGGAGAAGCGCTAAGGTGAGCGCCGGAGCGTCTCTGGGGCGGAGGAGGGGGCCATGCCAAACTGGAAACTGTCCGCCGGCTTCCTCGCGTTCGCGGTCCTCGCATTGACCGCAGCGGGTGGCGATCGCTCGTTCGCGGATGCTGGCGCGGCGCCGCCCGACGAGGCGCAATCCGTCGGCCGAAGCGAGGCGAGCTTCCCACAGGCGAGCGAAGATTTCTTTCACGATATGGACAACGGCGTGCAGTTGACGCCGGAAGAGGTCCGGGGCCGCAACATGTGGCTGGTCTGGACCGGCGGCGACGACCGTTTCTGGGACAAGGTCACCAAGGACAGTCTGGCGACCTTCGATCTGCTCAAGATCGTTACTTCACACCCCAGCCAGACCTATTGCGGCGGCCAGCATTGCGACCGCAACTCGCGCTGGCATTGGCTTGGCGCAGTCAACGAACCCTGCTTCGAGAAGCCGACCGCGCCCAATCCGCGGCGTTTCGGGCTTTGGCTCGACAAGCGCAGCGCGAATTGTGCTCCCGATCCGTTTGAGGACGAGACCAAATATCCCGGCGTGAAAATCGGCGCGCGCGGAACGACGTTCAAGGACGGGTCGAAACTGCCGGTCGGCTCTTATTTCGGCTACGACACCGGGATCCTTGGCCTGCGCCTGTTTCCCAATCCGGACTTCAATGAGGCCGCCGAGGAAAAGTGGGACCCGGAACGCTATTACACCGACCCGAATTATTATAGCGATCCCGATCTCGTCCGTCCCTATCGCGTCGGCATGGCGTGCGGATTCTGCCACGTCGGACCGAGCCCGATCCACCCACCCGCCGACCCGGCCGATCCACAATGGGCCGATCTCAATTCGACTGTCGGCAGCCAGTATCTCTGGATGGACCGAGTCTTCGTCTACGCGGCCGACATCAAGAACTTCATGTTTCAGCTGGTGCATTCTTATCCGCCGGGCACGATGGACACCTCGCTGGTCTCGACCGACTACATCAACAATCCGCGCACGATGAACGCGATCTACCTGCTCGGACCACGGCTCGCCGAGGCGCATATCTGGGGCAAGGAGACGTTGAGCGGCGGCGAACTCAACAACAAACAGCTAGCCGGCTACTTCGATCCGCCGGCCACCTCCTGGTCGCCGCGGGTGCTCAAGGACGGGTCCGATTCCGTCGGCGTCATGGGCGCGCTCAATCGCGTCTATATCAATATCGGACTCTACAGCGAAGAATGGATGCGACATTTCAATCCGTTCTTCGGCGGGGAGCCGATCACCGCGATCGAGATCGCAACCGCTGAGAAGAATTCCTCCTACTGGCGCGCGACCGAAGCCGGCACGCCTGACATGGCGAAGTTTCTTCTGAAGGCGGCCCAACCGGATCCGTTGGCTGAGGCGCCGGGTGGTCAGAAATATCTGACCGCCGATTCGGCGACGCTTGATCGCGGCGAGAAGGTGTTCGCGGAGACCTGCGCGCGCTGCCATTCCAGCAAATTGCCCGAAGAGGCGAGGGCCAAATTGGCGCCCGGCGGCTGTACGGGACCGAACTATCTGGCCTGTTTCAATCGCTTCTGGACGTACACGAAAACAGAAGAATTCAAGGCGAAAATGCGCGCGATCGTCGCTGCGCCCGATTTCCTCAAGGACAATTTCCTCTCCAACGAGGCGCGCATTCCGGTGACGCTGCTGCGCACCAACGCCTGCAGCCCGCTCGCCACCAATGCGATCCGGAACAACATCTGGGATAATTTCTCTTCGGAGACCTACAAGGACCTGCCCTCGGTCGGCAAGGTCACCGTGCAGGACCCGTTCACCGGGGCGCGCTGGCAATACACCATGCCTGGTGGCGGACGCGGCTTTACCCGCGTGCCGTCCCTGGTAAGTGTCTGGTCGAGCGCGCCGTTTCTGCTCAACAACCGCCTGGGGCCGTTTTCCGACGATGTCTCGGTCGACGGGCGGATGAAGGTCTTTAACGAGGCGATCGAACAGCTGCTATGGCCGGAGAAGCGCGAGCGAGAAAAAGGCTTCGACGGCGTTATCGCGCGCACGACGGAGCGGAGCTATGTGAAAATTCCCGCGCGCAGCATCCCGGTTCAACTGCAGAACCTCGTCCGCGCCCTGCCGGCGGCGCCATTCAGGAAGCTTTTCGACCAGGACGGCGATTTCGTGCTGGGGCCGATCCCGAAGGGCTTTCCGATCAACCTCGCCGCAAACTACCAGCCGCTGGCTGACGTCGGCTTCGACAAGTGGGTGTCCCACGAAGTGAACTTCACCCAACTCATCGGGAAGTTCCTCTTGAATTGGCCCAGCCTCGATCTGAACGCCGACGACACGCAAATGCTGGGGTGGGCCGCAAGGTTGCGCGGACCGCTGTTGCAGCTTCTCAAGTGCCCGGATTTCGTGGTCAACCGCGGCCATTATTTCGGTACCGCCGAGTTCAGCAAGACCGGCGGCCTCAGTCGCGACGAAAGAGCGTTCGGCGCCGAACCGCCGCTGAGCGACGCCGACAAGCGCGCGTTGATCGAATTCATCAAGACGTTCTGACGATGGCGGCGCCGACGGCCGACACCTTCGATTATGTCGTGGTCGGCTCCGGGGCGGGCGGAGGCACGCTCGCCGCCCGTCTCGCCGAAGCCGGGATGAAGGTGCTCGTGCTCGAGGCGGGCGCCGATCCGGAGGCGCCCGACATCCGCGCTTCCGGACTGCCGGAAGATTACGACGTTCCCGCGTTCCATCCGTTCGCATCTGAAAACAAGGCGATGGCGTGGAACTTCATGGTTCATGACTTTGGCGACGACGCCGAGCGCCGCAGCCGTCCGGCGGACGATCCGCCGCCGGGGGCCCTTTATCCCCGCGCATCGACGCTCGGCGGCTGCACCGCGCACAACGCGATGATCCTGATGGCGCCCCACGATTCCGACTGGAACGCCATCGCCGAGCTGACCGGCGATGAATCGTGGCGCGCCGGGAACATGCGCTGCTATTTCGAACGCATAGAGGATTGCCGGTATCGCCCCTGGCGACGGCTGCTCGCGTTGGCGACGGGCGGTCGTCTCAACCCATCCGGCCACGGCTGGAATGGATGGCTAAGCGCCGAGCGGCCCCTGCCGGCAAGGGCCTTTGCGGACATCGCGCTCATGTCCGTGATTCGGGAAGCGGTCAGAGCCGATCTCTTCGGCGCGCCGAGGACCGCGTTCGCGCGCGCGATTTCGGGGCTGAGGCGCGTCGTCGAGCGGCTGGCGCGGATCGCCATCGGTGAGGACGATCCGAACGACCAGCGCGCGGGAGGGCTGTTCGGCGAGGGCCTCACCAAGGTTCCGCTCTCGACCTCCGACGGCCGGCGACGCGGCGCGCGCGAGCGCGTGCACGCTGCGGTGCGCGAGCATGGGCTCCGCGTCGAATACGACGCATTGGCGACGCGGGTTGTGTTCGATGCGGACAATCGCGCGGTCGGGGTCGAATACCTCAAAGGCCGCAATCTCTATCGCGCCGCGCCCGAGGCCAGTCGCCTAGACGGAGAGCCGAGGCGCGTCGAGGCGCGCCACGAAGTCATTCTGGCCGGAGGCGCGTTCAATACGCCCCAATTGCTCATGCTTTCCGGCGTCGGGCCGAAGGATCGGCTCGCCGCGCTCGGCGTCGAGCTGCGCTTTGCGCTGGAGGGGGTCGGCCGCAACCTGCAGGATCGCTATGAAATCGGCGTCATCCACAAGGCCGCACGGCCCTGGGCGTGCCTCGAGGGCGCGCGACTCGCGGTCGGCGATCCCGTCTACCGCGAATGGCTGCGGGGCCGGGGCATGTATGTCACCAACGGCGCGGCGATCGCCTTCTCTCTGCGATCGAAAGTCGCGCGGGACAACCCGGATTTGTTCGTCATGGCCCTGCTGACGCGCTTCTCGGGTTATTTCCCAGGCTATTCGGACATCATCCGAGCCAGCCGCGACGACCTAACGTTCTCTGTTTTGAAGGCGCACACCAACAACCGGGGCGGAACGGTGAGTCTGGCCTCCGCGGACCCGCGCGATCCGCCCCACATCGACTTCAACTATTTCGAGGAAGGGACGGACGCAAGCGGCGACGATCTCAAGGCCGTCGTCGACGGCGTTCGTCGCGTCCGCGACATGACTGCGGCGCTGACGCGGCTCGGCGTGATTCGTGCCGAGGATACACCCGGCGCGGGGTTGGCGGACGACGCCGCGCTCGAGCGATTCATCCGCGCGAACGCCTGGGGCCATCATGCGTCGTGCACCTGCCCAATCGGCCCGATCGGGCGCGGGGGCGTTCTGGACGCGGATTTCAAAGTGCACGGAACGCGGAGCTTGCGGGTGGTCGACGCGAGCGTCTTTCCCCGCATCCCCGGATTCTTCATCGTCTGCGCGATCTATATGATCGCTGAGAAGGCGGCGGACGTAATCCTCGCCGCGGCGTCGAGCGCAAGGCAATGATTCAGAGCAAACCATGATCGGGTCCAAACTCTTCGACCTTTCCGGCAAGACGGCGCTGGTCACCGGGTCTTCCGGCGGGCTGGGGCTGGCGATGGCGCGGGGCCTCGCCGAAGCCGGCGCCGCGATCGTTCTCAATGGGCGAGACGAGGATAGGCTGGCGACGGCGGCCAGGAGCTTCAGGGCCGCGGGCAAAAGTCCCGCTTCGCACGCGTTCGATGTCGCCGACGAGGCCGCGGTCTTGCGCGCGTTCGATCGTTTCGACGCCGAGGGCGTCGCCATCGACATTCTCGTCAACAACGCCGGCGTTCAGTTGCGCAAGCCCATGCTTGAGCTTTCGAGCGACGAATGGCGGCGCGTCGTCGACACCCACCTGACCGCCGCGTTCCAGGTCGGCCGCGAGGCCGCACGGCGCATGATCGCCCGCGGTAAGGGCGGCAAGATCATCAACATCGCCTCGCTCGCCAGCGAAGTCGCGCGCGCGACCATCGCCCCCTACACCGCCGCCAAGGGCGGCATGAAGATGCTGACCCGGTCGATGGCGGCGGAGTGGGCGCGCCACGACATCCAGGCCAATGCGATCGGTCCGGGATACATCGTCACCGAGATGAATCGGGCGCTGATCGACGACGCCAAGTTCGACGCCTGGGTCAAGGCCCGCACGCCGTCGGGGCGCTGGGGTCAGCCGGACGACCTGATCGGCGTCGCCGTTTTTCTTGCCTCGCCCGCCTCGAACTATGTCAACGGGCAGATCATCTATGTCGACGGCGGCCTGCTGGCCGTCATTTGAAAGGCGCCTGGAACCTTGCCGCCCTCGCTGATCGCCGTCGACTGGGGCTCGTCGAGCTTTCGCGCCTATCTCATGGCGCGTGGCGGCGAGGTGATGGACGAGATCGCCTCCTCGGATGGCGTCTCGGCCGTCGCCGGCGGCACGTTCCCCGCCACGCTCCAACGTCTGACCGGCAGATGGCTCAGCGCCCATCCTGACCTGTCAATCATCGCCTCCGGGATGGTCGGGAGCCGGCACGGCTGGGTTGAGGCGCCTTACGTCAAATGTCCCGCCGATCCCCGCGACATCGCCCGCCATCTCACGACGGCCGAGGCCGGCGACCGGCGCGTTCATCTCGCGCCCGGCCTCGTTTACGAAGACGACGCCGGACTTCCGGACGTGATGCGCGGCGAGGAGGTCGAAATCCTGGGCGTCGCGCACGAAGGCGGGCGCCTGATCGTTCTGCCCGGCTCGCACTCGAAATGGGCGGTGTTCGACCAGGGCCGCGTCATGCGCTTCAAGACCTTCGTCACCGGCGAATTGTTCTCGGCGATCAAGGACCACACGATCATCGGCGCGTTCGCGCGGGCGGCGCCCGCCAAGGATCCCGGACCTAGCTTTTTGCTCGGAGCGGCGCGCGGCGCTGAAGCCGTTTGCGGCGGCGAGGGACAATCCGGTCTGCTCGGCGCCTTGTTTGGCGCGCGAAGCCTCCCGCTGATGGGCAAGCTCACCGAGGACGACGCGGGCGAGTATCTGTCCGGATTGATCATCGGCGCCGAAATCGCCGAGGGGCGGCGCCTCTTTCCTGATGAAGAGGCCCATGTCGCCGGGGCGGAGGGGCTGGTCGCGCGCTATCTCGCAGCCTTCGTCGCGCTCGGCGAGCGCGCCCACGCGGCGCCGTCAAAGGCCGCGGCGCGCGGGCTCTACCTCATCGCGCGCGCTGGAGGGCTTGTGGAATGATCCCGATGTCTCCGACCCCGCTTGTCGCCATCTTAAGGGGAATCCGGCCCACGGAAGCCGAGGAGATCGCTTCGGCGATCGTGGGCGCTGGATTCGGTGCGATCGAGGTGCCGCTCAATTCGCCCGACCCGCTCAAGAGCATCGAGGCGATCGCCCGAAAATGGGGCGGCAAGGCGCTGGTCGGCACGGGCACGGTGCTCTCGGCCGACGCTGTCGATCGTGTCGCGGGCGCGGGCGCGAAGCTCGTCGTTGCGCCCAACGCCGATCCGGCCGTGATCGAGCGCGCGCTCGCTCTTGGCCTCTTCGTATTGCCGGGCGTCGCGACCCCGACCGAGGCCTTCCAGGCGCTGAAAGTCGGCGCCTCAGGTTTGAAACTGTTCCCGGCCGAAGGCCTGGCGCCGGAGGTCGTCAAGGCCTGGCGCTCAGTCCTGCCCGAAGGGACGCAGCTGATTCCAGTCGGCGGCGTCACGCCGGAGCGGATCAAGTCTTATCGAAAAGCAGGCGCCGACGGCTTTGGTGTCGGCGGAGCGCTCTATAGGCCCGGCGCGACGGCTGCGGACGTCGAATATGCTTCGCGGGCCTTCGTGACCGCGTGGAACGAGGCGGACTGATCGGGCGCCGCCCCCACCCGCCGAGCGGGCGGACGAACGCGCTGGAGCCGACACGGTCTTGTGCGAGCCTTCGGTTGAAATATCCGTCCGACTCGCGCCGAGAGCGATGTGATCGAGTCTTTTCTTCGACCGGCGGCGGAGGCCCTCAAAAGCGGTCGATTGCAATACAGGGAGAGCAACGTGACCGGGGTCGAACCTGCAAACGCGGAGCGCGAAATTCAAGTCGGATCCGAGCGGCCCGAGGTCGAGGCCATGACGGTTGCAGCCGGTGAAACATGGTCCTTCTCTGCGTCGGGCCAATGGAGGAACGGCTTCATCCGCTGCGGGCCCGAGGGCTACCGCAATTTTCTCGCGGAGGTATTCCAGGTCGCGCCTCGCGCGCCCGGGCGGCCGTGGTTCTCGCTGATGGGCGAGATCAGAGGACAGCCAGGGTCGGCCTTCCCGATCGGGACAGGCTGCACCCATAAGTTCAAGTCCTCGGGGACGCTCGTCGTTTTTGCTAACGACACGCCGGACGGATATTCCAACAACAAAGGCTCCATCACGCTTCGACTGCGCCAAGGCGGCCTCGCGCCCGCGTTGGTCGCCGACGGCCCTGGCATTATCGGGGAATGGCATCGATTCCGCGACGTGTTCAACCGCACCAAGGGCATTCCCTTCATTGCGACGCTCACCATCGGCGTCTCCTTTATCCTTGTCTTCATGCATCAGGGAAGGGACCTCATCCGCGGCGTCGGAGAAGATTATTTCTGGCAGTTTCCCTCTGGACTCCAGCAGATCGCTTTCGCGCTCGGGCTGCTTTTCCTCGCGCTCCAGGCCTGGAGCTGGTCGCGCATCATAGTCACTTCGAACTACGGCGCCGACCGCAGCCGGTGGCGCCCACGCTGGCTGCTCGTCTGGTCGCCGCGCATTCTTGGCGCCCTGACGTTCGTCGCCGCCGCAGTATCGCTGTGGCGCAATCCGGCGAGCAATACGGACTTCGTCCTCGCGCTGGTCGCGGTCTGCGCGGCCTTCTTTTTCTTCGTCATTGCCCGTCAAGGTTTCGAGGAGCGCGCGGCCGCTCGCGCGGAGCAGCGTGGCAGAGCTCGTCAATTCGCGCACATCCAGCGCTATTGGGTAATCTTCAGCTTGATCATGGTCGCCGTCCTGATGTCGGTTGCGACCGTCATTCCCGAGAAACTCGGCGTCTGGCTCGGCGCGCCCGCAATCGTCACCATCGCGCTCGGCCTCGTCATTCCGGTGGCGGTGATCGGAATCCAGATTGGATCCAGCCTTCGCATTCCCGTCGTCGGCTCCATGCTTCTGTTCGCCGTCATTACAGGCATATGGGTCGACAACCATGCCGTCGGGCGGCGCGCCTTCGGGGGCGCGGCGTCCGGCCCGACCGCGCGGCTCAGTCTGAGCCAGGCATACGCTCTGTGGAAGACCGCGCAGACACCAGATGCGGACGGGAAAAGAACAATGGTGCTGGTCGCCGCGCAGGGCGGCGCTTCACGGGCCGGCTATTGGACGGCGCTGGCGCTCACGGGCCTGCGCGACGCGGCCAGGAAAAGGAACATCGACTTCGACTCGCACCTGTTCGCGATCAGCTCGGTTTCCGGCGGAAGCGTCGGCGCCGTGGGCTACGCGGCGATGCTAAAATCGGCGCCTGACGCCGCGAACTTCAAGGCCTGGCTGATGGCCTTCGCCGGCAAGGACGCGCTGGGGCCGGCGATGACCGGCATGCTGTTTCCCGATCTGTTGCAACGCTTCCTGCCCGTTTCCTTTCTGCCGGATCGCGCCGAGGCGCTGGAGCGGGGGTGGGAGGACGCCTGGGCCTCGAGCGGGGCGCCGAGCGCAGTCGCCGGCGTCATGCGCGAACCGTTCCTCAACCTCGCGCCGAAAGCAGGCGAGCCGTGGCGGCCGATCCTCATCGTGCAGGGCGCGAGCGAGAACAGTGGCCGCCGTGTGCTGACCAGCGGCGTCGATTTCCTCCCCAATGAGATCGATGCGGATGACTTCGAGGAGATCGTCGGCCACGACGTCGCGGCCTCGACCGCGATCCTGAACGGCGCGCGCTTTCCCTGGATCAGCCCCGGAGGAACGTTCTGGGTCGATCAGGGTCCGCCGACCGGCAGGGTCAGCGACCATATTCTCGACGGAGGATATTTCGACAGCGCGGGCGCCGAGACGCTGCGCGAACTGGTGCGCGCCATCCGCGCAGAATCCGGCGATGCGGACAAGCTCAACATCATCTTCGTGCTGATCGGGTACAGAGATCCCGACACGTCAGCGCCCACGCCCGCCGTCGCGACCAACGACGTCTTTGCGCCGCTGTTCGGCGTGTTCGCCAGCCTGCCGGCGCACGAGCGACATTTGGCGCGCGAGATGAAGCTGTTTGACCAGAAGGCGCTCGGCGACGCGGACCCTTACACGTCGCGCGTGCCCGAGGGCGGCGTCGACTACGAGGCGATCGTTCTGTGCGAAGGCGCCGTCAAAAAAGGCGCCAGCCTTGAAAAGTACGACCCGCCGATGGACTGGACCTTGTCAGGGGAAGCCAAGCGCTACATCGAGGACTCGCTGATCGCGACGACGCCGGCGTGCAAGGCGCAAGACAACGTCGAGACAATCGACGCGATCGCCGAGCGGCTGAAACGGTGAGTGACGGGATGGCGTGGCCGAATTTGCGCGAAGGCGCCGCCGGGCCGCTTCGTGGCCGGCAAAGCCCGCCATTGCGCCAAGCGGTCTCGGCCCAAGCCATTGGGGTCCGTCTGAATCTTCGCGACTTTGAAGGAGTCCGGCCGATCGCTGAGCGCAGGGCGTGGGCTCGCTCAAGCGTCGATGGCGCGAGTAGGTTTGTCACCCGAGCAGGGTGGCGGTGGCTGGTCCACGAGATCGCGGGGCGCGACGGACTGCGTGCTTTCCAACCCATGACGATCACGCCTTGGATCGCCATGAGCCTTCTCCAACAAGCCATCTGGCGCGGTCGAGCGGCAGCGCAGCATGCTCACCCTTGGGCGAGGTTGCGCGAGATTTCGTCGAAGTGGAGTTGGCATCGCTACAGTGTCGGCATAGGGCAGCACGAGCGCGGCGCCGACGCCCAGCGCCGGTCAGATATCGCCGAGCAGACAGGCATTGTCGTCGCGTTGATCGGCGGGCCGGCGATGCCGCGCTCCCCGAGGCCCATTGCCGAACCAGGCCGTTCCTCTGGCCGAAGCGCGCTTCCGTCCTGAAGCCAGATTTCGATCGGGGTCTTGGCGACGCGTCGCCGAAATGCGCCTTCATCGCGCGCGGGAAGTTTTTTTGAATGCTTCGACGATCCGCTCGTTTTCGGCAGGGTGACGCGGCCGCGCGCTCATGTGCGAAAATCCGAGCTTCTTGAGGAGCTTTCCGACCGTGCGCTCGTGATACGAGACGCCCAAGCGCTCGCCGATGACGCGCTCGAGATCGACGCGCCGCCAGCGCACGACGGCGTCGACTTCGCGGCCCGGCCCGGCCCGGCCTCCGCAAGGTTGGCGAACTCGGTCGACTGCTCCGGCGGCAAGCGAGTCGTCGGGCAGCTGGCGGCCCGGTTGTCGACAAGCCGGTCCGGCCCCGAGGCGTTGAAGCGGTGCGCCCAGTCGCGCCAGGTCTGGCGATCCGTGCCGCCGATCTTGGCCGCTTCGCCGCGCCCCACCCCGCCGCGGACCGCCGCCAGCGACAACAATCGCCGGCTCTGGTTGGCGTCCTTCGAGCGCCCGGCCAGCGCCTGAAGCTCGTCGGCCGAATAGTCGTCCCGCAATTTCACCGCTGCCGGCATGGCGCGAATCTCCTTCGCGCGCAAAGAGTCAGAAAATCCGCGCCAAGGGAATCCAACATGAGTCGGCCGGCGCGGCGGTTGGCATGACAGCACCGATCCGGGGCCCTTGCGTCATTGGCTGATCGTCTGCTTCAGGGCTTCGATCGACGTCTTGACGCCTTCACCGCCAGCCTGCTCGCCGATCTCGCCGCTTCGCCAACAGTCCTGGAGTCCGCGGCCGGATTGGAAGGACTGGCGCGCCGCGCCTGCGCCGCCGGCGCCCTCGCCGCGACCGTCTCGGGCGCAATGGAAAGCCTGCCGACAGCGGAGCGGCGCGACGCCCTTCTGGCGGGTCGCGCCCTTCCAGCGCAGGACGTCGCAGCCTCTGTCTAGTGCTCGTGAATTCGAAGCTTCGGGCCCTGCCGCGTTCCCGGTCGTTTCTTCGGCCGTCCCATCTCCGTCCCATCGACCGCGGCGTTGGTTCAGCGTTCGCCTCTCGGGCGTGATGCTTCAATTGAGCGACGGGGCGGCGCAAGCGGCTTGCCGGGCTCCCGGGCGACCGGGGGCAGGAGGTGCCGTTTTTGAAAATCATTTTTCAGCGACAATGTCTTTGCGCAAACCAGAAGCCGTGCTATGGTCTTCCTCGTCGCTGGATCGAAGCGCGCCTGTCACGCCGAGGGCAGCGGCTGCTTTAGGCCCTCACGCGGGCGAGTTGACACGCTCAAAAACGGCGAGGGGCGCGAAGTCTTAAGCAGTCGGCATGGTTTGGGGCTGGCGCCTCGCCCGATCGGATTCGAGACCGGAATCGGTTCCGAACGGACGCCCATGCCGGGACGTCTTAAGCAAAGCCCAGTCCGGCTCCCGGTCCCCGTCCGCAGGGATGATCCGGGGGCGAAGCGCAGCTCACGGGTCTCGCGAGGGCAAGCGGTCGACGAATCGGCCCTGAATGGCGCCGCAAGCGATTGAAAAGACGCAATCCGCGACCCCAAATGGCGCCAGCCCCTCGCGGAACTTAAAAGAACGGGTCGGGGGTCGAGAAAGGGACGAAGGGCGTAGCTTCCGAGCACCCCCTCTTTTGGAGGCCAATAGAGCGCATTTCCGCTTCGGGGGGCGGCGATGTCGCCAACAAGGATGAAATCTCATCGCGAACAAAGCCGATCAGGAAGCGGCGCACGCTGAGCGCTTTCCTGCTTTTCCTGCCGAGCGGCGGGGGCGCCTGGGAGTTACGTTGTATTTCAGATCGCCCGATAGAGCGCCGGCTGGTCGCGCAGCTTGATCGGCTCGCGCTTTCCTGATCCGATCGCGCGGACGCCGGCGTTGGTGACGACGGTCGCCACATAGCCGTCCCACGAACTCGGCCCGGCGGCGCCGCCCCTGGCGGCGGCGGCTAGCCATTCGCGAAACTCCGCGTCGAAGGCAGCGGCAAACCGTTCGCGCCAGTCGGCGGGCACGCGGCCGCTGAACACACCATTGCTCCTGATGATGACTTCGCTGCGCTCACCGAGGGTCACGACGCCGGTTTCGCCGATAATCTCGCCGCGAATGTCGTAGCCGTAGGCGATATTGACCGAAGTCTCGATCGCCACGAGCGCGCCTGAGCTCATCTCGATGAGGGTGAACAGAGGATCGGCGAGATCGCCCCCGCGGCTGTTGTGGCGCGGCGCCTTCACCGTAACCGCGACCGGTTCGTCGTCGAGCAGGAAGCGCGCGATGTCGACGTCGTGCACCGCCGTGTCGGTCAGCGCCATGTCCTTGGTGTAGTGTCCCGGGACCGAGGGATTGCGATGGCCGCTCTGAAATATGAGCGGCGCGCCGATTGCGCCCGAAACGATCGTCTCCTTCATCGCCCGGTATTGAGGGTCAAAGCGGCGCATGAAACCGACTTGCACCAGCCGACGACCGAAAGCGACCTCTGCGTCGATGATCGCCGAACAATCCTTCTCATTGTCCGCCAGCGGCTTTTCGCAGAAGACTGGCTTCCCGGCCTTGATCGCCGCGAGCACATAGGCGGCATGCGTCGGACCCCAGGAGGTCACGATGACCGCCTCTACCTCCTTTGCGACAATCAGCTCTTCGCCCGTGCCATAGGCCTTGGCGCGGTTCAGTCGCGATGCAACCTCTTGCGCCGGGGTCGCGTTGACGTCGCTGACTGCGACCACGCTCGCTCCGGCGAGCACGTTGGTCAGTCGCCGAATATGGTCCTGACCGATCATTCCGACGCCGATGACGCCAACGTTCACTGTCATGGCAGTTCCTCATTCAAAGGAGCCCGAGACGCCGCTCTCGGGCCTTGCTTCTGGCCTTCTTTCCGCCGCCCTTCGCCTCGCCGAAGTGCTTGTCAACGTATCTTTGGATTTCCTTGCGCATGAAGCGTCCCGATTCGTCGGCGCGCTTCTCCCGGGCGAAGACGCAGGAGGTCACGATGCCGTCGAACCCGACCGCGGCGAGGCGCGCGGATTGGCCCACCAGGCGAGAAGTCGCGGCGGGGCGACAGCTCAATGTATTCGTGGCCGAGTTCAGCGACCTTGCGCGGTAATTCCGCGAGCGAAAGATGGCGATGCAAGTAGGGATCAAGCGCAATCTTCGTGGGCTTCATCCTGATCCTGCCTTGGCGCCGCCGCGCATTTCAGAAGTCCTTGTTGACGATGAGATCGGGGTCGATGCGCCCGTCGAAGAAGTCGAGCACGTTCCGCACCGACGAGATCGCCATGCGCTCGGCGCACTCGCCTGTGAGAGCTGCTATATGCGGAGTCAAGACGATCTGCTCAAGCGTAAGAAGCGGGTGGTCGGCGGGCGGGGGTTCAATGTCGAACACATCAAGTCCCGCGGCGCCGATTTGACCGGAGTGCAGCGCGGCGACCAGAGCCTCCTCGTCGACGAGACCGCCTCGGGCAGTGTTCACGATTATCGCCCCGGGCTTAGCGGCGGCCAATTCCGAGGCGCCGAGGATCGGTTGCGCGGTCTTAGGGGCATTCACCGAGACGACATCGGCCCAGCTAAGTCCCTGGTGAAGATCTCCGATTGGAGCGACGGGCCCGTCGGGCCAGTCCTCCGCAGCAAGAAAAGGGTCATAGGCGCGTATCTCCATGTCGAAACCAGCGGCCATGCTCGCGAGGTGACGACCGATCCTTCCATAGCCGATGATCAGCAACCTCCTGCCCGATATCTCTCCCGCCTCGAGTCTGTCGCGCCAACCCCACGGGCCTGTGCGCACAGCTCGATCAGCGCGCATTAGGCGCTTCGCGGACGCAAGTATCAGCATCATCGTGTGTTCGGCGACCGATACTGAATTGACGTCGCCCACAACCGCGAGCGGGATCTTGCGTGCGTTGAGCGCGGCCAGATCAATTGCGTCGTAGCCGACCCCGTGGCGAGACACGATCCGAAGTCTGTCCGCGCTGGCCAATGTTGCAGCGGAGAGGGGTTGGGTGCGGATCACAAGCCCGTCAGCTTGGCCGATCAATGGCGCATAGGAAGGCTCGGACACTTCTTCGACGAGATCATAGGTAATGCCGGGCGCCGCGCGCAGCAGCTCGATTCCGGAGGGATGAAGTTTGCCCGCAACGAGGACGTGAGGCATCAAGAGGCCCTCTTGTCGGCTTCCCTTCCCGCCTGATTGAGCAGCTCGCGGAACCGCTTCACGCTGGCTGCCGCGGCGGCTGCCAGAAGGCGGCTGTCACCCGACACCGTAGTCATGCGAAAGCCCCAGCCGACAGCGCGCAATGCATAATCGGGGGTTCCGCAATGTAACGCCGCGCGAATGCCGTTCGCTTCGCATGCCGCGACGATCTTTTGGAGAGCGGCGATCATCTCGGGCTCTTCCCTGTCGAATCCCGGGGCAAGACGCCCCTGCGACAGGCTGAGGCTCAGGTCGGCAGGCCCGACATAGATGCCATCGAGACCCCGAGTCGCTGCGATCGCTTCGAGGTTGTCCATTGCTTGGGCGGTTTCGACCATCGCGAATGCGAGTATTTCGTCATTCGCCTCCGCGGCGTAATTGGCGCCGGCGGAATAGGACGCGCGGGTCGGGCCGAAGCTGCGCTCGCCGTTGGGCGGATAGCGCAGGTAACTAACGAATTGCGCGGCCTGGACCGCCGTGTTGATCATTGGACATATCACGCCATAGGCGCCGGCATCGAGGACCTTCATAATCGCGCCCGGCTCCAGCCAGGGCACGCGGGCAATCGGCACGACGGCGGAGGCGCGCATCGCCTGAAACATCGGCAGGAGGCTGGAATAGTCCAGCGCGCCATGCTGGACGTCGACGGTCAGCGAATCGTAGCCCTGCGCGGCCATGATCTCGGCGGTGAAGGCACTGCCGATCGACAGCCAGCCGTTCAGCGTGGGGCGGTCTTCCGACCAGAATCGCTTCAGCTTGTTCGGGATCATTCGGCCGCCTCAGAACACGATTTGTGCAAGTTTAACATCAAGATAATCCCGAATTCCCTCGACTCCGCCCTCGCGCCCCATGCCAGAGAAATTCGTGCCGCCAAAGGGCGCCTCCGACGCTGCCAGGGCGAAGGAGTTGATACCGACCATGCCGGATTTGAGCTCAGCCACCACGCGCCGGGCGCGGGAGGGCGAGCGGGTGAAGGCATAGGAAGACAGGCCCATGTCGCACGCGTTCGCCCGCGCGATCGCCTCGTCGTCGCTGCTGAAGGGGGCGATGGCGGCGATCGGACCGAAGTTCTCCTCGGCCATGACGGGCATGTCGTCGGTGACCTCGGTCAGGACGGTTGGTTCGAAGAAATGTCCGGCGTTGAAGCTGGCGGCGCGTTGGCCGCCGGAGGCGACCCTGGCCCCGGCTTCGACCGCGCCCGTTACGATCGCCTCGATCTCGGACAGGCGCCGCGCGCTGATAAGCGGTCCCATGCCGACCGCGGGGTCGCGCCCGTCCCCGAGCTTTATCGCGCGGGCCCGCGCCACGAAACCCTCGACGAAATCGTTGTGCAGGCGCTCGTGTACGTAAAAGCGGTCTGGCGTCACGCAGACCTGGCCGCAATTGGCGAACTTGGTTGCGACAGCGGCGCTCAACGCGGCCTCGAGATCAGCATCGTCGAAAACGATAAGGGGGGCGTTGCCGCCAAGCTCCATCGTCACCTTCTTCATCGTGTCGGCGGCGTCGCGGATCATCTGTTGGCCCACGCGGACGGAGCCAGTGAGCGAAACTTTGCGCACCCGCTTGTCGGCCATGATCGGTCCGTATGTGTCGCCGGTCGCGCCGACAACGAGATTCACGGCGCCGGCAGGCAGCTTGCCGGCTCGGAGGCAATCGACCATGACCATCGCCGTCCCAGGGGTCTGGCTTGACGGACGCAGCACGACCGAACAGCCGGCGGCCAGCGCCGGGGCGACCTTGCGGGCGACCAGCGCGGCAGGAAAGTTCCACGCGGTGAACGCGGCTACAACGCCGACGGGATCGTGCCGCACCTCGAAGCCGCCGCCCGGAACGCGGCTTTCCACGATGCGGCCGTAGATGCGACGCGCTTCCTCAGCGCACCAGCGGAACTGGTCGATCGCAAGGCCCCATTCGCGCGCCGATTGCGCTAAGGGTTTGCCGGTTTCGGCGGAGATCATGCGCGCGCCCTCGTCGGCCCGGCGGATCATCTCGTCGGCGACGGCGTGCAGGGCGTCGGCACGGGTGTAGGCTGGGGTGGCGCGCCAGGCGGCAAGGCCGTGGTCAGCTGAGCTGAGCGCCGCGTCGGTGTCGGCGGCGGAGGCGACCGGCGCCTGCCCAACGGGGCGTTCGGTCGCAGGGCTGAGGACTGGCGCGGTCGCGCCGCCCGATGCCGCGCGCCAGGTCCCGTCGATGAACAGTCCGAAGCGATCATACATGGCTCAGGCGACCTCACTGACTTTGACCGTCCGGCCCTCCGCGATGGACTTCATCGCCGCCTCGGCCAGCGCAAGCGCGAGACGCCCGTCATTGAAGCCGACGTCGGCGGGGGCGCCCCTCTCGACCGCCTTAACGAAGGCGCCAATCTCGGCATCGAACGCCTCGCGGTAGCGTTCGATAAAAAAGTGCAGCAGCGGCGCGGCGCGGTCTGTGAAGCCCGCGCCCGACAGCGTCGCGCGGTGGGGGCGGCGGTTATCCGACAACGCCATGCCCTTGCTGCCGAACGCCTCAACTTGCTGATCATAGCCGTAGACCGCCTCGCGCGAATTGGTGATGATCGCCTGCTTCCCCGTGGCGGTCTTTAGAATCACCGTCACTGTGTCGTAGTCGTCGAACCGCTCCATCAGCGCAAGATTGACCATGCGGCTGCCGGTAGCAAAGACCTCGACCGGTTCCTCGCCGAGGACGTAGCGCGCCATGTCGAGATCGTGGATCGTCATGTCGCGCAGGATGCCTCCAGACGCGGCAATATACGCGTCAGGCGCCATCCCCGGATCGCGAGAAGTAATGACCACCTGGTGCAGATCTCCGATCTCGCCGCCACGCACCGCGTCGTATAATGCGCGATGGCCGGGGTCGAAGCGGCGCACGAAGCCGATCTGAATCGTTAGTTTCGTACCGCGGATCGCCTCGGCGCAGCGATTGACGCGGGCGAGGCTCAGGTCGATCGGCTTCTCACAAAGCGCTGGCTTGCCGGCCGCGACAGACTGTTCCAGAAGATCGGCATGGGTGTCGGTCGCGGTGGCTATCAGCACGGCGTCGACGTCGGGCGAGGCGAAGACGGCGCCAGCCGAGTCCATTAGCGGCGCGCCGGTTTTCGCCGCCACGGCTTCGGCCGCGGAACGGTTGATGTCGAAGACGGCCGCAAGACCGGCCGCCGGGTGCGCGGCGATGTTGGCGGCGTGCATGGCGCCGATGCGCCCGCAGCCGAGCACAGCGATCCGGATCATTGGCTTCCCTCCCAATTCGACTGCCGCAATAGTCATTGCAAAAAAATCAAATTGTCAATATTCAATGCATGGAAGCAGGATCACCACAACCGCCAAGGGAGGACAGCATGGGCAAGGTCACGGTTCGTCTGACAATGACGCAGGCGCTGGTGCGCTATCTGTGCAACCAATTCACCGAGATCGGGGGTCAGCGCGCTCCGCTTTTCGCTGGCGTCTTCGGAATTTTCGGACATGGCAACGTAACCTGTCTCTCCGAAGCTCTTGAGGCCGTACAGGATCAATTGCCGACCTGGCGCGGCCAGAATGAACAATCGATGGCTTTGGCGGCGATTGCTTTCGCCAAGGCGAAGCGGCGGCGGCAGTTGATGGTCGCCGTGTCGTCAATCGGTCCAGGCGCGGTCAACATGGTGACCGCGGCAGGCGTCGCCCACGCCAACCGGTTGCCTGTTCTGCTCATCTCGGGCGACACCTTCGCGAGCCGGGTTCCCGACCCGGTGCTACAGCAAGTGGAACATTTCAACGACCCGACGATCACGGTCAATGACGCGTTCAAGCCCGTCTCGCGTTACTGGGACCGGATCACACGGCCAGAGCAGATCATCTCTTCACTCCCACAGGCGCTAGCCACGATGCTTGACCCAGCTGATTGCGGCCCTGCATTCATCGGACTTTGCCAGGACACGCAGGAGGTCGCGTTCGACTATCCCGAGGCGTTCTTCGAACCCACGACGTGGAATGTACCGCGCCCTCGGGCTGATCGCAAGAAACTTGCCGAGGCGGCAGAACTGCTTAGGTCGGCGGAAAAACCGCTGATCATCTCCGGCGGGGGCGTGCGCTATTCGCTCGCCGAGGCCGCGGTGGCCCGCTTCGCGCTCGAGCGCGGGATACCGATGGTCGAGACGATCGCTGGAAAAGGCTCAGTTACACATCAGCATCCCGCTCACGCCGGGCCGATCGGCATTATCGGCTCGACATCGGCCAATGCGCTGGCTTCGCAGGCGGATGTCATCATCGCCATCGGGACGCGGCTTCAGGATTTCACCACTGGGTCGTGGACGGCGTTCACTCCGACAGCGAGGTTCCTCTCGATCAATACGGCGCGCTGGGATGCCGTAAAACATCGTGCTCTGTCGGTGGTGGGGGATGCGCTCGAGACGGTTGAAGCGCTTGATCTTGCTCTCGGGACCTGGAAGGCGCCTGCGAACTGGATCGGCAAGGCCCGATCGCTCTTTGCCGAGTGGAACGCGTTGCTCGACGACAGTCAGGCGCAAACTAACGCGCCGGTTCCGACCTACGCCCAAGTCGTGGGCGTGGTGAACGTCGCCGCTGGCGAGAACGACACGCTGATCACAGCTGCGGGCGGTCTGCCGGGCGAAGTGACCAAGGGTTGGAGGGTGAAGAACCCGAATACTTTCGATTGTGAGTTCGGGTTTTCCTGCATGGGCTACGAAATCGCTGCTGGGTGGGGCAACGCCATGGCTAACGAAGGTCGGGGAACGCCGATCGTCATGGTCGGTGACGGCGCCTACATGATGATGAACTCGGACATCTATTCCACGGTGCTTTCGGGTCACAAGATGATCGTCGTTATCTGCGACAATGGCGGCTTTGCGGTAATTAATAGACTTCAACAGTATAAAGGCGTCCCGGGCTTCAACAACTTGCTGAAAGATTGTCGGGTGAAGCAGCCCTTCTCGGTCGATTTCGCGAAACATGCGGAGGCGATGGGCGCACTGAGCCGCCATTGTGAGAGCCTCGCCGATCTGCGGGAGGCTCTGGAGTGGGCCAAGGGGAACGACCGCACGACCGTCCTGTCGATCGCTACGGATGCCTACACGTGGATGCCGGGCGATGCGGACTGGGATGTGGGGGTGCCGGAAGTCTCGGAATGGGAAAGCGTACGCGAAGCTCGCGCGCAACAAGAAATGATCCGCGGCAAGCAGCGCGTCGGAGTGTGACAGAAATGAAAGCGAAACTTGGAATCGCACCCATTGCATGGTGGAACGACGACCTTGCCGAACTGAGCGACGATGTGTCGCTCGAGGAATGCCTGCGGCAAGCCAGCGTCGCTGGGTTCACCGGCATGGAAACCGGGCGCCGGTTCCCGATGGACGCGGCGGTGCTCGGGCCGATCTTGGCGCGCTATGGCATCTCGGTTTGCGGCGGATGGTTCTCTGGCCTCTTATTGGACGGCGACATCGAGGCCGAGAAGGACCGCATCTTGGAACAGATGTCTTTCTTTAGGGCTGCAGGCGCCCCGTGCATCGTCTACGGCGAGACCGCACGGTCGATACAGGGCGACCGGGCGAAGCCGCTGGCCGCCAAACCGAAGCTCTCCGAAGACGAGATCAGGGTCTACGGCCACAAGATGACGGCTTTTGGCGAATGGTGCGCCGGGCGGGGAATGCCGATTTCTTATCATCACCATATGGCCGCCGTGATCGAAACAGAGCTGGAACTAGATCTTCTGATGAAGCATTCGGGCGAAGGGTTGCCGCTTCTCTTCGATACAGGCCACATGACCTTTGCCGGAGGCGACTTGCTGCGAGTGATCGACAAGCACCACGCGCGCATCTCGCACGTTCATACCAAAGACGTGCGTATGGACGTCGTTGGTGCGCTCGACCGGACAAGAGAAAGCTTCCTCGACGCCGTGGTGAAGGGCGCATTCACCGTGCCTGGCGATGGCTCGCTCGATTTTGTGAAGATCGTCAAGCGTCTTGCCTCTCACGGCTACCAGGGTTGGTTCGTGGTCGAGGCGGAACAGGACCCAGTCAAGAGCCCGCCCTTAGAGATGGCGAAGATCGGGCACAAGGAGCTTATGCGAGTGATGGCGGCGGCAGGTTACGAGGTGGCGCGGTGAATAGCAGCATGGCTGGCAAGATCTGCGTCATCGCAGGGGCGACGCAGGGGTCGGGCGCGGCCATCGCGCGGCGGCTGTGGCGGCGGGCGGGCGCGGCTGGCGTGGCGGTGACGGGCCGCAATGTGGCGCGAAGCGAGGCGGTATCGCATCCGATTTCCGCAGAGCACGGCACCGCGGCCATGCTCATCCACGCCGACTTGGGCTCGGTCGAGGATTGCCGACGCGTGACAGCCGACACCGATCGCCGCTTCGGCCGCGTGGAGGTCCTGGCGAACGCGGGCGCGATGACCAATCGGGGAATGATCCTGAACACTCCCCCTGAACTCTTTGACCGCATGTTCGCGGTCAATGTGGGCGGCCCGTTCTTCTTAATGACGGAGGCGATCAAGTTGATGGTCCGCGGTAGCGTCGAGGGAGCGATCTGTAGTATCGGTTCCATGTGAGCGCTGGCCGGCCAACCGTTCATCAATTGTCAATCCCTACTGCGCGTTTTCGAAGGCTGCGCTTAGCACGGTTACGACGAACACCGCCTTCTCGGGGCCGGGTAACCGGATCCGCGTAAACCAACTGAACGTGGGCTGGATGGCCTCGGACAACGAGATTCAGCTACAGACCACCGAGTGTGACGATCCCAACCGGGTTGCATAGGCGGTCGAGAGACTGCCCTTCGGCCGGCCGGTTGATCCGAAGGAGTGGCGCGGGCAGTGAATTTCCTCGATTCGTACAACTCTGGCTTGATTTGCGGCTCGATTGTGAATTTCGACCAGACTGTGTGGGGCGCCGCGCTCTCTTCACCTCTGGGTTACGATCGGAATGCGCGGAGAGTCGCGGTTCTTCTGGATTCGCGCCGCCAAAGCAACGGTCAGCGCCTGCGCCAGGCACATCGGCGCCGCGAGCGAGCGCGAAAAGGTGTATTCATGCTCGGGCACTGCGAACAGCACCCTTGCATTCTTGGCCAGCGGAGACAGCGTGCCGTCGCTGATCGCTACGATCGGCACGCCGCGCGCAGCGGTCTCTTCCACCACGCTAACAACTTCTCGCGCGTAGAAGCGGAACGAGACGGCGAACAGCAAGTCTTCTGCCCGGATGACTTTGGCCATGTGCGTGGCCAGCCCGCCGCCCGGGTCCAAGAGGACGGTGCGCTTGCTGAGCATCGTCAGAACATATCTCATGAGCTCGACGATCGGGATAGAACGCAGCTGGCCGATCAAGTAGATCGTGTCCGCCTTCTCCATCAGTTCGACGGCATCGGAAATCTGCGCCGAGGAAATTCCCGTCAACAGGTCTTGCAGCGATGAGATGTCCCGCACCACCAAATTACGCAGGAAGCCCATCTCGCTGAGATTCTCGCACGCGCCAAGCTCGCCTTCCAGAGCCTTGATGCGCGCGTCGAACCCCGGCGCTGCGGTAGACAGCCGCCGCTGGAACACCGCCTGAAGTTCTTTGAAGCCGCGATATCCGAGCCATTGGGCATGGCGCACCAAACTGGAGGCGTGAACACCACATCTTTCGCCAATTGCGCTCACCGAAAGCACTGCGACGTCATTGGGGTTCTGGGTCAGGAAGACCGCGATCTTCTGATAGGAGTTGCTCATCTGCGGGAAGCGGTCGTGGATCATCCGGATCAATGCTTCATAAGTATCCGGCGCGTCTCCGCCTGCCATAAGGGCCCCTTCCTCAATCGCGCCAACAGGCATTGGCGTCATTTCAACGACTTCACAATTCGTGCTGCGCCGGCGGACGGTTGTTCTGTTGTCGCTTCACCACTGTAGCGCTGGCTTGCGGGCGCCGCAGTTCGTCAGGCCGACGAACCTTCGTGCAATTCATGCTGCAGTGTGCTGAGCCCCGCGCCGCCAGCCATGTGGAACATGAGGTTTTCGAGCGTCAGCTCCGAGCGCGGCGTGTCGAGATCGACCTCGCCGCGCGACAGCACCATGAAATGGTCGCCGACGAGATAGGCGTGGTGCGGGTTGTGGGTGATGAAGATCACGCCGATCCCTTGCTCCCGCGCGGCTTGCGCGATGTAGCGCAACACGAGACCCGACTGCGCAACGCCGAGCGCCGCGGTGGGCTCGTCGAGGATGAGCACGCGGGCGCCGAAATGGATGGCGCGGGCGATCGCCACCACTTGGCGCTGGCCGCCCGAGAGCGTGCCCACCGGCTGTTCGAGATTTTCGAGTTTGATCCCCATCCGGTGCAACTCGTCCCCCGTATTGGCCCACATCTTGACGGTGTCCAGTCGACGGAACAGACCTCGTCCTTTCACCAACTCTGAGCCGAGGAAGAAGTTGCGCCACACCGGCAGGAGCGGAACCAATGCGAGCGTCTGATAGACTGTGGCGATACCGAGGTCGAGCGCTTCGCGCGGGGAGGATAAACGCCGAGGCTGACCGTCCACCAGATACTCGCCCGCGTCATGCGGGAAGAGTCCGGCGATGATCGAGATCAGCGTCGACTTGCCGGCCCCATTGTCGCCCAGGATGCAGGTCACCTCGCCTTGGCGAACGGTCAGGTTCACGTCGCGGAGCGCGCTAATGGCGCCGTAGTTCTTGCCAATATCCTTGAGCTGGATGATCGGTGTGTCGGTGAGGGCCATCTCACTTCCCCTTCATGGCGCGTGCGCGGATCCAGGTGTTCACGACAGTGGCGAGCAGCAGCATCGCGCCGACGAAGAACTGGAACCAGTCCGGGTCCCAGTCGGCGTAGATCACCCCCTCGGTCGTCATGCCGAAGATGAAGGCGCCGAGCGCGGAGCCCACGGCCGAGCCGTAGCCGCCGGTCAGCAGGCAGCCGCCCACCACCGACGCCGCGATGTAGAGAAGCTCGTTGCCGATGCCGGCCCCGGATTGCACCGTGTTGTAGGCGAAGAGCAAGTGCATGGCCAGGAACCAGCAACCGAAGCCGACCAGCATGAAAAGCCCGATCTTCACCTGCTTCACCGGCACGCCCACGGCCCGGGCGCTGTCGCCCTGTCCGCCGACAGCGAAAATCCAGTTGCCGATCTTGGTGCGCAGAAGCACCCAGGTGGCGAGCGCCGTAAAGATCAGCCAATAGAGGATGGCGATGCTGACTTGCGCATGCCCGATCATGACGTTGGAGGCAAAAATCGTCTGGAGCGTGTTGAAGCCCGCCATCCCGCTAATGTCGCGGGTCGCCACATTGCCGGTGATGAGCTTGGTGATGGCGATGTTGAGCCCCTGCAACATCAGGAAGGTGCCGAGCGTAACGAGGAAGCTGTGCAGCTTGGTCCGGATCAGGAGCCAGCCGTTCAGCGCGCCGATCCCGAGCGAGAAGAACAACGCAAAGACAACGCCCACCCAGAGGCTGCCGGCGACGTGCGTGGCAAACATCGAGGCGGCGAGAGAGGAGGTCGTCACCGCCACGCCGGCCGAGAGGTCGAACTCTCCTCCGATCATCAGCAGCGCGACGGCGACGGCCGGGATGCCGATGGTGGCGGCCTGGTAGAGGACCGTGGTGAAGGCCGCGAACTGCCGGAATGGCGGGGCCATCACCCAGAAAAAGATGAAGACAAGGATCGCTCCTCCGAGCGCGCCCGCCTCAGGCCGCTTCAGAGCGCGCTTCCAGAGCGCCTCAGCCTGGTACTGTCGCCGCGGCAGCGCCAAGCCGGCTTGTTCGGTGGTCGTCGTCACGGTCTTCTCCCTGTGACCCCACCGACCGCAGGGAGCGTCCTCCGGTCGGCGGTCGGCTTCTTTGCTTGGCCGTCATGCCGCGGCCATTCCTGAACTCAGCGCGTGCCGGCCTTGGCGTATTTGGCCACGGCGGCGGCGTTGTCCTTGGTCACGAAGAAGGGGCCGGTCAGCACGGGGCCGCCTCCACCGACGGTGTCCCCGTTGGTGAGGTAGAGCCACAGCATGTCGACCGCCTCGTAGCCCTCGACATAGGGCTGCTGGTCGACCGCCCACTGTATGTCGCCCTTCGCGATCAGACCGATCGCCACCGGGCTCATGTCGAAGGTGCCGACCTTGGCCTTCGAGCCCGTCGCCTTGATGGCGTCGAGGACAACCGGCGCGAACGGGGCGCCGAGGGTGACGACATAGTCGATCGACGGGTCCTGCTGCAGCTTGGCCTGCACCCGCGCCTTGACCGTCGGCATGTCGTAGCCGGTCACGTAGAGCACCTCCATCTTGCCCTTGAAGGTGTCCTTGATGCCGTTGCAGCGCGCCTCAAGTTGCACCGCGCCCTGCTGCTGGTCGAGGCAGACGACGTTCTTGGCGCCTTCCTGGTCCAATTTTTCGCCCACGGCCTTGCCGGCCACGGTCTCGTCCTGTCCGGCATAGCCGAGCAGGCCTTGCTCCTTCCATTGGCCGACGCCGGCGTTGAACCCGACGATCGGAATTCCGGCCTTTTGCGCCGTCTTCACCGCCGGCGCTTCGGCGTCGGGGAAAGCGAGCGTCAACGCGATTCCGTCGACATGCTGCTCGACGACGTTGGAGATGAGCTGCGCCTCCTTCGTCGCCGTCGGGTCGGCGAGGTAGATCAGCCTGACATTGTCCTTCTTGGCGGCGGCTTGAGCGCCCTTGCGGATGATGTCCCAGAAAGTGTCGCCCGGCTGGGCGTGGGTAATCATAGCAAAAGTGAACTGATCGCCCGCCGCCGAAGCGGCATTGGAGCTCAGCAGCGTCGCGCAGGCGAGACCAGAACCGGCCGCGACACCAAGAATATACATTTTTCTAAAGCGAAACATCATTCGTCTCCTCCATTGTTTGCGCCTCCCTGGGCGCCCCTTGCGACAATGTTTGTTGCCAAATCGCAACTTATGCAAAAATCATTCTTTGTGCCGTGAGTCAAGGCAAAGTAGGCAGGCGACCCTCGCTCCAAATCAGAGCACCTTGGTCGATCGCCACTTCCAAAGCCGCACTCTTACCATTGAAATTGTGCGTGAAAATCCGCTCTTCGTAAACCTGGACGTGTCCTCAAATGGTGGTTTCGCAACTCAGCGAGCGCGGGGTCGCAGGGAGCCTTTAGTCGCTCTTATGGATGCGGTAGCCGGCGCCGCACATGCCGACCGGCCCGATGCGAACCAGCACATTGCCTTCGCCGTGGATCGACACGAGCCGGTCGATTAGAGTCAAGCAGCCAGGCTCGTTTCAGAGAGCGGCTTTCATCGTTTGCCTCTTTGTACACGCTCAGTCGGTCACCTGGCGGCGGGCTTCCTGCGCCAGGTCGTCGATCATGGTGAAGATCTTGTTGAGATGGTCAACAAGCGCGGCTTCGGCGGCGGGCCCATCGCCGGCGTCGAGCGCGTCGAGGATTGCGAGATGCTCGGCGACGACGCGCGGCAGGCGCGTCGGCGAGCCGGAGAGGCGGATGAAGCGGGTGAGCTTCGACTTGGCGGCGAAGATCGTCGCCCACACCCCCTTACGGTCGACGAATTCGGCCAACAGCGCATGGAAGCGCTCGTCGGCGGCGTGAAAGCCGTCGTCGTCTCGTGCCTCGATCATCGCTGCCTGAAGTGCGACCACGGCGCGCGCCTGCCGGCTCTTCTCATCGCCCCAGACCTCGGCGACCTCCCTGAGCAACGCAACTTCGAGCGCGCGGCGGACGAAATGGCTGTCGCGGATGCCAGAAAGACGCACCGGCGCGACAAAGCTGCCCTGCTGGGGGAAGACGTCGATAAGCCCTTCCTCAGATAGGCGCTGGATGGCGGCGCGGATAGGCGTGCGCGACACGCCGAACTGGCGCACGAGCGCGTTCTCGCTGATCGCTTCTCCGGGTTGCAACTGCACGGCGACTATCGCCGCGCGCAACGCTTCGTAGACCTGCTCAGCCACCGGCCTGCGCCGGTCGATGCGAAGTGTCAGTGAGGCGAGGCCTGCCGCGACCGCCTCAAGCCCTTTCACCGCGAGTGACATGGCGCCCGCCGCTCGATGGTCCCGCCGCCCCGCCGGTGCATCCTGTACTGCCCTGACGGAGATTTCATTTGCGCGTTGCACACTTGTATACTACTTTGGCTGGGCACCTTGCAAGCCGCGCCGGCGCCACGCCGCCGCGAGCCTCAAGGCGAACTCGAGGGAGGAAAAAATGTCGACACGATCGGTATTCTTGGCCTGTGCGACGGTCGCGCTGATCGGCGCGGCAGGCGCGGCGTGGGCGGACGGCACAAAGGTCGCGCTCGTGCCCGGAGGTCCGCATCCCTACTTCGCGGCATGGGAGCAGGCGGGCAAGGACGCGGCGCGCGACTTCAAGCTCGCCGCCGCGGACTATAAGGTGCCGCAGAAATGGGAGCTCACCGAGCAGAACAACCTGCTCGAGAGCCTGCTGACCCAGGGCTACAACGCCTTCCTCATCTTTCCCGGCGATCCGGTCGGTTCTGTCTCGACCGTGAACGAACTGGTCGACGCCGGGGCGCCGGTCATCGCCACTGCCGGCTGCCTGAAGGATCCGTCGAAGGCCGCTTTCTGCTTCGGCACGGACACGGGGAATTCCGCCTATCTCGGAACCAAGGAGCTGCTAAAAGGCCTCGAGGGCACCAAGAAGCGCATCCTGCATCTGACCGGCTTCCTCGTCGACCCGAACACGCAGCTGCGCATCGACGCGGTCAACAAGGCGGCGCAGGAAGGCGGCGCGACCGTCGTGCAGACGATCGCCGACATCGACGCGCCCGGGCCGGCGGAAGAGAAGATCAACGCCTATCTCGCCGCGCACGCGGCCGACGTCGACGGCATCATCACCACGGCCTGGATTCCAGCGGTGGTCGCCTCGAACGCGCTGCGCAGGATCGGCGACAAGCGCATCAAGATGGTCGGCATCGACCATGACAAGGTTGTGCTGCAAGCGATCAAGGACGGCTTCGTCATGGGCACGATGCTGCAGAACCCCTACGGCCAAGGCTATATCGGCTCCTTCGCCGTGGACAAGCTGCGCAACGGTTGCAAGGTCAAGGCCGACGCTCCGTGGAAGTCGAATGCGCTGACCAAGCGTTTCATCGATTCGGGCACAGTCTTCGCCGGCCCCGCCGACGCCGACAATTACGTGGCGAAAATGCAGTCGATCACCAAGACCATCTTCGCAAGCTTCGAGAAGACCTATCTCGATTGCCCGAAGTAGGGCAGGATTGGCGCGGCGCGCCTTTGCTCGAGGCGCGCCCGCCCGGCTCTTTTCCGAGGAACGCAACGGCGGCCCGCCGCTCAAGAAGCCCGATGCTTGACGCCAAGACCGCCGCTACGCCGGAACCGACTGACGACGCCAAGGACTTCGCTCCCTATGCGCCCGCCGCTCTGTGGACGCGCGTGTTCCTGACCAACGAATTCGGTCTTGTCGCCCTCATCGCGATCTTCGCGCTCGCCTTCCGCCTGGCGACGCCGGGCTTCGCCTCGCCCTTCAACCTCTTCGCGATGGGCCGCGCGGCCGCCGTCAACATCGTCATCGGCGAGGCGATGATGGTCGTGATCGTCACGGGTGGCCTCGATCTCTCGATCGGCGCCGTCGGGGTCTCGGCGGCGATGGCCTGCGGCTGGCTCATCCAGGTCGTCGGCCTGCCCTGGCCGCTGGCGCTTCTGGGCGGGGTCGCGCTGGGCGCGGCGCTCGGGTTCGTCAACGGCTGGGCGGTGGTGCGGACCGGCCTCCACTCCTTCATCATCACGCTCGCCAGCATGAGCATCTTCTTCGGCGTGATGATCTTCCTCACCCACGCCGAATCCTACCGCAGCATCCCGCCCGCCATCTCCACGTTCGGCTCGATGCGCCTTTGGGGTTTCCTGTCGCCCCTCCTCATCATCGCCGCCGTGGTCGCCATCGGCCTCGCCGCGCTCTATCGCCTGACCGCGCTCGGGCGGGAAATGCTGGCGGCGGGCGCGCGTCCGCAGGCGGCCGAACTCTCGGGCGTGCGCGTCGGGCGGATCGTCATCATCTGCCACGCGCTGACCGGGGCGCTCGCCGCCATCGCGGCGCTGATGCTCCTCGCGCGCAATGGCGCGGCGATCCCCTCCATGGCCGGGCAGCTCGGGCAGGACTGGCTGCTGCCCGCGTTCCTCGGCCCGGTGCTCGGCGGCACGCTCCTGACCGGAGGGCGGGCCTCGCCGTTCGGGGCCTTCCTCGGCGCGCTGCTCGTCACGGTCCTGACGAGCGGATTGCTGCTCCTGCAAATCGGCGAGTTCTGGGTGCAGGCGATCCTCGGGCTCCTCCTGCTCGCCGCCGTCCTGATGGATCAGGCGCGGCGGGTTGTCTTGACCAGCCGGAGAAGTGCGTGATGCGCGCGCTCTCCCGCCTCGGCCGCGCGGATTGGTTCGGCCCCGCTCTGGTCACAGTCCTCGCGGTCGCCATCTTCGGGGCCTTGCGGCCGGCGTTCCTTTCGCCGCTCAACATTCAGGTGCTCCTGCTGGCGGTAGCGATCAACGCGCTCGTCGCCTATTCGCAGATGATCATCATCGCCATCGGCCAAATGAATCTCTCGGTCGGCGCCATCGGCGGCCTCGCCGCCATCTCCTTCGCCGGCATGATGGAAGTGTGGGGCCTGCCTCCGCCGCTCGCCGCCCTGCTCGCGCTGCTGATCGGCCTTGCCGCGGGCGTGTTCAATGGCCTCTTCATCGCCGCAACGGGCATTTCCGCCTTCGTCATCACACTCGCCAGCCTGTCGCTGTTCAAGGGGATCAACCTCGGCGTTACAAAGGCGCAGCCGTTCTACAAAGTGCCCGCGATCGTCAAGGCGGCGGGCGCGACGACGTTCCTCGGCCCGCTGCCCTGGCTGATCATTCCGACCGCCCTCGTCGCAGTCGGCCTCTGGTACATGCTGAACCGCCAGCCGATCGGCCGCTTCATCCTGGCCGTCGGCGGCAACCGCAACGCCGCCGAGCTCTCGGGCATCCGGGTCCGCTTCGTCGTCGTCGTCGCGCACGCTCTCTCCGGGCTCATCGCGGCGCTCGCCGGTCTGCTTCTCGTCGCCCGCCTGCAGATTGGCCAGCCGACCATCGGCGACGACTGGCTCATCCTCTCCTTCGCCGCGCCGATAATCGGCGGGGCGGCGCTGAGCGGCGGCCACGTCGGCGTCGCGGCGACCACCCTCGGGGTCGTGATCGTCGCCATCATCACCCAGGCGCTCGTCTCCTTCAACATTGACCCGTTCCTGGTGCAAGTCGTGCTCGGCGTGCTCATTCTGTGGGCGGTCGGGATCAACCGCCTTCGCGAAGTGCGCCTCGCCGGCACGATGAAGAGGGCGTGACCATGGCGCATCCGGTGTTCGAGGCGCGCGGCGTCAGCAAGGGCTTTCCCGGCGTGAAGGCGCTGCAGGACGTCCGGCTCAGCATGCAAGCCGGTTCGATCCATGCGCTGCTCGGCGAGAACGGCGCCGGCAAGTCGACGCTGATCAAGTTGGTCACTGGCGTCCTTCGGCCGGACGCGGGCGAACTCCTGCTCGACGGCGCGCCGATGACGTTCGCGGGCCCGCGCGGCGCGATCGCGCGCGGCATCGCCGTCGTGCATCAGGAGCGCAATCTCATCCCTCGCTTCTCGATCGGCGAGAACATCTTCCTCGAGCAACTCGCCAAGCGCCCGCTCGGGCAAATCGACTACCGCCGCCTCCACATCGAGGCGCGCCAGTGGCTGGACATGCTCGGCCTCGACGTCGATCCGGCGACGCCGGTCGGGGAGCTCAGCGTCGCAAAAATGCAGCTTGTCGAAATCGCCAAGGCGCTGGCGCTGAAATCGCGCATCCTCCTCCTCGACGAGCCGACCTCCTCGCTCACGCCTTACGAGACCGTGACCTTGTTCAAGCTGCTGCGCCGCCTGCGCGACGATGGTGTCGGCATGTTGTTCGTCAGCCACAAGCTCGAGGAAGTGCAGGAGCTTTGCGATCAGGTGACCGTCCTGCGCGACGGCCGCAACGCCTGCGACAGCCGCCCTCTCGCCGGGCTCGAAAGACAGGACGTCGTCCGGCTGATGATCGGCCGGAGCGAGCAGATCGCGGACTGGCCCGCGCGACGCTTCGAAGGCGCCCCGACCGCGCTGTCGCTCGAGAACGTCTCGACCAGCCTCGGCCATTGCGACGTCAACCTGAACGTGCGCCGCGGCGAGATCGTCGGCCTTTACGGCCTCGTCGGGGCTGGACGCACCGAACTCGCCAAATGCGTGATGGGCCTCCATCCGATCACTGCGGGCCGGGTGCTCGTCGACGGCAAGCCCGCAGCGATCCGCTCGGTCGCCGATGCCGTCCATCGCTACCGCGTCGGCTACGTCAGCGAGGACCGCAAGCAGGAGGGGCTCATCCTTATCCATTCGGTGCTGGAGAACGCCGGCATCACCGTCTGGCGGCGCCTTGCGCGGCGCGGACGCTTGCTCGCCGACGCGGCCATTCGCGCCAAGGTCGGGCCGCTCGTGCGCCGGCTCGAGGTGCGCACCCCGAGCCTCGACCAACTCGTCGGGCACCTCTCCGGCGGCAATCAGCAAAAGGTCAGCATCGCCAAATGGCTGGCGGCTGAAGTCGGCGTCCTCATCGTCGATGAGCCATCGGTCGGTATCGATATCAAGACCAAAGCCTATCTGCACGACCTCTTGCGCGGCCTCTCCGACGCCGGCGCCGCGATCCTGCTCATCACTTCCGACATGCCGGAGATGATCGCGCTCGCCGACCGCATTGTGGTGATGAACGACTATCGCCTCACCGGCGAGATCGTGAACACGCGCGACTATGCGGCGATGAGCCAGGCGATCATGGCCTATATCCACCGCATCGCGGCGTAATGCTCAGACTCTGTGGTCAAAAAGAACGGCTCCCCCTATCGAAAGGTACGGCTGAACTCCGGAAGGCTCTTGGCCTTCACTGCGTTGAGGTCCCACTCGACGCCAATGCCCGGCGTCATCGGCGCGACCGCCATGCCGTCCTCGATCCGCAGCGACGACATCGTCAGTTCGTCGAGCTGCGGGATGTACTCGACATATTTCCCGTTCGGAACCGCACAGGCGAGACTGGCATGCAGCTCCATCAGGAAGTGCGGTGCGATAGGCAAGTCGAACGCCTCAGCGATATGGGCGACCTTGAGCCACGGCGTTATTCCGCCGATACGCGCGACATCCACCTGCACGATCGAACAGGCGCCCTTGGCCATATATTCACGGAAATGCCGAATCGAGTATATCGACTCGCCGACTGCGATCGGGGTCGTCGTCGCACGCGAGAGCCGCACGTGGCCGTCAAGGTCATCGGCCGGCAGCGGCTCCTCGATCCAGGCGAGATCGAGCTCCGCCAGACGGCCCGCGCGCCGAATCGCCTCGTCGAGCGTGAAGCCCTGGTTGGCGTCGGTCATGATGTCGTAACCGGACCCAAGCGCGGCGCGCACTGCGGCGAGACGGCGATAGTCTTCCGAGACATGCGGCCGGCCGATCTTGATCTTCGAGCCTGCGAACCCCTTTTCGCGGGCCGCGAGCGCGTCCTCAACCAGCGCGCTCTCGTCGATATGGAGCCAGCCGCCCTCAGTCGTATAGAGCGGACGCCGGTCCGCAGCGCCGCCGGCGATAATCCACAGCGGCAATTCTCGCCGCTTTGCGCGCAGGTCCCAGAGCGCGGTGTCGATCGCCGCCAACGCGAGCGACGAGATCGCGCCGATGGTGGTCGCGTGCGTCGAATATTCCAGTTCACGCCAGATCGCCTCGATGCGCTCGGCTTCCTTGCCGACGAGCCTCGGTGCAAGATGATCCGCCAACAGGCGCATCACCGACGAGCCGCCGGTGCCGATTGTGTAGCTGTAGCCGGTCCCCGCGGCGCCGTCGCTGTCGGTCACGGTCACGATTGGCGTTTCCTGTGACACGAAGCTCTGGATCGCATCGGTGCGTTTGACTTTCGGAGGAATGTCGACCAGTCGAAGGTCGACCCGTTCGATGCGCGCCATTTCAGCCTCCCGTCGCTGCAATCAACTCCAAGCCTTCGACGGCGAAATGATTCGCCTTCGCGGGGTCGAATGCTACGCCGATCGTCTGACCAAACTCCAGCGGAGTCCGTATGGAGTCGTATTGAGCATGCGCGCGATCCCGTGTCTTGGCCAGCGTCCATGTGCGAACGCAACAAAAAGGCGGATAAGATGCAGTGGACCGGCTGGATCTAGGATATCAAGGCGGGCTGACTGAATTCCGTATTCATTGTATAACCTCAAGCGGCGCCGAACCGACCAAGGCTGATGGACAACGCCCAACCGACCGTGCTGATGACAGAAGGGCTGCAGGCGCTACTCGACGCGCTGCGGCGGCAGGGCTATCGCGTCGTGGGCCCGACCGTGCGTGATCAGGCGATCGTGTACGACGATATCAGCTCGACCGCCGACCTGCCGCGAGGTTGGACTGACGCGCAGGATGGCGGGCGCTATCGGCTCGCGCGCCGTGACGACGACGCCCTGTTCGGCTATGCGGTCGGCCCACATTCCTGGAAGAAGTTCCTCCATCCGCCGGTCCTGAACCTATGGCGCGCCCAGCGCGACGGGACCGACGTGCATGTTGTGGCGGAGCCTGATCCCCGAGAGCGCTTCGCGTTTATTGGCGTGCGCTCGTGCGAACTGCACGCCATCGCCATCCAGGACCGGGTCTTCCTCGGCGGTGCGCAGGTCGATCCGCAGTACCGGGCGCGACGCGAGGGCGCCTTCATCGTCGCGGTCAACTGCGGCGCGGCCGGCGGCACCTGCTTTTGCACGTCCATGAACGCCGGCCCCAGGGCGACGAGCGGCTTCGATCTCGCGCTGACGGAGATTTTGTGCGCCGGAGAGCATCTCTTTCTGGTCGAGGTCGGGACGGACAGGGGGAAAGCGCTCCTCGGCGAGCTACCGCACCGTGGGGCGACGCAGGACGAGGTATTGGCCGCGGAGTCAGTCATCGCTCACACGGCCGCAAGCATGGGCCGGGAGATGCGTTCGGATGACGTCCATGAGCTTCTCCTGCGCAACCTTCAGCATCCGCGTTGGGACGAGGTGGCGGAGCGCTGCCTCACCTGCGGGAACTGCACCATGGTTTGCCCCACCTGTTTCTGCACCTCAGTTGAAGACTCGAGCGACCTGACGGGCGCCGAGACCTCGCGTTCGCGGCGCTGGGATTCCTGCTTCACTATGGATTTCTCCTACATTCACGGCGGCAGTGTGCGCTCGAGCGCGGGCTCGCGTTATCGCCAATGGATGACCCACAAACTCGCGACCTGGTACGACCAGTTCGGCAGCTCCGGCTGCGTCGGTTGCGGGCGTTGCATCACCTGGTGCCCGGTCGGCATCGACATCACCGAAGAAGTGCGCGCCATTCGAGACAGCGAACCACATTGAGTTGAGGGCGAGGCCATGGAAGGGCTCGAACGCATCGTCAGGGAGCACCCATTCTTCACCGGGCTGGAGGAGGAGTTCTGCGCGCTGGTTTGCGGCTGCGCCAAGAACGTGCGCTTCGAGGCCGGCCAGCACTTGTTCCATGAAGGCGAGCCGGCGGATCAATTCTACCTGCTCCGGCACGGGCGCGTCGCACTCCAATTGATGGCGCCAGGGCGCGGGGCCGTGACCTTCGAGACCCTTGGGCCGGGCGAGATCGTGGGCGTATCGTGGCTGATCCCGCCCTATCGCCGGACCTACGACGCCAAGGCGCTCGAACTCGTCCGCGCCATCTCGATGGACGCGAACTGCCTGCGCCAGAAGAGCGAGGCCAATCACGATCTCGGGTATGACCTGATGAAACGCTTCATGCCTGTACTGATTCAACGTTTGCAGGCAACCCAGCTTCAGATTCTCGATCTCTATGGCTCCCATGCCTGACAACCCGATCCGCGCCGCGATCGCCGCGAATCCGATGGCGCCCCGGATTACGCGGGTGCGCCATCGTCGGCGTGATGGGCCCGATGTGTGGACGCTCGATATCGAGCCGGAAGACGCGGAGGCCGGTGCGTTCGCGCCCGGACAGTTCAACATGCTCACCATGTTCGGCGTTGGCGAGGCGCCGATCAGCATGAGCGGCGATCCCGCTGATCCCGTGCGCCTCGTCCACACGATCCGCGCCGTTGGGCCGGTCTCGACGGCGCTCGCACGCTTAGGCCCCGGCGAGCCGGTCGGGCTGCGCGGACCGTTCGGCGCGGGTTGGCCAATGAACGAGGCGACCGGGCGCGATGTCGTGGTCGTGGCCGGCGGGCTCGGTCTGGCGCCGCTGCGCCCGGCGCTTTACCGCTTGCTTGCCGAGCGCAGGCGTTACGGCAAGATCGTGCTGCTGTACGGGACCCGCGGCCCCGACGAGATCCTGTTCCGGCGCCAGCTTGAAACTTGGCGGCGGCGGCTCGACATCGACATCGAGGTAACGGTTGATCATGCAATTGGCGACTGGCGCGGCCATGTCGGGGTCGTTACGACGCTGATCCCGCGCGCCGCCTTCGACCCGTTGCATGCGATCGCCCTGGTGTGCGGTCCGGAGATCATGATGCGCTTTGCGATTGGCGCATTACGTGAAGCCGGCCTCGCGGAAGACGCGATCTATCTCTCCATGGAGCGCAATATGAAGTGCGCGATCGGATTCTGTGGCCATTGCCAGTTCGGGCCGGTATTCGTCTGCCGAGACGGTCCGGTCTTCCGCCTCGACCGGCTACGCGGCTTGCTGGCGCTGAAGGAGATCTAAAGCCCGCTCAGTTTCTCCAAAGTTGATGCGATTGGGTGCTGGCGAATATGCTCAGGGCGTAAGGCGCAAATGACTAAACGAGGTGGGTCACAATGAAAATGGCGCGGCTTGGATCAGTTTCGATCGGATCGTTTTTGGATTTCATCGTTGCTCTGACGGGCTGGACCCTTATCCTTGCCATTGGCGTTGCGCTTGCGGGACTTTCCGCAACGACATCAAAGGCTCATTGAATGGTCGCCGGAAGGCATAAGCCGCGGCTAGCGGTCTGGAAATTCGCTTCTTGCGACGGCTGCCAGCTCAGCCTGCTGGACTGCGAGGACGAACTGCTCGCTGTGGCCGGCGCGGTGGAGATTGCCTACTTCCCGGAGGCGACGCGCTGCGCGATCAAGGGCCGCTACGACGTCTCGTTGGTCGAAGGCTCGATCACCACGGCGCATGATGCTGAGCGCATCAGCGAGGTTCGCCGACGCTCGCGCACGCTCGTGACGATCGGCGCCTGCGCTACAGCCGGCGGGATCCAGGCGCTGCGCAACTTCGCCGATGTGCGGGACTATGCCTCCGTCGTCTACGCACATCCCGAGTACATTCGCACGCTCGCGACCTCGACGGCGATCGCCGATCATGTCCACGTGGATTTCGAGCTGCGCGGCTGCCCGATCAACAAGCACCAGGCTCTCGAGGTCATCTCGGCCTTCCTCGCCGGCCGCCGACCGGTCACGCCGCCGCACAGCGTCTGCATCGAGTGCAAGCTCAAGGGCAATGTCTGCGTGATGGTGGCGCACGGCACGCCCTGTCTGGGGCCGGTCACCCATGCCGGCTGTCGCGCGCTTTGCCCGTCCTACGACCGCGGTTGCTATGGCTGCTATGGGCCCAAGGAGACGCCGAATGCGCCGTCCCTAAGCCAGTGGCTCGGCGAGCTCGGCATGGATGAGGCCACGCTCCAACGAGTCTATCGCTCCTTCAACGCGAATGCCCAGCCGTTCCGAGAGGAGAGCGAGCGCCATGGCGCGTAAGACCATTAAGGTCGACTATCTCGCCCGCGTCGAGGGCGAAGGCGGGCTCAAAGTGGTGGTGCGCGACGGGAAGGTCGAGACCGCGGAGCTCAGCATCTTCGAGCCGCCGCGCTTCTTCGAGGCTTTCCTGCGGGGTCGCGCCTTCACCGAGGCGCCCGATATCGCCGCGCGCATCTGCGGCATCTGCCCGGTCGCCTACCAGATGAGCGCGGTGCACGCGATGGAGAACGCGTTCGGCGTCACCGTCGCCGGGCCGCTTCGCGATCTGCGGCGGCTGCTCTACTGCGGGGAATGGATCGAAAGCCACACGCTCCACATCTACATGCTTCATGCACCCGATTTCCTCGGCTATGCCGGCGTGATCGAGATGGCGCGCGACCACGACGACGTGGTGCGCCGGGGCCTCGCGCTGAAAAAGGTCGGCAACGAGATTATGACCCTTCTCGGCGGGCGCGAGATCCATCCGATCAATGTGCGCGTCGGCGGGTTCTACCGCGCGCCACGCAAACGCGAGCTCGAGCCGCTTGTCGAGCGGCTCAAATGGGCGCGTGACGCGGCGCTTGAGACCGTCCGCTGGACCGCAGGCTTCGAGTTTCCCGAGCGCGAACGCGACTATACGTTCGTGGCGCTGCGGCATGAAGCCGAATACCCGCTAAACGAAGGTCGCATCGTCTCAAACCGCGGCCTCGACATCGCGGCCGTGGAGTACGACGAACATTTCAAGGAAAGCCACGTGGCGCGCTCCACGGCGCTCCACTCGGGCTTCCGGGTCGGCGGTTCGTACTTGGTCGGGCCGCTTGCGCGCTACAACCTCAACTTCGACCGCCTATCACCGCTTGGGCAGCAGGCCGCACGCGAGGGGGGACTTGGCCCGGCTTGCTTGAACCCCTACCGCAGCATTGTTGTTCGTGCGGTCGAGGTGCTCTACGCCTGCGACGAGGCGCTGCGGATCATTGCGGCCTATGACGAACCGGAACAGCCCAGTGTCGCGGTCGAACCGCGCGAGGGCACGGGCTTCGCCGCAACTGAAGCGCCCCGTGGCCTGCTCTATCATCGTTATCGGCTGGAAGCGGGCGGCATTATTGCCGAGGCGCGCATCGTGCCGCCCACGTCGCAGAACCAGGCCTGCATCGAAGAGGATCTCGCGAGCTTTGTCGGCGGCTTTCTCGAGCTGCCCGACGATGAACTCCGCAATCGCTGCGAGCAGACAGTGAGAAACTACGATCCCTGCATCTCGTGCTCTACTCACTTTCTCCGCCTCGAAATGGATCGGGGGTGACGCCGTGCCATGCGCCCGCTTCCGCCAGATCGTCCTCGGCGTCGGCAATCCCGACCGGGGCGATGATGCGGCCGGCCGCTGGGTTGCCCGACTCTTGCGCGGGCGGCTGCCGGACGACGTGGAGGTTGCCGAGCACGACGGCGAAGCGACGTCGCTGCTGGTTCGGTTCGGCGGCGTTGCGGCGGCGTTCCTCGTCGACGGTTGCTCCTCGGGCGCATTGGCCGGGACGGTGCGCCGCTTCGACGTAAGTGCGGCGCCGCTGCCGCAGGCCGCATTCGGACTGTCGACGCACGGCTTCGGCCTGGCCGAGGCGATCGAGTTGGCTCGTACGCTCGCCCTTCTGCCGACGCACTGCATTGTCTACGCGATCGAGGGGGAATCCTTCGAGGTTGGCGCATCACTGTCGTTGCCGGTGGCGACGGCGGTCGCAGATGTCGCCCGGCGCCTGGGGGCCGAGATCGCCGGCAACGAGAACGCGGAGGATCGTCGCCGCGCACGAAGCCTCGCTGACCACGAATCCGGTGCGCCGGATCGACGAAATTGCAACGGCCGAGCGCGCGCGGCGCGTCAGACTCGCCGCCGGTAAAGCTGGGTCCTCACGTGATACCGGCCCCTGCTTCGTCTTAGGACAGCGAGTCCTCTATGTCGGGACTAGGATCGTTGCCGGCCGGCCGTCCAGCCCTGCAGAATGTTGATGTAATTGCCGCGATCGAATGCTGCGGGCTCGTCAAGCCGCTGGCGACTCATATTGCCGCGGATGTCGCCGATCGCCGCTACGCCGCGCGCGTCGAGCCAGTCAGTCAGGTCGCCCAGGAGGGTGCGCATGTGGCCGATCCCGTGGCGCAGCAGCGCCGAAGTCGTCATCACGACCTCTGCGCCCACCAGCAGGTATTTGACCGCCTGTTCCGCGCTCTCCACGCCGGTCGCCGCGGCGAGCGCGCCGCGCACCTGTCCAGCGAGCACCCCGATCCACAACAATGGCAGCCGAATCTCTGCCGGCGTGCTAAGATCAAGGTCGCGGCGGAGCCGCATCGCGACAAGATCAATGTCGGGTTGGTAGAAGCGATTGAACAGCACGAAGCCGTTCGCCCCGGCCCGGTCAAGCCGCCGCACTAAGTCGCCGACCGCGCTGAAATGTGGGCTCAGCTTTACCGCGACCGGCAGCGTCACCACCTCTTTCACGGCTTGCAGCACGTCGATGTGGCGCTGCTCGACGGCGCGGCCGTCTAGTGCAGCGTCCACCGGCACGAAGAAGCTGTTGAGTTCGAGCGCGCTCGCCCCTGCCTGCTGGATCAGCCTCGCGTAATCCGTCCAGCCGGCGCTTGTACTGCCGTTCAGGCTGGCTATGATCGGAATATCAAGCGCTGCGCGCGCACGGCGGATCAATTCGAGATAGCGGTTTGGCCCGAATGCGAAGCTGGCGCTGGGCGGGAAATAGGACAACGCCTCGGGAAAACTGTCCGTTCCGGCGTCGGTGAGCCTCTCGAACTCCTCTGCCTCGCTTGCGATCTGCTCCTCGAAAATTGACGGCAGAACAATCGCCGCGGCGCCGGCGTCTTCGAGCCGACGCAGGTTGTCGAATTCGCCCGTTAACGGCGACGATGAGGCGATCAGCGGATGCTTTAAGGTCAGGCCCAAATAGGATGTCGCGAGATCCATCGTAAGCGTCCCGATCAGGTCTGCACGGGCTCGGGCTTCGGGAAGCGCTTTGGCTCCCACCCCGCCATCTCTTCATAAAGTCGGTACTTCTCTTCGATCCCGGCCTGCGCGGCCGCGAGCAACTGCTCAGCCTCGGCCGGGCGGGTCCGCGCCAACGAGCTGTAGCGGATTTCGTTGTAAGCATATTCGCGAAATCGCAGTGTAGGGCGCGGCGAATCCAGGCGGAACGGGTTTTCTCCGACAGTGTGCATCGCCGGATCGTAGCGAAAAAGCGGCCAGTAGCCGCTCGCCACCGCCAAATCCTGTTGGCGCATGCCGAACTGCATGTCGATGCCGTGCGCGATGCAGTGGCTATATGCAAGGATCAAGGACGGGCCAGGATAGACCTCCGCCTCACGGAACGCCAACAACGTTTGCTGGGGGTTGGCGCCCATGGCGACCTGCGCGACGTAGACGTTGCCATAGGCGATCGCCTGCAGCGCTAAGTCCTTACGTGCGACGCGTTTGCCGGCGGCGGCGAATTTCGCGACTGCGCCCAGAGGGGTGGCCTTCGACGCCTGGCCGCCGGTGTTGGAATAGACCTCGGTGTCCAGCACCAGAATATTGACGTCCTGCGAAGCCGCCAACACGTGGTCCAGCCCGCCGTAGCCGATGTCATAGGCCCAGCCGTCGCCACCGACGATCCAGATGCTGCGCCGCACCAAATGATCGACCACCGACAAAAGGTCCTTCGCTTCGGGCTCGTCGCCCAAAGCGTGCAGGCGCTCAATCAAGGTGGCGACGCGCGCGCGCTGCGCGCGGATTTCGAACTCATGGTGTTGCGGCGCGGTGAGGATCGCCTCGACCAGTTCCGCTCCAAGCTTCGGGACCAAGCCCCGCGCCAGTGTCGTCGCCAGTTCCAGATGCTTATCGGCGGCCAAGCGAAAGCCGAGGCCGAATTCGGCGTTGTCTTCAAATAACGAGTTCGACCAGGCAGGCCCGCGCCCCTCCTGGTTCTTCGACCATGGCGTTACCGGCAGATTGCCCCCATAAATCGACGAGCAACCGGTGGCGTTGGCCACCATCATGCGGTCGCCGAACAGCTGCGACAGCAGCTTCAGATAGGGGGTCTCGCCACAGCCGGCGCAGGCCCCTGAAAACTCGAACAGCGGCTCCAAATACTGCACGCCTCGGACATTGGCGAAATCGACGCGCGCGCGATCATTGACCGGCAAACCTTGAAAAAACTCAAGGTTGAGCTTTTCCGCCGCCAGCAACGGCAGTTTATCGCGCAAATTGATCGCTTTCATCTCCGGTTCCAGCGGACTCAACGCCGGGCACGCCTCAGTGCACAGCGCGCACCCGGTGCAATCCTCGACCCAGAATTGCAGCGTGAAGCGCACATCGGGGAAGCCGCGAGCATTGATTGGCGCGGATTTGAATCCGTCAGGCGCCCCGGCCAGCTGGGCCGCGTCGTAATATTTGGCGCGGATCACTGAATGCGGACAGACAAATCCGCATTGGCCGCACTGCACGCAGAGGTCCGGCTCCCACACGGGAACCTGCTCGGCGATGTTACGTTTCTCCCAAGCCGCGGTGCCGGACGGGAAAGTGCCGTCGACTGGCATTTGGCTGACCGGGATCGCGTCGCCCAACCCCTCCATCATCCTTGCCGTGACCTCGCGCACGAACTTGGGCGCGACCGCGGGCACGATCGGGGGGCGCTCGAAGCGGCTGGTGGCGTCTGATGGCAGACGCACCTCAAAGAGCCGCGCCAACGTGTCGTCGACCGCCTGGAAATTGCGGCGCACCACATCCTCGCCGCGGCGGCCGTAGGTCTTGCGGATCGACGCCTTGATGTGGCTGATCGCCTGATCCTGCGGCAACACTCCGGAAATGGCGAAGAAACAGGTCTGCAACACAGTGTTCGTCCGCCCGCGCAGGCCCACGTCCTGAGCCACCTTAGAGGCGTCGATGACGAAGAAGCGCAGCTTCAGCGCGATCATGCGCTTCTGCATGGTGCGAGGCAGGCGATCCCACACCTCATCGGGACCATAGGGACTGTTCAACAGGAACGTCGCGCCCGGCGCCGCTAGTCGCAGCACGTCGATTCGTTCGACGAAATCTGACTTGTGACAGGCGACGAAGTTGGCGCGCTGAATGAGGTACGGCGCGTAGATGGGCCGCGGGCCGAACCGCAAATGCGAAATGGTCTGAGCGCCCGATTTATGCGAATCGTAAACAAAATAGCCCTGAGCATAGAGTGCGGCGTCCTCCGCGATGATCTTCACGCTGTTCTTGTTCGCGCCAACCGTGCCATCGGCGCCCAGGCCGTAAAACACCGCCTGCACCGTATCCGGCGGGTCAATGTGGAACGTGGGATCGACGGGCAGACTGGTATTGCCGACATCGTCGGTGATGCCAACGGTAAAGCTCCTTTTCGGATCCGACTTCGCCAGTTCGTCGAAAACTGCTTTGACCATGGCCGGACTGAAGTCCTTCGACGACAGCCCGTAGCGTCCGCCGATCACGAGCGGCATCGACGGGCGTTCGCCACGCGCCACGGCCGTGGCGAGCGTCGCCACTACGTCGAGGTAGAGCGGCTCGCCCGCAGCGCCAGGCTCTTTTGTCCGGTCGAGCACCGCGACAGCGCGAACGGTCGGCGGCAGCGCGCCGACGAAGGCCTCGGCGGCGAACGGACGATAAAGCCTCACCTGCAACACGCCGACTTTCTCGCCCCGCTCGCAAAGCGCCGCCGCGGTCTCTCGGGCGGTCTCTGCGCCCGAAGCCATCAGAACGATTGCCCGCTCGGCGTCCGCCGGCCCATGGTAGTCGAATAGATGATACTGGCGTCCCGTCAGGCTTGCGAAGCGGTCCATCGCCAATTGGACGATGGCGGGCGTGCGCGCGTAAAACGGATTGACCGTCTCGCGCGCCTGGAAGAACGTGTCGGGGTTCTGCGCGGTGCCGCGGACGAAGGGGTGCTCCGGGTCAAGCGCGCGGGCGCGATGCGCGCGCACTAGATCCTCGTCGATCATCGCCCGGATCTGCGCGTCGCTTAGCAGCATGAGCGTGTTTACCTCGTGCGAGGTGCGGAACCCGTCAAAGAAGTGCAGGAAGGGAACCCGCGAGGCCAATGTGGCGGCCTGCGCTACCGTCGCCAGATCGTGCGCCTCCTGCGCCGAAGCCGACGCAAGCAGCGCGAAACCGGTCGGCCTGGTCGCCATAACGTCGGAATGATCGCCGAAGATCGACAGCGCCTGGGTGCCCACCGAACGGGCTGCGACGTGGAACACCGTCGCGGTCAGCTCGCCGGCGATCTTGAACATGTTGGGCAGCATCAGCAGCAGGCCCTGCGAGGCTGTGAAGGTCGTCGTCAGCGCGCCCGATTGCAGCGCGCCATGTACCGCGCCGGCGGCGCCGCCCTCGCTCTGCATTTCCTGGACCACCGGCTGGTTGCCCCAGATGGTGGCCACGCCCGCCGCCGCCCATTCATCAGCCAATTCGGCCATCGTAGAGGATGGGGTGATCGGGTAAATCGCAATCACCTCGTTGACCCGGTACGCGGCGTGCGCGGCGGCGGAATTGCCGTCCATGGTCGCGGTATGCTGGTCCACCTTCCGCCCCCTTCACGTCGCGGCTGGTTCCGCGACCATCACGATCGCGTGGCACGGGCATTGCTCGAAACAGACCGCGCAGCCGGTGCATTTCGCGTAATCGAACCGATACCGCTTGCCAGGACCAAGCTTGACGATCGCCGTCTCTGGACAGGCGGCGAAGCAGTTGTCGCATTCGAAGCAATTGCCGCAACTCAGACAGCGCTGCGCCTCTCGCCGCGCCTTCGGCTCGGTCAGGCCGGCCAGGACCTCGGCAAAGCCGGCGGTGCGGTCCGTCGGCGGCAATTCACGCTGGGGCGTCGGGTCCGCGTCACTGAACACTGGCAGGTTCAGCATCGCGAAGTCGACCAGTGGCGGAGCAGGGTCTTCCTTGTAGCGGAATCCGCGCAACCAGGCGTCGATATTGCGCGCGGCCAGCTTGCCGTGGCCGACGGCCATCGTGACCGTGCGCTCGCTCGGCACCATGTCGCCCCCGGCGAAAACGCCGGCGGCGCCGGTCATCATGTCGGGCCCCACAATCACCGTGCCGTCGTCCTTGAACGCGATGTCCGGCGTCGCGCGCAGGAAGCCGCTGTCAGCGTCCTGACCGAGCGCCAGCACCACCGCGTCCGCCTGCAAGGTTTCGAACTGACCGGTGGGGCGCGGGAAGCCGTCCGGGCCGAGTTCCATCATCTCCACGGTCAGGGAGCTTTCGGCGATGTCCGTGATGGTGGTCAGCCACTTGATCTTCACCCCTTCGGACAGCGCCTCATCGGCCTCGAACTCGTGCGCGCGCATATGGGCGCGGTCGCGGCGGTAGACGATCAGCGCTTCTTCCGCGCCCAGGCGGCGCGCGGTGCGCGCCGCGTCCATGGCGGTATTGCCGCCGCCATAGATCACCACCCGGCGGCCGAGCAACGGTTTTTCCCCGACGCCGACCTCGCGCAGCAGGCTAACCGCGTCCAGCACCCGCGCCGCGTCGCGCGCAGGGATGTCAATATGGCGAGACACATGTGCGCCGATCGCGACAAAAGCGGCGTCGAACCCGCCTGCTCGCTTTTCGGCAAGCAGATTGGTCACCTTGTGGTTCAGCACAATGCGAACGCCCATCGACTCGATGCGCGCGATTTCGCGCATCAGGTCGGCGCGCGGCAGCCGATAAGCCGGAATGCCAAAGTGCAACATGCCGCCCGGCAAAGGCCCCGCCTCATGGATCTCGACCGAGTGGCCGAGCCGGGTCAGATGGTAGGCGGCTGACAGCCCGCTGGGGCCCGCGCCCACGATAAGAACGCGCTTGCCGCTGGCCGGCGCCTCGATCGTCGGCGTCCAGTTTTCGCTCGAGGCCAAATCGCCCAGAAATCGTTCCACCGCGTGAATGCCGACCGGCGCATCGAGTTCGCCTCGGTTGCAAGACGTCTCGCACGGATGGTAGCAGACCCGCCCGTGCACCGCCGGCAACGGGTTGTCGCGCGTAAGCATGTCCCAGGCTTGGCGGTACTTTCCACTTTGCGTCAGATCGAGCCAGGCTTGGACGTTCTCGCCCGCCGGACAGGCGTGATTGCAAGGCGCCAGCAGATCAACATAGACGGGCCGCCGCACGCGGACGGGTCCTGTGCCCCTGACGCGGGTCAGGTCCGGGAGCGGAGTCACGTCGTTGGGCTTGCGCGTCATCGGGGCCTCCTTCCCCGCGTTCCGTTTTGTCGGCCACAGCGAGGTTACCCCTCCCGCCCGTGCCTCGCGCCGCCTGAGGCTCGCGGAGCAACGAACCCACCTCCGGCTGACGCGCCGTGAAAAGCCGCCGTGCTGTCAGTCGTCTCGGCGCCTTGACACCGAACCAATATTCTAAGAGATCGCCAGTTACAACGGCTGGGGAGGGACGCGACATGGCGCAAGCCGGGGTCCTGCAATTTGAGAATGTCGTCAAGGCGTTCGGCGGCACCCAGGCGCTCCGGGGCGTGAGTTTCGCGGTCAAGCGCGGAGAGGTCGTCGCGTTGCTCGGCGAAAACGGCGCCGGCAAATCGACCCTGATCAAGATTCTCGGCGGCATTGTCGCGGCCGACCGAGGCGCAATTTCGATCGACGGCGAGCCTTATCGTCACCGCGCGGATGCAGACCAGCGCATCGCCTTCGTGCATCAGGACCTTGGCCTGATCGAGTGGATGACGGTCGCCGAGAACATGGCGCTCGCCCAGGGATTTCCGCGCCGCAGATGGTCCGGAGCGCTTGGGCTAATCGATTGGCCGCGCGCCGAGAAACGCGCCAAGGAGGCGCTTGCCTTGGTCGGCGGCCAGATTGACCCGAGCGGCCGGGTCCGAAGCTTGAGTCGCACCGAGAAATCACTGGTGGCGATCGCCCGCGCATTGATCGTCGATTGCGATTTCCTCGTGCTCGACGAACCGACCGCCAGTTTGCCGGCCGACGAGGTCGAGCGGCTGTTCGAGGCGGTGCGTCGGCTCAAGAGCCGCGGCGTCGGTATGATCTACGTCTCGCATCGGCTCGACGAGGTCTTCCGCATCGCCGACCGGGTCTTGGTGATGCGTGACGGGCGTCTCGTCGGCGAGAAACCGGTGAAGGAGACCAGCGCGGAGGAGCTTGTCGGGCTCATCGTCGGCCGCTCGACGTTCGAAATGTTCCACAAGGCCGAATACGCTGCTGGGCCGGCTCGCGTGCTCGTGCGCGGCCTGACGACGCCAGCCGCGGGACCGGTTGATTTCGACATTCGCGAGGGCGAGTTGCTCGCCCTTGTCGGGCTGCGGGGCGCAGGCCAGGAGGAGATCGGTCGCGCTCTATTCGGCGCTATTCCGCATACAGGCTCGGTCCTTATCGACAACGAGCGGCCGGACCTCTCTTCGCCGCGCGCCGCGGTGCGCGCGAACATCGGCCTGGTCGCGCGCGACCGGGCGGAGGAATCCATCGCCTCCGCGCTCTGTGTGCGCGAGAACGCATTTCTCAATCCCAGCGCCTCAGGACGCGGCCTTTTCTCCCGCCTTTCGCCCCGCGCGGAAGCGCGCGACGCGATCGCGCTTGGCGCGTCGGTCGGCCTTCGCCCTAATGACCCCGATTTGCCGATCGAAGGCCTGTCGGGCGGGAATCAGCAGAAGGTCGTCGTCGGACGCTGGCTCGCGACGGGCCGACGCCTGCTCGTTGCCGAGGACCCGACGGCTGGCGTCGACGTTGGCGCGAAGGCCGAAATCTACCGCCTGATCGAGCGCGCGCTCCAGTCGAAGGCCGTGGCGGTGGTGGTGTCGACCGATTTCGAGGAGGTCGCCCATATCTGCCATCGCGCACTGGTCTTCAATCGCGGCCGAATCATAGCCGAGCTGACGGGCGCGGCGCTCACGACCGAGTCGGTGATCACTGCCGCCTCGGCCTCCGAAGCGGCCTGACAGGCAAAGCGGGGAAGAGCAAATGGCGACGAACTCGATTCGCTCCGACGCTTTGGAGCCAACTCGCGCCGAGCTCGAGAACGTCTCCTTCGCCAAGCGCCTGACCCGGCTTCTGCCGGTCTACGGCCTGCTGATTCTCACGATCATTCTGATCGCGTTGTTCTCAATCATTCTGCCCGACACGTTTCCGACCTTGCTCGATCTGCGCTCGATCATTGCCGACAAGGCGATCATTGCACTTTTGTCGCTGGCTGCGATGATCCCGATGGCGTCGGGGAAGATTGACCTGACGGTCGGGTACGGTATCGTCATCTGGCATATCCTCGCCATCAGCCTGCAAACCATGTACGGCCTGCCTTGGCCGCTCGCGGTGGCGGTCGTGCTGCTCCTCGGGGCCGTTGTCGGATTGATCAACGGCCTTCTCGTCGAGGTCGCCTATATCGACTCTTTCATCGCGACCCTGGGCACCGGCACCGCGCTCTACGCCATTGCGCTCTGGCATACCGGCGGGCGTCAGGTTTTAGGCAATCTGCCGCGCGGCTTTCTCGCGCTGAACGGCACGATGGTTTTCGGCCTGCCGATAGCCGGCTTCTACGTGCTCGGTCTGGCGGTGATCCTGTGGTTCGCCCTCGAACATTTGCCGATCGGCCGCTATCTTTACGCCATTGGCGCCAATCCAAGAGCGGCGGCGCTCAATGGCATTCCTGTCCGCCGGTACACGGTCGCCGCCTTTGTTGCGTCGGGGCTGCTGACCGCGATCGCCGGCGTGCTGCTGGCCTCGAAGCTCAGGATCGGTCAGGCCAGCGTGGGCCTCGAATATCTGCTCCCAGCGCTCGTCGGCGCCTTTCTCGGCTCGACCACGATCAAGCCTGGCCGCGTCAATGTCTGGGGCACGATCATCGGCGTCGCCATTCTCGCGGTCGGCATTGCAGGCATTCAGCAGTTTGGCGGTTCGTTCTGGGTTGAGCCGATGTTTAACAGCATCACCCTGCTCGTCGCCATCGGTATCGCCGGCTACGCCCAGCGCCGCCGCGCTGCCGCAGAACACCAAGTCAACAAGAAGACCGCCGCCTGACGCGGCCGTCGCAACCCGGAGGAAAGTCCATGGGCAAAAGATTATCTTTGATCACGGTGGCGAGCGTGCTGACGCTTGCGCTCATCAGCGGCGCCGCGCGCGCCGACTCGCTTGTCGACGAAGCAAAGGCGGTAGTGGCCAAAGCGACCGGCCGCGCCGACAAATGGGACGGCCCCACCACTGGGCCGAAAGCCGCCGCCAAGAAGACGATCGTCTATGTCGCCGGCGACATGCGCAACGGAGGCATCCTCGGCGTCGCGCACGGCGTCAAGGAGGCGGCCGACGTGATCGGCTGGAGCTATCGCGAGATCGACGGCCAGGGCACGGTTTCCGGTCAGGCGGCGGCCCTGAGCCAGGCGATCGCGTTGAAGCCGGATGCAATCATCGTCGGCGGCAGCGACGCCGTCCAGCAGAAAGCGGGCCTGGAGGACGCCTCCAAACAGGGGATAACCATCGTCGGCTGGCACGCCGGACCGAAGCCCGGCCCGATGGACGGCGCCCCGGTCTTCGCCAATGTCACCACCGACGCGATGGAGGTGGCCAAGGTCGCGGCGATGAAGGCGATCGCCGACTCCAACGGAACGGCCGGCGTCGTCGTCTTCGCCGATTCCGCCTACGCAATCGCCATCGCCAAGGGCCGGGCGATGGAGGCTCAAATCAAGAAATGCGGCGGCTGCAAGGTGCTGGCCTTTGAAGACACGCCGCTCGCCGACACGGCCAATCGCGTGCCCCAGCTCACGACGACCCTGCTCCAGAAATTCGGAGCCAAATGGACACATTCGCTCGCGATCAACGATCTTTACTATGACTCGATGGGCCCGTCGTTGCAGGTGGCGGGACTAAAGGGCGACGGCGATCCCCAGAACATTTCGGCCGGCGACGGCTCGGAATCCGCCTACCAGCGTATCCGCAACAAGGACTACCAGTCAGCGACAGTGCCCGAACCGCTCAACATGCAGGGCTGGCAGCTCGTCGACGAGCTCAATCGCGCATTCGCCCATGAGAAATGGTCGGGCTACGTGCCGGGCGTCCATCTGGTGACGGCGGCCAATATCGCCTACGACGGCGGCCCAAAAAATGTCTTTGATCCGGATAACGGCTACCGCAGCGAATACAAGAAGATTTGGGGCGTCAAATAAAGTCGCGCGCCGGCGCTCCCTGTGGCCGCTGGCGTCGCCTTCCACTGGTAGGGTTCGCACTCCGAGGAGCGTGCGTATGGCGCTCCTCGATCCTATCGCGGTCGACTTGGCCCCGCCGCAAGTCCGGCGAGGAGGCGAGTGAGGGAGCCATGCCGATCATCTAGAAGCCCGTTCGCGGCCCGCTGCGGCGACACTCGATCTCGGCATCGAACGCCTGCACGTCTGCGCGCGATGGAAGAACAATAGAGCTGAGAATTCGCGTCGGCCGACCCGACGGCGCGAGCCCGAGATGCAGCGGCTCAAGAGCCCAGGGTCGGCCCAGAAACTTCTTTCCGCACACGCTGTCATCTACAATGCCTTCAACGTCCAACGCCATCTTGTCTCCGCCCAAGCGTACTGGGCGGTTCGCGCCGGGGCGATGACCGCGAGGCGCGAAGCGGTCGTAGCGGCCTGACAATTTCTGAGGCGCCGACATTTCGCGCTCGTCGAGTGGTAGGGTGATAATCGCGCGTGAGACCGCCAATGTCGTCGGAGAAATCCCCGTACGCGCTTGGAATTGTGGGACGCGTTGTAGCAACCTTTCGGACGAATGCAGGCAAACAGCAATTGCAGAGCGCTAGGTGGAGCATCCTTTCGTAGCGTCGGCGCTGCTTGATAGTGGCGCTCTCTTTGTCGGCGGCGTCCATTTCGCCATAGCCGGGACCGTTACAGCTCACGTGTTGTTGACCAAGCGCGATGTGCCGGCGGCAATCGGATGGATCGGGATAGCATGGCTGGCTCCTGTTCTTGGAGCGCTCCTCTATGTCGGATTCGGCATCAACCGGGTTAGGCGCCGTGCGCGTCGGCTGAAGCGATCAGCTCGGAATATTGTCCCTCTCATCAGCGGCGACATTTCGTCGGATGACCCGTTTGAGCGCCTGAAGGCCGCCATCGGGAATATCACCGGCCAGGAGATGACGACAGGCAAAGTGGTCGCGGTGCTCGAATGTGGCGATCAAGCTTACCCACAAATGCTCGCCGCGATCGAGAGCGCCAAATTTCACATTCGGCTCTCCACCTACATCTTCCGCACCGACGCCGTTGGTCTGCAATTCATCGACGCATTGGCCAGAGCCCATCACAGGGGGGTGATAACCCGCGTTCTGATTGATGGTTTTGGCGGAGGATTCGTGCGCTCCTCCGCCTACCATCAGTTGCGCGGGCAAGGCGTTTCCGCTTCCCGCTTCCTCCATTCGACGCTGCCTTGGAAGATGCCGTTCCTGGATCTGCGATTGCACAAGAAAAGTCTGGTCGTGGACGGGCAGAATGCGTTCGTCGGCGGCTTGAACATTGGCGCCGAGAACCTCATTGCGAATCGGCCGAAATCGCCGGTCTGGGACACCCATTTTCAACTCGAGGGGACGATCGTCCGGCAGATCGAGCAAGAGTTCGACGAGGACTGGTCATTTGCGACCGGCGAAGAGGCGATTGGGTCGGGATCACCGCGTCTGGAGCCGGCGGTCAGCGGATCGGCGGCACGCACAATCGTCGCCGGTCCCGATCAAGAGATCGATCAGCTCGTTTTCGTACTTTTGTCAGCTATCAACCTGGCTCGGCATTCGATCAGGGTCGTTACGCCGTATTTCTTGCCCGACGAGCAACTCGTGACGGCGCTCCAGTTGGCCGCCTTGCGCGGCGTGCAAGTGCATATTGTCTTGCCGGCGCACAACAACCATCGCCTGGTTGCCTGGGCCGCCCAGACCCATATTTGGCCCCTGCTGCAGTCAGGGTGTCATCTCTGGCGCGATGAGCCGCCGTTCGATCATTCAAAATTAATGACGATTGATGGAAGTTGGAGTCTCATTGGCAGCGCGAACTGGGACATGCGAAGCCTTCGCCTGAATTTCGAGCTGACGGTCGAGATTTACGATACAGAGCTGGCCGGGAAGCTCGCCGGAATGATCGACGCCCGCCGCGTTCAGCCGATCACTTTGGAGGAAATCGACCAGCGTCCGTTCCCGGTGAAGCTGCGGGATGCGGTGGCGAGGCTCTCGATGCCCTATATATGAAGCCGAGTGAAGTGAGGTGTCTCTTGAAGGTTGCATCGTACAATATCCACAAATGCCGGGGCATGGACGGCATTACCCGGCCCGATCGCACAATCGGGGTGATTCGCGAACTCGGGGCCGACGTCATCGCGCTCCAGGAGGTCGATCGCCGCTTCGGCGGCCGCGGCGGGCTACTCGATCCATTGGCCATCGAGCGTGAGACCGGAATGCGCCTTCTGGTGCAATCGGACGTTTCTCACCGCCACGGCTGGCACGGCAATGCGCTCCTCGTCCGCGGAGAACCGATAATCTACAGACGATCTCGCCTCAAGCTGCCAGGACATGAGCCTCGCGGAGCGATCGTCGCGCAACTGGATCTCGGCGACGGAGAGTTTCGGGTCATTGCGGCCCACCTTGGCTTACTTCGTCTTTCAAGAGTGGATCAGGTCAGCGCCCTCCTGACCGCTTTCCGGGATCTGCCTCCGATGCCCACCATCTTGCTCGGAGATTTCAACGAATGGCGGCGGCGCGGGCGCTCTGCGCTCCGCGGGCTCGAGCCGACGTTTGGCTTCGCGCCGTCAATTCTCAGCTTTCCTTCCCGTCGGCCCATTTTCGCGCTTGACCGGATTCTTGGTTGGCCGGACGGCCTGATTACAGACCTTGCGGTCCACGACACCCCGCTTGCGCGGCGAGCGTCCGATCACCTTCCCCTGACAGCCAAAGTGAATTTGTTGTCGGCGACGTCAGCGGCGCAAATTGCGGCCTGAAACAGCCTGAGGCCGGCGTTGCGCGAGAGGCAAGGCAAGGCCTAGCAAATCAGGGGGAAGCCAGCGAAAGCAAAAGCGGAAGCAAAAGAAAACAAAAGGGAAGCCAGGGAAAATTAGAGGGAAGCAAACGAAAGCTTCTTGTTTCCGCGAATCGAGATTTTTCAAGGGCTTATGCGCGAATCCAAATTGGAGTTTTTTCTCCGCCGCCTGGCGCCCCCTTAACGTCCCTCCTCGGTCCTTTCGTTCTTGGGCGTCCGCTCGGAACCGATTCCGGTTTCGAACCCGAACAGACGAGACGCCAGCCCCGAATCCATGCCGAGAGCTTGAGGACGTATGCCCCTCGCTGTCTTTCAGCGTGCCAACCCGCCCGCCTGAAGGCCAAAGGCGGCCGCTGCCCTCGGCGCGGCAGGCGCGCGTTGATCAGCGACAAGGAAGACCATAACACAGATTCTGATTTTCTCAAAGCGATTGTCGAATAAAATGGATTCTCATAAAACGTCGCCTCCTGCCCCCGGCCGCCCGGGAATCCGGCGCTCCGCTCGCGCCGCCCCGTGGCTCTATTGACGTGTCGCACCCAAGGGGCGCCATCCAGGACGTGTCAAAGTTCTCTCAAGCCTCCGGCGTATGAAGTCAGAGCTGCTTCGGCGAGGAGGGGGGGCCAGCAAAAAGGGAATTGAGTTCGTGTCATCGCACTTCCCCAATAGGCGGTTGATTTTATTGAAATTCGCTCCGCGAGCGCATAAGGTCTCGTTATAGAAAGGATGCTGCAAAAGGGGAGGTCTGGAGGGATTGGGCGCGCCGTCGAGCGTTCGCTGTGGCTGGATCGCGGGACCCGCGCTTCGTGCGGAGCGAGGCCGATGATCGGCTTCGCCGCTTTAGCCGCTGTTTTGGCGCTCATCGTGTCGGCCGGCCCTGCGGTCGCGCTCGACAAGGTCACTTTTGGGACCAACTGGCTCGCCGACCCGGAGGCGGGCGGCTTTTACCAGGCGGTGGTCGACGGCACCTACGCGAAATACGGGCTCGACGTCACGATCCTGCCGAGCAGTCCGGAATCGAACGGCGGACTGCTCCTGCTGGTGGGAAAGATCGACTTCTACCAGGCGGGCGACCTGCTCGGCGACTTCCTATCCGAGGAGCGAAATGTCCCGACCATCGCGGTCGCCGCCGAGTTCCAGAAGGACCCGCAGATCTTCATGTCGCATCCCGGCGTCGGTCTGGACAAGTGGACCGACCTGCCCAAAGCCCCAACGGCCTATGTCAGCGCCGGCGGCGTCTATTCTTTTTATGCCTGGATGATCAAGGCCTGGGGGTTCAAGCTTGATCGCGTCAGGCCGTACGATTTCAATTCGGCCCCGTTCATCATCGACAAGAACTCGATCCAAGAAGGCTATCTGACGTCGGAGCCTTACGAGGTGGAGAAGAAGGGCGGGTTCAAGCCCAATATCTTCCTGCTCGCCGACTATGGATACTCGACCTATTCTTCGCTGATCGAGGCGCGCCGAGACACGGTGGAAAAGCGCCCGGACCTGGTGCAGCGCTTCGTCGACGCTTCGGCGATCGGCTGGTTTCACTATCTCTATGGCGACAACGCCAAGGCCAACGAGGCGATCGAAAGAGCCAATCCCGAAATGACCGACGGGCAGATCGCCTATTCGATCGCCAAGCTCAAGCAATACGGCATCGTCGATTCGGGCGACGCGCTGAAGCTTGGCATCGGGGCCATGACCGATGCGCGGGTCAAGGACTTCTTCGACCGGATGGTGAAGGCCGGGATCGTCAAACCCGACACGGATTACCGCAAGGTCTATACGCTCCAATTTGTGAACAAGGGGGTCGGCGTCGAGTTGCGTCCAAAGTGAGGGAACCTTCCGCCCGTGTCACGACCGTCTCCTGTGATGAGCCGGGGAGACCAACTTTTTGCAAGCCAATCCAAGCCAGACCAAACAAAACCAAGAAAAACTAAACAGGAATTGCTTGGGTTTCCTTGGATTCTCTCGTCAGAATTCGGACTTTTCAATAGGTTGTGGCGATTCAAAGAAAGAGATTTTGTTCGGCCCTGGTAGTAGGGCATGTACATCGTGTTGTATAAGCCCGGGCGGCGTCCCGGAAGCGGCGGCCGCCGTCCTCTTCGAGCCCTCGCGATCGATCGAATCCTTCATTGGCACAGGGCCCATAACGTGGATTCTGAGTTTGGGAAAGGAAAGCCTCGCAAAATATTCGCCTGCAAGGCTCGGCTCAGCGATGCGCAAGTCGTCGACGAACGGATCGGGTATATGAGATGGGATTTCGACCGTCCAACGCGCGATTCCAGTCGAGCGAGCGGTCGCCGTTCTGGCAGGCGCGGACGGTGAGGTGCGGCGATGGCGCGGGTGTTCATCACGGGGTCGTCGGACGGCCTTGGCCTGATGGCGGCCAGGCTCCTGACCGATGAGGGCCACGAGGTTGTGCTGCACGGCCGAAACGAGGCGCGCCGCCGCGACGCGTTGGCGGCCGCGCCAAAGGCCAAGGGCGCCATTTCAGGCGACCTGTCGACCATCGCCGGCGCCAGGAGCGTCGCCGAACAGGCCAACAAGCTCGGCCGCTTCGACGCCGTGATCCACAACGCCGGGATCGGCTATCGCGAGCCGCAACGGGTGGAGACGGAGCGGGGCGCGCCGGGGGTGTTCGCGGTCAACGTTCTCGCGCCCTATATCCTGACCGCCCTGATCCAAAGGCCGGACCGCCTGATCTACCTAAGCTCCGGCATGCACCATAGCGCTGCGGCGCGCATGGACGACCTCCTGTGGACCAAGCGCTCTTGGATCGGCTCCTCGGCCTATGCCGAGAGCAAGCTCTGCGACGTGCTGATCGCATTCGCGGTGGCGCGGCGCTGGCCCGACGTCAAGTCGAACGCGCTAGAGCCCGGCTGGGTCGCGACCAAGATGGGCGGACCTTCGGCGCCTGGCGACATGTCGAAGGCCCATCTGACCCAGGCCTGGCTTGCGGTCAGCGACGATCCGCTGGCGTTGTCGAGCGGCGAATATTTCTACCACCAGCAGCTCCGGGCGCCGAACCCGATCGCGCGCGATGTGAAGGTCCAGGATCAGCTGATCGCCGAATGCGCGCGGATTTCGGGCGTCGCGCTGCCGGAATAAGGGGCAACGGCGCGGCTTCTTCGCTTCCCTCTCCCACCAGGAGAGGGCGCGAACTCATGCCCGCCTCAAAAGGATCGCCGATCTGGGGCAGGTTCCTAGATGATCGCCATGCGAACACCGGAGGGCGAAGGCTTCCGCTCGCGGCGATAGCTGACGTAGCCCAGCCCCGCGAAGCCGGCGAGCGCCAGGCCCCAGGTCGAGGGCTCGGGCACAGCAATGACGCTGACGTCGTCCAGGCCAATGTAGCTTGGGCCGTTAATTTCGGTGAAGCTAATCGTGTTGGACGTCCCGTCGGCGATGAAAGTGGAGACGAAACGCACCCATGTCGAAGGCTCATTCGTTGCGGGGGCGGTTGCCGTCTCGGACAGGAGAATTGTGTTGGATGTTCCGTCGACGACGTTCGCGATGATCGCCGCAGGGCCGTTATTGGCGCTGTAATTTCCCACCCAGTAACTCACCTGGTACTCTTGAAAGGGCAGCGTGGGGAACGTCTGGCTCGCGGTCACGGTTCTGACGCTGCCGTCGGCCAGATTGACGGCGAAATTCCCGTTGTGGCCGGAAATCGCGATCTGCTGGAGATTGAACCCGTTCTCGTACCACGTGAGTGAGGCGTCGCTGACGGTCCAGCCCGAAAGCGTCGTGCTGTCGCCTGGCGCAACCTGTTGAGCAAGGGAGGCTCCCCCGGTGAACGTGCCGTCCTCGAAGCTGCCGTTGGCGATCAAATTCGCCGCCGCCGGCTCAGCGCAGACAATCGCGCAGGCGGACGCAATAGCTCGGAAATAGCAATGCATGGCTCCCTCCCCTGCCGGACATTCCCCGTCCGGAACCCGTCACTATTGATATTCCTCTCAACCTGACTGGCTGCGCATCCGCCTTAATCACGAAGCCGTGATCACCCATTCTCGATCACTAATCCGTGATCGCGATTTTGTCCAGTGTTTATCGACAGATACAGTCGATGAAGCTCCTCGGGGCTCCCAACCTGCAGGTCGGCAGCCTTTCGTTCCAGCCGCATCGGGTCCTGCCGCGGCCCTAGCGGCGCCGCCGTGCGGACCCACAACGCCGGCATCGATTTGGCGCACGCGGCCGGTTCGGCTATTTTGCCGTCGGGTAAAGTAAAGTCATGCGAACGGAGGCCGCCGTGAAATCGCTTCGAATTGCTTTCGTCGCCGCAATCACCCTTTCGGCCTCGCCCGCCTTTGCCCAGGGCGCGTCGCACGTGACCGTGCGCGCGACAGTCGAACGCATCGAGGCCGACGGGACGACCCTGAGCGTGCGCACCCGCGCGGGCGAGGAGCGGGTGGTCCATCTCAGCGCCAAGACCCGCTACCTCCTCGTCGTTCCGGCGACGCTCGCCGAGGTGAAACCCGGCGCCTTCGTCGGCGTCGCGGCGCTGCCGGGCGAGGGCGGCAAACTCAAGGCGCTGGAGGTGCATATCTTTCCCGCGGCAATGCGCGGGACCGGCGAGGGCTTCCGGCCATTCGATCTCGCGCCCCACAGCTCGATGACCAACGGCGATGTCGCCGCCGAGGTCAAGGGCGTCGAAGGGCCGACGCTCACCGTGACCTACAAGGGCGGCCAACAGACGATCGTCGTCGGCGCGAAGACGCCGATCGTCGCCTTCGAGCCCGGCGCCAAATCCGACCTCAAGGCCGGGGCCGCGATCATCGCGCGCGGCCTCAAGCAGGACGACGGCTCAGTCGACGCCCAGGCAGTTCTGGTCGGCAAGGACGGGCTGGCGCCGCCGATGTGAGGCGCCGGCGCTCCAGCAAGCGATTTGAGACCGGCCGACGATCGATTTGCCCGGGTAGGCCGTCCCGTGCTAGCGATCGCCCATTCTTTCATCCCTTAGTTGAGGCATGCCCTTGTCGTCGAGCGACCAAGCCGAGATTGCGCCAGGCGCGCCCGCGCGGGATTCGCTGTTCACCTTCGTCCTGATCAAGCCGACCCATTACGACGATCAGGGCTATCCGATCCAATGGTTCCGCTCGGCTCTGCCGTCGAACACGCTCGCCTGCATGAACAGTCTTGCGGAAGACGCGCGCCGGCGCGAGGTGCTGGGCCCTGGGGTGGCTATCAACATCGACACCTATGACGAGACCAACCGCCGCGTTGTCCCGAGCCGGATCATTCGCGATTTGAAGCGCCGGGGCGGACGGACCCTCATCGGACTGGTCGGCGTGCAGTCGAACCAGTTTCCGCGCTCGGTCGACCTTGCCCGGCAATTCCGCGCCGCCGGCCTTCAGGTCTGCATCGGCGGCTTTCATGTCTCCGGCTGCCTCGCCATGCTGCCGGAAATGCCGGCCGAGCTCAAGGAGGCGCAGGCGATGGGCGTGTCGCTGTTCGCGGGCGAGGCGGAGAATTCACGGCTCGACGAGGTGCTCCTCGACGCCTGGCGCGGGACCTTGAAGCCGCTTTATAATTTCATGAACGATTTGCCTTCGCTCGAGGGCGAGCCGGCGCCGATCCTGCCGCGCAAGCACGTCTTGCGCACCTCCGGCACCTATTCCAGTATCGATCTCGGGCGCGGCTGCCCGTATCAGTGCTCGTTCTGCACCATCATCAACGTCCAGGGCCGCAAGAGCCGGTTCCGCACCCCCGACGATCTCGAGCAGATCATCCGCGCCAACAAGGCGCAGGGCATCGACCGGTTCTTTATCACCGACGACAATTTCGCCCGCAACACCGACTGGGAGATTCTGCTCGACCGGGTGATCGAACTGAAAGAGCGCGAGGGGATCAGCTGCGGATTCACCATCCAGGTCGATACGCTCTGCCACAAGATTCCCAATTTCATCGAGAAGGCGACCAGGGCCGGGGTGCGGCGGGTGTTCATCGGCCTCGAGAACATCAACCCGGACAATCTGATTGCGGCCAAGAAGCGCCAGAACAAGATCACCGAATACCGCCTGATGCTGCAGAAATGGCGCGCGCACGGCGCCATGACCTACGCCGGCTACATCCTCGGCTTCCCCGCCGACACCAAAGAGTCGATCCTGCGCGACATCGAGATCATCAAGCGCGAATTGCCGCTCGACATCCTCGAGTTCTTTTTCCTTACCCCACTGCCCGGCTCGGAGGACCACAAGGTCCTGTTGAAGAAGGGCGTGTGGATGGACCCCGACATCAACAAATACGACCTCAACCACCGGGTGTCGCATCATTCGAAAATGACCGACGCCGAATGGGAGGAGGCCTACCGCGACGCGTGGCAGGCGTTCTATACCCCCGAGCACATCCGGACCATCCTGCGCCGCGCCGCGGCGATCAAGAACGGCCGGCCGAAACAGATCGCAAGCACGATCATGTGGTTCAAGCTGATGATCGACCACGAAGGGGTCCATCCGCTCGAAGGCGGGGCGCTGCGGCTGAAATCCCGGCGCGACCGCCGCCATGGTCTGCCGATCGAATCGCCGTTCGTCTTCTATCCGCGCTATGTCGGCGAGACCCTGGTCAAGGCCTGGCGATACTGGAAGTTCGTCAGCCCGACGCGTCGCTCCCTGAAAGAGGCGCTGGAGGCGCCGGACCGTTACGCCTACACCGACCTCGCGATCGCGGAGCCGCGCGACGACGAATTCGAGGCGCTCGACCTTTACCACGCGACCAGCGGCAGCGACGGAGCGCTGGCGCGGATGAAGGTCGAGGACCAGATCCGGGGCGCCAAGCGCGTTCCCGTTGCCGCGGTTTCGGCGCCCGAGGCCAGTTGACGCCGTTATGGACTCGAGCTTCGCAGCCGAAAGCGGGGCGGCGACACGGAATTGATCATGCCTTCGTCTTCCGCCTCCGGCCCGAACAGCGTCTCGGCTTCGCAAGTACGGGCGGCGCGCGGCCTTGTTGGATGGTCGCAGGCGAAGCTTGCCGAGACGGCCGGCGTGCCGCTGCCGGCGATTGAGCGCCTTGAAGCCAAGGGCGTCGTCGGGGCGCCGCCGGGCGCGATGGAAAGAGTGCGCGCGACCCTCGAAGCGGCGGGGGTCAAGTTCATCGCTCAGAACGGCGGCGGGGTCGGCGTGAGGCTGCGCAAAGGCCGCGAGCCGCAAACGATCGCATTCGAGGACCTCAACGCCAGCAACGACGAATAGGCGCTGCGAGGGCGCCGAACCGTCGCCGGCCGAGCGCCGAATCCCGCGAATGTCGCGGCGGCGCTTCATCATAAATTTGGACTTTTACCCTACCTTCCGCGTGGGATAGTCTGTTGGAGGCTGGAATTGGCCCCGGCGCTTCGCACGAATGCAGAAATGATCCGGTGGATCGCGCGCCAGACGCTGTTTGCGCTGAGCTGCGTCGCGCCGGCGACGCTGCTTGCGACGCTGTGGCTCTGCGGCGGCGATCTCGGCCGCAGGGTCGGCGGCCACACCATCCTTCTGTTCAGCATGGCGCTGGCGTTGGGCGAGACTGTGGTGTTCACGCCGATCGTCGCCATCCGCAGCGTCATGACGCTGCGCGAACTCAACGTCGCGCGCGACGAGCTGATCCGGCTCGCCTGCACCGACCCGCTGACGGGCCTGCTCAACCGGCGCGGATTCGAAGGCATCGCCGCCCGCGCGGTCGACGCCATGACCGCGCGAGGTCGTCCGGCCGCGGTGCTGATGTGCGACCTCGACCATTTCAAGGAGGTCAACGACGTGTTCGGTCATGAGTTCGGCGACCTGGCTCTTAAGCGCGTCGCCGACCTCTTGCGTCAGACAATCGATCGCGACCATGTCTTTCTCGCCCGTCTCGGCGGTGAGGAATTCGTCGCGATTCTCGGCGATTGCGGCGGCGGCGAAGCCCTGGCCCTTGCCGAGCGGGTTCGGAAGACATTCGCCGGACACGCGTTCGCCTTGAACGGCGCGACGGCGGCGATCACGCTCAGCATCGGTTTCGCCGCGACGTCGGAGCGGGACCGGACTGTCTCCGCCCTCTTGGCCAAGGCCGACGCCGCGCTCTACGAAGCCAAGCGCGACGGGCGAAACCGGGTCGCCGCCTCCGCCGCCCCGCTGACCGCGGCGGCCTGAGCGCGAGCCGCAGGCACTCCCTATTCGGGAAGCGCGTCGTCGAACATCGGCCGCCCGCTCCTACGATGATTTCCGCGTCGCCTCGTCCTGGATCACGTCCCAGTGCTCAGTGACTTCCCGTCCTCGACGCGGATAATATCGACCGCGATCCAGTCGGCTTTCAAATTTCCGCCCGAAAACCGGCCATGAAGCATCAGCAGCGCCATGCTTCTCTGTTCGGGCGTCTCCGGTATGCCGTCATCCTCATTCCCCGCGCGGGAAACGCCTGAAAGCCGGACGAAAATCAATCCGGCCGCGCGTCGAACACGCTGTAGACCCAGCCGTCGGCGCGGCGATGGCCGATCCCCACTGCGATGACGCGATCGATCCGGTCGTAATTCGGGGCCGCGGTCTCGAACTGCGGCGCAATGCGGAACGAGACGCATGATGAACAGCGGGCGCGTCCGCACGTTTTTGAGCGCATCAGGAAGCTCGTCGGTCAGTTTGGCGATGATCCACTACTGCCAAATCGCCGCCCCGCACATTTTGCTTATTGTGCGCCCTTCACCTTGCGCCAGACGTTGTCCGGGCCGATTTTCCCGTCAGTCGCCAGCCATCCCGGCGGGGGCGACGCCGGTGATCCTGCCGGCCGCGTCGAAGCCGAACACGAGAGTGGTCGCGTCGCCGCGCGGGAAGACGAACTTGATCGTGTAAAAGGTCTGGCCGCCTTCCTTCCTCGATTCCACGATTTCGGCGCGCAACGGCGCCGCCCCGTACCGGTTGAGGTCGTGCGACATGGTCGCGACCGCCGCCGTGGTCACTTCCGCGCCGAAGGCGGGGGCGTATTGCGAGCGGTCGGTCCGCCCGGCCTGCGTTTCGGTGAACCAATGCATCGCGAACGCCGCCACCGCGTCGGCCGTCGGCGCGGCGGCGGCGCAGACTGAAGCGGCAGAACCGACCACGCCGATCGCGATCAGAACGGCGAAGCTGATGCGGCGAAGCGGCGCGGCGGCGCGGCGGATACGCGTCATTGCGACAAACATAGCGACCAAGCGATCCATCGGCGCGACGTGCAAGACTGGACTGCTTCGCCATGGCCCGCCGAGAGACGGGCGTCTTGGACGCCCTATGGCTCGCAGTGACGAAACTTCGCAAGCACGATACGCATTTACGAACGTCTTCATCGCGCCCTGCGTCTCATCAAAGCGCCAAGAGGCGGCCGAAGCCGCCTCCCTTTTGCATTTGCTCGTCCGGCTCGACTTGCCGTCAGCCGCCTGCGCCGCCGATATGCGGTTCGCCCTGCTTCTCGATCTGCTGCTTCAAGAGTGGGACCGGGTTCTCCGGATGCTGGAGATTGGGGATAAGGTCGGTCGAGGCGCCGCCGACAAAGCGTTTGACGTTCGGGAACTTCATGACCGTCTTGTCGAAGTCGATCATCACCGGGCCGAGCACCGCCATCACCCAGCCGTTGTCCTGACCGGAATATTTGCCCGGCGAGGTCGTCATGACCCGAGACGGCGCCGCGCCGTTGAAGATCATGTCGTATTTCTCATACGGGTCCATGGTCAGATTATAGAGCGCCGGGATCGAGCCGAGGTTCGAACTCCACGCCCAGCCACGAATCCCTGGCGGTGTAGAGCATCTTCCAGGCGATGTTGACCCAAGGCTCCTTGGGATCGCCGCCGATGTCGGCCCGCACGCCTTCGAAGCTCTCGCCGTCGATATAGACCCACGACTTGCGCGCCGAATGGGGCGCCTTGCCAAGGATGTAGGCGCTGTTGTCGATGCTGTCGAAGTAGATCGGCTTGCCGTCGTTGTCGACCCATTCATGCGGAGGCGGCGTCAGACCGACCATGCCGGCGAGCGTCGCCCAACAGTCGATATGCGACATCATCTCGTCGAATTTCGCGCCCGCCGGGATGTGGCCCGGCCACCACATGATGGCGGGCACGCGCCAGCCGCCTTCGAACGGCGAGCCCTTCTCGCCGCGGAACGGCGTCGTGCCGGCGTCCGGATAGGCGTCGAGCCAGGCGCCGTTGTCGGCGGTCACGATGACGATGGTGTTGGGCGCATCCTTGCGGATCTCGTCCATCACTTTGCCGATGTCGGAATCGAGCTCCATCAGCGAGTCGGAATAGTCCCCGAGATGCGACTTGCCGGCGAAGTCCGGCGCCGCGTTGGTCGGGTTGTGCATCTTGAGGTAGTTGACGTCCATGAAGAACGGCTTGTCGCTGTTGGCGTGCGCCTTGATGTAATCGACTGCGTTGGCGGCCTGATTTTCGTCGAAGGTTGCGAAGCGCGCGTAGTCGATCTTGCCGACGCTCCTGGCCGGCTGGCCGGCGACGCCCTCATATTCGTTCAGGTTCACGTTTTCGTTGAAGTATTGCTGGAACTTTGGATTGTAGGACGGGAACCAGGGATGAAACCATTTGCTGGTGTTGTCGTAGCTGTAGACCCCGGCATAATAGGCAGCGAAGTTTTTCATCTCGTCGAAGCCGTGCTCGATCGGGAACAACTCTGGTTTGTCGCCGAGATGCCACTTGCCTGAGAAATAGGTTTCATAGCCGTTCTTCTTGAAGAACTCGGCGATCGTCGGCGTCTGCTTGCGCAGGAAGTTCGGGTCGCCGGGCGCCACCACGATCGACAGCGCCGAGCGGATCGGAACGCGCCCGGTGATGAACGAGGCGCGGCCGGCGGTGCAGCTCGCCTGTCCGTACCAGCTGGTGAAAACCGCGCCTTCCTTGGCCATCCTGTCGACATTCGGCGTCGGATGGCCCAGCGCGGCGCCGCCGCCGGAATAGGCGCCGAAATCGTTCCAGCCGGTGTCGTCCGTCATCAGCATGACGATGTTGGGCCGCTTCGCCTGCGCCTCGGCGGCTGTCGTCATCAGCGGCAGGACTGAGATCGCCGCGCCCAGCGCGAGCGCGCCCGCGAGGGGGGATGGTCTTCGATTGCAATGCATGCGGTTCCTCCGTCGGGCTGCTCCCGATCGCGTCGCGGTATAGCGGCCAATCGCCAAAGATGAAACCCTGACGGCCCCCTGACGGCCCACGTTGACATGCATTTGAATAACCACACGGGCGTGCGCGATTTCATTCCATTCGAAGATAACGCTCGCGCCCATCGATTGCTCAATTTCAACAGAACCTTCAGCGCCGTCGCGGCGCACCCGTCGCGGGGCAAGTTGACGCCGTCGCGACGAGGCCCGACACTGGGCGCGAGAAGCGCCGAGGCGCACACTTCCGGGAGGCGGCGATGGATCTCAGACTGACCGAGGAGGAGCAGGCGTTTCGCGCCGAGGTGCGCGCGTTCGTGCGCGACAATCTGCCGGCCTCGATCCGCGACAAAGGCGTCGCTGGCCGGAAGCTCGCCAAGGACGATTACGTGCGCTGGACCCGAATTCTGGCCGACAAGGGCTGGTCGGTCCCGCACTGGCCGAAGGAATGGGGCGGCACGGGCTGGAGCGCGGTCAAGCTGTCGATTTTTCTCGACGAGACCCAGCGCGCCAATGCGCCGGAAGCGATCGCCTTCGGCGTCAGCATGGTCGGGCCGGTTATCTACACTTTCGGCTCGCAAGCGCAGAAGGAGCGGTTCCTGCCGCCGATCGCCGATTTGCGCGAATGGTGGTGCCAGGGCTTCTCCGAGCCCGGCGCCGGGTCGGATCTGGCGAGCCTGCGCACGACCGCGCGCCGCGACGGCGATTCCTGGGTGATCTCGGGCCAGAAGACCTGGACCACCATGGCCCAATACGCCGACTGGATCTTCGTCCTCGCCCGCACCGACCCGCAGGCGAAGAAGCAGCAGGGCATTTCGTTCTTCCTCGCCGACATGAAATCGAAGGGGATCACGGTCCGGCCGATTCAGACCATCGACGGCGGCTACGAGGTCAACGAGGTCTTCTTCGACGACGTGCGCATTCCGCTCGACGCCATCGTCGGCGAGGAGAACAAGGGCTGGGACTACGCCAAGTTCCTGCTCGCCAACGAGCGCAACGGCATCGCCCGCGTCGGCGTGTCAAAGGCGCGGCTCGACCGGGTGCGCCAGCTCGCCTCGCTTTCCGTCTACGGCTCCGGGCCGAAAATCGACGATCCGTTTTTCCGCGCCAAGCTCGCCTCGGTCGAGGTTGAATTGAAGGCGCTCGAAATGACCCAGATGCGCGTCATCTCCAACCGCTCCAACTCGGGCAAGCCCGATCCCGCCTCCTCGGTGCTCAAGATCAAGGGCTCGGAAATCCAGCAGGCGACGACGGAGCTCTTGATGGAGGTGGTCGGACCCTACGCTTTGCCCTATGACGACCCGGACGATCGGGCGAACGAGCCGCCGATCGGCCCCGACTGGGCGGGCCCGCTGGCGCCGGCCTATTTCAACACCCGCAAGGTCTCGATCTACGGCGGGTCGAACGAGATCCAGCGCGGCATCATCGCCAAGGCCATACTGGGACTCTAGCGCCATGGACTTCGACCTCAGCGGCGAACAGGAACAATTGCGCGACAATGTCGCGCGGCTGATGAAAAGCCGTTACGGCTTCGAGGACCGCAAGGCCTATCAGGCGAGCGCGCAGGGCTGGAGCGACAAGCTCTGGCGCGAATACGCCGACATGGGCCTGCTCGGGGCGCCGTTCGCGGAGGAAGACGGCGGCTTCGGCGGCGGCGCGATCGAGACGATGATCGTGATGGAGGAGTTCGGCAAGGCGCTGGCGCTCGAGCCCTATCTTCAGACCGTGGTTCTCTGCGGCGCGCTGCTGCGGCATGCGGCGAGCGCCGAGCGGCGGCCCGGACTCGTCGGCGCGATCGCCGCCGGCGACTTGCGCCTGAGCTTCGCCCATGCCGAGCGGCAATCGGGCTTCGATCTCAACGACGTGGGGGTGAGCGCGCGCAAGGACGGCGGCGCCTCCGTGCTCAACGGCGAGAAAGTGCTGGTCGGCCAGGGCGACAGCGCAGATAAGCTGATCGTCTCGGCCCGACTTTCCGGCGGCCGCCGCGACCGCGGCGGCGTCGGCCTCTATCTGGTCGACGCGAACGCGCCCGGCGTCGCTCGGCGCGGCTATCCGACGCAGGACGGCCAGCGCGCGGCCGACGTCACGCTCGCCAACGTGCGGGTCGGGGCGGAAGATGTGCTGGGCGATCCGGAAGCGGCGCTGGGGCAAATAGAGCGCGCGGTCGACGAGACGATCGCGGCGCTCTCCGCCGAGGCGGTTGGGGCGATGAGCGAAGCGCTGGCGATGACGGTCGAATACATGAAGACGCGCAAACAGTTCGGCGTGCCGATCGGCTCCTTCCAGGCTTTGCAGCACCGCGCCTCCGACATGGTGGTTGCGCTCGAACAGGCGCGCAGCATGATGTATCTGGCGACCATGATGGCGGGCGAGAACGACGACGGCGAGCGCGCCAAGGCGATCTCGGCGGCGAAAGCCCAGATCGGCCGCTCGGGCCGCTTCATCGGCCAGCAGGCGGTGCAATTGGGCGGCGGCATCGCGATGACCTACGAATACAAGGTCGGCCACCTGTTCAAGCGCCTGACGATGATCGACGCGGCTTACGGCGACGCGGACCTCCATGTGCGCCGCCTCGCCGATCGGGGCAGCCTGTTCGCATGAGAGGCGATTGAGCGGTCCGCGTACGATTTTGGTCACCGGCTTCGAACCGTTCGGCGGCGAGACGGTCAATTCCTCCTGGGAGGCGGCGCGCCGGCTCGACGGCTGGCGTCGTGGCGAGTGGATCGTCGCCGCGCTGCTTTTGCCCTGCGCCTACGGCGCCTCGGTCGCCGAATTGATCCGGGCCTTCGAGCGCCTGCGGCCGGAAGCCGTTTTGATGGCGGGCCAGGCGGCAGGGAGCGGCGTCATTCACGTCGAGCGGTTCGCCCGCAATCGCGACAGCGCGTCCGCGCCCGACAATCGCGGCGTCCGGGGCGGCGGTGGAGCGGTCGTCGCCGACGCCCCCGAGCGGCTGGAGGCGACCGCGCCAGCGGAGCAGGTCGCGCGCGGGATCCGCGAGATCGGCCTTGGCGCCCGAGTATCGACCAACGCCGGCGGCTATGTCTGCAACCATCTCTACTACGGCGCGCTCCATTACCTTGGCGTCGAGGCGCCGGCGACACGCGCGGTGTTTGTCCATCTGCCGGCGACGCCTGGGCAGAATCCGCCGCGGTCGAGCGAACGAAGGCTTGGCGCCAGCGATGCGGCGCGGGCGCTCCAGGCGGCCGCGGCGGCGCTGGCCGGCGTGTGACCATTTGGCGGGTCGGACTCGCCATCGTGATCGGAATGTCGCATTAAGACTGAGCCAAATGGGACCGACCCGATTGGAGACCAGCGATGCGGGGACTGGTTCCCGCACCCGACATCCGCGACGCCTGCCCGAGACGCGCGTGACCGACGGGGCGCATTGGCATATCGGCGTCGACGGCGGCGCAACGCGCTGCCGCGCGCGGCTGCGCGACGGTCAAGGGCGCGCAGTCGCCGAAGCCGCGGGCGCCGCCGCCAATATTCATGTCGACTTTCCGGGGGCGATCGCGGTTCTGCGCGGAATCGTCGACGATGTCTTAAGCGCGGGGCGGCTCAGCGCCGCCGAGCGCGGGCGGATCGCGATCGGCTTCGGCCTCGCGGGCCTCAACGACGCGGGCGACGCCGCGCGGATCGTCGAGGTCTTTCCGGGCTATGCGCTCGTCCGCGCGGCGAACGACGCAACCGCCGCCTGCATCGGCGCCCATGCCGGCGCGGACGGCGGCCTGGTGATCGCCGGCACCGGATCGGCCGCGATTGTCCGCCTTGGCGGCAAGGAGTCCATCATCGGCGGGCGCGGTTTCGCGCTTGGCGACGACGGATCAGGCGCCCATATCGGCCTCGACGCGCTGCGCGCCGCGACCCGCGCTTATGACGGACTCGGGCCCGCGAGCGCGCTCACGCGCGACATCCTGAGCCAATTCGGCGACGACGTGATCGCGATGCTGCGCTGGGCGCTGACGGCCAAGCCCGGAGACTACGGGGCTTTCGCGCCGCTCGCGTTCAGGGCCGCCGCGGAAGGCGATCCGAACGCGCTCGACATCGTCGCCGCCGCCGCGCGCGGGATCAGCGCGCTGACGCGGGGCGTCGTCGCGCGCGGCGCGCTGAGAGTGGCGCTGGTCGGCGGGGCCGGCGAGGCCCTGCGGCCCTATCTCGAGCCGGACATCGCCGCGCTGCTCGTCCGACCGCTGCACGACTCGACCGACGGCGCGATTTTGCTGGCCGGCGGAACCGTCGCAACCTGAGGGGGAAGCCCGCGATGAAAGTTCTCTATGGGGCGCGCCTGTTCGACGGCGAAGCGATTCACGACGATCGGGCGCTCATCGTCGAAGGCGGCTCCATCCGGGCGCTTGCGAGCTTCCAGGATCGCCCGCGCGGCGGCGAGCAGGTCGAACTCGGCGGCGGAATTCTCGCTCCCGGCTTCGTCGATTGGCAGATCAACGGCGGCGGCGGCGTGCTGTTCAACGCCGAGCCGACAATGGAGGCGATCGGGAAAATCGCGGCCGCGCACCGGCGCGAAGGCGTCACCGGATTTCTACCGACCGTCGTCACCGACGCGCCGCAGGTGCTGGCCGCGGCGCTTGCCGCGGCGCGCGCGGCCGAGGGCCGCGTCCCCGGCGCGCTCGGCGTGCATGTCGAAGGGCCCTTCATCGATCCCCGCCGCAAGGGCGTGCATCCAGTCGAATTTATCCGCGCCATGGGCGATGAGGACGTCGAGGCGCTGATCGCCGGGCGTACGGGCGTCATGGTGGTCACGCTTGCCCCGGCCTCGGTTCCGCTGGAGCTGATCGCGCGCCTCGCGGCGGCCGGAATCGTCGTCAGCCTCGGACACTCGGAGGCGAGCGCGGAGGAAGCCCGCGCGGTGTTCGACGCCGGCGCCCGGGCGGTCACCCATCTCTTCAACGCCATGAGCCAGCTCTCTTCGCGCGCGCCCGGCGTCGTCGGCGCCGCGCTCGCCGATCCGCGCGTCGTCTGCGGGCTCATCGCCGACGGCGAACACGTCCATCCGGCCGCCTGTCGCGCCGCCATCGCCGCCAAGGGCGCCGGCGGCGTCGCGCTTGTCTCCGACGCCATGCCGCCCGCCGCCGGCGGGCCTGCCGTCTTCGAGCTGCAGGGGCGTCGCGTCAGCCGCGTCGGCCGCAGGCTCACCGAGGGGGACGGCACCCTTGCCGGCGCCGTGATCACAATGCGCGACGCGGTCGATTACGTCGTCAACGCTCTCGGCCTGCCGATCGCCGACGGGCTGAGAATGGCGACGCTGACGCCTTCGCGCCTGATCGGGCTGGACGACCGAATTGGCCGCCTCGCGCCCGGCTTCCGCGCCGACCTCGTGCATCTGTCGGATGCGCTCGAGATCGAGGGCGTGTGGACGGGCGGACGCGGCCTGGAGGAGATCGCCGCGGCGAACTGAGCGACGCAGCGTCGGATCTTCGAGCCGCAGGGACTGCCGGACGACGCATCGTCAACGCCTCCCCTCGCGCATCGCCATCCGCGCCGCGTCCGCGCCCGACTTGCTTCGCAGCTGGATATTGGCGGCTTCGTCCAAAGTCCGCCTCGTGCGCCCGCGCGCCAATTGCGCTTCGCCGCTCACACCCTCAGCGGCATCAGCACGTAGAGCGCGGACGCGCCGTCGCGATCCTGGATCAGGGTCGGCGAACCGGGATCGGCGAGACGGATGAGCGCCGTGTCGCTCGACAGCTGCCCGACGATGTCGAGCAGGTAGCGGGCGTTGAAGCCGATGTCGATCGGGGCCGAATCGTAGTCGACCTCGATCTCCTCGCTCGCCGAACCCGAATCGGGGTTGTTGACCGACAGCGTCATCCTGCCTTCGGCGATCGCCAGTTTGATTGCGCGGCCGCGCTCGGATGACAGGGTCGACACCCGGTCGACCGCCTTCTCGAACGGGTCCTTGTCGACGACGAGACGCTTGTCGTTGCCGGTCGGAATGACACGCGCGTAATCGGGGAAGGTGCCGTCGATCAGCTTGGTGGTCAATACGACATCGCCGAACCGAAAGCGCGCCTTGGCGGCCGACATCTCGATCCGAACGTCCTGCGTCATGTCCTCCAGGAGCTTCAGCACCTCGTTCACCGCCTTCCGCGGCGCAATGACTCCAGGCATGCCGGCCGCGCCCTCCGGCGCCGGCGTTTCGACCCGCGCCAGACGGTGCCCGTCGGTCGCGACCGCGCGCAGCATCGTGGTCCCGCCGACATCGACCGTATGCAGGAAAATGCCATTGAGATAGTAGCGCGTCTCCTCGGTCGAGATGGCGAATTGCGTGTTGTCGATCAGCCGTTTCAGTTCGACCGCCGGCAGGGCGAAGGCATGGGAGAAGTCGCCCGACGTGAGGTCGGGGAAATCCGAGGCCGGCAGAGCTTGCAGGTGAAAGCGCGACCGGCCCGATCGCAACAACAGCTGGCCAGTCTCGGCTTCGGTCTCGAGGCTCGCCTGCGCGCCCTCCGCCAGCTTGCGCACGATCTCGTAGATCACATGCGCCGGCACCGTCGTCGCGCCCGCCTGGGCGACCTCGGCGACCACCGATTCGCTCGCCTCCAGGTCGAGGTCGGTGCTTTTCAGCGCCAGCTTGCCGTCAGCGGCCTCGATCAGCACATTGGCGAGGATCGGGATGGTGTTGCGGCGCTCGACAATGCGGTGCACATGTCCGAGAGCCTTGAGCAGGACGGAACGCTCGACGGTGACCTTCATCGCATGACTTCCGAACTCTGGTGACGCCCGACGAGCCCCGAACGGGGGCGCGGACTTTGCCAAGGCGTTCGCGCCAACGCAAGGGCGCACGCCGACCGAAAGCCGTTCCTCCCGGATTTTCACCTTTCCGTCAATTTTGGCGAAAGGTTTACCAGCCCTTAAATCGCGCAGCCTAGGATGCTGCTCTCGGCGGGGGGCGTTACGCGCGAGGCTCCCAGGGGCGACGCCCGCGAGCGGGAGCGGCGATGTTCGGCCGAGGCGGCAAGAAAAACCGGACGCGGATCGAGCCCCGCCTCGACCGGGGATACGAGAGCGCCCGCTTTGATCTGCGCGCCGACCCCGCCGACCGCCCGTCGTCAAGCCGCAAGGCGAAGAAAGCCTCGACCAAATCGGCGCGGCGGGCGAAGGGCAAAGGCAGGCGGCGCCGCTCTGGGTTCGGCGTCCTCGCCTACTGGACTTTCGTGCTCGGCGTCTGGGGCTTCGTCGGGCTGGCCGGAATTGTCGCCTATTACGCCAGCCAGCTGCCGCCGATCGACCAGCTCGCGGTGCCGAGGCGCCCGCCCAACATCGCCATCCTTTCCGACGACGGCTCGCTGATCGCCAATCGCGGCGACACCGGCGGCGCGGCGGTCAGGCTCATCGACCTGCCGCCTTATCTGCCCAAGGCCTTCGTCGCGATCGAGGACCGCCGCTTCTATTCGCATCACGGCATCGATCCGATCGGAATTTCGCGCGCGTTTCTTCGCGATCTGACCGGCGCCCGTGACATCGAGGGCGGGTCGACGCTGACCCAGCAGCTCGCCAAGAACCTGTTCCTGACCCAGAAGCGCACGCTCTCGCGCAAGATCCAGGAGGCGATCCTCGCCCTGTGGCTCGAGCACAAATATTCCAAGGATCAGATCCTCGAACTCTATCTGAACCGCGTCTATTTCGGCTCGGGCGCCTACGGGGTCGAGGCCGCGGCGCAGAAGTACTTCGGCAAGAGCGCCAGGTTCGTCACCTTGCCGGAGGCGGCGCTCCTCGCCGGGCTGATGAAGTCGCCGTCCAGGCTCGCGCCCAATCACAATCCGAGGGGCGCCAACGAGCGCGCCGCCGCGGTCATCGCCGCCATGGCCGCGCAGGGGCGCATCACCGAGGCGATGGCCAAGATGGCGCTCGCCAACCCGGCGCAAGTGCGGCGCGACACCAGCGCGGGATCGATCAATTACGCCGCCGACTACGTGATGGACGCGCTCGACGACACGATCGGCGCCATCGACCAGGACATTGTGGTGACGACCACCATCAACCTGAAGATGCAGAACGAGGCCGAGCGGGCGCTGACCGACGAGCTCAACGCGAAAGGCGCCCGGTACGGCGTCGGCCAAGGAGCGCTGGTCGCGATCGACCCCAGCGGCGCGGTCAAGGCGATGATCGGCGGACGGAACTACGCCGACAGCCAGTTCAACCGCGCGGTCTCGGCCAAGCGCCAGCCTGGCTCCTCGTTCAAGCCCTTCGTCTATCTGGCGGCGCTGGAGAAGGGCCTCACCCCGGACACCGTGCGCGAGGACGCGCCGATTTCGGTCAAGGGCTGGAAGCCGGAGAACTACAGCCGCGAATATTTCGGTCCCGTCACGCTGACCAAGGCGCTGTCGCTGTCGCTCAACACGGTCGCGGTCAGGCTCGGTCTCGAGGTCGGGCCGAAGGCCGTGGCCGCGGTCGCGCACCGGCTCGGCATCAGCTCCGACCTCGACCCCGTCCCATCGATCGCGCTCGGTTCGTCGGAAGTGACGCCGCTCGAAATGGTCACCGCCTACGCCGCCTTCGCCAACGGCGGCGTCGGCGTGCAGCCGCATGTGATCTCGAGAGTGCGCACCGCGCGCGGCAAGCTCCTGTACGCCAGGCGCAACGCCAATTTCGGGCGCGTCATCGAACCGCAATATGTGGCGATGATGAATCACATGATGGAGGAGACGCTGCTGACCGGGACCGCCCGCAAGGCGGAATTACCGGGCTGGCAGGCGGCCGGCAAGACCGGCACCAGCCAGGAGTGGCGCGACGCCTGGTTCGTCGGCTACACCAGCTATCTGGTCGCCGCGGTCTGGCTCGGCAACGACAACTCGAGCCCGACCCGAAAAGTCTCCGGCGGCAATCTGCCGGTCGAGATCTGGAGCCGGTTCATGAAGGCCGCGCACCAGGGCGTGCCGGTCGCCGGCCTGCCGCTCGGGACCTGGCGTCCCGCAGAGGCGCCGAACCCGTTCGCTCCGCTGCTGCCGCCGCTCGATCTGACCGGCGCGCAGGCGCCGACGCCCCGCCCGGGCGGCCGGGGCGGCGTTTCGCCCGCATCGACCTCGGCGCCGGTCAGTCTCGCCCCGCCCCCTACTCGCGCCTCGCGTGGCGCCTCGAGCCCGGCCGACGGCGCGGCGCCGATTCCGCCGGCCTCAATCCCGAACGTCGGCGGCGGCCGGACCGGCAGGCGCAGCAAGGGACTCCTCAACGCGCTGTTCGGGACGCTGTAGGCCTGACGCCTCGCCACGTCCTTCGAGGGCCTTCTCGACCCGCAACAGTCGAGGCACGCAGAAGTCGAAGCGCACACGTTTCCGTCGAGCGTCGACATGCCTTAAGCTCGCGCGCAAAGCCCCGCCAGTACGCCCGCCTCAGGAGACGCCCCCATGCCCACGAATACGCAAGTCCTGCTCGACCACCGTCCGGCCGACAAGGTCTCGCCGGCCAATTTTCGCATTGTCGAAACCCCGGTTCCCGCGCTCGCAGACGGCCAGGTTCTGGTCAGGCATCAATTTCTCTCGCTCGACCCCTACATGCGCGGGCGGCTCAGCGATGCGAAGTCCTACGCCAAGCCGCAGGAGGTCGGCGCGGTGATGGGCGGGGGCGCGGTCGGCATTGTCGAGGCGTCAAAGAATCCACGGTTCAAGTCGGGCGACGCGGTCGTCGGCCCGGGCGGCTGGCAGCGTTACTCGGTCAGCGACGGCAGCGGCTTCAACGCGATCGACGCCAAGGCGATCCCGATCCAGGCCTATCTCGGGCCAGTCGGGATGCCGGGCGTCACCGCCTGGTACGGCCTCAACAAGATCATCGCGCCCAAGGCCGGCGAGACGGTGCTGGTCTCGGCCGCGACCGGCGCGGTCGGCTCGGTCGTCGGTCAGCTCGCCCGTCACGCCGGGGCGCGGGCGGTCGGCGTCGCCGGGGGCCCGGAAAAATGCGACTACGCGGTCAAGGAGCTTGGATACGAGGCCTGCGTCGACCACAAGTCGCCGCGCTTCGCCGAGGAGATCAAAGGCGCGCTGCCCAATGGCGTCGACGGGCTGTTCGAGAATGTCGGCGGCGAGCCGTTCCAGCAGGCCTTGCGGCGGCTCAACGATTTCGCCCGCGTCGCGATCTGCGGCCTCATCGCCTCCTATGAAGGCGCGCCGACGGCGCTGCCGGATATGCGCATCTTCCTCATCAGGCGCATCAAGGTTGAGGGCTTCATCGTCTCCGATCACCTCAACCTGTGGCCGCAGGCGATCGCCGAGCTCGCCGGCCTTGTCGCCGCCAAGCGCTTGACCTGGCGCGAGACGATCCGCGACGGTCTCGAGAACGCGCCGCAGGGGCTCGTCGACCTGCTGCGCGGAGGGAACTTCGGCAAGATGCTGATCCGGGTGAATTGAGCGAGAATCAATGCGGCTGGAATGGGCGGCTTGGGGTCGGCCCCGCGACCGGTCAGACATTCCGGCGCCGCCGACGGTCGGACTTTTGGCGTCCTTGCGCGGACGCGCCTGCTTGCCCCGCCTCGCCGCCTCCCCTATAAGCCTGCGCTTCGCGCCGATTCCGACACCCCTGGAGGCAGGGCGCGAGCAACTCTAAAGGGACATCATCATGGCAGCGATCAAGCAACTCGCGGCCGTGGCGCGCAGCGGGACAGGCAAGGGGGCCGCCCGCTCCGTTCGTCGCGAAGGCCGCGTTCCCGCCGTCATCTATGGCGGCGGTTTGAAGCCCGTACCGATCTCGGTCGACTTCAAGGAGGTCAACAAACACATTTTCGCCGGGCATTTTCTGACGACCATTTTCGATCTCGAGATTGAGGGGCGCAAGGAGCGCGTGCTGCCGCGAGACTTCCAGCTCGACGTCGTCACCGACTGGCCTGTGCATGTCGACTTTCTTCGTCTGGCGACCGGATCACGGGTGCGCATCGGCGTGCCGGTGCACGTCGTCAACCGCGAAGCCTCGCCCGGCCTGAAGAAGGGTGGCGCGCTCAATCTGGTCCTGCACTCGGTCGAGGTCATGGCCCCGACCGACGCCATCCCGGAGGCGATCACGATCGATCTCACCGGTCTCGATTTCCATGACTCAGTGCATGTTTCGGCGATCGAGCTGCCGGAAGGCTGCAAACCGGTCCATTCCGGCGCCGATCTGACCGTCGTGACCATTGTCCCGCCGACGGTCATGGTCGAGGAGACGCCCGCCACAGCGCCCGCCGCGACCGCCGCGGCGGCGACGCCCGCGGCGGCGGCCGAACCGGCCAAGGCCGCGGCAGCCCCGGCAGCCGCGGCCGCCAAGCCCTCGGCCAAGAAGTAAGGCTGACCGCCGCCCGCGAGACGGCGATCCGGGGGTCGCGCAGGGTGGCGCGGCCCTTCCCCGTCCCGGCGGAGCCCGAGGCGCCCCAAGCTGATCGAATGGCAGTGCATGCTCGTCATCGCGGGACTCGGCAATCCGGGCGCGCGCCATGCGCGCAACCGCCACAACATCGGTTTCATGGCGCTCGCAGCCATCGCCGCCGCCCATCGGCTTGGACCCTTTCGCGCCCGCTATCATGGGCTGGCCGCCGAGGGCCTGATCGGCGCGCAGCGGGTGACGCTGCTTGCGCCGCAGACCTACATGAACAACTCCGGTCGCAGCGTCGGCGAGGCGCTGCGCTTTCACAAGCTCGACGCGAGCGCGCTCGTCGTTTTCCACGACGAGCTCGACCTCGCGCCGGCCAAGGTCAGGGTCAAGACCGGCGGCGGCAACGCTGGCCATAACGGACTGCGCTCGATCAGCGCTCATGTCGGCAACGACTATCGGCGCGTGCGCCTTGGCATTGGCCACCCCGGCGACAAGGCGCTCGTCCACAATTTCGTGCTGAGCGACTTCGCCAAGGCGGATGCGGGCTGGGTCGAGGCCGTCTGCGCGGCGGTCGCGGACGCGGCGCCCCTTTTGGTGGGGGGGCAGGACGCAAGCTTCCAGAACAGGGTCCATCTGGCGATCGAAGCAGCCGGCTTCGGCGAGAAGTCCGACGACTGAAGTCGGCCACGGCGTCGAGGGCCACGCCTCGATGAGGCGGCGGATGGTCGTTCAGGCCGCGCGCGCCGGATCCGGTCGCCGGCCGCGGAACCGCAGCTTCCGTTTGCGCGCCGTTTCAGGGGGCGCGTCAGGGTCGAGCGCAGCAAGCGCATCCATCACCCGCTCGGGCGGGAAAATGACGACCGCTTCCGTTCCCTGGCGGATCTCCGAGGTCAGCCGGAATTGGCCGCCGTGCATTTCGACCAGACCCTTGACGATCGGCAGGCCGAGGCCAGTGCCCTCCTCGGCGTTCTTGTGCGCGAGCGAGCCGCGCCCGAATGACGAGAGCACGATCGGAATTTCATCGGGTGGAATGCCGGGGCCGGTGTCGCGGATCGAGACATATTGCCCGCCGCTGCCGGTCCACCCGACCTTGACGACGATCGAGCCTCCCTGTGGTGTGAACTTTATCGCGTTGGTGAGCAGGTTTAGCGTGACCTGACGCACCGCGCGTTCATCCGCCCAGATGCGTGGCAATCCGCTGTCGAGCGCTTCGGTGATGACGATGTTTCAACTCTTGGCGCGCATCGACAGCAGGCGCCGGCATTCCTCGACGACTTCCGGCAACGAAACTGGCTCTTCCTTCAACTCGTAGCGTCCGGCCTCCACCCGCGAAAGGTCGAGGATTTCATTGATCAGCATCAGAAGATGCTGGCCGCTGGCATGAATGTCGTTCGAATATTCCTTGTAGGCCGGCACCCCGTGCGGCCCGAACAATTCGCCCTTCATCACTTCCGAAAATCCGAGAATCGCGTTCAGGGGGGTCCGCAGTTCGTGGCTCATCGTCGCCAAAAACCGCGATTTGGCCAGATTGGCGCTTTCGGCCCGGCGGCGCGCTTCGTCCGAATTGAGCTTGGCCTGTTCGAGCTCGGCGATGAGAGAGTCTTTTTCGGCCTGAAACGAAATGTTGCGCGCCGCCGCTTCCTGCAGGCGATGGACGACGACCAGAAAGTAGCCAATGACGCCGACCGCCAGCGCCGCCGCCGGCAACGCGGCCCCATGCAGCCGTGGAGCATAGAGGATGATCGCGCCAATGATCATCGGCAGCATCCCCGCCACGAACGCCGCCGGTATCGCTGCGGCCAGAAGCGACATCACGGTCGAGACGAGAAGCATGACGACGACGGCGAAGGCTTGCGCGTCGGGCTCGCTTGACTGGAGAAGCGCCACCACGAGATAGGCCCAGGCCGCGCCGCAAAAGCCGGTCGCGAGCACGAATTTGCGCCGCCATGCGCCTGCGTCCTTCTCAGCGTCGACGCTGTCGAGGAAGGCGATCGGAAGCCCATAGACAATTAGGATCGCGCAGACGATGAAGGCCGACCATGTCACCAGCGGACCAGCGCCGAGCCACGTCAGCGCGGTCCCGCAAACTCCAAGCGCAATGACGCCCATCATCGGCGCGGCGCTGCGGTTGATTTCGGCGAACAGACGCACCATCGCGGCGGAATGCGTGGGGATCGAATTGGCCTCGGCGAGCGATTGGCGTGTCTGCCGGAGCCGGAGCGTCATCTTGCGGCGACGCGCCGCCGCCTCGGGATCGCTTTTGCCCCCGGCTCCCGTCACATGCGCCTTGACTTCACTCATGACCGCCCGACAAGCAACGCCCGACACATCCCTTTATTTTGGGGTCCAATGATTAACGGGCGACTGACGCAAGTCGCCCAATTGAGAATTTGTTGAGGATAAAATACGACTAACGCACGCGCGGCCGCCGCGACGCTGTGACGGGGAGGTCCGGGTGAAGCTCTACAATTCGAATTTTGCCCCGAACCCCCGTCGGGTGCGCATATTCCTCGCCGAGAAAGGCGTCTCGATTCCGAGGGTCGAAGTCGACCTCGGCAAGCTCGAGCACAAGGCCGCGGAATTCTCCGCCCTCAACCCCTTTCAGACGATCCCCGCGCTCGAACTCGACGACGGAACGGTGATCGGCGAGTCGATCGCGATCTGCCGCTATATCGAAGAGCTTCAGCCCGAACCGAATTTGTTCGGCGTCACCGCGCTGGAGCGGGCGACGATCGAAATGTGGCAGCGCCGGGCGGAGTGGCGCCTTTTCTTGCCGATCGCCCAGGTTTTCCGTCATACGCACCCGCACATGGGGCTGATGGAGGACCCGCAGGTCGCCGACTGGGCGGCGGCCAACCGCCCCCGGGCGCTTCAATCCATGGCGATATTCGACCGAGTTCTCAGCGATCGACCCTTCGTGGCGGGGAACCGGTTCACGGTCGCGGACATCACCGGCCTGGTCGCTCTCGATTTCACCAAGCCGGCGCGGATCGCCATTCCGCCCGAGTTCCGCAATCTCACCCGCTGGCGCGAGACGCTGGCGGCGCGACCAAGCGCCGCCGCGTGAAGCCGGCGAAGACACCCCTCTCGGACTTTTCGTTGCAGTGTGGCGCCCGGATTAATGTCTTGTCCGTCGCGCTTTCAACGGCCCTGCCGGCGGGTCAGTTACAGACCCGAACCCCGCCGCGCCACCAGCAGCGGCGGGCGTACGGATGGTGGTAATAGCCGTAATGATATCCGGGACGGACGACTGGACCGCCCATCGGATGACAATGGCCATAGGGGCCCCGGGTCCATCCGGGGCCGCACCCCCACGCGACGAGCGTAGCGCTCGCCGCACCCGGCGCCGGGCCAAAAGGCATCGCGTTCGCGGGGACGGCGCTCATGCCCAAAAGCGCGATCGCCGACGCCAAAAGCACACTTCGCATAGTCTCGACCTCCGAATCGCAGCAGTAAACAAACAGAGGCTAACTCGAATTTGGCGCTCGCGACAGCTCCGCGATGGAGTCCCGACCGCGCGTTGGTTCTATATGGTTAGCGTCTGCGGCGCGGCGGGCGGTTCGGCCATTTGACAATTCGGTCGGGCCAAAGCTCGGGCGCGAGGTCGTCCTCGCTGGCGCTGACCCGGCCGCGCACCGAAACGCCGGCCTCGTGCACGCTTTCGGGTGATCCCGAGACCAGCGGATGCCAATCCGGCAGATCGCGCCCTTCAGCGACAAGGCGGTAAGCACAGGTGACAGGGAGCCAACCTAGCGTGCGCACGGCCGTCGGCGTCAGTTTCACGCAGTCGGAGACGCGCCGCTGGCGTCGGCCATAATCGCGACAGCGGCACCCCTTCGCGTCGAGCAACGTGCAGCCGATGTCGGTGAAATGGATGTCGCTGGTGTCTTCATCCTCCAGCTTGATCAGGCAGCAGCGGGCACAACCGTCGCACAGGCTTTCCCATTCGCTTGCGCTCATCTCATCGAGCGACTTCCGGCGCCAGAACGGCTCGGCCTCGGCGTTCTTGATCGTCATTTCGTCGCCTTGGGCCTCTGACCCGCCGGCCGGCCTCCAAACCGCTTCCCAGCCGCTTCGGCCGGGCTTAACTTTATGTTAGGTCAGATCCACATGTTGTGCCACCCACAGTGGCCGCTGGTTGAGGGCGTTCGTGTCGAAAGGGCGTTTCAAGAGGCTGAGGCGCGCGGTGTCGCGGGCGCTGCTCGCTTTCGACGCATTCGTCGATTCCTCGATGTTCAACGCGCGCCGGACGACTCTGGGCGCTTTGCGGACGATCGACGCCGCGTCCGATCGTCTGCACGTCTCCGGCGGCCCTCGCGTTCTCGTCGAACTCGCTTGCGAAGGGTTGAACCTCGGTCTGGTAGGCCTGGTCGTCGGTCTGACGCTCGCCATCCCGGCGTTTCAACTGACGGCGGACAGCGACTGGCTCAAGCGCGGGGACCTGGCGGTCACGTTCCTCGACCGCTATGGCGTCGAGGTCGGCAAGCGCGGCATCAAGCATGACGACGCAATTCCGTTCGATGAACTGCCGGATTTCTTCATCAAGGCCGTGCTCGCGACCGAGGACCGCCGCTTCTTCAGCCATTTTGGCATCGACATCGTGGGCACGATTCGCGCGCTCACCATCAACGCCAAGGCCGCCGGCGTCGTCCAGGGCGGCTCGTCAATTACCCAGCAATTGGCCAAGAACCTGTTCCTCACCAACGAGCGGTCGCTTCAGCGGAAGGTCAACGAGGCCTATCTGGCGCTATGGCTCGAGCATCATCTGACGAAGAAGGAGATTCTCAAGCTCTATCTCGATCGCGCGTATATGGGGGCGGGCTCATTTGGCGTGCAGGCGGCCGCCCAGACCTATTTCGGCAAATCAGCGCGCGACATCGACCTAGCCGAGGCCGCAATGCTCGCTGGTCTCTTCAAGGCCCCGACGAAATACTCGCCCCTGGTCAATCTTCCGGCCGCGCGCGCGCGCGCCAACGATGTCCTGAGCAATCTCGTCGACGCCGGTTTCATGACCGAGGGGCAGGTGTATGCCGCCCGCCGCAATCCCGCGACTCCGATCGACCAGAGCGGCCACATCAGCGCCGATTGGTATCTGGACTACGCCTATTCCGAGGTGAAGGCGCTCGCCGACGCCGGCAAGCTCGGCGACGACCGCATTCTGGTGGTGCGCACAGGCCTCGACGGCGCGCTCCAGTCCAAAGCCGAGTCGGTGATCGATAACATGCTGCGCGATAAGGCCCCCGCCTATCACGCCCATCAGGCCGCGACCGTAATCGCCACCACTGGCGGCCTCGTGCGGGCGATGGTCGGCGGGGGGGATTACGGCGCGAGCCAGTTCAACCGCGCGACCGAGGCGGAACGCCAGCCGGGCTCCTCGTTCAAGATCTTCGTCTACATGACAGCGCTGCTGACGGGGAAGTATCACGCCAACACGCCGGTCGACGCCTCGAGCGTCTGCATCGGAGACTATTGCGTGCACAACTACCACGGCGAGAGCGGAGGAATCATGCCGCTGTACCGGGCGCTGGCGGAATCGTTCAACACCGCCGCGATCCGCATGTCGATCAAGATCGGCGAGGTCTATTGGCCTGCTAAGCAGAAATACCACCTAGCCAAGATCGCGGCCCTCGGCCGCGCCAAGATCGTCCAGACGGCGCGCGCGATGGGCCTCACGACGCCGCTTGTCGATACCGTATCGCTGCCGATCGGCGCCGACGAAGTGAAGATGATCGACATGGTCGGCGCCAACGCGACGCTCGCGAGCGGCGGTTTGCGCGTCACACCCTACGCCGCGATCGAAATCCGCAATTCGAGAGGCAAACTGATCTATACTCACGCGAAAGACAGCGGTCCTTCGGTTCGCGTGCTGCCGGCGGACAAGGTCGCGGAAATGAACAACATCCTGACTCATGTAGTGTCCGAGGGCACTGGCCGCGCGGCCCGGATTCCCGGCCTCGTCATCGCCGGCAAGACCGGCACGACCAACAACTCGACCAATACCTGGTTCAACGCCTTCACCGGCAATCTGGTCGGCAGCGTCTGGTTTGGCAACGACGACAATTCGCCGTGCGGGAACCTGGTCGGCGGCTCGCTGCCAGCTCAGTCCTGGCGCGAGATCATGGCTTTCGCTCACCAGGGCCTCGAACCGAAGCCTCCGTTCGGCGTCGCAGCGCCGGCGCCCGCTTCGGGCGCGCGGGCGGCGGTCGCGGCTGGCAAGGCCGCGTCCGGAAACGACGAGGCGTCGCCGCCGAGCGGCGCGCTTTCGGCGCGGGCGACGAAGGCCATTCTCGACATCGGCGATCTGGCGAGACAGGCGCAAAGAAGCCTTCAGGCCTCGGTCGTCGGCCCGGCTAGGCCCGCCCTGAGCGCGGGAGGCGTCGCCGTTGTTGGCGCAGGCGCGGCGGCGCCCTGAGCCGGCGTCTGCGGACCCGCCACGCGTGGGCGCCGACCCACGCTTGACTTCAAGCATTGGGCTCGCGCTTATCGGCGTCCTGGGCGGCCGGGAATCGTTGTCGGGTGACAATTTTTGTGAAAGCCCTTCTGGCTTGCGCGATTGGCGTCGCGATCGGCCTCGCGGCGACCGCCTACACGCTCACTGGCGCCAGTCCGTTCGATCGGGTGCGGCTTGGCCCCTGGGAAATAGAGGCTCACGCCGGCTCGATCGACGCCGACCCTTACACCCGCGCGCGCGTGGAGCGCACCGGCGAAATCCCGTTGGCGGTCGGCGAGGGTCTGCAACTTCTTGCGCGCGACGACGACGACGGACGTCCGCTCGATGCGCGCTGCGTCTACAAGATCGGGCCGCAAGTGCCGGCGGCGCGCTACTGGACGCTCAGCGTCGTCGACCCCGAGGGCTGGCCGATCGAAAACGCGGCGCAGCGCTACGGCTTCCGTTCGTCCGAAATCCTGCGGGCTTCCAATGGCGATTTCACCATCACAGTCTCCGCCCAAGTCGCTCCGGGCAACTGGCTCCCAGTCGGTGCGCCCGGACGCTTCGCGCTCGCGCTCAGGCTCTATGACACGCCGCTGGGCGCGACGGCGGGCGGGATCGAGAAATCCGCGACGCCGAGCGTGGCCCGGATCGGCTGCCCATCGTGAGACGCTTTGGTTTCGGCGAGGCGGCGGTCTTTATCGCCGCGACGGCGATCATCGCCATACTCGTTCATCTGATTGTGGTGCTGATCATGCCCGTCGTCGCCACCCGGGACGCCTTCGCCCGGTTGGCGCCGCTCGGACAGCTGAACGAGACCGTCGCGCTGCCTCGGGCAAGCCCGACGGAGAAGACGCTGCCCTACGCCGATCCGGCAGTCGCCGCGGCCTTCTGCCGCTATAATCTCGCCTCCGGTCCCATTCGCGTGACCGCGCCGGTCGGTCGCGCCTTCGCCTCGATCTCGTTTCATACCCGTCGCGGCCTGGTTTTTTATGCCCTGACCGACAAGGCCGCGAGGCGCGGCGTCATTGACGCTGTGCTGGCGACGCCCGCCGACATCCAGGCGCTCGAGGCCCATGACGACGAGGACGAACCTTCGCGCGATCTGCGCATAGCCGCACCTGTTCCCGAGGGGTATATTGTCATGCGCGTCTTCAGCGAGTTGCCGAGCCTCTATCCCGACGCCGAGGCGCAAGCCAAACAACTCGTTTGCAAACCGGAGCCGATCCCGCGATGAGAGGTCACGACCGATGGACGTTACCGGGCGCCGGCGCGAAAGCGCCTTCGATAGCGGAATGCGAAGAAGCGGATACCGGTTTTTGCGCAAAAATCCCGCGTTTTCAGGGACTCTTGAGCATGATGCGATTCAACGACATCGCATCATGCTCAATCGGCAAGCTCCAGGCCAGTCAGGACATTGACCATTGACCACGCTGCTCATCAGCCACCCGGCGTGCTTGATGCATGAGATGGGCGAGGGGCATCCCGAGCGGCCCGACCGTCTGCGCGCGATCGAGCGAGCGCTGGAGAGCGAGGCGTTCCAGATGCTTGCGCGCGATGAGGCGCCGCGGGCGGAGATTTCGGCGATCGCGCGAGTCCATCCGCTCGACTATATCGAGGCGATCCGCGCCGCGGGGCCGAAGCAGGGTCTGACGGCGATCGACCAGGACACCTTCATGTCGCCCGGCTCGTTCGAGGCCGCTTTGCGCGCGGCCGGCGGTGCGATCTTCGCGGTCGACGAGGCGATGTCCGGCAAGGTCAAGAACGCCTTCGTCGCGACGCGCCCGCCCGGGCATCACGCCGAAGTCGCAACGCCGATGGGATTCTGCTTCTTCAACAATGCGGCCATCGCCGCGCGTCACGCCCAGGCGGCCCACGGGGCCGGTCGGGTCGCGATCGTCGACTTCGACGTTCACCACGGCAACGGCACGCAACACATCTTTTGGGACGATCGAACCGTCATGTACGCGTCGACGCACGAGATGCCAAACTATCCCGGCACCGGAGCGCTCGGCGAGCGCGGCGAGCACGATCAGATCGTCAACACCCCCTTGCGCGCCGGCGACGGGGGCGCCGCTTTCCGGGAGGCGATGGAAGTCGCGCTCCTTCCGCGGGTCGACGCCTTTTCTCCCGATCTCGTCATCATCTCGGCTGGGTTTGACGCCCACCGCCGCGATCCGCTCGGCAATCTCAATCTGATCGAGGCGGACTTCGACTGGGTGACTCGACGCCTCACCGAGCTCGCACGAAGACGGTGTGGCGGCCGCGTCGTTTCGCTGTTGGAAGGCGGCTATGATCTCGACAGCCTGGCGCGCTCGGTCGCCGCACATGTCGCTGCGCTAATGGAGGGGTGAGCGCCGCGTTCGCCTCCTCACCCGTCGACCGGCTCCACCGCCGCGATCTCGATGCCGAAGCCGGAAAGCCCGACATAGCTGCGCGGATTGTCGGTGCGCAACCGGATCGAGGAGACGCCGAGATCGCGGAGGATCTGCGCGCCGAGGCCAATTTCTCGCCATTCGTTGGCGCGTACGCCGTCCGACACCGTTGGTTCGGCGCCGGCGAGGTTGGCCGGCACGCCCGCCGCGCCGTCGCGCAAATAGATCAGCACGCCGCGGCCCTCCTTGTGGAAGCGCTTGAGGACGCGGTCGATCACCCCGCCGCCGAAAATGTCGCCGATGATGTCGGCCCGATGCAGGCGCGCCGGCATGTCGCGGCCATCGCCGACCGGACCGTGGACGAACGCGAAATGCAGGACCGGATCGAAGCGGGTGCGATAGGCGTAGCCGGTCAGTTCGCCGATCGGCGTCTTGACCGGAAAGGCCGCAACCCGTTCGACCAGCTTCTCGCGCGCCTGCCGGTAGGCGATGAGATCGGCGACGGAAATGTGCTTCAGCTTATGCCGGTCGGCGAAGGCCTCGATCTGCGGCCCCACCATGACCGTGCCGTCGTCGTTGGCGAGTTCGCAGATCACCGCGACCGGCGGCAGGTCGGCAAGCCGGCACAGGTCTACGGCGGCCTCGGTATGGCCCGAACGCATCAGGACGCCGCCGTCCTTTGCGACCAAGGGGAACACGTGGCCCGGCCGCACGAAGTCGCTCGCGCCCATGTTGCCATTGGCGAGCGCGCGCCCGGTGTTGGCGCGCTGCTCGGCGGAAATGCCCGTGGTCAGGCCGTGCTTGACGTCGACCGAGACGGTGAAGGCGGTGCCGAGCGGCGCGTCGTTCATCGCCACCATCGGGGTAAGATGCAGGCGGCGCGCCGTGTCGGCGGTCAGCGGCGCGCAGACGATGCCGCAGCAGTTGCGGATGATGAAGGCCATCTTCTCGGTCGTGCACAACGAGGCGGCGACGATGAGGTCGCCCTCATTCTCGCGATCGTCGTCGTCGGTGACGGCGACGATCTCGCCACGCTTGAATGCCTCGATGGCGGCTGTGACGGTGTCGTGCATGTGGTGCCCTTTGTCCGGATTAGGCGCGCTCACGAGAAAAACCGTTCGACGCGACCACGCCGCGCGTCTCGGCGACGGCCGCCTGGGCCCCCTCGCGACGGCGATGAGTCGCAAACTTCTGAAAACGAGTAAACTGAGCGCCGCACGTCGCCGCAAGCACTTTGCGGTGCGGACAGCCACGAGCTTGATCTGGCCGCGCCGCGCTCGCCCCGGACCGCGCCGGCCCCTCTATACCCGCTTCAGCCGCACGATGACGTCGATCGCCGCGATGCGCGTGCCTTCGGGAGCGGGGATGCTGAACTCGGGCAACAATTCATCTGGGATATCGGACAGTTCTTCCGTGTCCTCGCTATAGAAGTGGAAGTGCGGGCCGGTCTTTGTGTCGTACCAAAGCTTGGCGTCGTAGATGGCGATTTCCCGCAACAGCCCGGAACGCGCGAACTCGTTGAGCGTGTTGTAGATGGTGCCGAGCGTCGGCGCGAAGCGGATCGAACGGGTCTCGTGGAAGATCATCTCCGCCGTGAAGTGCCGGTCGCCGGCGCCGAAAATCGCACGGCCGAGATCGACGCGCTGACGGGTCGGACGAACGCCGGCCGCCGCGAGCTTGCGGCGGATGAGAGTGCTATAGGCCTGTCTCGGCGTGACGCGTTTCGTCTGCATCGGAAGATTGCTTGGCCGCGACCGCCATGATGGCGACCGCGCAAGCCGTTCTCCTAGCGCGGATTTGCCGCCCGAGCAAATCGTGGTGAGTTGGCCAGTCGTCTTGATCTCGCCTATGGTGCGCCCGCTGTTTGACGAGGACTTTGACAATGGCGATCACGGGCGGGTGTCTGTGCGAGGCAGTGCGGTTCGAAATCAAGGCCGAGGGGCCGATGGCCGTGCGCCAATGCTGGTGCCGCGTCTGCCAATTCATCGGCGCGGGAAGCGGGACCGTCAACGCGGTCTTCCCTAAGGATGCGATTACAGTCACGGGGGCGACGACCGATTACGCGAGCGTGGCCGACAGCGGCTCGATCATGCATCGGCGCTTTTGCGCGAAATGCGGCACCCCGCTTTTCAGCGAGGCCGAGCAGCGTCCCAACCATATCGTCGTCAGGGTCGGAACGCTGGACGATCCGAATCTGGCGACGCCCGCGGCGATCATCTGGACCAAATCGGCGCCGGACTGGGCCTGTTTCGATCCGACCCTGCCGCAGGCGGAGGGGCAGGCGCCGCCGTCGCCGAAGACCTAAGCAGTATCCGTCTGGTTGACCGACGTTTGGCGGTCTGATTCGCTGGCGGCGCTGCTTTGAGAGTGCAAGGCATGACAGGAAGATCGCCGCTCACGGCAACAGACGAACGAGGCGCCGCCCTGACCGTTGTGGCTGGGTCAGGGGATCGCGGCGAGGCGGACCGGGCCCCGCGCCGTGCTGCTGACGCTGGCCGGCTGGACCAGCTCGCGGATCGCCGAGGCGTTCGGCGTGCGCGAAGACACGGTTCGCCTGTGGCGCAGTGACTTCATGCGCGGCGGCTTTGCGGCGCTGAAGGCCAACGTGGCGCCCGGCCCGGCCCCGGTGAAGAGTGAAGCAGCTTTGCGTGTGGTCACGCCCTTGCTGGAGGAACCCGTGCTGGAAGAACCCGTGGCCGAAGGGTGTGACCTTAGAGCTAGCCTTAAGGTCACACCCTTCGCGACGCACGACCTCACAGCAAGGCGGCCGCCGCCGGACGGATACTCGGAGACGAGAGCGTTTTGGCGTTCACCGACTTCGGCGTCGACAACCTCGTCGACTTGATCAGGATTCACCGGGACCAGGCGCCGCCCGAAGAGGCCTGAAATCGGCGGCGATTGCCAGCCATGCGGCCCACCCCGGACGGCTACGAACAAATGCGCCGAGGTTTGCACGCTCTATCATGAGGCGCCCGCGGCGGCGCAGCAGGACATTCGCACGGTGTCGGTCGACGAAATGACCGGCGCGCAGGCGTTGGAGCGCGCCGCCCCCGACTTGCCGATCCAGCCGGGCAAGGTCGCCCGGCGGGAGTTCGAATACATTCGCCACGGCACGCAGACGGTGATTGCGGCTTTCGATGTGGCCGCCGGCCAGGCGACCGCCAGCGTCGGCGAGACCCGCGCCGAGCAGGACTACGCCAACTTCCTGGACACCCTGTTCGCCGCCGGCGCGCCGACCACGAAGTGGCGCGTGATCGCCGACAATCTCAACACGCATGTTTCGGAAAGCCTGGTGCGTCTGGTCGCCCGCTTGTGCAATATCGAGGACGACCTCGGCGAGAAGGGCAAGTCCGGCGTGCTGGCTTCGATGGCCACGCGTGAAGCTTTTCTGCGCGACCAAAGCCACAGGATCAGCTTTCACTTCACGCCAAAACACGCCTCCTGGCTCAACCAGATCGAGATCCGGTTCTCCATCCTCGCACGCAAACTCCTGCGCCGCGCCAGCTTCACTTCCAAACAACACCTGAAGGCGCGCATCGAAGCCTTCATCGCCTATTTCAATCGCGCCCCCGCCAAGCCCTTCAAGTGGACCATGACCGGAAAACCGCTCGCCGCATGACCCCACAAATGGGGTTCGTTCTTCCAGCGAGCTGTACTAGACGTCCCGGACGTCGGCCCCGGAGTGTCCCGCGCCGATCTTGGCGACGCGGCCGTCTTGAAAACCGACGTCCAAGAGGTCATCGATCGCCTGCGACGGATCAATGATCCGCCCTTCCCGAAGGACCAAATCGAGCCCCAGGACGTCACCTCCCGCGACTCGAACTTCGCGCGCCAACCGCGCTTCCGATCCTGCTCAGAGCGCGACCACCTGACCGGTATGGATTGACTTGTCAGCGGCGAGCACGATCTTCAGGCTCTTGACCGCGTCGTTCATGTGGTCGGTGAGATCGATGTTCTCGTCGATCGCCTTGAGGAGATAGCGCTGCTCGCGCTCGCAGAGAGCGTCGTGGTCGGGCTCGTCGCTCATGTCGATCCGCTCGTCGGGCTTCGACATGTCCGCATGATGCCAAAGAATCTGGTTCGTCTTGGTGTGGGCGTTAATGTCGTCCGACCTCACCTTGCCTGCGGTCTCGGCCATGACGATCGACACCGATCCTTTCGGACCGACGACGTCTTTGACGAAGAACGCCGTCTCGCTCATCATTGGTCCCCAGCCGGCTTCATACCAACCGACAGACCCGTCATCAAACGTGACCTGCAGCATCCCGTAATTGTTCAGCCGCACTTCGTCGGTCAGCTTGGCGCCGACGGCATGGACATTGACGGGACTGGCCTTCGTCATCTGGCACATCACGTCGACGTAGTGGACGCCGCAGTCGACGATCGGCGGGAAGCTGTCCATGAGACGCTTGTGCCATGCCCAAGTTTCGCCATTAGATTGCTGGTTCAGATTCATCCGAAAGACGAGCGGCGAGCCGAGTTGCCGGGCGATCTCGATGAACTTGATCCAGGACGGGTGCTGGCGAAGGATATAGCCGACTACAAGCTTGCGCTTGGTGCGTTGCGCCGTCGACACAACCCTCTCGGCGTTTACGACGGTGTCGGCGAGCGGCTTCTCGACGAACACATGCGCTCCGGCTTCCATCGCCTTGATGGCGAAATCCGCGTGGGTGTCGGGAAGAGTGTTGATCGAGACGACTTCAGGCTTCAGTTCGGCCAAAGCCTCCTCGAATTTGGTGAACTTCTTTGCTTTGGCGAGCGCTGGCGGCAGCTTTCGATTGGCGATCCGCCGCTCACAGACGCCCGTCACCTCGAAACCTGGGATCCGAGTGTACGCGAGAGCGTGGCTCATGCCCATGTTGCCGAGGCCAACGACGAGAACTCTTTTGGTCATCTCTTTGACCCTCCATTATTTTGACTTAACCGTTGATGCGAACGACCTGCCCGGTGCGGGCGGATTCTTCGGCGGCGAGGGTCGCCTGGAGCGCGGCGGCCGCGTCTTCCGCCCTACCGATAGCCGGAGCCTCCCCCTTCAGCGCACATGACGCAAAATAGGAGAGCTCCTCGCGCAGCGCGCCGCCGCGTGCTCCGTCGAAGACGGGCCAATAGGTGGTATCCGGACTGTGAAGCTTGTCGCTCGATACGATGCCGAGATTGGGAAATGTGTCCTGGACGTGGATGATTCCAGCGTCGCCGATGATCGACATGCGCTCGTCGATGTCGAACGGGGTCTTGTCAGGCATGCACCAGACAGTTTCCAGGGTCGCCGTCGCCCCGCCGGCGAAGCGATACATTGTCTGGCCGATGTCGGGATATTTGAGGCCGCGCACGTTGACGGTCTGAGCGTAGGCGCTTACGATTTTGTCGCCTGTGAACCATAGCATTAGATCACTGTCGTGAATCGCGTCGCCGACGATCGGTCCGATCTTGTTGAGAATTTCAGGCGTCCAGGCGGCGGGAATGTTGCGGCGCGAGCTCATGGCGACGATTCTCCCGATCTTACCCGCTGCGATCGCCTGTTGGGCCATGCGATAGCGTGGATTAAAGCGGCAGATATGACCGATTTGTAGAATGCCTTTCGATCGTTTGGCGGCAGCCATGATCTTATGGCAGTCCTCGACGGTCGACGCCATTGGCTTCTCCAGAAATACATGTTTGCCGGCATCGAGCGCAGCGATGGCAGGTTCGGTGTGCTGGTCCCACATGGTGACGATCGATACGGCGTCGATGCCGGGATCGGCGAGGAGGTCGCGATAGTCGCGAGTCGCATTCACGACGCCGAATTTGATCGCCATCGCCTTGAGCCGGTCAGGCGTGCGAGTGCAAAGCGCCACGAGCTCCAGATTGGGAACGCCAATGATCGCGTCGCAGTGAATTTCGCCGAACCATCCGAGTCCGATTACACCGATGCGAAGCCTGTCCACGGCCCTTCTCCTAGAAATCCTCGAGCGTCAGTTCACGCGCCATGACGATGTTGCCCGCCGTCAGCCCACAATCGACCGGCAGCGCCGCGCCGGTGATCGCCGCCGCGTGGTCCGAGGCGAGGAAGGCGACGGCGCGGGCGACGTCGATCGGCTCGACGATGCGGCCGAGCGGATACCAACGCTCCAGCGTCGCGAGCACCTTAGGGTCCTTTCTTGTCCGTTCGGTCCAAATTGGCGTGCGGACGGTGCCGGGAAGCACGATGTTCACGCGCACGCCGTAGCGGCCGTATTCGAGCGCCAGCGAGCGCGTCAAGGAAATCATGCCAGCTTTGGCGGCGCTGTAAGCAGGATCGCCAAGCGCGACAACTCCATTGACGGAGCCGATGTTGATGATGACCCCAGCCCGTTTGGCACGCATGCCGGGCAGCACCGCGTAGGCGCAATTGTAGGCGCCATTAAGATTGCCGTTGACGTCGGCGCGCCAACCTTCGGGATCGGTCTGAGCGAGCGTCGGATGGTTGGAGAAACCTGCGTTGTTGACGAGTATGTCGACCGACCCCTGTTTCGCCACGAGCCTCTCGAAGGCCTCCGCGACCGCGTGCGGGTCCCCGACGTCAGCGACTTCGGCTTTGGCGGAGATTCCAAGTTTTGTCAGCTCTGTCGCAAAATCATGAACCGACTCGCTTCGGTCTATCGCCGCGATCTTCGCCCCCTCGCCACCGAAATGATGGCTGAGCGCCTGGCCGATGCCGCCGGCCGCGCCGGTGATCGCGACGATCCTTCCGGCGAAAGTCATGCCGCGCTCTCCATCGCGGCGAGACCCTCGGGGATCCAATCGAGATTGGCATCCCGCAAATGGCCCCAGTTGTAAAAGGCCGCGTCGCGCACCCCTCCAGAGCCGAGCGCGCGCATCGCTGCGAGGAATTCGCTCTTCGTCTCCAGATCGGGAAAGCCGGGGCGGACGATACCGCGAAGTCTCCCCGCGCCGCGCAGACGCCGCTTGACGTCGTGGAGGTCGGCTCTAACCCGCGCGTCGCCCGGCTCGTAGAAACACGCTTCAATCACTCCCGCCGCCTCGGCGAGCGCTTTCAAATCGCTGCCCTCGTACCACGCGCCGCCGGTCGGCCGCACGACCGAGGGGATCACCGCCACCGTCGCGTCCTTGCGCACGTCCTCGCGAATCTGGCGCACCAATGATGTCACGACTGTGCAGCGCCAGTCGAGGAACGCCCGGAGATCACCGTCGGTGCGAGTGTCGGCGAGCCAGAACGCCTCGGCCATGTCGGCGGGAAAATCGACGTCGCTAGCCAGATAGGCGTCAATGTCGCCGGCGACCCGTCGCCGCAGCGCTTCGACTGGGATTCCGGCCCGCTTCGCCCCTGCCACGCAATGCTCACAGAAGCAGAGCCCGAGCTGCGAGTCGAGCCAGCGATTGGGGCGGACGAGAGTGAATTCGTGATGAAATCCGTGTGCGTAGGGCAGGAAACCCGGCGTTTCCATCGAGACACCGGCGACCGGATAGGACTCTGTGACGTCGATCGCGAGGCCAATTGCATAGGCGCGCGCCTGGGGCGCCGAAGGGCAAAGATTATAAACCAGCCGGTCGCCGAATGCGTTGGCGACCGTCGCGTTCGGATGCTCGACGCCGAGCCGCGTGTTGTGCAGCAGGACAAGCCAGACGTTGACCGCCATGCGATCCTGTGCCGCGAGCGCGCCCACCATATCCTCGCCCGCCGCAAGCATCGAATGGGGAACCGGTTTGATCGCGCCATAGCGCGTTGGATCGTGCTTGAAATAGACCGCGCCGTCCTCAGGGAAGTAGACCCTTCCCGCCCTGCCGTGGGGGCGCAGGAATTTGCCGGCGTGATAGCTGCCCGCAATTGTCACCGTGTCCAGTCCGAGCGCGCGGAACCGGTCGATTGCCGTGGAGACTCCGGCTTCCGCGAGATCCCAAGCATATGTATAGACGGCCCTGTAGCCCATTGCAGCGTTCTCTCAGAGCTGGATCTAGGCGCCGAACCAGGTGTCGTTCAGATACTGCATGTATTCAAACACCATGCCGTGTTTGCGGATGAAGACGACACGCGCGAAGTCAGCGACGACGAAGGGTGGAATAAGGATTTCCTGCCCCTCGAAATGGGGCTCCAGCGCCTCGACGCGGTAGGCGACATGCGGATTAGCCCGAACCGCCTCGGGTACCGTGGTCCCTGGAGCATAACGCAAGAACTCGATATGCTCGGGGTGGCTCCGCGGATTGGTCACCCAGCAGCGGCTTTGCGCGATCCAGTTTTCGTCTGGTTGCTGCTCGGTAGTGGTGAGGCCAACGTGATCAAAGACGAGCATGAGAAACCACCGCAATTGTCGAATGCATCGTGAAGAACGTAGGGGCGGCCCGCTGCGCCGCCCCTGGCCCCTCACAGATCTTTCTGGATCGCCTCGACGTCTACGGACTTGTATTCCGGCGCCAGCGCGAAGCCTACCGCGTCCGCCTTGACCTTGGCGGCGTCAAAAGCGTTGGCTTGGTCGATGAGGTCGTTCTTGCACACGTCTTCGAACTTGATTGTTTTCGTGATCTGACCGATCTTTCTCGCGGTGTCGAAGAACAGCTCCCAGCTCGAAGGCAGGTGGTAGCCCCACTTCTTGCGCTCTTCCATGCGGCCGCCGAACACGCTTGCCAGCTGCATCATCAACTCGGTGGCCACCGCAGGGGTCATCTGGGAGGCGAGGCCCGGGAACTGCATCATTACGATTTGAGTTGCCGCGCGCGGATTCTGCTTGCCGAATTCGAGGCCAGCCGCCCAACCTTGCAAATAACGGGCGTAAACCTTCTGCTTTGCAGGATCTTCGAAATCCGCCTTGCGGATGACGAAACTGTTGGCGGGCAGCTTCGAGAAATCCTTGCCAAGAAAGTAGTCGAAGTCGAAGCCTTGGCCCTTCCATTGGGCGCGCAGGCCTTCCCAGCACAGGGCGGCGTCGCCCTTGCCGGCCTTTAGCGCTGTGCCCCAGGCAGGCCAACCGGCTTCGACGTACTTGATCTTCTTGATGTCGACCCCTGCGGCGAAGAGCATCGGATCGCAGATCGACTGCCAGCCGGCGCTGCCGAGCAGGATCGTTTTACCCTCCAGGCCCTTAAGATCCTTCGCCTTCTGGCCTTTGCGGAAAGCGATGTCGAACACGTCGCTACCGCCCATCTCGAACACCGAGACGAGCGGCATCCCCTGCTCGAGCGCCAGCGAGAATACGCCGGGCGAAGGGTAGCCCATGTCTGCTTGGTTTTGGTCGACGAGCTTTACGGTCGCCGTCGCGTCCGACGGCCCGGGCTCGAGCGTCGTAGCGATGTCGCCAAAATAGCCGAACTTCTTAGCGATCCAATAGGGGTAGTCGTCGAGCACTTCAATAGTTCCGCGCGGCGAAACCCACCGGACCGTTTCGGCCGCCAAGGCGGGCGTCGCGCCGCCGAGCCCGCTCAAAGCAGCGGCGGATACCCCTCCGGCCGTCAGGGTCAAAACGCGGCGGCGGTCGATCGTCAAACGCTGTCCAACCTGTGTAGACATTTCTCTCTCCTTGAGTTCAGTTCCTCTTCAAAGTCGCCTGACTTTTTTTCCGCGGCGGCCGCGGTTTCAGACGTTATGCTTCCCAACTGGCCCATTTCTTTCCGAGCCAATAGAAGAAGATATAAATCGAAATGCCAATAACGGCGAGAATGAGAATGATCGCGAAGAACTGCGGCATCCTGATGAGGGCGGAATAGTAGGTCAAACGGCTGCCGAGCCCGGCCGCCCCGCCGACCATTTCCGCGCCAATCGTCGTTAAGAGGCCGAAGATCGAGCCGACCATCAGGCCAACGATGATCATTGGCATCGCCATGGGAATGCGGATTTTGGTAAAAATCTGCAGGGTGTTGGCTCCAAAGGAGCGGGCAAGCGCAATCTTCGCCAGATCGGCGCGTCGGAAGCCGGTAGCCGAATTGATCATCACCATCGGGCCGCTTGCGAGCGCGACAGCAATGATGCGAGGCTCGCTGCCAAAGCCGAAGCGCAAAATGAGCAGCGGCACCAGCGCCAGCATCGGCGTGGTTACAAGAAGCAGAATGTATGGCGTTACGACCTTCTCGACGAAGGGAAACTGGGTGATGACCGCTGCCAATACGAAGCCGATCGCGCCGCCAATGGCGAAGCCGACCAAGAGTTCGTAGACGGTTATCAACAGATGAGGCCACAAAAAAGGCCATTCCGTGTAGAGCGCGACAATGATCTGACTCGGCGTCGGCATGATGTATTGCGGCACATTGAAGACGCGCAGCAGCACTTCAGCCCCCCCAATGATAAGCACCGCGACCAACACGATAACAGCGGTCTCCAAATACGTGCGGCTCTCGCCAACTCCCCATGTGCCAATCGCCGACAGCCCGGGCTCGTCGGCCTCCGCCTTGCGATTGAATTCAGGGATCTTGTCGCCTAAGAGCTTGTCCACGTGGATCTCCGGACTTCACAGACGGCCGCAAAGAAGGGCTAAGCGACCGCCACTCCCGGCGCCCCACTTCGGCCTCGGTCAATTCTCGCCTTGATCTCAAGCACGCGCCTGATGAAGTCCGGTTGCGTCTGGATCTCGACCGGCCGCGGCCGAGGGATGTCGATGTCGTAGATCGTCGAAATGCGGCCTGGCCGCGCCGACATTACGACGACGCGATCAGCGAGGAAAATCGCCTCGGAAATCGAATGCGTGACGAACGCGATCGTCTTGCGCGTCTCCATCCAGATTTCCTGAATCAAGAGATTCATTTCGTCGCGGGTGAAGGCGTCGAGCGCGCCGAAAGGCTCGTCCATCAGCAGCACGGATGGATTGACCGCGAGACTTCTGACAATTGAGGCGCGCTGCTGCATGCCGCCGGATAGCTCGCGCGGAAACTTGTGCTCGAAGCCTTTGAGATTGACCCGCTCCAGCAGCTGCTCGATGCGTTCCATATCCGGTCGGCGCCTCTTCAGTTCAAAGGGCAGCGCGACGTTCTTGAGGAGGTTGCGCCATGGCAGGAGATTGGCGTCCTGGAAGATGATTGCAATTTCGGGGTGGGGCCGGGTGATGACCTCATTGCCGAGCCGGATTTGGCCGTCGGTCAGATCGTGCAGCCCCGCCATCGACCACAATAAGGTCGACTTGCCACAGCCCGAGGGCCCGAGAATGCACAGGAACTCCCCCTCACGGACGTCGAGAGTCACTTTGTCGAGGGCGTGTACCGATCCGGACCTCGTCGCGTAATACTTGGTCGCAGCGTCGACAGCCATTTTCGGCTGGGGTCGGTCTGCATCAATGGCCACTGCGGCCCTCTCCTTGGACACGAGGATAGTCATTTTGAATGACCATCGAACACGACGCCTGCGATCGAGTGCCTGAACGGCATCCGAACCCTTCAACTCCCTGAAAATATGTTACACAACGTCAGGCCGCGCAAGAGAAAACTTATATGTCTGCGGGCAAGACAATGGAGCGCCTATCTCGCCGAAAAACCGCGCATAGCGGCTTTTGTAGGCCTGACCCCTTGCAGTTCGCAGCGCCGACGTTAAGCCAGTCACAGCGAATTTCTTGTCATAGGCTTGGCTCTGTGTAATTCATTTACAAGTGGTGCGATCCTTCCGTCAAGGTTGGAGTCAGAACGATGGGCAAGCGGGAGAGGATGATTGGCGGTCAGCGCCAGGCCGTCAATGACGCTGGTTCGGGGAAAGGCGTCTACGTAGGCGGCTTGCTCGAGCCTGTCGCCCCGATCGACCTAGTCTCGCATATTCAGAGGACAGAAGACTACCTGTCGCCTGCCGAGCGGCGGGTGGCGGCCGCGGTCGCCGGCGACTACGACGCCGCCACAAGAATGACGATCAGCGATTTGGCCAATCGCGCCGGGGTAAGCGAACCCAGTGTGACGCGGTTTTGCCGCTCCGTCGGCTGCGCCTCGTTCAGCCAGTTCAAGGTTCGTCTCGCCACTACGTTGGCGGTCGCGGCGGTGTACCTCAGAACCGACCGCATCTTCCACGACGACGCCGGGCAGCTCGCCCAAGTCGTGATGATCCGGGCCTCGAACGCGATTCGCGATTGCCTTGAGCGGCTTGACACCGGAGCCGTCGGACGGGCCATCACAGCGATCGCCGCTTGCAACCGGCTCGATATCTACGGCCAGGGAGGCGGATCGGCGAGCATTGCGGAGGACGCCAAATTGCGATTCTTCCGCCTGGGTCTTCCCGTCTGTGCGTATGCTGACGGTCACCAGCAGCGCATGTCTGCGGCCACTCTGCGGCCGAAAGACGTTGGCTTCGCCGTCTCCAACAGTGGTCAATCGAAAGCGGTCGCTGGCGCAATCGAGATCGCACGCTCCTATGGGGCTACGACCATCGCGCTCACGCGGCCGGGTACGCCGCTGGCCGCCGCCGCGGAGATCGTTATTTCCGTCGTCATACCCGAAGACGCCAATGCGTTGATGCCAACCGCTTCGCGCTACGCGCATATGGCGGTGATCGACACGATCGCCACCGGAGCCGCCTCGAAAATGGGAGCGCGCTCACGCGAGTCTCTGCGCCGCGTACGCTACACGCTTGCAAGCATCGGCGTCGCCATTCCGTCGCCGTCATCCGATCCGGCGCCGCTAATGCGAATTCTGAAGCGGCAGGACTAGGCGACGCGCCATTCGCACCAAGGAGGATCCCGTGGCTGAGGAGAACGAAATAAGGGCGCAGGCCGAAAACTGGCTCGCCGCGCTTGATTCTGCTCTGACGGCGCGAGACGTCGACAGCGCAACGGCCCTCTTCGGCGACGAGTGCTTCTGGCGGGACCTCATTGCGTTCACTTGGAACGTCAAGACGCTCGAAGGGCGAGACGAAATCGCCGACATGCTGCGCGCCAATCTTCGTGCAATTGCTCCCTCGGCCTGGCGCATCGAAGGCGACCCCGTGCCCGCCAATGGCGTCGTCGAAACCTGGCTTCGTTTCGAGACTAAGGTCGGGCGCGGGCGCGGCATAGTGCGCCTGAAAGGCGGTCGCGCCTGGACCCTGCTCACGACGTTGGAGGAGCTCAAGGGCTTCGAAGAACGAAAGGCCGAGAAGCGACCAAAGGGGACAGCGCACGGCGTCTATCGGCGGGACAAGACCTGGCTGGAATTGAAGCAAGCGGAAGAAGCGGCGCTCGGCATGACGAAGCAACCGTATTGCGTAATCATCGGCGGCGGCCAGGGAGGCATCGCGCTCGGGGCGCGCCTGAAGCAGCTCGACGTTCCCACGATCATCGTCGAGAAGAACGCGCGGCCGGGCGATTCCTGGCGCAACCGCTATCGCTCGCTCGTGCTGCACGATCCGGTTTGGTATGACCACCTGCCCTACATACCATTTCCCGAGAACTGGCCGGTCTTCACGCCGAAGGACAAGATCGGCGACTGGCTGGAGATGTACGCCAAGGTGATGGAGCTCAACTATTGGGGATCGGCCGAATGCATTCGCGCCGCCTACGACGATAGCACTCAGGAGTGGACCGTAGAAGTGCGGCGCGAAGGCAAGTCGGTCACGCTGAAGCCGAAACAGCTTGTCTTCGCTACCGGGGCCTACGGTCCGCCGAATGAAATCTCGCTTCCCGGCATCGACGAATTCGAAGGCGAGCACTATCACTCTAGCCGATACGCGACGGCTGAACCGTACGAAGGCAAGTCTTGCATCGTCGTGGGCGCCAACAGCTCAGCGCATGACATCGCGGCGGACCTTTGGGAATACGGCGCCAAGGTGACAATGCTGCAGCGCTCGCCAACGACGGTCGTGCGATCAGAGACTCTGATGGAGCTCGCTTTCAAGCCGCTCTATTCGGAAGATGCGGTGAAGGCCGGGATCACGACGGACAAGGCCGACCTCCTGTTCGCCGCAACGCCCTTTCGCATCATGCCGCGCGGCGAGATCCCGCTCTATCAGGAGATTCGCAGGCGCGATGCGGCTTTCTATGAGGGGCTATGTAAATCCGGCTTTCGCATCGACTTCGGGGAGGACGAGTTGGGCCTGATGATGAAGGCGATGCGCACCGGCTCCGGATATTACATCGATGTCGGAGCGTCGCGGCTCGTCGCCGATGGCGACATCGCGGTGCGGAGCGGGGTCGAAATTCGTCGCGTCAAAGCGCGGTCGGTAGAGTTGACCGACGGCGCCGAGCTCCCTGCCGATCTCATCGTGATGGCGACTGGGTTTCAATCGATGAACCGGGCTGTCGCGCCGATCATGTCGGAGGAAGTCGCGGACATAGTCGGCAAATGCTGGGGTCTCGGCTCGGGTGTCGCCAACGACCCCGGCCCGTGGGAAGGCGAGCCGCGCAACATGTGGAAGCCGACGCAGCAGCCGGGCCTGTGGTTTCATGGAGGCAACCTGCACCTCTCGCGACACTATTCGCTGTTTCTGGCGCTGCAGCTTAAAGCGCGCATGGAGGGACTTCCGACGCCTGTCTACGGGTTGCAGGCGGTCCACCATAAGAGTTAAACCAGAAACAATACCGCGCGGCGCGCGGAAATACGACGGGAGAAGTCATGTCGGTCGACGAATTCGCCTATATGAGCGCGGCGGAAATCGCTGAGCGCGTCCGTCGGCGCAATATCTCTCCGGTCGAAATCGTCGAGGCCTGCATCGCGCGCATCGAAAGTCGCAATCCAAGCCTCAACGCCTTCGTCTTCGAGGGATTTGACGATGCGCGTCGCGAAGCGAAAGCGGCCGAGCAGGCCATAATGTCCGGTTCAGTGACCGGCCCACTGCATGGCGTTCCCTCGGCAATCAAGGACCTCTTCGACTTCAAGCCAGGCTGGCCCTACACCTTCGGCGGCATTAGGGCGATGAAGGGTTGCGTCGCGCACTGGCATTGCGTCTTCGCCGAGCGGGTCGAGAGGGCAGGCGCGATCCTTCTCGGCAAGACCAATAGTCCGACCATGGGACTTCGCGGAACCTGCGACAATTATTTGTTCGGCCCATCGCGCAATCCCTTCGACGTGAGAAAGAATACCGGCGGTTCATCGGGAGGCAGCGCCGCCGCCGTTGCTGACGGCCTCGTTCCCTTTGCAGAGGGAACCGACGCCGGCGGATCGATCCGTATCCCGGCGGCTTGGTGCAACGTCGTTGGATTTAAGGCGTCCTTCGGCAGAGTTCCCGTCGTCATGAGGCCGAACGCATTCGCCGGTGATACGCCCTTCGTGTTCGAGGGACCGATCGCGCGCACGGTTGAGGACGCCGCGCTCGTGCTCAACGCGCTTGCCGGTTATGACGCGCGCGATCCGTTTTCAATAGAGACCAACGAAGATTTTGTCGCCGCGACTCGGCGCTCGATAAAGGGCTGGAAGATTGCCTACAGCGCCGATCTTGACGTCTTCCCCGTCGATCCGGCGATCCGCAAGGTCGTTGATAACGCGGTGCGATCATTCGCCGAGGCGGGCGCGACCGTGGAGGAGGTCAGGCTCGGCCTCAAGCGGAGCCAAAGCGAGCTCAGCGACGCGTGGACGCGGCTAATGGTGCCGCTCAATCTTGGCGCATTGGAGGGAATGAAGGCCTTCGGCCTCGATCTCTTGGGGCAGCATCGCAATGACTTCCCGCCCGACTATCTGCAGCGGGTAGACGACGGCCGTGGCATGTCGGCGATGGATCTGGCTAGCGACCAGGCTATCCGCAGCGAAGTCTATGACGCGATTCAAGGCGTTCTTGCGACCCACGAACTCCTCGTCTCTCCCACACTTGCGACGATGCCGGTCGACAATGCGACAAACGGGGAAACCAAAGGGCCGACCGAGGTCAATGGCGTCCAGGTAGACCCGCTAATCGGCTGGTGCCTGACCTATCTGACTAATTTCAGCGGCCACCCCTCCGCCTCTGTCCCCGCTGGGCTCAGCGGCGGGCTTCCGGTCGGGATGCAGCTCATCGGCCGACGCTACGCCGACGGTGATGTGCTCGCGGCGGCTGCGAGCGTGGAGCGTCTGCGCCCGTGGAGCGACGCCTATCGCATCTGCGCCGAACGGCGGCTGGCCGATCGCTCGGCTTGAGGTCAGTCGGGACCGAGCCGTGTGCCCTGGGTTCGTTCACGGACCGCGCGACCTGACCAGCCAAGTCGGCGACCAATATCTCTTGGGCTCGATTGCAGCGGTTGTTCTCGACGGGACCCGGGTCCTCGGCGGGTCGGGCGCCCGCGCCGGCACGATTCTAAGCAGGGATTCGCGGCTTGGCCAACGGAAGCACCCTACGCTTCGTATTCAGCGCGTCGACGGCCTTGTTGGATCGTCTGGTCGAGCGCGTCGGTATCGGCAAAGGTCTGATGCGCGAGATGATGCGCCTTGAGGTCGTGCCAGACGACCTCGATGTCGTTCAATTCGGGCGCATACTTGGGCAGCCGCTCGACGGTAAGCCAGTGCGCCCGGGCGGCAAGCGCCGCCAGGGAGAACGGCTTCGTCGCAATATGCCCCGCTCTCGTGCAACGTCCTCGCTCGCGCCAACCGGCCGCCTGCCCCCGCGCTCTAAATTTTGTCGGGGTCGGCCGCGTCGGATCCTTCGCCTTGATCTATCCCTGCGGCGAGCAGTCGACTACATTCCGCTCGGAAAACGGAGGGCGGTCGAAGACTCGTTTCAAATTCACCTGAAACGTCATGGCTTAGGGTGCGGATCGAGCGATTGACCCTCGCAACCCTCGTCGAGGGCGGAGTGATTTTGTCGACCGGGGAACGACAAAAGGATTGCGAGGTGGCGAGAATTGTCTCTCCGTGACGGATCAATGGCCGCCAGCGAAGCCTATGGGACCGAAGACAAGGACCGCGTTATCGTGTCGATCGTCGGCTTTCGCAACGCGGACGACGTCGTCACTTGCATTCGCGCGCTTTCGCGCTCAACGCACGCCAATTACGTCGTTTCCGTCTGCGAGAACGGCGGCGCCTTGGCTTTCGATGCGCTCGTCGAGAAAGTCGGCGCCATCGCGCCGCCTTCGGGGGACCGGCTGCCCCCGGTTGACGAGCGGATCGCGCGAACTTGGTGCGGCCGCCTCAGCGCGGGAAATCAACCGGTCTGGCTCTTCGAAGCAAAGGCGAACATCGGTTTTGCGGGCGGCGTCAACGTTACCCTCCGTCAGATTGACGCCGATCCGCATTGGTCGGCGGTCTGGCTTCTCAATCCGGATACCGAGCCGGACGCGCGCGCGCTGTCCGCGCTTGTCTCTCGCGCCCATGCGACTGGGGCCGCAATCGTCGGCGGTCGACTGGTGCTCCATGACACGGGCCGAATTCAGCTTTATGGCGGCCGCTGGCGGCCAACGTTGGCTCGGGGTTTCAATATCGGGCTGAATGAGCCCGGGGACGCGCAGGTGGATACCGCAGAGATCGAGCGAACTATGACATACGTTTCGGGCGCTGCGCTTTATGCGACTCGCGATTTCATAAAAGAAGTCGGACTCATGGACGAAAGATATTTTCTCTACTGCGAGGACGTCGACTGGTGCTTGAAAATTAGTCCATCACGACTGCGCTACGCCGATGATAGCACTGTCTTGCATAAACACGGGACGACCATAGGGTCCCATCGGGACCTCTCGCAGCGATCAGAGACATCTATATACCTTGGAGAGAGAAACAAATTACTTATGTCAAAACGGTTTTACGGAAGAAAGTATAAGCTCATAGTGATTGTCACTCTGGGATCGATTCTCCAATACCTGATCCACGGCGCCTGGTCGAACGCGGCTATCGCCCTGCGCGGTTGGCTGGCGGGCGTTCGCGGAGAAACCGGACCTCCGCCATTTCTGAAAGAAGGCGCGAACGGAGAGCCGGGCGCAATCCGATATACCATCTGAACTCCGTGCTCGCGTCGCGCTAGTACAGCTCGCTGGAAGAACGAACCCCATTTGTGGGGTCATGCGGCGAGCGGTTTTCCGGTCATGGTCCACTTGAAGGGCTTGGCGAGGGCGCGATTGAAATAGGCGATGAAGGCTTCGATGCGCGCCTTCAGGTGTTGTTTGGAAGTGAAGCTGGCGCGGCGCAGGAGTTTGCGTGCGAGGATGGAGAACCAGATCTCGATCTGGTTGAGCCAGGAGGCGTGTTTTGGCGTGAAGTGAAAGCTGATCCTGTGGCTTTGGTCGCGCAGAAAAGCTTCACGCGTGGCCATCGAAGCCAGCACGCCGGACTTGCCCTTCTCGCCGAGGTCGTCCTCGATATTGCACAAGCGGGCGACCAGACGCACCAGGCTTTCCGAAACATGCGTGTTGAGATTGTCGGCGATCACGCGCCACTTCGTGGTCGGCGCGCCGGCGGCGAACAGGGTGTCCAGGAAGTTGGCGTAGTCCTGCTCGGCGCGGGTCTCGCCGACGCTGGCGGTCGCCTGGCCGGCGGCCACATCGAAAGCCGCAATCACCGTCTGCGTGCCGTGGCGAATGTATTCGAACTCCCGCCGGGCGACCTTGCCCGGCTGGATCGGCAAGTCGGGGGCGGCGCGCTCCAACGCCTGCGCGCCGGTCATTTCGTCGACCGACACCGTGCGAATGTCCTGCTGCGCCGCCGCGGGCGCCTCATGATAGAGCGTGCAAACCTCGGCGCATTTGTTCTCGAACTCAGGGTCCGGCCTGGGCGTGAGCCAGCCGCGCATGCGATGCGGTTTGAGGTCGGCCTCTTTTTTGAAAAGCGCCCGACCGAGCCGTGCGAGATGCTGTCGACGATGCCGCGCCTGACCGCCTCGCCGGCCAGTTCGCTCTGGCTCCAGTGACTGAGCGGCAACGCGCTCTTCTGCGGGGGTTCGCAGGTCAGCGCCACGATTGCGCAGACCTGCTCGGGCGCGAACGCCGCCGGCGCCCCCGGTCGCGGTTCATCCGTCAGCCGCGCCGCAGCCGCGGCCTCCGCCCGGCTGGACAGCCAGCGGCTGCGCCAACGGCGCACTGTCTTTGGCCAAACGCCAAGCTGACGGGCGATCGCGCGCACCTCGGTCCCCGCCGCCGACCGCAGGATCATCTCGGCCCGTTCCGCCAGCTTGCGCGGCGTCTTGTGCGCCCGGGCAAGACCTCGCAGGTCCGCCTCTTCCCCAGGCGTCAGCGTGATCGGGGCGGCGGACAGGCGCGGCATTGCAAAGGCTCCGGCGAATCAGGGCAAAACATCAAACCCGCCGCGCCACTACGCCCATCCCCTGACTCGCAAAAATCTACGCCGCAGCGCGCCTCCCGCGCAAATTGCGCCAGGTGTGGCGCAATGGACTCACCGCCAGCTCCACCTCGAACGGAGTCGCCACTTCCTGCGAGCGGTACTAGCAACTTGACGACCGCCTCGATGCGCGAGAGTTCACCGGCCGCCGGCTTGGCGACCGCCAGAAACTGCAGACCGGTCAGGCGGGCGGCGCGATGGCCGTCCTCGATAGTCGCGTCCTTTCCCAGGCGACCGACTTCAAAGCTGCCGTCGGGACGCTTCGGCCCTGACCGGAGAGAAACAGCAGGTTGCCCGCCCAGCGATACGGAACGTAGTTGGCCATTGGGATCGGTACGGTGGGCAGCGTCACGCCTATCCCGGCGAGCCTCTGTTCTGGAGTTGGCTTGCTCATGGATCCGGATCCTCAAGGAAAGTCTTCGGCGAGGCCTCATTCATTCCATGACTGGCCGTTCAGCACAACGCCGCGGGGAGACAGGCGCCATTCGCCGGTCATGCGCTCGCCGACCACGTCGACATAGTCGAAAGCGCCGCGTTCGAGTTCAAGGACCGACGCGTCGCCGGCGCTGCCGGGTCGCAGGCTGCCGAGATCGCCGCGCCGTACCGCCTTGGCTGGCGTCGCCGACGCGGCGCGCACTACGTCGTCAAGCTTCATCCCGAGGCAGAGAAACTTCGACATCGTTGTGAGAAGATCGAAAGCCGGCCCGTTGATGCACAAGGCGTGTACGTCGCTCGAGATGCAATCCGGCGCGAATCCATTGGCCAGCATCGCCCGCGCGGTCTTGAACGAGAAGGAGCCCATGCCGTGGCCGATGTCGAAAAGGATACCTCGCTTGCGCGCCTCGACCACCGCGTTTCGGACACCTCCGTCGGCCGTCGACGGGTTGTTCGGGAACGGGCGGAAGCAATGAGTGAGGATGTCTCCTGCCCTGAGCCGCGCTAGAACGTCCTCGAGCGTCGGTGGCGGATGGTCGATGTGGACCATCATCGGAAGACCCAATTCCTCCGCCGTCTGCCGAGCGATATCGAGCGGGATGACGCCAGAGAATTGCGAAGCATAGAGGCCTACGCGAACCTTGATCCCGACGATCGTGTCGCGGTTGGCGCTAGCGACCTCTACCGCCTCGGACGGCGCCATCAAGCGGAGATCGCCGCTTTCGCCGACCATGACCCGTTGGGCGAACCCATAAATGCCCGCGAAAGACACGTTGAGAAAGGCGAGGATTTTTACAGGTGACGAGGGTCGGATCACATGCTCCAGGAAACCAGGGTAGTTACCCGGCCCCGCGCTGCCCGCGTCGACCAACGTCGTGCACCCGCCGCGAGCGAGGCGAAGAGCATCGACGCCAAGGGAGGTTCCGCCCCAATAGACGTGCGTATGCAGGTCGATAAGGCCCGGGGTCACGATCAGGCCTCTGACGTCCCTGATCTCGGCGGCAGAAAGCCCCTCGCCGACCTCAGCGATGCGGCCGTCCTTGAAGCCGACGTCCGTAACGGCGTCAATCCCCTGCGAGGGATCGATAACTCGCCCTCCGCGAAGAACCAGATCATACGTCATGGCGTTTCCACTTCATCGTCCGATCTCCTGCTATCTTGGGCTGCAAGCGATGAGCGCATCCGAGTAGGGACAGAGGATTTGACATGTGACCGTCGGCTCGCGCAAGGCGAGCGGTGTCGCCTGATAGGTGGATCAAATCCGCTCCCGCCTTGAAAGGAGAGCGGCAAAAACTCTGGGGTGACGGGGAATAGAAAACCTTAACCAAGACCGTTTCATGAAAATCATCGACATCAGGGAGGCGGCGATGAAATGGACGGTGACGATCGAAGGACCCGACGAATTTGGCGAGATCCAGCGGACGCAAGTGCAGATCAAAAAGGATCCTATGCGGGCGGACGGCGGCCCGACTTGGTAGGCTGAGCTTCCACACCAGCATGGATGCAACCGATCCAGTCTGTCACCTCCGCGACCGCTGTCGCGACCACCGCCCGCGCGAATGATATTAGTTTGTTCGCCTCGCTCGAATTGAGCAAATCGAAATGGGTTGTGACGATCAACAGTCCGGGCAGCGAGAAGTTTCCCTTCGACAGACAGGGGCGATCGATGATCTGCTCACCGAAATTCTGCGAGCCGGCGCGCGACGGCTGATTGCCCGGGCGGTCGATCCGCAGTTCGAGACATTCCTGGCCTCGAAAGCCGAGTTGGCTCTTTCCGACGGTCGTCGGCGCGTGGTTCGCCACGGGCATGATCCGGTCCGCGCGATCCAGACGGGGATCGGACCCGTGGAGGTGCAAAAGCCGAAGGCCCGCGATCGGGGGGCGGCGACGGGCGCGCGGATACGCTTCACCTCGAATATCCTGCCCAAATGGGCGCGGCGCACGAAGAGCCTCGACGCGCTGCTGCCGGTGCTCTACCTGCGCGGGATTTCCGCCGGCGACTTCCAGGAAGCCCTTTCGGCATTGCTTGGCAAGGACGCGCCCAACTTGTCGTCGGCGGCGATCGCGCGCCTCAAGGGCGAATGGGAAGACGAATATCGCCAATGGCGGAGGCGCGATTTATCGGCGCGCCAATACGTGTACGTCTGGGCGGACGGCGTCTATTTGCAGGCGCGAATGGAGCCGCAGGCCGAATGCATGCTGGCGCTGATCGGCGCTACGCCTGAGGGCAAGAAGGAGCTGATCGGCTTTCAGACAGGCATGCGGGAGAGCGCGCAGAGCTGGAAGGAACTGCTCATCGATTTGAAGGCGCACGGCTTGGCCGTCGCGCCGCAAGCCGCGATCGCGCGCTCGGGTTCTGGAAAGCCCTCGACGAGGCGTTCCCGACGACGCGTCATCAGCGATGCTGGCTGCACAAGACACTCGACGTGCTCGACAAGCTCCCGAAGTCGACGCAACCCAACGCGCACAAGGATCTGCGCGAGATCTGGCAGTCGCCGAACCGGGGGGCGGCGGAAGCGGCGATGACGACATTCGCCGAGAAATACGCGCCCAAATACGACAAGGCCGTCGAATGCCTGATCAAGGATCGTCCAGACTCTGCTGACGTTCTTCGATTTTCCCGCCGATCATTGGGACCATTTGCGAACCTCGAATCCGATCGAGAGCGTGTTCGCGACGGTCAGACATCGCACCGTCCGCATGAAGGGCGCGCTGTCGCAAGACGCCGCGCGTCTCATGGCGTTCAAACTGGTGATGGCGGCGTCGAAGACCTGGCGGCGATCGCGAGGTCAGAACCAGTTGCCGAAAGTCATCGACGGTGTAAAATTCAAAGACGGAATCGAAGACGCCGCCAATATGAAATCCGCCGCTTGATTCACTCCGTCACCCACTTTCCCGCGTAGCCCTGATCCTAAAGAAGGGTTAGAAGTTCCTTTGCCGTATCCTCCGGCGGCCGGTTGAGGTTTAGCGCCTCGACGAAAGCGCCCGATTTACTCATTACGTATACGATTGAACTATGGTCCATGGAATAGCTCCCATCCGACTGGAGCGGCCCTTTTCGGGCGTAGACCCGATAGGCCTTCTCTACGGCGCCGATGGCTTGCGGGCTGCCCGAGAGTCCGATGATGTGAGGATTGAAGCTGCTGACATAATCCTGCATGATCTTGGGGGTGTCGCGTTCCGGATCCACCGTGATAAACAGAGCCGGGATCGCCTTGTCGCCCAGCTTGGCCAAAACATCGGAAATGCGCGCGAGTTCGGTGGGGCAAACGTCGGGGCAATGTGTATAACCGAAATAGACCAGGAACGGCTTCCCGCGCAGGGTCTGGTCGCTGACCGTCCTGCCCCCGCCGTCCTGCAACGCGAAGGAACCTCCGACGAGAGAGCCATTGGAGCTGAGCGGAGCGCGCGAGAGCCAAAGCGCCGCGAGCGCAATGACGAGGACCGCGGCCAAAGACGCGACGACCCGGATCGATAGGGCGGCTGAGCGGCTGGGACGGCCCGGTCGGCTGGGCGGCATATTGTCTCCATTCGGTCTAGGCGCTTCACTGCGGGCGATCGCCAGTGGGGAACCGCTCGCCGCGGTCGACGTATGCTGTTGACCTGGCTCGGAGCGAGGCGCCACGAATGCGGCAGGGATAGGGCGGCATGATATTGCGTCACCTCGAATATCTCGTAGCGCTTACGCGAGAAAAGCACTTCGGCCGCGCCGCAGGGGCTTGTCACGTCTCACAGCCGACGCTTTCCGCCGCGATTCGCCTGCTCGAGGAGGATCTCGGCGCTCCGATCGTCGAGCGCGGGCATCGCTATGTCGGCCTGACGCCGCAGGGACGAGTCGTTCTCGATCACGCGCACCGCATTCTGGCCGACGTCGAAAATCTTCGCTTCGGACTCGAAGAGATCGGCAAGGGCCTCACGGGCCGGCTTCGCATCGGAGCCATTCCGACTGCGCTGCCAATCGTCTGGCAATTCACCGGTCCGTTCTATGCCCGCTTTCCGGGCGTCACCATTGCGGTTTTTTCCCGGACGAGCCAAGAAATCGAACGCGGGATCGATGATTTCGAACTCGACGTAGGCCTCACCTACCTCGACGCGGAACCGATCGCGCGCGTCAGGACCAAGCCGATCTGCTTCGAGGAGTATGTGTTTCTGACGCCGGCGACCGGCGCCTTTGCCGATCGGGCGCAATTGAGCTGGCGCGAGGCGGCCGAGGCGCCCCTGTGCCTGTTGACGCCGGATATGCAGAACCGGCGGATCATCGATGGAGTGTTCCGATCGGTTGGCGCAAAGCCTGTCCCCGCGATGGAGACCAATTCGATCTTCAACCTTGTCTCGCACGTCAGCGCCGGCCAATGGTCGGCGATCGCGCCCCGCCAGCTGTTGCACCTCTTCGGGGTGCCGCGGAGCGCGCGCGCGATTGATCTTGTCGAGCCGGTCGCCCGGCGCACGATCGGACTGGTCATGAGCGACCGGGAACCGCCCTCGCCATTGGCCCATAACCTCTTCGCAATGCACTCGCCCATCGACATCGCGGCGTCCATTGGGCCGCCGGAGAATCAAGCAAACATTGAAACCGGGGCGCCTTAATAGAAATTTTCTATCAAGCCTTTCGAACCTTCGATTTGCGCGCGCGCTCGCACGGGCGCATCATATAAAGGGTCACCGGGAGGACTGTCATATGGCCGCCAGAGCGGCGTTCGATGTGGTGTTGGCGCGCGCGCTGATTGATCGCAGGCGCTCAACGCCGGGCGCGACGCTACCCATATTGCATGATCTACAATACTATTTCGGGTATATCCATGAGGACGCAATCCCGCTGATCGCGGAGGCGCTCAATATCTCCAAAGCGGAAGCGCTCGGGGCGGTAAGCTTCTACCATGACTTCCGTCGCTCGCCGATCGAAGGGCGCGTGCTGAAGCTTTGTCGCGCAGAGTCCTGTCAGGCCATGGGATGCGAAGACCTGGTGTCGCATCTTGAAACACGCCACGGCATAAGAGTGGATAGCGACGCCGCCGCTGCTGACCTCCACGTTGAAACTGTCTATTGCCTTGGCAACTGCGCCCTTTCCCCTTCCGCATTGCTGGATGGAGCGCCGATTGGCCGCCTCGATCGTGAACGCATTGATGCGATCGTCGCGGGCGGTCAGGGGAAAACTCAATGAGCGTCCGCATTTTCGTCCCTGGCGATTCCTCGGCCCTGTCCGTCGGCGCGGACGCCGTCGCCATGGCGTTGTCGCGCGAGGCGCGCTCCGGCAACGTCGAGATCGAGATCGTGCGCACCGGCTCGCGCGGCCTGTTCTGGCTGGAACCGCTGGTCGAAGTGGAGACCTCGGCCGGCCGTATCGGCTACGGTCCGATCTCGCCTCGGGACGCCGCGTCATTGTTCGAAGCCGAATTCTTGACAGGCGGCCCTCATCCAGCGGCGCTCGGGCCAGTCGACGCAATTCCCTATCTCGCCAGACAGCAGCGCCTGATTTTCAGCCGTTGCGGCGTGACTGATCCGCTTTCTCTCGACGAATATCGGCGCCATGGCGGGCTCGCGGGGCTGGAGCGCGCGCTCAGCCTCGGACCTCAGGCGACGGTCGAGGCGGTGGTGGAGTCTGGCCTGCGGGGCCGGGGGGGAGCGGGCTTTCCGACCGGGATCAAATGGCGCACCGCTGCGGGAGTCGAAGCCAAGCAAAAATATGTCGTCTGCAACGCCGACGAGGGCGACAGCGGCACATTCGCCGATCGCATGTTGATGGAGGGCGATCCCTTCCTTCTAATCGAAGGGATGGCGATCGCCGGTCTCTCGGTCGGCGCGACGATTGGTTATGTCTATATCCGCTCCGAATACCCGCACGCTTTCGCGGTCTTTTCGAGCGCGATCGAGCGGGCGCGAGCGGGCGGTCTTCTCGGCCCTAGCGTGCTTGGCTCCGGCCGGGCGTTCGATCTCGAAGCGCGGCTGGGCGCTGGCGCCTATATCTGCGGCGAGGAGACCTCGCTGCTCGAAAGTCTTGAAGGGAGGCGCGGCGAAGTCCGCGCCAAGCCGCCGTTGCCGGCAATTCGCGGTCTGTTCGACAAGCCGACCATCATTAATAACGTGCTGAGCCTCGCCTCGACGCCGTGGATTCTGGAGCACGGGGCCGCCGCCTATGCGCGCTACGGCGTCGGGCGGTCGCTTGGTTCGCAGCCCTTCCAGCTTGCCGGCAACATTCGCTACGGCGGCCTGGTGGAACTCGGGTTCGGCGTCACGCTGCGCGACCTCGTCGAAGGCTTCGGCGGCGGCACGCGAACCGGCCGCCCAATCCGGGCGGTGCAGGTCGGCGGGCCGCTTGGCGCCTACTTCCCCGCCAAGCTCCTAGACACGCCGCTCGACTACGAGTCGATGTTAGCGAACAAGGGCATGCTCGGCCACGGCGGCGTGGTCGTCTTCGACGACAGCGTCGACATGGCCCGACAGGCCCGCTTCGCGTTCGAATTCTGCGCTAAGGAAAGCTGCGGCAAATGCACCCCTTGCCGCATTGGCTCAACCCGTGGGTTGGAGACCGTCGACAAGATCGTCGCCGGCCAGGATCGCCAAAAGAATGTCCAACTCTTGCGCGATCTTTGCGAGGTGATGACGGATGGCTCGCTTTGCGCTCTGGGCGGGCTCACTGCGCTGCCAGTCCTCAGCGCCCTCGATCATTTTGGCGACGACTTCGCCGGACCGCCTGCGCGCGCGGCGGCGGAGTAGGAGAACAACCATGGCTCTGTTGCAGGAACTCGACACCGGCACGCCGATTCGCGTGGGCGCGGCGACGGTGACACTGACGATTGACGGGCGCAAGGTCAGCGTGCCGCCGGGAACGTCGGTCATGGCCGCGGCCGCGCTGATCGACAATCCGATCCCCAAGCTTTGCGCCACCGACAATCTTGAGGCGTTCGGCTCCTGCCGATTGTGCCTGGTCGAAATCGAGGGCCGGAAGGGCACGCCGGCCTCCTGCACCACTCCGGCCGAAGATGGCATGGTCGTCCAAACCCAGACCCCGCGTCTCGAGCGGCTTCGACGCGGGGTGATGGAGCTCTACATTTCCGACCATCCGCTCGACTGCCAGACGTGCAGCGCCAACGACGACTGCGAGTTGCAGACCCAAGCCGCGAAACTGGGCCTCACCGACACGCGGTACGGGTACGACGGCGCCAATCATTTCGACGCCCCGACCGACGCCTCCAATCCCTATTTCGCCTTCGACCCGACGAAATGCATCGTCTGCTCGCGCTGCGTGCGCGCGTGCAACGAGGTGCAGGGGACGTTCGCGCTGACGATTCTGGCGCGGGGGTTCGATTCGACGGTGTCGCCGGGCGGCGTCGATTTTCTCCAGTCCGAATGCGTCTCCTGCGGCGCCTGCGTTCAGGCCTGCCCGACCTCGTCGCTCAATGAAAAATCGATCATCGAAATGGGAATGCCGGAGCGCACGGTCGTGACCACCTGCGCCTATTGCGGCGTCGGCTGCGCATTCAAGGCGGAGCTGAAAGGCGACCAAGTGTTGCGCATGGTTCCCTACAAGGCCGGCAAGGCCAATGAGGGCCATTCTTGCGTCAAGGGTCGGTTCGCCTATGGCTACGCGACCCACCGGGACCGCGTCGTCAAGCCGATGATCCGCCGCCGGATCGAGGATCCGTGGCGGGAAGTGTCGTGGGACGAGGCGCTCGAGCATGCGGCGAGCGAATGCAAACGCATCCAGGCCCAGTACGGCCGCGATTCCGTGGGCGCGATCAGCTCCTCGCGTTGCACCAACGAGGAGGTATTCCTTATTCAGAAGCTGGTGCGTGCCGGCTTCGGCAACAACAATGTCGACACCTGCGCGCGGGTCTGCCATTCGCCGACCGGATTCGGTCTCTCCAACACCTTTGGGACGTCGGCCGGCACCCAGGATTTCAAGTCAGTCGACAAGTCGGATGTGGTGATCGTTGTCGGCGCCAATCCGACCGACGCCCATCCGGTTTTCGCCTCTCGGTTGAAGAGGCGCCTGCGCGCCGGCGCTCGTCTGATCGTGATCGACCCGAGACGCATCGACCTGGTCAGGTCCGCGCACATCCAGGCCGATCACCATCTCGCGCTGAAGCCGGGAACCAACGTCGCCCTCCTCACCGCGATGGCGCATGTCGTCGTCACCGAAGGTCTCGTCGATGAACCCTTCGTGCGCGAACGCTGCGACTGGAGCAATTTCGAATCGTGGGCCCGTTTCGTCGCCGAGGACCGGCACTCGCCCGAGGCCACCCAGGCGGCCACCGGCGTCGATGCGAACGAGCTGCGCAAGGCCGCGCGCCTCTTTGCGACCGGCGGCAACGGGGCGATCTATTATGGTCTCGGCGTCACCGAGCACAGTCAAGGCTCGACAGCGGTGATGGCGATCGCCAATCTCGCGATGGCGACTGGCAACATCGGCCGCGATGGCGTCGGCGTGAACCCGTTACGCGGCCAGAACAACGTGCAGGGCTCATGCGACATGGGGTCGTTCCCGCACGAATTCTCGGGCTACCGTCACGTGACGGATGACGCAGCGCGCGAAACATTCGAGCGGATGTGGGGCGTGCCGCTCAGCAAGGAGCCCGGCCTGCGAATTCCCAATATGATCGACGAGGCCATCGACGGGTCGTTCAAGTGGCTTTATGTCCAGGGCGAGGACATCGCTCAGTCTGATCCCGACACCAGGCACATCACCGCTGGCCTGCGCGCGATGGAATGCGTCGTTGTCCAAGACCTCTTCCTCAACGAGACGGCGCGCTACGCCCATGTCTTCCTGCCCGGCGCCTCGTTCCTGGAAAAGGACGGGACGTTCATCAACGCCGAACGCCGCATCAGCCGCGTGCGACAGGCGATCCCCCCGCTGGCCGGCTTGGCTGACTGGGAGGCGACGATCGCGCTCGCCGGCGCCCTCGGCGTTCCGATGCAATACAGTCATCCGAGCGAGATCATGGACGAAATCGCGCTCACGACCCCGACATTCAGGGGCGTCTCCTACGCCCGCCTCGACGAACTCGGTTCAATTCAATGGCCATGCAACGACGCAGCTCCGACGGGCACCCCGATCATGCACGTCGATCGCTTTGTTCGCGGAAAAGGCCAATTCATGCTGACCGAATACGTCGCGACCGAGGAGCGCGTCGGACCGCGTTTCCCGCTTCTGCTGACGACCGGCCGCATCCTCTCGCAATACAACGTCGGCGCGCAGACGCGGCGAACCGCCAACAGTCTCTGGCATGAGGAGGACGTGCTCGAAATTCATCCCTTCGACGCCGAGCAGCGCGGGGTGCGCGACGGCGATCTCGTCGCCTTGCGCAGCCGTTCGGGCGAGATTGCGCTGCACGCCCTCATTAGCGAGCGGATGCAGCCGGGCGTGGTCTATACGACCTTCCATCACGCTGTCACCGGCGCCAATGTGGTGACGACCGAGAATTCCGACTGGGCGACGAACTGTCCGGAATACAAGGTGACGGCGGTGCAGGTTCGGCGCACCAATCATCTCTCTGACTGGCAGGCGCGCGATCGGGAAGAGGCGATCAGCCTCCGTCGCATCGAGAGGGCTCCGGCCGATGCGGCCGAATGAGGGCTTGGGCTCAGTCGACGTTCCGGCCCGAGTCTATTCCTATGACGTCGGCGCCGGCGGCCCAGAGTTCGCCCGCCCGATCGCGGTCGAGGCTCCGGTTCAGATCGTCATCGGCGGCTCGCCCTTCGCCGTCATGATGGCGACGCCGCGCGACCTCGAGGATTTCGCTTACGGGTTCGCCCTGACCGAACAGATCGTCGAGCGCACTCAGGATATTCGCGGCGTCGAGGTCGAAGACGCCGAAGAGGGTTGGCGGATCAGAATCGCGCTTAGCGGCGAGCGTTTGCAGGCGCACCTGGCCCGCGGAAGGGCGATGAGCGGCCGCACCGGTTGCGGGCTTTGCGGCATCGAGGATTTCTCGCAGATGCCTTCGCCGCGCGCTCCAACTCATTCACGCGCGCCGATCGAGCCCGCGGCGATCGGCGCGGCGCTCGCGGCGCTCGAAGTGCGGCAGCCTCTCAATCGGCTGACCCGGGCGGTGCATGGCGCGGCGTGGTGCGAACGGGACGGGCGGATCGCGCTTTCGCGCGAGGATGTCGGAAGACACAATGCCCTCGACAAGGCCATAGGGGCGTTGGCGCGCGCCGGCGCCGCGCCCGACGGCGGATTTTTTCTCATTACCAGCCGGTGCTCCTTCGAAATGGTCGCCAAGGCGGCGACCTTCGGTGCTGGGACGCTGGTGTCGCTTTCGGCGCCGACGTCTCTCGCGCTGGAGCGCGCGCAAAGGTTCGGCGTCAACGTGATCGCTGTCGCGCGCCGCGACGGAGCTCTGTGCTTCGGGAGCGGCCACAGCGACGCCAGCGGAGGGTTGGCCGCGTGATCAGCAAGCTCGAAAAACTGGCGCACATGGCCAATCAAATCGCCGATAACTACGCCACGATGCCCGAGAACGAGGCGGTTGGCGGCGTGGCCTCGCATCTGCGCCGATTTTGGACGCCGAAGATGATCCGGGAACTCATCGCCTTCGCCGACGAGGGTCACGCGCGCCTCAACGCAACGGCGGCGCGCGCGGTCGAGGCGTTGAAACAGGCCTCCACGGCCGCCTGAACCGTCGACCGGCAGCCATGCGCAGCTGGCCGCGTCCGCCGAATTTGCTGAGGCTGTTCGTCGGTCAGCATATCGTCAACGGCGTCAGCGTAGGCGTCGGAGTGATGGCGGTAGCGCTTCTGGCTTCCGCGATCTTCGGCTTCGCCGCCGGGCAACCGGCGACGCTGGGCGCAATCTCCGCGAGCATCTCCGATTTGCCGGCGCCGTGGCGCGACAAGGGCCGCGCGATGGGGTCCGGCTTTGCGCTCGCCCTGGTCGCCACCGTTGCGATCCAGCTCGCGGCGCCGTGGCCTCTTGCCGCCCTGCTGACGATCGGCGCCATCGCCTTTGTCGCCGGCCTCGTCACCGGGTTCGGCCGCTGGGCGATCGCGCTCGGCATGCAAGCCGTCATTCCGATGGTGTTCGTGCTTGGCCTGCCGCGCGAGAGTTTCGCCGGCGCTTTGAAGGCCGAGGGTCTGCTCGCCGCAGGCGGCGTCGGCTATATCCTATTGGCCCTGCTGGCCACGGTCGTCACCGACGCCAGCGCCCGGCGACTGGTCGCGGGCGAGTCGATTCGCGAATTCTCGATCTATCTGCGGACGGTCGCGGCCATCTATGATCCTGAGAATGATCTGGCGGCGGCTTATGGCGCGGCGATCCGCCAGCAGGCGGCGCTTGCCGAGCAGTTGCAGTCGGCCCGCGCGCTGCTGCTCGACCGGCCGCGCAGCTCGGCCGAGCGCCTGCGTCTCGCCGCGACGATCGGGATCCTGCTCGACGGTTTCGACGCGCTCGTCGCCGCGCAATGCGATGTTGCGCGGCTGCGCGGGACTCCGACGGCTGCGCCGCTGCTCGAGCGCATCGGCGACGCCTTGCGGGTGGGCGCGCTCGATCTCGAACATCTGAGCCTGGAACTGTTGACGACCGCCACGCCGACGCTGCCGCCAGACCATCGGCTCGCAATCGACGCCCTGAAGAGCGAGGCCGCGCGGCTCGAAGCCGACGAGACGACGAGCGCGGCGGCGCGCGAGGCGCTCGACGCCGCGACGCAGCGTCTCGTCCTTGCGCTCGGCCACATCCGTCGGCTGGAAAAGGGCTTGTCGGACGACGAGACGGCCCGGGCGGCAATCGGCGACGTCGACTTGGCGGCTTTCATTCCCAAGCGGAATTATGCCCTTGGCGCGCTCCGCCCACATTTCAGGCTCGGCTCGCCGGTGCTGCGTTTCGCCGTGCGGCTCGCGCTGGCGATGATGGCGGGAGCGATCATTGCGCAATTCCTCGGCGACACGGGTCACGGCAACTGGGTCCTGCTCACCATCGCGGTGGTGATGCGCGCCAACTACGGACTGACCAAACAGCGCCGCGACGACCGCGTTGTCGGCACGCTGATCGGCTGCGTCATTGCCGCGGGCGCGGTCGCATGGCTGCCGGCCGGCGCGCTGGTCGCAGTGCAAGGCCTTTCGCTCGCCCTCCTCCACAGCTTCGTCCGGCTCAATTATCGTCTGGCGTCGGTCGGGGCGTCGGTGATGGCGCTGGTGTCGCTGCATCTCGCCCAGCCCTGGCTGCCGGCGCAGGTCCTCGCCCGCCTGACCGACACGCTGATCGGAGCGGCGATCGCGCATCTCTTCAGTTTCGTCTGGCCGCGTTGGGAGTTTTCGGAAGCGCCGCGAATCGCAAGCCGACTTCAGGCCCAGCTCGCGGCCTTCGCCGCTGTCGCGCTGAAGCCGGGCGTCATGCGTCAGGACTACCGTCTTGCGCGCAGGAACGTGATCGAGGCGCTCGCCGCCCTCTCCGACTCCGCCGGACGGATGAGCATCGAGCCGATGGCGGCCCGTAAGGGCCTCGAGGAGATGGCGGCGCTGCTGATCGCGGCGCACGGCCTGATCGCCCAGCTCTCAGCCACGCGCCTTGCGATGCGAGCCGGCGCGCCGGCGCCGGACGAGGCGACGCGCGACTGGATTGGCGCTCGGCTGGACGCGAATGCCGGCGAGGCCAAAGCCGCTGCCGACCCGGCGACTCCCGCCGGGCCACTGGCGGCCGCCACGCTCGCAGTGGTCGAGGCGGCGCGACGATACCAGCGCGCGGCGAAGAGCGAGAGCGCAGGGCGCTGACACGCGCATTTTCAATCGGAGGAGAGCTCCCGCGTCCGCCCTTCCGCTCCAACCGTGACGCCGGCCTAATCCTGTTCGCCGCGATCGCGCTGCAGGGGTGGGCGGGGTAGAACGCAGCGGCTCCAAATCGGCCTTTACCGCCGCTTTTCCCAGCCGCTTCAATGAATTCAGTAGGTTAGACTCCCCTTTACCGCCGCGGGCAATTGCCCCGTCGATGAGCAATGCGCCGATTTGGCCTCCAAAAGAGGGGGCGGCCGGGCGTTGCTCCCTTTTTTCGCGTTCCCGACCCCCCGATCCGTTCCTTGAAGTTCCGCTAAGGGGCTGGCGCCATTT
>CAWASR010000002.1:0-82040 GCA_963784805.1 uncultured Alphaproteobacteria bacterium
GACCCGGTGACCAGCGCCGTCTTGCCGGAAAGGTCGAAGAGTTTGGACCCGATCATGGTTTGCTCTGAATGATTGCCTTGCGCTCGACGCCGCGGCGAGGATTACGTCCGCCGCCTTCTCAGCGATCATATAGATCGCGCAGACGATGAAGGTTCCGGGGATGCGGGGAAAGACGCTCGCGTCGACCACCCGCAAGCTCCGCGTTCCGTGCACTTTGAAATCCGCGTCCAGAACGCCCCCGCGCCCGATCGGGCCGATGGGCAGGTGCACGACGCATGATGGCCCCAGGCGTTCGCGCGGATGAATCGCTCGAGCGCGGCGTCGTCCGCCAACCCCGCGCCGGGTGTATCCTCGGCACGAATCACGCCGAGCCGCGTCAGCGCCGCAGTCATGTCGCGGACGCGACGAACGCCGTCGACGACGGCCTTGAGATCGTCGCCGCTTGCGTCCGTCCCTTCCTCGAAATAGTTGAAGTCGATGTGGGGCGGATCGCGCGGGTCCGCGGAGGCCAGACTCACCGTTCCGCCCCGGTTGTTGGTGTGCGCCTTCAAAACAGAGAACGTTAGGTCGTCGCGGCTGGCTCGGATGATGTCCGAATAGCCTGGGAAATAACCCGAGAAGCGCGTCAGCAGGGCCATGACGAACAAATCCGGGTTGTCCCGCGCGACTTTCGATCGCAGAGAGAAGGCGATCGCCGCGCCGTTGGTGACATACATGCCCCGGCCCCGCAGCCATTCGCGGTAGACGGGATCGCCGACCGCGAGTCGCGCGCCCTCGAGGCACGCCCAGGGCCGTGCGGCCTTGTGGATGACGCCGATTTCATAGCGATCCTGCAGGTTGCGGCCGACCCCCTCCAGCGCAAAGCGCAGCTCGACGCCGAGCGCGGCGAGCCGATCCTTCGGCCCGACGCCGGAAAGCATGAGCAATTGGGGCGTATTGAACGCGCCTCCGGCCAGAATGACTTCGTGGCGCGCCTCGACGCGCCTCGGCTCTCCGTCTAGGCGACTGGCCTCGGGCGCGGCGCGATAGAGATTGCGGCCTTTGAGGTATTCGACCCCGACCGCGCGATTGTCCGCATCGAACACAACCCGCGTCGCCAATGCGTCGTATTCGACGCGGAGCCCATGCTCGCGCACCGCAGCGTGCACGCGCTCGCGCGCGCCGCGTCGCCGGCCGTCGGAGGTCGAGAGCGGAACCTTGGTGAGGCCCTCGCCGAACAGCCCTCCCGCGCGCTGGTCGTTCGGATCGTCCTCACCGATGGCGATCCGCGCCAGCCGCTCGACGACGCGCCTCAGCCCCGAAATCGCGCGCGCGAACGCGGTCCTCGGCGCGCCGAAGAGATCGGCTCTGACCGCTTCCCGAATCACGGACATGAGCGCGATGTCCGCAAAGGCCCTTGCCGGCAGGGGCCGCTCGGCGCTTAGCCATCCATTCCAGCCGTGGCCGGATGGGTTGAGACGACCGCCCGTCGCCAACGCGAGCAGCCGTCGCCAGGGGCGATACCGGCAATCCTCTATGCGTTCGAAATAGCAGCGCATGTTCCCGGCGCGCCACGATTCATCGCCGGTCAGCTCGGCGATGGCGTTCCAGTCGGAATCGTGGGGCGCCATCAGGATCATCGCGTTGTGCGCGGTGCAGCCGCCGAGCGTCGATGCGCGGGGATAAAGGGCCCCCGGCGGCGGATCGTCCGCCGGACGGCTGCGGCGCTCGGCGTCGTCGCCAAAGTCATGAACCATGAAGTTCCACGCCATCGCCTTGTTTTCAGATGCGAACGGATGGAACGCGGGAACGTCGTAATCTTCCGGCAGTCCGGAAGCGCGGATGTCGGGCGCCTCCGGATCGGCGCCCGCCTCGAGCACGAGCACCTTCATCCCGGCTTCGGCGAGACGGGCGGCGAGCGTGCCTCCGCCCGCCCCGGAGCCGACCACGACATAATCGAAGGTGTCGGCCGTCGGCGCCGCCATCGTCAGAACGTCTTGATGAATTCGATCAACGCGCGCTTGTCGGCGTCGCTCAGCGGCGGTTCGGCGCCGAACGCTCTTTCGTCGCGACTGAGGCCGCCGGTCTTGCTGAACTCGGCGGTACCGAAATAATGGCCGCGGTTGACCACGAAATCCGGGCACTTGAGAAGCTGCAACAGCGGTCCGCGCAACCTTGCGGCCCACCCCAGCATTTGCGTGTCGTCGGCGTTCAGATCGAGGCTGGGCCAATTCAAGAGGAACTTCCCGATGAGTTGGGTGAAGTTCACTTCGTGGGACACCCACTTGTCGAAGCCGACGTCAGCCAGCGGCTGGTAGTTTGCGGCGAGGTTGATCGGAAAGCCCTTCGGGATCGGCCCCAGCACGAAATCGCCGTCCTGGTCGAAAAGCTTCCTGAATGGCGCCGCCGGCAGGGCGCGGACGAGGTTCTGCAGTTGAACCGGGATGCTGCGCGCGGGAATTTTCACATAGCTCCGCTCCGTCGTGCGCGCGATAACGCCGTCGAAGCCTTTTTCTCGCTCGCGCTTCTCCGGCCATAGCAGCTGTTCGATCGCCTCGTTAAAGACCTTCATCCGCCCGTCGACCGAGACATCGTCGGAAAACGGCCCCAGGCGGTTGTTGAGCAGAAACGGCGCGCTCGACCAGACACTTACCAGGGACGGCACGCGGGTAAAGCCGCGTCCGCCACCAGGCATGGTGTATTGCCAGCGCGCCCCGGTGAACGGGTCCTGCACGGTGACCTTGCCGACCGAGGGCAGGTCCTTGTAGGTCTCCGAAGAGAAATTATCCCAGATGTTGTTCCGGATCGCATTGGTGGCGAGCGGGCTGCAGGCGTTGGTGCGCAGCAGCGTCACCGGAATGCGCGCCTCGTTGGAGAGGAAATTGTCCTTGAGGAAATCGGGCGCAGCGACAATCGCGCGCATTTTCGCCTTGAATTCTTCTGTTTTCGTGTACGTCCAGAAGCGATTGAAACAGGCCAGATAGTTCGGTCCCGTACAGCCGCCGGGCGCCAATTTGGCCCTCGCCTCTTCGGGCAATTTGCTGGAATGGCAGCGCGCGCAGGTCTCCGCGAACACCTTCTCGCCGCGATCAAGCGTCGCCGAATTGGCGGTCAGATATTTCTGACCACCCGGCGCCTCAGCCAACGGATCCGGTTGGGCCGCCTTCAGAAGAAACTTCGCCATGTCAGGCGTGCCGGCTTCGGTCGCGCGCCAGTAGGAGGAATTCTTCTCAGCGGTTGCGATCTCGATCGCGGTGATCGGCTCCCCGCCGAAGAACGGATTGAAATGTCGCATCCATTCTTCGCTGTAGAGTCCGATATTGATATAGACGCGATTGAGCGCGCCCATGACGCCGACGGAATCGGACCCGTCCTTGAGCACCCGCGGCGACCAGGAGGTGGCCGGCGGATCGAAGTAGCCGGCTAGCTGTTTGTTGTTGAGTTCGCCGCCGCTCAACGTCTCCTTGCCCCAGATATGCGCCTCGGCGAGCCGTGGTCCGAGCAGGTAGATCGCGTTCATCGTGCGCGGATTGTTGATGTAGTCGGTCGAGACCAGCGAGGTGTCCATCGTGCCCGGCGGATAAGAATGCACCAGCTGAAACATGAAGTTCTTGATGTCGGCCGCGTAGACGAAGACTCGGTCCATCCAGAGATACTGGCTGCCGACAGTCGAATTGAGATCGGCCCATTGTGGATCGGCCGGGTCGGCGGGTGGGTGGATCGGGCTCGGTCCGACGTGGCAGAATCCGCACGCCATGCCGACGCGATAGGGACGGACGAGATCGGGATCGCTATAATAATTCGGGTCGGTGTAATAGCGTTCCGGGTCCCACTTTTCCTCGGCGGCCTCATTGAAGTCCGGATTGGGAAACAGGCGCAGGCCAAGGATCCCGGTGTCGTAGCCGAAATAAGAGCCGACCGGCAGTTTCGACCCGTCCTTGAACGTCGTTCCGCGCGCGCCGATTTTCACGCCGGGATATTTGGTCTCGTCCTCAAACGGATCGGGAGCACAATTCGCGCTGCGCTTGTCGAGCCAAAGCCCGAAACGCCGCGGATTGGGCGCGGTCGGCTTCTCGAAGCAGGGTTCGTTGACTGCGCCAAGCCAATGCCAGCGCGAGTTGCGGTCGCAATGCTGGCCGCCGCAATAGGTCTGGCTGGGGTGTGAAGTAACGATCTTGAGCAGATCGAAGGTCGCCAGACTGTCCTTGGTGACCTTGTCCCAGAAACGGTCGTCGCCGCCGGTCCAGACCAGCCACATGTTGCGGCCCCGGACCTCTTCCGGCGTCAACTGCACGCCGTTGTCCATATCGTGAAAGAAATCTTCGCTCGCCTGTGGGAAGCTCGCCTCGCTTCGGCCGACGGATTGCGCCTCGTCGGGCGGCGCCGCGCCAGCATCCGCGAACGAGCGATCGCCACCCGCTGCGGTCAATGCGAGGACCGCGAACGCGAGGAAGCCGGCGGACAGTTTCCAGTTTGGCATGGCCCCCTCCTCCGCCCCAGAGACGCTCCGGCGCTCACCTTAGCGCTTCTCCGCCGCGATTCGCCGCCCGCCCGTCTCAGCTGAAAAAAATTATTCTTGCGCCTTTCAAAGCAGCGCGCAATAGCGCCCCCTTGGGCGGGCAGCGCGGCTTTTGGATTCCTGGCCAGCCTATGCGAAGGTGCGGTATCGAAGGGCAAAAGGTTCTGGTCTTCTCGCCGCCGACCAGCGCGCAGTGGAATTGCGATGCTTCTCAGGCTCATTCATCGCATGTTCGAGATCTTCCTGCATTTCGAGCGCCGGCTCGAGCAGCCGTTCCTGCGCCCGGCCTTCAACGCGGTTTTTCGGGCGCCACTGGCGCAGCTGTTGACGGCTCTCATCAATTTCAGGCGAAGCCGCGACAACGTCGGGCTCGCCGAAGAAACGCACCAGCTCGGCGAGGAGCAGGATGCACAGACGATGATCGACGAAATGCGTCGTCATCTTGTGCGCGATTTCCCGCAAGGAGGGTTCGAACGGGCGGGCAACACCAAGACACATGGACTCGTGCGCGGCGAACTCACGATCCACGACACGCTGCCCGAGAACTTTCGCCGCGGCCTCTTCGCGACGCCGAGGACCTACCGCTGCTGGGTTCGCTTTTCCGGCCCCGGCCCGCACATCGAGCCCGACATCAACGACGTCGGCTTCGTCAGCATCAGCGTGAAAGTGATGGGCGTCGAGGGCGACAAAGTCTGGGACGATGAAAAGCACACGCAGGACTTCACCGCCGTCTGCACACCGAGCTTCGTCACGCCCGACGTGAAGGCCAATGCGAGCCTGCAATATTGGAGCAGGCGCCATCTGCCGTTTTTCCATTTCATCGACCCGCGCAGTCCGCATCTGCTCGACATGCTGATGCAGTCGCTGTGGAACGAGACCCAAACCAACCCGCTCGGAGCGACGTTCTACTCGTGCGTCCCCTATCTTTTGGGGCCGGGACAGGCAATGCAATACAGCTTCTGGCCAAAGACGAAAGTGCCGCGGAAGATTCCTGGACTGCCGTTTTCGCCTCCGGACAATTACTTGCGCGACAATATGATCCGCACCCTCGAACAAATGGACGTCGAGATCGAAATGCGCCTGCAGTTGCAGACCGATCCGTTTCTGATGCCGATCGAGAACAATGCGGTGCTATGGCCGACGCGACTCTCCGCGCGCGTGCCAGTGGCGACGCTGCGAATCCCCCGACAAAAGTTCGACACTCCGGGCCAGTTCGACTTCGCGCGCAATTTGCGCTTCAACCCATGGCACTGCCTGCCGGACCATCGGCCGCTCGGCAATCAGAGCAGGGCGCGCAAGCGCATGTATGACGAACTGGCCAAGTTCCGGCAGAAAATGAATGGCGTCGATCATATTGAGCCGACCGGTGACGAGCGGTTCGGAGAGGAGGAGGCTCGGGTTCGCGAGGACGCGTGAGCGCAAGGCGGCGGCGCGCGCGACACAGGGCTGGATGCTACGCCCGCGCCTTCCGTCACTCGCTTCCGATCCAGTTCAGCGCCGCCAGCCCCGGCAGAAAGAAATACGCCCCGCCGCGCACGACGACGAATTGCGGGACGCCAGTTAGGCGGCGGCGGTGCGGTGCGGCGCCGGGTCTGGTGAAGCTGTCTGTGCGGCGCGGCGTCCCGCTCACCGGCGGGACTGGGAACGGCTCGCGGTTCCCCAGCAGCGGATCTTGTTCGCCGCTCAGGCCGGCGAAATTCGCGCTCGCGAGCCACGCGCCCTGAACGAACTCGAACTGGCGCGCGATGTTGGCGTTGAGGCAGATGAACTGAATCCCGCTTTCCGGATCGGGGCTCGTGGGAGCTATCGTGGCCGCGCGATCGATCATTTTGCCGTATTCGCGGCCACGACGCAGGATACGGTGAAAGCGCGCCGAGGCGATCGCGTCGTCCTGCGAGCGTAGGTAGGGCCAGACGGTGGTGTTTTTGGGCCACGGCAGGGTTGAAGACGTCGGCTTTCGCGCACGGCGCACCGTAAGGCCGAGCATCGTCAGCAGATTGTCGATCGGTCCTTGCCCGCCCAAGGGCGCGTCGCCTGTGCGCGGGTTGGCGCGCCGGATATGGGCGCCGATCGGGCAAGAGAGTCCGTCCGGATCGGCGTCGAAGACAAAGCCGTTGCGGCCGAGATCATTGGGGTCGACGCCGGGGACGGCGATCCCGACCTCGAAATCGTGCAGGGGCGCGCCGTTCAGACCGCGGCCGACCGCCGATTTGGCGAGCGATTCCGCCGTTGTGCCAGCCCGAGCCGCTTCGGAGGCCATCCAGCGCCAGAACCCGCGCACGTCCTGCGACAATTCGCGGTAGACGAGATACGAGCCGTTGCGGCCGAGGTCGCGGGCGCCGGACGGATGCGCGGCCGGGGGAAGCAGACCGGCGTTCCGTTCGCTCTCCTCGAGCGTCGGCGTCTCGGCAGGATAACCGTATTCGTTGCGATAGCCGAGCAGCAATTCGCCGAGCGCAAGCAGGTTCGTGTAAGAGCGGTCGGCCTTTATGCCAGGCGTGCGCACGCGGCTCCAGTCGAAGCTCGGCTGCGACACGCCATCGACGAAGCCGAAGGGCTCCCGGCCGCCCATGTCGTTGGTCGGCCGGAGGTCGAGCGTCGCCATGCCGCAACGCTCGGCTGCCGTGCGCGTCTCGGCCTCGAACGCGGCGAGGCGATCGGGTTCCGCGAACAGCATCAGCAGAACGTGCGGCTCTCTTTCGCCTACCCCCCAGCGCCAGTTCGCAGGCGCGTTGGCGCCGATGTCGCCCAGACGCCGCGAGCGGTTCTCGCTTGCTGCCATGCCCTCGACGAACTCCGGTCCGAAACGCTCGACAATTCGTTCCTCGACGCCTAGCGCCCGCAGTCCAGCGGCGGTGATGGCAACCTGCGTCGCCTCGGAGAGGCGCACGCGAACCCCGGCTGGCGACAGATCCGCGAGAGACGCGGGCCGGAGGCCGCCGAGCCATGGCCTCGCGGCCCTTGCGTCGGCGACGCGCAGCAGCAGATAGCTCGCGCCCGTCAGCGCGCCGAAGGCCGTTCTGGCTATCGCTTGGATGTCGGCTGAGTCGAGGTCGGCTCGCATCATTTCGCCCGCCCCCGCTAAATTTCCGCCAGCCAGCGCCGAATTTCGTCGTCGCTCATCGCCGCCTTCTCGAAACCATTGCGGATCCGGGTGTTGCGCGCGAGATCGCGCGCGGTCAGGCCCGGATAGGCTTTGTACCATACGTCGGTTGGGATCTGGTGGCGCCGTTGGAACCGCTTGAAATCCTGCTCGCGCCACGCACCCTTCGCGATGAGCCAATCGGTTTGCGGATAGGCGATGTAGCTGGAAAACGAAAGGTTGAGGCCGAATCCGGCCTTGTTGATGAAATCATCCATATAGGCTTCGTGGCCGCCGTCGTAGTTGCTGCAGAAGAAGCCGCGGCGGCGCGAATCGAGAAAGACCCAATGGGCGAAATGGATGGTCGCGATGCGTCCCAGCGCCCCGCGCGTGGCGATATGGCGCGCAGCCCAATTGATCCCATAGAGAACGACGAGTTCCAGTCCGAGCCGGAACCGGCCCGGTTTGATCGAGCCCATGGCCGTATATTGATTGGTGACGTCGTGGTCCTCGCTGAGGCGAAGCTTCGTCACCCAGGCGGGATCGTAAGCGTCGACGACGATCGGATCGCTGAGTTCGCGTCGGCGCAGCGCGATGAGGAAGACGACCGCGACGATAAGCGCCAGCGCAACCGTCGTTCGCGGAAACAGGAACAGGCAGGCCGCCGCAATGACGATCGGCGTCAGTAGATGCGCGAGATTACGCAATCGCCACTCGAGCGGGGTCGGCGGAATTGGGTTCAGCGGCGCGCCAGCGCCGACCGCGCGCCGCAATTCCGCGAGCAGGCGTTGCGGTTCCCGTTCTCCCGCTTGCGCCAGGGCGTCGCGCAGGAGGTCGTGCAATCTCGCCTCCTCACGCGCCTGCACGACGCTGCGTCCGACCCAATTGACATAGGACGCCGAGGCAGGGACGCGATGGGCGTCAAGCCAGCGCTCCAGATCGGCGTTCGGGTTGAAATCTGCGCAGAAGGCGAAAATCAGTTTGAGGCCCGGCCATTCTTTCGCCATGCGCGACATCAGAGCCGTCGCCTCGCCGTCGCAATCAACCATAAAGCAGAGATAAGTCGGCTCGTCTCGCGGTAATCGAGGATAAGCCGCTCGGTCGCCGAGCGTGTTGTCCGCGAGCACGACAAAGCGGGCGAAATGGATCGTATCGAACGCGCCGAAAGGTGCCACGGCGTTGGCGGGATCGGCGGCGCCGGGGATGCCGGGCAACGTCATTGTCGCCAAGAGCGCGTGCAGCGGCTCGAACTCGATCTGGCTCCACCTCGGCCAGGATTACGAAATTGTCCTGAGGGATCATGACGGCGCGCTCACCGCGTCGGCCGCGTCACCTCCGCCGGCTGCTTCGCCCCGCCGACTGCGCCGCGCGACCATGAGCCTTCCCTTGCATGGAACGCCCGGCGGATCGCCGCAACGAGGCCGCGGGACGCGCGTCACCCTGCCGCCCCCGTTCTCCGGAAATCGAGCGAAAAATCAATCAGCCGATTGCTGTCCCAATAGACCTTGCCGAGATAGAGGCCGGCGTCGACGAGGCGGATTTCGTCCCGGATATGCGACGCAACGAGGGAGGTCTGGGAATAGTCGAGCACGATGCATTCCTTGCCGTCGAGCCAGCTCGGCGCCTTGTAAATGCGCGCCACGATCGCCTTGATTCCGAAGGAGAGTATTTCGTTGCGCAGGAAGCCGTCCGTAGCGTCGAACACTTTGCCCTTCCATGCGAAGATGTTGATGAAGGCCGCGATCGCTTCGCTGAACGGCGTGTCTGGGGCAATGATCGCCGTGCCGTGCGCCTCGCCGTCCGGAATCGGTCCGGCCTCATGGGCGCTGAACAGCGCGTCGAGTTCGGCCTGCGACATTCCCAGCAGTTGTTTTGCGTCCAAGGTCCTGGCCTCCTCTGGATGGCGACTAGTCCGAATTGCGACCGCTGATCTCGGGACCTTCGCGCGCGTCGTCTTCGTGACTTAGCGGCTCCGCGACAAAACTGTCCTTGCGCGCGGGGCGCGATTGTCCGCCGCGCGCTCGGGCGAATCTCGGCAAGGCTTCCTCGATCGCGCCGCAGGCTTCGGCCCGGTTCCCAAACTTTCCGCGCCCTTCGGCCAGATAAGCGAAATCGTCGTCCTGGTCGAAGAAATGTTCTGCAATGTGAAACCCCAGCGCGCGATACGCCTCGAATTGCTCTTCGGAAAAAAACTGATCGCCGGTCGTTTCGTGCGGAAACGAGGGATTTCGCCTTTTGTAGTCCAGAATATAATCCTTCTCGTCGCCTGTCATTGACGCCTTGACATAGAGCAAGACGCCGACGGCGCCGTCCGGATAGAAGATGCGCCCGACCGCGCAATGCGGTCCCGCCCGCCTTTGCGATTGATCCGGGTGAGCGTCGAACGCCAGCGATGTCGCAGCGATCGCCTCCCAAGGCAGTTCGACGCGAACGCCCAAGTCGATGCGCGCGTAACGTTCGACAATTTGCAAAGATCCAAAGGACATCGTCGGGTCCGCCTCCGCGTCGACGACGACGATCAGCTTGCAGCCCCGCTTCAGCAACTCGTAAAGGCCGAGATTTTCGATGTGGCCGCCGTCGGTCAGATAGATGTGCGCACTGGTTTCGTCGAGAAGGCTGAATATCTCAACGAGCAGGTAGAGCTTTGAGACGACGAATGAGGCGGCCCTCGTTAGGGCGCCTGTCGAGAGCGGATTTCGGGCGAGATTGCGAGGATTGCGCAGCCAGTACCCGAGCCGGACGTTGAGCAGCGCGAGCGTCGGCGACAGCGCGCGTACGGTGCTGGCCCCCATGTTCGCCGAGACGGCGGCGCCGGAAATCGCAACCGCGGTCGGAAGATCGAGCGCGGGGTCGACGTCCTCCATGCCGGGCTGGCCCTCGTCTTCCCGTTCGGTCGAAGCGTAGAGGGTAAGATCGCTACCGACGAAATGGGGGGTGAACATAAAGAAGTCAGCATTCCGGCCGCGCTTGTTGGCGTTCTTGGACCCCTCAACATTCAGTGCGGAATTGATAATGGGGTAGGGCCCCAAACTCGGCTTCAGTCCGGAAAGCTTGAGATCATCCAGGTATTCTGGCGTCGGGTCTCCCGCAGCCGGGAACCAAAAGAGGAACGCGCGGCTCAGCCGGTCACGGTAGAAGCGGAGCAGCGAATAGGCGTTGGCGTCAAGCGCGAAGGCGCAAAGCGCAAGAACGAAAAAAAGGACGATCGGCGCGGCCGCTCCCAACAGAGGAAACCAGCTCCATTTCTGGATGAGCGTGACGCTCAGATAGAGATAGGCGCCCCACAACGCCAATGGCGCGACCATCGCCCCAAGGGCAATGAACGCGGTATTGGCCAGGAACCGCACGCTGAGCGCCATCCAGCCCTTGGCGTTTCTGGTTTCGGCGAGAAACGTGCGCAGCACGTGCACTGCTGCCGAAAGCGCGGCCGCGGCGCTGGCGAACGAGACCCCGCCGCCCAACTCGCGCACCATTGTGAACGGCTTGAAGGCCCAATACAGCACGCTCTCAAGCGGTGCCTCGAACTGGCTTCCTGCAACCGTCGTGTTGGTCTTTGCGAGGCCGAGAACTGTCGCAAGCGCGTGGATCGCCACCGGTTGGAGGTCGAGAAAGGCGGATACTCCAACAGCGCCTACGAGGATTCCCGAGATCGTGAGCGCACGACTGTTTGCGTCGCTCCAAGAGCGCGCCTGGTCGGATGCTGACCTGGCGAGCGCCCAAGCGATGAGGATAAGAGCCAAGAAGCACAGGAGCCAGAAAGTGAACGCGAACGGCCAGCGACCGACGATCGCGTTGAGCGGCAAAATCCCTATGCTGATGCGTTCGATGACGCTCGTCAGGTAACTCCCCCTGGTCAGGGCGCCGAACGCCGGATCCGGATATGCGAAGGCCGTGACCAGCGCGAGCAGCAGGAGAGTCGCGAACACCGGAATGGCGTTGGCGACGAGGCCGCGCAACAGGATTGCGATCACGTCAGTCCAGTTGCGCACGGTGCTGCGGCCGCGCGGGAAAAGATAGTTCGAATAGTCGCGCAAATGCGCGATCGCCGGACCGTCCTCGAGGCCGTCGCCAAACGGCGATCGGATCGCCGCCGGCCGGCCGGATTTCGCGAGGCCCGCCGTGAGCGTTCCGCCGATGTAGCCGCCCCCGGAGACGGACGACAGGTAATCGAACGAACCCAGCACCCCGACGGAAGAGAGCGCCTGCAAAACGCCGAGTCCAAACGCCGCCGAGCGTATCCCGCCGCCGGAAAGCGCCAGGCCGGTCGCGTCGCACGGAACCGGCATGGGACGCTGCTTGTCCTCCTCGATCACGTCCGGCCTGGCCCGCGGGACCGAGTGCGGGTTACATTTGGCGCGCGCGTCCAGATTGGCGCGCGCGTCCAGAATCGCGTCGAACTCTGGTGAATAATGCTTCAGGATCGGGGGACCGATTTCGGTTGGTCCGGGCCGTCTCTGCGCCCGCCGTCGCTTGCCCTTCGGCGGCCGGCGGCGGTTCGAAAGGAAGATTGCGCGCCACCCGTCCCTTGCGCAGCCCGTCCGGCCGCTGCTCGCGTCGCTGGGCGATCGCCGCGAGCTCGACCGCGAGCACATCCTCGAAATAATGAAGGCTAATCCGCGCGCCTGAATGGGCGTCGACCGACATACCGCACCCCGCCAAGGCAAGCCGTTCACGCGTCAGTATGGGCATGATGGTGGTTTTTTCGGCGTTTGCAAGCGCGAAAGATTGAGGCTTGGCAACTCGCGACCGCGGTTCCGATCTTGCAAACGGCCTCGTCCAAGAATTTGGAACCCGCCGCCCCACTTGTGGCGCGCGTCGTGCGCGCGCCGAGCAGAACTCCCAGGGGACGTTGCAAGGGCTGCGATGAACCCATCAGCCGAGCGCATCGCAACTTCGCCGCTCGTAAGGCCCGCAGGCAACTCACTCCTTTTGCAATGGCGAGACGCGATTGAGGGCGGTGATCGACAGGAAACCGCTGACCCAGAATCTGGACTCCGCAAACAGCACATAGACTCCGTTTGAAGTGTAACCGATGGCCGCGACAGCCGGCGGCATATGCCAGACGCTGCCCCATGTCGCTGCCGCGACCCCGCGGCGGACGGAAACCGCCGCGTCGAAAAACACGTAGAACGCGTCGGTGGCGGCAGTCGAAAAAACGACCCCAGCGGCGATCAAGGGTTTAATCGTTGGCAAATTCAACTTCACCCGCTTTCTTTCGTTTGCGCCGACCGGCCGAGTCGGCTCCGTCGAGCGATGCATCCTAGGAGGGCCGTGTCGCGGAAGTGATGGGCAACCCGCGCGCGTGCTCGACCTCATCGACGGTGGCGAAAACCTGGGTCGCGTCCCTGGGTGTAATGTAGCTGAGGCGGAGCAAGCCGCCCGCGAAGCGCGCCGCCCATAGCGCTGTAGCGAGCGAGAGGCTTGCGGCGGTCATCGGCGGTTCACCGGTGGGGTCGGGTTGCGAGCATCAACGCAACCGAAGAACCCCCAATGACCGACGAGATGATGAACCTTCGCACGATCGTGGAGAAGGCCCCCGACGCCGATATTCTTCGTGACATGATCGCCTTCGCCACCGTACGGATGATGGAGATGGAGGTCGGCGCGCTGACTGGCGCGCCGCTTGGCTAAAGGAGCCCCAATAGGCCGGTCCAGCGCAACGGCTATCGCGACCAGGACTGGGAGACGCGCGCTAGGAGGGTCGAGCTGCGCATCCCCAAGCTGCGGAAAGGCTCGTACTTTCCGAGCTTTCTCTAGCCGCGGCGGATGGCGAAAAAGGCGCTGACCCCCGTGATCCAGGAGGCCTACGTCCAGGGCGTCTCGACCCGTTCGGTCGACGACCTCGTCCAGGCGATGGGCGGAACCGGCGTGGCCAAGAGCCAGGCCAGTTGTTGACGGCCACCGTGTTTTGCGCTTTTCCGTTCCTGCTCAAGTTCTATGCCGACGGCGGTTATTAGGGGCCGGAGTCTCAGGAGGCGTTGAAGCGAACCATGACGCGGGTCAACGTCGAGGTCGTCAAGCGTCCCAACAGCATTTTAGCGATCGTCGTTGTGCCATAACGCTGGCTCGTATAACGAACTTTTCCGTGGCTCAACCGCTGGCGTCGTTTGGCCAACGACCGTTAATGCCTCAGTCGAACAACCCTCGCAATCCTGTGCCCAGCCCCAATTCGTCCCGTGTTTCGAAAGCCGTCTCCTGATGCGCAGCTATGCATGCAATCGTAATGTTCGCCGACAAACTCTGGGGCGAGCTAGGACCGCGAGCCCTCCGGCCGAACGCAAACATTATGGGCCGGCGCCGGAGGGCTTCCATCTTGTAATCGTAGCAGGCGGCGAGACGAAGACCTCATTAATGATCCGCGCCTGGACCGGGTCGATCGCCATTTTGCCCGAAAAGCCTCGGCGCAGCGCTTCTGTCGCTTCGCCGGTCAGGCCTTCGGTGTCGTGGACGTCGGCAAAGATTGCGTCGATCGCCGCCACGCCGGCGGCGGCCGCGGCGAGAAGCGTCAAATCGCGCGCGAGACAATAGGGGCCGGCGTATTCGCTGGAGGTCTCGCGTCGAATCTCGGCCCGGAGATCGGCGCTCAAACTCTCCACGCTCCAGGCGAGGCCCATCAGTCTCGCACTGGCACCGCGATAGCTCGACATACCGAACAGGGCCTGAGCCCTCTCGGTCGCTAGTGCGAGGATACGCGTCGAGCCGTCGGCAAGGCCGCATATCGCCTCCCGCACCGCGAGCTTGGCGGAAAGGTGCTGAACACTTGCTCCGCCCAGGCTCTCAGGCAACATGACCGCATCGGGCGCACCCGGCATCACCGCATCGAGATCGAGATCGGTCTCGCCCCCGCGGAGCGCGCCGATCCTGACGATTAGCGCGGGCGCGCCGTTGCGGGCTCGCGCATCCTTCAGGAAACGCGCCGAAATCGCCCGCGCTGCCGCTCTGGCGCCGGCCCCGCGCTCACTCTCGAGATCAAGCACTAGCGCGTCAGCGCCGCTTGACACCGCCGCGGCGAGCTTTTCCTCGTCTCCGCCCGGCATGATCAGAAACGAGCGCACGACGGTCAGGCCGAGACGATCTCGGGCTCGCGCCGGCGCATGAAGGCGGTTCGGCGACATTCGGCGACCAGCGTTCCGTCCTGTTTAAACGCCCGGTGTCGGAACTCGACCAGACCCGCGTCGGGCCGCGACCGAGAGCCGCGCACGCCAATCACTTCGGTTTCCGCGCGGACCGTGTCACTCTCGAACAGCGGAGCCGGAAAGACGACCTCGCTCATGCCGAGATTGGCGATGGTCGTGCCGACCGTGGTGTCGTTGACTGATATGCCTATCATCAGGCCGAGGGTAAAAAGGGAGTTCATCAGCGGTCGGCCCCATTCGGACTCGGTTGCGCAGAAATGTGCGTCGATATGAAGCGGCTGCGGATTGAGCGTCATGTTGGAGAACAGCATGTTGTCCGCCTGTGTGACGGTGCGGGTCAGGCGGTGGCGGAAGACCTGACCGACAGAGAAATCCTCGAAGTAGAGACCCCCGCGCGGATGGGGAACGGTCGCTTTCTCCATGCTTCCTCAACTTTTCTGGCAACGTTAAGTTGTTGTTTACCCTAACAATGCAATTTCAACGTGTAACGTCCCCGGCCATCAGCCGCTAGGGAGTGCGACTTGAAAGTGAACGCGCCAGCGGCCTGCCGCTTACCGAAGCCCCCGTCCGCCACGCCGGACATAGTGCGCCGATTTCTTGCTTGGACGCAACGCGCGGGCGCCTTGGACCGAGCCGAAGCAGCGAGCGCACTAGCGCGCGCCTATCTCAATTCCCGACTAGCCCCACCCGTGCGCGGCGAAGCCGTGGTCGCGATGACGGCGCTGCTGGACGATCCTTCCGTCATTGTACGCCGCGCGCTGGGGGAGGCTATGGCGAGCGCCAGCGAGGCGCCTCGCCATCTGGCGCTGGCGCTGGCGAACGACCGGTCGGAGGTCGCGGCGGCATTGCTAGCGCGGTCGCCCGTTCTCACCGACGCCGAACTCGTGGATTGCGTCGCGATCGGCGACGCTGTCTCCCAATGCGCGATCGCACGCCGTCCGAATCTGGGCCCCGGCCCCTGCGCGGCTTTGGCGGAGATCGCCCAGCGCGATGCGGCGATTGCGCTCATCGGCAATCTCGAGGCGGATCTGCCGCCAGGCGCGCTGCGGCGTCTGCTCGAACGTTTTGGCGACGACCAAGAAGCGCGCGAGGCTTTGCTCCAACGTCCATCCCTGCCCGTGCGACTGAAAGCCGACATCGCGATAGCGACGGCGAAGGCCTCGAGCGAGTCTGCAGGCCAATGGCTCGGCCGCGGCCGAGCAGAACGCATTGCCGGCGAGACGCGTGAACGGACAATCGCGTTGATCGCCGCCGCGTGCGGAAGCAAGGACCGGGCGGAACTCGCGCGGTCGCTACGCGAGCGTGGCGCACTGACGCTGGCGCTGCTTATGCGCTCGCTGCTCGGCGGCGAGAGCGGATTGTTCGCCGCGGCCTTGTCCGAACTCGCGCGCGTGCCCCTTCCCCAAGTCACCGCCGTCATGCGCAATCCTCGTGGGGAGGGTTTCGCCGCGCTCACACGCAAGGCCGGCCTGCCAAACCACACGTTGACCGTGTTCCGCGCCGCGCTGAGCGCGCTCGAGTCCTATCGCGGCGCGCGTGGCGAAGGCCTCAAGGCGCCGCTCATCGGCGCGGTCATCGCCGCCTGCGAGGTGCGTCGAAATCCGGCGCTGGCCAAAATCATTTCGCTTCTCTGGCGCTTCGCCGCCGAGGCCGGGAGAGCCGAAGCGCGCAGCTTCGCGCAGCATGCGACTGCCGACGCCCGCGCCCCGCACCTGCCAATGAGCTTGGACTTTTCACCCGCCATCAACGACGAACACGGCGCGCAGCCAATGCTGGCGGTAGCTTTCGACGCTACGGGCGCCGGCGAGGACGCGCCGGATCTGGACGCTGCGCTCGCCAAACCGGTCGGCGTCGCGGTGCCCCACATCGAGTTGCCAATCGACCTACTCGCTCTCTCCCAGCCGGCGGCCAACGGCGCGAGCGGGGCGGCGCCGACAGTGTTTGTCGAAATTGAGCTACAGGCGATGATTGCGGAAAAGCCGCACCTTTGCGCGCCCCGGGACAGCCGCGGCGATAGCGAGGCGCCGCCCGGTGAACCGGCGGCCGGCGCCGCCACTGGACTCGAAAAAGCGGCATGAGATGCGGCTGACAGGCGCGCTCACGCGGCGCGCGCTTCCTTCATCGCCTGCCGCGCTTGCGTCATCGCGCGCCGCAGGAGCCCAACATCCTGCGCGCCCGACACGGCGAGGCGACCCGCGAAGATAAAGAACGGCACGCCGCTTATGCCGATCGCCTGCGCCTCGGCGATCTCCTTGCGCACGGAGTCGATATCAGCCCCCTCGGCGAACAGTTCTTCGACAATGTCGGCGTCGAGGCGGCAGTCCGCGGCGACGGCGAGAAGTTCGGTGCGGTCGCCGACATCCCGGCCTTCGACGAAATAGGCGCGAAACAGGCGGTCGACGACCTTCGCCTGTGCGCCTGTCGAAACGCTCCAGCGTACGAGACGGTGGGCGTCGAGCGTGTTAGGCGCGCGCCGAATCCTGTCAAAGGCGAAGGGAACGCCGACTTCGGCGCCCAGGCGCACAAGATTGTCGTGGATCGTCTCGAGCCGTCCGTCTCGACCGAACTTCCTGGCCATATATTCGCCGCGGTCGAGCCCGCCTTCAGGGATTGTCGGATCGAGCTGGTAGGGGCGCCAGCGCACCGCAACCGGCAGCGATTCTTCAGCCACCGCGGCCTCGAGCCGCTTCTTGCCGAGATAGCACCAGGGACAGACGAAGTCGCTCACGACGTCGATGGCCAAGGTCTCATCCCTTTCGCTCATACTCATGCCGCTATCCCACCTCCCTCCTCAGTCGCCGCCGGTCTCCGCCTATTCCTCAAACCCCCGGCGCAACCGCAGCGCCGGCTCGATCCGAGGAAGATCCTCATCATATCTGGCGCCGACGCCGCGCCGCCGCAAGTGAGGGCCGGCGAGGCGCCCAAGTGTCCGGCTCTACGCACCCCGCCTCGCGCGGCGGCCCGTCGCCCCTTCCGTTCGAGCGTCGGCGAGGAGGCTACTGGTCATGGCTTGCGCCTCCACCACGCCGCAAGATTGACGCCAAAGAGCGGCGTCCTTTCCGGGCGGCCGAGCTTGGCCGAATAGGCGATCCATTGATCAGGGGCGTAATAGAGCGGGACGATATAGAAGCCGGAGATCAGCACGCGGTCAAGGGCGCGAACCGCGGCGACGAAATCCTCTCTGCTCTTGGCCGCAAGAATCGCTGCGATCATCGCATCGACGGCAGGTGATGCGACGCCGCAGATATTGTATGCGCCTTCGGCGTTCGCCGACGCCGAACCCCAGCGCCCGCGCTCCTCGTTGCCCGGCGAGGGCGAGGCGGTCCATGTGCCGATCATCATGTCAAAGTCGAAGCGGGTGCGCCGTCGCTCGAACTGGACTTCGTCGACGAGCCGCACGTTTGCCGTGACCCCGACGCGCGCGAGGTTGCGCGCGTAGGCGAGGGCGAGACGCTCCTCCTCACGATTTTTGACCGTGATCTCGAAGGCGAGCGGCGTTCCGCGCCTGTCCACCAGACTGCCGCCGCGCAGGCTATAGCCCGCGTTCTCCAATTGATTGATGGCGCGGCGGGCGATCGCCCGGTCGCGGCCGGAGCCGTCGGAGACCGGGGCTCGCCAGCGGCCCTCCATCACGTCATTGCGCACGGCGCCCGGAAACGGTGCGAGGAGCGCGCGCTCGAGGTCGCTCTCGGGGCGGCCGATCGAGGATAATTCGCTGTCGTCGAAGAATCCTTCCGAGCGCTTGTAGGCGCCGGCGAAGAGATTGGCGTTGATCCATTCAAAATCGAACATAGAAGCCAGCGCCTCGCGAACGCTTGGATCCGTGAACACCGGCCGGCGGGTGTTGAAGGCGAAGCCGGACACGCCCTTCGGCAAGTCGTTGGGGATCACCGCCGTGAGAATGCGCCCGTCTTTCACCGCCGGAAAATCATATTCCGAGCGCCAACGGGTGATGTCGTCCTCGACACGGTAATCGATGAGCCCGGCCTTGAACGCTTCGAACATCGCGGTCGCGTCGCGATAATAGTCGATGCGGATGGTGTCGAAATTGTAAAGTCCCCGGGAGACCGGCAGATCGCGGCCCCAGTATTCGGCGTCGCGCTGCAAGACGAGCCGTTCGCCGGGCGTGACCTCCGCAACGCGATAGGGACCGGAGCCGACGGGAATCTGCAACGTCTGATCCTCGAAATGCTCCGGATCAGTGTGCGCGCGGGACAGCACCGGCATCATCGCCAGCGTCAGCGGCAGTTCGCGATCGTTGGCCCCGGAAAGATCGAATCGCACGGTCAGATCGTCGGGCGCATCGACGCTTTTGATGAGGCTGTAAGCCGCGCGCTGTTGGGGACGGCCTTTCGCCTTGAGCAGATTGAAGGTGAAGAGGACGTCTGCGGACGTGATCGGCGCCCCGTCCGAGAAATGGGCCGCAGGATCGAGATGGAAAACGAGCCGGTCTCGAGCCGCGTTGGTCTGGAGGCTTTTCGCGATCAAGCCATAGAGCGTGAACGGCTCGTCGCTCGAGCGGACCATCAGCGACTGATACACATTGCCGATGAGACCCTGTGCGGTCGACAGGGCCTTGACGTTATAGGGGTTCAGGCTGTCGAAGGCGCCGAGATACGCGAGGTCGAGCCGACCGCCTTTGGGCGCGTCGGGGTTGGCATAGGGCACATGGTCGAAGTTCGGGGGCAGCGCCGGCTCGCCATGCATCGCGATCGCGCCGACTGGCGGGCCTAAGTCGCTGGGCCGCGCAATCGCGCTCTTTGGAGCGGCCACGACCGCGACGCCGAGCGCGATGAGCGCAAGGCCGAGAGTTAAGCGAATCGTGAGAGCGACCATGCCCATAGCTTAGCACCGACGTTTAGCGATTTTCGTTGGTTCGGCTCGTTTTTTCGAATGTCCGCTTGCCCGACCCTTGGGGAATGCGCCGTGCCGCGGCCGTCAAGGGCGCCGCGGGGCGAGGGCGAGGCTTCGCTTATGGCGGTTGCCGAACCCAAATGGCTCGATTTGCGCCACGCGACGGCGAAATTGTTGTTGGATTGTCGCGTCGGATGTGAAAAGAGGTCGCGCCACACAGCGGCGCGCCGGCGGCGTCGCATCGCCATCTTGTTGCCCGAGTGCTCGCCGATCTCGGAGCGGGACCGGAGGGGCCGGCCAAGCGTGGCGGTCAATATTCCACGGTTTGAAAGGACGATTGATGAGTTTTCATGTCATGCGCTTGGGCGCCGCGGCGCTCGCTGTCGGCCTGGCGGCGGGGTCGATCGCCGTCGCCGCGCAGAAGGGGCCGGTCAAACCTGCCCCCCAGAACGAACAGGCCAAACCAGGCGCGCAAGGCCAGCCTGCGAAGCCGGCGCCTCCCTCGAAAGTGGACCTTGTTTCGCCTGAGCCGCAATGGGCCAAGTTCTGCGCCAAGGAGCCGAACTCCGGCCGTGAGGCCTGCGCGACCATGCGCGACTTCGCGACGTCGGCCGATCAGCCGCCGATGATCAGCGTTAACCTTTTCGAGGTGAAAGGCGAGGAAAAGCGCAAACTGCGCCTCTTGATGCTGCCGATCGGCATGCTGCTGAGGCCAGGCTTCCGGGTCATCATCGACAAAGGCGAGCCGATCGACGGCAAGTACGACATGTGCTTCCAGAATGCCTGCTCAGCGGAAGTCGACATCGGGCCGAAAACGCTTGAGGCCCTTAAGAAGGGGCAGACGATGAGCATCGAGATGAGGGTGCCGGGCGGCGATCCTTCGGGCCGGGAACTGACATTCAACCTGCCGTTGAAGGATCTGGGTGTGGCGTTCGCTGGCCCGCCGACCGACCCTAAAGTGCTCGAGCAGCAGCGGCAAGCTTTGCAGCAGCAGCTTCAGAAGAAGGCGGAAGAGCAGCGCAAGCTCCTCGAGCAACAACAGAAAGGGACCGCCATGCCGCTTGGGCCCGCTACGCCGCTCGGGCCTGCCTCGCCGGCAGCGGTCCCCGCCGCTCCGGCGGTCCCCGCCAATTAGGCCGAGAGGGCCTCGGAAGTCGCCCACGATTGACTGGGCGGCCGAGTCAAAAAGAACGGGCGCGGCCCTCTGGTGCGCCTGTTTTGTTTCCGGCCTCGCGCCCTCCGCTGGCTCAACTCGCGAGCGTCTTGCCCCGAAATCGATAGTTCCCATCGGGCGTCCGCTCGAAGGCTTCGTTGACCCGCGGATGACGCACCGGCTTCCCAGAATCGTCGGGCAGGAGATTCTGCTCGGATACATAGGCAACGTACTGGCTGTCCGCATTTTCTGCGTAGAGATGATAGAACGGCTGGTCCTTTGATGGGCGGACCTCAGCGGGGATCGAGCGCCACCATTCTTCGGTGTTGGCGAAGGTCGGATCGACGTCATAAATGACCCCGCGGAACGGATAGACGCGGTGCTTGACCACCTGCCCGATGCCGAATTTAGCGATGCGCGCACTCATGCAGAGTGCTTAGACTTCGTCCGAAACCGCGTCAATTCGTTAACCTCACAACTGATAGAGCGCGGCATAATCAACGTCCTTGGCGGCGACCTGCTTGGCGAGTTCGACGATCACGCGCGCCTGCTTCCAGGTCGCGTCATCCTGCATCTTGCCGTCGATCATCACTGCGCCTGATCCGTCCGGCATGGCGGCTAGAATTTTGCAAGCAAAGGCAACTTCCGCCGGGTCGGGCGAGAAGACCCGCTTGGCGATCGCGATCTGGCTCGGATGCAGGGTCCACGCGCCGGCGCAGCCAAGGAGGTAGGCGTTGCGAAACTGCGCCTCGCAGGCCGCAGCGTCAGAAAAATCGCCGAACGGCCCGTAGAATGGCTTGATCCCGTTGGCTGCGCAGGCGTCGACCATCCGCGCGATCGTGTAGTGCCATGGGTCTTGCTGGGCGCTCAGGCGCTGTGCGCCGGGCTCCGCTGCGTCGGCCAGTACCCGGTAATCGGGATGGCCGCCGCCGACCCGGGTCGTCTTCATCGCACGCGAGGCCGCCAAATCGGCTGGGCCGAGGCTCAGCCCGTGCATGCGCGGCGAGGCGGCGGCGATGGCCTCGACATTGTTGACGCCCTGCGCGGTCTCCAGGATCGCGTGCACGAGGAGCGGCCTTTTAAGGCCATGGCGGGCCTCGAGCAGCGCCAGATACTGGTCGAGGAAGTGAATGTCCCAATCGCCCTCGACCTTGGGAAGCATCACGACGTTGATCTTGTCGCCGATCTCGCCGACGAGACGCGTCATATCGTCGAGGAACCAGGGCGAATTGAGCGCGTTGACCCGAACCCACAGTCCGGTGGACCCGAAATCAGCCTTCGCCATCGCGATCACGCCCTCGCGCGCCGCCTGCTTGGATTCGATCGGAATCGCGTCCTCGAGATTTCCTAGTACGACGTCGACTTGACCCGCCAGTTCAGCCGCCTTCGCGCGCACTTTCTCGTTGTGGGGCGGCACGAAGTGGATCATGCGCTCGAGCCGCGGCGGCGGCTCAAAGAAGGGGCGCGGCGCGCCAATCGCGAGCGGATCGAAAAACTTGCGCGGGGCTTTCATGGCGGGCGTGGCCTTCGTCGCTGTGGAATTGTGCGACGCAATAGGATCATTTCAAGGACGCCGCAACCAGCGGCCACGCCGGTGTGGGCTCTTCGCAAGGACGCTTCCCGCGCCCCGGCCAAGCCTGCCATTTCTTGAATTGTTTCGATTTCGCCTCGGTTTTTTAAAGTATTTAAACGACGCTTAATCATGAGAAAAAGTTTTCTTAATTCAACTATTAGAAAGCTAAAGTCTAGAATAGGGGTGAGAAAAATTTAGCCATCCGATCAATTGCATTTGCCTCGTTAGAATTGTGTCAACCAAACCACCGTTTGATGGCCGAAGTTTACCACCGGGGGCCCGTGACCTCTATCGGGTCCAAGGCCTCAATAACACCGAGCGCACCAATGCTGACATTCGCTCTTGATCGTCTCCTGCGAGATCGCGGCGGCAACGTCGCCATGATGTATGCAATCGCGGCCCCTGTACTCTTGTTTGGCGGCGGCGCTGCGATCGACTATGGCCGGGCGGCGCAAATTCACACCAAGCTCAACGCCGCCGCCGACGCCGCCGCGCTCGCCGCGCTGACCCCGAACATGCTGCAACAAAGCGATTCGGTCGCGGAGGCGGCCGCGACGTCGCTGTTCAACGGCCTCGTGGCCGGCATGTCCGGACTGACCCCGGGCGCGACGCAAGTCGCCGTCACCATCACCGAGGGCGCCGATAACGGCCTGACGCGCAGCGTCAGCGTCAGCTACACGACCTCGGTCAACACGATTTTCGCCGCGGTGCTGAGCAAGGACTCGCTCGCCGTGTCGGGCAGTTCGACCGCAAAGGCGCAAATTCCGCCGAACATCGATTTCTACGTTCTGCTCGACAATTCCCCCTCGATGGCCCTGCCGGCGACGCAGGCGGGCGTCACCCAGATGGAGAACCTGACTCAGAAGCAGGACGGCGGCAACAGCTGCGCCTTCGCCTGCCATCAGGCCAGCACTAACAATGCCGAGAGCGCCGGCAATCCCTGCGCCGACGGCACGGCGCCGACCCTGAACACCAGCCTCAAGACCGCCTCGCCCCTCAGCAGCGCGGTTTATTGCGACACCTCCAAACACGGCGCGCAGGTCGACAATTACAAGCTCGCCCGAATCAACAAAATCACGCTGCGCCTCGACGAATTGAACGCCGGCGTTTCGACCCTGCTGCAGACGGCGTCTTCGACCGCGCAGTCGTCGCAGTTCTCGTCGCCGCCGCAGTATCGATTCTCGATCTACTCGATGGATTCGCTGTGGTCGATCGGCCTCACCCAGCTGATGCCGCTGACGACCAACTACACCGCCAACTGGACCACCGCGTCGGCCAATTTCGGCGTGATGGAGATGTATTCCAACAACAACAACTGCGCCAATTCGGCTTGCAGTTCGTCCTCCGGCCCCGGCGACGTCGGCACCAACTACGACAACTCGCTCGGCAAGCTGAGCCAGGCGAGCTACATCCCCGATCCCGGCAACGGCACCAACCAGGCCGGGGACACGCCGCAAGAGGTTCTGTTCATCGTCACCGACGGGGTCGAAGACGAGAAGAACGGCAGCCGCCTCCAGCAGGCGATCAACGATCTCGGCAACGCCCCGGGCGGCAATTCGAACAGCACCAACTGGTGCGCGGCCATCAAGAACCGCGGCGTCAAGATCGCAATCCTCTATACCGACTATCTGCCGGTGCCGACCAACAGCTGGTATGCGAACTGGATCGCGCCGATCCAGTCCGATATCGGCCCGGCCCTCCAGGCTTGCGCGACGCCGGGCCTGTTCTATGACGCCGCAATCGGCGCCGACCTCGGCCAGGCTCTGGCCGCCCTGTTCGCCGCGGTCACCCACACCGGGCACCTGACCAACTGACCTCCAACCCGCCGAGCGAAATCGAACGCGCTCGGCACATTTGAGCCCACGGGCCCACATTAGGGCCGCCGCAATCCGTAGGTCACACGAGCCCCCGCCGGCCGACTTTTAAGCGGCAGCTCCCGCAGCAACGAACGATACGGCGCTTTCATGATCGAATTGTGTTGCGCGAGTATCCAAGGGCGCTGTTGTTTCCGTCGTCGACCCATGACTCGATTTCAAATGCTCTCTTCAAAGTGTTGCTGGGGTCCAGTTCACCCGTCGAGTCAGAGAACCGCCAATTCGGGAACCTTGCCAGCCTCCATGCGTCAATTCGTTGCACCTATAGCCCAACCCCAAGCCAGCGCTCGCCAGGACTTTTGCCCCTGTTACCTGTTTTTATGTAACGAATTGATATTGTTCTTACTTCCTTACAAGTGCTTCTGCTTCTTTTGCGGCTGAAAGGGCCCCTGCTTGACTACCGAGGCGGACGGATTGCGGCGGACCCCGGCGACTGGGCGCCGGTCCGCCGGAACCAACGATCGACCGGCGGCTTTGACTTCGGCGTGACCCGGTTCGCCGACGCGACCGAGGGTGGCCGCGAGAATGCCGGGTCCGATGAATGGACGGCCTTCGGGAGCGCCAATAGCGTCAATGGGATGGCGCGGTTGTCGCGGCACAACCGCCACCAGAATACAGAGCTCGCGCGTGTGAGCGTTTGGCGTTCCGTATTGCTATGATCGCCTTTCTAAGTACGTCTCCTCGCAATCTATCGGGACCCCGGTTAACGACGAATATAATGTTAGATGGTATGGATTTTCTCCGGGCGCAGGAGTGCCAATGAGTCGGATTGTTTTCGTGCTGAACGGCCCCAACCTCAACCTGCTGGGTAAGCGCCAACCGGACATTTACGGTCATGAAACGCTGGCCGACGTCGAGCGTGATTGCCGGGCGACAGCGGCGGAACTGAAACTCGAAGTTCGCTTCCATCAGAGTAACCGCGAGTACGAAATCATCGACTGGATTCACGAAGCACGCGAGGCCGCGGACGGCGTCGTGATCAATCCAGCCGCATTCACTCACACGTCGGTCGCGATTTTGGACGCGCTGATCACCTGCGAATTTCCGATCATCGAGGTGCACATTTCGAACGTGCACAAGCGCGAGTCCTTCAGGCGCCATTCTTACGTGTCGTTGCGTGCGGATGGCGTTATCGCGGGATTTGGGACCCAAGGCTACATTATGGCTCTGCGGCGTCTTGCGCGACTGATTGACGAGAAGATTTCGTAAGCGCTGCCGAGTCAACGACAACTCGTGCGCTTGTTCGCGAATAGAGGAAAGCACGCCCGCTCGCTGCGCTCGTGCGGCCTAGGCAGACTCCGTCTGGTTGACCAACGTTTGGCGTTCTGGTTCGCTGGCGGCGCTGCTTTGAGAGTGCAAGGCATGACAGGAAGATCGCCGCTCACGGCAACAGACGAACGACGCGCCGCCCTGACGGTTGTGGCTGGGTCAGGGGATCGCGGCGAGGCGCCGCGATCATCGGCGCAGGCAACCGCCGGCTGGCGTTGATATCGTCGCATTTTCCGTGCATGCATTGCCTCCCGCGGCCAAACGCGGCCCTTTTCCTGAGGAATCCGACGTCCATGTCCCCTTGGCTCTACCAATCCAGCGCGCCGGCGTTCGAGCGCTCGCTTCAGGCGTTCCTCGGCGTTCTCGACAAGGCGGAGGAGCATGCTCTGGCGCGCAAGTTCGATCCGGCGAATTATCTCGCTCAACGGCTAAGCCCCGACATGTGGCCGCTCGCCCGCCAGATCCAGGCCTTCTGCGACCACGCCAAGAATGCGACGTTCCGGCTCGCGGGCAAGGCGGCGCCGGCTTTCGAGGACAAGGAGACGTCGATCGCCGAATTGCGCCAGCGTATCGAGGCGACGCTCGACCTGCTGAAATCGATCGACGCCAGCAATATGGAGGGCGGGGAGGATCGTGAGATCCTGATCCCGGCCGGCGCCCACAAATTGAGGATGGAGGGGACCAACTACCTGCTGCATTTCGCGCTGCCGAACTTCTATTTCCATCTGACGACGGCCTACGACATTCTGCGTGCGGCCGGGGTCGAGATCGGCAAGCGCAATTTCCTTGGCGCGGTTCCCGGCTTGGTCCGGGTCTGAGAACCTGTTTCGGGCGAGCATCGCCTCTATCACGGCCAGGGAGTAGACTCGCGGAATCGCGCGAATCTCGCGCTCCGGGCGCCGGCCCGGTTTCAAAGTTGAAGGTGCGCCGTGGCAATGGTCCCATCGATCGAGATCGCCAAGAGTTCGTTTGAGCGGGTCACGACCCCCGAGCAGGCGATCGATCGCCTCGCGCACCTGTATGAGGTCGCGACGCAAGCGTTGCGTCGCGCGGTCGAGCGCTTCCTGAAAGAGGGCGAGCCGCCCTCCGCCGCAACCCGCACCCTGTTCCGTTACCCTGAATTGCGCGTGACCTATGCGCCGAACGGCGCGGCGCCGTCGAGCTCGCGCGCCTTCGCCAAATTCAGCGAAGCTGGCGTCTACACGACGACAGTGACGCAGCCGGTGGAGTTTCGTTCCTACCTGATCGAGCAGCTGGAGCCGCTGGTGTCGGAATATGGCGCAACGATCGAGGTCGGCGTCGGCGCGCAGGAGATTCCCTACCCCTATGTGATCGAAAGCGGCGACGAGCTGACGCGCGGCGGCGCCGACGCAGTCGAGCTCGCACGCTTCTTTCCCGTCCCCTCGCTCGCGACCATCGGTGACGAGACCGCGGACGGCGAATTCGTTCATGGTCCCGAACGCCCCCTCGCCCTGTTCGACGCGCCGCGCGTCGACTATTCGCTGCGCCGGCTTGTGCACTACACCGGCTCCGACTGGCGCGCGATGCAGCCCTGGGTGCTGCTGACCAACTATCACCGCTATGTTGACCAATTCGTGCAATGGGGTCTCCAGCAGCTTCATGCCGGCGAAGGGGTCGAGAAAGTCATTCTGCCGGGCAATGTCGTCATCGACAGCTCGTTTGCGCCGGCCGAGGCGGACGCGCGCGCCGCGGCGGTCGCCTGGCATCGGTTCCAGATGCCGGCCTATCATCTGGTCCGCAACGACGGGCGCGGCGTCAGTCTGGTCAACATCGGCGTCGGGCCCGCGAACGCCAAGAACATCACCGACCATATCGCGGTGCTTAGGCCGCATTGCTGGCTGATGGTCGGCCATTGTGCGGGCTTAAGACAATCGCAGGTCATCGGCGACTACGTGCTGGCGCATGCCTATCTGAGGCGCGACAACATCCTCGACGACGCGGTGCCGCTGATGATGCCGATCCCGGCGCTGGCCGAAGTGCAGGTCGCGCTTCAGGAGGCGGTGGCCAAGGTGACGGGCGACCGCGGCGCGGCGCTGAAGCGCCGCCTGCGCACCGGCACCGTCGTCACCAACGACGACCGCAACTGGGAATTGCGCTGGACCAAGGAGCGCCGGCTCATCAACATCTCGCGCGCCATCGCAGTCGACATGGAATCGGCGACCGTGGCGACCCAAGGCTTCCGCATGCGCGTGCCCTACGGCACGCTCCTATGCGTGTCCGACAAGCCGTTGCACGGCGAGATCAAACTGCCCGGCGCCGCCAACGCTTTCTATGAGCGGGCGATCGCCGAACATCTGCGGATCGGCATCGCCGCCATTGGCATGTTGCAGAGCCGGGACGCGGCGCTGCACTCGCGCAAGCTCAGGAGCTTCGACGAACCGCCGTTCCGGTGAGCGAACGGCGCCGCCTAGATCACCACCACCGGCGTGCCGATATGCACCCGGTTGTAGAGATCGATCGCGTCCATGTCGCGCATGCGGATGCATCCCGACGACACCGCCTGGCCGATCTCCGACGGCTCGTTGGTTCCGTGGATGCGATAGAGCGTGTCGTGATTACCCTGGTAGAGATAGAGCGCGCGCGCGCCGAGCGGATTGTCCCACTGACCTTGAAGCGGGCCATGCGCCTTATAGGCCTGGAACGCGGGCCAGCGCTGCATGATCGAGGCGGTCGGCATCCAGGTCGGCCATTCCTTCATCGCGCCGACCGTCGCCCGGCCGGTCCAGCCGTAGGCCTCCGACCCGGTCGCGATCCGATATTCGATCGCCTCGTTATGGGGCAGAACGAAGTAGAGGTGTTTGCTGCCGGTGTCGACAATGATCGTCCCCGGCCTTTCCCTGGTGCGGTATTCGACCTTGTTGCGGATGTCGGGAATGCGCCACTCGTCCGGCTCGGCCAGCGCCATCATCTGCTTGTCGCGCGCGGTGAGCTGCGGGTCCGGAAGGCCGGCCTGGATGACCGGCGCACAGCCGCTCACCATCGCGCTGATGGCCAATACGATCCCCAGAAGAAAAGCTTTCGTCTTCATGCCCACCCCACACCCTCGTATGGTAATTGATCAGTTACCATAAAACGCGACAGCTTAAAGAATGTTTCCATGCCGCAGCGGCCAAACGGCCTCGCCAAAACCCCTCAGCCCCCGCCAAGCTCATTCCGCCACGCAAAGCGTTTCCTTTTACCTAAAACGACTGGGTTCATGCAACTGGTCGATTCGCGCTTGCATGAGCGATTGATGTCAATGCCGTTTGACGGCCGCGCCTTTCACGGGAATTGCGCGGCCGAGAAACAGAATCAAATCTCCGTGATCGCGCCGGAGAAGGGAGATCAACATGTCGCAATGGCCGGCTCGCCTCGTTCTGATCGGCGCGGGAAAGATGGGCGGAGCGATGGCGTCCGGCTGGCTCGAGGGCGGCCTGGCGGCAGCGGCGCTGACCATTCTCGAGCCGAGCCCGTCGCCAGAGGTCGTGGCGTTCGCCGCCGCCCGCGGCGCTGCGCTCAATCCCGGGATCGCGGGACTCGCGCCGCCGGACGTCCTCGTGCTCGCTGTGAAGCCGCAAAGCCTCGACGCGGCCGCGCCGCCAGTCGCCCGGCTCGCCGGCGAGCAAACGCTCCTCCTATCCATTCTCGCCGGCAAGACGATCGCCAATCTCGAGGCGCGCTTTCCCCGTGCGCGTGCGATCGTGCGCGCGATGCCCAATACGCCGGCCGCGATCGGCCGGGGCGTCACCGCCGCCTTCGCCAATTCCGGGGTCACCGCCGGCCAGCGGCGCTGGAGCGAGAGCCTGCTCGGCGCCGTCGGCGCTTTCCACTGGCTCGACGAGGAGGGCGCAATCGACGCGGTTACGGCGATCTCGGGTAGCGGCCCGGCCTATGTCTTCGCGCTGACCGAGGCTCTTGCCGCCGCGGGTGAGAAGCTCGGCCTGCCGCCGGAATTGTCGATGAGCCTCGCCCGCGGCACGGTCGAAGGGGCGGGCGAACTGATGCGGCGCCAGAGCGCGACCCCGCCCGCGACCCTGCGCGGCAATGTCACCTCGCCGGGCGGCACCACCGCCGCCGCGCTCGCGGTCCTCGATGCCGCGGGCGGCCTCGACGATCTGATGGCGCGCGCGGCCGCCGCGGCGCGCGCGCGTGCGGCGGAAATGGCGGGGTAAATCGCAAGCCTTGGCGGGCCCCGCGCCAGTGCCTAAATTAGCAGAGGTCCGTTTCGAGGAGCGCGTCATGGCGAACACTGCGAAGAGCGAAGCCAAATCGGGAGCGCCCGACCCTCGCGGCAAAATCGTCGAGGCGCTGATGAAGCTCGCCGGCGAACGCCCGTTAGAGGACATTTCAATTCGCGAAATCTGCAGGGCGGCTAACGTGTCGCTCGCCGATTTCCGCGATTTCTTCCCCTCGAAAGGGGCTGTTCTGGCAGGCTTCTCACGCCGCATCGACCGCGCGGTCCTGGCGCAGGTCAGCGGCGAACTCGCCGACGAGAATGCGCGCGAGCGCCTGTTCGACGTCCTGATGTTGCGCCTTGAGGCCATGGCGCCCTATCGCGAGGGCGTTCGCGAAGCGATGGCGTGGCTCAGGCGCAATCCGACCGCGGCCCTGGCGATGAACCAGGTCGTTATCGGCTCGATGCGCTTCATGCTCGAGGCGGCGGGAATAGAGGCCGAAGGCGCCGCCGGGGCCCTCAAGCTGCAGGGCCTCGCGCTCGCCTGGGCGCGGGTGGTCTCGACCTGGCTCGACGACGACGAGACCGGCCTGTCGAAGACGATGGCCGAACTCGACCGCGAACTGACGCGCGGCGAACGCGCGGTCTCGGGCGTCGATCGGCTGAACGATCTGGCGACCCCATTCAGCGCGTTCGCGCGCGCGACCATGGAGGCGGGACGCCGGATGCGCGAGCGCCGGCGCTCCGGTGCGCGCGGAGGCGACGATCGGCGCAAAGGTAGAGAAGCCGACGACGCGCCCGCGGCTTGAACGGGAGGCGGCCGGGCGCGTACGCAATGCTTAATATTCGTGCGGCGCCAATGCTCGAATTTTCGGGATTTAGATCACGCTTTCCCTAGGGTAAACGAAGCTGTCGCCGTCAATTCAAAGTTGACAAATTCCTTTGAGCCTTCGCTCCCCACGGTGGTTGAAACATGGCTGGAACTGCTCAATTTAGCGAGGCTTAACCACCCTCGTTAGCCAATCGCCGAGGAGGACGGCGCCATCGTTCGCGCATGGTTGCTAAACGCGCGGAACCGGTCGTGCCTTATTCCTTGAACCCCGCTCAAGCCGTTCGGATCGAAGCCTCCGATCCGCGCGCCGACAATCGCCGGCGCGTCATCGAAGTCGCCCGCGAGGGGGTCGTCATCCGCCGTTCCGTCGCCGGCGTCGCCATGGCGATTCGGGTCGTCTCCAGCGCCTATCGCGGCGTAACCTTGCGCGTGACAGGGCTGCACGAGGGCCGTTTTCGCTACGAGGCGAGACTCCTGCATCGCGATCCTGATCTGTCGGTGTCGCTGGCCGAAGGGGAGGAACAGGCGGCGATCGAAGCGGTGTGGCGCGAATGGGTGCGCTTTATGCGCCTGCCCGCGCTCGTCGGTCGGACCGAAACCGGCGATGTCGAAGTGAACCTCGACGTCACCGAGATGGCGCGGCGCCGCCCGAGCCCGCGCCGCCGCGGCAAGGCCATGGCCTCGCGCCGTGGACGCTTTCTCTCGCGGCGCAAGGTCGGCGGCCCCATGCCCGACGCGAAGACATGCTCCAGTCCTCGCGTCCTCTTTCCCGGATCGAAACTGGATCGGTGACGCCAACCGCGTCGGTCCGCGAGCGCTGAGCGGGATATTGCGCGCGGACCAGCCGAGCGTCGAACTGACAGTGGCGCCTGGGCGCTGTTCGGTTCGTTGCTGCGCCGGTTCCTGACGGATCTCCAGGCGGCCCGACCCTTCAATCTCGTCACGGCGGCGCTGCTCGTCGCTTCCATTGCGGCGATCCTGATCAAATGGCGGGCGGCGTCACCCTCGCCTCAGGCCAGCGCAGGGTCGCTTCCCAGCTTGACCATCACGACTTCCAGCCGACGAAGCACGCGCACCGGCGGGGTAGGGGGTCCCGAGCGCTCCGGAGACGATCGGCTTGCATTGGCGAAGAGTGTATTCGCCACAGATGAACCTGCCCGACCAGGGTCGGAGGCAATGGATTGGCGCGTCGATGTCGCGGAGATTGACCTGCCCTCCTTGCAAGTGGCCAGCAAGGGTCAAGGCAACGCGGCCCGGCACGGCGGGGAATATGTACGGTTCATGGGCGAGAAGGATCGCTGGATCGTGGTCATCGATCGCGCGCGTCGCTGTCCCGATGTCGTCAATTCCACGATGGGCGCGGAACCGGAAGAACGCGTGGGCGCGCTGGTCGCCGAGCCCGATCAGCCAGAATGGACGCCCGTGCTGCAACAGCCGCAGCGATTGATTTTCCAGCACTGGGATTCCGGCCGTCTCGACCGCCCGGCGCACCCAGCGCGATCCGTCGGGCGGGTCGGTTGGGATGGCCGCCGACCGCCAATCGTGATTTCCGAGTACGGAATAGTCCCCGGGCGGCGCCTCGAGTCGGCCAAGCTGCTCTGCCCAGGCGCCCGGCGCGACGTATCTGGAGACGAACGGACGGGCGCATACAAAATCGTCGAGCAGTACCGTCAAGATCGGGCTTCTGGGCGCTGGCGAGGTTGACGATGTCGCCGATGCCCGCTTCCGACATCAACGAGTGGTGCGCGTGAATTTCGGCAAGGAACACGACTTTGAGCCCGAGATCCTCGGGTCGTCCGCGTGGGCGAAGGGCGTATTGCGTTAGCGCAAGTGCGCTTCCGGTTTCGTAGGCGGTCGCATAACCGGCGAAGGCCAAGGACGCCGCGCTTCGCGACCCGCGCGCCGACCAGGAAGCGGCGCCTCGTCGCCGCAACCATTGTCTATGCCCGCCTCGAACGGACGCCCCGGACGGCGTCCACGCCAATTTGTGGGGACTTAGACCGCCATTTCGGCATGCGCGTGATGCGGAATCGCCGGGAGCAGATAAAATCCGCCGCGCTCGAGCGACTGGCTTATATCCGGATCGAAATCGCCGGGCGCCAGATTCAGCGCGTCCGCGACTGCCGCAAGGCCGATGTCGCGATAGATGCGCGTCAGCACGCTTCCGCGCAATTCTCGCTGGCCGGAGGCCTCGGGGATCGCGTCGAAATCGTTGCGCATTGCAGTCTCCACCCTCGCTTCCCGGCTTTGGCCCGCCGTTCGCGCGCCTAAGCATCAATCTGAGTGAATTCCGTTAAGAGCGAATTAATGGCGCAAGAGCGATTTTTGCCGCTGCGTCAGCCTTCGCCGCGCCGCGATTTTGCCGCAAAGGCCTCGGTCGCCCCAGTTCCCCGTCGCCGTTCTCACCTTCGGGTAATCGGCTGCAGGGCGCGGAGCTGTCTGTGCTCCAGAGCTTGCGCGAGGTTTCGCCTTGATGGCCAATTGTCGATATAAGCCGGGCGCGCGGCCCCTTGTCGAGTGTGGCCGCGACAGCGGGGACGAATGAGGATGCGGCGAGTCGCGGCATGGACCTGCGCTATCGCAGCGACAGCCGCCGTGGCGGCGTGCGGGTTCATACGCTGGCCGTTGTCGGCGTCGCGGGTCGGCGACGGCCTCAACGCCGCCTTCGCCGCCTCATCGGGCCTGCACTGGCGCCAGCCGGAGGCGGTCACTTTCGCCGTGCTTCCCTGGCCGAGCTTGCACGTCTTTGACGCGCGCCTCGACGACGCGTTCGCCGTCAACATAGCCTCCGCACCGCGCGCGCGGCTCGACCTGTCGATCGGCGAGCTTGTGCGGGGGCGCTTCGTAGCCACGCGCGCGGTCCTCGTCACCCCGGTCGTGACGCTCGATTTCGACCGGCCGCCCTTCGCCGCCGCGCAGGTGGGCAGGGCAGGAGCGGCAAGCGTCACTGGCGCTTTGGCGCCGATCTCGAGTCTCAGTTTATTGGACGGAGTCATCCGCGTCGTCAGCAAGTCGCGTGGCCTCGACACGGAATTCGACAACGTTCAGGGCCGCCTCGATGGGCTGACAGTCGACGGCGGGGCGCGTTTCGACTTGTCGGCGATCTGGCGCGGCCAAACGCTCGGGATCGAGGGCGCGCTCGCCGGCGCGCAAGTCGCCGCGGGGCGTGCGCCTCGGCCGTTTTGGTTCACGCTGGCCTCGCCGGTCGCCGCAGTCGCGTTCAACGGCGCGCTTGTCCGCGCCGCCGCGCCGAGCGTCCAAGGCGACCTCAAGGCGTCGGTCCCGTCTGTGGCCGCGTTGACGCGTCTTTTCGGCCGGCGTCCTCCTTCGTTTCTCTTGACCGACAATGTCGCGGTCGACGCCAGGGTCAAGGCGACGCCGGGCAATCTCATGCTGGACGACGCCACCGTGACGAGCGCGCGGCAGACGTTCCAGGGCGCCCTGAACGTCGAGGCGGGCGGCGGGCGTCCTGCCCTTTCCGGCACGCTCGCCGCCGATCAGCTGGCGCTGGCGCCCCTCCTCAGCGCGCCGCCACCGCTCACCGACCGAGCCGGCGGGTGGAGCGCCAAGCCGTTTTCGTTGACCTCGCTGCGGGACTTTGATCTCGATCTGCGCCTCTCGGCGGGACAACTCGACCTCTACGGGCATCGGCTGGACAACGCGGCGGGATCGGTGATCCTCAAGGACGGAGTCCTGACGGCGAATCTGATCGAGGCCACCGCCTTTGAGGGGAGGCTGCGGGGCGAAGCGCGCGTCGCTTGCGTCGGCAAGGGCCTCCGGATTCGCGCCAGCGCGGAACTCGCCGACGCAGATGTCGGCGCAGGCGTCGCAAATTTCGGCTGGCCGGGCCTCAGCGGGCGGGGCGGCGCGCGGTTCGCGGTCGAGACAGCCGGGAATTCGCCCGCCGCGGTCGTTTCCGGCCTGAGCGGCACGGCGTCGCTCGACATGGCCCAGGGCGCGATCGCCGGCGTTAATCTGGAGGGGGCGCTGCGCCGGAGCAAGCGCCGGCCGATCGACATCGCTCGCGACATGCGCCTGGGCGGAACCGCGTTCGACCGGCTCGCGGTCGCGCTCGCGCTCGACAAGGGCGTCGCCCAGGTCGCCAGCGGCGATATGTCCTCCGACGGGGTCATTGCGAAGTCTCGCTGGCGCGATCGACCTTGCGGGGCGAAGCTGGAACTTGCGCGTGATGGCGACGCAGACCAACTCTTCGGGCAAGGAATCGCAGAACGCGGCCCATCTGACGATTGATATCGGCGGGCCATGGTCGTCGCCCGACGTTACCGCGATTGGGGACAAGAACGGGGCTGGGAGCGACGACGATCAAGTCTCGCCGCGCTCGCCCTGAAGGTCAGTGTGTCCGCCTTCTTCGACTGGCAAGGGAACAAATCTCTCTTGCCGCGCGTACTCGTTCGAATAGTTGGGCCGGTCAAATCAAAAGCGCGTCGCGGCCGTGGGTTTTCGGCGTGCCGGGCTTGCGACCGTTTTCCGCCTCGGAGCGACCGAACGAGCGTCGGATGCGCGTACTTTATATCTACTGCCACCCGCTCGCGGAAAGCTTCCACGCCGGCATTCTGACGGCAGCGCTGGGAGCGCTCAAAGCCGGCGGACATGACGTCGATCTGCTCGATCTCTACCGGGAATCCTTCGACCCGGTCCTGTCCGCGGACGAGCGGCGGCACTATTTCGAATGCCCTCGGAATCAACTTGGACTGGAGGCCTATGTCACGCGGTTGAAGGCGGCCGAGGCTCTTGTTTTGCAGTTTCCGGCCTGGTCCTTTGGGCCTCCAGCAATCCTCAAAGGATTTTTCGATCGGGTAATGATCCCCGGCGTCGCTTTCGACGCGTCAGATCCGGGCCATTCCAGGTCTGGCCTCGCCAACATCCGCAAGATCGTCGGCGTCGTCACCTATGGCCAGTCTTGGCTTGCGGTGCTGTGGATGGGCGACAGGTCACACAAAACCGTGACCCGGTTCCTGCGCGCGTTCGCCAACAAAAAGGCGAGCGTCGAGTTTCACGCCATGTATCATGTGGACCGTTCGACCGCCTCGAAACGCGACGCCTTCATCGCCAGGGTCAGGTCCGCGATGGGCGCTATGTGAAGGACCTCAGCGCCGATTCAAACCAGGGGTCTGTTTTGGACCAAGTCATTGCTCGCGCGAACGGCGTCTACCTTCGGAACTCCGCCTTCACCGCGCGATAAAGCGCCTTAGATCGTTCCCTCAGTTTGGCGAATTGCGCGGAAAGCTCCGGGTCGGGCGCGGTCAGGTCCGCGATCTCCGGCTTTTCGCAGACAGTCTCGGCCGGTTCGCCGGTCGCCGCCATTCGGGCGAGGCGCGCGGCGCCCAGGGCCGGGCCGGTTTCGCCGCCGCGCATGCGCACGATTTCGAATCCGGTCGCGGCGGCGATCATGCGCGCCCACAGCGCGCTTTTCGCCCCGCCGCCGATCAACCCGACGCGTCCGAATGTCGCGCCTGCGGCGGCGAGGCAGTCGCGCGCCTCCGCGAGCGTCAGCGCGACACCTTCCATGACCGCACGCGCGACATCGGCGCGCGTCGTCGCCTCGCTCATGCCGAAAAGCACCCCGCGCGCGTAAGGGTCGTCGAGCGGGGTGCGCTCACCGGAGAGATAGGGCAGAAAGACGAGTTCGGCCGGGCCGCGATAGCCGGCGGCCGCCTCACGCTCCAGCACGTCCGGCGCGACCCCGGTCAGCCGGCCGGCGAAAGCGAGGGCGCCGGCCCCGTTGAGCATGGCGGCCATCGCATACCAGCGACCGGGGAGCGCATGGGCGAAGCTGTGCACGAGCCGCTCCGGGGCGCTGATGTAGCGGTCGGAGGCGACGATGAGCTGCGTCGCGGTTCCGAGCGAAATGAACGCTTCTCCCGGCGCGATGGCGCCGAGGCCGACCGCGCCGACCGCGGCGTCGCCGCCGCCGGCGGCGATCAGCGCGCCGCGCGGCAGGCCGAGATCGTCGGCGACCGCCGGGCTGATTTTCCCGACCGCCTCAGAGCCTTCAAACAACCGCGGCGCCCAATTGAAATCGGCGTCGCAGACGGCGATCGCGTGCGCCGACCACGCCCGCGCCGCTTCGTCGAGAAGCCAGGTCCCGGCGGCGTCGCTCAGGTCTGTCCCTCGTTCGCCGCAGAGCGCGAGGCGGAGATAATCCTTGGGCGCGAGCACGCACACGATCCGGCGGCGATGCTCCGCCTCATTACGGCCCAGCCATAGCAGCTTGGGGCCAGTGAATCCGGGCATCGGCCTGACGCCGACGACGCCGGCAAGTCGCGGATGGTCGCGGGCGAGTTCATCGGCCTCGGCGTGCGCCCGCCCGTCGTTGTGAAGAATCGCCGGGCGGATCGGCCGATTCGATCGGTCGATAACGACCGCGCCGTGCATCTGGCCGGAAAATCCGATCGCCTTCAGCCCGCCGAGCGCTTTGCCGGACCAAGTCCGCAGATCAGCGATCACGTCGGCCATTGCCTTGCGCCAGACGTCCGGATCCTGCTCCGACCAGCCGGTTCTCGGCCGGTCAGGCGAATACGACCTCGATGCGGTCGCCATCGTCGTCCCGCGCTCGTCAGTCAGCAGACCTTTGAGCCCCGAGGTCCCGCAATCCAGCCCGAGATACATGGAAAACGACTGTGCGCCGCGCCCGGCGTATTGACAAGTTCGGCGTCGCTCTCAGTTCGGATGAGCCTCGCCGCCATGGGCCGGAAGCGCAGGCGTCCGCCGGTCGTCGGACGCCGTCGAACTCGGTTCCACTTTTTCGAGACTGCGCTCCAGGATATAGCGAAGGCCCGAGAGAATGGGCTGATCGGCGCCGCGGGTCGCCTCGTCGACGCCCTCCCAATCGGGTTCGGCGGCACGGACAGAAAATCGGCGCACGAGACCGGCTGCGAACACGCCGCTTGACATCTGGCGCCGGGCCGCGACGCGCTCGAGATGGCGGGCGAAATCGCCGCCGATCGAGGCGACGGCCGCGCGGGCGATGTGGGCGTTGGAGCAGGTCACGACGATTTCGCGAACGATCATGAGCATCCCTCCCTCCGCAAACTCGGGCGATCCAATTAGTTTCGAACAAGGCTTATGACGACTGAATTTGTCCTCAGCATGTCATTGTGCCTAGCGGTCATTAATTTTTGTTCACATGTGGGCGCTCAGGAGGTAGATGCAATGTTTTGTCAATGTTCTGTCACATTCGATCTTGTGCGACGCAACATCAAATATACGATTTGATCTTCCAACCGCGTAGGTTGTGTCAAGGCGAGAGCTTGGCGGAAATTTGACCTTCCTCGCCTAATTCTTGACGTCGTTACTATGCGGAAGGCGATATTGTCCGACAATCAGGCGCCACGGGTCAGCGCCGGAGCAGCAGGCGGTTGCACTCGACAAAGCGCCAGACGCGGACCCGGAACAAGACGCCGATCGCCTTCAGACGGTCCCGCGCGTTCGACAGTTTCTGGGACCGAGCGATGACGAGCCAATGCGCGAACGGCGACGCGAGAATGGCGAAACTCCGCAAAAACCAGACGGCGCGGCCGTTCGGCCGCTCGATAGTCGCGGCGAACGCCTCGCGTGAGGCTTTGCGCCACTTCTGGGTGAGTTCGGCCCAGTCGCGCCTCGCCGGATGGGAGACGACGACGTCGGAATCGTAATGGAAGCGATACCCGGCCGCGATCGCCCGTTTGCCCCAGTCCAAATCTTCCGCGACCTCGCCGCGAAAGCCGCCGACGCGGTCGAAGATTTCGCGCGAGACGAACATGTTGCCCGAGCCGGAAAAGCCGACCTGCTCGATGTAGCGTTTGAAATTGAACGCAAATACTTTTTCGAACGCCTCGACCGCGGTCGGGCGCGCCGGATCTTCGACGTCGACATCGACCTGACCGCCGACAATCTCGGCGCTCGACAGGGCGGCCAGGCCGCGTTCGAGCCAGGTCGGGCTCGGCCGGCAATCGGAATCGATGAAGGCGAGAAAACGGCCGCGCGACGCTTGCACCGCGGCGTTGCGCGCCGCGCCCGCGCCCTGGATTGGCGCCGGTATGACCCGGGCGAGCCCACCGCACACGCGCTCGACATCCGCAAGCCCGCAGCGAGAATTGTTGTCGGCGACCACGATCTCGAACTGGCCGCGCGGCAGCGTCTGCGCCGCCAGCAAGCCTATACATCGTTCGAGATTGGCGAGGTCGTTATAATGGGGGATAATCACCGAGACGGTGGGCGCGGATGGGTCGGGCCGCGGAGACGTCTCGAGGCTGTTGGCGGATGGCTCGTTCCCCATGATGTCTCGCGCGGCTGGCGTTTCCGGTGGGCAGGGCGGTGGGCGGCCCGCCTGATCCGCGGCCGCAGCGGCGACTATCACGACGACGCCAACTCCGGCAAGCGGACGCCGGCGCACTCAGTTTCGTAATGCGTCGACCCGCGCTTGGAGCGCGCGCGCTTCCGCCCCGCTCATCGCCTCGCGCGGGTTATCGATCCGGATTTCGCCGATTACGCGCGCAGGGCGGGACGAAAGCACGAAAATGCGGTCGGCGAGACGGATCGCTTCGCCGACGTCGTGAGTGACGAGAACGGTCGTCACTTCGCGCCTGGCGACGAGCGCGGCGAGTTCGCCCTCCAAGGCCATCGCGAGCGGCGCGTCGAGCGAGACAAAGGGTTCGTCGAGCAGCAGAAGGGCCGGCCTGACCGCGAAGGCGCGCGCCAGCGACACGCGACGCGCCAAACCAACCGACAATTCGCCCGGATAGTGCGCGCGATGCTCGGCAAGACCGAGCGGCGCGAGCAGCGCGTCCAGCTCGGCCTCGCTCGCAAGCGGCGCGGCGAGGCGAATGTTGTCCTCGACGCTCCGCCATGGCAAGAGCCGCGGCTCCTGGAACGCCATCCCGAGCGGACCCGGCGGACGCCGGACCACGCCGTCGTAACGATCGTCGAGCCCGGCGATAATGCGCATCAGCGTCGACTTGCCGCAGCCCGAAGGGCCGATCAGCGCGCCGATACGTCCCGCTTCGAGGCGAAAGGCCAGATCGCAAATGACCTCGACCGTTTGCCCGGACGCGTTGCCGTGGCGCTTTCGCGCCACGCGGACGTCAAGCGGGCCTGGGCCGCCAGCGGGAAGTTCTGCGTTCAAGGGGCTGCACCACGAAGGCTTCGATCATGAGCATAAGCGCCGCGAAGGGCAACGCGTAAGCGAGCAGAAGCGGGACGTCGAAAAGCTGGAACGCCACGCCGATCTTGAACCCGACCCCGTTGGGGCGGCCGAGAAGCTCGACCACCAGCACGATCTTCCACACCAGCGACAGACCGGTTCGCGTCGCCGCCGCGAAATAGGGCGCGAGCTGAGGCAGCACGACGTGACGCAGCCGCTTCGGCCCCGAGAAGGCAAAGACGCGCGCCATCTCGTCGAGGCCGGCGTCGAGGGCGCGCACGCCTTCGCGTATCGTCACCGTCGCGTTGGGCAGCTTGTTGAGCGCCACCGCCGCGATCGCCGCCGTCTCGTTGAGGCCGACCCAGATATAGGCGAGCACGATAATGACGAGGGCCGGCAGGTTGAGCAGCACCACGACCCACGGATCGGCCAGTCGGTCGAGTAGCGCGTGCCGGCCCATCATGTAGCCGAGCGCCGAGCCGGCCGCCATCGCCAGCGCGAATGCGGCGGCGACCCGCGCAAGGCTGACGGCGAGCGCGGCCGGCAACGCCCCGGTCATCGTCTCGGCCCTCATTGTCGCCAAAACCGTCAACGGCCCCGGGAGCAGCCGCGGATCGGCGAAGTGGGCGGCGACCTGCCACAGCGCAACCAGCGTGAGAACCGAAATCAGTCGAAGAGCCACGCCGTCCGTCTCAACGAGGGTCGTAGAACAGGCCGGTGTCGAGTTTCCTCGCGCCGCCGACCAATGCCTTGCCCCCAACCTCCGCCATCGCCAGAAACAGCGCCTTGGCGTCGGCGGCCTCCGCGGCGACCGGCCGCTTTGGCACGCCGTCCAGATAGCGTCGCCTGTAGACGGCGAACGCGGCGTCGTCCTTGATATTCAGCCGTTCCTTGATCGGGTCCCAAGCGTTCGGGTTGTTGGCCAGCGTCTCCTGGGTCCTCGCCAAGGCCGCGAAAAAGCGCCGCAGCGCATCTTCGTGACTGTCGGCGAAGCTCTCGCGGAACACATACCCGGTCATCGCGACCGGCCCTGTCGCGCCCAGCGTCTTTTCGACGTCCACCATGTCGATCGCCCGCCTGTAGCCGTGCGATTCCAGATCGGCGCAGAAGTTCCAGAATTCGAGCGCCGATTCGACCTCGCCCTGGCGGAAAATCTCGCCGATCAGGGGCGGAGCGCCATAGGCGATGCGTTTGTTCGCCGCCAGATCGACGCCCTCCCGCCTGGCGGCGGCCTGCAGCATGAGCCAGCTCTTGTCGAGCGGTCCGCCTGCGACTCCGATCGAACGGCCGGCGAGATCAGCGATCGAGTGGATCGGCGAGTCCTTTTTCACCATCACCGCGCCGACCGCTGTCGAATAGGGCGCGAACACGAGCTTGTCGCCGAGCGTGCGCTCGCGCTGAACCCAAAGCCAATCGGAGACGATCATATCCGCCGCGCCGCCCTTCAATGCGATCTTGCCGGCCTCAGTCGAGGCGAGCTGCGTCGTCTCGATGTCGAGATCGGCCGCCCTGTCGAAACCGTGAGCCTTCATGACCGCGATTTCCCAGGCGACCGTGCCTGTCATCTGGATCGCCAAGCGGATCGTATCGGCGGCTTGCGCGGCGCCCGAAAGGCAAACGCATGCGATGACGGCGACGGCCGAAATCGTAATCCTCCTGGCCTTCGTCATTCGTCGTCCCATGGTCGACCGGTCATCCGCCCCGCCGCATCAGCATGCCGCGCGCCGGATCGTAAGCGATCACGGCGGCGGCGAGAAACACCACGGTGCATCCGACGACGACCGCGAGCGACATCGGGTCCACCTTGCCATAGAAGGCGAAACGGATCAGCTCGACCGCATAGGTGAAGGGATTGAGCGCGCAGACGGTCGCGAGCCACGGGCTTCCCTGCTGCACCCGCCACAATGGATAGAGAGCGGTGGAGGCGAAGAACATCGGGAAAATGACGAAATTCATTACGCCGGCGAAGTTCTCCAGTTGCCTGATGAGCGAGGAAAGCACCATGCCCAGCGCGCCCATCATCAAGCCCGAAAGCATAAGCGCCGGCAGGATGGTTAGATAACCCCACGGCGTCGCGGGCTCGATATCCCAGAAATAGGCGATCAGAAGATAGGCGTAAACTTGGAGAATGGAGACCGCGACCCCGGCGACGAGTTTGGAGGTCAGCAGGAACCAGCGCGGCGCCGGACTGACCAGCAACATGCGCATCGAGCCCATCTCGCGGTCGTAGACCATCGACAGCGACGATTGCATGCCATTGAATAGTTGAATCATCGCAATGAGGCCGGGCGTGATGTAGACGTCGTAGAGAACATAGGTCTCGTAGGGCGGGATGATCGAAACGCCGAGCGTCTGGCGAAAGCCGGCGGCGAAGATGAAGAGCCATACCAGCGGCCTCACCAGCGCGGAAATGAATCTTTCGCGCTGGTGCAGAAAGCGCAGACTCTCGCGCCAGACGATGCCTTGCATGCAGATGAGATAGGCGCGAAGCCCGAAGCGGCGCCGTGCGGCGGAAGCGCTCGCGCTCACGAATCCTCCTCCTCGCCGGCGTCGTCGGTCAATTTGGCGAACGCCTCGCCGATCGATTTGGCGGCCGCAGCCTCCACCACCGCTCGGGCGCTGTCCGACGCCAGCACCCGGCCCCGGTGCAGCACGATGACGCTATCCTGGTCACGAACCTCGTCGACGAGATGGGTCGTCCACAGAACGCCGACGCCATCCCCGGTCACCAGAGCCCGCACCAGCGCGAGAATGTCCGCGCGAGCCTTGATGTCGAGGCCGGCGGTCGGTTCGTCGAGTAGCATGAGCCGCGGGCGATGCATGAGCGCGCGCACGATCTCTATGCGCCGCATCTGACCGCCGGAGAGATAGCGGGTCCGCTCGCCCAGCCGGTCGGCCAGTCCGGCGCGCGCGACCAGTTCGCGTGCGCGGGAGCGGGCCTCGGCGCGGCCTATGCCATGGAGCGCGCCCTGGTACAGCATATTCTGCTCGACGCTGAGATCGGGGTCGAGCGTGCGGCTCTGAAAGACGACCCCGAGTTCGGCTAGGGCAGGGCCGCTGTCGCGCGCAATGTCATGGCCGAATATGCGGACCGCGCCGGCGCCGCACGCATAAAGATGGGTCACGATCGAGAACAGGGTGCTTTTGCCTGCGCCGTTCAGGCCGAGCAGCACGACGAACGTCGCCGGCTCGACCACGAAGCTGACGTCGTCGAGCGCCCTGCGCGCGCCATAGGCATGCGACACATGCTCGACCTCGAGAGCGGGTTCAGCATCCGTCAGTCCGGGAGAAGAAGCGCGGTCGATCATTGACTGGCGGGCGCCGCATCGGGACGTTGCATCAGGCCGCGCCGGGCGTCATGATCGGCCGCTCCAGCGGCCGTCGGACGAATCCGCCGCGATTCAATAGGACGAACGATGAAACTCACGCTTCCTCTTGCCCTCGCAGCAATGGTGAGCGCGCATCCGGCGGCGTCGAAGGACACGCGGTTCTGGAACCTGACCACCTCGACCGTCAAATCGCTCGAACTCGCGCCTTCCGGCACGACCGCCTTCGGTCCGAACCAATGCGCCAACGATCCCGACGGCGCCGTCGAGCATGACGAGCGGGTCAAGGTCACCGGCGTCACGACCGGCTGGTACGACGCGCGGCTTGCGCTGGCCGACGGGCGCAGATGCATGGCGAAAAATCTGAGGGTCGAAGCAGGCAAACCGTTCGCCATCGAGGAGAAGGACCTCGTCAAGTGCACGAAGTGAGTTCTGGCTAGCAGCTTGACCGACCGGCGTCACCCCTTCCTGGCATGAATGTTCGGCGATCAGGGAGGCCGCACAAGGGCGGAGCGGCATATCGGGAAAAAATCGGCCTCCGCCGCGAAATAGTTCTCGCAATTGCGGACGGAAACCGCCAACTTCGGCGAAAATGCGACTCTCGAGGGCTCGCCGACGGTGCGGTTTTCATTTCTCAACGTGGCGCGGCAGGCCCTGGCGGGGAATGCCGGCTGGCCTGAGCAGTGGCGAAAGCCCGCTCCGAAGCCGGCCTATGACGCGATCATCATCGGCGCCGGCGGACATGGGCTGGCGACCGCCTATTACATGGCCAAGGAGCATGGCCTCGCCAACGTCGCGGTGCTGGAGAAGGGCTGGCTCGGGGGCGGCAACACCGGCCGCAACACCACGGTCATCCGGTCCAACTACCTGTGGGAGGAATCCGCGGCGCTCTACGAGCATGCGCTGAAACTGTGGGAGGCCCTCTCGCAGGAGCTCAACTACAACGTGATGTATTCGCCGCGCGGCGTGATGATGCTGGCGCACAACGCCCATGACGTGCAGGTGGCCAAGCGCCATGTCCACGCCAATCGGCTGGCCGGCGTCGACAACGAATGGCTGACCCCGGAACAGGCGAAAACCTTCTGCCCGCTCATCAACATCGCGCGCGACATCCGCTATCCCGTAATGGGCGCGGCGCTTCAGCGACGCGGCGGCACGGCCCGGCACGACGCGGTCGCCTGGGGCTATGCGCGGGCCGCCTCGGCGCGCGGGGTCGACATCATCGAAAATTGCGCGGTGACCGGAATTCGCCGCGACGCGGCCGGAGCGGTCGCGGGCGTCGAGACGACGCGGGGCGCGATCGCCGCCAAGAAGATCGGCGTCGTGGCGGCTGGCCATACGTCGGTCGTCATGGCGATGGCGGGGTTGAGGATGCCGCTGGAGAGCTATCCGCTGCAAGCGCTGGTTTCCGAGCCGGTGAAGCCGATGATGCCCTGCGTCGTCATGTCGAACACGATCCACGCCTACATGTCGCAGTCGGACAAGGGCGAACTCGTCATCGGCGCCGGCACCGACGCTTATGTCTCCTATTCACAGACCGGCGGCCTCCATGTCGCCAATCACACGCTGGAGGCGATTTGCGAGCTGTTTCCTGCGGTGCGCCGGATGCGCATGCTGCGCAACTGGGGCGGCATCGTCGATGTGACGCCCGACCGCTCACCGATCATCGACTCAACTCCGGTTCCGGGGCTGTTCGTCAATTGCGGCTGGGGCACCGGCGGCTTCAAGGCGACGCCAGGCTCGGGCCATGTGTTCGCGCACTGGCTCGCTCGCGGCGAGCCGCATCCGCTCGCGGCGCCTTTCAGCCTCAACCGGTTTCGCACTGGGCGGCTCATCGATGAGGCCGCCGCCGCCGCCGTCGCGCACTAAGAGCCCCGCCATGCTCCTGATCCCCTGCCCCCATTGCGGCATGGAAAGGCCGGAAATCGAATTCCGTTACGGCGGCGAGGCGCATGTCGCCCGGCCTGCCGACCCGAGCGCGGTCAACGACGACGACTGGGCGAACTTTCTCTACTTCCGCTCGAATCCCAAGGGCGTGCTGGCCGAACGATGGCGGCATACGTTCGGCTGCGGCCGATTTTTCAATGCTCTGCGCGACACTGTGAGCGACAGGATTCTCGCCGTCTACAAGCCGGGCGAGGCGAGGCCCCCCGTCGCCGCCCAAGCGGGACTGGACGCATGAACGAGCCCTTTCGCGCCGCCGGCGGCCCGCTCGACGACGCTCGCGAGGTCCGCTTCACCTTCGACGGCGCCGACTACCGGGGCCGAGAAGGCGACACCCTGGCCTCGGCCCTCATCGCCAATGGCGTTCATCTGGTCGGACGCTCCTACAAGTACCATCGGCCGCGTGGATTTTTGAGCGCGGGGGCGGAAGAGCCGAACGCGCTGGTCGCCGTTACGCGCGGGCCGGGCCGCTTCACGCCCAACTTGCGCGCAACCCAGATCGAACTGACCGGCGCCCTTGCCGCGATGAGCCAGAACCGCTGGCCATCGCTGAAATTCGACGTCGGCGAGGTCAACGACCTCGCCGCGCCGCTGATCGGCGCCGGCTTTTACTACAAGACCTTCATGGGTCCGGATCTGTTCGGCAAGACCTGGGCCTGGAGCCATGTCTACGAGCCGGCGATCCGGCGCGCCGCCGGCCTAGGCGCGCCCCCGCGCCAACCCGATCCCGATCGCTACGTGCGCTATTTCGATCATTGCGACGTGCTGATCGTCGGCGCCGGGCCGGCCGGCCTCGCGGCGGCGCTCGCCGCCGGCGCCAGCGGCGCGCGGGTCGTCGTCTGCGACGAGAACCCGGCGCCGGGCGGCTCTCTTGCCGCCGAGACGCGCGCCCGCATCGACGGCCTCGGCGCGCGCGAATGGCTGGCCAAGACGATCGCCGCGCTTCGCGTCGCGCCCAATGTGCGGCTGATGACGCGCACCCAGGCGTTCGGCTATTACGCGCAGAATTTCGTCGCCCTCAATGAGCGTCTCCGCGAGGCCGACCTCATCGCCGATCCCGATAGCCCGCGCGAGCGGTTGTGGCAGATGCGCGCGCGCGAGGTCGTCATCGCCGCCGGCGCGATCGAGCGCCCGCTCGTCTTCCCCGACAACGACCGGCCGGGCGTGATGCTCGCCGATTCCGCGCGCCGCTATCTCAACCAATATGGCGTCAAGGTGGGGGAGCGCGTCGTGGTGGCGACCGCGCATGACAGCGCCTATCGCGCCGCGCTCGATCTAAAAATGGCGGGCGTCGAGGTCGCGCTGGTCGCCGATCTGCGCGGCGAAGCGGCCGGGCCCTTGCCGCAGGCGGCGCGTGCGGCTGGAATCGACGTGGCGACCAAGGCCGCGATTCACGCGGTCGACGGGCGCCTGCGGGTCAAGGCCGTGCGCCTGGCCGCGGATCCCGGCGGCGTGCGGGAAATCGCCTGCGACGCGCTGTTGATGTCGGGCGGCTGGACGCCCTCGGTGCATCTGTTCTCGCAATCGCGCGGCAGGCTCGAATTCGACGATGGCGCCCAGGTCTTCAGGCCGGGAGCCTCGGTCCAGCGCGAACGATCGGCGGGCGCCTGCAACGCGACCTTCGATCTCGCCGGGGCGCTCGCCGAGGGCGACGCAGCGGGCCGCGAAGCAGCGGCCGCTGCCGGCTTCGCCCCGCCGGGCCCAAGAGCCGTGTTCGCAGTCGACGGGGTTCTCGAAGCCTCCGGCGGCGTGTTGGGCGCTCCGGCCCAAGTCGTCGCCGATCGCCGCGCCAAGGCGTTCGTCGACTTTCAGAACGACGTTTGCGTCAAGGATTTGGGTCTCGCGGTCCAGGAGGGCATGCGCTCGATCGAGCACATCAAGCGCTATACGACGACCGGCATGGCGACCGACCAGGGCAAACTTTCCAACATGAACGCGCTGGCGATCGCGGCCGGGGCGCTGGCGAAACCGATTCCGGACGTCGGTCTCACCACCTTTCGCCAGCCCTACACGCCGGTGACGTTCGGCGCTTTCGCCGGTCCTGCGCGCGGAGACCTGTTCGATCCCATCCGCGTGACCCCCATCCATGACTGGGCCGAGGCGCATGGCGCCGCGTTCGAGGACGTAGGCTTGTGGAAGCGGGCCTGGCATTTTCCGCTGGACGGAGAAACGATGCGCGAGGCGGTCGCGCGCGAGTGCGGCACGACCCGCGCCGCCGTTGGCCTGTTCGACGGCTCCACGCTCGGCAAGATCGAAGTCGTCGGCCCGGACGCGGCGGCTTTTCTCGGACGCATGTACGCCAACGCATTCCAGAAGCTGGAGGTCGGCCACTGCCGCTACGGACTGATGCTGACCGAGTCCGGCTATGTGATGGACGACGGCGTCGTCGCGCGCATGGCGCTCGACCGCTTCCATGTCACGACTACGACCGGCGGCGCGCCGCGCGTGCTGGCCCACATGGAAGACTACCTTCAGACCGAATTCCCCGATCTCAAGGTCTGGCTCACTTCGACCACCGAGCAATGGGCGGTGATCGCCCTCCAGGGGCCCAAGGCGCGCGAGGCGATCGCGCCGCTGGTCGAAGGCGCCGATCTGTCGAACGAGGCGATGCCGCACATGAGCGTGCGCGAGGCGCGGGTTTGCGGCGTGCGCGCGCGGCTGATGCGGGTCAGCTTCACCGGCGAACTCGGCTATGAGATCAACGTTCCGTCGGGTTTCGGCCGCGCCGTTTGGGAAGCGGCGTGGCGCGAGGTCGAGCGCCAGGGAGGCGCGGCTTACGGCACCGAGGCGATGCACGTGATGCGGGCCGAGAAGGGCTATTTCATCGTCGGCCAGGACACCGACGGCACGGTGACCCTCGCCGATCTCGGGCTCGACTGGGCGATTGGCAAAGCCAAGAAGGACTTCGTGGGCAAACGCTCGCTCCACCGCCCCGACATGCTGGCGGCCAACCGCAAACAGCTTGTCGGCCTCCTGACTGAAGATCGGACGACATTGCTCGAAGAGGGGGCGCAGGTGACGGAGGGCGCGACCCCGCCGACCGGATCGTCCGCGCTTGGCCATGTCACATCGTCCTACCGGAGCGAAACCGTCGGACGTCCGATCGCGCTGGCGCTGGTCGCCGCCGGGCGCTCGCGGATCGGCGAGACGCTCAATGTTCCGATGCCCGGCGGGGCGATCCGGGTCGCGGTGACGGCACCGGTTTTCTACGACCAGGAGGGAGCGCGCCTCCATGTCTGACGCGGTCGTCTCGCCGCACGGGCCGCTCAAAGGCCTCGCCCTGCCTTCGGGGCCGAGCTTCACCCTGACCGGGGGGCCGCCCGCCGCGCGCTTTGTCTTTCGCGGGCCGGAAGCCGCGCGCGCCGCCTGCGAAAGGGCCTTCGGCGCCGAATTGCCGTTGAAGCTCGGCCAGGCGGGCGTCGCCGCGCGGCGCGCGGCTTTGTGGCTGGGGCCCGACGAATGGCTGTTGATGGTCGACGCCGCCGACCCCTGGGCGCTTGGCGTCGATCTTGAGGCGGCGCTGCACGGGACCGTCCGCAGCCTCGTCGACGTCTCCGACCGCCAGATCGGGCTTGTCGCCAGCGGGCCGGTCGCGGCGCGCGCGCTCAGCGCCGGCTGCCCGCTCGATCTAAGCCCGTCTACGTTCCCGGTCGGCATGGCGACACGCACGATCTACGACAAGGCCGAGATCGTTCTGTGGCGACGCGAGGCGGAAGCGTTCCACGTCGAAGTCTGGCGCTCGTTCGCGCCCTACCTCGTCGCGGCGCTGGCCGAGGCGGCAAGAGGGGCTCCGGAGTGGTGAGCGCGCGTCCCCAGCCTCAAATCCAGCGCCGAACCCTTCGACAATAATCGGCGTAGTCCTGGTCAAAAGTCTCGCTAAGGCGCGCTTCCTCGAACGGAATCACGATCCAGTTCACGGCGGCCCACGGCAGAACGACCAGGACCAGCGGCCAGGCTTGGCCGAACGCGAGCGCGGCGCCGAGGTAGATGATTGTCAGCCCCACATACATCGGATTGCGCGACCAGGCGTGCGCGCCGGTGACAACGAGACGCGCCGGCCGCCCGGCCGGATGGACGGTCGTGCGCCGGTACACGAACCCTCCCGCCGCGGTCACGTTGAGAAGGATTCCCGCAACCACGAGCGCCCATCCGGCCCAATGCACGCTCCTCATCGCCATCCAGGCCGGCCTCCACGGCGCCAGCCGCTCGAGGCCAATCCCGATCAGGAACGCCAGAAGGTACTGAACGGGCGGCGCGAAGATGTCCCGGATCGGCGCGCGGCGGCTCGTCATCGCAAGGCCTCCGAGTTGAAGAAGCGGCGTCAGTCTCGCTTAGACGATTTCCGGCTGATCGGCTCGTTTGTCATTCCCGACGGCCGCGAAGCGACTGATCGGGAATCCAGACTGACATACGCCGGCGCTTGGACCTCTGGATTCCCGGTCGGACCTCCAGTCGGCCGGGAACGACGACGAGCCCGGTCAATCACCCGGAAATCGCCGCGCCAGCACGATTTCCGGTTGACTCGCGCGTCGGGCGAATGCGCGGCGTGAAATTCTCATTCCGAGGAGCCGCGCCGCCCTTTAACCGCGCTCGGCCTTGTCGCGCGCGTTCTGGACCTTGATCGCGTCACGCGCCGCTTTCCATTCGGCGTCGCCCCAATGGCGCAGTTCGTAGAAATTGCCCCCCGTCGCCAGCGCCTCAGCGCCGTCCATCGCGATCGTCTCCCCGGTCAGCCACTCGCAGCCGTCGGACATCAGGAACGCCGCCAGATTCTGCAATTCCTCGATCTTGCCCACGCGGCCGAACGGATTGCGGGCGGCGGTCGCGGCGCCGGGCTTCTCGCCCGGCATCAGCCGCTTGCTCATGCCCTCGGTCGGGATTTCGCCCGGCGCGATCGCGTTGAGGCGGATGCGATAGCGGCCCCATTCCTGCGCCAGCGACATCGTCATCGCGTGGATCGCAGACTTGCTCATCGCCGAGGGGGTGACGAACGGGCCGCCGTTGCGCACCCAGGTGACCGCGATCGAAACCACGGCTCCGGGGCGCTTGGCCGCGATCCAGCGCTTGCCGACCGCCTGCGTCACGTAAAAAGTTCCGTGCATCACGATATTGGCGATGGCGTCGAATCCGCGCGGCGACAGATCCTCGGTGCGCGAAATGAAATTGCCGGCGGCGTTGTTGACGAGGCCGGTCAGCGGGCGATCGCGGAAAATCTCCTCGACCATCGCCTCGACCGCGCCCGCGTCGCGGATGTCGACGCCGTAGCTTGCGACGCGCCCGCCGTGCGCCTTCATCAATTCCGCGGCCGTGGCGTCGCAAACGCTCTTACGCCTTCCGCAGATCGCGATCTCGGCCCCGAGCCCGAGAAACCGCTCCGCCATCGCTCTGCCTAGCCCGGTGCCGCCGCCGGTGACGAGAATCTTCTTGCCGTCGAACAGATCGTTGGCGAACATGCGGGTTTCCTCCCTGGCTGGGCGTCTGGCGCGGCGCGGAAGCCCATTCAAGTCTGGCTGCGCCCTGTCGTCAAAAAGGCCGCGGTCGGCGGACGGATTGCGCGCGCCTCGAGCCGCCTATATAACGGAAAGTTTTAGTATTAGAACAAATTCTTTCCGAGAAACAGAATCCATGTTAGGCTTGTTCCTTCTCTGGACCGATCGAGCCGTTGGGCGGCGAAGCGGCTCGGAGAGCGGAGAAACTTTTTTTGGTCTGGTTTCCGTGCAACCCCTTGAAAAGTCCCGATTCGGACGAGAGAATCCAAGGAAATCCAAGAATATCCAAGCTTTTCTTTCTTGGTTTTTCTTGGATTTCCTTGGTCCGGCTTGGATTTCCTTGGAAAAAATTGGAGCGCGCTCAGATAAATCATAAATAGGTTGTTGGTTGTGTGAGGTCAGCGCAGCGCCCCGCCGGCCTTGGTCCAGGCCGCCATGCCCCCCGCCATGTGCCGGGCCGAGGCGATGCCGACGTCGTGGGCGGCCTGCACCGCCATGGCCGAGCGCTCGCCGAACGCGCAATAGAACACCAGCGTCTTGCCCGAGGACCGCGCCAGTTCGTGCAGCAGGCCCCCTTCGCCGAGGTTCTCCTGCAACTCGGCGTAAGGCGCGTGCAGCGAGCCCGGAATGGCGCCGTTGCGCTCGCGCTCGCGCTTTTCCCGCAGATCGATCAGCGCCACGTCGGGCCGCCCGACGAGCCCCTTCGCCTCCTCGACCGAAAACGCCCAGCCGCGGCGCGCGACCTCCTCCTGATGCAGCCCCTGGTGGACGTTGGCGGGAACGGCGACGTCCATCATCTTCGGGTTGGGCAGATGAAGGCTCGCCATCAGCGCCGCATATTCGGCGGCGTCGCGGACCTTGAGGCGCGGATTGAACTTCTTCTCCTCGCCGATGGTGCTGACGGTGTCGCCCTTGTAGTCGTGAGCGGGGAAAACCAGCGTTTCCTCGGGCAGGCGCATGAGGCGTTGCAGGCTCTCGTATTGGGCGCGCGAATCGCCGTTCTGGAAATCGGTGCGCCCGGTGCCGCGGATCAGCAGCGTGTCGCCAGTGAACACCCTGTCATTGAACAGAAAACTGTAGGAATCGTCGGTATGGCCGGGGGTATAGAGCACGTCGAGGCTCAGCCCCTCGATCGAAAGCGCATCGCCGTCCCCGATCCGCATCGACACCACGTCGACCTTGCTCTGCTCGCCCATCACCGTCACGCAACGCGTGCGGTCGCGCAGGGCGCCGAGGCCGGTGATGTGGTCGGCGTGCAAATGGGTGTCGACCGCCTTGACCAGGCGCAGATCGAGCTCCTCCATCAGCTTCAGGTAGCGATCGACCTTCTCCAGCACCGGATCGATGATGAGCGCCTCGCCGCCTCGCCGGCTGGCCAGAACGTAAGAGTAGGTGCTCGACACGCTGTCGAACAATTGCCGAAAGATCATCGATCCCTCCACCGGTTCCGATTGCCCGCAGCGGTCCGCCGTCGAGAGCGGCCGGCCGCCTGAAGCGGGAGCGCGGGTCTTCTCCGAACCATCAAGCTTTCCGAACTCGCGCCAAACCGCTCGTTGTCCTTCAAAATGCGATCAAATCCGGCGAGCGGAGATTTCATCTCTATCCCGTCCGCGCCCGTCAGGACAGTTTGAAAGCCCTCAAGAGAGACGAACTCTTCAAACGCCGCTTCATCAATGGCTTTTCAGTTTACTCCGGCTCCGACTGTTCCGATAATTCCAGCCATGACTCTTCGCTCGCGGTCAGCGCACGTTCAAGATCGGCCCGCTTTCCCGCGAGATCGGCCATCTTGAGCGCATCGCCGCCTCTGGCGCTCGCCTCCGTCAGCGCCTCGTCGACGCGACGCAGCAGGTCGCGGAAGCGGTCGATCTTGTCTTCTAGCGCGGCGAGCTCACGCCGCGAAGGCGTCGGGTCGGGCTTAGATTTTGCCGCCCCGAGTGGAAGGGCGGGCTCGCGCCTCCGCTTCCCGGGCGTCGCGGGACCCTGACCAAGGACGAAGCGAGCGTAGTCCGCGAGGTCGCCCTCGAACGGCTTGACGGTTCCATGCGCAACCAGCCACAGCCGGTCGACGCAAGCCTCCAGCAGACGGCGGTCGTGTGAGACGAGAATGCACGCCCCCTCATAGTCGTTGATCGCCTCGATCAGCTCGGCGCGGCTGTCGATGTCGAGATGGTTGGTCGGCTCGTCGAGGATGAGGAGCTGGGGCCCGTCGAACACAGCCAGGCCCATCAACAGTCGCGCCTTTTCGCCGCCCGAAAGGAGATCGACCTTCGTCTCCGCGCGCGATCCGGAAAAGCCGATCATCGCCGCGCGGCCGCGGATCTTTGATTCGGGCGCGCCGCGCATGCGCTGGGCGACATGGCTGTATGGCGTGCCCCCTGGCTCGAGCTCGTCGATCTGATGTTGGGCGAAAAAGCCGGCTTCGAGCCTGTTGGCCCTCACGATGCGGCCGCCCATCGGCGCGAGCCGTCCGCCGATTAGCTTGGCGAAAGTCGATTTGCCGTTGCCGTTCGCTCCGAGAAGCCCGATCCGGTCATCGTTGGAGAGCGTGATGTCGATGCGCGAGAGCACTGCCCGTTCGCCATAGCCGGCGCTGACTTTTTCCATCGTGACGATCGGCGGGCTCAATCGCCGAGCGATCGGCGGCCATTTGAACGGCAGCACCGTCTCGTCGACCATCGCGCCGGTCGGCTCCATTTTCGCCAGCATCTTGAGGCGCGACTGTGCCTGCGTCGCCTTGCTCGCCTTGGCCCGGAAACGGTCGACGAAAGCCTGGAGATGGGCGCGGCGCTCCTCTTGCTTCTTTATCGCCTTGCCCTGCAACGCCTGGGCTTCGCGCCGCTGGCGCTCGAAACTCGAGTACCCGCCGTTCCATAAGGCGAGCTTGCCTCGGTCCAGATGCAGAACGTAGTCGGCGACATCGTCGATGAGGTCGCGATCGTGGCTGATGACGAGGATCGTCGCCGAGCTGCTCTTCAGGTAATCAGCGAGCCAGAGCACGCCCTCGAGGTCGAGATAGTTCGTCGGCTCGTCGAGCAGCAGCAGGTCCGGTTCTGAGAACAGCACGGCGGCAAGGGCGACGCGCATGCGCCAGCCGCCCGAATAGTCCGACAGGGCGCGGCCTTGCGCCGTTTCGTCGAAGCCGAGGCCGCTCAGGATGCGTGCGGCGCGCGCGGGAGCGGCGTGAGCGCCGATATCGGCAAGTCGGGTCTGGATTTCCGCGATTCGTTCCGGATCGTTGGCGCTTTCCGCCTCCGCAATGAGCGCGTGACGCTCGGCATCGGCGAAAAGAACGAATTCAATCAGCGTCTCGGCGCCCCCGGGCGCTTCCTGCTCGACGCTGCCGATCCGTGCGCCCTTAGGCACCGAGATAGAGCCGCTCTCCCACGAAAGTTCGCCGCGGATAAGCCGGAAGAGCGTGGTCTTGCCGGCGCCATTGCGCCCGACGACGCCGACCCGCGCTCCGCTCGGCAGCGCGACGGTCGCGGCGTCGATCAGCAGACGCTCGCCGAGGCGATAAGTCAGGGAACTGATATGAAGCATGCCGCGCTTTTGGCGCGCCATGCGGAAGGTTGCAAGATCGAACGGGCGCTCGGCTCAGGCCTTCGGTGCGTCCAGAACGCCGCCGAGCTTGAACAGGAACCCGGCGGCGCCCGCGCCGATCAAGGGGGCTACGATGAAGAGCCAGAGCTTCATAACATATACCGGGTGCGATCCCATGCCAACGAGCGCCGGACCGATCGAACGGGCCGGATTTACCGAGGTGCCTGTGATGTTGATGCCGACGAGGTGGATGGCGACCAGGGTCAGACCGATTGCGAGGCCCGCGAAACCGGTCGGCGAAAAGGGATGCGTGACGCCGAGAATACAGACGAGAAACAAGAACGTTCCGACCACTTCGTAAACGAAGGCGGATATGACGTTATATTCCCCGAGGTAGCCGGGACCCCAACCGTTCTGGCCGAGGCCGCCATCCCAGCCCAGCGCCTTGCCGGAAAGTATGAGATAGAGCACTGCGGCGCCAACGATGGCCCCGAGGACCTGGGCGATCCAATAGCCGATCATTTGCTGAGCGCTCATGCGCCCCGCGACGAAGACGCCGAAGCTGACCGCAGGATTGACATGACAGCCGGAAATCGGTCCGATCCCGTAGGCCATGGCCACAATCGCAAAGCCGAACGCGCTCGCGATTCCAAGCAGGTCGACAGCGGTGGCGCCCGAACCCATGCCGCCGATCACCGCCGCTCCGCAGCCGAAGAAGACCAGAGCGAAAGTTCCAACGAATTCCGCTATCTGCTTATTCATTGCAATAGAACCCCGCGAATAGGTTGAAATTGGCGCTGCTGCTTACAGCCCCATAGAGCGTTCGACAAGGACCCCGCAGCATCTCCGATCCAGGAAGGCGAAGTTCCCCGCCAGAACGAGTCAGAACATGGCGTTGCTTTCGCAGGGCCGGCCGCTATATATGCGACACTTTTTGTCTGATCCCATAACGAAGCGGCGTGATCATTCGCGCCGCCGGAGGCCGTCGCCAAAGTGCTGATAACTGCCGCCTACGCCCAAGCCAGCACTTCGGCCCCTTTTGGGGCGAGTGACACGATCATCCAGCTCGTGCCGATCGCCGCAATGATCGCGATTGTCTATTTCGTGCTTTGGAGGCCGCAACAGCGCCGCGCCAAGGAGCAGCGCGAAATGGTGCAGGCGGCTAGGCGCGGCGACGTCGTCGTCACCTCGGGCGGACTGATCGGGAAGGTCACGAAATCGGTCGATGACAAAGAGGTCGAGTTCGAAATCTCCCCCAATGTGCGCGTGCGCCTCGCGCGCTCCGGCATCGCCGAGGTGCGAGCGAAGGGGGAGCCGGTGAAGGACGCAAGCCAGCCCAGCAAGTCGGCGGCGTCGAAGAAGGACGCGCCGAGCGCCTGAGCGCGCTTCGACCCCGGCCGATCAGCCGCAATTCAAATAGACAGAAGTCCTGATGCTCCGCTTCGCCCCATGGAAATTGGCCTCCGTTCTCGCGCTCGTCGGCTCGGCGTTTCTGCTCATTGTGCCGAGCTTTTTGCCGACAGGGACCGTCGATTCTCTGGCTGCGCGCCTGCCGGGCTTCGTGCCCCTGCGCCAGATCGTGCTCGGCCTCGATCTCCAGGGCGGAGCCTATATGTTGATGGAGGTCGAAAACGCTTCGGTGATTAAGTCCCAGGTGCAGGCCTTGCGGGACGATGTGCGACAGAAGATGCGCGACGGAAAGATCGCCATTTCCGGCGGCATCGCCACTCAATCGCGTGGCGTTTTGGTGCGCATCGCCGACCCGGCGGAACGGCAGAAGGCGCTCCAGCTGCTCAAGTCGCTCAGCCAGCCGATCGGCGGGCCATTGGCTGGGGGCAATGGCCGCACGTTGAACGTCAGCGAGACCAGCGGCGGCGTCCAATTGACGCTGACCGACGCCGAATTCGCTGACAAGGTGCGCCACGCAGTGACGCAGTCGATTGAGGTGCTCAATCGCCGAATTAATGCGATGGGGACGAAGGAGACCGTCATCCAGCGGCAGGGCGAAAACCGCGTGGTGATCGAGGTGCCGGGACTGCAGGACACCACGAAGCTCAAGGAAATCATCGGCCAAACCGCCAAGCTCGAATTCCGCCTCGTCGCCGATCCCGGCGATCCGCCGAATGAGGTCGAAACCCTGCCGATGCAAAAGGGCGGCGGGACGATCCAGGTCCAAAAGCGCGTGATGGTGGACGGCGGGGACCTCGTCGATGCGCAACAGAGTTTCGACCAGCAGACGGGCGAGCCGGATGTCACGTTCCGGTTCAACCTGCGCGGCGGCCAGAAATTCGGGCAGGTCACGTCGGGAAACGTCGGCCGGCCATTCGCTATTGTGCTCGACGGCAAAGTCATTTCGGCGCCGGTCATTCGTTCGCCGATCACCGGCGGCACCGGTCAGATCACTGGCAATTTCAGCATGGATGAGGCGAGCAACCTGGCCATTCTGCTGCGCGCGGGAGCGCTCCCGGCCAAACTCACGGTGATCGAGGAGCGGACCGTCGGCCCGGGACTCGGACAGGATTCGATCGACGCGGGCAAGCGCGCGGCGTATGTCGGCGGCGCCCTGGTCATCGTCTACATGGTTGCGACCTACGGCATTTTCGGCGTCTTCGCCGATCTCGCGCTTGCAGTGCACATTCTTTTCATCTTCGCCTCGATGGTCCTACTCGGGGCGACGCTCACCTTGCCGGGCATCGCCGGAATCGTCTTCACCATTGGGATGGCCGTCGACTCGAACGTGCTGATCTACGAGCGGATCCGCGAGGAAGCGCACTCGGGCCGGTCGGTCATCTCCGCGCTCGACGCCGGCTTCAGGCGCGCCTTCGCGACGATCATCGATTCGAATGTGACAATGTTCGTGGCCGCGCTCATTCTTTACCTCTTCGGTTCGGGCGCTGTGCGCGGTTTCGCAGTTTCGCTCGGCCTCGGCATTCTGACCTCGGTCGTGACTGCGGTGACGATGACGCGAATGATGATCGCGCTCTGGTACAGCCGGACCCGGCCGAGCAAGCTGCCGATATGAGCGGGCTGGCGCACTCCACGGACGTATCGACATGAAACTTCTCCGCCTCGCGCCCGAGAACACCAAATTCGGCTTCATGCGGCTGCGCCGGATCAGCTATCCGCTGTCGGCGACTCTCTCCATCGTCTCGGTGCTGTTGTTCCTGTTCGTCGGCATGAATTTCGGCATCGACTTCGCTGGCGGAACCCAGGTCGACATGCGGGCCAAGAGCGGCGAAGCGCACGTCGCGGAAATCCGCGCCAAGGCTGAGAGTCTCGGCCTCGGCCCAGTCGAAGTGCAGCGGATCGGCGCCAAATCCGACGTCATCCTACGACTCAACGTGCAGCCGGGTGGCGAGCAGGGAGAACAGACCGCGATCGCGAAGCTTAAGCACGAGTTTGCCAGCGACTACGAGTTCCGCAGCGTCGACGCGGTCGGACCGACTGTGTCGGCGGAGCTGGTGCAAAGCGGCACGCTCGGTGTCGTGGTCGCGATCATCGCGGTGCTGACATATCTGTGGTTCCGCTTCGAGTGGCAGTTCGCGGTCGGGGCGATCATAGGCACGATGCACGATCTGTTGCTGACGATCGGCTTCTTCTGCGTCACTCAGCTCGAGTTCAACCAGACGTCGATCGCGGCGATTCTCACCATCGTCGGCTATTCGCTGAACGAGACTGTCGTCGTGCTCGACCGCATCCGCGAAATGATGCGCAAGTACAAGCGGCTGTCGACCGCCGAGATCGTCGACATGTCGGTGAACGCAGTGCTGCCGCGCACCATCATGACGGCGACGACGGTCTTTCTCGCGCTGCTGGCGCTGTTCTTCCTCGGCGGTCATGTTATACGCTCGTTCTCGGCGGCGATGATCTGGGGCATCTTTGTGGCCACCTATTCGTCGATCTTCATCTGCTCGCCGATGCTGATTTACATGGGCGTGCGCGCCGACGTGTTCGACAAGTCGAGAGACACGGAAATTGTCGGCACGCAAGCAAAGGCGAAGGCGAAGGTGTGAACGCCGAGGCCACGCCGCCGGCGTTCGCGCCCGGCAGCCATTCGATCGCTGCGCACGGCGGCGGCGCCTTCGCCTTCGCCGGCATGCGGCATGAAGGCTCGATTCTTGCGACGCCCAAAGGCGTGAGATCGATCGACGCCCTCAGCGTCGACGATCTCGATGAGCGCTCGCTCGCGCCCCTCATCATGGAACTCGTCGCGGCTCCGGGATCGATCGAATTCGTCATCGTCGGCGCCGGCGCGCGAATGGCGCCGGCCCCTGACGCGCTGAAGGCGGTGTTGCGCGCGCGACGCGTGCGTTTCGAGACGATGGCGACCGGGCCGGCGCTTCGCGTGTACAATGTTATGCTGTCCGAAGGCCGCCGGGTCGCGGCGGCGCTGATCGCGGCGCCGTGAGCGAGCGCCATCCGCGCGGCCCCGACGCGCTGGAGGACGCCCGCAAGTATTGCGCGGCGCTTGCGCGGGAGCATGCGCGCGACCAATGGTTCGGTGGGCTATACGCCCGCACGGGAGCACGCGACGCCCTCTTCGCGCTCGCCAGTTTCGATTACGAAATCCGCCGGGCGGCGACGCGGGCGCGCGATCCCAATCTTGCGGCGATAAGGCTTTCCTGGTGGCGAGGCGTCGTCCACGGCGAACGCGATGACGAGGCGGCGGGCAGTCAGGTCGCACTTGCGCTCGGCTGGGCGATCGAGGCTTTCGCGATGCCGCGCGAACTGATCGAGACGATGATCGACGCGCGACTTCAGGAGTTGGCGCCGCAGGAGGACTTCAGCCTCGACGCCTTCGACTCCTTCTCCGACGAGGCCGAGGGCGCGCGGCTGCGGCTGGCGGCGCGGATCGCGGCCGGCGGGCGCGACCTCGACGAGGCCGAGGCTTCCGCCCCGGCGGCGCAGGCGCTGGCGCTGACGCGCATGCTGGCGGCGTTGCCTTTCAGGGCCGGCGCTGCGCCGACATTGTTTCCGGCCGACGTCGCCGCGCGTCACTCCGCGACAATCCAGGATTTCGACGGCCGTCGCGCGAACCCTGGCGTCGTCGCGGCATGCGCAGAACTGCGAGGCCTGGCGCGCGAACGGCTCGCCACCGCCGAGCGCCGGCTGAAGACGTCGGCGCCGGCGATCCTGCCGGCCTTCATTCCGCTCGGCGCGCTGCGGCTTGATCTCGACCGGCTGGAGCGCAACGCCTCCCGTCCGTTCGACCCGGCGGCCGAGCCATCGCTGCTCGGGCGGCAATGGGCGATCTGGCGCTGGGCGCGTGGGCGATGATGCGAAGTCCAGTCGAGATCGCGAGCGGGCCCTTGCCGGCGCGGCCGGAGGCATTGACCATAGTCCCCCAATTTTGTCAGCGAAGCCGTATTTTCAAGCGCTTAGTTCTACTGCGTCACGACGACCCTCGGTAGGGCGGCTTTAGTGGCACGGCATGGCGACACGGGCAGCGTATGAGGTTTCGGGCGAGCGCGATGATCAGGTTTCGGCGCACCGTCGCGATCGGGTTTTCGACGTGTCGCTCGGATCGGCGGCGACTCGGGGTCTGGGACGGATGGATAGGCGAGACGTTTCGCGCCGCCGGGGGCCAGAGGGGGGAATCGCCGCTCGTTCGCGGATGAGGAATCCATAAGCGGCGATGCACAGGGTTGCGTGATGATGGAAGCCGCGCCAGCCCCGGCCCTTGAAATGGGCGAGGCCGAGTTCGCTTTTCAGTTCCCCGTAGTCGCGTTCGATGCGCCAACGCAGTTTGGTCGTGTCGACGAGGGCTTCGATGGGGGTGTCCTCGGGCAGGGTCGAAAGCCAATATTTCGTCGGCTCCGTCTCGCCCTCGGGCCATTCGATGAGCAGCCATTCGAGCGGATGGGGCGTCGAACCTTGCCAGTCTCGCGAAGCGGGCCGTATTCGCAGGGCGGCAAAGCGCGAGGACAAGGCTTCATTGGAGCCCTCGCGCCAGACGACGGTCCGCCAACCCTCTGGAACCGACGCGATCGCCAGCCTCTTGGCCGAGACAGGCCTGTGATCGGCGTCGCGCCGCACATGCGAGGGTTTGCGCCCGCGTCCGCTTCATGGTTTGGGCGGCAGCGGCCCGGTGTCTGAGGGCCAGACGCTGAGCGTCGGTTGCACGCCCATCGCATAGGTCAACCCCATGGCCGTGACGCCCGCGCGGAACCCGCCATTGATCCCGTAGCCGGCGTCGGTCAGCAAGACCCCAGGCGCGGCCGCGAGCGCGGCTCTGATCTGATCGAGCGCGATGTCCGGCTTGGTCGGGAATTTCACCGCCTTCGGGACATGAGCCTTCTCGCGTCGCGCTTCATCGGCCGCCCAATCTTCCGGCAGATACAACCGATAGGCGATCCCCGGGTCAAAGTTCGGGGACCAGGCTCGCAGCGTGATTGGCGATCGAGAGCGTCACCGCGATTTGACAATTGTCGGTCTTGCCCAGCCCACCGCAATATTGCCGCGCCTGATTGCCAGCCATGCTGATCTGACCGGCCCGGTTCCCACTGGAGCCCCTACCGCCAACGCCGAAAGCTACACCACGATCGGGCACAGGATCGGAACCTGTTCTCAAGGGTGGTTCATTGAAGAGCGGCGAGCTGATGCGGAACCGCGCGCGATATTAAGACGAACGACGTCGCCTTCCCTTAGCCCTCTTTGCACGGCGGCTGCGGCGCAAAGCGGGGTTCGCACCCGGCGCGGTCCGTCCCGTCAGTTTTGTGGGCCCATCTGCCAGCTGGAATGCTCGGCGCAAAACACGTGATTATGGAGATTGGCGATCCATTGGCGGCCGGAGGCGGTCAAACTCAAATATTTTACTCCCTCCCCGATATGCAATGATGCAATATTCCAGAAAAATCCGGGATACTTGTCGAGAAGGTCGGCCGGCGACGCATATCCGAGCTGCCGGTTGCTGCCGATTTCCTCAAACTCGTAATAAAGCGCATTGGCTTTTTTCGGATACATTGGGTCGCCCAGTTGTCCAATAAGATCGGCCGCCCGAACCAGTCTCGGTTCGAGATTCGCCCCGCCGGACTCCGCATCGCGCGGCGGAAAGCGAGTGAGTTCGATCGCCTCCGCCACTCGGGCCGCATCAATCGTCGGCGAATTCGCGAGCCGCTCGAAAGCAAAAAGCTTGGATCGGTCGACGTGGTAGGCGGCGAGAGATGCGTCCGACGCCCCGCGGGGAAGAGTGACCGTGTCTCCGCTCTTGTTAATGACGAAATCGGTCTTGGTGTCGCCGCTGAGCACTCCGCGCACTAGGCCGATATCGTGAAATAGACACGCGACAATGAGGTGAGTGTAGTCAGTCGGCTCGATCCGATGCAGAAGCGTGCGTCCTCGAAGAATATCGCGGCCGACGACCGTCACCAGGAGCGTATGCTCGAAGTTGTGATAGAGCGCGTCACTGCCGCCAATGCACTCAATCGTGATGCGCGCGAGAGAGCCCAGACGCTCTGCTGCTTCGTTGTGGGCCGAGCCGAAAATCTCCAGGAAATCGTTGGCCAGGAACTTTCCCAACTTCTTGGCCGCCACCGCAGCGATGGATTCCACCGTCGTTTGCCCCTTCGAAGCTGGCAGCCCCGCAATGCTCGACCGACCGCGCCGCGTCCTAGCTAGATTTAGTGCAAGCGAGGCTTCCGCGCCAGTGCGCAGCGGCGCAAGTCCGGCAGTTGGCCTCGTTGCCTCGTCGCGACGCTTAATCGACTGACACGAGTACTTTCGGCAGATCAGAATTTCTCAGCGCCCAGGGTCTGGACCCATAAAGTGGTTGGCATAGGCAATGGGTTGTGATTCACGACTTCCGAAAGGAAGCGTGCATGATTCGGGACCAGTTTTGGCTGACGGACGAGCAATTCTCGAAGATCGAACCGCATCTTCCCACCGACACCCGCGGCAAGGCGCGGGTTGACGATCGGCGGATCATAAGCGGCATCGTTCACGTGCTGAAGCCGGGCGGGCGCTGGATCGACGCGCCGCCCGAATGCGGTCCCGGGAAAACCCTCTACAACCGCTATGTGCGCTGGGCGGCCAAGGGCGTGTGGGTCGCTCTTTTTCATGCGCTCGCGCAAGTCGGCGGTCGGCCCGACCAGATTCTCCTCGACTCTTCGGCAGTCAAAGCCCATCGCTCGGCGGCGGGCGGAAAAGGGGGGAGAAAAACCAGGCCATCGGCCGTTCGCGCGGCGGGCGGACGACGAAAATCCACGCGCTGACCGACACTCGATGCCGACCGCTCGCCTTCCTGCTCACGGGTGGCCAAGTCGCCGACTGCACAGCGGGCGCTCTGTTGCTCGAACAGCTTCCCGATTGCGAAATCCTGCACGCTGACAAGGGCTATGACGCCAACGCCATCCGCCGCCAAGTCGAGGAGCGCGGCGCGATGCCCAACATCCCGCCGAAAACCAATCGCAAATGGAAAACCTGCTTCTCGCCGTTCCTCTATCGCAATCGCAACGCCATCGAGCGCATGTTCTGCCGCCTCAAGGACTTCAGGCGCGTGGCGACACGATACGACCGAAACGCCGCCAACTTTCTTGCAGCCGTCTGCATTGCGGCCGCTGTAAGCTACTGGTTATGAGTCCGGACCCTAGAGCGGAATCCGTTTAGGTGAACCCATATCCGGCGTTGCGGAAATAGTTGAGGCATTCGCCGGGAGGGAAGTCGGCGACGGCGAGGCCGATGGCGTTCCAGAGGGCCTCGACGGTTCGGTTGGACGCCCGGCGGAGGGTGTTCTTGAGCTTGGCGAAGACCTGTTCGATCGGGTCCATGTCGGGGCTGTAGGGAGGCAGGAATCGCCTTTCGGCGCCGACGGCTTCAATCGCCTGGCGAACGCCCGCGACCTTGTGGGAGCCGAGATTGTCCATGACGACGAGGTCGCCCGGCTTGAGCGTCGGGACGAGGATCTGTTCGACGTAGGCGCGAAATCTCTCGCCATTGATGGGGCCGTCGAAGACGCACGGTGCGGTCAGGCCGTCATGGCGCAAGGCGCCGATGAAGGTCGTCGTCTTCCAGTGGCCGAAGGGCGCGTGCGCGATCAGGCGCTCGCCTTTCTCGCAGCGGCCATAGCGCGGCGTCATGTTGGTCGAGGCCCAGGTCTCGTCGATGAACACCAGCCGCCGCGGATCGAGCCGTTTCTGCTCCTCCCGCCAGGCGGCGCGGGCGGCGACGACGTAGCCGATGGGGCGCTATCGAGAGAGCGGCGACTTTCGGCCACACAAATTCGGCGGCTATAAGAAGCCGGTTTTGATCGAGCATGAACAGATGGTGCGTTCGCTCCTCTCGGCGCGCCCCGATCTGACGATCTCAGACTTGCGCAACGAACTGACCGCGCTCGGGATCAAAGTCGGCCGCTCGTCGGTCGGCCGCTTCCTGCAACGCTTGCAGTTGACGTTTAAAAAAAACCCTGCGCGCCGCCGAACAGCGACGGCCTGGGGCTGGAGGCCAGCAGGGATGGCAAAGCCTTTTCGGACGATCTTCGGGAGCGCATTGTGCGAGCGGTGGAGGCTGGCCGCTCGCGCCACGAGGTAGGGCGGATTTTCGGCGTCAGCGCGAGTTGCGTGATCACAGCACCGAGGATGAACCACAACTCGACCCGATTCGGGAATCCCCCGCCGATTCCGACTATTCGGGACCCGCTCTAGTACCGCTCGCAGGAAGTGGCGACTCCGTTCGAGGTGGAGCTGGCGGTGAGTCCATTGCGCCGCACCTGGCGCAATTTGCGCGGGAGGCGCGCTGCGGCGTAGATTTTTGCGAGTCAGGGGATGGGCGAAGTGGCGCAGCGGGTCTGATGTTTTGCCCTGATTCGCCGGAGCCTTTGCAATGCCGCGCCTGTTCGCCGCCCCGATCACTCTGACGCCTGAGGAAGAGGCGGACCTGCGAGGTCTTGCCCGGGCGCACAAGACGCCGCGCAAGCTGGCGGAACGGGCCGAGATGATCCTGCGGTCGGCGGCGGGGACCGAGGTGCGCGAGATCGCCCGTCAGCTTGGCGTTTGGCCAAAGACAGTGCGCCGTTGGCGCAGCCGCTGGCTGTCCAGCCGGGCGGAGGCCGCGGCTGCGGCGCGGCTGACGGATGAACCGCGACCGGGGGCGCCGGCGGCGTTCGCGCCCGAGCAGGTCTGCGCAATCGTGGCGCTGACCTGCGAACCCCCGCAGAAGAGCGCGTTGCCGCTCAGTCACTGGAGCCAGAGCGAACTGGCCCGCGAGGCGGTCAGGCGCGGCATCGTCGACAGCATCTCGCACGGCTCGGTCGGGCGCTTTTCAAAAAAGAGGCCGACCTCAAACCGCATCGCATGCGCGGCTGGCTCACGCCCAGGCCGGACCCTGAGTTCGAGAACAAATGCGCCGAGGTTTGCACGCTCTATCATGAGGCGCCCGCGGCGGCGCAGCAGGACATTCGCACGGTGTCGGTCGACGAAATGACCGGCGTGCAGGCGTTGGAGCGCGCCGCCCCCGACTTGCCGATCCAGCCGGGCAAGGTCGCCCGGCGGGAGTTCGAATACATTCGCCACGGCACGCAGACGGTGATTGCGGCTTTCGATGTGGCCGCCGGCCAGGCGACCGCCAGCGTCGGCGAGACCCGCGCCGAGCAGGACTACGCCAACTTCCTGGACACCCTGTTCGCCGCCGGCGCGCCGACCACGAAGTGGCGCGTGATCGCCGACAATCTCAACACGCATGTTTCGGAAAGCCTGGTGCGTCTGGTCGCCCGCTTGTGCAATATCGAGGACGACCTCGGCGAGAAGGGCAAGTCCGTCGTGCTGGCTTCGATGGCCACGCGTGAAGCTTTTCTGCGCGACCAAAGCCACAGGATCAGCTTTCACTTCACGCCAAAACACGCCTCCTGGCTCAACCAGATCGAGAGCTGGTTCTCCGTCCTCGCACGCAAACTCCTGCGCCGCGCCAGCTTCACTTCCAAACGACACCTGAAGGCGCGCATCGAAGCCTTCATCGCCTATTTCAATCGCGCCCTCGCCAAGCCCTTCAAGCGGACCATGACCGGAAAACCGCTCGCCGCATGACCCCACAAATGGGGTTCGTTCTTCCAGCGAGCTGTACCAGGCGTGGTGAACGCCGAGCCCGACTTCGCCGACCGCCCCAAGGTTGTCAACGGCTGCTCGGACCTATTCGTGTAGACGCTTGGGGAGGCTGGACGTCACGCAAGGTCGGCCGTCGGCGTGGGCTCGCTGCCCAATGGCATCTTGGTCGAGATCGAAGCAATTCTTCTGGTCCGACCTTGTGCGCCGCCTTCGGCGAACCGCGTTATGGCCGCATCATCGCGGCGGCGACATCGCGATAGATGAGCGCTGCTCGGACAAGATCGTCCTTAGGCACATATTCGTCGGGTTGATGAGCGAAGTCGAGCGAGCCGGGGCCAAGCACGATGCCCACAGCGCCGGCGTCCCGGTAATGCACAAGGTCGCATCCGCCTGTCAGGCCACCGGGCTGCGGAAACGTCACGCCATGCCGGCGGGAAATGGCGACCGCTTCGGTGACAAGCGGATCAGAGACCGAAGTTTCCGCAGGCCCCGCCATCGTTCGGATCGCCGCAAGCTCCGCCTCGACGCCATAGTCGCGCTTTGCCCGCCCCAGCAGCGCGTGCAGGTTGCTCAGTGCTTCGTCGAGCGCTTCCCCCGGCAGCAGACGCCGATCGAGCACCATTTCGCAGTTGTCCGGAACGATGTTGTCGCCGATCCCACCGACTATGCGGGTGACTGTCAGGCTGGCGTGGCCAACGAGAGGATGGGTCTGGGTTCTGAGCTCGCGATCGCGCTCGTCGAACAGGGTCATGAGATGGCCGGCGGCGAGGATGGCGTTGACGCCGAGCTCCGGGCGCCCGGAATGCGCCGCCTTGCCCTTCGTGCGGATGAGCGGCCGCAGACATCCTTTGTGAGCCGCAAAGACCGCATTGTTGGTCGGCTCGCCGACCACGACCAGATCGGCCTTTGGCTCCTGCTTCACCAGCGCCCGAGAGCCGCCGCCGTCGATCTCCTCGTCGGCGACGAATGCAAGCACCAGCGCGCCGCTCCAAAGATCGCGCTGCGCGGCCAGCAGGCGCCCGGCCTCGACCATGGCCGCGATCGGTCCTTTGGCGTCGCAGGCGCCGCGCGCAAAGAGTCGGCCATCGCGCTCCGTGAGGCGGAAAGGATCCGTACTCCATCCGGCGCCCGCGGGAACGGTGTCCATATGCGAGTTGAAGGCGAAGCAGGGGCCGGCGCCGTTGTCGAGTCGCGCGACGATGTTTGCACGGTCCTCCGCAAGCGGCCGGATCTCAGTAGCGAAGCCTAGGCCGTCGAGCTCGGCCGCGAGCAGCGCCGCGGCTTCGGCTTCGCGGCCCGGCGGATTCTGGGTGTCGATGGCGACGAGCCGTTCGAGCAGGCCGACGAGGCGGCCGACCTCGGGCTCCGCGCTCACAGCACCTTTCCCCGCGCGGCGACCTCGTAGAAGGTCTCGACCCGTCCCTGACGCGCGGCATAGATCCGGTCGTGCAGGTTGGTGACGACGCAGGCGTGGTTGGGAATGACCGTGACGAGTTCGCCGATCCGTGGCGCTTCTGAGCCCGGCGGCGCGCGAACATGCCCGTGCTCCTCACTCAGGCCGTAGATCTCCCAGTCCGGATGCTCCACGATGCGGCCAAATCCCTGTAGCCCGAGCAGATCGGACGAAAGGCTCTTCGATCCTGCGTCGATGACGCAACGGTCAGGCGCCGCGTGTGAGACAACTCTCGCCTGAATCGTGAGCGCGCAATCAGCCCAGTCGCCAAACGAATGCGTCTCGACGTGATAGCGGTCACTGTAGATATAGGTCCCGGGCCGGTGTTCGGTGGCGACGGTCACTTGATGGGCGCCATAGAGATCGGGCGTGCCGCCGTTGCTGACGATTTCTACCGCAAGCCCGGAGCGCTTGCAGAGGTCGACGGCCTCGGTGAGCCAGACGTTGGTGTTCGCCACGGAGTTCTTCGGCGGATAGGTCATGAGGCCCCCGAACGCTAATCCCGGCGAGCGGTCGATCGCCTGCGCCAGTGCGACCGCCTCGGCCGGCGTGGTCACCCCGCAACGCAGCGCGCCTGTATCGCACTCGACCAGAGCCGGCAGCGTGAGCCCGGCGCGGGACATCGCGGCGGAGAGTCCCTCGATCGTCTCGCGCGAATCCGCCACGACCTTGATGTCGGCGCGATGGGCGAGCGACACGAGGCGGTCGAGCTTCGACTGGCCGATGAGGTTGTAGGTTAGCAGAATGTCGGCAATGCCGGCGTCCGCCATCACTTCGGCCTCGCCAAGTTTCTGGCAGTTCACGCCCTTCGCCCCGAGCCTAATCTGGATATGGGCGAATTCGGGAATCTTGTGGGTCTTGATGTGCGGGCGCAGGCGCAGCCCGTGCCGGTCGAGATAGGCCTGGCAACGCCGGAGGTTGTTCTCCATCACGTCGAGGTCGACGACCGCGCAGGGCGTATCGAGGTCTTGCACAAGCACCTGATGTCCTCCTTCTTTGGCGCGCCCTTCCGGCGGTCTTCAGCGCGACTGGTCGCGGCCCGACAACGGCAACATGCCGAGGATCAGGCAGCCCAGAATAAGGCTGCGCCAGCCCTCGGAGGCGTTGATCACGGTGATGAGCGCAGTCATCGTCACAAGCAAGACTGCGCCGGCGATCGTGCCGAGATAGCTGCCCCGCCCGCCGAGGATCGAGGTGCCGCCGAGGACCACTGCCGCGATCGACGACAACAGGTAGGGATCCCCGATGCCGACATAGCCCTGTCCGTTCATCGACAGGAGCAGGAGGCCGGCGAGCCCCGCGCACAATCCCGAGATAATATAAGTCGCGAGCGTGAGCCGCCGGATACGCACGCCCGACAGCTTACTGACGACCGGATTCGTGCCGATTGCGAAGATCAGCGCGCCGCTCCGCGTGCCATGCAGCCAGAAGAGGCAGATAGCCGCCACGACCAGCCACAGGAGGATGCTAGCGGAGATTGTCAGCACATGGGTTGAGCCAAGCCATTCCAGCGTCGCGTTGCTGACCGAGATGGCGCTGCCTCCGGCGATCAGCACTAGCAGGCCTTGCAGGATCGTCGCCATCGCGAGCGTCATGATCAGCGGCGGGAGGCCGAGATAGCCGATTCCCAGACCGTTCACTGCGCCGATGGCGGTTGCGACCAGCAACGAAAGCGCGATTGCGCCGAGGCCGGAGCTATCGGACTCGAAGGAGACCATCGGCAGGACGAGCGCGGTCACCGTGATTACCGCACTGACCGACAGATCGATGCCGCCGCCGATCACGGCAATGGTCTGGCCAACGCCGACGAGGCCGATCACCGCCGCGAGTTCGACGATGTAGCGAAGATGCGGATAAACGCCGAAGCCTGTGATTAGCAGCGAAGCCACAATCCACAGGACTGCGACGACGCCATAGGCGACCAGCGAGCGGGAGTATGTGATTACGAAGCGCTGCAGCACGCCCGTCATGTCGCCCTCCGCAACGAGGCCCGGATCAACGGCAGCGCAACCGTCACGACGATGATCAGGCCCTGAACGATATATTGCGCCACCAGAGGCAGATGCATGAAGAACATGACGCTGATCAAGATGCTCATGAGCAGGCTACCCGCAAGGGCGCCGCGCATTGTGCCCTGGCCGCCGAGAAAGCCCACTCCGCCGAGCACCGCGGCGGAGATGGCGGCGAGCGTCATCGGCTCGCCGATGAGCGGGTCACCCGAGCCAGTTTTTGCCGCCATATAGAGTCCGGTGCAGGCCTGAAGGATGCCGCTCGCGATATACGCGCACATGCGCGCTGTGGTGACATTGACTCCGGAGCGATAGGCGCCCTCGGCGTTGTCGCCGACCGCGATCAGGCCGACGCCGAGCGGTGTCGCCTGATAGAGCTTCCAGACGATGACGAGCAGCACCAGCAGGACCGCCGCGGTCGGATGCACGCCGGCGAGAAACTCGGACAGCGAGCGTGGCACGAATCCTCCGGGCCGCGGCATGATGAGCAGCGCCACACCGCGCAGGACGAAGGAGAGGGCGAGCGTCACTATGATCGCGGGATATCGGCCGATCGCCACGAACGCGCCGACGAAGGCGCCCGCGCCACCGCCGAGCGCCAGCATCGCCAGCACGCCGCCGAAAATACCAAGCGGCCCCTCCATGGTGGAGGCCGCCACCACCGAGCCGAGGCTGACCATCGGGCCGACCGAGAGATCGATGCCGCCGGTAAGCATAACGAGGGTCTGCGCCGCCGCGACCATCGCGGTCGGGAACCAGCCCTGGACGAATTTCGACGCTGCGCCGATCTCGAAGATGCCCGGAAACAGAATCGCGTAGAGGATGGCGAACAGCACAAGGACGAGGAACAGCGCGCCAAGGCCGTCGTTGCGGCGCCACTGTACGCGCCAATAGAGCCGCGCGCCCATGCCGCCCATCAGGCCGCCTCTCCCTGAGGCGCCTTGCGCACGCCCATAGCGGCGGCGACGATCGCCTCCTCGGTCGCCTCGCCGTGCGGCAGAGCGGCGGCGACCCGGCCGTTGTGGAACACCATCACGCGGTCGCAGAGATGGACGAGTTCGGGCGTGTCGCTGCTGAGCAGCACGACAGCCTTGCCTTCCGCCGCCATCTCCTGAAGCGCGACATAGATCTCGCGCTTGGTCTCGACGTCGACGCCGCGGGTCGGGTCGTTCAGCAGAAGGACTGAAGGCTCAAGCGGCAGCCACTTGGACACCGCGACCTTCTGCTGGTTCCCGCCGGACAACGTCTGCACCGGCCGTCGACGATCGCCCCTGATGTTCAGGCGCCGGGCCATACGCTCGGTGATCGCCTGTTCCTCCGCCCAGCGGCGACGCTCCGCGCTGCGGCGCGCGAAGAGCGGCAGGAGCAGGTTGAAGTCGATCGAATGCGGGAGCAGCAGGCCCTCCTTGCGGCGATCCGCGGGTATGTAGGCCACGCCGAAAGCGTTGGCGTCAGCAACTTTCGTGAAGGGCGCGGTCCGCGCCTCGCGGCCGTGTATGAACACACGGAACTGATCGGCATTGGCGGGGATGGCGCCGTAGAGGCCCATCATGAAGTCTTCCTGCCCATGCCCGACGAGGCCGCCAATCCCGAGGATCTCGCCGCGATGCAGCTCGAAATCGATGTCGTGCGCCGCCGCCGCGCGGAATCTCCGCGTCTGCAGGACGAGGTCGCCGGACGCATGGGAGACGTAGGGCGGAAGCAGGTTCTGCGGGTCGCGGCCGACCATCAGGCGCACCAGGCCCTCCGGATCGAGGCCTGCGAGCGGGCGGTCTGCGGTGACCGCGCCATCCTTGAGGACGGTCACGTAGTCGCAGAAGTCGAGGATCTCATTGAGCCGGTGCGAGATGTAGAGGATCGCCACGCCGTCATCGCGGAGGCTCCGGATGAGCTTCATCAGCGTCGCGACGTCGGGGGCGGCGAGCGACGAGGTCGGCTCGTCGAGAATAAGAACGCGCGGCTTGATGAACAAGGCCTTGGCGATCTCAACGATCTGCCTTCGGCCGAGCGGCAGCTGATCGACCGGAGTATCGGGGGATTCGACCAGTCCGAGCTTCTGGCCGATCTCTTCGACCGAGGCCGCGAGAAAGCTGTAGTCGATCAGCCCACCGCGGCGATCGTAAGAGCCGAGGCCGATATTCTCCGCAATCGACAGATGAGGAGCGAGACTCAGCTCCTGTTGCACGACGGCGACGCCGTGCCGATGGGCCTCGCGCGGCGTCAGCCCTGCAATCGGCTGACCATCGATGCGGATCTCCCCGCTGTCGGGCGTGAGCGTGCCCGACAGCAGGTTGATCAGTGTGCTCTTTCCTGCGCCGTTCTCACCGAGCAGAGCGTGGATGCGGCCGGCGACGAGCTCGATCGAGACGTCGCGAAGGACTGAGTTGCTGAAGAAAGCCTTCGAGACATTCTGTGCTCCGAGGACCGCCTGCTGCACGCCCATGTCTGCCGCCGCGCCGCGTTCACGCCCGGCCCGGCGCGAGGCTATTTCTTCTGGCTCTTGGCGATGAACTCGTCGAACAGCTTCATATCGTAGGGCGAGTAGATGTACCCGTCGGCTGCGAAGTCCTTCGCTCGCGCAAGATAGCTATCGAGATTGCTGTCGTCGATGATTGGCAGTGGCACGTTGATATAGGGCGGAATGTCGACGCCTTGCAGCGCCTTGACCGCCGCATAGACGGCAAGCGCGGCCAGCCAGTTCGGTTGCTGTGTTCCCCAGGCGGTGAGCTTCTTCTGCTTCCACATTTCGAGGAACGGGCGATAGTTCTCGCCGGTCATCGGAACGAGCTTACGGCCTTGCTTCTCGAACGCCGTCACCGCTCCCGCCGAAAGTGCGCCGCCCTGACTCCATATGCCGTCGATCTGCGGATTGCTGAAAAGCAGATTGGTGACAGCTTCTTGCGCCGGCGCGGCATTGTAGGCGGTGTTGGTCTCCGAGAGGATCTTGATGCCCGGATTGGCCTTGAACACCGGCTCAGCGCCCTTCCGGCGATCGTCACTGACCGAAACGCCAGCGGGTCCGTTCAGGACCAGAATGTTTCCCTTGCCGTTGAGCTGCTTGACGAGCCATTCCGCGGCGAGCTTGCCCCATTCGTTCTGGTCGGTGTCGATCTTGGTGGTGAGATCGTTGGTATCGACGAGGCTGTCGAAATTGGCGACGGCGATACCCTTGGCGCAGGCGTCGGCGATGACACGGTCGAGCGCCGTAGCCGATCCGGCGTCAACGATGATCGCGTCGAGCTTCGCGTCGATCATCGACTGTATCTGCTGGATTTGCGTGTTGGCGTTGCCCTGGGCGTCCGTGATCATCAGGCTTTCGACGAGGCCCTCCTTCTTGAGCTGGTTCGCCATGTCCTCGATGGTCCCGGTGGTCTCTTTCATCCACGTCGGGATCGAATAGATATTGGCCCAGCCAATCTTGTACGGCGGCTTATGCTCGCCCTTGATGCAGTTGGCGGCAGCGAACGCAGAGCCGAAGCTCGCCGCGAGCGCCAAGCTGGCGGCGACGGCGACACACGCAAGATTCGTCTTCTTCTTCATGTTAGGCTCCTCCCGTTGTCGCGCGGCTCGCAAACCGACCGACCGCCATGTGCAATGCTCGGGCGGTTCCCTGTTGCAGACTGATTTTAAAGACAACGTTAGCGATCGGCGCGTCGCCGTGTCAAGGCGCTCGGATGTATGTTGGGATTTTCTACTGCGCGCAACAAACGTCGAGTCGAGCTCTCGAACGGACCTGACTTCCGACGTCGCGAGTTGCCGCAAGGCCGAAGACGACAGGGAAGACGTGAGCGGAAGATGATCGAAATCAGCGATGCGGAGGCGGCGGCGAATCGTATTTCCGGCGCCATTCGACGCACACCCCTCTAGCGCGCCGAGCAGTGCGCCGCGCCGGCCACCGACGCCGACTTGTGGCTCAAACTGGAGTGCCTCCAACCCACCGGGTCGTTCAAGGCGCGGGGCGCGTCGAACAAGCTCATGACCACTCCGCGTGCGGAGCTGGCTAACCAGAACTCCGTCTGGTTGACCGACGTTTGGCGGTCTGATTCGCTGGCGGCGCTGCTTTGAGAGTGCAAGGCATGACAGGAAGATCGCCGCTCACGGCAACAGACGAACGACGCGCCGCCCTGACGGTTGTGGCTGGGTCAGGGGATCGCGGCGAGGCGGACCGGGCCCGCGCCGTGCTGCTGACGCTGGCCGGCTGGACCAGCGCGCGGATCGCCGAGGCGTTCGGCGTGCGCGGAGACACGGTTCGCCTGTGGCGCAGTGACTTCATGCCGCGGCGGCTTTGCGGCGCTGAAGGCCGACGTGGCGCCCGGCCCGGCCCCGGTGAAGAGTGAAGCAGCTTTGCGTGTGGTCACGCCCTTGCTGGAGGAACCCGTGCTGGAGGAACCCGTGGCCGATCGGCGCAATTGGACAATCCCCCGGCTGCGCGCCGAGATCGAAGCGCGTGCGGGTGTGCGCATCAGCCGATCACAACTGTCCAAGGCGCTGCGAAAAAAAAGTTCGGTTGGCGGCGGCCGCGGCACACCCTGAAAGGACGCCAGATCGCCGACGAGATCGAGCGGGTCGGCGTGCGTCTGCAATTGCGCAAGCAGCAGGCCGAAGCCGGCGACATTGTTCTGCTCTATGGCGACGAGAGCGAGGCGTTGACGCATCCCTATCTCGCCCGCGCATGGGCCAAGGCGGGGGCGGACCTGCGGGTGCCGGCGCCCGGGCCAAGCCAAGAAGGTCGCCATGCTGGGCTCGCTCGACCACGTCACGCGCCAACTCATTGTCCACACTAGCCCGACCAAGCGGAGCAGCGACTTGGTCGCCCATCTCGAGCAACTGGACCGGCTTTATGGTCCCAAGCCCGGTCAGCCCGCCAAGCCGGCGGCATTGGTCGGGGACAATGGTCCGATCCATGCCGGCAAGCTCTCCCTGGCGGCGCTTGCCGCCCGGGCGCACTGGCTTACCGTCGAGCGGCTGCCCAAGTATGCGCCCGAATTGAACGACATCGAGGTCGTCTGGCACGACCTCAAGGCGCATCATCTCGCGCATCAGACCTTTGCCGATACCGACGCGCTCGACCAGACGATCCAACAAGGCCGTCGACGCGCTGAATACGGAGCGTAGGGTGCTTCCGTTGGCCAAGCCGCGAATCCCTGCTTAGGTCCAAAGATTCTTGTCGAGCATATCTATTCGAACAGGATGACCTCGCGGCCGAAGTGAATAGACTCTTTCGCCGCATCGGCGAACTTCAATCCTGCGAGCGCCTCCTTCAGGCTTACCGCCGGCTTGCGTGACCGGTCGCGGACGCAGGCCAGGAAATGATCCTGTTCGTTTCCCAGGGGATCATCCCCCTCGACCAGAGGCAAGTCTATTCGGCGACCGTCACAGTGGACCTGCAAGCTCTCTCCGACGACCAGCTCGACGCTGCCGCGATCACCTACCACTTCCCAGCGGTCAGAGGGCAAGGCTCCATCGGAGAAGGTCCAAGCAGTGCGCAAGTCGCAAGCAGCGCCCGTCTTCATAGTTGCGCAGGCCGCTGTCATCGACCGAAAACCCGGCCCCCCTGACCGGTGGCCGAGCACAGAGCGGAATTCCGAACCCGTAACCCATAGGGCTAGGTCGATATCGTGGACCAGGGTCGACAGGATAGGATCGGCGTCGGAATAACGGGTCGCATGACTGTCGTCGCGGTAGCGGCGCGAATTCACGTAGATAACCTCACCGATCCGACCCGAGCGCGTAATCTCAACCAGCCTTTGATGGTCCTTCGAAAAACGAAGCACATGGCCAGGCAAAACAAAGGCTGCAGATCTCTGCGCGGAATCGAGGAGACGCGCTGCCGCTGTCGCCGATAGCGCTACGGGCTTTTCCAGCAACGCGCATAAATTCAGACCGAGCGCCCGCACACAAATCTCGACATGTGAGGCGGCCGTTGTTGCGATAATGACGGCGTCGGCCTCGATTTCGTCAATCATCCGAAACGGATCTGTGCCGCAACTCGCCTTGCTAAAGAGGGAGCGGATTCGCTCAAGGGCGTCCAGATTTGTGTCGGCAACTCCGACGACCTCCACGTCCGCGCGTGGTACGAGTCTCTCGAGATGCTGGCGTCCGAAGGCGCCTGCGCCGGCGACCAGCATGCGGACAGGAGCTGAAGGAGCAGGCATGACCGAATCCCTTCGTTGCCGTTGCAAAAAAAACGCCGTTGGGGCGCGTCACATTGGTCTTCGGGCTGCGCCCCGGTCCACCAGCTTTCATGGCGCCCATGCCGCGAAAGTGCCAGCGAGCGCGGCTCGAAATGAACTGAACGCGGGCCACTATCAACGCATTCAGGTATGCTCCTACCGCTTCGCGGCTTCCCTGTTAGCAAGTTGCTTCGACCTTTGGAATATTGACAAGATGCAACAGATGAGCGGGAGAGATTCCATGATCTACGAGATATGCGTGGACTCGGTGGCCGGCGTGCGCGCAGCCAACGCTGCAGGAGCAGACAGGGTCGAACTTTGCGTCGACTTGCTGGAGGGAGGCATCACGCCAAGCTGTGGAATGATCCGTCAGGCACGAGCGATTTTAGGCATTCGAACTCCATGTGATCATTAGGCCGCGAGGCGGCGACTTTCTGTTCGACGATGATGAGTTCGCGATCATGCGATCGGATGTCGAAGCCGCCAAGGTCGAAGGCGCGGAGGGCGTCGTGATCGGCCTGCTGACGCCGGCGGGCGAGGTCGATGTGGAGCGGACTCGCGAATTGATCTCGCTCGCCAGGCCACTCTCAGTGACTTTTCATCGGGCGTTCGACATGACTCGCGATCCGTTCCAAGCGCTCGAGACGCTAATCGGGCTCGGTGCTGATCGCGTCCTCACTTCGGGCCAGGAGGCAACGGTTCTTGACGGACTGCCGCTTGTTATTGAATTGGTTCGTCGCGCGGCGAACCGCATCATCGTGATGCCAGGGGGCGGAATCACCTCGCGCAATGTCGAGCGGATCATCACGGCAGCCAAGCCTAAGGAAATCCATTTCGCCGCGCTCGACGCGGCTGCGAGCGGCATGCAGTTTCGGCGGCCGCATGTGTTTTTGGGCGGCGAACTCCGACCACCGGAGTTTGAACGCCTCGTTACTTCGGCGGCCTCAGTTCGAGCGGTCATGGCGACGAGAGCAGACTAAAGCTGACGCTGAAAAGAAGCCCCAGCGAATGGCTGAAGGTGGTCTGAGGACACCCGGCGGACGCCAAATCCATACTGGCCTTGCCGAAGAAGATCCGCCGTAGGGAAGTTTCCCCGTTCGAGGGGATGACGGCCTCTATCGCCCACATCAAGACAGTTAATTCATGGGTCAACGCACTCGTCGTTTTCCCTTTGGACCGCGCGTTGATGGCCGCGAAAGCGGTGGAAACCGTGATCACGCATCTGAGCACATCGCTCGCACGCACCTGTCACCAAAGCGTATAGCCGCCATCGATTACAAAAGTAGCACCGGTAACGTAGCTGGAAGCCGACGAAGCAAGAAAGATCGCAAGCGGACCGATCTCTTGAGGGTCGCCTGCGCGGCCCATCGGAATCGCGCTTACGAACGTCTCGATCACCTGCGGATTTTTCTCCGCCCAGGCCCGGTTCGGCTCGGTCATGAAAAGGCCCGGGCAGATGGCGTTGACAGTAACGCCGCGAGGCGCCCAGTCGGCGGCCGTGGCGCGGGTGAAATGGATGAGCGCGGCCTTTGACGTTTCATAGTGGCGACCGCCAATTCCCCGGTTGACGATGAGACCGCTGATCGAGGCGACATTGATAACTCGCCCTTCGCCGCGCGCCAGCATCGCGCCGCCAATAATTTTGGTGCAAATGAAGCAATGTGTCAGATTGAGATCGATGTAGCGTTGCCAAGTGGCGAGGTCAGTGTCCTCGATCGCAACATCGACGTCACGGCCGCCGACGTTATTGACGAGAACATCCACAGGCGCGGCCTCCGCCAGCACCAGCTTGCAAAGGTCCTCGCATATCGTCGGCTGACCGATGTCGGCGGAAAAAGTCCAAGCTCGGCGCCCACGTTCCCGGATCTCGCCCGCGGTCTTGGCCAGGGCGTCCGGGTCGCGCGCGACAAGGATGACGTCGGCGCCCGCCTCCGCGGCCGCAAGCGCGATGACTCGTCCAAAGCCGCGGCTTCCGCCGGTGATCAAGACGCGCTTACGGTTCAGCCGGAACCGATCGAGCACGGTCATGGCGCCTCCTCGGGTAGTTCTTGCCGCATATTCATATTGGCTGATAGTGTCATTCGGCAAGGCGTCAAGATTGCGCCACAGAGAACTTTAACTCGCGCGTCTTTTGCGCGCCAACTGCATGGGCGTCGGTGCGCCAGATGGATTGCCCGCCTAACGGACGTGATAACATAGGCGGTTCCGTCGTGGTTTTTCGCAAGACGCCAAAATGCAACGGGCCATCGGGAGGTGAGACATGGTTGGACGGAACGAACAGGAATTTCTCTTGCGAGAGGCGGCGCGCCGTGAGCTTGCCCAAGGGCGCATCGACAGGCGTGAATTCATTACCCGCAGCCTGGTTACGGGCCTAGGCCTCGCCGGAGTTGGAGCTGTGGCAAAGTCCGGCATCGGGCCGGCCTTTGCTGCAGACCGCCCCCTCACGCCGACGTTCTATCAGTGGATCCAGGACCTTCATCCCGGCATCGCGGCGGTGAACGCGGAATTCCCCGGAATCAACTATCAGATCGCACCGGTCGAGGGTTTCGGCATCGAGCGTTTCGTCGCCGAGGCTAGGAACAAGCAAAGCACCTGGGATGTCTACGTCGGACAGACGCCGTTCGTGGAAATGTCGGCGTTCATCAAGGCCGGCGTTATCGAACCGTGGGACCCTTATATCCCCAAAGACGTGCTCGACGACATCCTGCCGTCGATCCGCGCGGAGTGCACGGTCGACGGCAAGCTCTACAGCTGGCCATTCCTGCTCGATGTGATCGGATCGGCGTGGCATTCCGGCATAACCGGCAAGGCGGGGCTCCCGGACGTCGCACCCGCCACCTGGGACGAGTTCCTGGCGGGCGCCAAGAAGATCGTCGACACCAAGGCGGCGCCGTGGGGTGCAACGTTCGATTCTCATGGCTGGCGCTCGCTGGTTCCAATTACCCACAGCATGAGCACCAAGGTCTACACGCCCGAAGGCTTGTTCGACTTCACCAGCGAACCCGCCATCGACGCCCTGAAGCTCATGAAGCAGATCATGGCCTATGCGAACCCCGACATCTTGTTGGAAGGCGCCTCCGACGCGGGAGTGAACGGAACGCCGGACGAGGTCGCCTTCGCCGCGCAGCGTGTCGGCCTCTACTTCAAATACTTCAATGCTCCGCTGCGCATGGCTGCGAGTTGGGAAGATCCGAAACTCCTGCATCTCGGCCCACTGCCGAAGTTCGTCAATGGCGAAGGCTCAACGGTGTTCTGGACGACAGGATGCGCGCTGTTCAAGTATGGTCAGAACAAGGAGAAGGCGGCTGAGTACATCAAGGCGCTCACCTATAATAAGCAGATATGGAAGGATTCGATCGTAGGCACCAAGAGCGGCCATCCGGGCCAGCTGCCGCCCTATGAGTCGATCTACGCCGGGTGGAACGCCAACAAGCCGGATTGGATGCCGGCCTTTGTCGGGCTGGTGCGCAGCCAGCTGGACAAGGCCAAGGCCATCGACAACAATCTCTTCGGACTGCAGCAGTTCGTGATCGGGAAGCCCATTTGGGAGACCTATCTCAAGGGCCAGGAGCCTGATCCGAAGGTCGCCATGACGAAGGTCGTCGAGGCAGTCCAAGCCGAGATCAAGAAGGGTTGACCTTAGGGTCGCGGCGAGGCTCGGAGAGGGTTATCCGCTCCCCGCCTTGCCGCTTTCGCCAGAGGACGCTCAACGCGCGTCCCGCGCTCGCATCGCAGGCGCGGGAAGTGGGAGTCGCCCGTCCTGTTGGACACGCGACTGCGGACGCACAGACTGCAGCTCGTGTTCTCTCCCAACCAGATGGTGCGCTCGGCGCTTCAACGTTGTCGGATTGATGCATGGCACAGTCGATCTCACCCAGCGAGGCGGACCTCGGCGCGAGGGTGGCGGGCGACCAAATCGGGCGGCTGCGGAAAAGCGTCAGCGAGTGGTTCTTTCTGGCGCCGGCTCTCGTCTTCTTCATCGGTTATCAGGTTTGGCCCATCTTCCGCGTCCTGTGGATGAGCTTCACCGACTTCCAGTTCCTGTCCAACAAGCCGGCGCATTGGGTCTGGTTCGATAACTACATACAGGCGCTCAGCGACCCGCTCATGTGGGTGAGCCTGTGGAGGGCGGCGCTGTTCACGATGATGTTCCTGCCCGGAACAATCATTTTGCCTCTCCTGCTGGCGATCGCGATCGACCGGGTGACCAATCAGCGCTTGGCCACCCTTTACCGGGTCATTCTGCTCATTCCGGCGGTGATACCGAGCACCCTGATATTCGTGTTGTGGAAGTGGATGTACAATTATCAGATCGGTCCGATCAATCACTTGTTGGTCGAGACTTTGGGGCTGTTCACGCTGCAGAACGCGCCCCAGTGGCTCGGAGGAACGCCGCTCACGTTGCCCTCGATCGCGATTATGGAAATTTGGTGGGGCCTCGGCTACCACACCATCTTCTTCATCGCCGGCCTCGCAGCAATCCCAAAAGATCTGCCGGACGCCGCGCGCATCGACGGCGCGAATGAGTGGGACGTGTTCTGGCATGTCACGCGGCCGCAACTCGCCCCGATCATGATGATCCTGGTCGTCTTGCGCTTCGGCACCGCGATGGCGGTGATCGACGAATATCTCATATTCGGCGGCTTCAACCGCGCCTCGCCGACCTATACCTGGACGATCTTCATGTACGACGAGGCCTTCAAGGAGGGCCTATGGCGCCAGGGATACGCCGCCGCCATCGGCATGATCGGCGCCGTCGCAATGATGATCGTCATGGCGTTTCTGCTGCGAATCTTCCGGCCAAAGGGGTAACGAAGCTGTGACGCTCGAAACTGATCAAGACGACAGTGCCGCGGCGGGAGAGGCGCAGGACCGGTTCGCCCGGGACCGGAGCGCCATCGTCGGCCACGCGGTCATCAACATCTTCAATCTGATCATCCTTCTGCCGCTGGCGTGGGTGCTTCTCATGTCTGTGAAATCGCTTCCCGACGCAATGCAGGGCAATTTCTGGCCGAAGCGCTTCGACTTCACTCACTATTCCTATGTCTTCGAGCGGATTGCAACGCTGCCGCTGAACCTATTCAACAGCATCTACGTCACCGCGGCGACCGTGCTGATCACCACGTGCTGCGCCGTGCTCGCTGGTTATGCGCTCGTCCACATTCGGCCCTTCGGCGCCGGCCTGGTGGTGACGGCGCTGCTCCTTTCGCTGTACTTCCCTGTGCGCGTCGTCTCGATCATCAGCATCTACGAAACGCAGCATTGGCTCGGCCTTATCAACGTCACCGCCGGCCTCATCCTTCCGTACATTACGCTCCAGCTAGCGATCAGCATTCTGATCATGCGCAGCATGTTCCAGCTGGTGCCGCATGAAATGTTCGAATCGGCGAGAATCGACGGCGCCGGACATTGGCGCGCGCTTTGGGAGGTAGGGCTGCCGATGGTGCGCAATGGCTTGGTCGTCGTTTTCATCGTCAATTTTGTCGCAGCTTGGGGCGAGTATCTGCTGTGCCTGACGCTGATCGACGACGAGGCCAAACGCACCGTGCCTGTCGTTCTCGCCGCGGCCCAGGGCGGCCAGGGCCAGTGGGCGTGGCCAAATCTCGCCGCTGTCTATGTCATCGTCGTCACCCCTGGCATTATCGCGTTCACGCTCGCACAAAGGCTGTTCTTTAAGGGGCTTCTGGAAGGCGCGTTGAAAGGGTGACTGTCCATCGCCCGTCGATCGCGGCGCAGATCTGACGAGGCAGCATCATCTCGTAACGCAACCATCGCTCCCAACCCGGCGTGGGATGCCGAACGTACGGTTTCCCACGCCGCACAAATCCAACCAACGCAACGACGTCCATCCCCGGCCGTCCGACTAGTCAAGCCGCGTGCCGTTTTGCGCGTCGAACAAGTGGACCGAGGCGAGGTTGGGAGACAGCGAGAGAATCTCCCCGGTCTGGCTGACACCCGCTCGCGAAAGACCCCGACGATCTTTTGGCCGCCGAGCATCGCGACCACCTGGGTTTCCGAGCCCGTCGGCTCCACGACTGAAACCTCGACCTTCACTTCGCCGCCCCCGAGCGCCAGGTGCTCCGGTCGGATTCCATAGACGCAAAGCCGTCCGTCCATCCCGCTTGGCGCTGATTTTAGGGGCAATTCCACCCCTGCTTCGGTCACGAAGGACGGCTTGCCATTGATTCGGATCGCGCCCTTCAGGAGATTCATCGCCGGCGAACCGATAAAGCCGGCGACGAACAGGGTGTTCGGCCGGTCGTACAGGTCAAGCGGCATTCCGACCTGTTCAACGACGCCATCGCGCATGACGACAATGCGATCGGCCATCGTCATCGCCTCGATCTGGTCGTGGGTCACATAGATGGTCGTAGTTCCCAACCGCTGGTGCAATTCTTTGATTTCGGCGCGCATCTGCACGCGTAACTTCGCGTCGAGATTGGAGAGCGGTTCGTCGAAAAGGAAGACCTGAGGATCGCGAACGATCGCCCGCCCCATCGCAACGCGCTGTCGCTGACCGCCGGAGAGCTGACGCGGATAGCGCGAGAGATAGGGCGATATATCGAGGATTTCGGCCGCGCGCTGCACCCGAGCCGCGATCTCCGCCTTAGGCGTGTGCCGGAGCTTCAGACCGAAACTCATGTTCTCGGCGACAGTCTTATGCGGATAGAGCGCGTAATTCTGGAACACCATCGCGATGTCACGGTCCTTCGGCGGGAGATTGTTGACGACGCGCGCGCCGATCTTGATCCGACCGTCCGAGATCGATTCGAGCCCCGCGATCATCCGAAGAAGCGTCGATTTTCCGCAGCCGGAGGGACCGACCAAAGTGACGAATTCGCCGTCGGCGATCGAGATGGAGACGCCGTGAATCACTTCGACGCTGCCGTAGGACTTGCGGGCGTTGACAACGTCGACCGAAGCCATTCTCCACCCTCCCGCAAGATAGCGCCGGACTCCGCTGCCCGCTAAGCCCAACGTAATGTATCGCCGCTTTGGCGTCGAGGCGGCTTGCGGGTTTCGAAGGCGCGAACCGGGAGGGCGCGAACGAAAGAAGCCTGAAGCTTCGTCTGCGGGACCGGCTCCCGATCGGGGTTCCGGGAAGAGACCAAGACTGGGGCGCCGCGCCGCGGAGCGTTGCGAGGCGAGCCGCGTTGACCGATGGCGGACGAGCTTCCTGCAGCGACCCCGACAGGATTTCACAGTCGGCGAGATGCGTGCGCAGCCGCATTTTCGTTGGCGAAACGTGCGGCGGCGAGCAGGGGCGCGCCTTTCGCGATCCCCGCTGCGAGCGCGCCGACAAAGCAGTCCCCCGGCCCCATGAGTCGACGTCACGGGGACGGCCGAAAGTCGAGGAGAATCTGGTCGGGCGGACCGCCGACTTGCGCGAGCGCATGGAAAAGAGCGACCCACACGCCCTTGGCTTTGTGCTTCAGTCAGTCTCACCGGCAGAGCTCCGACAGCCTCGGCCAGCGCCGCTAGCGCG
>CAWASR010000003.1:0-34435 GCA_963784805.1 uncultured Alphaproteobacteria bacterium
CGGCGGTGAAGTCGTGCGGAAGCGCAGGACATCGTCTTTGAGCTCATGCGATCTGCTGAGCAGGTTGCGTCCGGGTCGGCGCCTTGTCAGGCCGCGGTTCGATGAAGTCATTCCAGGCGCGGGAACCTTGCCAGGCGCGGGAACTTTCGATTTCTCCCCCGCCACTGTTGTCGCGCCTCCGATCGGTACGCCCTCCCTCCGGCTCGGCGGCGGCGGCGCATTCTCATGCCAGCCATCGCGCCGTAATTTGCCGACTTCGTTTCGCGAATGAGTAGTTTCCGAGGCTTCCGCCGTCCTCATCGCTCGGTAAAAACTGGGTCGAACAGGCGCCCCCCTTTGGACACGAACCGACCGGAGGAAACGACGGTCTTGCCGAAAGATGATGGAGATAGCAATGACGACAGCAGCGACTCGCGAAACTGGCGCCCTCGCGCGATCAGACGTCATCGCCTGCATTCCCCACCTGCGCGCCTTCGCCGTGGTTCTCGTCGCAGATCGTCAGCGGGCCGACGATCTTGTGCGCGATACGATCGTGCAGACCTTCACTTCAGTAAACCAGCCCTGCGCCGGGGTCCAACTGAAGGTTCGAATGTTCGCCGCTATGCGCAGGCAGCACTATGCTGTGCTTCGCTTGCCGCTCGCGGATGCGACACAGCAGCGGGAGCCGCAGGCGGGCAAGGAGGACGGTGATGGGCGCGACGAACTCCTCCGCATTTTCGGTCGGCTCCGCGATGAGCATCGCGAAGCGCTGATTCTGGCGGTCGCCAGCGGCCTGTCATACGGGCAGGCGGCCGAGGTATGCGATTGTCGGATCGACACGTTCAGGATTCGGGTATTGGCGGCGAGGCGCGAGTTATCGCGAATGCTGCGACTGGCTTCGCAGGAGCGGAAAGTCAATTTCCAGATGCTCGCGGACGAGCATGCAGGTAAGTCTTCCGCGCCTTCCGTCTGCGCCGCGTAGGAACTCGCGCAGAAGTGAGGTGAACGCCGCCAATTCAGGCCGCGGGCGCGCCAAAAGCTCCACACGTGACATCAACTGCGAATCCCCTATGAACCAACGCACTTTTCGAACGCCATCGCTGCCCGGTTTGCCCGACGCGCAACGGCTTCCCGGTATTCTCTCTCGCTATCGCGATCCGAACTTGGCTCGGAGCCTCACGGAAATCGCCGTTACGTTCGCGCCTTTCGCCGCGCTTTGGGCGGCGATGTGGGCGCTCATGCACATCAGCTATTGGCTCGCCCTAGTCATTGCCTTGCCGGCGGCCGGGTTTCTGGTTCGACTCTTTATGATCCAACATGATTGCGGGCACGGCGCCTTCTTTCGCACCCGCGCAATCAACGACTGGGTAGGTCGCGCGTTCGGCGTCTTCACGCTCACTCCCTACGACTACTGGAAGCGCACGCATGCGACGCACCACGCCAACGCCGGCAACTTGGGCCGTCGCGGCCTGGGCGACATCAAGACGCTGACCGTCAGTGAGTACCTGAGCTTGGACCGGCGCAAGCGCTTCGCCTACCGCCTGTATCGCCACCCGCTGGTGATGTTCGGGATCGGCCCCACCTATCTCTTCGTGGTTCAGCATCGTGCTCCGCTCGGCCTCATGCGTGGCGCCGGTTGGAAGCCCTGGGTCTCGACGATGTCCACCAATGCTGGAATCGCAATTGTCGTGACCCTGCTGATGCGGCTCATTGGCCCCGGCCCGTTCCTCATGATCCAAGGGCCGATTTTCGTGCTCGCTGCGACGATCGGCGTTTGGCTGTTCTACGTGCAGCATCAGTTCGAGGACACGCGCTGGGCTCATGAGGCGAATTGGGACCATCCGCAGACGGCGCTGCACGGCTCCTCGCACTACGATCTGCCGTTAGTCCTGCGCTGGTTCAGCGCCAATATTGGCGTGCATCACGTCCATCACCTGGCGAGCCGCGTTCCTTTCTACCGTCTGCCCGAGGTCTTGCGCGACTATCCCGAACTCACCAACGTCGGCCGCCTCACACTTTGGCAGAGCCTGCGTTGCGTGAAATATGCGCTGTGGGACGAGGATGCGCAGCGGTTAGTTTCGTTCAGGACGTTGGGCAGGCAGCAGCGGGCAGAGACGATGTATGCCGCGTGAGCAAGGCTTGGACGGGCAGCGGCGTCCTTACTGAAGTGATCCCGGCGATGCGCGGGATGGCGCAAACGAAATGAAGTCCCGCTGGGCTGGCCGGCCTTCTTCGATCGCTTCGCCGCCGTGGCCGGCCGCGATCCCCGCGCCAAGTGGCGCCGGCCGAAGCCGAAGGAGAACGAAATTCCGGGGGTTCAGTGCGGTGTGCTGTAATTGTGACGATGCGCTTGTCAAATATCGTGACAATTCTTTGTCCGATCATTTCAATCGAAATTGATATTGCGCGGCAATGAACAGGAGAAATAGACTTCGGAAACTACTTAGCTCGCTGCCACACAGAACAGTCCTGTCTCCGTCAAAAACGGGTATTTTCCGAACCTACCCTAGCTTCGCTGCACCGGCTATGTCTTAGGCTGACCTTGGAGGTTCAAATGAGAAGCTTATTCTTGGGCGGCATCGCCCTCGCGACGGCCCTGATGATTCAGTCCGCACCGTCCTCTGCGCAAGGCGTTTACGGGGCGCGCCATCCGCATATCGGTCATGGTTACTCAAGTCACCATTATGCCGGTCACGGTCCGGGGCGATTTCAATATCAGCGCCACGGCTACGGGACAGGAAATGGGGTCGGGGCGGGCATCGCAGCTTTGGCGGCGGGAGCGCTAATCGGCGGAGCGATTGCCTCACAGAACCAAGGCTATTACCCCGTCGAGACTTATCCCGTGTATGCGGACCCAGGTTACGGGTATCAGGTTCCCGCCGGATATAGCGGCGGCGGTTCTGTGGCGTACTGCGAACAGACATACAGATCCTACAATCCCGCCAGCGGGACCTATCTCGGCTACGACGGGTTTCGGCATCCTTGCCCGTAGCGGGCTATGAGTTTCGCGGGCGTCTCAATACGCCTAAATAATCCTCGCCGGCGTCAGTGGGGGGCCCGCCAGCGTGTTGAATTGACGCGCAGGGGGCTGAACCCGCTCAAGGCTTGGGTCTTTGCCGTCGCGCAATTTGGCGGATTGGGTTTTCTGAGGACCCCGCGGGTTCAGGCGGCCCGACATGGGCGCCTGAGTAAATTCCGATTCTTGCGTGCAGCGGCTCATATATCCACGATTGCTCAGTCATGGAGCAGGAGGCGTTCATGAGCTGGGATCAAATCTTAGGAAGTTGGAAGCAGCTCAAAGACAAAATCGTCCTCGAGCGGGAGAGGCCGACCGATGACGACGGGAAGCGGGTCGATTTGGCCGACCCGACGACGTCGGAAGGCGGTCATAGCAGTGATCTGCAATCGATTGCTTTTCGCACCGACGATCGCAGAAAGCGGAGTGAGTTTTCGCTGCACATCAGCTGCTAACCAAGGCCGAGTAGCGAGAGCAGATGGTGATGGCCTCTCCGGTTGCAATGGAGCGTAGTCTGCGATTTCCGCCGCCACGATAGGACCGGAATCTACCTACGCCCTGTTCTCCGCCGTGCCGGAAGGAAAGCTCGAGCCCTCGAGCGATTTCGCTAGGCGCCGGGTCCCGGCTAACCGTGATGGCTATCGAGCCGCTTTGCGCGGAGTCGACTGAAATTGTCGGGGCGTTCCGAAGGCGGACTCGCCTTTATCCGTTCGCAGAGCATCCGTCTTTCTTTCTGGCCTGCCTTACCAGTCGTAGCCGGGCCAGCCAAAATGGCGGTGGAATTGCCGCTCGCCGACCTGATCCGCCATAGCCAGAGGGTCCCAGGCCGGGCTTGATTTCACCTGATCGCGAGTGACATTGACATTGATGCGCTCCTCGGACCAGTCGATGTTCTTCACCGCATACGGCGCCAGCTGGACATGTTTGCCCGGCCACCAGTTCCGCGTGGCGATGACGAGGTATCGGATGTCCCAATTGACGTCGTTGGCGAGGAAGTTCTCGACATGGCCGAGTTCGCCGTCCGTGGCGTGGACGTGATAGCCATTGACGGAGGCGACGCTGCGCAGATGCGGATCGCCCTCGCCGGGACCGCTCCCCCGATCCGCCGCCTGACGCGAGGCGGCCTGGGAAAAGGTCCGCGGCTCCAAAAGCGGCATACCGAGCGCGCTTCCGCCGAAAAACGTGGTTCCCCACGCTGGATCCCACCCGTAATAATCGTACAGATGGGTCTCCAGCTGCTTCGTCACCGGCTCATCTTCGCGCGCATCCGGGCTTGCCTCGATCTGTTGCTTTGACAGCCGGACGGACACCGCCAACGCATCGCCCCAACTCATCATCGGCAGCACGCGCTTTGACGGCAGGGAGAGGTCCAGCGGAGCAATCGCCGACGGGTGGATCAATATTTGGCGGCCCGGCAGCCAATGGCCGGTGTCAACCACCATCCAGCGGATCTTCCAGGTCTGGTCATCGAACAGGAAGTCCTTGACTGCGCCGACGCGGCCATCGTTTGCCTCGACGGGGCATCCTTGCAAACCGGTGATGGCGAACAGCATGATGCGGTCGCTCCTCGTTCGTGCGCCCCTGTTGGCTTTGGACAGCCGGCAGCGGGGCGGAACGCCGGCGCGTTGATCCATCGAGTCTGACGTTTCCCCTCAGGCCGAGTCGAACCCGGCCAAAGGACGCCGTCACAAATCAGTCCAGCTAAGCGGGAGGGCCCGGCCAGCCGTAGTGCCTATGGAGCTGCTTTGCGTAGAGTTGACTGAAAGCGTCGAGGGGATCCCAGGGCGGACTCGCCCTGACCTTCTCGCGCGGCACGTTGAGCTCAACATGGCGGTCGAACCAATCGACTGATTTCACGGCGATCGGCGAAATCAGCACATGCTTTCCGAACCACCAATTCCGGGTGTCGACAATGAGATAGCGGACGCTCCAGTCGGTGTTGTCGATCATGAGATTCTCGATGTGGCCGATTTCGCCGTCGACGGCGTGAACGCGGTATCCGGTCACTTCGGCAACGCTGCGCAGGCGCGGATCGGCTGTCTGCAAAGTCAGGCCGTCGCCGTGAGCCTCGGCCTCGCCGGTTGGACCCAAGCCCAAATAGGGCGGCGCCATCAAGGGCGAAGCCATCGCGCCGGGGATGGCGGCGAGATCGGGGCCGCCCCAAAGCGGGTCCCAACCATAGTAAGTGTAAAGCTGGTTTTCCATTTGCTGCGACACCGGCTGATCTTGAAGCAATTCCGGGCTCGCTTCGATCTGGGCCTTTGTCAGCGCAACGACGAAATGCTGCTGATCAAGGTCCGTTCGCGAAATCGCCGATGGGTGGATAAGTGCCTTGCGCCCCGCCAGCCAGGACCCGCATTCGACGACGAACCAACGCACTTTCCACGTCGTGTCATCGAACAGAAAATCGACGACAGTTCCGATCCAGCCGTCGCTCGCCTCGATCGCGAACCCGTTCAAAGGGGAAATAATCTGCAACAGTTTGTCGCCTCCTGCGAATGGTCCCAAAGGACCGGGAACGTCTCAACTCAAAATTCAGCCGACGCCTTTTCGCGAGGCTGTGATTCGAGGCCGGCGTTTCGGCGCCGATTGAGTTCCACCGGACGCGACCAGTCGCCTTTCGCGCCAACGAAACGCAGACCCTCTTCGCCGAGCGTTTTCATGATGTTTCGCGCCGTTCTCTCGATCTTCACGCGACCCTCCACCGTCTCGGCCAGGTCGGGGAGCATGCGCAAGAGAGCGCCCCGGATCGCATGGAATGCCGCGTTTTGGTGCATGTGGCCTCACTCCCGCAAAGCGCTAGGCGTAGCCAAAATTTCGCGCTCGCCAACTGTCATCCAACCACGAAACGAGCCGACCCTGTAGCTTCGGAAAGTACCTAGGCGCGATGCGAGCCGCAGGCGGGCGTGTCGCACCGCGGACCGTGCGCATGCTCGATGGATCCCTAGCCGAAGTTGCCGACGCTTCCGGCTGTCGATTGCATTCGCTTGGTCTGTCCGCGGTCGGCGCTTGGTCTGAGTAATTTCCGACGCTTGCTTCTGCGAGGTCGTGGCTGTCCAAGTGGCGGCAGCCCAAATACATTCGCGGGATTTGCATTCGTCTGGCGCGATCCTGAAGGGCAGGAAGATTTGCTGGGCAGTGGGGTGGACCCATGCATAAGAGAGAGGCTGTCCTGTTGCGATCGGCCTTTTCAGCGGCCGTCGTCTGCGCGGTTCTCGCGGCCGCAACCCTCGGCGGCGGTCATCGAACCGGATCTCTTGGAATCGCGAAGGCCCGGGGACCGGCGCCGATTCTCGTGAGGTCGATTTCGACGATCGACATACACGCATGTTCGGCGCCGACAAACCCGCTAGGTGAGCCCGTGCCGGTGGTCGCCCACGGGCAAGGCGAAGTCGCCTTGCGGGCTTGCGCGAAGGCGGCGCCCCCGAGGCATGACCCGGCGCGCAGACCCCCTGGGATTGTCGAGCTCGGGTCCGTGAGTCCCGCGAACCGTCGGCCGGTTTCAATTCTCTTGCAACAATCTTGAACGCGCCGGGCAAGAGCGGGGGTCGCTGATTGGCCGCGGCCGGCGGCGCCTCGCCGTCATGCGATCCGGTCATTCATGACGTCGCCGTTGTCCTCGGTCCGTCGAACACTAAGTAGTTTCCGAGGCTGCTGGTTCTCGCGTTTCCCCGCTACAGTCTCAATGCGACACGCGAATGGCGCGAATCCAAGCGTTGTTCCGCGTCGTCGCCATACAGCCATACAAAGGAGCGCCCAGCCATGGATAAGAACAGAGTCGCCGGCTCGATCAAGGAAGTCAAAGGCGCCGCAAAGGAGGCCGTCGGCAAGACGATCGGCGACGCAAAATTGGAGAGCGACGGCAAGGCCGATAAGGCCGTCGGCAAGGTTCAGAACGCCATTGGCGGGGTGAACGATGCGTTGCGGGACGCCGTGAAGAAGCCATGAAGCCTGCCGCACTCTCCTGAACGAGCGAAATCAAACGGGACGCCGAGCCATGAGCACCATACTCATCATCATCTTGCTGATCATTCTCCTGGGCGGCGGCGGCGGTTATTACGCGCACAGCTACTATGGCGGCCCTGGACTCGGCGGGGTTCTTGGCCTGGTGGTCATCGTCCTCCTCGTGCTTTGGTTTATGCGCCGCTAGCGGGACTCCGCTTCGAGCGACGCTGCGATTCGGCGGAGTCGGCGTCGAACATTCCGCAATGCTGAACCGCGGCGAGGCGCGATGTCCACTATAGAGGATCGGAAGTGTCTGAATCCGAGGCCGCGTCGTCCATTCTTCCGAACCACGTCGAAGAGACGATCAAGTCGATCGCGCGACTGCACGCAGGGCGCCATGCGAACGCCACACAACATCAGCGGGTCGTCGACCGCATCACATCCCTGTTGGGCCGCGCCAGCTTCATCGCGGCCCTGACGGTCCTCGTTGTCGGCTGGGTGAGCCTGAACGGCCTCGCCGCGGCGCTTGGCTATCGTGCGCTCGATCCGCCGCCCTTTGTTTGGCTTTCGGGCGCGGCGTTGCTGGCGTCCCTCTATTTGGTCGTCCTGATCCTCAAGACGCAGAGAGGAGGCGATCTCCTGACCCAGCGCCGCGAACTTCTCAATCTCGAGCTGACGATCTTGAGCGAGCAAAAGATCCCCATGGTGGTCGCGCTGCTCGAGGAGCTTCGCCACGATAGTCCGCAACTTCGCAATCGGATCGATGAACTGGCCGAAGGGATGGCTCGACCGACGGACGCTCAATCGATGATCGATGCAATCAAGGAGGCAGGTTCCGGGTCCGCGCACGTCTCCCACAAGGCCTATGGCGTCTAAAAGCGCTCGACAGCCTCACGGGGACCCGATGGCGCGAACCCGAGAACGGAAGGGTGGCGCTGCGTTGACGTCTTGGCGATTTTCTGTCTTGCCATTCAACTGAGCGCCGAAGTGACGGTTGTGGTTCCACCCGCTGTCGCTCTGATCGCGCCGAGCATGTGGGGGAGTTGATCCGGAGTTTCTGCATGTCGGATTTGGAGCAGCGGCTCGAAGTTGAAACGCCGGAAGAACTACCGGCCGATATGCCTTTGCCGTCCGATGCGAAGACTTTCTTCCTGGGCGGTATTTTCATCCTCGCGATGTTGGCGACGGCCTATGTGGCCCAAGAAATTGTTCTGCCGTTCGTCTTTGCGGTCATGCTCAATCTGTTGATGCAGCCGACCTTGCGCGCGCTTGAACGATTGCGTGTGCCCAGGACGCTGGGAGCGCTGCTGTTCATTCTCATCTTGTTCGCAACGATTGTGGGACTGGGCACCGTCATCTACGGGCCCGCCGAAGCGTGGATCGCCAAGCTGCCCGAAGGCATTCCTCGCCTTAAGGAGCGGATGAGCTTTCTCAACGCCCCTATCAGTGCGCTGCAGACATTTCTGAAGGCGGCCGACACTTTCGGAGCCGTGGGCCCCGCGAAAAGCGCGGCTGGGCCCTTGAACGGCGGAGCGATTTTGTCCAGCGTATTTGCCGGGACGCGGAGCTTCGCTGACGGCCTGTTCACCACCGTGTTGTTTCTCTACTTCCTGCTCGTCTCGGGGGACAGTTTCCTGCGGCGGTTCGTCGAGCTGTTGCCCAGATTCAAAAGCAAGCGGCAGGCCGTCGACATCGCGCAGCAAATCGAACGCGATATTTCCGCCTATCTCATCACAATTACCGTTATGAACGCGCTTGTCGGCGCCGCAACCGGTGTTGTCATGTGGTGGTCTGGCGTCGGCGATCCGGTTCTCTGGGGAACCGTCGCATTCATTCTGAATTATGTTCCGATCCTTGGCCCTATCTCAGGCGTTGTCATTTTCCTGTTCGCCGGCCTGCTCACCATCGCTTCGACTTGGCAGGCCTTGCTGCCAACGGCGCTGTATGGCGCAATTCATTTGATCGAGGGCGAGACCGTGACGCCGACGCTTCTTGCGAGACGATTTACGCTCAATCCGGTCCTTGTCATCCTGTCGCTCGCGTTCTGGTACTGGCTGTGGGGCGTTCCTGGCGCCGTCCTTTCGACGCCAATTCTGGCGGTTACCAAAATCGTTTGCGATCGCGTTCGCCCGCTCGCGGCTCTTGGCCATATTCTCGCGGGTTGAGGCGTGACAACAACCGGAAAGCAGCGCACTCAGACGCTTGCCGGCGGACATCTACCAGATCGGCGGCAGTCTTCACTCGACGCCGCCGGGGACTCTAAGAATGAACCCCGCGCACAGCCGTTCATAGTGTCTCCTGGGTCGGGAAAGCTTCCTTCGTCTTCGTCGGTGTCCTTTCGAAACGCCGAGGCCGGGCGCTGCGCAACCCCGTTCGGCTCCGCACCCGGCCTCGGCTCCTGCTTCACCCATGACACAAACTGTCAGATTAAATCTTAACTACTGCACAATGTACGAATCGAAACCACCAATCCTTAAGCGTTGGAGCATAACGTTTGCGCAAATGGTCCCGGCGTCGCGCCGAGTCCGACGGCCAAGAAGACATCGCGCCGATGACGCTCGTCGAAATGCTCCTCTCACCGTTGCGGCCGGCGGCGGCGACCTTCCTGTCGCCGTCTTCGATCTGCTCCATCTATTCGCTCGCAGCCGCGCTCCTGATCGCCTTGGCCTGGCTGGCGTTTAGGCGCAAGCGCCGCAACAGGCGCGTACGCTTTAGGGCGCTGATCCGCGCTGTTCTCTCCCGCCGGGTACTCTTCCACCGATCGACGCTCGCCGACCTCGCCTATTGCGTCTTCAGCCTGGCGACGCTCGGCGCGATCATCGGCTGGGCCGTCGTCTCGACCTCGTCGATCAGCGATGGCGTCGCGGCGTTTCTATCCACCCGCCTCGGACCGTGGCCGACGCCGCAGGCGCCGGACGTTCTGCTCGACGCGGCGCGCACGCTCGCGCTCTTCATCGCCTACGAACTCGGCTTCTTCTTCGACCATACGCTTAAGCACCGCATTCCGGCCCTATGGGAGTTGCACAAGCCGCATCATTCGGCGGAAGTTCTGACGCCGCTCGTCAACTTCCGTGTTCACCCTCTCGATTCCCTGATCCTCGCCAACAATCTGTCGCTGTTCATCGGTGTGATCGGCGGTGCGGCGCAATTCACGCTCGGCAGGAAGGCGGTGTCGCTCACCCTATTCGACACCAATATCCTCATGGTGCTCTACATCTACCTGACGGCGCAGCTTCAGCATTCCCAGGTCTGGATCCCGTTCACCGGCGCCTGGGGCCGGGTGCTCATGAGCCCAGCGCATCATCAACTGCATCATTCGGCCGATCCAACGCACTACAATTGCAACATGGGCGCGAGCCTGGCGATCTGGGACTGGCTGGCGGGAAGCCTGCGCATGCCGCCGACCGAATCGCCGCGCCTCACTTACGGTGCGTCGGGCCACCAGCATGACCCGCACGGCGTCATGGGGCTGGTGTTCGACCCGGCGCTGAGGTTCTTCGCCGCGCTCGCTGGAATGCGGGCGCCGCCGACGCCGATCGAATCGGCCGCGGCGCGGACTCCGCTGACGCGCGTCTGACTCGCTGGTCAGACCAAACGAGAGACGGGCGCGGCCTATTCCGCCGCCACCGAAACGTCCTTGGCGGGCCGCGCTTTCGGCATCGCTGTCCGCGGCGCATTTCCCGAGGCGGCCGGTTCGTCCGTCTCGCCGACGAAGCGGCTGAACAGGCGCCACGTCACCCGGCCCAGATCGTCCATCACCGTGAACACGGCCGGCACGAAGACCAGCGACAGCAGCGTCGACATGATGAGGCCGCCGATCACGGCAATCGCCATCGGCGAACGGAAGCCGCCGCCGTCGCCGTGGCCGATTGCAGAGGGGAACATTCCCGCCGCCATCGCGATCGTGGTCATCACGATCGGACGCGCTCGCTTGCGGCCCGCCTCGACCAGCGCCTGCGTACGCGGCGTGCCGCGGCCGATCTCCTCGACCGCGAAGTCGACCAGCATGATCGCGTTCTTGGTGACGATCCCCATCAGCATCAGGATGCCGATCACCACCGGCATCGACATCGCCTTGTGCGTGATCAGGAGCGCGATGATCGCGCCGCCGATCGACAGGGGCAGCGAGATCAGAATGGTGATTGGCTGCAGGAAGCTGCCGAACAGCAGCACCAGAAGCCCGTAGACCATCATCAGGCCGGCGCCCATCGCGGCGGCGAAGGAGGCGAAGACCTCGCTCATCACCTCGACGTCGCCGGTTTCGCGAATCTCGACGCCCGGGGGCAGACGCCGCACGGTCGGCAGGGCATGGATCGCCTGGACCGCGTCGCCGAGCGCGGAATCGCCGCGCAGGTCGCCCTCGATCGTCACGCGCCGCGAGCGATCGTAGCGGTTGATCGCGGTCGGTCCGTGGCTGATCGAGAAATCCGCCACGACCGACAGCGGCGTCGTTGCGCCACTCCCGGTCGCCACCCGCAATTCCTTCAGCAGACCGACCCGCGCCCGCGCCGCCTGGTCGAGTTCAACCCGGATCGGCACCAGCCGGTCACCGGCGTTGAACTTGGCGAGATTGGCGTCGATGTCGCCGAGCGTCGCGACCCGGATCGTCTCGGAAAGCGCCTCGGTCGAGACGCCGAGGTCGGCGGCGACCTGACGCTTGGGCACGATGCGCAATTCCGGCCGGTCGAGTTCGGCGGTCGACATCGGATTCTCGATTATGGGGATCGCACGCATCTCGCTGGCGATCTGGTTCGCGGTGTCGTTGATGACGCCGATGTCGGGACCGGCGACGATCAGCGACAGGTCTCGCTGGCCGTTGTCCTTCAGGAACCAGAACCGGATGTCGGGCTGATCGGCAAGCATCGCCCCGATTTGGAGTTGCAGATCCTTCTGCGTCGCCTCGCGCTCGGACTTATGAACGAAATTGATGACGAAGGTCGCCTTGCGCGGTTCGGCGCCGGCGCCGAGAATCTGACCGCCGAAGATCAGCGCCGAGCGGACCTCGGGCATGGCGCGCAACTTGTCCGAGATCGCGCGCGTCACGCGGTCGGTGTCGCCGAGCCGCGAGCCGGGCGGCAGTTCGACCGCCAGGAGAACCCGGCCGACGTCGTCGGCTGGAATGAAGCCCGAGGGCAAGAGCCGCGTCGACCACAGCGAGGCGGCGAAGATCATCGCGCCGAAAATCAGGGTCAGCCAGCGGTGACGGACGGAAGCGCGCACAAGACGGGTGTAGCCGCGCATAATCGCGCCGTCGCTGTGTTCCTCGTCGCGCGGCGCGCGCAGGAAGTAGGCGGCGATCACCGGCGTGACAAAGCGCGCCACTATCAGCGAGAACAGCACCGCGATCGCGACCGTGAGGCCGAACTGACGGAAATACTGGCCGGCGATGCCGCCCATGAAACTGACCGGCGAGAAGATCGCAGCGATCGACAATGAGATGGCGATGACCGCGAGGCCGATCTCGTCGGCCGCCTCGAGCGAAGCGCGATAGGCCGATTTGCCCATGCGCATGTGGCGCACGATGTTCTCGATCTCGACGATCGCGTCGTCGACGAGAATGCCGGTCACCAGCGTGATTGCGAGCAGGCTGACCAGGTTGAGTGAGAAGCCGATCGCGTCCATCGCCCAGAAGGTCGGAATGATCGACAGCGGCAGCGCGACGGCGGTGATGATGGTGGCGCGAATATCCCGCAGGAACACGAACACGACAACAACGGCCAGCAGCGCCCCCTCGATCAGCGTCTCCATGGTCGCATGATAGTTGCCGAGTTCGTTGTCGACCTGGGTGTCGACTTTGGTGAACGTCACCTCGGGATGATCGGCATGGATGCGTTCGAGCCGTTTCGCTATCAGCGCATCGACGGTCACGTCGCTCGCGCCCTTGGCGCGCGTGACGCCGAAGGCGACGATCGGTTCGTCGAACAGGCGCGTGAACGTGCGCGGCTCGGCGGCGCCGTCGACGACCGTCCCGAGTTCGTCGAGCCTGACCTTGCGCCCGCCCGGGAGCGCGATCGGCAAGGCGGCGAGATCGGCGACGCTGCGCGCCCCCGCCAGCGTACGGATCGCCTGTTCCTGACCCGCGACCTCGCCGCGTCCGCCGCCGAGATCGACGTTGTCGGCGCGCACCTGCTCATTGACGGTCGCCGCGGTGACGCCGAGCGCCAGCAGCTTTTCTGGATCGAGCGAGACTCGGATCTCGCGGTCGACGCCGCCGGAGCGCTTGACTTCGCCGACGCCGCGGATGCTCTGCAGATCGCGGGAGACCGAATCGTCGATAAACCACGACAATTGCTCGACCGACATTCCCGGCGCGGAGGCGGCGTAGGTGACGATCGGCAGACCCTCGATGTCGACTCGGCTGATGATCGGTTCATTGATGGTGCGCGGCAGATCGCCGCGAATCTTGGCGATCTGGTCCTTCACGTCGTTGAGCGCGCGGTCGATGTCGACCGAGCCGACATTGAACTGCACGATGGTCGACGAGGACCCGTCGGTGACGGTCGAAATGATATGCCAGACGCCGTTGAGGCTGGCGACTGCGTCCTCGACCTTTTTCGTGACCTGCGATTCGAGTTCCGACGGCGCCGCGCCCGACTGGGTGACGAGCACCTGCACGATCGGAATGTCGATGTTGGGGAAGCGGGTGATCGACATCGTCCGGAAGCTGACGAGGCCGAGAATGGTGAGGACCGCGAACGCGACCACCGCCGGGATTGGTCGGCGGATGGACCAGGCCGAGACGTTGAGCCGCATGGTTCGCCTTCCTAACCGCCGGCCGCGGCCGGCGCCGGTATCGCGCGCACGCGATCGCCGGGCCGCAGGAACGCGCCCGCGCGCGCCACCACGCTCTCGCCCTCGACGGCGCCGTCCTTGATCTCGACTGCGTCGCCCTCGACGATGCCGGGCGTCACCCGCCGCTCCTCGACCCGCCCGTCGCGCACCACCAGCAGACGCGCCGTGTCGCCATCGCGCAGCAGCGACGCGGCGGGGGCGCCAACGCCGTCGCGGCGCGCGAGTTCGACCTCGCCCGAGGCGAAAGCGCCGATACGGGCGTGCGAGACGTCGTCGAGCTCGATTCGCACCTTGCCGGTGCGGCTCGCCTTGTCGACTTCCTCCGAGATCAGCCTCACACGTCCGCTGACTGGCGCCGCCACGCCCGGCAGACGAATCGTCGCCGGCATGCCGACGGCGAACCGCGCCAGCGATTGTTCGGGTACGTCGGCCTCGAGATCGATCGCGCCGTCTTCGATGATGCGGAACAGCGGCTCGCCGGCGCTGGACGCGGATGCGCCGAGCTTCGCCGAGCGGCGGCTGACCACGCCCGAAACCGGCGCCTTCACCTCGGCCCGGGAGATGCGCACTTCGAGCTCCTGTCGTTCCGCGTCGCGGCTCTTGCGATCGGCTTCGGCGACGCTCAGCGCGTTTTTGGCGGCGGCGAGCTGCGCCTGCGCGGTTTTGAGCGCGGTCTCGCGCTGCTGAATGGTCGATACCGACATCACACCGTCGCCGAGCCTGCGCGCGCGCTCATAATCGTCGCTCGTCCATGTCGCCTGCGCTTGCGCCTGGGCAATCAGGCTGCGCGCCTGTTCGATCGAAGCATCGGCGCGTTTGGCGGAGGCGTCGTTCTGCGCCAGCAAAGCGTCGAGCTGAGTGCGGTCGAGCCGGGCCAGAACCTGGCCGGCCTTGACGCGATCGCCGTCTTCGGAGTCGATCTCGACGATCGAAAGCCCGTCGATACGCGCTGCGACTTCGGCTTCGTTGCGCGCGACCAGCGTTCCGGACACGAAATGCCGGTCGATGAATTCGCGCCGCGCTAAGGTCGCGACGGTGACGGCTGGCGGCGCGGGCTCCGCCGGCGGCTGGGCGGCGTTGACGACGCCCGCGGCACATACCGGATCGCCGACTGGGAGGCCCAACGCGCGCGCGGCAATGACCAGACGCGCGCAGGGTCGAAGCGCGGCATAGCCCCAGGCGCCGCCGAAGATCGCGACGACGAGAACCAGAGCGCCGAGGAGGCGGCTCATCACGAAGCCTCCATTCCGAATGGAGCGAAGGCCCCATTGCATAAACCTTTGAACAGCCCGAACGCCTGTTCGACTTCCGCCGCTGCGTCGAAGTCCGGCTCGCAGGCCAGTCGCTTCAGGAGGCCGCCGACATAGGTGAAGATGAAGCGGGCGACTGGGGCCGAGTTCGACGAACGCCGCGGCCTCGCCCCTCTGTTTGGCCATATCGATCATGCGCTCGATCTGCCTGAGGATTTCGGCGTCGATCGCGAGCGACATCGCGGCGATTGCTGGATTATGCGCGGCTTCCGCCCAGATTTCGACGATCAGCGTCGCCTTCCGTCGCGACCGCAAGGCGATATGTTCGCGCAGGCCCTGGGAGAACGCCGCGAATACGCTCTCGGCCTCGGCGGCATTGACGAAATTCGTGACACGCTCCTGTTGGTCGCGCGCGCAAAGGCCCTCGACGATCGCCTCCTTGGAGGGAAAGGTGCGGTAGAGATTGCCGGCGCTCATGCCTGCCGCCTCCGCCACATGCTGCATCGTGGCGGCATGAAAGCCATGCGCGGCGAAGGCCCGCTCAGCGGCCTCGAGAATGCGCTCGCGCCGCTCGTCGTCCGATGGCCGTCGGGTCGCGGATAAGGACACTGCTGTCATGTTGAACCTATGGGAATGAACGTTCATTCTCATAGCGCTGGGAATATGGCGGCAGCGTGGCGGTGCGCTCGCAGCCTCGGCGAGGCCCCTGCAGGCGCGGTCATTGACCGAAACTGGCCTCGTTCCGTAGGGCGTTCGGAAGTACGCCCGTCTCTCGACGGGCCATGGAAGCGCGGCTAGAGGCCTGAGGCGGATTTCGCGCTTGGGTTGGGCAGGAGGGCCCCGAGAAGTCCGACCGCCGGCAGGAAGGCGCAGACCTGATAGACGAAATTGAGGCTGGTTCTGTCGGCGAGCGCTCCCAATAGCGCCGCGCCGATTCCGCCTAGGCCGAAAGACTAGCCAAAGAACAGGCCCGCGACCGCGCCGACGTTGCCCGGCGTCAATTCCTGCGCATAGACGACGATCGCGGAGAAGGCCGAGGAGATGACCAGCCCGATCGCGATCGAGTTGATGAGCGTTCCGACGAGGCCGAGGTGGGGCAGCAGCAAGGTGACCGGCAGGACGCCGAGGATCGAACCCCAGATGATGTATTTGGCGCCAAAACGATCGGTGAGCGGGCCGCCGAGGAAAGTGCCGGCCGCCACCGAGGCGAGAAAGACGAAAAGCACCACCTGCGCAGTTTGCAGCGAAACGCCGAACGCGCCCATCAGATAGAAGGTATAGTAGCTGCCGATGCTCGAAAGATAAAACACCTTTGATAACAGTAGAATAATGAGCACCGCGATCGTCCGGACGACGACGGCGCGCGGTAGCGCGGCGCCGGCGGCCGCGTCGACGTGCTTGCGCTCTATTCGGCGGGCCGCGTGCCAGCGGCTCACTGCGGTGAGAATCACGATCGCCGCGAACGCGAATGCCGTGAACGCCAGCACCGATCGTTGGCCGAACGGCACCACGATAAAGGCCGCCAGCAACGGGCCGGTTGACTGGCCGAAATTGCCGCCGACCTGAAACAGGCTCTGCGCGAAGCCGCGCCGGCCGCCCGACGCCGCGCGGGCGATGCGGGACGCTTCGGGGTGAAAGACGGCGCTGCCGATCCCGATCACCGCCACCGCCGCCAGTATCAGACCATAAGTGCTGGCGAAGGCGAGCAAGAAGATTCCGACGAAGGCGAAGGTCATGCCGACCGGCAGGATGAAATTCATCGGCCGGCGGTCGGTGACCAGCCCGATAAAGGGCTGCAGCAGCGAGGCGGTCGACTGAAAGACGAAAGTGATGATGCCGACTTGAAAGAAACTCACGCCGAGGCTCTCGCGGAACATCGGATAGAGGGCCGGCGCCAGCGACTACATCACGTCATTGAGCATGTGCGAGGCGCTGACAGCCATTAGCACGCTGAGCGTTGCGGCCTCGGCGACGGCGCGCTTTTCAGCGATTCCCCCCGCGAATGTCGGCGCTGTGCTCACCAATGACCCCCGAGCCGATGGCGCGCGCGTCCCGGCAATCTGACTAGAAAATAACCGCAGCGGCGGCCGAACGGTCGGCCGCGACGCTCAATCCAGGAAGCTGGAGCCTTACTTCGGCGCCAGCACCATGATCATTTGACGGCCTTCCATCGAGGGTTCGGCCTCGACCTTTGCGATCGGCGCCGTCTCGGTCCTAACTCGTTGCAGGAGCCTGAAGCCGATATCCTGATGCGCCATTTCCCGGCCGCGGAACCGCAGCGTCACCTTGACCTTGTCGCCTTCGTCGAAGAACCGTCGCACCGAGCGCATCTTCACTTCGTAATCGTGGTCGTCGATGCCGGGGCGCAGTTTGATCTCCTTGATCTCAACCACCTTCTGTCGCTTGCGCGCCTCCGCGGACTTCTTCTGCTCGAGAAACCGGAATTTACCAAAGTCGAGGATTTTGCAGACCGGCGGGGTCGCGTTGGGGACGATTTCGACCAGATCGAGCGCGGCTTCGTCAGCGCGCTGCTGGGCCTCGGCCAAGTCGACGACGCCGTGATTGTGCCCCTCGGCGTCAATAAGTTGGACTTGAACGGCGCGAATATCGCGATTGATGCGCGGGCCGCCCTTCTCCGGCGCCGCGATTACCTTCATGGGACGACGAATGGCCACTCTCCTGTCGCTTGGCTGCGGCGCCCGCCAAACCTCAGGCGCACACAAAAACTCCGCTCGGAGCCTGCGCCCGGCGGACGCTTACAGATGGGTCAGAAAGATGGCGAAGTCAATTCCGCCGGATCCTGTCCAGAGCTCCAACTCGGGTTAACGCCGATTCTGGATTGACGCGGGCCTTTGCGGATTGTGCGGCGGTGATTCTCTCGGATCGGTCTGATTCGGGAGTATCCTGATCGACGATTGGGGCCTGCCCAAGCCGCGCCTGGCGCTACTTTTGGAGAATTTCGCCGCGATCGACGATGTGCGCGAGCCCGGGCGCGTCGCTTATCCGCTGCGGGAGGCGCTGTTCTTGGCGGTCTGCGCCACGATCGCCAATTGCGACGACTACGAAGTCATCGTCGACTGGGGCGAGGCGAACCTGAAGTTCCTGCGCGGTTTTTCCGATTGCCACTTCGGCATCCCCCGCGCCGACTGGCTTCGCTCGCTGATGAACCGGATTGATCCAGCGGTCTTTTCGGGCGCTTTCCGGACCTGGGTCGCCGATTGCTGGCCGGGCCGTCGGGAGCTGGTGGCGATTGACGGCAATACCTCACGGCGCAGCCATAACAAGAAGACCGGCAAGAGACCGCTTCATCTCGTCTCAGCCTACGCCACCAACTCCCGCTTGGTGCTAAAGGCGCAGAGCGGTGGCCTGGCGTACGCCCTTAAGCTTGCCGACCTTCTCCAAAACCTCGCGCGGCGCGTCGCCGTCGATCGACACCAGCGCGATCGCCGACCCTCCCGGTTCATCCCGGCCGAGCGCGAAGGTCGCGATATTGACGCCCGCGTCTCCCAACAGGCCTGCGAAACGGCCGATGAAGCCCGGCTTGTCGTCGTTGGTGACATAGATCATTGACGGCGCGAATTCCGCGTCGATCTTGATGCCCTTGATCGAGAGGATACGCGGCTTGCCGTCGTGGAAGACGGTTCCGCCGATCGAGCGGGTTTGATCGGCCGTCGCGACGGTCAGAGTGATGAAGCTCTCGTAGTCGCCCTGCGACGCGCGCGTCATTTCCTCGACCACGATCCCTCGATTGGCGGCGATCGCAGGCGCCGACACCACATTGACATCGACCAGCGAGGGTCGGAGCAGACCGGCGATCGCCGCCGAAGTGAGCGCCTTGATCTTGAGATCCGCGACCGCGCCTTCGAACGTAATCGTGACCTTCTCGATTGGCGCCTGGGTGAGCTGGCCGGCGAACGATCCGAGCCCCTCCGCCAGCGCAATGAAAGGCTTCAGTCTGGGGGCGTCCTCCGCGGTGATCGACGGGAAATTGACGGCGTTCGAAATCGCCCCGCGCATCAGATAGTCCGACATCTGCTCGGCGACCTGCAGCGCCACGTTCTCTTGCGCCTCGCTGGTCGATGCGCCAAGGTGTGGGGTCGCAATGAAGTTGGGATGGCCAAAGAGCGGATTGGCGGTCGCCGGCTCCTCGGCGAAAACGTCCATGGCCGCGCCGGCGACATGACCGCTCTCGAGCATGGCGCGCAGCGCTGCTTCGTCGACGAGGCCGCCGCGCGCGCAATTGACGATGCGAACGCCCTTCTTGGTTTTCGCAAGATTTTCCGCCGACAGGATGTTGCGGGTCTGCGCCGTCAACGGCGTGTGCAGAGTGATGAAATCGGCGCGGGCGAGAAGATCGCTCAATTCGACCTTTTCGACCCCGATCTCAGCGGCGCGTTCAACGCTCAGGAACGGATCGTAAGCGATCACCCGCATTCTTAGTCCGACCGCGCGCGACGCGACGATCGAGCCGATGTTGCCGCAACCGATGACGCCCAGCGTCTTGCCGGTCAGTTCGACGCCCATGAAGCGGTTCTTTTCCCACTTGCCCGCTTGGGTCGAAACATCCGCGGTCGGAATCTGACGGGCAAGGGCGAACATTAGGGCGATCGCATGCTCAGCAGTGGTGATCGAGTTGCCGAAGGGCGTGTTCATCACGATAACGCCGCGGGTCGTCGCCGCCGGAATGTCGACGTTGTCGACGCCGATGCCGGCGCGGCCGACGACCTTCAACTTGGTCGCGCGCTCAAGCAGTTTGGCGGTGACCTTCGTCGCGGAGCGGATCGCGAGCCCGTCGTATTCCCCGATAATCCTGGCGAGCTCATCTTTATCCAGCCCGGGCTTGACGTCGACTTCGACCCCTCGCTCCTTGAAGATGGCGACGGCGGCGGGGGAAAGCTTGTCGGATATGAGAACGCGGGGAACCATAGTGAAAGCCTCGGAGTTGGCGGGCGACCTTAGGCCGCATCGGATAAGCGGACCGGGGCGGTTTGTCGCGACAGGAGATACGGCGGACGGGTCCGAGCCCGATATCGAGCACGGGCGGGTTCCTCGCCCGGAACAAGCGAAGTCGCGTCGAGACGTTCAAGCCGCAATGGCAAGCTTGCCCATTTCCGACGCGAAGGCGTAGTCAAGCCACTGGGTCAGCGCTTTGACATCCGCGGTTTCGACGGTCGCGCCGCACCAGATGCGCAGACCGGGCGGGGCGTCGCGATAAGCACCGATGTCGAACGCGACTTCTTCCTTTTCGAGAAGGCTCGCCAGAGCCTTCGCGAAGGCCGCCTGGCGGTCGGCAGCCAGCGCCGCGACCATTGGATCGACTACTTTCAGGCAGACGCTGGTGTTCGAGCGCGTCGCGGGAACGCGGGCGAGGAAATCGATCCAGGGCGTTCGATCGACCCAGTCGGCGAGCGCTCTCGCGTTGGCGTCGGCACGCGCAAACAGCGCCCTGACGCCGCCCAGAGACTTTGCCCAGCTCAAGGCGTCGATATAGTCCTCCACGCAAAGCATCGAGGGGGTATTGATGGTCTCACCCTCGAATACGCCTTCGATCAGCTTGCCGCCCTGCGCCAGACGAAAAATCTTGGGCAGCGGCCATACGGGGGCGTAGGTTTGAAGCCTCTCGGCGGCGCGCGGGCTAAGAACGATCACGCCATGCCCGGCTTCGCCGCCCAGGGCCTTCTGCCAGGAGAACGTCGTCACGTCGAGCTTGGTCCAGTCGAGGTCCTGGGCAAACGCCGCCGATGTCGCATCGCAAATCGTCAGTCCCCTGCGATCTGCCGCGATCCAGTCGGCGTCGGGCACGCGGACGCCGGAAGTCGTGCCATTCCATGTGAAGACGACGTCGTTGTCGAAGCTGACGTCAGCCAAGTCCGGCAATTCGCCATAGGGCGCCCTGAGGGTGCGGACATCTTTGAGTTTCAGCTGCTTGACGATGTCCGTGACCCAGCCGTCGCCAAAGCTTTCCCACGCCAACACGTCGACGCCGCGCGCTCCGAGTAAAGACCATAACGCCAATTCGACTGCGCCGGTGTCGGAGCCCGGCGTGATTCCGATCCGATAATCGGGCGGAACGCCGAGCACTTCGCGCGTGAGGCCGATTGCAAGTTTGAGCTTGGATTTTCCGATTTTGGCTCGATGCGAGCGTCCCAGCGCGGCGTCGCTGAGAACCGACGGGGTCCAGCCTGGGCGCTTGGCGCAGGGGCCGGAAGAAAAGCAGGCGTTCGCAGGCCGAACGCCAGGCGTCTTGATCGTCATATTGTGCCATCCTCTCAGATGGGCGCCTCTCGTTGGGGAGAGGTGTCCCGCTGAGGCTGATAGCGCACCGACAGGATGCTAGCAAGCGAAATGCTCACATGATCAGGACCTGATGCCGAGAGCACGGTTCACAGCGCTCAGATCGGCCCCCTGATCGATAAAATCCTCGAACGTCGACTCGCTGACCTTGATGAGATGTCTGTTGATGAACTCGGCGCCTTCCTTGGCGCCATCAAATCTATTCTTGATGGCGCATTCCCATTCGAGCACTGCCCAGCCGTCGTAGCCGTACACCGACAGGCTCGAGAAGATCGCCCCGAAGTCGATGTCGCCGTCTCCGAGAGAACGGAAGCGGCCCGCCCTATCGGGCCAGTCGGCGAAGCCGGAATACACGCCCTGCTTGGGCGAGGAGCGGAATTCGGCGTCTTTGACATGAAAAGCCTTGATCCGCTCGTGATAGAGATCAATGAATCCGACATAATCGAGCTGCTGCAGCCGGAAGTGTGAGGGGTCGTAGTTGATGCAACAGCGCTTGTGCCCGCCGACCGCGTCGAGGAACCGCTCGAAGGTCGTGCCATCGAAGAGATCCTCTCCGGGATGCAATTCGAAGCAAACGTCGACGCCTTGCTCTTCGTGAGCGTCAAGGATCGGTCGCCATCGGCTGGCGAGTTCCTCGAAGGCGGTTCCGATCAGGTTGGCCGGGCGCGGCGGCCATGGGTAGAGGAACGGCCATGCGAGAGCGCCGGAGAACGTGACATGCGCGTTGAGGCCGAAATTGCGGCTGGCCCTGGCTGCAAGCGTCGCCTGATTGACCGCCCATCGCTGCCGGGCGGCTGGATTGCCGCGCACATGCGACGCCGCGAAGGCGTCGAAGGCTTCGTCATAGACCGGATTGACCGCCACCAACTGACCTTGCAGGTGCGTCGATAACTCGGTGATCTGGACGCCGTGTTTGCCGGCGACGCCGATCAGCTCTTGACAATATGTCTTGCTCTCGGCGGCCTTCTCGAGGTCGATGAATCGCGAGTCCCAGGTCGGGATTTGCACGCCTTTGTAACCGAGCCCGGCCGCCCAGCCGCAGATTGAATCGAGCGTATTGAATGGCGCGTCGTCGCCCGCGAATTGTGCGAGGAAAATCGCGGGCCCCTTGATCGATTTCATTGGCGTTTCTCCATACTATGGCGTTTGGAAGCAGAGTGTGGCTGGTGAACCCAGGCACAACAGGCGTTCAGGCCTTTGCCCATTGTTCGCGCAGGAAGTCGTGACCGAAGCGATAGACCTCCTCGCGGTCGGGAAAGAAATCGCGCCACACACGCGTCGCCGCCGCGAGGGCGGGCAGGGCGCGGCCGAAAGCCTCGATCACGCACCAGCCGTCATAGCCGCCCCGCTTCAGCGCCTGCATGGTCGCCGCCCAGGGCACATGTCCCTTGCCCGGCGTGCCGCGATCGTTTTCCGAGAAATGCACGTGGTTGATAAGGTGCAGGTTCGGCGCGATGACGCCGATCGGATCCTTCTCTTCAATATTGCAGTGGAAGGTGTCGTACAGCAGTCCGTAATTCGGCGCATTCACCGCGCGCGCCATCTCGGCGCCGTCGCTGACGGTATTCAGCACATAGCACTCGAACCGGTTGAGCGGCTCCACCGACAATTTTATGTTGCGCCGCGCGGCGTAATTGGCCGCCTCCTTGTGTACACTTACGACATTGGCGCGTTCCTCCGCGGTCGGCGGGTCGCCGCTGAAGACGCCTAGCGGCTGATGGAATGGTCCGCAGAGCGTTTCCCCGCCCGCCGCCCCCAGACAGTCGATCGCCCAGGCGATGTGCTTGACCGCTCCCGCCCGTACGGAAGGATCATTGCTCATGCAGTCGTGCGCGGCGTCGGGCATCACCGTGACGGCCGTTGCGCGCAAGCCATTGTCGCGAATGGCCCGCCCCACCTTTGCGAAGTGCTCGGGCGTCCCTTCGAAGATCGGGATTTCGACGCCATCGTACCCGGCGCGCTTGATCTCGGCGATAAGTTGGAAATGCTCCTCCGTGATATGCGTCGACCAAAGCAGCATGTTGAAGCCCAGCAACATGAGGAGTCTCCCCTTACAGACGTCCGTCCCAGCGGACTTATTCCTTGCTATGAGCGGTCGCCCGCAATGCGGCCACAGCCGCCGCGAGCAACGCCGACAGGATTGCGATGCCCCAAACAAACGGCTGGCGATAGAATGGATCGCTTGTATTGGGCGCGATAGCGTTGACGAATAGCACCCCATAGAGGTGCGCCGCGGCGATTGATATCAGCAGCGCAATGCAGAAAATCGTTGCGACGGTCAGCCCGGCCGTCACGACCGAGCGCAAGAGCACGCCGGGCTGGCACAGCGGCAGCAGGTTGTTTAAGAGCCCCGCCATGACCACCAAGGCGCAGCCGATCCCAAACAGCAAGAGGCTGAAGGGCTGGAAAATGAGCGCCAGCGCGAGAATGCCGAGGCCGATGATGGTGTATTCGAGTCGCAAGGCGGTGCGCGCGCTCATCCCGGCAGCTCGCGTCCCGCCTGCCTCAAGCTGTCGTTGCCCAGGCTCGCTCATTGCCGAACTGCCTTCCCTTCGCCGTCGAAGACGTGCGTCTGGCGCGCGTCGGTCGCGAGATGAAGCATTTCGCCAGCCCGTACGCGGGCTTCCCGCGGTACGATAACCCGAATGTCCCGCCCCGCCGCAGTGCGTGCATGCACGAGAGTCTCAGCCCCCATCGGCTCGATGAGTTCCGCCTGTCCGACCAGCGTGTCCGGGGTGGCCGGTTCCTGGGGAACGAACGCGCGTGGACGGATGCCCAATGTGACCTGACCCCTGGCGAGCCGCGCGACCGCCGGGTCGACATCCAAACGCAACCGCCGGCCTTCAACTGCAAACGATCCCTTGGCCCCTTCCATTCCTTCAAACTCGGCCGCCATGAGATTCATCTGCGGCGTGCCGATGAAGCTCGCTACGAACACGTTTGCCGGCTTGACGAAGACATCATGAGGCGAGGCCACCTGCTCGATTACTCCATCGCGCATGATGGCGATGCGGTCGGCCATGGTGAGGGCCTCGAGTTGATCGTGGGTGACGATGACGGTCGCCTTGGAGAGACCCGTCAGCACCCTCTTGATTTGGCCGCGCATGGATTGTCGGAGTTCGACGTCGAGCCGCGACAGGGGCTCGTCGAACAAGAAGCAGTTCGGGTCTCGAACGACGGCCCGCGCCACGGCCACCCGTTGCTTTTCCCCTTCCGAAATACGGCCGGGCAATCGGTTGAGCACCCCTCGAAGCTGGAGAAGATCGACGACCCTACCGACGCGCTCCGCCGCCGCCGAGGGGGATAGCCGCTCACAGTGGAGCGGAAACATGATGTTCTCGCGCACCGTCAGCGCGGGGTAGAGCGCGTAGAACTGGAACACCATGGCGATGTCGCGCTGCTCGGGCCGCAGCCCATTCATGCGCTTGCCTGCAATCACCACGTCGCCTGCGGTCGCACGTTCCAGGCCCGCGATGATTCGCAGCGTGGTCGTCTTGCCGCAGCCTGACGGACCCAGCAGACAGACAACCTCGCCCGCGGAAACCGAAAGGTCGACGTCCCGCACGGCGACGAACGAGCCGAAGCGTTTGGTCACATTTCTGAGATCGATCGTCGACATCCCGTCCTTCTTGCCGCCCTTTTTCGCGAAGCGCTCAGCGTTTGATGGTGCCGAAGGTGACCCCGCGCAACAGTTGGTTCTGCAACGCAAAGGTCACGACGATGACGGGAACGAGGAACATCGTCTCGATGGCCGCCAGGAGCCCCCAACGAACGCCTATGTCGCCGCCGATGGTCTGCGACATGGCGACGGGGACTGTTCGCGTCTGCACGCCCGAAAGCAGCAGCGCGAACAAGAACTCGTTCCAGGTCAGGATGAGGCCGAAGACCGCCGTCGCCGCCAGGCCCGCCACCACCTGCGGCAGGCAGATCTTGAAGAAGACGCGGATGTCCGAAGATCCGTCGATGCGCGCCGCATCCTCCACGTCGGGCGACAATTCGTCGAAGAAACTCTTCATCATCCAGATCGCAAAAGGCAGGTTGAACGTCGTGTAGAGGGCGATGATGCCGAGGTAAGTGCCGGCGAGCCCCGTCACGCGGAACATGATGAAAATCGGGATGATGACGACAATCGCCGGAAGCATCCTCGTGGTAAGGATAATAAAAAGATAGGTGTCGTTGCCCTTGAGCGGATACCGGGAGAAGCCGAATGCGGCAAGGGTGCCGATCAACAGCGCAAGCAGGACGCTGACGCCTGAAATGAAGAGCGAGTTGAAGAAATAGAGGGTGAAACCCGTGTTCTGCGCCTGGCCTCCGGCCGAATAGGCGCGGCTGAAGACGTGCCTGAAATTGTCCAGAGTCGGCGTGAAGATGAATTTGGCGGGGACCGCGAGAGCGTCCTTATAGGTCTTGAACGACGTTAGGATGATCCACAGCACGGGGAAGAAATAGATCACGCTCACAACCGCGGCCAACAATGTGTGGCCCCAGCCGGCCTCGCCAATGCCCGAGGCCGGGCGCAGGCCCAGCCGCTCCAGCCAAGGCGCGGGCGGGTCCGCTGCGGTCGAGCGGAGCTCGTGGTCTTTTTCGGACAAGCGACTCAGGCCTCCTTGGCGCGCTGGGTGGCGAAATAGAGATAGAGGTTCGTGAGGACGATGACTGTGAAAAGAAGGATGTAGGCCTGTGCGGTCGACTCGCTGGTCCTGTTGTCCTCGAACGCCACGCGGTAGACCTTCAGGGCTATCGTCTCGGTAGCTGTGCCCGGCCCGCCGTTCGTCAGCAGGAAAACAAGATCGAACAGCTTGAAAGCTTCGATCGTCCGGAACAGCAGCGCCAGCAGCAGCAGTCCCCGAATGTAAGGGAAGGTGATCGAAGTAAACTGACGCCACCAGGCCACGCGGTCGATGGCGGCGGCCTCGTAGAGATATTTCGGCACGCTGACGAGACCGGCCAGCACCAGAAGCATGACGAAGGGCGACCACATCCAAGCGTCGGCAAACACAATGCCGGCGCGCGCGCCCCAGACCGTTCGCATCAGGATGAAAGGCTGGCCAGTGAAGACGCGCACCGCCTGTGAAAGCAGCCCGAAAGTGGGATCGTAATAGTAGCGGAAAAAGGCGCCGACTGCCACGAACGACAGCATCATTGGCGTCAACACGAGGATCATCAGGTAGCGCCTGAGGGGAAACTGCTTGGAAAAGAGCAGCGCCAGCAGAGATCCGACGATCATCTGGGTCGTGACCGACATGATCCCCATGATGACGGTGTTGTGCAGGCGGTCCCAAATGTCAGGATCGGTGAGAACATTGGCGTAATTGTCCAGACCCACCCAGCGCGGCGCTCTCGCGAGGTTGGTCCGATAGGCGAAGAACGACAGACCCAGCGACCACAACAACGGAAATATATTCATGAGGAAAAGCAACATAAGCGCCGGCGTCACCAGGAGGCCGCCGACATGGCGGCCCCAGGCGTTCACGATCAGGGTCAGGGCGAGAAGCGCCGCGAGTGCGGCCGAGATCCAGAATGAGGCGCTGGCCGGCAGCGTCACGATGGCCAACGGCATTCCGACAGCGAACAGCGCAAGCGCCCCCGGCCAGTTGTTCCAGCGCGGCTGGAGCCAACGCGCCGCGAAATGAACAGGCGCGGTTGCCTCAGACGGTGTCATTTGCCCTGCCATCGAGAATTCGTTGTGCGGAGGGGAGCGATCGCACAAATTCGCGCATTTGGTGTTGAGCGGCCGAGCACGGGCAATGTCGATAAACCCGACCCTTTCGCCTGATTGGCGGAAGGGTCGGGTCAATTGAGACGCCGAGCGGTCGCCTCGCGGCGCTACTTGATGCGCCCGTCCGCCTTCAGGGTCTTTTCCTGGAAATTGGCGATATTATCCAGTGCGGTCTTGGCATCCTCCTGCCCGGACACGGCCTTGGTGTATTCTTCTTGTTGCTCTGTCAGCAGTTCGAAAAATTCCGGGATGTGCCAGAAGTCCTTCTGCCAGTCGAGGCTTTCCGCCCACGTGCGATTCCAAGGCCGGAAGGTCACGTAGCTCGGCTCAGTATAGACCGACCGGAGAGCGCTCTGGCCGCCAGCCTTTGCATAGGCGATCTGCGTGTCTTTCGAGAGCCACCATTTGCAGAAGTCGAGGGCTTCCTTGTTTTGAAGGTCGGTATTCCACGTCATCAGCACGAACGGCTGGCCACCGATTACCGACCACCTCACAACGCCCTTGTCAGTCTTCAGACCTGGGAGTTGAGCAAAGGCCACCTTGTCGGCGACTTTCGATGTGTCCGGATGGATGGAACTCTCGGCAAATCCAATCCACTCGAGGTTGCTGGCCACCTTGCCCGCGCGGAACAATTCGTCCGTCTTGAATATGTCAAGATTGCCTGTCGGCGCCTCCGGTGGCATATATTTGATGAACGAGAGGAGGTGCTCGAACGATTTGACGGCGACAGGGGAGTTCACGACGCCCAGGGCGTGCGCGTTGGGTTGTTTGGTCTCGTCCCAAATGTCGCCGCCATGCTGCCACAGAAACTCATAGACCGAGGTGGTGAAAAAGTCATAGCCCTTGCCGACCTGAAACTCGACGCCGTAGAAATCGTCATCGAGAGGCTTGCCCATCAGCATCTCGCCCTTCTTGCGTTTAAAAAATTCGCCAAAGTCCTTGTAGTTGTCCCAGGTTATCTTGTCCATTTCCTCCGGCGTACAGGGCAGCTTGTACTTGTATTTCGCCATGAAATTCTTTTGCTCGGTCGGATCACAGAAAACATCCTTGCGATAGTAGTTCACCACAAGATCGGGCATCTGCGGAAAACCGTAGAGATTGTCGGACTTATAAGGATAAGTCGAGTATGAAGCCTTGACTGCCGGATGCAGGTCCTTGAAGACCGCCTGCAAACCAGGATCGGCGTCAACGTACTTGTTTATTTTGAGATAGTAACCGCCTTCGATGAAGGCGCCGAGCCATTGGCTGTCTGAAACCGCCATGTTGTATTTCTTTTCGCCTGACGTCAGCGAGGCGTTCAGTCGAGTGTAGTAGTCCGGCCACGGAATGAAGTCGACGTCCAGTTTGACGGTGTTGCCAGACTTTGACTTATAGGTCTTATCGAACAGATCCTTCATGATGTGGGTCGGCGGCCAATCGGGGACCGCCATTTTCAACGTGACGTCTTCCGCCTGCGCCGTCGCAATCGGTGCTCCAGCTGCGAACGCAAGCGCCGCAAGCGCGGCGGCGGCGGCGAATTCCTTGTGCCATTGCATGTTCGGTTCCTCCCTATTTCAGACTCTCTTTGGTTCGTCACGATTGCCGGGTGAGCGCCGACCCGTCGTGACCGCGGAAGAGATGTAACTTGGACGCATCGATCACTACTGGCAATGCGTCGCCCGGTTGAATGCCGATCGCCTGGGATTCGGGCAGAACGATCCGCAAGGGTTGATCTCGCGCCAGAAGCGACACAATCGTGACATCGCCCAACGGCTCGATTTGCTGCACGGCGGCGGCTACGCTGACGTCATCGTCGCGGGCCACGCGGAGGTCGGAGGGTCGCACGCCAAGCACCAGCGGTTCACCGGCCCTGAGGCCACCCCTTACCGCGGGGGCCGGAAGTCGTCCGAACGCCGTAACAAGCCCGACGCCATCGCTCGCGACTTTCACTTCGAGAGTATTCATGTGCGGCGATCCGATCTTGGTGGCGACATAGAGATCGGCCGGACTTTCGTAAAGCTCATCCGGCGTTCCCTGCTGCACCACCCGGCCGTCACGCATGACCGCAATCTCCTCGCCCATGGACAACGCCTCAAGCTCGTCGGGCGTCGCATAGACGACGGTCATGCCGAACTGGCGATGCAGTCGCTTGAGCTCAGCCCGCATGTCGTGCCTGAGCTTCGCGTCGAGATTGGTCAGCGGCTCGTCCAGCAACAAAATTCTGGGCCTTCGAATGAGCGCCCGCCCGAGCGCCACTCGTTGCTGCTCGCCTCCCGACAGCGTCGCGGGCTTGTGATTGAGCCGGTGCCCAAGCCGAAGCATTTCGGCGGTCTCGCGCACGCGCTTGTCGATCTCGATTGTCGTGACGCCCTCCTCGGCCAGCGGATAGCCGAGATTTCGGTAGACTGTAAGATGCGGGTAGAGCGCAAAAGACTGGAAGACCATCGCGATATCGCGGCCCTTGATCGGGGCGTGAGTGACATCTTTCGTCGCAATGGAAATGGTTCCTTCCTCGGGCTGGATCAGTCCCGAAATGGCGCGCAACGTCGTCGTCTTGCCGACCGCGCTTGGACCGAAAAGCGCAAAGAAACTGCCCTCTTCGACCGAAAACGTCACTCCGTCGAGCGCGCGCACTTGTCCAAATGACTTACGAACCCTTGAGAGGGCCAAGGCCATTCTTGGTTCCGACTCCGACACCATTGAACCTGCAACCAAAACCGCTCTATCGACGACGCCATCGGGCGTGGCCGCATGCTTTCACCCGGCCGGAAGTGTCTTCGCCCATCTCGCCCTGTCCGGCGCTATGCTAGATGACCCGGCCGCTCCCATTGTCCGCTTCGGGCCGACTGGAGTACGGCGTCTGTCACCCGATCCGTCGCCAATCCGTCGCGGAATGTCGGAGCAGCCGGCGCGCCGCTCGACAACCCGTCGAGAAAGTCCGCGACCTGATGGACGAATGTGTGTTCGTAGCCAATCTGCAAACCCGGCACCCACCAGTGTTTCATATAGGGATGATCGCCATCGCTGATGTGCAGCGAACGCCAGCCGCGCACCTTCCCCTCGTCGCGGTGATCGAAATACTGCAAGCGGTGCAGGTCGTGCAGATCCCAAAAAATCGAGGCATGCTCGCCATTGATTTCGAGCGTGTACAGAGCCTTGTGACCCCTCGCATAGCGGGTGGCCTCGAAGGCGCCGAGCGACCCGTTGGCGAAGCGCGCAAGGAACATCGAAGCGTCGTCGATGCTGACCGGCTCGACTTTGCCGGTGAGATTATGCTTGCGCTCCTTGATGAAGGTCTCCGTCGCCGCGGTCACCATGTCGATGCCGCCGTTCAGCCACATGGCGGTGTCGATGCAGTGCGCCAGCAAATCGCCGGTCACGCCGCTGCCCGCGACAGCGGCATCCAGCCGCCACAGGCCGGCGCCGCCTTGCGGCAGGTCGGCGGACATCGTCCAGTCCTGCAGGAACTTCGCCCGGTAATGGAAAATCTTGCCGAGCCGGCCTTCATCGATGAGCTGCTTGGCGAGAGTGACGGCCGGAACGCGCCGATAATTGTACCAGACCATATTGGGCGTCTTAGCGGCCTCGACCGCCTCAACCATTCGAGTCGCTTCGGCCGCGTTTCGGCCAAGCGGCTTCTCGCACATCACCATCTTGCCGGCCTGGGCGGCGGCGATGGCGATCTCGGCATGAGTGTCGTTCGGGGAGGCGATGTCGACGAGATCGACATCCGGGCGCGAAACCAGCTTCCGCCAGTCCGTCTCAAAGGATTGATAGTCCCACTGCTCGGCAAAGCCTCTGACCTTGTCATGCTCGCGGCCGCAGACCGCCTTCAGCACCGGCTCATAGGCGAGATCGAAGAACTGATTAACTTTTCCGAACGCGTTCGAATGGGTGCGGCCCATGAAGCCATAGCCGACGAGGCCGACATTGATCTTGCGCTTGTCACCCATGTCCCGCCCCCATTCGCTGAGCCATTCGCCCCCGCCTATTGGACCCAGCCATGCGCTTCGCGCACCTTGAGCATCACGCCGAGAACGTCGTTCCAGGTCTGCTGCTTCATCATCTCCGAGTTCGGAAACATGCAGCCGTCCCAGCAGATGTGTTTGCAAACGCGGGTGACCGCGCCCTCGTCGTCGCGCAGCCAGTAACCAGCGTCATGCACAATATCGAGCTTGCCGTTCGGGTCCTTCGCCATGCAATGACGCCCGGTCTTGTCGTGCGACCCGCTACCCTTAACCGTCGCGTCGTTCTGGGCCACGTGGAAGTCAATGGTCCACGGTCGTAGCGCGTGGGTGACCGTTTTCAAGGCCTGTTCGAGGGTGCCTCGGTCCTTCCAGTCGTAGCCGTCAGGCAAGACGCGGTGCTCGGGCGCATTGTACCCCATGGTGTAGAGAAGCGTATGCGCCATATCGGCCTGGAAGCCGAGCGTCGCAGGTCTGCCGACCATCTCGAGGAGTTGGACCATGTTTTTCCAACTGTGCATGCCGCCCCAGCAGATCTCGCCTTCCGCCGCCAGGCGCTCGCCGTAGGTCTCGGCCACATCGCAGGCCCGCTTGAAAGTTTCGGCGACTTTCTTTTGGTTGCCCACTGGGTCGGCGGCCCAATCGCTGACGCTGGCGGCCGAGTCGATGCGCACCACGCCCGCTGGTCGAATGCCGATCTCTCGCAGTTGTTTGCCAATCCGACAGGCCTTCTCGACCATCGTCAAGAAGAGCTTGCGTTCATCATCCGAGCCCATCGCCGATCCCCCGCCGACGGGCGGCCAAACCGGAGCGACCAAAGATCCGATGGCGAGACCGTGAGCATGCACTTTGTCGGCGAGGCGTTTGACGTCGTCGCGGCTGGCGTCGATAGGGGTGTGAGGCTCGGCGAGGAAGAGGTCGACGCCATCAAACCCGACGCCGTCGACGCGCGCAGCCGCCGTCAGTTCCAACATCGTGTCTAGACCAATGGGCGGCTCGGCGTCCCCGCCCTTCCCGACCAGACCAGGCCACATTGCGTTGTGCAGCTTTGGAAAGTTGTTCCCGGTCATCGCCTCCCTTCCTATATGCCGTTGTTCGCTCTAGGCTATGCCGCCCAGTCGCTCGGTTCTGCCCTTGCCGAGCCGCGCTCAATCGCGACATGCTTGGTCAAACTCAAACTATTATATTAATATCACGCTCTGTCAAAGACCTGCAAGGCCGAAAGCCCGGACCCACGCCAATGTCGGCACATCGCATCAGACTGCCGGAGGAGGCGGCCCTCGCCGGCGTCGACATCGTCTTTGAGCGACTCGATCGCACGCGGCCCTTGCGCGAGCAGATCTATGGCTTGATCCGTCGGCGGATTTTAACCAGCGAGTTCGCCCCGAACTCGATTATCGACGAACGGGCGATCGCATCGAGGCTCGGCGTTTCCCGGACGCCCGTTCGCGAGGCCGTCAAAAAGCTCGCCGACGAGAATCTCGTCGAAGTGAAGGCCCAGTCGGCGACGATCGTTGCGCCCATAGACCGCAAGCTCATCCGCGAAGCCTTCGTCATCCGGCGGGCGCTCGAGGTCGAGAGCATTGGCTTCGCCGCCGAACTCATGAGCGAACGTCACGCGGAACAGTTGGAGGAATTGCATCTTCTCCATTCGCGCGCCGTCCAGCGCAAGCGCTACGTCGACGCAATATCGTGGGACGAAGCCTTTCACCGCTATATCAGTGAGGTCAGCGATCTTCCGCGGCTCTGGCGGGCGATTGAGATTTCAAAGGCGCAACTCGACCGCTGTCGTCACTTGACAATCCCCTGGCCCGGCCAAGCCGAGGCTACGCTTGCGCAGCACAGAAGAATCATTGAAGCTCTGGCTCAAAGGGATAAAGCCTTGTCGCGCGACATGATGAGCGACCATCTTGAGAAAGCCTACGAGGGAATTGTCGAGTTCCTGGAGTCCATGAGCTCTGACTGATGGCGCGGGGCGAAGAACGGGCGCCGGCGGAGAGCGACGCGGTCGATATATTTCGGCCACAACGGTCAGTTTCCGCGCTGGATGGCGACCCTGTCAGGGTAGAACGCGAGGAATTCGGCAATTTCGGCGACGCCGGGCTTTGGCGTCTCATAGCTCCAAACTGCGCTGTCGTCCCGAGTTTTTTCGTCGGTGATCGAATAGTAATTCGCCTGCCCCTTGTAGGGGCAGGTCGTAACGCGGTCAGTCCGATCGAGTGCGCCCATGTCCATATCGGCGCGCGGCATATAGACACCGGCGGGTAGTTCGCCTCGCGCAGTTCCAGCGCGTGGGTGCTATCGCCGATCACGCGCCCTCGCCATACGACGCGAACGCGCTCGGCGATCGGCAAAATACTGATCGGATGGTCCTTCGTTCCCGCGACCGTCATGCTCATATCCCTGGCGGCGTCGCTTAGAGGTGTCCCGCCACCGCCTTGGGATGATAGGGCTCCTCGAGTTTGGCGATCGTCCGGCCGTCGAGCTTGAGCTCGGTCGCAGCGACCGCGTCAGCGAGGTGGTGCGGCTTCGAGGCGCCGATGATCGGCGCGGTGACAAAGGGCTTCGACAGCACCCAGGCGAGCGCCACCACCGCCGGTTTCGTACCCAGTTTCTCCGCCGTCTCCGCGACGCGCTTGCGGATCGCCTCATCCTGGCGCGAGCCCAAGCCCAGCGTCACGCTGAACGGATCGGTGCGCCCCCGCACCGTGGCGGCGCCCGCGCCGACCCCCGCTCCCGCAAGATAGCCGCGCGCCATCGGCGACCAGGGAATGACAGCGATCCCGTCATGCTCACAGAACCTCATCATCTCGCGCTCTTCCTCGCGATAGACGAGGTTGTAGTAGTTCTGCATCGAAACGAATTCCGCTTGGCCCTTGGCGCGCGCGATGTCGATCATGCGAGCGAATTGCCAAGCGTACATCGACGAGGCGCCGATATAGAGCGCCTTGCCGGCGCGCACGACGTCATTGAGCGCTTCGAGCGTCTCCTCCATCGGCGTCAGCGGATCGAAGCGGTGGATCTGATAGAGATCGACGTAATCCATGCCGAGCCGCTTCAGGGAAGCGTCGATCGCCTCCATGATATGCTTGCGCGATAGCCCCTTCGCGTTGGCGCCCGGACTCATCGCCCCGTGCACCTTGGTCGCGATCACAACCTCGTGCCTCTTGGCGTATTCCTTGAGGGCCCGGCCGAGGATTTCCTCGCTCATCCCTTGCGAATAGACGTCCGCCGTATCGAAAAAGGCGATCCCGCGCTCCAGGGCTTCGCGGATGAACGGACGCGAGGCATCCTCCTCCAACACCCATTCGCGCCATTTCGTCGAACCATAGGTCATGCAGCCCAGGCAGAGCTTCGACACCTGCAGGCCCGTTTTCCCGAACTTCACGTTTTCCATTTTTCTCAGCCTCCTGCTTGCGTTGTATCTTGCGCCTCGATTTTTCTAAGCCGAAGGGCAAAGTCGTTCGAACTCAATTCTTCCCTCCCGATTTGTGAA
>CAWASR010000004.1:0-26402 GCA_963784805.1 uncultured Alphaproteobacteria bacterium
TATTCGAACAGGATGACCTCGCGGCCGAAGTGAATAAGACTCTTTCGCCGCATCGGCGAACTTCAATCCTGCGAGCGCCTCCTTCAGGCTTACCGCCGGCTTGCGTGACCGGTCGCGGACGCAGGCCAGGAAATGATCCTGTTCGTTTCCCAGGGGATCATCCCCCTCGACCAGAGGCAAGTCTATTCGGCGACCGTCACAGTGGACCTGCAAGCTCTCTCCGACGACCAGCTCGACGCTGCCGCGATCACCTACCACTTCCCAGCGGTCAGAGGGCAAGGCTCCATCGGAGAAGGTCCAAGCAGTGCGCAAGTCGCAAGCAGCGCCCGTCTTCATAGTTGCGCAGGCCGCTGTCATCGACCGAAAACCCGGCCCCCCTGACCGGTGGCCGAGCACAGAGCGGAATTCCGAACCCGTAACCCATAGGGCTAGGTCGATATCGTGGACCAGGGTCGACAGGATAGGATCGGCGTCGGAATAACGGGTCGCATGACTGTCGTCGCGGTAGCGGCGCGAATTCACGTAGATAACCTCACCGATCCGACCCGAGCGCGTAATCTCAACCAGCCTTTGATGGTCCTTCGAAAAACGAAGCACATGGCCAGGCAAAACAAAGGCTGCAGATCTCTGCGCGGAATCAGGAGACGCGCTGCCGCTGTCGCCGATAGCGCTACGGGCTTTTCCAGCAACGCGCATAAATTCAGACCGAGCGCCCGCACACAAATCTCGACATGTGAGGCGGCCGTTGTTGCGATAATGACGGCGTCGGCCTCGATTTCGTCAATCATCCGAAACGGATCTGTGCCGCAACTCGCCTTGCTAAAGAGGGAGCGGATTTGCTCAAGGGCGTCCAGATTTGTGTCGGCGACTCCGACGACCTCCACGTCCGCGCGTGGTACGAGTTTCTCGAGATGCTGGCGTCCGAAGGCGCCTGCGCCGGCGACCAGCATGCGGACAGGAGCTGAAGGAGCAGGCATGACCGAATCCCTTCGTTGCCGTTGCAAAAAAAACGCCGTTGGGGCGCGTCACATTGGTCTTCGGGCTGCGCCCCGGTCCACCAGCTTTCATGGCGCCCATGCCGCGAAAGTGCCAGCGAGCGCGGCTCGAAATGAACTGAACGCGGGCCACTATCAACGCATTCAGGTATGCTCCTACCGCTTCGCGGCTTCCCTGTTAGCAAGTTGCTTCGACCTTTGGAATATTGACAAGATGCAACAGATGAGCGGGAGAGATTCCATGATCTACGAGATATGCGTGGACTCGGTGGCCGGCGTGCGCGCAGCCAACGCTGCAGGAGCAGACAGGGTCGAACTTTGCGTCGACTTGCTGGAGGGAGGCATCACGCCAAGCTGTGGAATGATCCGTCAGGCACGAGCGATTTTAGGCATTCGACTCCATGTGATCATTAGGCCGCGAGGCGGCGACTTTCTGTTCGACGATGATGAGTTCGCGATCATGCGATCGGATGTCGAAGCCGCCAAGGTCGAAGGCGCGGAGGGCGTCGTGATCGGCCTGCTGACGCCGGCGGGCGAGGTCGATGTGGAGCGGACTCGCGAATTGATCTCGCTCGCCAGGCCACTCTCAGTGACTTTTCATCGGGCGTTCGACATGACTTCGCGATCCGTTCCAAGCGCTCGAGACGCTAATCGGGCTCGGTGCTGATCGCGTCCTCACTTCGGGCCAGGAGGCAACGGTTCTTGACGGACTGCCGCTTGTTATTGAATTGGTTCGTCGCGCGGCGAACCGCATCATCGTGATGCCAGGGGGCGGAATCACCTCGCGCAATGTCGAGCGGATCATCACGGCAGCCAAGCCTAAGGAAATCCATTTCGCCGCGCTCGACGCGGCTGCGAGCGGCATGCAGTTTCGGCGGCCGCATGTGTTTTTGGGCGGCGAACTCCGACCACCGGAGTTTGAACGCCTCGTTACTTCGGCGGCCTCAGTTCGAGCGGTCATGGCGACGAGAGCAGACTAAAGCTGACGCTGAAAAGAAGCCCCAGCGAATGGCTGAAGGTGGTCTGAGGACACCCGGCGGACGCCAAATCCATACTGGCCTTGCCGAAGAAGATCCGCCGTAGGGAAGTTTCCCCGTTCGAGGGGATGACGGCCTCTATCGCCCACATCAAGACAGTTAATTCATGGGTCAACGCACTCGTCGTTTTCCCTTTGGACCGCGCGTTGATGGCCGCGAAAGCGGTGGAAACCGTGATCACGCATCTGAGCACATCGCTCGCACGCACCTGTCACCAAAGCGTATAGCCGCCATCGATTACAAAAGTAGCACCGGTAACGTAGCTGGAAGCCGACGAAGCAAGAAAGATCGCAAGCGGACCGATCTCTTGAGGGTCGCCTGCGCGGCCCATCGGAATCGCGCTTACGAACGTCTCGATCACCTGCGGATTTTTCTCCGCCCAGGCCCGGTTCGGCTCGGTCATGAAAAGGCCCGGGCAGATGGCGTTGACAGTAACGCCGCGAGGCGCCCAGTCGGCGGCCGTGGCGCGGGTGAAATGGATGAGCGCGGCCTTTGACGTTTCATAGTGGCGACCGCCAATTCCCCGGTTGACGATGAGACCGCTGATCGAGGCGACATTGATGACTCGCCCTTCGCCGCGCGCCAGCATCGCGCCGCCAATAATTTTGGTGCAAATGAAGCAATGTGTCAGATTGAGATCGATGTAGCGTTGCCAAGTGGCGAGGTCAGTGTCCTCGATCGCAACATCGACGTCACGGCCGCCGACGTTATTGACGAGAACATCCACAGGCGCGGCCTCCGCCAGCACCAGCTTGCAAAGGTCCTCGCATATCGTCGGCTGACCGATGTCGGCGGAAAAAGTCCAAGCTCGGCGCCCACGTTCCCGGATCTCGCCCGCGGTCTTGGCCAGGGCGTCCGGGTCGCGCGCGACAAGGATGACGTCGGCGCCCGCCTCCGCGGCCGCAAGCGCGATGACTCGTCCAAAGCCGCGGCTTCCGCCGGTGATCAAGACGCGCTTACGGTTCAGCCGGAACCGATCGAGCACGGTCATGGCGCCTCCTCGGGTAGTTCTTGCCGCATATTCATATTGGCTGATAGTGTCATTCGGCAAGGCGTCAAGATTGCGCCACAGAGAACTTTGACTCGCGCGTCTTTTGCGCGCCAACTGCATGGGCGTCGGTGCGCCAGATGGATTGCCCGCCTAACGGACGTGATAACATAGGCGGTTCCGTCGTGGTTTTTCGCAAGACGCCAAAATGCAACGGGCCATCGGGAGGTGAGACATGGTTGGACGGAACGAACAGGAATTTCTCTTGCGAGAGGCGGCGCGCCGTGAGCTTGCCCAAGGGCGCATCGACAGGCGTGAATTCATTACCCGCAGCCTGGTTACGGGCCTAGGCCTCGCCGGAGTTGGAGCTGTGGCAAAGTCCGGCATCGGGCCGGCCTTTGCTGCAGACCGCCCCCTCACGCCGACGTTCTATCAGTGGATCCAGGACCTTCATCCCGGCATCGCGGCGGTGAACGCGGAATTCCCCGGAATCAACTATCAGATCGCACCGGTCGAGGGTTTCGGCATCGAGCGTTTCGTCGCCGAGGCTAGGAACAAGCAAAGCACCTGGGATGTCTACGTCGGACAGACGCCGTTCGTGGAAATGTCGGCGTTCATCAAGGCCGGCGTTATCGAACCGTGGGACCCTTATATCCCCAAAGACGTGCTCGACGACATCCTGCCGTCGATCCGCGCGGAGTGCACGGTCGACGGCAAGCTCTACAGCTGGCCATTCCTGCTCGATGTGATCGGATCGGCGTGGCATTCCGGCATAACCGGCAAGGCGGGGCTCCCGGACGTCGCACCCGCCACCTGGGACGAGTTCCTGGCGGGCGCCAAGAAGATCGTCGACACCAAGGCGGCGCCGTGGGGTGCAACGTTCGATTCTCATGGCTGGCGCTCGCTGGTTCCAATTACCCACAGCATGAGCACCAAGGTCTACACGCCCGAAGGCTTGTTCGACTTCACCAGCGAACCCGCCATCGACGCCCTGAAGCTCATGAAGCAGATCATGGCCTATGCGAACCCCGACATCTTGTTGGAAGGCGCCTCCGACGCGGGAGTGAACGGAACGCCGGACGAGGTCGCCTTCGCCGCGCAGCGTGTCGGCCTCTACTTCAAATACTTCAATGCTCCGCTGCGCATGGCTGCGAGTTGGGAAGATCCGAAACTCCTGCATCTCGGCCCACTGCCGAAGTTCGTCAATGGCGAAGGCTCAACGGTGTTCTGGACGACAGGATGCGCGCTGTTCAAGTATGGTCAGAACAAGGAGAAGGCGGCTGAGTACATCAAGGCGCTCACCTATAATAAGCAGATATGGAAGGATTCGATCGTAGGCACCAAGAGCGGCCATCCGGGCCAGCTGCCGCCCTATGAGTCGATCTACGCCGGGTGGAACGCCAACAAGCCGGATTGGATGCCGGCCTTTGTCGGGCTGGTGCGCAGCCAGCTGGACAAGGCCAAGGCCATCGACAACAATCTCTTCGGACTGCAGCAGTTCGTGATCGGGAAGCCCATTTGGGAGACCTATCTCAAGGGCCAGGAGCCTGATCCGAAGGTCGCCATGACGAAGGTCGTCGAGGCAGTCCAAGCCGAGATCAAGAAGGGTTGACCTTAGGGTCGCGGCGAGGCTCGGAGAGGGTTATCCGCTCCCCGCCTTGCCGCTTTCGCCAGAGGACGCTCAACGCGCGTCCCGCGCTCGCATCGCAGGCGCGGGAAGTGGGAGTCGCCCGTCCTGTTGGACACGCGACTGCGGACGCACAGACTGCAGCTCGTGTTCTCTCCCAACCAGATGGTGCGCTCGGCGCTTCAACGTTGTCGGATTGATGCATGGCACAGTCGATCTCACCCAGCGAGGCGGACCTCGGCGCGAGGGTGGCGGGCGACCAAATCGGGCGGCTGCGGAAAAGCGTCAGCGAGTGGTTCTTTCTGGCGCCGGCTCTCGTCTTCTTCATCGGTTATCAGGTTTGGCCCATCTTCCGCGTCCTGTGGATGAGCTTCACCGACTTCCAGTTCCTGTCCAACAAGCCGGCGCATTGGGTCTGGTTCGATAACTACATACAGGCGCTCAGCGACCCGCTCATGTGGGTGAGCCTGTGGAGGGCGGCGCTGTTCACGATGATGTTCCTGCCCGGAACAATCATTTTGCCTCTCCTGCTGGCGATCGCGATCGACCGGGTGACCAATCAGCGCTTGGCCACCCTTTACCGGGTCATTCTGCTCATTCCGGCGGTGATACCGAGCACCCTGATATTCGTGTTGTGGAAGTGGATGTACAATTATCAGATCGGTCCGATCAATCACTTGTTGGTCGAGACTTTGGGGCTGTTCACGCTGCAGAACGCGCCCCAGTGGCTCGGAGGAACGCCGCTCACGTTGCCCTCGATCGCGATTATGGAAATTTGGTGGGGCCTCGGCTACCACACCATCTTCTTCATCGCCGGCCTCGCAGCAATCCCAAAAGATCTGCCGGACGCCGCGCGCATCGACGGCGCGAATGAGTGGGACGTGTTCTGGCATGTCACGCGGCCGCAACTCGCCCCGATCATGATGATCCTGGTCGTCTTGCGCTTCGGCACCGCGATGGCGGTGATCGACGAATATCTCATATTCGGCGGCTTCAACCGCGCCTCGCCGACCTATACCTGGACGATCTTCATGTACGACGAGGCCTTCAAGGAGGGCCTATGGCGCCAGGGATACGCCGCCGCCATCGGCATGATCGGCGCCGTCGCAATGATGATCGTCATGGCGTTTCTGCTGCGAATCTTCCGGCCAAAGGGGTAACGAAGCTGTGACGCTCGAAACTGATCAAGACGACAGTGCCGCGGCGGGAGAGGCGCAGGACCGGTTCGCCCGGGACCGGAGCGCCATCGTCGGCCACGCGGTCATCAACATCTTCAATCTGATCATCCTTCTGCCGCTGGCGTGGGTGCTTCTCATGTCTGTGAAATCGCTTCCCGACGCAATGCAGGGCAATTTCTGGCCGAAGCGCTTCGACTTCACTCACTATTCCTATGTCTTCGAGCGGATTGCAACGCTGCCGCTGAACCTATTCAACAGCATCTACGTCACCGCGGCGACCGTGCTGATCACCACGTGCTGCGCCGTGCTCGCTGGTTATGCGCTCGTCCACATTCGGCCCTTCGGCGCCGGCCTGGTGGTGACGGCGCTGCTCCTTTCGCTGTACTTCCCTGTGCGCGTCGTCTCGATCATCAGCATCTACGAAACGCAGCATTGGCTCGGCCTTATCAACGTCACCGCCGGCCTCATCCTTCCGTACATTACGCTCCAGCTAGCGATCAGCATTCTGATCATGCGCAGCATGTTCCAGCTGGTGCCGCATGAAATGTTCGAATCGGCGAGAATCGACGGCGCCGGACATTGGCGCGCGCTTTGGGAGGTAGGGCTGCCGATGGTGCGCAATGGCTTGGTCGTCGTTTTCATCGTCAATTTTGTCGCAGCTTGGGGCGAGTATCTGCTGTGCCTGACGCTGATCGACGACGAGGCCAAACGCACCGTGCCTGTCGTTCTCGCCGCGGCCCAGGGCGGCCAGGGCCAGTGGGCGTGGCCGAATCTCGCCGCTGTCTATGTCATCGTCGTCACCCCTGGCATTATCGCGTTCACGCTCGCACAAAGGCTGTTCTTTAAGGGGCTTCTGGAAGGCGCGTTGAAAGGGTGACTGTCCATCGCCCGTCGAACGCCCGGCGCAGTTCTGACGAGGCAGCATCATCTCGTAACGCAACCATCGCTCCCAACCCGGCGTGGGATGCCGAACGTACGGTTTCCCACGCCGCACAAATCCAACCAACGCAACGACGTCCATCCCCGGCCGTCCGACTAGTCAAGCCGCGTGCCGTTTTGCGCGTCGAACAAGTGGACCGAGGCGAGGTTGGGAGACAGCGAGAGAATCTCCCCCGGTCTGGCTGACACCCGCTCGCGAAAGACCCCGACGATCTTTTGGCCGCCGAGCATCGCGACCACCTGGGTTTCCGAGCCCGTCGGCTCCACGACTGAAACCTCGACCTTCACTTCGCCGCCCCCGAGCGCCAGGTGCTCCGGTCGGATTCCATAGACGCAAAGCCGTCCGTCCATCCCGCTTGGCGCTGATTTTAGGGGCAATTCCACCCCTGCTTCGGTCACGAAGGACGGCTTGCCATTGATTCGGATCGCGCCCTTCAGGAAATTCATCGCCGGCGAACCGATAAAGCCGGCGACGAACAGGGTGTTCGGCCGGTCGTACAGGTCAAGCGGCATTCCGACCTGTTCAACGACGCCATCGCGCATGACGACAATGCGATCGGCCATCGTCATCGCCTCGATCTGGTCGTGGGTCACATAGATGGTCGTGGTTCCCAACCGCTGGTGCAATTCTTTGATTTCGGCGCGCATCTGCACGCGTAACTTCGCGTCGAGATTGGAGAGCGGTTCGTCGAAAAGGAAGACCTGAGGATCGCGAACGATCGCCCGCCCCATCGCAACGCGCTGTCGCTGACCGCCGGAGAGCTGACGCGGATAGCGCGAGAGATAGGGCGATATATCGAGGATTTCGGCCGCGCGCTGCACCCGAGCCGCGATCTCCGCCTTAGGCGTGTGCCGGAGCTTCAGACCGAAACTCATGTTCTCGGCGACAGTCTTATGCGGATAGAGCGCGTAATTCTGGAACACCATCGCGATGTCACGGTCCTTCGGCGGGAGATTGTTGACGACGCGCGCGCCGATCTTGATCCGACCGTCCGAGATCGATTCGAGCCCCGCGATCATCCGAAGAAGCGTCGATTTTCCGCAGCCGGAGGGACCGACCAAAGTGACGAATTCGCCGTCGGCGATCGAGATGGAGACGCCGTGAATCACTTCGACGCTGCCGTAGGACTTGCGGGCGTTGACAACGTCGACCGAAGCCATTCTCCACCCTCCCGCAAGATAGCGCCGGACTCCGCTGCCCGCTAAGCCCAACGTAATGTATCGCCGCTTTGGCGTCGAGGCGGCTTGCGGGTTTCGAAGGCGCGAACCGGGAGGGCGCGAACGAAAGAAGCCTGAAGCTTCGTCTGCGGGACCGGCTCCCGATCGGGGTTCCGGGAAGAGACCAAGACTGGGGCGCCGCGCCGCGGAGCGTTGCGAGGCGAGCCGCGTTGACCGATGGCGGACGAGCTTCCTGCAGCGACCCCGACAGGATTTCACAGTCGGCGAGATGCGTGCGCAGCCGCATTTTCGTTGGCGAAACGTGCGGCGGCGAGCAGGGGCGCGCCTTTCGCGATCCCCGCTGCGAGCGCGCCGACAAAGCAGTCCCCCGGCCCCATGAGTCGACGTCACGGGGACGGCCGAAGAGTCGAGGAGAATCTGGTCGGGCGGACCGCCGACTTGCGCGAGCGCATGGAAAAGAGCGACCCACACGCCCTTGGCTTTGTGCTTCAGTCAGTCTCACCGGCAGAGCTCCGACAGCCTCGGCCAGCGCCGCTAGCGCGTCCGGATCGGTCGCCTGGTCGATTTGCCGCAGCTCTGCGCTAAGCGTCTGTTGCGCCCGTCCGCCAAGCCCGGCGGAAGCCAATCCAAGCCAGCGGAAACGAAGCCCAAGCCGGAGGAAGCGAAACCCAAGCCAGGGGAAGCGGAATCCAAATGATTCCCTTCCGCGAATCGAGCGTTTTCAGGAGTTTAGTCGCGAATCCAAATGATTTTTTTTCTCCGGCTCCTCGATGCCCGCCAAACCCGTCCCGCCGTCGGCGGGACAAGCGGCCGGGTTCGTCGCCAAGGCGATCCTATCACAGGTTCGGCTTTTCAGGAAGCGAATGTCGCCATCGGCGGCAAATTGTCCATCGACAGCGCCCCCCCCAGGGACCGCGGGCCGTCGGCGCCGCAATGAGTTGATGCCGAGTCATGCCGACTCAGGATGAAACATCGCCCCATTTGAACCCGGATTTCCCGGGCGAACCACAATATAGTTATATGAATCTGCCGAATATGCCATGAATATCAATACGTTGTGTTGGGCATGGCGGTGGTTCATGGAACACCCAGCGGGTGAATCGGATGATGGATCTCTGCGGGTCGATTTTGACCGGCGACTGCATCTGGAATTTCACGGCAGCCGCATCACCTCCGACGCTGGACTGCTTGCGTATCGCGGAACTCGACGACGCTCTCGGCCTGACCGATCTAGCAGGTGGCGTTCTTTCCGACGGTCGTCGGGGCAAGAACACCCGGCATTTACTGACCGGACTGTTTCGTCAATCCGTGTTTGCCGCCGGCACGATGCTGAGCATCAACACGATGGCCGCCATATCAAGTTGTCGGAGAACAGGTGCGTCCGAAGGAGAGTATTCGGGCCCGAAGCCTGGTCGCGCCGAAGGGGCGCCACGCCGCTGCAACGCTCCCGGCAGTCCCTGAGATCGTCCAGGACATCGCCAGGAGGTCAAAACGATGCCTATCCTTCGCAAAACACCGCAAAGATGGATGGTCATCTGGGAAATGTCGGTTGAACACATTTTGACTGGAAAGGACACAGTGGAACTGCCTGACAGCCGCCGCTTGCGCATCTCGGCTGGACAGCCGATCAGCAAGCCGACAGTGTTGAGTCGGTCGCCGTCACCGCCGAGGGAGGATGCCCATGATAAAGCGTTTTGACCACCTGACCATTGTCGTAGACGACCTAGAGGATGCGAAGCGCTTCTTTGGCCTGCTGGGTTTCAGTGAAGCCGCCAGCGTTGTCATTTCGGGTCCAACGATGGCTGCTTATATGGGAGTGGCGGATATCGTGGCCGATCATGTGACGCTAGTAGCGGACGGCGTAACACCCCGAACCGAGGTTCAGCTCCTGCACTACAGGCAGCCAGCCGCGCTCGCGGATTCCCAGATAGGGGATCTGCACAGGATCGGGCTGAATCACGTCTGCTTCGCGGTCGACGATATCAACGCGGTGGTCGCAACGATGCGGAGCCATGGCTATCAGACCAGGAACGACATCATGGACTTCCACGCGCGCGAGCTCGTCTTCCTGGTCGGTCCGGCGGGCACGACGATTGAACTGTCGCAGTGGGAGTAGCGCTTTCAGCGAGACAGCTTTAGTACCATCTCTCGGTACGTGTAACCCATATCGTAATGGCGGGGCTTTGGCCCCGCCATCCACGCCTTTTCTTTGCAGCGAGCAGAAAAAGACATGGACGCCGGGCATTGGCCCGGCATGAAAGTATGAGTCGCGATCATTGGGACTTGGTATAAGGCAGGTCACGGCAATAACGTCGCCCACAGGGTAGTTTCCGCAATGAAGAAGGGCAGGCTCCACCCCTCCGCTAAACTGCCGGTCGGTGTGCGACAACTCTCCCCCCGGTCTTGGGCTGATCGGCCTAACCCATCCGCCGAACCTCCTGTTCTGAATCGCTTTCCCTGCGACGCAACGCCCACCCGGTTTTTGGAGTTCGCCAAGCAGAGGATTGTGCCGGCGTAGCCGGAAGGCAAGGCAATTTCCTTTTGAAACGATCGAGGCGAACGTCGCAAATCGACCCAAAGCCGTCGCCGGACTTGATCCCAGGACGACGACGGCGCCGAATGGCCGGTCGGGACGAATCGCCGTCAGAGAGCGCGGGCGTCGCTCCGCCGCCCTCCGGTCCGCCCGCGCCTGAGCGCCGTCGACGAGCACGAGGCGCCAGCGCCGCCAAGCGCGCCGAAGAAGCGGTCGTGAGCAAGGTGACCGGCGACCCGTTCTCACGCGGCCGGGACTCCCTTTGGGAACCGGCGCCCGGATGACTTCATCCGGAAATGAGCTATTGTCGGCCGAAGTTCTGGCGTCGATATCGGCGCTCGCCGACAGGTGAAGCGATGGAGACGAAATTTCCGCGCCATTGGATGTGGTCGGAGGCGTTCGAGATGCTCGCGCGCGCCGAGCGAATGCACCGGCAATTCATCCGGCCGGCCAATTCGACCTCCTCCATCGCATGGGAGCCGCCGGTGGACGTCATCGAGACCGACCGCGCCGTGCTGGTGCTGGTCGCCTTGCCCGGAGTGGACATCGGCGACGTCAAGGCGACTATCGATGCGGGGCAACTGACGATATCGGGGAGTCGAACCTATCCGGCGGAGATGCGCACCGCGATCATCCACCGCCTCGAGCTGCCGCAAGGGCGCTTCGAGCGCCGTGTTCATCTCCCTCCGGGACGCTACGGCGCCATTCATCGATCGGCCTCCAACGGCTGCCTGCTGATTACGCTGCAAAAGTCGGAGGCGCGCGATGGCTGACGCACAGGCCGCGTCCAGCTCCGAACAGAATTCCGGCGCGGCCCCTGAGCCGCCGCTGTCGCCGGACTCGCTGATCATCGTCCCGGTGCGCGGCATGGTTCTGTTTCCCGGAGTGGTGTTGCCAATCGCGCTCAGCCGCCCCCGCTCGATCCAGGCCGCGCAGAGAGCGGTCAGGGAGCAGAAGCCGGTCGGCGTCGTGATGCAGCGCAACGCCGAGGTCGACGATCCCCTGCCAGTCGATTTGCATCGCATGGGGACGGTCGCCAATATCGTCCGCTACATCACGGCGCCGGATGGAACGCATCATCTCGTGTGCCAGGGGGAGCAACGGTTCCGGGTCGTCGAGTATTTGAACGGCTGGCCGTTCTTCGTCGCCGAGACGGCGAAAATTCCCGAGCCCGCCACGTCGTCCAACGAGATCGAGGCCCGCTTTGTCCATCTCAAGCAACAGGCGGTAGAGGCGATACAGCTCCTGCCGCAAGCGCCAAACGAATTGCTGGCGACCATCCAGGGCGTCAATTCGCCCGGCGCGCTCGCCGATTTGGTGGCGACCTTCATGGACGCGACGCCGGACGAGAAGCAGGAAATCCTCGAGACCGTGGATATCGTCGCCCGATTGGAGCGGGTCTCGCGGCTGCTGGCCCATCGGATCGAGATTTTGCGACTGTCGCAGGAGATCGGCCGAGAGACCAAGGCGTCTCTCGACGCGCGCAACCGCGAAGTCCTGCTGCGCGAGCAGATGGCGGCCATTCAGCGCCAGCTCGGCGAAAGCGACGAGGGAAAGGCGGCCGAAATCGCCGAGCTCGAAAAGGCGATCAGCAACGCCAATATGCCAAAAGAGGTCGAGGACCAGGCCCGCAAGGAGTTGCGGCGCCTGCAGCGCATGCCGGAAGCCGCCGGCGAATACGGGATGGTGCGGACCTATCTCGACTGGCTGGTGGACTTGCCCTGGGGCCTTCCCGAGGAGGCGCCGATCGACATCGCGGCGGCGCGCCGCATCCTCGATGAGGACCACTTCGGTCTCGAGAAAATCAAGCGCCGGATCGTCGAATATCTGGCCGTCCGCAAGCTTGCGCCGGGCGGCAAGGCGCCGATCCTGTGCTTTGTCGGGCCGCCGGGCGTGGGCAAGACGTCGCTCGGCCAATCGATCGCCCGCGCGATGAACCGCAAGTTCGTGCGGGTCAGTCTCGGCGGCGTGCACGACGAGGCGGAGATACGCGGTCATCGACGAACCTATATCGGCGCTCTGCCCGGCAACATCATCCAGGCGATCCGCAAAGCGGGCGCCCGCAACTGCGTGATGATGCTGGACGAGATCGACAAGCTCGGCGGCGGCGTTCAGGGCGACCCCCGCTCCGCGCTGCTGGAGGTGCTGGATCCCGAGCAAAACAACAGCTTCCGCGATAATTACCTCGCCGTGCCGTTCGATCTTAGCCGGGTCGTCTTCATCACGACGGCGAACATGCTCGACACGATCCCTGGACCGCTCCGCGACCGCATGGAGATCATCAGTCTTACTGGCTACACGGCCAGCGAGAAGCTGCAAATCGCGCGCCGCTATCTGGTTCCGCGGCAAATGGAGGCGAATGGGCTCAAACCGGGCCAGGTTGAGATCGCCGATGAGGCGCTCAGAGCCGTCATTGAACAGCTATACGCGGGAGGCTGGCGTTCGAAACCTCGAACGCGAGATCGGGAGGCTGCTGCGGCAGGCCGCCATGCGGATCGCGGAAGGCGAGAGCGGGCCGATCGCAATCCCGGCCGGCGACCTGCTGGCGGTCCTCGGCGCGCCGCCGTTCGAGGACGAGGTCGCAATGCGCACCAGCGTGCCGGGCGTCGCGACCGGTTTGGCCTGGACGCCGGTCGGCGGCGACATCCTGTTCATCGAGGCGACCGCCATTCCAGGAAACGGTCGGTTGATCCTCACGGGTCAGCTCGGCGAAGTGATGCGGGAAAGCGCTCAGGCGGCGCTCAGCATCGTCAAGAATCGCGCAGTCGCGCTTGGAATCGATCCCAACCGGTTCGAAAAGACCGACATTCACATCCACGTGCCGGCGGGGGCCACGCCCAAGGACGGTCCGAGCGCCGGGGTCGCCATGTTCATGGCGCTCGTTTCGCTGATGACCGACCGCACGGTGCGCAGCGACACGGCGATGACCGGGGAGATAAGCCTGCGCGGTCTGGTGCTCCCGGTCGGCGGCGTCAAGGAGAAAGTGATCGCAGCGCACAGAGCTGGAATCAAGCGCGTCATGCTGCCGGCGCGCAACAAGAAGGACCTCGACGACATCCCCGAAGAGGTCCGCCGGCAAATGAAGTTCGTGTGGCTCGAACGGGTCGACGAGGCGGTGTCGTCGGCGCTGGAGACAGACACGCCCTCGAAAGCGCCCGTCGCCGAACCGACGGTCGGCAATCAGGCGGCGTCGGCCTCCTAAAACAGGACTCGTTTGGGTGGGAGCCAAAACGTCGTCGCGTGCGCAAGCGAAGCGATCCCACCGGGTGAAGGGCGGCGCCGGTAGCTCTGGAGGCGACGAACGAAAGCGAATTGTTCCGCGAATCGCCGCCGCCCCCCATGGCCGTCGTCTGACCTGATCTAAGGACCGCGACGATGGCCGAGGGCCGGTCAGGCCAAGCCGCGATCAGAGAGCGCCGACGTGGCCCGGCGCGCCCTCGAGTTCGCCCGAGCGCAGCGCCGTGGACGACAGCCGCGAACGCTGCCCGTGCAGAAACAGGAACGCCGGCGGGGTCAGAGTCGCGAAGCGCGCCGCGTCGCGCTCGGGCGCCCGCCAGCGGCCGAGCGCGACCCCGGCCCGGCTGGATATCGCGCGCAAGGTCGAGCCGGGGCGGTCGACGACCGCGATCGGCACGAGATCGGCGATTCTGCGCCAATGACGCCAGAGATGGAACTGCCTCAGATTGTCCGCGCCCATGATCCAGACGAAATGGACCCCGGGCGCATGGCCCACGATCCAGGCCAGCGTGTCAAAGGTGTAGCGGGCGCCGATCCGCGCCTCGATGTCGGTCACAGCGACGTTTGGACCGGCGACGAGGCGGCGAGCCGCTTCGACCCGCGCGTGCAGCTCCGGCAGCTCGGCTAGCGATTTCAGCGGGTTGCCCGGCGTCACCAGCCACCAGACGCGATCGAGGCCGAGCCGCCGCAGCGCCAGCCGGGTGACGAGCGCGTGGCCCTCGTGCGGCGGGTTGAACGAACCGCCGAGCAGGCCGATCCGCATCCCCGGCGCAAACGGAGGCAGGCGCGGAATCCCGGTCACGAAGCCGCCTGCGCGGCGAGCAGCTCCGCCTGGCGCTCGGCGGTCAGCGCGTCGACGATCTCGTCGAGCCCTTCGCCTTCCATCATCCGATCGAGCGAATAGAGCGTCAGGTTGACGCGATGGTCGGTCACCCGCCCTTGCGGGAAATTGTAGGTGCGGATGCGTTGCGAACGGTCGCCCGAGCCGACCTGCGAGCGTCGCTCCTGGGCGCGTTCGGCGTCAAGCTTCTGATTGCGGGCGTCAAGCAGGCGCGAGCGCAGGAGCGCCATCGCCTTGGCGCGGTTGCGATGTTGCGAGCGCTCCTCCTGAACCGCCACCACGACGCCAGTCGGGAGATGGGTGATGCGGATCGCGGATTCGGTCTTGTTGACGTGCTGCCCGCCGGCCCCGCTGGAGCGCATGGTGTCGATCTTGAGATCGGCCTCGTTGATGACGAAATCCGCTTCCACTGCGACCGGGAGGACGGCGACCGTCGCGGCCGAGGTGTGGATTCGCCCCTGCGTCTCGGTCGCCGGCACGCGCTGCACCCGGTGAACGCCGCTCTCGAATTTGAGGCGCGCGAACACGCCGCGCCCGGAAATTTCGGCGACAATCTCCTTGTAGCCGCCGGCCGTCCCCTCGCTCGTCGACAGCACTTCCACCCTCCAGCGCTTTAATTCCGCGTATTTGACATACATGCGGAACAGATCGCCGGCGAACAGGGCCGCCTCGTCGCCGCCCGTTCCCGCCCTGACCTCGAGGATCGCGTCGCCGTCATCGGCCGCGTCCTTCGGCAACAAGGAGATGCGGATCGCTTCGGACATAGCCTGCGACTGGGATTCGGCGGCGGCGAGTTCGGCGCCGGCCAGCGCGCGCAATTCCGCATCGAGATCTGGGTCTCGCAGCAGGACGGCCAGATCGGCCCGCTCCTTCTCCTTAGCGCGAAAGGCCCTGATCGCCGCGACGACGGGCTCGAGTTCGCCTAGCTCGCGGGAAAGCGCCGCATATTGCGCGCCCGCCACGCCTTCGGCCAGACGCGCGCCGATTTCCTCATAACGGCGAAGGATCAGATCGAAATTGTCGTTGGCGGCCATACGGAAACTCGATTGTCGGACGAATGAGCGACGAAGAGCGCGCTCTCGCTACAGGCGCACGCCCAGATGCTCGGCCAACGCCCGCAACGGCTCCCTCAGGGACGCCTCGGCGCGGCCGGTCGACAGCATCGTCTCGATCTCGCGCGCGACCTTGCCGATCTCGAGCGACAACGTCATCGCCTTGACCGGACCGATCGAGGTCGCCGACATCGAAAGCTCGCGATAGCCGATCGCCATCAACGCCATCGCTTCGAGCGGGCGCCCGCCGATCTCGCCGCATAGCGTCACCGGCGCCCCGAAACGCGCGCCAGCCCGAGCGATCGAACGCAAGGCCCTCAAAAATCCGACGCTCAAGGGATCGAATCGGTTGGCTACACGCCGGTTGTCGCGATCGACCGCAAACAAATATTGCATCAGATCGTTCGAGCCGACGGAAAGGAAATCCGCGTGCGCGGCGATTTCGTCGATTTGCCACAGCAGCGACGGCACCTCGACCATCACGCCGAGCATCGCCGAGCGTGGCGGCTCGTAACCGCGGACCGCGCTCCAGGCGATTTCACGCTCGAACAGCGCGCGCGCCGCCACATATTCCGCGACGGTCGAGACCATCGGCGTCATCACCCGCAAATCGCGTCCCGCGGCGGCGCGGATGAAGGCGCGAAACTGCATGCGAAGCAAGACGGGGCGATCAAGCCCGATGCGAAGGGCGCGCCAGCCGAGCGCGGGGTTTTCCTCCTCGAGGCCCTTCATATAGGGCAGCAGCTTGTCGCCGCCGATGTCGAGGGTGCGAAACGTGACCGCCCGCTCGCCGGCGGCTTCGAGGATGGAGCGATAGAGCGTCTCCTGCGCGCCCTGCCTGGGGAAACGCGAGGCGAGCATGAACTGCAATTCGGTACGGAAGAGTCCGATCGATTTCGCGCCGGTTTCGGCCAGGTGGGGCATGTCGACGAGAAGCCCGGCGTTCATGTGCAAGCCGATCGCGACGCCGTCGCGGCTGACCGTGGGAACGTTGCGCAGCGCCCGATACTGGGCCTGCTTGCCCGCGCGCATGCGCGCCTTCACCGCGTAGGCCGCCTCGACGTCCGGCTGCGGGCGCAATTGGATCTCGCCCGCGTCCCCGTCGACGATGATCGCATCGCCCTGCTCGACGATCTCGGAAATGTTCGGGATATCGCTGACTGCGGGGATCGAGAGCGCGCGCGCCACGATCGCGATGTGGCTGGAGGCGCCAGCCTCCTCGAGGACGAGGCCGCGCAGACGGGCGCGATCATAGTCGAGCAGCGCGGCGGGGCTCATCGAGCGCGCGACCAGAATCGCGTTTTCCGGCAACTCCTCCGGCAGCAGGACGAGGCTCTGGCCGGCAAGCTGATGCAGCAGGCGGTTGGCGACGTCGGTGAGGTCGTGCAGCCGGTCGCGCAGATAGGGATCAGTCTGTCGCTGAAGCCTGGCGCGGGCGTCATTCTGGACCCGCTCGACCGCGGCCTCGGCGGTCAGGCCTGAACTCACCGCCTCGCGCAACCGTCGCAGCCAGCCTCGGTCATGCGCGATCATGCGGAAGGCCTCCAGCACGTCGCGGTGTTCGCCGGAGACGCCGTCGTCGCTGCCGTCGACGAGGTTGTCGACCGACGTCCGCATCGCGCCGATCGCCGTCTCCAGCCGCTGGAGCTCGGACTCGACGTCGTCGGCCACGATCTTCGAGACCGTGATCCGCGACTGGTGCATGACCACGTGCCCAAGACCGAGACCGTCGGCGATGCCGAGACCTTTGAGCGACACCGGCCTGCGCACATCGATCGCTACGCCATGGGAGGCGACGCTCTGCAGCTCGCCGGAGGCGATCATTTCGGCCAGCAGCATCGCCGTCGTCTGCAGCGCCTCGATTTCCTCCTCCGAATAGGCGCGGCGGGCGCGATTCTGGACTACGAGCACGCCGATCGTTGCGCCGCCACGCAGCACCGGGACGCCGAGGAAGGACTGGTAAATCTCTTCGCCGGTCTCGGGGCGATAGGAGAAAGCCGGATGGTGCTGGGCGTCGGATATCGCGAGCGGCTCGGCGCTGGAGGCGATGAGGCCGACGAGACCCTCGTCGGGCTTCATGGTGGTGAGATGGACCGCCTCGCGATTGAGGCCTTCGGTCGCGAACAGCTCCATCGAGCCGTCGGCGCGCACGACATACAGCGAGCAGACCTCCGCCACCATGTTGGAGGCGATGAGCACGACGATGCGGTCCAGACGCGCTTGCGCGACGACGGGCTCCGCCATGACCTCGCGAAGTCGCCGTAGCAACAGACGCGGTCCGCCCGGCGCGCGCATCGAGAACGTCCTATCCTGCCGCCGATTTATTCGGCGCCCTTTTGAGCCATGCGATGACCGCTCCGCGGAGAACACGCCGGGAGGAAGCCGCTCGCCGAAGCGCGCTCGTGGGTCCGGCCGACTCCCGGTTTCGAGTCGGTATAGAAACGATTTGCCGGCGCGGCAAGGGCGCGCGGACGACCTTGTCGGCGATGGCCCGAGCGAGGGTTTCTCGTCAAGGCGCGCGCAGCAGCGCTGCGGTCGCTGCTGCGGCGGTGGCGCGCCTGGCGAGAACCTCGTCGAGCCAGTCGGGCCGCATTTCCGGAACCGAAGACAGAAGCAGCTCGGTATAGGGGTGGTAGGGCGGCGCGAATACGGCCGCGGTCTCGCCGCTCGCAACCACCTTGCCTTGAAGCATGACCGTGACCTTATTGGCGATCCGCTTCACCGTGCCGAGATCATGTGTGATGAACAGATAGGCGACGCCCAATTCGCCCTGAAGCCTTTTCAGGAGTTCGCAGGATTTCCTCTCCGACCAGCTGATCGAGCGCGGAGGTGACTTCATCACAGATGATCAGATCGGGTTCGGCGGCCAGCGCCCGCGCGATCGACACGCGCTGCTTCTGTCCGCCCGACAATTCGCTGGTCTTGCGAGTGATATAGGACTCCGGCAATTCCATTTGCCGCAGCAATTCGAGCACGCGCGCGCGCACTTCGCTGCGCGAGCGTTTGAAATAGAAAGCGACCGGCCTGCCGATGGTGTCGAGCAACGTGTGCTGGGGATTCAACGCCACGTCCGGCATCTGGTAGATCATCTGCACCCGGCGCAGCTGGTCCCTGGTCCGGTCCTTCAGGCGGGGCGGCAGGCTGGTCCCGTTGAAGCGCACGTCGCCGGCGGTGCGCGCCAGCAAGCCCATCACGACGCGCGCCAGGGTCGATTTGCCGGATCCCGATTCGCCGACCACCGCCCGGGTGTCGCCCTTGCGCACTTCGAGGCTCACGTCGTCGATGACCCGCGGCTTTCCCGGATAGTCGGCGCTGACGTGGTCGATGGAAAGAATCGGGACGTCGCCGGCGCCGGTGACGGCGACAAAACCGTGGCCGGCGACGCGTTCGCTGACCAGACGGCGGGTATATTCCTCCTGCGGCTGCTGCAGGATCTGCCGCGAATCTCCGAACTCGACCATCTTGCCGTGCCTGAGCACCATGATCCGATCGGCGATCTGCGCCACGACAGCGAGGTCGTGGGTGATATAGAGCGCCGCGGTGCCGTGTTCGCGGATGAGCTTGCGAAAGGCGGCGAGGCATTCGACCTGCGTGGTGACGTCGAGAGCGGTCGTCGGCTCGTCGAAGATCAGAATGTCGGGTTTGGCGACCATCGCCATCGCCGCCATCACGCGCTGCAACTGTCCGCCGGAGACCTGATGCGGATAGCGCCCGCCGATCGTTTCGGGCGATGGAAGATCGAGCTCCCGAAACAGCGCCACCGCGGCGTCACGGGCCTCCGCGAAGCCCATGACGCCGTGACGGACCGAGGCCTCGCAAACCTGTTCCATTAGCGTGTGAGCGGGATTGAACGAAGCCGCTGCGCTCTGGGCGATATAGGCGATTTTTGGCCCGCGGAGCGCCCGCCGCTCGTCGGCGTCGACCGCGCGAAGGTCGGTATCGCCGAAAATAATCTGGCCCCCGATGATATAGCAGTCGCGGCGGGTGTACCCCATCGACGCCAGACCGATGGTCGACTTGCCGGCCCCCGATTCGCCGATGAGGCCAATCACCTCGCCGCGCCTCAACTGCAACGAAACGTCGTCGACCAGCACCGGCCCTTCGCCAGTGTCGGTGCGCACGGCGACTCGCATTCCGCGAATGTCGAGGATGACGGAATCGTCCCGGGACCGGGGACTGTCCTGGAGTTGCGTGTTCATGCGCCTTCTCCCTGTCCTCTGGAATGAATTGACAGCATCCAGTCGACGATGAAGTTGACGCCGATGGTCAAAGCCGCGATCGCGGCCGCGGGATAGAGCGGCGCCGCGGAGCCGAAATTGATCATATCGCGGTAGTCCTTGACCATGCTGCCCCAGTCGGCGCTGGGCGGCTGCACACCGAGCCCGAGGAAGCTCAGCGCGGCGATGAAAAGGAAGGTGAAGCAGAAGCGCAAGCCGAATTCGGCCGTCAGTGGGGGGATCGCGTTGGGCAGAATCTCCCGCGTGACGATCCACCACCAGCCTTCCCCTCTGAGGCGCGCCGCCTCGACGAATTCCAAGCTGACGATCCCGATCGCGACCGAACGCGCCAGCCGAAACACCTTCGTCGAATCGAGCACGGCGATGGTGATGATGAGCACCGGCAGCCCCGAGCCTAAAACCGAAAGGATCACAAAGGCGAAGATCAGCGTCGGCATTGAAAGAAGCAGGTCCACCAGACGCGACAACGCCTGGTCGACCCAACCGCCCGCGACCGCTGCGGCGAAGCCGGTCACGATTCCGATGCAGAACGACAACGCGGTGATGGCGAGAGCAAGTCCGATCGACATGCGCGCGCCATAGATCAGCCGGCTCAGGAGGTCGCGTCCCAGATTGTCGAGGCCGAGCCAATGCTGCGCGCTCGGGTCCGCCCAGGCGTCGCCCACCGGCGTCGTCTGGCTATAGGGAGCGATCAGCGGCGCGAAAACCGCCACGAACAGGTTGATCGCGACGATCGCAATGCCGATCTGGGCCGTGACGCTGAGCTTGTGTCCCAGAATGCGCATCGCAACCTTTCCCAGTCGTTTGCCTTCGCCTTCAGCGCGGTTGACGCAAACGCGGGTTCGAGAGAATGGAGAGGATGTCGGCGACCATGTTGAGCAGGATGAACGCGGCGGCGAAAATGAGACCGCAGGCCTGCACCACCGGCACGTCGTGCTTGGAGACTTCGTCGACCATCAGCTGGCCGAGACCGGGATAGACAAACACCGTCTCGACCACCACCACGCCGACGATGAGATAGGCGAGGTTGAGCGCGACGACCGCGATGATCGGCGCGAGCGCATTGGGCAGCGCGTGACGCAGCACGATGCGGGTCTTGGTGAGGCCCTTGAGAATCGCCATCTCGATATAGGGGCTCGCCATCACCGCGAGCACCGAGGCGCGCGTCATGCGCATCATATGCGCGACGATGACCAGCACCAGCGTCAGCATCGGCAGGAAGGTGTAGTACAGGCGGTCTGGGAACGAGGTGTCCGAGGAGACATTCGCCAGCGAGGGAAACCAGCCGAGATCGACGGCGACGTATTTGATCAGCAGGTAGGCGAGAAAATATTCGGGCACGGATATCGTCATCAGCGTCACGACATTGACCAGCCGGTCGAACGCGCTTCCCTGTTTGATCGCTGCGGCGAGTCCGAGCCCGACGGCAAGCGGCACCGCGACAACCGCCGCATAAGTCGCCAGAAACATCGTATTGGCGAAGCGCGGCGCGATCTCCGTCAGCACATCGCGGCCATTGGCGAGCGAATGGCCGAAATCGCCGCGCAGCGCGCCGAAGAGCCATGCAAAATAGCGGACGGTCGCCGGCCGATCGAGGCCGAGATCGAGCCGCAACTTGGCGAGATTCTCAGGCGTCGCGTTATTTTGCAGGATCGCGGAGGCGAGATCTCCCGGCAGAATTTCCGTGCCGATGAAGATGAGCGCCGAGGCGGCAAAGAGCGTCAGGACGCCGAGAACCGCACGCTGGACGATCAGTCTTCCCACGTCCGACCCGCCTCCCTGACTTCGCCCCGGGCGTCGGGACGCGCCGGGCCGATCCACCCGGCGCGCCATCCTTTCCGACGCGGGATTACTGCTATGCCTTCAGCCAGGCTTTTTGCAGAATCAGCCCGTTATCCATGTCGAAACCGCTGTGGGGCGTATGGCCGCCGACATTGTCGTGATGCGCATCGAGCCAATCGCGGAACGCGGGAATGAGCGCGCCGCCGTCTTCGTTCAGCATCGCCTGCATTTCCCAGATGTAAGTCTTCCGCTTGGCCTCGTCGGTTTCGCCGCGCGCGTCCTCGAGCAGCTTTTGGAACTTCGCGTTCTTCCAGTGCGTCTCGTTCCATGGGGCGTTCGCGGCGAAGGCGACGGCGAGCATCTGGGTCGCCGCGGGGCGTCCGCCCCAATAGCTCTCGACGAAGGCGCCTTTCAGCCAGACGTTGTCGAAGAAACCGTCGGCCGGCTCTTTTTTGACGTCGACCTTGATGCCGGCCTTGGCCGCGTCGGCCTGGAATAGCGTCGCCATGTCGACCGCGCCGTTGAACGCCGCGTCCGAGGCCTGCAACAGGATTTTCGGATCGGCGATCCCCGACTTCTTCAAATGAAAGGCGGCCTTCTCGGCGTCGTACTTGCGTTGCGGCAGTTCGGTGTTGAAGTAAGGATCGGTCGGCGGAATTGGGTGATCGTTGCCGAGCGTGCCGTAGCCGCTGAACAGGGCTTTGAGGATCTGCTCGCGATCGGCGGCATATTTGAGCGCGAGGCGGATGTCCGGGTTGGTATAGGGATCGCGATCGATTTGCATCGCCAGAATCGTAAACCAGCCTCCGGGCGCGCGCACGACTTCGATCTTCGGCGCCTTCGACAGCAGCGCCACCGCCTTGTGGTCGACGCGGTTGATGGCGTCCATCTGGCGGGAGATCAAGGCGTTGAGGCGCGCTGAGCTGTCGTTGACGACGGTCACCTCCGCGCCGTCGAGATGGCCGCGGCCCTCCTTCCAATAGTCGCGTTGCTTCTTCAGCGTGATGCGCACGCCCGGATCGAACTTCTCGACCACGAGCGCCCCGGTGCCGACCGGCTTGGCCCAGTCCTTGAAACCATTCGGGACCATCATCAGATGGTAGTCGGTCAGGGTGTACGGAAAATCGGCGTCGGGCGTCGCGAGAGATATCTGTATCTGATACTTGTCGAGCTTCTTGATATCCGAGACTTCCTTCATCGGTCCCGCCGCGCCGGACTTGGTGGCGCCGCGATGCAAATTGAGCGAATAGACCGCATCGTCCGCATTGAATTCCTGGCCGTTGGAGAATTTGATCCCCTTGCGAAGGTTGAGAATCAGATCTTTTGCGCCGTTCTTGGGTTCGAAGCTTTCGGCGAGCGCGGGGAGCGGTTTGCCATTCTGGCCCCACTCGACCAGACCGTCGAAGACGCCGTTGCCGACGTCGATCATCACCGAGTTGGTCCAGCTGCGGGGATCGAGGCTATCGGTCGTGCTGCCGCCCGCGAGACCAAGCCGCAGGACGCCGCCGTTTCGGGGCGTCTCCGCGGCGATCGCCTCCGCGCTCGCGAGCATGCCCGAGATCGCGAGGCTCGAGGCGCCGAGCGCGGCGGCGCGGCCCATGAACTCGCGACGCGAAACTGCGCCGAGGCGCAGCCGGCCATTCCAATAATCAAGTTCGCTCATTTGCGTCTCTCCCTTCTGCGTTTCTCCCTTCGCGGCGGCCCTATCGGATGTAAAGGCCCGCCCGCACTCGCGGGAAAGGCCGCCTCCGTTGGGATCATCATCCCGTTTGCGGCGGACATCTGTCAATCGCGAATGGGCCGGCGGCAAAAAAAGTGAGCAGGGCGTTGGCGTAGGCTGGCGTCTGTTCGCCTCCGATTGGCGACGAACATCCGTCGCGTTGCTTCAGAGTCGCCTTCTTTCGCCAGCATTGCGCCGCGTTGACTAACGCGGGAGCCAAGATTAGGGGTTTCGGCCAGGAAATGCCGCGCGAACGCGCGCGATCGAGGATGGAGTTTCTCCGCCGATGAAGATTCTCGTGCCCGTGAAGCGGGTGGTCGACTACAACATCAAGATCCGCATCAAGTCGGACGGGTCCGGGGTCGAACTCGCCAACGTCAAGATGTCGATGAATCCGTTCGACGAGATCGCGGTCGAGGAGGCGCTCCGACAGAAGGAGGCCGGCAAGGCGAGCGAGGTCGTCGTCGTCTCCATCGGCCAGGCGCAGGCTGGCGAAACGATACGCACTGCGCTCGCGATGGGCGCCGACCGCGGCGTTCTCATCAAATGCGACACGATCGTCGAGCCGCTCGCGGTCGCCAAGATGTTGAAAGGCGTCATCGCCGCCGAAGAGCCGGGCCTCGTCATCATGGGCAAGCAGGCGATCGACGACGACTGCAACCAGACCGGCCAGATGCTCGCCGCTCTGACCGGCTGGGGCCAGGGCACCTTCGCCTCCAAGGTTGTGGTGGGGGACGGCAAGGTCGAGGTCACGCGCGAAGTCGATGGCGGCCTGCAGACCGTCGAGCTGAAGCTGCCCGCGATCGTCACCACCGACCTGCGCCTCAACGAGCCCCGCTACGCCTCGCTGCCCAACATCATGAAGGCGAAGAAGAAGCCGATCGACGAGAAGACGCCGGCCGATTACGGCGTCGATGTCACGCCCCGGCTAAAGGTTCTGAAAACGGCCGAGCCCAGCGGCCGCAAGGCTGGAGTGAAAGTCAAGACGGTGGCGGAACTCGTCGCCAAGCTGCATGACGAAGCCGGAGTGATCTGACCATGGCGACGCTTCTTCTGGCGGAAGTAGTCGCCAGCGGCCAATTGAGCGACCTGACCGCCCGCGCGCTGACCGCCGCGGTCGGACTGGGCGCGCCGGTCGACATTCTCGTGGCCGGGCACAACCTCGGCGAGGCGGCGGCGAGCGCGGCCAAACTCGCGGGCGTGGCGAAAGTGCGCGTCGCCGAGGATCCGATCTACGCCCACGGCCTCGCCGAGCCGCTGGCGGCGCTGATCGTCTCGCTCGCGGGCGGCTATGATGCGATCGTCGCGCCCTGCACGGCCAACGGAAAGAACGTCGCGCCGCGAGTGGCCGCGTTACTCGACGTGATGCAGGTTTCCGACATCATCAAGGTGCTGGGCCCCAAGACCTTCGAGCGGCCGATCTACGCCGGCAATGCGATCCAGACGGTCGAATCGACGGATCCGAAAATTGTCGTGACCGTGCGCACGGCCTCCTTTCCCGCCGCGGGCGAGGGCGCCGCGGCGCCCATCGAGCCGGTCGCTTCCGCCCCGAACCCTGGGGTCTCGTCCTTCGTCGGCGAAGCGCTCGCCAAATCCGACCGGCCGGAACTGACCTCGGCCAGGATCATCATCTCGGGCGGCCGGGCGATGCAGAAGGCGGAGAATTTCAAGACCTATATCGAACCGGTCGCCGACAAGCTCGGCGCGGCGATGGGCGCCTCGCGCGCCGCGGTCGACGCGGGCTACGCTCCGAACGACTGGCAGGTGGGCCAGACCGGCAAGGTCGTGGCGCCAGAACTTTATATCGCGGTCGGAATCTCGGGGGCGATCCAGCACCTGGCCGGCATGAAGGATTCGAAAGTCATCGTCGCCATCAATAAGGACGAGGAGGCGCCGATCTTCCAGGTCGCCGACTATGGTCTTGTCGCAGATCTCTATTCCGCCCTGCCGGAATTGACCGCGGAGCTGGCCAAGATCGGACGGTAAGGTCCGGCAGGACCGGCATATGCCGGGGCGCCCGACTGGACGCCCGCAGCCGCTCGTCTATGATCCCGGCCCGAATTGCGGGGCGCGTTGGAAAAGAGCATGGCACTCAACATCGACACGGTCGGCGTCATCGGCGCGGGGCAGATGGGCGCCGGCATCGCGCAGGTCGCCGCCCAGGCGGGACTGGACGTTCACCTCAACGACGTCGCCGAGGAGCGGATCAACGGCGCGCTGGCGACGATCAATGGCCTTCTGTCGCGCCAGGTCGCCAAGGGACAGCTCGATGAGGCGGGAAGGCACGCGATCCTCGATCGCATCCATGTCGCACGGACGCTGGACAAACTCGGCGACTGCGATCTCGTCGTCGAGGCGGCGTCCGAGAACGAGGAAGTCAAGCGCAAGATTTTCACCGCGCTGCGCTCGTTCGTGAAGACCGACGCGATCGTCGCGTCCAACACCTCCTCGATCTCGATTACGCGCCTCGCCTCGGTGACCGCCAATCCCGAGCGCTTCATCGGCATCCACTTCATGAATCCGGTGCCGAAAATGCAGCTGGTCGAATTGATCCGCGGCATCGCCACCAAGGACGAAACTTACGAGGCCGCCAAGACTTTCGTCACCCGTCTCGGCAAGACCGCCACGATGTCGGAGGATTTCCCCGCCTTCATCGTCAACCGCATCCTGCTGCCGATGATCAACGAGGCCGTCTATACGCTCTACGAGGGGGTCGGGTCAGTCGAGTCGATCGACACCGCCATGCGGCTCGGCGCCAATCACCCTATGGGCCCGCTGCAACTCGCCGACTTCATCGGCCTCGACACCTGCCTCTCGGTCATGCAGGTGCTCCACGAGGGTCTCGCGGACTCGAAATACCGTCCGTGTCCGCTGCTGGTGAAATACGTCGAGGCCGGATGGCTGGGCCGCAAGACCCAACGCGGCTTCTACGACTATCGTGGCGAGCATCCGGTGCCGACGCGGTAGACGCTCGCTTGGCGGCGGAAGAGAGCGAGCGCACGCGGAGCGTCAGCCGATTCACGCCAAGCCTGGGAGAGCATGGCCGGGACGAGGCG
>CAWASR010000005.1:0-89524 GCA_963784805.1 uncultured Alphaproteobacteria bacterium
TCAGATCGCCCAATCCATCCGGGCCGTCGGGGCGGATTATCTGCTCGCCGTCAAAGGCAACCAGCCGACCTTGCAGGCCGACATCGAGGCCGCCTTCGAAGCCGCCGACAAGGGCCAGGTCGAGATCGACGCCGATCTCGACAAGGGCCACGGCCGCATCGAAACCCGCACCGTCTCGGTGTTGCGCCAAGTCGACTGGCTCGACGGCGACCGACGCTTTCCCGGCGAAGTCCGCTTCGTCGACGCGTGCGCCATCGTCAGGGTCGAAGCGCGAACCGAACTGAAGGATCGCTCCCGGTTCGACACCCGCTATTACATCACGTCCAGCGCGCGTTCCGCGACCGCGCTCGCACAGGCCATCCGCGGCCACTGGGGCATCGAGAACACCCTGCACTGGACGCTCGACGTAACCTTCCAGGAAGACCTGTCGCGCGTGCGCAAGGGCCACGGCGCGCAAAACATGGCGCTCGTGCGCAAGTTCGCCTTCAACAGGCTGCGCGCCGCCACCCGCATCAGCGACCCGCCCAACCTTCCCGTCAAGCCCTGTCGGCGCAAGACCAAGCCCCCCGGCTCAAAAGCCTCAAGCTGCGCAGAAAAATAGCCAGCTGGGACGTCGAAAGGCTCGCCGAAATCCTCATGGCCCAGACCGGTTAAAGCAAATTAACCCGGATTCGGAGCCCTGATTGCTCAATACGGCGCCCATTGCTCAACGGACCTCGTCCTGGACGCCGCGAAGCGGCCTCGAAGGACGGCCCCAGGGGGCTCGACAGTATAGCGACGCCCTCTGCGGCATCGTTGGAGGCCTTTTGCTTTCGCAAAAAGCGAGGAACTCCCGGCCCAGGCGGGGGGCCGCCACGTCTTCGATGACGGTCTTCAGGCTTGGATTGTCGTCAAGGAGAGCTTCGATTTCGTCGCGCGCATTGGCGATCGACAGCCGCCGCGGATTGCGGCGGCGCTGACCGCCTGCCTCCGCGGCCGAACGCAGTTGTCGGTCAGCCTCCCCTGGCCGCTTGGACGACGCCCGGGGTCAGAAAACGCCCAAACTGAGCTCTGCGCCAACCCTCAATGCAGTTTCACGGTCGGCGCCGGCCGGGCGCCGGGCGTCAAGAAGCGAAGCAAGGTCCGGCCGCGGCCGTGAAGGGCGGCTTCGTGCATCTTGTAGAGTCCGCGATACATCAGACGCGCGACATAGCCTTCGACCAAGAAGCTGCGCCCAATCACAAAACCCATCAGGCTGCCGATGGTGCTATAGGCGCCCAGAGACACCAAAGAGCCGAAGTCGCGATAGGCGAACTCGCGCAATGGCTTGCCGGAAAGCAATCGATTGAGCTGCTTGACCATGAAGTCGGACTGCTGATGCGCGGCCTGCGCGCGCGGGGGCACGCCTTCCGGAAAGCCCGGACGCGGACAGGCAGCACAGTCGCCGATCGCAAAAATACTGCCATCCAACGTGGTTTGCAACGTTGGGCGGACCACGAGCTGGTTGATGCGGTTGGTCTCGAGCCCGGCTATTTTGTTGAGGAAATTCGGCGCCTTCACGCCCGCGGACCAGATCACCAGTTCGGACGGAATAAACTCGCCGCCCACGAGCTTTACGCCGTCCTCGTGCACCTCGGCGACGCGAGCGCCAGTGCGCACCTCCACCCCCAGTTTCGTCAGCAGGTCGTGAGTCGATTTGGAGATGCGCTCCGGCAGAGCGCGAAGGATGCGGTCTCCGGCCTCGATCAGCACAATGCGAAGGTCGCGCTCAGGGTCGATCCGGTCGAGTCCATAGGCGATAATCGCGCGAGCGGTGTGGTGCAGTTCCGCGGCGAGCTCGGTGCCGGTGGCGCCGGCGCCGATGATCGCAACGTGCAACTGGCCGGGACGGACGGGAGCGTCCTGGTCCTGCGCGCGCAGGCAGGCGTTGACCAGACGGTGGTTGAAGCGGCTGGCCTGCTCGGCGGTTTCCAAGGGTACGGCGTAATCCACGGCGCCGGGCGTTCCAAAATCGTTGGTGACGCTGCCGACCGCGATCACCAGCGTGTCGTAGCCGATCGTCGCCTTCGGGCTGATTTCGCGCCCCTCGCTATCATGCGTGGGGGCGAGCCTGATCGTTTTCGCGATACGGTCGAGGCCAATCATTTCGCCGTTGCGGTATCGGAAATGGCGCCAATGCGCCTGGGCGATGTAATTGAGTTCATGCTGAGAGCGGCGCAGGCTCCCGGCGGCGACCGAATGCAGCAATGGTTTCCAGATGTGGGTGCGGCTGCGGTCGACGAGCGTGACGCGGGCGCGGTTTCGGCGGCCGAGGCGTTCGCCCAATTTGCTCGCCAGCTCCAGTCCCGCGGCCCCGCCGCCGACGATCACGATGCGATGGAGCGAGTCGTCCATCGCGGGCCGGTTCTGCGCGGCCGGCGACCCGTCAGCGACCGGGACATTTTCGGGCGGCCGAGCGGCGTTTGCGGCCAATCGCGACTGGCTTCCGCTGGGCTCGATCTCGATCCCTTGCGCGGCGCCAAAATCGATTGACATTGAAACTCCTTTGAGGACGACCAGATTCATTCTCAAGCGATCATAGCTCGAAGTATAGTGCAGTGCAACATTTTTCTGAACCCTGGTTGTGCATCGCACAATCGCGGCCTAGAGCGGGATGCGAATGAGTGGATGCCGGTTTCGCAAGAAACCAGCGTCGCCCAGCGGAATTGACGCTGCCGGCGCCCGAGGCGCGCTTGCTCCGCAAGAGATCGACAGCGAATTGCGGCGGCGTCAGCGACCGAGCGAGTCCGGTTCACCTCACCCTCCCCGCCCGGAACGCCTCCACCGTCTTCATCACGCCGCGCAACTCGGCGAGGCCCTTGAGGCGGCCAATGAAGGAATAGCCGGGGTTCGCGCGTTTGGCCAGATCGTCGCCGTAGAGATGGCCGTGGTCGGGGCGCATCGGGATTTCGGAATCGGCGCGGCCTTCGGCGCGGCGGCGCTCCTCCTCCGCCATCATGGCGGCGACGAGCGCGACGAGGTCCGCATCGCCGTCCAAGTGATCCGCCTCGAAGAACGAGCCGTCCGGCTCGCGCTTCACGTTGCGCAGGTGGACGAAATGAATCCGGGGGCCGAATTCGCGGGCCATCGCGACGAGATCGTTGGCCGGATTGGAGCCGAACGAGCCGGCGCACAAGGTCAGTCCGCAGGCCTGCGACGGCACCGCCTCAAACAGCTTGCGCACGTCCTCGGCCGTCGACATCACCCGCGGCAGGCCGAAGATCGGGAAGGCGGGATCGTCGGGATGGATGGCGAGCCTTGCCCCTTCCTCCTGCGCGACCGCCGCGATCTCGCGCACGAAGGCGATCAGATTGGCGCGCAGATCCTCGACCGCGATCCCCCTATAGAGCGCGAGCGCGCGCCTGAAGCTCTGGCGGTCGTAAGCGAAGTCGCGCGCCGGCAGCCAGTCGATCAGCACCCGTTCGAGCGCCTGCCTTTTGTCCGGCTTCATCTTTTCCAGGCGCGCTTGCGCGGACGCGATCTGCGCCGGCGAATAGCCGGCCTCGGCGTCCTCGCGCTCGAGCATGAAGAGATCGTAGGCCGCGAAATCGACCGCGTCGAAGCGCAGAGCCTTCCCGCCGTTGGGCAGGGGCCAGTCGAGATCGGTCCGGGTCCAGTCGGTGATGGCCATGAAATTGTAGCAGAAGACCTTCACCCCGGCCCGCGCGGCGTTGCGGATCGACTGCTTGTGATTATCGATCTTTTCGCGATAGCCGCCGCTTCGGGTCTTGATCTCCTCGCCGACGCCGATGCTCTCGACCACCGACCAGACAAGCCCCGCGCGCTCGATCGACGCGCGGCGCTTTTCGATCTCGTCGACGCTCCAGACCTCGCCCTGGTTCTTATGGTGGAGCGCGGTGACGATGCCGGCGGCGCCGGCCTGCGCCGCATTTTCGAGGCCGACCGGATCGTCCGGCCCAAACCAGCGCCAAGTTTGATTCATCGGAGGCTCCCTTCGCGCGAAAACGGTCAGCCGGCCCTTCGGTCCAACTTCTCCCGCACCGGGCGGAGAGAGACGCCCGTTCTTTGCGGGCTGAGCGGGAGAAGGGAAACGCCCCTCGCCCGTTCACGGGCGACCGGTTGGGGTGCGCGCCGCCTAAATCTTCCGGCCGATGGCGAGGAATTTCGCCGCGCGCGCTTCGACGAGCTCCTCGCGGGTCATATTGTGGAGCGACTTGAGGGCCTCGCCGATCGCTTGGCCGGTCGCCGCGATCGCCGCGGCCGGATCGCGGTGGGCGCCGCCGACCGGCTCGGGAACGATCCCGTCGATGACGCCGAACCTGAGCAGGTCCTGGGCCGTGATCTTCATGCTCATCGCCGCGTCCTGCGCCCGCGAGGAATCACGCCACAGGATCGAAGCCGACGCCTCGGGCGAAGCGACGGTGTAGATCGCATGTTCGAGCATCAAAACCTTGTTGCAGGTGGCGATGGCGACCGCGCCTCCCGACCCGCCCTCGCCGACGACGACAGCGACGCTGGGCACGCCGAGCGAAAGACACGCGTCGATCGAGCGGGCGATCGCCTCGGCCTGGCCGCGCTCCTCGGCGTCGATGCCCGGAAAGGCGCCGGCCGTGTCAACGAGCGCAATCACCGGCAGGCCGAAACGGTCGGCAAGCTGCATCAGGCGCACCGCCTTGCGGTAGCCCTCCGGGCGCGCCATGCCGAAATTGTGGCGCAAGCGGCTCTGGGTGTCGTCGCCCTTCTCCTGACCCATGAGGCAGACCGGTTCGCCCTCGAACCGGCCTAGACCGCCGACGATCGCCTCGTCCTCGCCGAAATAACGGTCGCCCGCAAGCGGGGTGAATTCGGCGATGAGCCCGCTGACGTAGTCGGTGAAGCGCGGCCTGCCCTGCACACGGGCGACCTGGGTTTTCTGCCACGGCGTCAGATTGGCGTAGAGGTCGGCCAGCGCCTTGTCCGCCCTGGCCTCCAGCCTGGCGATTTCGTCTGCGATCGCCGGCGATTCCTCCTTTTCTGCAACCGCGCGCAACTCGTCGAGACGGGCGTCAATATCGGCGACCGGCGCTTCGAAACTGAGATAGGTGCGCATCGAAACCTAGAAACCAGCCGCCGGGCCGTCGCGGCGCGCGAAACTGGCGGCGGCAAAGCGCGAAGTCAAGCTTGAGCCGATTTCGGCCAAGCCCGAACTCGGGTTAACGGGGATCTTGGAGCGGGTTCCGGGTAGGCAGAATCGGTTTGGGATTCCCAAGAGGAGCGAATCGCGTTTCACCCTGTTGGCTGCGAGGGAGTTCAGCATGGACGGCCAACCCTTATTCGCGAGATTTGCGGCGACCGTCGGCTCGAGCGGTTCGGGCGCTTGGGAGCCGGCGGGACCCTAAGACTTGAGGTAACGGCGCCAGTTGTGCGCTTCTTTGAAGCCCAGCACCTCGCGCGCCTTGCGGTTCGACAGCGGCGCTTCGAATTCGCCCATTTCGCGGGTGACCGGCGTCTTCGGACAAAGCTTCGCCAGCGCCTTCCTGGTCGGCGTCTCGAGCGTGATCGTGTCGTTGACGGCGTTGAAGACCTGGAAGCCGAGCCCGTCCTTTTCAAGGCACAGCCGCACGATCTCGCCGAGGTCGCGGGCGTCGACATAGCTCCAGGCGTTGCGCTTGCGCATCGGCGGGTCGGCGAGAAATTCCGCGAACCGAGGATACTCATGCGGCTCGATCACGTTGCCGATGCGCAACGCGTAGATGTCGGCGCCGTAGCGCATCGCGAAGGCGCGCGCAGTCTTTTCGTTGCAGACCTTGGAGAGGCCGTAGGAATCCATCGGGTCGATGTCGTAATCCTCTTCAAGCGGGAAGGAATGAAAGTCCTTGTCGCCCTCGGCGAAGCAGACGCCGTAGGTCGTCTCGCTGGAGGCGATGACGACCTTCCTGACCCCGAGCTTCATCGCCGCTTCGATCACGTTGTAGGTGCTCAGCACGTTGGTGGCGAAGGTGACGTTGTCGGGCTCGATCAGCACCCGCGGAATGGCGGCGAAATGGACCACCGCGTCCGGCGGGCGCGGCGGATGGCCGAGATCGAAGCCGGCAAAGTCGGGGTGGGTCGTCAACGCGTTGAACGTCTGGCCGCTGTCGGTGAGATCGGCGATCAGAGTCGGCGCTTCGCCTGAGTCGAGGGGCTTCAGATCGACGTTGAGGATCGAATATCCATGGGCTGCGAGATGCGGGATGGCGTGCCGGCCGGCCTTGCCGGTTCCGCCGGTGAAGACGATGCGTTTGCCGGACATAAGGCTTTCCTCGCGGTTCGGATGACGGCGTCATCATACCGCGTTGGGCGGGCGTCCGTCGACCGCGGCGCTCACGCCCTCGGATGGGCTGAGCGATACGCGGCGATCAGCCGCGCGCCGTCGACGCCGGTATAGACCTGGGTCGTCGACAGCGAGGCATGGCCGAGCAGGTCCTGGATGGTGCGCAGGTCGCCCCCGCGCTCCAGGAGATGGGTGGCGAAGGAATGGCGCAAAGCGTGCGGCGTCGCGCTGTCGGGCAGCCCGAGCGCGCCGCGCATCCGCTCCATCGCCAGTTGCACGATTCGCGGCGACAGCGGCCCGCCCTTCGCGCCGACGAACAGGGGCCCGCCGGGTTTCAGCGCGTAAGGGCAAAGCGCGAGATAGTCTTCGACCGCCCTGCGCACTGGCGCGATGATCGGCGCCGAGCGCGTCTTCTTGCCCTTGCCGACGATCGTGATCGCCTCAGTGGCCCCGATCGGCGCGTCGGCGCGCCGGATCGACAGCGCCTCCGAGATGCGCAGCCCCGCCCCGTAACACAGCGCCAGCACCGCGGCGTCGCGCGCCAAAATCCATTGCTCGCGCGCCTCGCCTTCGCGCGGGGCGGTGGTCGCGACGGCTCTTGCGTCCGGGGCGCTCAAAGGCCGGGGAAGGCGCCGCGCGGCCCTGGGCGCGCGCACCGCGCCAAGCGCCGAGGCCGTTTCGCCGCCCTCTCGGGCGATGTGGCGCGCCAGCGACCGCAAGGCCGACAGCGCGCGCTGCAGCGAACGGCCCTCGACCCCTTCCGCCCGGCGGCGCGCCAGAAACGCCCTTAAGTCCGAAGGCGCGCAATCGGTGAAATCGGCGATTGCCGGCGGGGCGCCGAAGCGCTCGGCGAGGAAGGCGAGGAATTGCCTGGCGTCGCGGCCATAGGCCTCGATGGTGTGAGCGGACATCCGCCGCTCGCCGTTGAGCCGCCCGAGCCATGCCGAGACGGCCGCGGCGAGGTCGGGCGCGGCGGGAAGGGCGGCAAGCTCGAGCGAACTCGGCGGGTTTCGGCATCGGGGCAGAATAGAGCCCGGGGCCTTAAGGGGCGGTTGCGGAGCGCGCAATCGCAATCTGGCGCTTGTCGCCCGCGCCCAGCCAAATTTTTCCAAGCCGATCCAAGCCAGACCAAGAGAATCCAAGGAAATCCAAGCAAAAATACGCTTGGATTTGCTTGGATTTGCTTGGATTCTTTCGTCCGAATCGAGACTTTTCAATGGGTTAAGTCGAATCCGAACGGAAAAAAAATCGTCAGGGTCAATAACCGCCATGTACATCTTGTGATATGCGCCCGCGCGGGCCGAACCGGCGGCTTCCGCCCTGGTCCCTCGGCCCGCGCTGGCGACTGCTTTGTTCATGACAAGAGGCACACTAACACGGCTTCGGATTTTCAGCAAGAAATTGCCCGCTCTTATAGCGTTATCTGTTGGTATGGCCCGTTGCCGATAGCGCCGCGGATCCATTTTGGCGGATCGAGGTGTTGGCCCCAGGCTTCGAGGGCGCGTCGCCAGCCGAGATAGCTTGGCAGGTTTTTGGTGGCGACGCCGTTGAAGCGGTTGAGCCATTGCTTGAGGCGGCTGTGGTAGGCGTTGACGTTATTGATGTGCAGGTGAGGCGCCTCGGCGGTCGGCTTTCCCGGCGAAGGCACGGCGTGAAAGGGAATTTTGGCCTTGCGCGCGAAGGCGGCCAATGGCTTGCCGCCATCCCCGACGAGATGATTTCCGGGCGTAACGACGCCCGTCAGCACGGCGGCGATCGAGGCGCCGTCGTCCTGCGGCAGAACGGCGTCGAAGGTCGCGCCCTTCCGGTCGCGGGCGACGAGAACGGGAATATTGTCCTGATAGGAACCCGGATGACGGGCCGTTCCGCCCCGCTTGCGCGCCTTTCGCGACAGATTGGACCAGCGGCCCTTGAAGGACTCGAGGATAAAGGTCTCATCCGCCTCGACGATTCCGCTCAACGTTCAAGGCTTGTCGTCGGCGGGCGCGCGGAGAAACCGATGCCGCCAGCGGAAGGCGGTGGTCGGATGGACGCCGCACAGTTCAGCGGTCTTGGCCAGGCTCTTGCCCTCGATCATCGCCTGGGCGTGATCGAGCCAACGCTCCTTCTTGCGCAGATGCGCCATCGGCGTTTTGGTCAGCGCGTTGAACGTGCGCCCGCAACTCTTGCAGCGGAACCGCAACAGCCCGTCCGAGCGGCCCCAGCCACTGATCTCGCGGCCGGCGCAATGGGGGCAGCCCTGACTTTCCACCCGCTCAACGCTCATCGCTCCAAGCGCGTCCTCGCGCCGGCCGCGCTTGCCGCCTTCGCCAGCCGAAGCTCCTTCTCCCGAAGCGGCAACCTTCTCGTCCGCCTTCGTCAGCGCCTGCAAGGCCTCCCGCCGCTGCTCCGCGCTCATGCCCGCAATTGCCGAAAGCCAAGCCGAAAAGTCCTGAGCCCGCATCGAATCATCCCTCGACCCGAAACCATTCTAATCAAACCAATAGATAACGCTATAAGAGCCAAATTGCCGCCCGAGTGTCGGTAGCAGACGATATGTCCGGTTTAGGTAGCACATCAAATGTCCGCTTCTTCTGTTTCTGTTGTCCTGTGGACATGTGGGCGAGGCGAAGCGTCGTCCACATGTCCACAGGCGGCGCGGGCTGAGCGGATTCAAGCTGCGCGCCGGGTCTGTGTAGTCGTCCCTTCTCGTCGTAGCGGCCGATGCAGCGCGGCCCGTGGAAGACGGCGTGGGAGCCGTCGGGGTAGACGTGGACCTTGACCCGCGCCTTGACGAAATGCGGCCGCATCGGACTTTCCGGGATCTGCAGTTTCAGCGTGCGGTAGGAGACGCAATTGTCGTGGCCAACCTGCTGCTCTTCCTCGACGCACAGGATCTCGTCGAGGTCGACGCCGGGAATGGGCGTGAAGGCGGAGCCTTCGCCGGCCGCCGGGATCGCGAAGCGGGCGTTGTGGGCGGGCAGGTAAACCTCGGCAATGAAGGCGTTCGCCGCCTCGATATCGGTTAAGCCGGCGAGCGCGAGTTCGTTGACCAGACGATCCTGAAGCGTTGCGAACGCGCGCTCCGACCGGCCCCGCGCCTGTGGCGAATAGGCTCCGATGTGCTCAATCCCAAGCTGCTTGAGGGCCCGGCTGACCTGGGTCGGATGGCCGCGGTCGACTTCGCCGCCGGCTTTGGGCGTGTGAAAGTAATGCGTCCCGCGGTCGGTGTAGAGGCTCATCGGCAGGCCATGCTCGCCAAACACCTCTTTGAGCGTCTTGAAGGTCGAAGCCGTGCCCTCCTCCTCGACCAGGACCGCCGAGTAGATCGTCCCGGTCGCATCGTCCATCGTCACGATGAGGTCGAGCGCAGGCTGGCCTGCGAGCGAGACGTGGCGCGAACCGTCCTGATGCAGCATCATGCCCGGCAGGGGTCGCCGCTCGCGCTTCCTCCGGTGCGCGCCTTTGCGCGGCGCCTTTCCGACAACGCCCTTCCACTGCAGATGCAGCTTCAACCAGGTGTAGCCCCAGCCGAAGCCGTGATCCTTCACCAGATGCTCGTGAAAGTGCTTCACCGTGAAGCCCTGGTAGCGCTCGAGATAAAGCCGCTCCACCTCCTCGGCCCGGTCGATCGGAACCCGCTTGCCCGACGCCTTGCCGAGCCTGCGGTGCAAGAGCCCGGCTTCGCCCTCCTCCTCGTACCGCCGCGTCCAGCGCCGGAACGTCCGTTCGCTCACCCCCAGCAACTCGGCCGCCTCTTCCTGATTGAGCTCCGCAAATTCCCAACGGTGCAGAAGGTTCAAAAACCTCGCCATGCGCACAGCCTCTTCGGCTTCCCTCCGGCGCATCCAAAACCCTCCAAAAGGCTTCGGATAACCGGACGGGTTGTGCGCTACCTAAACCGGACATATCGTCTGCTACCGACAGAAATTGCCGCCCGAGCCTGCCAGGCCCGCGAACCGACCAAATGGCGAGCCTGAGCGTTTTTTCGTCCGGCTGCGTTTGGCCCATCCAGGATCAAATCTCGCCGCAGCAGAGGCCATGCCGGGCGCTCCGGACCCTTTCGCTGACGCTCGCGACGACCGCACCGTTTCCGCCTCAACGAAACATGCTCCAGGGCCAAAATCCAGCCTTCGTGCTTCCGCCAGTGACCGTTTTGCGCCGGTGACCGCTTTGCAAAGGAGCGGACATTCCCGGACGGCGCGGCGAACGGGCAATATCGACTGGTCGCGATACGGAAGAAATGCGCCAGGACCGGTCGTCCCCGAATGACGCTGCGAATGCGCTAGTTCGAGCTAGGCGAATATTCGTCCCAAGCGAGAAAATGTCAGGATTCGCCGTGGAGGGGACATTGCAAGTCGCGCCCTGCGTCGCCTATTGGGGGATTAGGACGTTGACCTCGGCTTGATACCGATGACGTGCCAAACACCGGCCGTCCCCGCGCCTTTAATCTTGACCGTGCCCTTGGCTTCACAGGCGAACTCATCAGAGATGAGCTCGTAAGTGCTGCGCGTCACCTGAATCTTGCCGGTTTCCCCGTGTAACTCCATGCGGCTCGCCATGTTCACCGCGTCACCCCACAGATCATAATTGAATTTGTTGTGGCCGATGACGCCGGCGACGACCGGACCAGAGTTGACGCCGATCCGGATCGAAAGCCGTTGTTCGCCAAAGCGCCGCGCCGACACGGCGCTCTGCATGTCGAGCGCAAGCCGAATGAGAGCCTTCGCGTGGTCCGCCCGCGGTTTCGGCACGCCGGCCGCAACCATATAGCAGTCTCCGATCGTCTTTATCTTTTCCAGGCCATACCCCTCAACGAGATCGTCGAAGCACTGGAACACCTCGTTGAGGAGATCAACCAGTCTCATGGGCGCCATGGTGGCGGAGAGAGTCGTGAATCCTGCAATGTCTGCGAATAGGATGCTTGCCGACTCGTGATGCGTGGCGATGGTGCGCTCGCCGGCTTTGAGAGCTTCCGAGATTTCCCTTGGAAGAATACTCAGCAGCAGCGTCTCCGAGCGCTCGTAGAAAAAATTCCTCTGCGCTACAAAATAGTAGAGGAGCGCGAACACGATCGCGATCACCATGCCGAGGTTGAGGGCGAAAAACCATGTGACGAACGCAGGTGAGAGGCGCGATGGCGCCAGGTAGGGTTCGAGCGCCGCGCCGCTGATCAGCAGCAGTAAAAACCCGACGACCCAGGCAATCGTTCGTCGCAGATCTTCGATCAGCAAAGCGACAAGCGGGCACAGCGCGGCCCAGATAATGACGGCGCTCGATGGGCCGAAACCGCCCAGGCTCACCATGACGCCCCATGGCAAAAGCAGCGTCATCAGCAGCTGGGAAAAACGGTAGGCGCGAAGATCGCGTGTCCGATTGAAGACCAGGGTGTTAATCGGCGTGATGATTGAGTAGGCGGCGGGGATGGACGCGGCAAGGGGCGCCCCGGCGGCAAGATAAATCAACGACCAGCCGATCGTCATTGGCATCGTTCCGATAGATACCAGCACAGCCAGACGTTTGCGCAGCCCTCTATCGGGGTTGTCCAAGGGGTCGCGGCCCACCGATCCGGCCCAGCCAATCAGCCGTTGGAAGGAACGCATGGTCAAGCGGCCGCCCGTCTCAAGCTCGGACCCGGAGCGGCGCCGACCCATCGGCGCCAAACCATCCAGTTTAGCCGCCAAGTCGCGTAGGCCGCCTCGACAAACACCGCGATAAGCCAGTAAAATACGGGGACACGGGCGTCCCACACAAGAACACGTCGGGCGTCGCTCATGCGTTTTCCATCGTCGTTCATATTAGCAGCGATATGAAAGAGCGCTCATAGATCGCTCGCGGTGAAAGCGCTTCACCGTCCGATCGCCGTACGACTGTGAACCAGGCAGGAAAGCACATTTTTAGAGGAAGTTCTTCCGTCGAGACTGGAGCCGATCCCGGTAAAAGAGCAGCAAGAATTGTCTGCGTAGCCGCAACACTTCAATGAATCATCGCCGCCGCGGCGGCGGCGGCCATGGCGAACATGCAGGCCAGCTGAATCGAAAACAGGGTGAAGCGGACGCTCACGACGGCGTTGGTCTGACGCAGCGTGACGTGAACCAATGTCTGTCCGATCCGCGCGGCCAGCATGGCCTCGGAGAGCCCGTCCATGAGAGGGCTTTGCAACCCGACGACCGTCAGCGCCACGACAATCGCTCCATAGACCGGCAGATTCTCGACGCAATTCATGTGCGCCCGCGTGACGCGTTGATACCAATCTGCGCCCTGCGACGCGTCGGCTCGCCAGCCGGCGACCGAGGCGCGCCCGGAAAGAATGAGCGCCCAGCGGTAGCCACCGACGCCGATCGTCAGAACGATCAGCGTCCACGACGCGAATCCCAGGAGAACCAGGACAGGGATGTTCATCGGAATCCTCCCCATCGGCAAACGCGGGCGGTCGACAGAGCGTCCTCCCACGACCGAACCGCCGGCCGCCTCAAGCAGCCTCTTTCATGGATTGGCCGAGGCCAGCTTTCACAATCGGCGCCAGGTCTTCCGCGTCGAGTCCGCAGCCGTCGATGAACGACGATCGCCGGCGGCGCAGGAAAGTGAGCCCGATCAGGTATAGGCCGGGCAGCGGCGTCACGCCACCACGGTGGACGATCTCGCCGCGCTGATCGAGGACGGGCGCCTTGAGCCACGGATAGCGGCGGACGTAGCCGGTCGCCCAAACGACCGACCGGAAGTTCTCTTTCCGAAGATCGAGCGTCAGCCGCGCCACCGTCGACCAGAATGGGAATCCGCCCGCGGGGTCGGCAACCGGCGCCTCGAGTCCAAGATCGCCGATGTGTCCGTCGATCCGGTCGAGAATGCGCAGCATGCGCTTATGCGAGGCCTTCGTCGTCCGATCGAGGTCGTCGGCGAACTCGGCTTTTGCGCCGTCGATGGCGACGAGCCTGCCCGCGAGCCGCACGCCCAACCGGGTCAGAACGCCGAGGTCGAGGTCGCGGTGGTCGGGACGGCCGACCAGTTGCAGCGACGGCTGGCGGCGAGCGGCGTCAAGATTGCCTCCCTCGAGGGCCGGATCGTCGAGAATGCCGGCCGTCTCCATCCAGGCGTAGATGTCCCGTCCGCGATAGCGCCGGGGCGCCCGCGTGTGATCTCCGACGGAGAGCGTCACCGGCCGCCCTGAGGCATGGACTCCTCGGCGAGCTGAGCGCCAGTCGACGAGGCGCCAACCACAAGCACGCCGCCGTCCGGAAGCTGCGCCGGCTCCCAGTAGTGCGTCGGCGACACCTGGAGAATCGATGTCGCGAGCGCCTGGGCCATCGCTGGACGGAACGGCGTCATCGCTGGCGCCCGTCGCAACGACGACGGCCTGCGAGCGCCATTCTCCGGCGGTGGTCGAGACGCGGTATCCGCCGGCCGTCGGTTCGACTTCCGTCACTTCGACGCCGCTCATGACGGGCGAGGCGATCGTCTGCGCATGAAGCTCGAGATAGGCGGCGAACGCGCCGGCCGGCATGAAGGCGTCAGGATCACTCCCATCATACGGCAAGCCGGGAAGAACGCTCATCGCATTGGTCGTCAGCAGGTGCAGCGAGCGCCAGCGCTCCGAATGCCACCGCTCGGCGATCCGCCCGCGCTCCAGCACGACGTGGTCGACGCCGCGCAATGCGAGGCTTCGGCTCATGGCGAGGCCAGCCTGGCCGCCGCCGACGATGATAACGTCAGTCTTGCGCATGATGTCGTATCCCTCCGTTGGAGTCTGCGCTGAGCCGCAGAACCGAGGCCCTGCGGCCAGGCGAGTTCAGGTGATTGCCGCCGTCTTGACAGTGACCAAGACCGGGACTCCGTTGCTGAGGATGTCGAAGACGGCCGACCGGGCCTTCGACTGCATGACGATTTTCTCGAGCTGTTCCGGACTCGCGTCGCCATCGATCTCAAAGGAAACCTTGATGCCCTGGTAGCCGTTGCGGACCTCGCCGGAGAGTCCGAGGACGCCGCGCAGATCGATGTCGCCCTCGACCGTCGACTCGACCCTGTTGAGTTTGATGCCCCGCGCAGCCGCGATGGTGCCGATGCCGGCGGTTAGACACGAGGCCAGCGCATGGAGAACCCACTCCACCGGCGAAGGTGCAGCGTCGGCGCCGGTCAGGACGGCCGGATGGTCGCCCTCAGCGGTATAGGGAGCAATGTGCGTATGTTCGCCGCCCGCGCCGAAAAAGCCGTGCATCGTACTCTCGCTGTGCGTGCCTGATAGCCAGCGGCTCTTGGCGCGGAACTGAAACTTGGCGAGTTCCGGCTGCGCGCCGACGGCGTTGATCGTGGCGAACAGCGCCGGCGTATCGACGCCATTCATCGGAACCGGAGTGCGCTTGGCCTCCTTGGTGACTGTCATCATTGCGGACATATTCTTTCTCCTCATTTGAGCGTAGGGTTCGGTTTGGGGCCGCTGGTCCTGCGGCCCGGTCCCTTAGCCATCGACGGCGCCACACTTGCCGTGGCCCGCCTGACACTGAACCTGTACGCTCACTCGAGGTTGGTTCGAATGATCGCGCAACCGGGTCATCTGACCGTTCGTCCAAATCCGACGACCGCCGTTTCGATGGATCCGCTGTCCGACCTGCTGCGCGCGGTTCGGCTCACGGGAAGCGTGTTTCTATCCGGCCACTTCACCGCCCCTTGGTGCATCAGCGTCGAGATCACGGCTGACGAATGCGCGCGTCACTTGGCGGGACTTCCGGCCCAGATCATCGGCTATCACGTCGTCGTCGAGGGCAGGATGCTCGTTGGCGTGGACAGGGAGCCCCCGGTTGAAGTCGGCGCCGGAGAGATCGTGCTCTTCCCGCAGAATGATCCTCACACTCTGGCCGACCGGCGCGGAGTCCGACCGATTAGCGCGAGCGAGCTCATTCAGCGGTCCACCGACGGCGGCCTATCCCGGATGGTTCATGGCGGAGGCGGCGTCGCGACGCGGATCGTGTGCGGATTTCTTGCGAGCGAGGACTCTACAACCCGCTCTTCTCAACGCTGCCCAAGGCGCTCAAGATCGACGTGCGCGGGGGCGCCTCGCGCGAATGGATCGAGGCCTCCGTTCGGTTTGCGGCGAACGAACTCGCAGAAGGCAGGTTGGCCTCTTCGAGCGTTCTAACTCGGCTTTCCGAAGTCGCTGTTGACCGAGGCGGTCCGTCAGTACGCCTCGACCCTCGTCGAGGAGAAGGTCGGCTGGCTCAAGGGCTTCAAAGACCCGCATATCGGCCGGGCTCTGGCCTTGATCCATCACAAGCTTGACGCCCCATGGACATCGGAAGAGCTCGCGCGCGAAGTTGCCCTATCGCGTAGCGCCTTCGTGGAGCGCTTCACAACGCTCATCGGCATGCCGCCGATCCGATATCTCACCATCTGGCGGCTTCAGACTGCGAAGCTCAACTTGCGAGAGACCCGCAAGACAATCGCGCAGCTCGCCTACTCGGTCGGGTATGAATTGGAGGAAGCGTTCAGCCGAGCGTTCAAGCGCGAATTTGGAGCGCCCCCCGGCAGGTGGAGAGAACTGCAAGCGTCGGAGTGACGCGAGGTAAGTGTTTTCTTGAGCGGGTGATCACCGACGACCGGGCTCTCGCTTGGCGGCCTCAAATGATCTCCACGACGTGGCGGCGCCTTGGCCGAGGTCCGCTCAGGGCGGAATTTGCCGTTGCACGTCGACCATCGGACGGCGGAAATCCTCGACGTCCACTCGCGATCTGCTATGTCAGCTAAACGTCGATTCGCGACGTTCCATCGTTCCCGGCGCGTATCCGCCCGGGGGCGATGTCGTTGAAAAATCGAAACGTAGGCCATCGCGAAAATCCAGATTTCGCGCGGCGAACCTATCGACGCAAAGAGACTTCAACAATCCGGTCGAGTTTGGAGCGTAGTCCTCCGTTTCCAATGATTGACGCCGATATTGTCATTCCCGGCGGGCCAACGCCCCGACCCGGGATTTGAGGAGCGCCCCCGCCGAGCCCGGTCGCAGCTCTGGATTCCCGGTCGCCGCTTGGCGGCGCCGGGAATGACGACGAGGCAATTCAATTAGGCGGAAACCGTATGACGCCTGCTTGACGGCTATGACGAGAATGGCCGTCGCGCGAGGGCGGGCGCTCGGGCGCAGAAGCCGCCTTCGATCGGGCGGCAAGCGCCAGCCTCACCCCAGCAACTCCACCAGGTGGGGGATCAGCGGCGCGTCGGCGGGCGGCATCGGAAAGGCGCGCAGGTCCTTTGGGCGGACCCATTTTAGAATCTGGCCGTCAAGCGGGCGCACGAAGCCTGCCCATTTGCGGCAGACGTAGAGCGGCATCAGAAGGTGGAAGTCTTCATAAGTATGGCTCGCGAAAGTGAGCGGCGCGAGGCAGGCGGCCTTCACTTCGATGCCGAGCTCTTCGCGCAACTCGCGGATCAGCGCGTCCTCCGGCCGCTCGCTCGGGTCGATTTTGCCGCCGGGAAATTCCCACAGGCCCTCGAGCGGCTTGCCTTTGGGCCTCTGGGCGAGAAGCACGCGGCCGTCGACGTCGACGAGGGCCGCGGCCACGACCAGCAGCAGCTTCACGAGCGATAGTCGCCGTTGATCGCGACGTATTCCTTGGTGAGGTCGCAGGTCCAGACCGTGGCGCGCCCGCGCCCGAGACCGAGATCGACCGCGATTTCGATCGCGTCGCGCTTCATATAAGCCGACGCCTCCGCCTCGTCGTAGGTCGGGTCGCGCATGCCTTGATGGGCGACGCGGATCTTGCCGAAGAAGATATCGAGTTTGTCGCGCTCGGCCTTCTCGCCGGCCTTGCCGACCGCCATGACGACGCGGCCCCAGTTGGCGTCCTCGCCCGCGCAGGCGGTCTTGACCAGCGGCGAATTGGCGATCGAGAGCGCGACGCGCTTGGCGGCCTTGCGGGTCGCCGCGCCCGAGACGTTGATCTCGATGAACTTGCGCGCGCCTTCGCCGTCGCGCACCACCTGGTGGGCGAGGTTGCGCAGGAGCTTGTCGAGCGCGCGCTTGAATCCGGCGGCGCGCGGATCGCCGGCGTCCTCGATCGCCGGCGCGCCGCTTGCGGCGCCAGTGGCGAAGATCATCAAGGTGTCCGAGGTCGAGGTGTCGCTGTCGACGGTGATTGCGTTGAACGAACGCTCGACCGATTTCGACAGCATCGCCTGCAGGGCGTTCGAGCTGACGGGCGCGTCGGTGAACACATAGGCGAGCATGGTCGCCATGTCGGGCGCGATCATGCCGGCGCCCTTGGCGATGCCGTTGATGACGACTTCCGCGTCGCCGAGCTTTACGCGCGTGGTGGCGACCTTCGGATAGGTGTCGGTGGTCATGATCGCCCTGGCGGCGTCCATCAGCCGGTCGACCCTGGCCTCGGCGACGAGCGTTTCGAGAGCGCGCGTGATGCGCGGGGCGTCGAGCGGCTCGCCAATGACCCCGGTCGACGCCATGAAGATTTCGTGCCGCCCGGCGCCGATCACCTTGGCCGCCGCCTCGGCGACATGGGCGACCGCGCTCGCGCCGACGGCGCCGGTGAACGCGTTGGCGTTGCCGGAATTGACGATGAGCGCCCGCGCCCTGCCGCCTTGAAGATGGGCGCGGCACCAGTCGACCGGCGCGGAAGGACACTTGGAGCGGGTGAAGACGCCTGCGACCGCGGCCGGCCGGTCGAACAGCGCCAACATCACGTCGGTTCGCCCCGCATAGCGCACGCCCGCCGCGACGGCGGCGAAGCGCACGCCCGCGATCGGCGGAAGGACGGGATAGCCCTTCGGCGCGAGCGGAGAGAGCGGAGCGGGAGCGGCCATGGATCGTTCCGGAAGACGGCGAGCGCGGCCCGGCGGCCGCTCTCTTTTTCGCGGGCGAAAGTCAGGGCGTCTTCGGCTTGTCCGCGCCGGCCGGAGCCGCTTTGTTGGAACCGGCCGGAGGGGCCGCGGGCGCTATTGAAGCCGCGGGCGGCAGCGGTTTGCCGTTGGCGTCGAACAATTCGATCTTGGCGTCTTTGTGAAGCGCGGCGATGGTCTCGGTCTGCGCTTTCGTCGCCACGTAGCGCGCGGCCTGCGCCTTCAACTGCTCGAATGGCGGGAAGCTCTTGGTCCGGATGCCTTCCACCTGGATAATGTGCCATCCGAACTGCGTTTTGACCGGATCGGAAATCTCGCCCTGCTTCAGTTTGAAGGCGGCGTTGGCGAATTCGGGCACCATCCGGTCCTTGGTGAACCAGCCCAGGTCGCCGCCGTCGCCTGCCGGATCCTTGGAGAGTTCATTGGCCACCTTGGCGAAATCCTCCCCACCCTTGACCCGGGCGAGCGCTTTCTTCGCTTCCTCCTCGGTTGGAAGCAGGATGTGGCGCGCGTGGATCTCTTCCTGCGGCGGCTCCGCCTTGGCGGCCTCGTCATAGGCCTTGCGCTCCGCCTCCTCGGTCGTGGCCGCCTTGGCGACGTTCCCGAGCAGCTCCTCCATCGCCAGCTTGTCGTGATAATAGGCCATCTTGCGGGCGAATTCGGGAGTCTGGTCGAGCTTGTCGGCTTCCGCCTTCTTGGCGGCGAGCTTGAGGTCGATGAGATAGTCGAGCACATATTTCTGCCGCGCCGGACCCTCGAGCTTTTGCGGCAGTCCGGGGCCGATGTCAGCCATGGCGTCGGCCACGTCCTGATCGGTGATCGGCGAGCCGTCGACCTTGGCCAGCACCTTCGGATCGGCCGAGGCCGCGCCGGCGAGCGCCAGGGTCGCGCCGAGACCGAGCGCGAGGGCCACGGCGGTCGACCGCAGACGCGGGGTAAAAAATCGTTTCATGGGGACTCCTTAGGGACGAGCGGGTCATCGTTCGTCGTGGGTTCGTTTCCGTCGACGCGCCTATAGAGCGATTTGGGCGACTTTGCGAGAGGAAGGAGGCCGGCCGCGGCAAAGAGCGGCATTTCAATGAATTCCGCCTTCCGACTGTCGGCCTTGACGGCGCGCTCCCGACCGTGCGGCCGCGGCCAGCGAACGCCAATCGGTCAAATCTTGCAGCGCCGTCTTGCCGTCCCGCGCGTTTTTCCTTGACAAACGCCGAGAAGTGACTAAATGCGCGGCATCCCAAACCTGTTCTGGGTCCCGGCGCGGATGCGAGCGCATGGGACTTTTTGCGCTTTCCGGGATTCTCGGCAAGGGCCGGCCTCCACCGGACGCCGAGACGATCAGTCCCGCGTCGCCTGAGGCGTTAGGCCCTGGGCTCCGCTGAAATGGAGCATGAGCGAATGGCTCGCATAGCAGGCGTTAACATACCCACAAACAAGCGCGTCGTCATCGCGCTTCAGTATATTCACGGGATCGGGCCGACGAAGGCCGAAGAGATTTGCGACAAGGTGCATATCCCTTCCGAACGGCGGGTCGCCCAGTTGACCGACGCGGAGGTGATGCAGATCCGCGAGGCCATCGACCGTGACTACATGGTGGAGGGCGACCTTCGCCGCGAGGTCGCGATCAACATCAAGCGCCTGATGGACCTCGGCTCATATCGCGGCCTCAGGCACCGTAGACAATTGCCGGTTCGCGGCCAGCGCACCCACACCAACGCCCGCACCCGCAAGGGCAAGGCCAAGCCGATCGCCGGCAAGAAAAAGTGATCGCCGAATCGTCTGCCGCTTTCTGAAAAAAGAGTGCGCTCGACCGAAGCGCGATTGAAGGGCTTGAACCATGGCAAAAGAAGCGACCCGCGTCCGCCGTCGCGAACGCAAAAATATCGTTTCGGGCGTCGCCCACGTGAACTCGACGTTCAACAACACGATGATCACCGTCACCGACGCGCAGGGCAACACGATCTCCTGGTCCTCCGCCGGCACGATGGGATTCAAAGGTTCCCGCAAATCGACCCCCTTCGCCGCGCAGATGGCCGCCGAGGACGCCGTTCGCAAGGCTTCCGAGCACGGCATGCGCACCCTCGAGGTCGAGGTTTCGGGACCGGGTTCGGGCCGCGAATCGGCCCTCCGCGCGATCCAGGCGGCCGGTTTCACCGTCACTTCAATCCGCGACGTGACGCCGATCCCGCACAATGGCTGCCGTCCGCGCAAGCGCCGTCGCGTCTGAAGTTTGAAGGCGCGTCGGTTTTCGTACGCGCGACTTACGTCGAATGGAAGGTCACGCCGTGATCCAGAAGAACTGGCAAGAACTCATCAAGCCGAAGAAGCTCGACGTCGTTTTGAACGAGGACTCGCGCCGGGTGGCGACAGTGGTCGCCGAGCCGCTCGAGCGAGGCTTCGGCCAGACGCTCGGCAACTCTCTGCGCCGCGTGCTGCTCTCGTCGCTGCAGGGCGCGGCGATCACCTCGATTCACATCGATGGGGTGCTGCACGAATTCTCGTCGATCCCAGGCGTGCGCGAGGACGTGGTCGACATCGTGCTCAACGTGAAGGATATCGCGGTCAAGATGCAGGGCGAGGGCGTCAAGCGCCTGGTGCTCAAACGCCGTGGCCCCGGCGCCGTCACCGCCGGCGACATTCAGACCACGGGCGACATCCAGATTCTCAACCCGAATCTTGTCATCTGCACCCTCGACGAGGCCGCGGACCTGCGCATCGAGTTCACGGTCACGGCCGGTAAGGGCTACGTTCCAGCGGAACGCAATCGGGCCGAGGATTCGCCGATCGGCCTCCTGCCGATCGACAGCATGTTCTCGCCGGTCAAAAGGGTTTCCTACCGGGTCGAGGCGACCCGCGAGGGCCAGGACCTCGACAAGGACAAGCTGACGATGACGGTCGAAACCAACGGCGCCATGTCGCCCGAGGACGCGCTCGCATATGCGGCGCGCATCCTGCAGGATCAGCTTTCCGTCTTTGTCAACTTCGAGGAGCCGCGCCGCGAGGAGGCGCAGCACGCGATCCCCGAGCTCGCCTTCAATCCGGCGCTGCTCAAGAAGGTCGACGAACTGGAGCTCTCCGTCCGTTCGGCCAACTGCCTCAAGAACGACAACATCACCTATATCGGCGACCTCATTCAGAAGTCCGAGGGCGAAATGCTGCGCACGCCGAATTTCGGCCGCAAGTCGCTCAACGAGATCAAGGAAGTGCTCGCGCAAATGGGTCTGCATCTCGGCATGGAGGTCACGGGCTGGCCGCCGGAGAACATCGAGGACCTCGCCAAGCGGTTCGAGGAGCATTATTGAATGTCCTTCTCCCGCGAAGGGCGTCCGAAAGGACGCCCGATTTTCGACGGGCCATGCAGGAGACGGCGACTTGAAGGACCAGACGAGGGTCTTTACCCGCGCCATCGCTCCAATCCTCTCCTGCAAGGCGGGGAAAGATAAAATGAACGGCCGGCCCGTGGCGCGGCGGTCGTCAGCAACAAGGAGTGCCAGATGTATCACGGACACGCCAAGCGGCGCTTTAACCGCACCGCCGAGCATCGCAAGGCGATGTTCGCCAATATGGCCCAGGCGCTGATCAAGCACGAGCAGATCACAACGACGCTGCCGAAGGCCAAGGACCTCCGTCCGGTCGTCGAAAGACTGGTCACGCTCGGCAAGCGCGGCGACCTGCACGCCCGACGCATCGCCATTTCCCGTCTGCGCGACGCCGATCTGGTCAAAAAGCTGATCGACGTGCTCGGACCCCGCTACAAGAGCCGCAACGGCGGTTACACCCGGATCATGAAGGCGGGATTCCGTCCCGGCGACAACGCCGCCATGGCGGTGATCGAATTCGTCGACCGCGACATCGAGGCCAAGGGCAAGGATTCCGGCCCGGCTCGGGCGACCCCCGAGAGCTGATCGGCTCGCGGAACCAAAGATCTTCAACTGGAGCGGCCCTCATGGCGCCGCCTTTTTCTTTTCCCGCATTCGGGTTAGGCGATCCGGCAGCGAGGCGGATGAATTTCCAGGCCTCTTTGCGATGGGATCCGTCATGACCCCCACCCAGTACAAGGCGCGATACGAAAAACTCGTCGTCCCGCTCGCGAACGGCGGCGCGGCGACAATCAGGCTAAACCAGTATCGACTGCGATCGATGAACTACAACGAGGCCGCGGCGAACGCGTTCCTCAACAGATTGGACAGAGGCGGCGTCGACATGGAGCTCCGGGTCGATTCTGGGCCGGAGGTCTTTCGGATCGCGCATCGGCAGGCGGACGGCTCGACAACGGTCAACCAAATGACCAGGAGCGGCCCGGGACCGGTCGACTCCGCGGTCCTCAAGAAGGTTCGACTGATTGCGAGATATGTGTTCGCCGGCAAAGGCTCGCCCGAACATTGCCAGATCGTCCTCCAACTTGTCGATTTTTGGAAGCTCGCGCCGCTCGGTTTGCAGGCCTACGCGGACAGCGCGCTCGGGCTCGACTGCAACGGCTTCGTTGGGAATTATCTCTGGCACGTCAAGCGCGGACGCCCGTGGACAGATCAAGGGCTCGACGTCAACGAAGGCCCGGACTCTCTGATCCCGCAATATTTCGTCGGCAAGACGGCGATTTCGCGTTGGGAAGACATGAAGCCTGGACGCTCCTATATTCTGGGCAGAGTAAGCAGCGTAGGCGCGATTATCGAAGGCGGCGGCTCGGCGGCGAATGCCGGGCATATCGCGATCACCGAGCCGAGCCGCTTTCGGAGCCCGGACGCCTCGAGGCCGCCCGGCGTCTATGTCGTCGAGTCCACGGCCGCCCACACCCCTGGCCTTTGGGAAAGCTGGTATAGTCTTGAGGGGATGAGCCACAAGTTTCCGCGGGTCTTCGATGTCTATCGCGAGGCGATGATCGCTGGTCACCAGCGTTATGCATTCCGGATCGCGGAAGTCTTGTGAGACTGACCGCCCCGAGCGGGCGCTTCGAATGACGATCTCGTCCATTCCGGAAGAAGTCAGACTTTACGATGTGTCTTGGGATTCCCCTTTTTCGCCATTCCGGTATTCGGGATAACCCTGATGACTCACGAACTGCGGGCGAAGCATCGCCTCGTCGTCTGATCGTCGGTCGCTATCGCAACAAACCTGCGCGACGTTCGCGGTCGCGTTCGCGTCGTCGGTCCTGGGCCGGCTGATAGGCCAGCGCACCGTGGTGCGGACAGTAAGGCCCGGCGGGTGCGTGTGAGCCGCAGTAGCGAAATTCGGGGCTCGTCGGGTCCCCCAAAGGCCAGCGGCACATCGCCTCCCTGAGTTCGACGATGGTGACCCGGAGCGACATCGGCACGACGACGCTCTCATAGTCCAGCACCTCCGCGTCGGCTAAGGCTTGGGGCGCGAAAGCGAGCGCCGTCCCGCCTCGCCCGATCCGCGGAACGGCGGCGCTTGGGCGCGGGGCCTCGGAACGATGAATGGACGGCGCGGGGCGGGGCTGGCGCGGACGCGAACTGGCTGCGCTCGGCGTTTTCGCGCGGCCCGCCAGACCAAGCCGGTGAACCTTTCCGATCACGGCGTTGCGGGTCAATCCGTGACCAAGAAGGGCCGCGATTTGACTCGCGCTCTTGCCCTCCACCCAGTGCAGCCGAAGCTGTTCAACCCTCTCGTCCGTCCAAGACATAGGCGCCTCGCAAGTCTTTCCTTCGTCAAAAAAAGCGCATCGCGCGTGCACAAACTCCAACTCCCCCGCCCGACGGAAGAAGCGTCGGGCGCAACGCGGACCAAAACTCTCTAAGAGACCGTCGCCACGACATCTCGTGGCCATCTGAGGAAAAGGTACACTACTTGTTGAATCGCGCAAGAGTCCGCGACGACTGGAATGCGAGGTTTTCCCCAGCTCTCGGCGCCCGCCCGACGCGCTCGCGGTGCGCCCACTATGATTGGTTGAGTCGCATCAATGCCTTAGCTGGGCTGGCGTCGGGTAATTGCTCACCTGGGGCCATCGACGCTAACCGACTCAAAAAACTCAATTCTCCACCCCGTATTTAGTGCGACATCGTCGCGGAACAGCATGTTTTTACCTTTTTGCCGGATCAGTCGGTTTCTCGATCAAAAATCCCACTGCTTTATCAAGGGGTTGTTCGACGCACCCCCAGGTGAGCAATTACGGCGTCGGGATCGCGCCGGCACGAAATTTCTTCGCCTGCCGTTTCGTCAATCTCATGGCGCGGACATGAAACGGGATCGTAGTCGAATTGCTCCGCCATTCGGCGTCGCCCTCACGGATGCGGCCAGGCGGATTTCCGAACCGGGCTCTTCCCGGATTAGTGACCCGCGCTCGGCCGAATGTTATGTCCACGGGCGAGTGATCCGAGGCCGTGGCGGGGAGAAACGCGACGTCACGGTTTCGGTCCGGTCCCGGGCCATGCGATTGGGTCAAAGGGTCATGACCAGGGAGTCTTGGCGTTAGGCGCTCAATTCGAAAGCGCCGGTCAAGAAACAGGTCGGATCGGCGCTCTGGCCAACGTGGATTTCAAATCGTCCGGGTTCCAGGATAACATTCAGGTTCGGACCCACGAACGCCAGCGCCTCGCTCGGCAATCGCCAGATCGAGCGTCCACGTTCCCCCGCCCCCAGGAAAATCTTGTGCACGCCCTTCAGTTCAAGGACGGGGCGGGCGACGCTTGCGACCACGTCGCGCGCGAACAGGAACAATGTCGCTTCGCTGTCGAAGGGGCTGTCGTTGTGGACGGAGACCGAAATCTCAACGGTTTCGCCCACCCTCGCCAAGCTCGGACTGCACCGCAGGTCATTCAGGACGAAGCGGCTGTAGGATAGGCCGTGACCGAAGAAAAATTGCGGCGTTGCAGGCAGGTCGAGATATTTGCTGGAGTAATGCTCGCCCGCGTCAGTGGGTCGGCCGGACGGACGCTGGCTGTAATAGATCGGCGTCTGCCCGACGTCGCGGGGCCAAGTCACCGGCAGTCTTCCTGTCGGATTGAAATCCCCGGTCAGAATGTCGGCAATTGCGCGCCCAGCTTCGCTGCCGAGAAACCACGTCGCCAGAACGGCGTCCGCACGTTCGAAGAGCCAGGGCGCGGTGAGCGGGCGGCCAGAGGAGAGCAACGCCACGACTGGCTTGCCGAGGTCGAGAACCGCCTCGGCAAGCGCGCGCTGGCGCCCTGGCAAGCCGAGATCAGCGCGGCTTGCCGCCTCTCCGCTCATCGATGCGGCCTCGCCGAGACAGAGCACGACGATCTCCGCTTCGTGGCAGAGCGCGAGTGCGGCGGCGACGCCTTGCGTATCGGGTCGATTGATCTCGACGCCCGATGAGCAGTCGATGCGGCAGCCGGGCAGCGCGGCTCGCAGCCCCTCCAGAATCGACACGGCGTCCTCCGGTCGGCCCGCCGACGCCCAGGGTCCGAGCATTTCGTCGCGCGTCGCGGCGAGCGGGCCGATAACCGCGATACGCCGCAAGTTGGATGAAAGCGGCAAGATCCTGCGCTTCAGTGTAAGGAGCACGATCGCCCGCCGCGCGATCTCGCGCGCCAGTTTGCGCCGGTCCGCCTCTCCCCGCGCGATCGCGTCGTCGTTGGCCGCGCCACGGCGGTACGGATCATCGAAAAGGCCTAGACGCTCCTTCAGCCCAAGAACGCGCCGCACAGCCGTATCAATGTCGGTCATGGCGACAAGACCGCGCTCCAGGGCCTTTGGCAGACCCGCGGCGTAGGCGTTGCTCACCATATCGATGTCGACCCCGGCATTGAGGGCGAGCGCCGCGGCCTCGGCGACATCACGCGCCACCCCATGGTTGAGCAGTTCCGCAATCGCGTTGTAGTCGCTGATCAGGACGCCGTCGAAACCGAGGCGTCCCCGCAGCCAGCCTCGCAGCAGCGCGGCGTTGGCCGTCATCGGCACGCCCGCAATGTCGTTGAACGCTGGCATGATCGCCGCCACGCCCGCGGCGACGGCCGCCGAGAACGCCGGAAGGTAGATCTCGAACAGCGTTCTCTCCGAGAGGTCGGCCGAAGCGTATTCACGACCGGCGGTTACGGCGCCGTAGGCGCCGAAATGCTTGGCGGTCGCCGCGAGGCTATCGGCGGCCGCGAGATCTTGGCCCTGAAAGCCACGCGTTTTCGCCGCGGCGAACTGCGACGCGACCCAAGGGTCTTCGCCGGGGCCCTCGACGATCCGTCCCCAGCGAGGGTCGCGCGCCACGTCGATCATGGGCGCGAAGGTCAGCGCGACGCCGTCCGCCGCCGCTTCTTCGGCGGCCGCGCGCGCCGACTGCTCCCACAGGGCGGGATCGAACAGACACGCCTCTGCGAGCGGAACCGGGAAAATTGTGTGGTGGCCGTGGATCACGTCGAGACCCAGCAGCAACGGAACGCCGAGGCGAGATTTTTCCACGGCCAGCCGTTGGACGGCCTGCGCTTCTTCGGCGCCCCAAATGTTCAACAGGCTTCCAATCCGTCCGGCGCGGACGCCCTCGTCTATGTCGTGCGTTTCGCCCGGGCCCGTGACCGAGCGCGATGAAGGGACCATGTTGAGTTGTCCGATCTTTTCCTCGATCGTCATCGCCGCCAATAATGTCTCGATGCGTTCCATGCTCGCGCCGTGCCGAGCGCCGCCAGGGGATGGTTTCAATTTGCAATTTCCGTTAGATGATAAATCCTCGGGACTGGGACAGTTAAGGGCTCTCTCGATCCAACCCGCGAACGGGGCGGCCCTAGAAAGTCGGCGGCGATTATGCCCGCCGGATCATTCTATTGGCGGAGAGGCGACGCAGCGAATCGATGGCGCAGCAGTCGAGCGGGCCATCCCATCGCCCGGGGAGCGCAGGACAGCCGCCGCCGGAGAGCCTTTGGACCGAGGTCATGGGGATGGCCTCGGCTTTCTGGACTTCGCGCCAGCGCAACAAACTCCTGATGATGGCCGCAGCGCTCGTCGCGGTGGTGGGAGCGACGGCCTATGCGCAGATCAGGCTCAACGCCTGGAACCGCCCTTTCTACAATGCGCTGACCCGCAAGGACATACCCGCCTTCGTTGAGCAGCTTGGCGTTTTCGCTGTGCTGGCCGGCATTCTGCTAGTCCTCAACGTGGCGCAGACTTGGCTTAACCAGATGTCCAAGGTCGTCCTGCGCGAAGGCCTGGTGAACGACCTCCTGAATGAATGGCTTGCGCCCTTGCGCGCCTTCCGCCTGTCGAATTCAGGCGCCATGGGCGCTAACCCGGACCAGCGTCTTCAGGCGGACGCTCAACATCTGACGGATCTCACAACGGAATTGGGCATTGGCCTTCTGCAATCGACGCTGCTGCTGCTGTCGTTTATCGGCGTGCTCTGGGGGCTCTCGCGCGACATGTTTCTGCCGTTCGCTGGCCACAAGTTCGCCCCCCCAGGCTATATGGTTTGGTGCGCGCTGCTCTATGCCGGCGCCGCATCCTATCTGAGTTGGCGAGTCGGCCGCCCTCTGATCGCTCTCGACGCCAATCACTATGCGCGAGAGGCGGAACTGCGCTTCGGCCTGGTCCGCGTCAGCGAAGAGATCGAAGGCATTACCCTGTATGGCGGCGAAGCCGACGAGAAGAGGCGCCTCGATGCGATTTTCGAGACCGTCCTTGAGATCTCACGGCGCATCGTCTGGGCGGTGACGCGGCTTACATGGGTCACCGCCGGCTATGGCTGGTTTACGATCATCGCGCCGATTCTGGTGGCGGCGCCCGGCTATTTTTCCAGCGGCATGAGCTTCGGTGAGCTGATGATGGTGGTCGGCGCATTCAATCAGGTGCAGACGTCGCTGCGCTGGTTCGTCGACAATTTCTCCAACATCGCGGACTGGCGCGCCACGCTTTTGCGCGTGGCGAGCTTTCGCAAAACGATTCTGACCATGGATAATCTCGGCCTTGCCGCCAGCCGCATCGCCTTCGACGAGGGTGACAGCCCGTCGATCCGCATAGACGATCTCCACGTCGCGACGCCGGCCGGTTGCGTCAAGTTGAGCGAAACGCATTTGGACCTTAAGCCGGGCGAACATATCCTCGTTGTCGGTGAACGCGGCGCGGGAAAAACTCTGCTGTTCCGCGCGATCGTCGGACTGTGGCCCTGGGGAAGCGGCCGGATCACTCGTCCGGCTCGCCAATCGATCGCGTTCATACCAACCCATGCTTACGTCCCTCCTGGCGTTCTGCGCTCCGCGATCGCCTATCCGCGCTCCGCGGACGTCTCCGATGACGCGGCTATCGCCAAGGCGCTTGCGGATGTTGGCCTCGACCGCCTCAAGCCCCTGCTCGGCAAGGCGAACCGATGGGATCGGGAGTTGAACGACGATGAGAAGCAGCGCATAGCCTTTGCCCGCGTCATCCTGCAAAGGCCGCGATGGGTGGTGATCGATAACGCGCTCGACCTCGTCGATCCTGTCTCGCGGCGACGAATAGAGGCGATTTTCACAGGCACGCTGGCCGATGTCGGCGTCATCAATATCGGCAAGGCCCAGAATGATAGCGGCTTCTTTACCCGGACGGTGAATCTGGTGAGGGATCCGGACGGGCCGACCTTCAGGCCGGCGGACGCCGCCGGAGTTCGTGACCAGAATCAACCCGCACCGCAGAACCTTGCGGCCCAATAGGTTGCTCACCCATGCCGCATGAAACCAAGCGCGATCCCCAGGTCAAAGCCGCGCGCCGCGACAGGAAAATCACCGATGAACGCCTGCTCGACCTCGTTCAGCGCCAAACGTTTCGCTATTTCTGGGAAGGCGCTCACCCAGTAAGCGGACTGGCGCGCGATCGCTGCCGGCGGCTCGCCGATCCCAGCGACGACGTCGTCGCTGTCGGAGGCTCTGGGTTCGGCATTATGGCGATCTTGGCCGCCTGCGAGCGTGGATGGGTGACGCGCGCCCAGGCCATGACCAGGCTTTCGACGATGCTGGACTGTCTCGAGACGGCCAAATGCTATCACGGCATGTATCCGCATTTCATGCATGGCGGCACGGGCGCGACAATTCCGTTCAGCCGCAAGGACGACGGCGCGGATCTTGTCGAAACATCCCTCCTGTTTCAGGGTTTGCTGTGCGCGCGCGCATTTTTTGATCGCGCTGAGCCGGAGGAGGCGCGGCTGCGGGATCGCATCACTTACCTCTGGCGTGAGGCGGAGTGGGATTGGTTCACTCAGGGCGGCCGCTATGCGCTGACCTGGCACTGGAGCCCGACAAATGGTTTCGCGCTCAACCATGAGATTCACGGCTGGAACGAGTGCCTCATTACTTACGTTCTGGCGGCCTCAGCGCCGCGCTATTCCATTGCAAGCGAGGCCTATCATGAGGGCTGGGCGGCTGGGCGCTATTTTCTCAACCGACGCAGCTTCGAAGGCGTGGAGCTTCCGCTCGGTCGCGACTGGGGCGGGCCGTTGTATCTGGCGCATTTCTCATTTTGTGGCATCGATCCCCGAGGGCTCAGCGACGCCTATGCCGACTATTGGCGTCAGAACGTCAATCACACTCGCATCAATTACGCTTACTGCGTCCGCAATCCCCGCGGCAACAAAGGGTACGGGCCAAATTGCTGGGGCCTTAGCGCCGGCGAAGCGTTCGCCGGCTATGCCGCCAGCGCGCCCGACAAGGATCGCGGCGTCATCAGTCCCGCCGCCGCGATGGCGAGCTTTGCCTACGCTCCGGCGGAGGCCATGGCGGCCTTGCGGCACTTCTACGAGGATCTCGGCGACCGGATCTGGGGGCGCTTCGGCTTTGTGGACGGCTTCAGCGAGCAGCATGACTGGTACGCCGACGCATTCCTCGCGATCAGCCAAGGGCCGGTCGTGGTCATGATCGAGAATTATCGCAGCGGGCTCCTTTGGAAGCTGTTCATGGGCGTCCCCGAGATTCAAGCCGGGATGAAGGCGCTCGGCTTCCGCAGCCCGCATTTTGCGTGACCTCGTCTTGGACGAACTCGAAGAATGGATTCGTGGGGAAGCGCGCTTCGCCGCGCGCGCGATGGCGGGCGCCATCTCCGCTACTCATCTCGTCAAGGAACGTCCCGGCTTCGGGCAGAGGGTCGTCCCGCGTCCGGGATCGGTCCTGGCGTCGCCGGTCCTTGCCGCCTATGACCCAGACCCGGACTATTTTTTTCACTGGTTCCGCGATTCGGCGATCGTAGTCGACGCGCTGCGCGTAGCGCACGCCGAAGGCCTCCTGGACAACGTGGCGATTGTCCGCCTCCACGAGTTTGTCGAATTCAGCCTTTCCGTACGCGATCTGAATGGCCGGGAGTTTCTTCGCCAGGGCAATTTCAGGAAAAGTACGCAGCCCACATTCCTTCAATATCTCCGGCCCGACGCGGAGATCGCCGCCGTGTCCGGCGAGGCGGCGCTTGCGGAGGTCCGCGTCAATGCGGACGGCACGCTCGATTTCATCCGTTGGCCGCGCCCGCAATGGGACGGTCCAGCGTTGCGGGTCCTCGCGTTGCTGCGTTGGCGGCGTCAATGGCCGGGTCTCGACGCAACGCTGTCCGCGGCCACGCAGGAGCTCATCGCGAGCGACCTGACCTTCACATTGTCGCACGCGCATGATCCCTCCTTCGACATTTGGGAGGAAGAGCACGGCCATCACTACTATACGCAGTTGGTGCAAGCGGAAGCGCTTGCCCAAGGCGCTGATTGGTTTGCCGCCGTCGGGCAAGGCGCCCGCGCTCTCGCTTGCCGGAACGCCGCGCATGACCTCGCCTCCCGCCTGGACGCGTTCTGGAACGACGACGCCGGATTTTACCGCTCGCGCTGCGATGTCGTGGGCGGCGGCGCGGGCAAGGACCTTGATATCGCGGTCGTCTTGGCCGTGCTGCACGCGGGGCGCTCAAGCGGCGCCCACAGCGTGCTCGACCCTGGCGCGCAAGCTACGCTGACAGTTCTGGAAGAGCTTTTCGAAGGCCAGTACGGCATCAACCGCAGCCGCCCGACCGAACGGGGTCCGGCGATGGGGCGCTACGCAACCGACATTTATTACAGCGGCGGCGCCTATTTCTTTGCGACCCTTGGCGCGGCGGAATTCTATTTCACCCTGGCGTCGGAGCTCCTGTCCGGCGCCGCATTGATAGAGACAGAGAAGAACCGGCGGTTTTGTCGACGCCTGACGCTTGCCGAAGGCGAGATTGGGAGCGGCTCGCTGGCGACCGCCGCCTTCAAACGCGGCGATGCGATAATGCGGACGGTGCGCGCCTTCACGCCCGTCAGCGGAGATCTTTCCGAACAATTCGACCAAACCACGGGCGTCCAGACGTCCGCCAAGCATCTTGCCTGGAGCTACGCCGCCTTCATCACCGCCGCCGCGAGCCGGGCGCGAGCCGTTCAGGCCAGTCGAGCCTTGGACCTTTCGGCGAATCTGACAGACACGGCCTGATGATCCGCTCTCCGAAGATTCGCCGCACGCCGAACACCTGTTGAATCAACAAATTCACAGTGATGCCGGGTCCGCTCGAATAATCGCGCCAGCCGCCATCGACGGCGATGGCGCTCGCCTTGATCCATGATGCGCCGGCGCTTCCGTGCGCACTCGATGGCGAAGATTGCGCGGTTGGGCAAAAGGCTGAGCGAGACTCCGGTCTTGTTGACGATTTGCAACAGACCGAGATCGTCGCGACGTGGCGTCGTCAACTTCCGGATCAGCGGGCGTCTCACCGGCGTTCCTCCCGCCTGCGCCTCGCCGGCCGAAATCTTAGCCTCGGCGGCCGCAGACGCCGACGAACAAGGCGTCGAAGGGTCGCGCCGTGAGTCGCTGCATCAAAGCTGTGATCATTTCGGGATCGGCGGCGTTGAGAATCTCGACCTCCAGGCCTCCTCCTCGGGAACGCCGAGATTTTCGTAACTCTCCGCGATGTGATCGGCTTTGCGCTCCTGCTTTTCGGCGTATTTCGATTTGTCGCCGCGCCGCATCGCCAGCCACCTGTGCTGTCGAACACAAAACCAGACAACCGGCTGAAAGGTTCCGAAGACCGAGGCCGGGCTTAGGTCACCAGAGCGCGGAGCAGCGATGATCCCGGAATCCGGCCTACTTAGGACACACGGGCAGACCGGGTCTTCCGCAGGCCGGCCGCGCCGGGGCGTGAACCGCCGCCGGCAATGGAGCCCGAGGCGCGCGCATGGCCGGCGCTGGTGCGCGCATGACCGGCGCTGGCGCGCGCATGACCGGCGCTGGCGCGCGCATGACCGGCGCTGGCGCGCGCATGACCGGCGCTGGCGCGCGCATGACCGGCGCTGGTGCACGCATGACCGGCGCTGGTGCACGAATAGCCGGCGCTGGCGTATGCGCAGCGCGCGGCGTCTGCAGTGGCAAGTGCGGAGCCGCCGCGGGCGGCTTGCCTTCGGCTTTGGGTTTCATGACCGGGGTGTCGGACGGAGCGCGCAGGGGCGTGGGCGCGGCCGGCGTCTTGGGCGGCGGCTTGAGGTTGCCTTTCGGCGACATCGCCGGCGGGACAGCCAGGCCCGGACTGGCGCGCGGCGTGCCCGGAACGATCGGCGGATGTGCGCCCCCTTTCCGCGGCGCCGTCGCATTGCCGGGCCCGACCACTGCGGGCGTCGGCAATGGCTGTGCTCCGGTCGGCGCCCTTGGCCTCAGAGCCGGGTTGCCTGCGCTTGGCGGTGGAGGGATGGGCAGTGGTTTGAGGCCGGGAGCGGCCGGTGCGACGATGGGCGGATGACCCTGCTTCGGCGACAGGGGGATGGGCAGCGGATTGCCTCCGGGCGCGACCGGACGCCGTTTGCCGGCCGCGGGTTGAGCCGGCATGACGATCGGTTTGGCGCCGGGCGCGGGGCCGATCGGCGGCAGGGGCTTGACGACGGCCGCAGCCCTCGGCGGCCTCGCGCCGGCGATCGGCGGGCGGGGGATTGCCGGCTTGATGTGGGCGGGCATCGGCGGCGGGCCGAGCGGCGGAGGCGGCAAACGCCGCGCGCCTCTCGGCGCGATCCCGTTGCGGCGTTCATAGCCGTGATACGCCACCGCGCCCACGACGAGTGGAATCGCAACCCCGAGCACCGGGAGCACGCCGACGCTGACCGGCGGCGGAGGCGGCGGCAGATCCCGCCAATCGTCGTCTTCGACATAAACAAAGCCGATCGGCGGCGGGGGAGGCGGCGGGCCGAAATCGTCAAAGGCGTAAAAAGGCTGTCCCTCGTAGAATCGCTCGTCCGGCGGCGGCGGCGGAAGACCCACGAACGCCTCCGGCCGAAAGTCCTGCGGCGGCTCGAACTCCGCCGAAAGGATGGCGAGACGCCGGTGCGCGTCGGCGACGTGCGGACCTTTCGGATAGACGCTGAGATAGGTCCAGTAGGCGCGGGGCGTGTTCAGGTCGACCGCATGGCGCCAGAACGCGGCTTCCCGCCGGACGGCCAGAATCGCGCGCACGCGCCTGGCCTGATCGGAGTGCGGAAAGGCTTTGAGAAACTCAAGGTATCCAGCGATCGTGTCGCGCTGGAGCGCCACCGCGTAACCCTCCGCCGGAGAGAGGTCGGCGAGGGGTCTGCGGGCCATCTTGGCCGTCGAGAGCGCCGGCGGGGGCGACGAATCCGCAGCGCGTTCGAAGACGAAGTAGGGGCCGTCGAGCTTCGAGGCGCTCCAGGGCAGAAGAGCGCCCTCAGTCGCCGCGTTGACCAACACCCTCGTCTGATCGAAGACCTCGGCGATATCAACTCCGCCCTGCCGCAAGGCGCCGGCGAGGGTCTTGCCGTAGACGCCATAGGGACCCTGCTCGTCGCCGGCCAACGTGCCCGGCGCGGCGTTAAAGGCGATCAGTTCGCCGGGTTCGGGATCGACCAGAGCGAGACCCGGCGCCAGCGGCGCGCCTTGCGCCGGATAGGGACTGGCGCGCGCCGCGTCGAGAACGATGATGCGCGCCTTGCCCGGCGTCGCCGCGAGAGCGTGGGCGAAATCTGAAATCCGGACCGCCTCGATCGGCACGTCGGCGTCGCGATTGATTTGGGCGTCGATCGGAACGAAATAATTGTCGCCATTGTACTGAACGGCGCGGCCGGCGAGATAGACGAACGCCTGCATGTCGGGCCCCGCCGCCGCCGCCTTGTCGAGGAAATCGCGCATGGCGGCGCGCAGCGATTGTCCGTCGAGATCGCGCGCGCCCACGACGTCAAATCCCGCCGCCTGCAAAGTCTGGGCGACAAGCCCGGCGTCGTTGGCGGTGGTCGCCAGCGCCTCATCGCGATAGGTCGCGTTGCCGATGACGAGGGCGATGCGAGGGTTCCCCCCCGCCTCCTGAGCCTCAGCGGCAGGCGCCGCGAGCATCGCCGCGAAAACCAGAAAAAAGATCTCGGCGCAAATTCTCTTCAATTTCATAGTAGCCCCGCCCGAAATCGGAGAACGCCCAAACGCCATCGCCATTGGCGATTCGCGGTCCAAGGCGGCCCCGGTATCAATGCAACATGTCCGAACCGTGTCCTCCGGACAGACCACGGAAGTTCGGCCGTCGCAATCTCCTCTCAACTGATCGTTTCGGCGCTGTAGCGTGCGATCAGCCCGGTGCGGATGACGATGCGGTACATCCAAAAAAAGTAGAGACAGGCGAGAACGAGATAGAGGACGGCGAGAGAGCCGCCGAGCGCCAGCCGCTCCCACGGCGGCGGCTTTCCTGCGACGACCGCGCGCATGCCCTCGAACACGTGCGACGGCGGCAGGACAAACGCGATCGCCCGCATCCACCGGGGCAGGATCGCGACCGGATAGAAGACGCCGGCGAAAGGCGAGACCAGCATCGGGATCGGCCAGATCAGCCACTCTGACGCCGGACCAAGACGCAGCACGGTGGCCGCGGCCGCGACGCCAAGCGCTATGCCGGTGAGAAACAGCACCATTAGAAAGGGCGCAAGCGCGGCTCCGTAAGTCAAAAACGAAAGGCCGAACGCCGCCTTCGCAAAAACGAGCATGGCGACGAGGCTCAGGAGGCTCGTGGCGACGGCGACGATCACGAGCCCTGAGAGATATTCCGAAATGCGAAGGGGAGTGGCGAAGAGATTGAGGAAGTTGCGCGTCCAGACGTCCTCGAACAGCGCCATAGTTACGCCTTGCATCACCCGGGTCAGGAAATCCCACAGCAGCACCGCGCCCAGCAGCGCCGGCACGAAATTGAAATCCGCGCGCGAGACCGCGTTGAGATAGCGGGTCAGGAATCCCCAGAGAAGGATGTCGACCGCCACCCAGACGAAGATGGGGAAGATGCGCTGGGGGCTGCCTCGATAAAGGTAGATCTGGCGCAGCGCGATCGCGCCGACGCGGGAGCCTTTCACGGGACGCGTCGCTGTTGGAGCGTCTCGTTCGCGACGGTCACGAACAGGTCGTCGAGGCTCGCCGCGCCGTGCTGACGGGGAAGCGCCTTCGGGTCGCCTTCGAGCACGATCCTGCCACGAGAGATGAACAGCACGCGGTCGCAAACGGTCTCGACCTCGAGCATGTTGTGGCTTGTCCACAACACCCCGCAATGCCCGCTGTCGACGAACTTGGCGATCCCGGCGCGGATATCGCGGGCGTTCGAGGGATCGATCGAGGCGGTCGGCTCGTCGAGCAGCAGCAGCCTCGGACGGTTCAGCATCGCCTTGGCGAGGCTGAGCCGCGTTTGCTCTCCGGACGACAGGATTCCTGCTTTGGTGCGGCGAAACTTGGCGAGGTCGTAGGCGGCCAGAAGCCGTTCGATCCGTTGGGACAAATTGTCGACCCCATAGATCATGCCGAACACACGCAGGTTCTGCTCGACCGTGAGATTGCCCGGTAGGGGCGCATAGACGGCGGCGAAGTTGGTGCTGGCCAAAGCCTCGCTGCGGTTGGCGCGAAGATCGACGCCGCCGATTTCGATCCGACCGGCGGTCGGCTCCAGCACGCCGAGGATCATATTGATCGTCGTCGTCTTGCCGGCGCCGTTGGGGCCCAAGAGGCCGACTATCTCTCCAGGGGAAACGTGGAATGTCACGCCGTCGACCGCCCTCACGTCTCCAAACGCCTTGGCCAGGCGCTCGACTGCGAGGATCGGGGGCGGCGCAGGGGGGCGACTCATTCCTGCGCTCGTACCAGACCGGCCGCCCGGCCGCACGCGGAAAACCTTCGCTGCTCACGCTTGATTATCGAGCGTGAACAGCTCCTGCGGCCTGCCCACGCCGCGAAGCGCATGGCGTCCGACCGAGACGAACGAGCGCGATTGGTCGGCGATCGAGGCCGCGAACGCCGCCGACATGAGCACCGGCTGGTCCACTGACCGGCACATCGCCGCGATCCGGCTGACCTCGTTGACCGCCGGCCCGACGACGGTGAAGTCGAGGCGCTCCTTGCTGCCGATGTTGCCGTAGAACACCTCGCCGATATGAAGTCCCAGATACATGTCGGTCGCCGGAACGCCTTCCCCGAGGCGGCGCGCGTTTAGAACGGCGACCGCCTCCCGCGCCATCCTCGCCGCTTCGAGCGCGGCTGCGCAGGCGCGGCTGCGCTCCTCGGCGGGAAAGATCGCCAGCACCCCATCGCCGATCAGCTTGAGGACATCGCCCGAATTCTGGTGGATCGCCGAGACGACGGCGTCAGCGTAATCATTCAGCAGCGGGATGATCGCTTCCGGCGGCGAGGTGTCGGAGATGCGGGTGAAGTTCCTCAAATCGCTGAACCACAGCACCGCCTCGATCCGGTCCGCAACCCCGCGGGCGATGCGGCCTCTCAAGACCCGCCGGCCCGCATCGCGGCCGAGATAGGTCTCGACCAGGGTCTCGGCGATCCGGCCGAGGGACGCGGACTTGATCGCCAGCCCCAGGAAGGGCGCAAGCCGCCTCAGCGCCGCGATCTCGTCATCCGAGAAGCCTGCGACGGAATCGGTCATCCACGAGGAATAGAAGCAGTCCATCTCGCCAATCGCGCCGTCAGCGGCGAAGCGGTTCAGGATCGCAACGAAGTCGGTAATCGAGGCCGCGCGCAAATCGAAAAAGCCCGGAAACTCGAGGTCGCCTTCAGCCGCGATGCGTCGCCGCAGCAGCGATTCCCCATCGGTCAGCATTCGATGCCACGGGCTCGTGCGCCAGCGCTCGGCCGCCTCTCCTTCGATGCTGCGGCCGTACTCCGTCAGTGTCGCTTCCGGCTTCTTGCGTTCCCAGCGGAACGCCCGCCCCTCGTGGATCGGATGCAGGGTGTCGATGAATACGACCGCGCGCGCGAGCGGCAGTCCGGCGGCCAGGGCGCGATTGGAGAAGCCTTCGACAAGCGCGGTTTCCGAGCGGCCTTCGAGCCCCGCCTTCGCGGTCCAGCTCGCAAGCTTGGCGATCTCTGCTTCGTTCATCGGCAGACCATAGCCGCAGCCCGAGGCTCGGCCAACGCTCCGTGCGGTCAGAGGCGGCGGGTCGCATGCGCCCGCCGCCTCAAATCAGCGTCGCAGGGTCGCTCGTCGCGAGGCTCCCGCGGCTCGGACCCCCGCTCAAAAAACCGCGCCCCAATTCAGTGGCCAGGAGAATTCCAGGCTGAGAAACAGTGCGAACCCCGCCATGATCGCCAATCTCACCTTTTCCCGCTTGCCTTCGGGCAACGCCGCGATGCCCAGCACCGCCAGGGTGAGCAGGAGAAACCCCGCCGGCAGCTTCCCAATGGATGGATGAAGTAGCGCGTCAAAAATATCGCCGAGGGACAGCGAGGGAATGTAGACTGAGAGGTTCATCGATCTGCTCCTTTACAGGCGCCGCTAAAGTATTCTACGTCGCTTTGCAGCCTTCACGAAGCGTCTTTTCCGCTTATGCTTACTTCCCAAGCGTCACTGTTAGCAAATATCGTTACCTGCGCCCGCGCCACCCGTCACAGCGAGGAACGGGCGCAACAGGGCGCCCAGACTTGTGTCTTTCAACTTTCGACCCTACTCGATGTCTTCAGAGCCGCAGGACACCAAACTCGGCACAGGGCGACTTGCGTCGGCCATGGAACGCTTGGATCCGGCGCGGCTGTCAAATGCCCTGTTTTCCCGCTGAAAAGACGAAAGGCGTGCGGGCGGCGGCGGGGTTTCGCCGACGGCCAACGACGCCGCCCCACCGGGCGCCAGAGCCCACGCTACGGGCGCCGAACCGAAACGGAAGCGGCGCCGACACGTCGTTCATGCCAACTTGGCGGAATAGACGCCCATTGTCGTTTTGAACCTTTTCAATCAGTTGTGCGGCCGGGGGCACGATTCCGGCCGATGCCTCTTCCGGAGGCGGCTCTCGACCCCGAGGGGGGCGCTCCGCGGGCCAAAAGCTTGCACGAATTCATGATCATCGTGCACTTCTGTAAATCAGAAAAACGATAGCAAATTTATGACTTTCAGCAAGAATTCGCTATCGACAGGCGCGCCGCAGGCCTGTCGCCGCCGATGAACGTCGAATGGGAGCAGATCCGTCTCGGTGCAAACGCGCTTCGACCGCCAAACCCCGCCCTGAGCCGAGGAAACGGATTCGATCGGCGACGATGGAGCGGCGACTGCGCGGTCCCGGTCCCGGTCTCGCCGTAGGCCCGTTCAGCTCCCGACCGCCTGCAGAACGCCGGCGAAGTGGCACGCGGCCGCAACGGTGACGCAGGCGTGCCAGATCGCGTTCTGGAACTTGAGACTTTCCCAGAGATGGAACACGACGCCGACGCAATAGATCGCCCCGCCGGCGAACACGAGCGCAAGCGTCTCCACCGGCAATGCCGAGACGAGCGGCTTGGCCGCGATCAGCGCCGACCAGCCGAGCGCCAGATAGACCCCGACCGCGTAGCGGTCGAAGCGACCCGGAAGAAACAACTTGATCGACGCGCCGGCGAGCGCGCCGGTCCACACCGCAGCCACGAGCGCGACGACCCACGGCGCGTAGCGGGCCTGCGAGAGGAACGCCGTGTAGGTGCCGCCGATCATCAGGTAGATCGAGGCGAGGTCGAAGCGTCTCAGCAGCCTTTTCGTCGCCGATGGCGGCGCCATGTTATAGGCGCAGGAAAACCCGAACAGCAGGAAAAAGCCGGCGGCGTAGACCGCCATCGCTACGCCGTCGCCCAGCCTCCCGTGCATCGCGACCTTCTGGAACAGCACCGAAAAGGCGATGACGCCGGCGACCAGCGCCGCGGCATGGACCGCGCCGTCGGCGATCAGTTCGCCGTTGCTGAAGTTGCGGTATGGCGGAAGCGGGCTTGTGGTGGCGGACGAATACATGGCGACCTTCGCGACTGAGAGGCCGCCGAGGTTGACGCGACATTGTGGCGGGCGCAAGCCGCTCGGATCGTTGTGCGCCTGGCGCGCGCGAGGCGGTCCCGCAACGGCCGGCGCTTCAAGGAGGTCACGGGCGCCGCGGCGGGAGAACGATGCGCCGGGCGCGTCACGCCGCTCCCACCGCCGCCCTGGCGCGCTCGGCGCGTTTGCGGTCGTTCGGGTCGAGGAGGCCCTTGCGCAGGCGGATCGACTTCGGCGTCGCCTCGCCCAGTTCGTCGTCCTGGATATAGGCGAGGGCCTTCTCGAGCGTCATCTGGATCGGCGGGGTCAGGCGAACGGCCTCGTCTCCGGAATGGGTGCGGATATTGGCGGGCTTCTTGCCCTTGAGCAGGCTCGTTCGAGATCAGAACGCTATTGCGCCTTCCCGCGATCTCACCCTTCCATGGGCCCCAGTCATGGAAGAGGCGGTTCATGATCGCTGTGCCGCAGCTGTGGGTGAGCGCCATACGTTCGCGCCTGTCGCGCCGGCATCGTCCGTCGGCGGACCATCGGCCGCTCGCCTATTTCCTGGAAGTCCCGCGCGGCTCGAATTTAGCGCCTGGCGCCCGTTTGAATTGGCGATCGGAAGGTTGGAATCGACCCCTTCCCACCGCTAAAGTGCGGTCCGACGATGGGCCAAAATGCGCCAGCGGCGGAAGTTTCGTCCGCGACCGATGTCCTCGCTAGCGGGCAACAAGAAGCCCTTCGCGCCTCATAGACATCTCTAACATCTCTCGTCGGCGGCATGGCTACTATTCCGCTACTCCGCAGTAGGCTCTGGCGAGTTCGAGAACGCGATCGTCTTCGCCCCGCGGTCCGACGAACTGCAGTCCGACTGGCCTTCCGTCGGCCGTCAGCCCGCAGCGCGTCACGCAGGCCGGCTGTTGGCTAAGGTTGACCGGGAAGCTGAAGCCGGCCCATTCAGTCCAGATCGTCATGCCGGAGTCGGGTGGGACGTCGCAGTTCTTGGCGAAGGCGGGAATAGCGGTCGCGGGCGAGATGACCACGTCAATGCGCGAGAACGCGGCTTCCATCCAGGCGCCGAATTCCGCGCGGCGGATCGAGGCGTCGACGTAGTCGGCCGCCGAGACGCCGTCGACGCGTCGCGCGGCCTCCCTCAACCCGGGATCGAGCAGTTCGAGCCTGGCGGGATCGATCAGCCGCAGGCGGCGCGCCGCGGCGGCAAACCAGAGAACGTTGAACACCGCGAGCCAGTCCCCCTCGGGCAGGGGGAGCCGCTCGACATGTGCGCCGGCCGATACCAGACGCTTCACGGCGGCGTCGCAGGCGGCGGCGACATCCAGATCGAGCTTGCCGCAGGGCGGCTCGCGCCAGTAGCCGATTCTTGTTCCGCGAAGATCGACCGGATGAAGATCCCGCCGCGGGTAGGCGAAGGGCGGCTGGTTCCAATCGGCGACGTCCCGCCCCGCCATCGCGTCGAGCATTAGCTTTGCGTCGTCGACGGTTCGAGTTATCGCTCCGACATGCGCGAGCGTGCCGAAAGCGCTCGCCGGATAGGCCGCGACCCGGCCGAAGCTCGGCTTGTGGCCGACGACGCCTGTGAAGGAGGCGGGGATGCGAATGGAGCCGCCGCCGTCGGTGCCGATGTGCAGGGCGCCTGCGCCGGTCGCCGCCGCCACCGCCGCGCCGCCGCTTGAGCCTCCCGGAGTCAGGGCGTCGTTCCAGGGATTGCTGGTGACCCCCGACAATGGCGAATCAGTGACGGCCTTCCAGCCGAGTTCAGGCGTCGCCGTCAGACCGATGAACACTGCGCCGGCGCGCCGCAATCCGGCGACGCTCGGCGCGTCGCGCGTCGGCTTGACCGGCTCGCTGGCGCGGCTGCCGTAGGAGATCGTCTTGCCTTCGACATAGACAAGGTCCTTGATCGTCGTCGGCGCCCCGTCGATCGGCGACAGCGGCGCCCCTGCGCGCCAGCGCGCTTCCGACTCCCGCGCCATGGCCAAGGCGCCCTCCTCGTCGATCTCGGTGAAGGCGTTGAAGCGCGCCTGAACCGCGCGGGCGCGAGCGAGCGTGGCTTTCGTCGCCTCGACCGGCGACAAGTCTCTGGAAGCGAAGGTCCGCGAAAGCGCGCTCGCCGACATCCGGCAGATGTCGTCGGCATCGTCCAGAGGCGTCCGCGGCTCCTTATTCGCTTTGATCATCAGCGGTTACCCAGAATTTGTGAGCTTGAAGGATGACATCATATTTGGCGCACTGCCGTTGCCGTATTCCCGTTCGGCGATCGCCCAGTGTGTCGCTGGTCTTGACTGTGGTGAACCTCGACTCGCGCTCGGTTTTCGCCGCCTTGATATCGTTCTGGACAGTCCCAAAGCCGGCCGTGTCGCCCGGTCCGGCCGCTCAGAATGCGATCGCCGAGCGGCAGATTCCTCCCTTTCGCGTCATTCCGGCTCAGGCGTTCGATTCTAGTCGCACGCAACGCGCCGCCTACGCCGCCCCCTCGGCCACCTTCGCGCGTTCGGCGCGCTTGCGGTCGTTCGGGTCCAGCAGCGCCTTTCTAAGCCGAATCGACTTCGGCGTCACCTCGACCAGTTCGTCGTCCTGGATATAGGCGAGCGCCTTCTCCAGCGTCATCTGGATCGGCGGAGTCAGGCGAACGGCCTCGTCCTTGGAATGGGTGCGGATGTTGGTGAGCTTCTTGCCCTTCAGCACATTGACTTCGAGGTCGTTGTCGCGGGTGTGCTGGCCCACGATCATGCCCTGGTAGACCTTCCAGCCCGGCTCGATCATCATCGGCCCGCGGTCTTCGAGGTTCCACATCGCGTAAGCGACCGCTTCGCCCGCATCGTTGGAGATCAGAACGCCGTTGCGACGGCCCGCGATCTCGCCCTTCCATTCGCCCCAGTTGTGAAAGAGGCGATTCATGATCGCCGTGCCGCGGGTGTCGGTCAGCAGTTCGCCCAGGTATCCGATCAGGCCGCGAGTCGGTGCGAGGAACACCAGGCGCAGGCGGCCGCCACCCGAGGGGCGCATCTCGATCATCTCGCCCTTGCGCTCGCTCATCTTCTGCACGACGACGCCCGAATGCTCCTCGTCGACGTCGATCACGACCTCCTCGATCGGCTCCAGAATCTCGCCCTGGTCGTTGCGGCGGTACAGCACCTTCGGACGCGAGACGCTCAGTTCGAATCCCTCGCGGCGCATGGTTTCGATCAAGATGGCGAGCTGCAACTCGCCGCGTCCGGAAACGACATAGGCGTCGGAATTCGAGGCCGCCCCGACCTTGAGCGCCACATTGCCCTCGGCCTCCTTGTAAAGCCGGTCGCGAATGACGCGGCTCGTCACCTTGTCGCCCTCGGCGCCGGCGAGCGGGCTGTCGTTGACGGAAAAGGTCATCGACAGGGTCGGTGGGTCGATGGCTTGAGCGTGCAGCGGCTCGACTTCCGCCGGGCTGCACAAAGTGTCGGCGACGTTGAACTTCTCGAGGCCGGCGATGGCGACGATGTCGCCGGCGACCGCCTCCTCGATCGGCGAGCGCTCGATGCCGCGGAAGGCGAGGATTTTGGACACCCGGCCTTGTTCGACCAGATCGCCGTTGCGGTCGAGCACCTTGACCGGGGCGTTGGTCCTGACCGACCCGGAGAAGACGCGGCCGGTGATGATGCGCCCGAGATAGGGATTGGCCTCGAGCAGCGTGCCCAGCATGCGGAATCCGCCGGCGCCGACCTTCGGTGGTTCGACGTGCTCGAGCACGAGATCGAACAGAGGCGCCATGTTGTCCTTGGGGCCTTCCGGCGCGGCGGCCATCCAGCCCTGCTTGGCCGAGCCGTAGATGATGGGGAAATCGAGCTGCTCGTCGGTGGCGTCGAGCGCGGCGAAGAGATCGAACACCTCATTGACGACCTCGCCCGGCCGCGCGTCCGACTTATCGACCTTGTTGACGCAGACGATGGGTTCGAGGCCGATCTTCAGCGCCTTGCCGACGACGAATTTTGTCTGCGGCATCGGCCCCTCAGCCGCGTCGACGAGCACGATCGCGCCATCGACCATCGACAGGATGCGCTCGACCTCGCCGCCGAAATCGGCGTGGCCGGGCGTGTCGACGATGTTGATCCGCACGTCCTTCCACACCACCGACGTCGCCTTGGCGAGAATCGTGATGCCGCGCTCGCGCTCGAGATCGTTGGAATCCATCACCCGCTCGGCGACCCGCTGGTTGTCGCGAAAGGCGCCGGACTGCTGAAGCAGACGGTCGACGAGGGTGGTCTTGCCATGATCGACGTGAGCGATGATGGCGATGTTGCGGAGCTTCATGGCGTGAACTGACTTTTCTGGCGGGCGTGCGGGACGGCGCGGCCGAGGCCGCCTAAGCGGGATTTCGGAAAGGCGGCCACCGGTTTTCCGATAAAATCCTGCTTCTTCAAACGATTCCGAGCAGGGATTCGTTGGATTGCCAATGAATTCCTGCTTAGTCCCTCAAACGCGAAATAACGGGATCGCGACTGCGCGGCGAGCGTCCCTCCCCGTCCGGTTGCGGCGCCGGATACCACGAATAGCCGGGCGGAGGGAAGGGCGGCGAACTTTTGCGGCTACGTCGGCGGTCTATATTGGCGCTGCGATTGGAGATCAGATGAAAACCCGCAAGGTTGAAACGCCGAATGGCGCGGTCGCGGTTCACGAGTTGGGCGGGCAGGGTCCCCCGGCTGTTCTCCTTCACGGCAATTCCTCGTCTTCGCGCGCGTTTTCGCGCCAGCTCGATGGCTCGCTCGGCGAACGGCTCCGGCTCATCGCAATCGATCTTCCCGGCTACGGCGCCTCGGAGAAAGCCAGGGACCCGAGCGCCTATTCGCTGCCAGGGCATGCGCGCGCCGTCCGCGCGGCCGTGGACGCGCTGGGGCTCGCCGCCGCGCGCTTCGTCGGCTGGAGCCTGGGCGGCCATGTCGTGCTCGAAATGGCGCCCGATCTTTCGGAAGCAGGGGGCTTCATGATCTTCGGGACGCCGCCGCTCGGCTTCCCCGCCGCGATGGGCGGGGCATTCCTCGCCAATCCGGCGATGGGGACGGTCTTCGCCGAGCGCATCGATCGCAACCAGGCGGCCGCTCTTGTCGCCTCGATGTTCAAGCCCGGCTTCGCCGACATCGCGCCGTTCTTCGTGGAGGACGCGCTGGGCGCGGACGGGCGGGCGCGCGCGCTTCTCGGCGGCAGCGTCGCGGCTGGCTTCTATCGCGACGAGGTCGCGGTCGTCCGCGATCTGAAGGCGCCGCTGGCCGTTCTGCACGGCGCCGAGGAGCAACTCGTCAACGGCGCCTATTTCGCCTCGCTGACCATGCCGACCCTGTGGCGCGGAGCGGTGCAAGCGATCCCCGGCGCGGGCCACGCGCCCCAGTGGGAGATGCGGCAGGCCTTCGACGCCCTGCTGGACGCGTTCATCACGGAAACGGAGAAGGAGTGAGGCGCTGCCCGCCCGAAATTGCGAGCCCGTGAAGGCCTGGGACAGGACGTTCGCCTCCGGCCGCCGCTTGACTTTATGCCGACCAGTTGGTATGCGAGCGTTGTCAAACTCGAGGAGTCGCAACGGAAACCATGACGGCGATGAAGAAGTCCAGCAAGGCGGCGTCGGCCCTGGCGTCGGGCGAACGGTTGCTCGACGCGGCCGTGCAAGTCATCCGGGCCAGGGGCTACTCGGCCGCGCGGGTTGAGGACATTTGCGCCGAGGCCGGTCTCACCAAGGGCGCGTTTTTCCACCATTTCGCTAGCAAGGAAGCCTGCGCGATCGCCGCGGCGGCGCATTTCGCCGCCAAGGCCGACGCTCTGTTCGACGCCGCCCCATACCGTCTGCTTGCCGACCCAGCCGCGCGCGTGCTCGGCTATGTTGAATTCCGCAAGGCGATCCTTCAGGGCGAATTGCCGCAGTTCACCTGCCTGCTGGGCACCATGGTCCAGGAGGCGTACGAGACCCATCCGGCGATTCGCCGTGCCTGCGACCGCTACATCAGCGAACATGCGGAACGCCTCGGCGCCGACATCGCCGAAGCCAAGGCGCTCTACGCCCCTGAGGCCGAATGGACCGTGCAGAGTCTGGCGCTGTTCGCTCAGGCGGTCATCCAGGGCGCGTTCGTTCTCGCCAAGGCCAAGCACAGCCCCGATATCGCCGCGGACTGCCTCGATCATCTCCGACTCTATCTCGAAAGCCTGTTTGTCGACGGCGCGGCGGAACGCCCGGCGTCCGAGCGCGTTCACGGCGCAAGGAGACGTCAATGACGAGTGCGCCGAAAATCACGCCCTGCCTGTGGTTCGATTTCAACGCCGAGGAAGCGGTCGCCCACTACCTGTCGATCTTCAAGAACAGCAGGATCGTGCCGACGACGCGCTACGGCGAGGCCGGCCCCGGCCGCGAAGGCGCGGTGATGACCTGTCTGTTCGCGATCGACGGCCAGGAATTTCTGGCGCTGAACGGCGGGCCGCAATTCAAGTTCACGCCCGCGGTCTCGCTCATCGTCAATTGCGACGATCAGGCGGAGGTCGACGCGTTGTGGGAGAAGCTCTCCGATGGCGGCGAGCCCGGCCAATGCGGCTGGCTGACCGATAAGTTCGGCGTCTCCTGGCAAATCGTTCCGCGCGCGCTGCCGGCTCTGCTTCTGAGCTCCGACTCCAAACGGGTCGAGCGCCTCATGGGGCCCGCGATGACGATGAAGAAGCTCGACCTCGACCGTCTGCAACAGGCCTTCGGGCCGAACTGAAGGAGGAACCTCATGGCGGATCCAGCCGAATCGAGCCTCATCGGCGCATTCATCTGGTACGATCAAATGTCCAACGATCTCGCTGGAGCTGAGGCGTTTTACAGCAGGGTTGTCGGCTGGACGCTCGCCCCCAACACCATGAACGCCCAGCGCTACACGCTGCTCAAGGCTGGCGAAGCCACGGTCGGCGGACTGATGCCGATTCCCGAGGACGCCGCGAAGATGGGCGTGCGTCCGGCCTGGATGGGCTATATCGCGGTCGACGACGTGAAGGCCTACGCCGACAAGGTCAGGGCCGCGGGCGGCGCGATCCATCGACCGCCGACCGAGATTCCCAATGTCGGAACTTTCGCTGTCGCCAGCGATCCGGATGGCGCTGGGTTCGTTCTGTTCAAAGGCAATAGCGACGAGGCGCCGGCGCAGGACCCGGCCGGGCGCGGCCATGTCGGCTGGCACGAACTGCACGCGGGCGATCAGGCCAAAGCCTTCGCGTTTTATTCCGGCTTGTTCGGCTGGACCAAGGGCGAGGCGATGGACATGGGTCCGATGGGAACCTATCAGATTTTCACCACCAAAGGCCGGCAGGGCGGCGGCATGATGACCGAGACCGCGCAGACGCCGGCGCCGTTCTGGCTCTATTACATAAACGTCGAGGCGATCGACGCGGCCTCGGCGCGGGTCAAGGCCGCCGGCGGCGCAATCGTCAACGGACCGATGCAGGTTCCCGGCGGGCAATGGATCGTGCAGGGCCTCGATCCCCAGGGCGCGATGTTCGCTCTGGTCTCGCCGACTCGCTAGACCACGGGAGGGAACGCGATGCGGGTCATGGTGATCGTCAAGGCGACCGCGGATTCGGAGGCCGGCAAGATGCCGAGCGCCGAACTGATGGCGGACATGGGCGCGTTCAATCAGAAACTGATCGACGCCGGCGTGCTCGTCGACGGCGGCGGGTTGAAGGACACGCGAAAGGGGGCGCGAGTCGCCTTTTCCGGCGCGGATCGCAGAGTGGCCAGGGGGCCGTTCCCAAACGTCGGCGAACTCGCGGCTGGCTACTGGATATGGAAGGTCAAGGACCTGGAGGAGGCCATCGACTGGGTCAAGCGCTGCCCCAATCCCATGACGGGACCTTCGGAGATCGAGATCCGCGAGCTGTTCGAGATGGAGGACTTCGGCTGAGCGGCGTTTCCCGTCGCCAAGGCGTCTGGCGCTCTGTCAAGGCGCTCTTGCCATCTCCGTCCGGGCGGTTAGCATGAGCGAAAGTCACGCACGCGGCCCGCCCTTGCCCTTTGCGCTTGATCGGCGCCAGCCTGACGGGCGCTGGGGAGGGCTCGGGATATGACAAAGCCGGCCGCGCGCACGACCGTGTCGTTCGTCAGCCAAAAGGGCGGCGTGGGCAAGAGCGCGCTGGCGCGGCTGCTGGCGGTCGGGGCGATCAACCGCGGCCGCAAGACCCTGCTCGCCGACTTCGATCTCGATCAGTTGACTTGCGTCGAATGGAGCGCGCTGCGCCTGCGCTCGAGCCTGGAGCCCGAGGTCGAAACGCGGGCGTTCAAGAGCCTGAAGAAGTTGCGTCGCGACGACGATTCGGTCGATTTCATCGTGGTCGACACGCGCGGCCTCGCCGACGGCCTGTCGACCGAGATCGCCGAGGACAGCGAGGTCGTGTTCCTGCCGACGGGCGTGTCGCAGGACGATCTGAGGCCGACGCTGGCGTTGGCGCGCAGGCTCGCGCGGCGCGGCGCCGAGGGGCGCCTGGTGCTGGTGCTGTCGAAGGTCGGGCGCTCGGAATCGCAATTCGCCCGAGCGGTGGAGACGATCGAGGACGCCGGATTCGAGCTGCTCTCCGAGCACTGGCCGCAGCGCGACGGGTTTCAAGCCGATCTCGATTCGGGCCGGGCGGGCCGCGAGGCGCGCAACCCTTACCTGCGTGAGATCGCCGAGCGGATGGAAGAGGCGTTGTTCGCCCGCGCGATCAAGGCGAAGCCGCGCGCGTGAGGCAAATCTTTCGCCCTTGGCGTTCCGCGCGGCTCCTCGCGCAGCGCGGGGACCGATGCGGAGCGCCACCAAAGGAAAGCCTCACGCTCTTTTGCGCCGTCACCACAGCATCGTCCAGGAAAGGGCGGAGACCTCGGGCGTGAATTCGATCGGCTCCACGGACTTCCGCCAATCGTGAATCCTCACCCGAAGCCCGCGCCGATCGGGGCCCACATTCTCCATCAGTTCGTTCATCTGCCGGAGCCGCTTGACCAGCGTCTTCATGAATCCGACCGCGCGTTCCGGGTGGTCATCGATCGAAGAGAGGAACTCCTCGTAAGTGGCGGCGAGGCATTCGACGTCGGTCACCGCCGTGATCGTGGCCGACCGCGGCCCGGGGTCGATCAGGCACATCTCGCCGAAGACTTCGCCCGTGCTCAGCATGCCGACGGTTCTCGCCGCGGCCCCTCGCCCGACGCTGACCTCGACCGATCCGGTGACGATGAAGAACGCCGTATCGCCGTCATCGCCCTCGCGGATGATCGTGTCTCCGGCCTTGAACGCCACGGTCCGCATGAATGCCTCCCTGAAACAGTCAATAGACCCTGACACGATTGCCGCCGAAGCGATAGCTCTCCAAGAACTCCGTTCTCTTCCGTTTTCGCCGCATCGAGAGCGATGTCCGGCCCGCATGTTTAAAGACGATCACGCTCGAGGCCGCCGGTCGCCAATAGCGACCGGCGTTTCAGCCAGCGCGCTCTCCTGCGCGGAGGGCGGAAAGATTGCCGGCGAAGGGGTCGAGAGCGATCCGCCCGATCCCGCGTCTTGCCGTTTACCGCTCTGCGCAGACGACCACGACCGTATTGCTCGGCGGACCTTCACAACTCGCGCCGGTGGTTCCGTCGACGCGCAGGGTGCTGCCTTCGCCCGTGCAGTAGGCGCTGATCATGATTTCCTGGCCGCCGCACGCGGCCTTCGTTTGACCGGTAATGGCCCGAAGGGAAGTTCCGCCTCCAGGCGGCCCCGCCGGCCCGGCGGGCCCCGTCGCGCCTTGGGGTCCGTGCGGTCCCTGCGGGCCCATCGGTCCCGCGGCGCCGATCGCGCCTTGAGGCCCATGCGGCCCCGGCGGGCCCATCGGTCCCGCGGCGCCGATCGCGCCTTGAGGCCCATGCGGCCCCGGCGGCCCTGCGGCGCCTGTATCGCCTTTCGGTCCCTGCGGCCCCGGCGGCCCCGCGGCGCCCGTCTCGCCTTTGGGTCCCTGCGGCCCCGGCGGTCCCTCGGCGCCCGTATCGCCTTTGGGTCCTTGCGGCCCCGGCGGTCCCGCGGCGCCCGTATCGCCTTTGGGTCCCTGCGGCCCCGGCGGTCCCGCGGCGCCCATCTCGCCTTTTGACCCCTGCGGCCCCGCCGGTCCTGCGGCGCCCGTATCGCCCTTCGGTCCTTGCGTCCCCGCCGGCCCCTGGGGTCCTGACGGTCCCTGGGGTCCGGACGGTCCCTGAGATCCTTTGGAGCAGCCCGAGACCGCAAACAGCGCGACAAGGGCCAGACTTGCGATGAATATTCGCATTCCAATTCCTCCCGCATATTCCACTTTTTTGGCGCGTTCCGGTTGGAAGGAACGCCGAGCGGCCGTCGCCCGTCTTACGGCGGCGCCATCATCCCTCCAAAAACGCCCGCTCGAAAGCCCATTCCTTGCGCGAAGTTGAGAGTAGCGCGCACGAGCGTACGAAGCGTCAGGTCGAAAGTTCGGCCCCGTGAACACGATCGGCCGTTCGCGGACGGTCGACGGCGCCGCTAGCGGCGGATTGGATTAGCCACAATTGACCGAGGCAAATTTGGGTGGCAAAGTTGGTGATGCCGTATGGGGCGGCGAATAGCGGTCGGCGAATTGCCGGCCTGAAGGAAAAGGCCACAATGAAACATAAGCTTTTTTTGACAATTCTGCCTTTGGTCGGGGCCATGGCTTTTGCTCGGCATGCGCAAGCCGACACCATCAACGTCTCGTTCAACGGCCCGGGAGTCAGTGGGGCGCTCGTGCTGACCTATGGCCCGGCGACGGATGCGAAGTATTCCAACGCCTATGAAGTCACCGGAATCAGTGGCTCCTTTTCCGACTCTAACAATGGCCTCAACATCGTCAACGCGCCGGTCGGCTCGCTGGTAGCAATCAACCACGCCACACCGGAATCAACAAATCTCCTGGCGCCGAACGATTTTAGCAGGTTCGCGGTCGCGTCAGGCCTGTCCCCCCAAAATAATGGCTTCCTGACCTACGATAACCTCTTCTGGCCCGGCGGATCGCCGCAGACCGCGTCTGACTACCCCCCGCATGGCGGGTTCCTGGACATCTACGGTCTGATGTTCAACATCGGCGGCGGTGACGTGGTTGATTTCTGGAGCAACGGCGGGGACTACGGTGTCGCTGTCGCCACCTCCGCTGTGGCGCTGGACTATGTTGGGGGCGGTGTGACGGCGTCGACGCCGGAGCCCTCGACTTGGGCGATGATGGCGCTCGGCTTCGCCGGTCTGGGCTTCGTGGGGCATCGTAAGGCGAAGCGCAGAACGCCTGCTCCTTCTGCGGCCTGATTCCCGACCGCCGCATTTCGTTTTGGAAGACCGCCCATGAGGCGGTCTTTCTTTTTTGCGAGACCTTGCCCGGCGCAGGACGCCTGAAAAGGAAATGACCGCAGAACCGCGATCGCGGCTCGATGATTTCGGCGCCGAGCCCTTGATTTTATCGCCGGGGCGTCTTTGCTTGTCATTGCCGTTGAAAGACGGCCTACGCCGCCGGACGCCGCTCGATAGCCGGGGAGGAGACAATGGCGCGCATCAAGCTGACCTTCGGACCGCCGGACGTGATGGTGGAGCGCCGGCCCGACGGCGTCATGCTGGCGCGCTCTCCCCATCCTTTGGGCCCGCATCCTCGCGCGATGACCGACTGGCTCGACCATTGGGCCAGGCTCGCGCCCGAGCGGGTCTTTCTCGCGGAGCGCTCGGGCGAGCAGTGGCGCAAGCTGACCTACGCCCAAGCCCGCGAGGCGGCGCGCAGGATCGCGCAAGGCCTGATCGACCGCGGGCTCAGCGTCGAGCGGCCGGTCGCGATCCTGTCCGGAAATAGCGTCGACCACGCGCTGTTCGGGCTCGGCGCCATGATCGCCGGCGTGCCCTACGCGCCGATTTCGCCCCCGTATTCGCTGGTCGCCAAGGATTTCGCCAAGCTGAAGGCGATCATCGCCGTCCTGACCCCGGGCCTCGCCTTCGTCGACGACGGCGCTCCCTTTGCGCGGGCGATCGAAGCGGCGCTGCCAGGGGACGTGGAGGTGGTCGCGCGTGTGAACCCGCCAGCCACGCGCCAATCGACCCTTCTCGACGCGCTGTTGGCGAAGCCGGCCGGGCCAGAGGTCGACGCCGCGCAGGCGAAGGTTAGCCCGGATACGATCGCCAAGCTGCTGTTCACGTCGGGCTCGACCGGCGCCCCCAAGGGCGTCATCAACACCCAAGCGATGATGACATCGAACCAGGCGATGGTTCGCGCGGTCAATCCGAGCTACGGCGCCGAGCCGCCGGTGCTGCTCGACTGGCTGCCGTGGAGCCACACGTTCGGCGGCAACAACAATTTCAATCTGGTGCTGTCGAACGGCGGCTCGTTTTATATCGACGGCGGCCGGCCGCTGCCCGGCGCGATCGAAGAGACGGTCAGAAACTTGAGCGAGGTGTCGCCGAGCGTCTATTACAACGTGCCGCGAGGCTTCGAGATGTTGCTGCCCTATCTCCACGCCGACGAGGGCTTGCGCCGGAGCCTGTTCGGCAGGCTGCAATCCTTCTGCTACGCCGGCGCCGCGCTGTCGCCGCATGTGCGCCAGGAATACGAGCGGCTCGGGCGCGAGACGATCGGCGAGGCCGTTCCGATGCTGACCTCCTTTGGTTCGACCGAGACCGGGCCGTCGGCGATCAGCGTGACGAATCGCGCGCGCGATCCCGGCGTCGTCGGCATTCCCAACCCCGGGGTCGAGATCAAGCTCGTTCCCAACGCCGGCAAGCTCGAGGCGCGGATCAGGAGCCCGAGCGTCACCCCCGGCTATTGGCGTCAGCCGGAACTGACCCGGGCCGCCTTCGACGAGGAGGGCTATTATTGCTTCGGCGACGCGCTGCGCTTCGTCGACGACAACGATCCAGGACGGGGCTTTCTGTTCGACGGGCGGGTGGCTGAGGACTTCAAGCTCGCAACCGGCACCTGGGTCAGCGTCGGCCCGCTGCGGTCCAGGTTCGTCGCCCATTGCGCGCCCTATGTCAGCGACGTCGTGGTGGCCGGCCACGATCGTGACGACGCGGCCGCGCTCGTCGTTCCGAACCTCGCCGCCTGCCGCGAGCTGGCGGGCGGCCCGAGAGGGCGAGGCGGGCGCCGCCGCAGTTCTGGCGAGTGAAGCCGTTCGGACGAAGTTCGCCGACCTGCTCGCCGCCTTCAACCGGGCCGCGGGCGGCAGCTCGGGCCGTTTCGCCCGCATCATCCTGCTCGAAGATCCGCCTTCGCTCGACACGGGAGAAATGACCGACAAGGGCTCGATCAACCAGCGCGCGGCGCTGAAGCTCCGGGCCGCGACGGTCGAAGAGCTTTACGCGACAAGCCCTTCGCCGCGCGTGATCGCAGAGCGCCTGAAAGAAGGAGCCGCGCCATGAAGGTCGACGACCTCGTCGCCATCGACGTCCATACCCATGCGGAAGTCTCGTGCCGGCAGCCCGCCGACGCCTTCTGGCAGCCCTACGAGGACGCCGCGAACAAATATTTCAAGGCCGGAAAGCGCCCGACCATCGCCGAGACGGTCGCCTATTACCGCGAGCGAAAGATCGGCCTCGTGATGTTCACGGTCGACAGCGAATTTGAGATCGGCAACCGGCGCATCCCCAATGAGGAAGTGGCTGAGGCCGCCGCAGCCAACGCCGACATGATGATGGCCTTCGCCTCGATCGATCCGCATAAGGGCAAAATGGGCGTGCGCGAGGCGCGCGACCTGATCAAAGCGGGCCTCATTAAGGGGTTCAAATTTCATCCGACCGTGCAGGGCTTTTTCCCCAACGACCGCATGGCCTACGGCCTCTATGAGGTCATCGCCGAACACAAGCTGCCGGCGCTGTTCCACAGCGGCCATTCCGGGATCGGCACGGGCATGCCGGGCGGCGGGGGCCTCAGGCTCAAATACTCGAACCCGATCCACATCGACGACGTCGCAGTCGACTTCCCCGACATGACGATCATCATCGCCCATCCCTCGTGGCCGTGGCAGGACGAGGCGCTGTCGGTCTGCCTGCACAAGCCCAACGTCTATATCGACCTCTCCGGCTGGAGCCCGAAGTATTTTCCGCCGCAGCTCGTTCAGTACGCCAACAGCCAGCTCAAGACCAAGATGCTGTTCGGCTCGGATTTCCCGCTGATCGCGCCCGACCGCTGGATCAAGGACTTCAGAGAAGCCGGGTTCAAGCCGGAGGTGCACGATCTGATTCTGAAAGAGAACGCGATCCGGGCGCTGAAGATCGACGCCGCGGCGTGAAGGCCGTCACGACGTTCGGGTGGATTGACCGCCAACGCGGCGACATCGTCGCCGACGGCAAGCGCCTTGAGGCGGTCGCCTATGGCCCGCCGCCCGAATCGGCGCCGACCATCGTCCTGCTGCACGAAGGGCTCGGGTGCGTCGCGTTGTGGCGCGACTTTCCGGTCAGGCTGGCGGCGGCGACCGGCTGGGGCGTCTTCGCCTATTCGCGCGCCGGCTATGGCCAGTCCGACCCGGTCGATCTGCCGCGCCCGCTCGACTATATGACCCGCGAGGCGCGCTCGAGCCTGCCTCGGGTTCTCGACGTCATCGGCTTTCAGCGGGGGATGCTGCTCGGCCACAGCGACGGCGCGTCGATTGCCGCGATCTACGCCGGCGAGCATGTGGACGAACGCGTCAGGGGTCTCGTGCTGATGGCGCCGCACCTCTTCTCCGAAGGGCTCGGCCTCGCCTCGATCGCCGAGGCCAAGCGCGCCTATGAGACAGGCGGCCTGCGCGCGAAGCTCGCCCGATATCACGCCGATGTCGACAGCGCCTTCCTGGGCTGGAACGGCGCGTGGCTCGATCCCGGCTTCAAGGCCTGGAACATCGAAGAGATCGTCGATCGCTGGCGGGTCCCTGCGCTGCTCATCCAGGGCGCGGACGACCAATATGGAACAATCGCGCAGATCCGCGCGATAGAAGCGCGCACGCCCGCGCCGGTCGAAAGCCTGATCCTCAAGGGGCGCCGCCATTCGCCGCATCTCGAAAGGCCCCAGGAGACGCTCGACGCGATCGCCGCGTTTTGCGCCAAGATCGCGACAGGCGAAAGGGAGTCATGACAATGCTTGCGGCGCGCATTCACGGCCACGGGGGCAACGAGGTTGTGCGGCTCGACGAATTGCCCGTCCCAGCGCGGCAGTCTGGCGAGGTTCGGATCCGCATCCTCGCGGGCGGGCTCAACCGGGTCGATCTCTATATGCGCAACAGCGGCGCGGGCATCACCCATCGACTGCCGATCATCCTCGGGCTCGACGGCGCCGGCGTGATCGACGAGGCGGACGCCGGCTCGGCCTTCCGCACGGGCGATCCGGTCGTCATCTATCCCGGGCAGCCGTGCGGCCTCTGCGAATTCTGTCGGAAGGGCGAAGAAGTGCTCTGTGCGCGGGGCCGCATTTTCGGCGAGCAGGTTGACGGGACCTTCGCCGAGTTCGTCTGCGCGCCGGAGGGAAGCGTCCTGCGCAAGCCCGAAAGTCTCAATTTCGTCGAGGGAGCCTCTCTCAGCGTCGCCTGGCTCACGGCGTGGAGAATGATCGAGACCAAGGCGCGCTTGAAGCCGGGCGAGACGGCGCTCATCTTCGGCGTCGGCGGCTCGGTCTCGCTGGCGGCGACGCAGATCGCAAACGCGCTCGGCGCGCGGACGATCGTCACATCGCGCGACGCGGCGAAGCTCGAACGGGCGCGCGGCCTCGGCGCCGCCGAGATCGTCCAGGACATCGGCGGCGACCTCGCCGACCGGGTGATGGAGATCACGGGAAAACGCGGCGTCGACGTCGTCATCGAGAACGTCGGCAAGGCCGTCTGGCCCGCGGCGATGCGCTCGCTCGTGCGCGGCGGGCGGCTCGTCACCTGCGGGGCGACGAGCGGCGACGATCCGTCCGCCGATCTTCGCCGTCTGTTCATCCGGCAGCTGCAGGTTCTCGGCTCGACCCTCGGCAACCGCTCGGAATTTCAGGCCGTGATCGACTTTATCGCCGAGAAGGGGCTGAAGCCCCATATCGACCAGGTCTTTCCGCTCGGCGCCGTTCACGCCGCGCTCGACCGCCTGGAGTCGGGGCGCCAGTTCGGCAAGATCGGCCTGACGATGGGCGAGGCTCAGGTTCTGACTGCCCCGCCTCACTCATGATCGCGCACCGACCAGCGCCGGGTCGGCGCGGTAGAGTTCGGGAAACAATCGCTTCAGATTTTCGATCTTCGGCAGATCGTTGACGACGATATACGGATAGGTCCGATTCTTCGCCAGAAAGTCCTGGTGATAGTCCTCGGCGCGGTAGAACGTCTTGCCCGGCTCGATGGTGGTGACGATTTTGGCGCTGAACGCGTGGTCGTTGTCGAGCTGGGCGATGTAGTCCTTCGCCACCCGCGCCTGCTGGTCGCTCTGCGGGAAAATCGCCGAGCGGTATTGGGCGCCTTCGTCCGGCCCCTGATAGTTGAGCTCGGTCGGATCATGCGCGACCGAGAAAAATACCTGTAGGATTCGCCCATAGCTGATTTTGTGCGGATCGAAGGTGATCTTGACCGACTCCGCGTGACCGGTCTTGCCGGTGCTGGTCATCTGGTAATGCGCGGTCGCCTTGGCGCCGCCGTCATATCCGGAGACCGCGCTGGTCACGCCGTCGACATGCTGGAACACGCCCTGCACGCCCCAGAAGCATCCGCCGGCGAGGACCGCAACCTCCGAGGTCGAAGCGCCCGCCGGTTCGTCGACCGCGGGCGGCGGGACGACCCGCGCGACTTCGGCGGTCGATCGTGTCGCGGCGAAGCCAAGAGCCATCAGCACCGCGCCGGCGACCAGCGCCACGCCGCTGGAATGGTTCGTCAATCGTGAGATCATAGCCGAACTCCTGAGTTGATCCTAAGGTCAACGCGTCTCAGGCCGAAGCCGGCCTGAACGACAGCGCGACGCCGTTCATGCAATACCGCAGCCCGGTCGGCTTCGGCCCGTCGTCGAAAACGTGGCCGAGGTGGCCGTCGCAGCGCCGGCAGCTCACCGCGCTGCGGGTCATGCCGAATGACCGGTCGGTTTTTGTGTTGACGGCGTTGTCCAGCGGCGCCCAGAAGCTCGGCCAGCCGGTGCCGCTGTCGAATTTGGTCGCCGAGGAGAAGAGGTCGTTGCCGCATCCCGCGCAGGCGAAAATCCCCTTCCGCTCTTCATGCAGAAGTGGGCTGGTAAATGGAGGCTCGGTCCCGTCCTTGCGCAGGACCGCGTATTGGGCGGGCGTCAGCAGTTTGCGCCATTCCGCGTCGCTGCGGACGACATGACCCTCCATCGCGGGCCAGGCGGCCCGAATCGGCAGAAGACTTGCGCCCGCGCCCGCGGCCAGCCCGCGAACCGCGCCGCTCAGCGCCGCGCGACGTGTCAACATCATCAACCTCATTAGTTAGCGGAATCTGGGGACGATTTCCCCGTCCGCAATGCCTATACGCGTCGGATGCGGGCGGGTTACAGGATCGGGCGAACTTTTTCGGCTCGCCGCGCCCCGTTGGCGCCTGTCATGAGCGCCGAGGGCGATCGCCGGCCGATCCCCGGGAGTTGACCGGGCGACGCGGCTTGCTTCAAACATAAGGTTCAGCGTCGCGAAGCGTCACAGCGCGCCCCACGATCTTTTGGCTTCATCTTAGCGCCGACGCGGGAGGAACCCCATGGCTGCGATCAATTCCGTCGCTGAGCTGACGATGGATGGGGACGTCGCCATCGTCGCCATCGACTCGCCGCCGGTCAACGCGCTGTCCCAGGCCGTTCGCGACGGCCTCAAACGCGGCGTCGAGGCGGCAAACGCAAACGGCGCGGTCAAGGCGATCGTGATCATCTGCGCCGGGCGGACCTTCATCGCCGGCGCCGACATTTCCGAATTCGGCAAGCCCCCCGCCGCGCCCTATCTTCCGGAGGTGCTCGATCGGATCGAGAACGCGGGGAAGCCGGTGATCGCAGCCATTCACGGAACGGCGCTCGGCGGCGGCTTCGAGGTGGCGTTGACGGCGCATTACCGCATCGCGGTCCCTTCGGCCAAATGCGGCCTGCCCGAAATCAAGCTCGGCCTCATCCCTGGCGCCGGCGGCACCCAGCGCCTGCCGCGTCTGATCGGAGTCGAAAAGGCGCTGGACGTCATCCTGTCCGGCTCGCCCTTCGGCGCGCGCGAGGCCAGGGAATGGGGCGTCGTCGACGAACTCGCCGGGGAAGGCGAATTGCGCGAATCCGCGCTTGCCTTCGCGCGCCGCCTGATCGCCGAGAAGGCGCCGTTGCGCAAGGTGCGCGACCGCTCCGACAAGCTCGAGGCCGCGCGCGGTCATCCGGAGATCTTCGATGCGATCCGCAAGGCCAACGCCCGGAAGTTCCGCGGCTTCGAGGCGTGGGAAAAGGCGATCGTATCGGTCAGGAACGCCGTCGAGCTACCGTTCGACGAGGGGATCCTCAAGGAGCGCGAGATGTTCATGGCGCTGCTTGGGACCACCCAGTCGAAGGCGCAGCGGCACGTCTTCTTCGCCGAGCGCCAGGCCGCAAGAATCGGAGATATCGGGCCCGACGACCCGACCCGGCGAATTGCGAAGGTCGCCGTGATCGGCGCCGGCACGATGGGCGGCGGCATCGCGATGAATTTCCTCAGCGCCGGCATTCCCGTCGCCATCATCGAGACTTCGAAAGAGGCGCTCGACCGAGGCGTTTCGATCATGCGCCGAAACTATGAAAACACCGCAAAGAAAGGACGCCTGACGATGCCCGAAGTCGAGGAGCGGATGGGCCGGCTCGCGCCCTCGCTCGATTTCGGCGATCTGGCTAGCGCTGACCTGGTGATCGAGGCGGCCTACGAAGACATGGAGCTGAAGAAGAGCATTTTCGAGCGGCTCGACGCGATCGCCAAGCCCGGCGCGATACTCGCCTCCAACACCTCCTATCTCGACATCGACGCCATCGCGGCCAAGACCAAGCGGCCCGAGGACGTGCTCGGCATGCATTTCTTCTCGCCGGCCAACGTGATGCGCCTGTTGGAGATCGTGCGCGGGGCGAAGACGTCGAAGCCGGTTCTGGCGACGGTCGCCAAGCTCGCGCCCAGGATCGGCAAAGTCGGAGTCGTCGTCGGCGTCTGTCATGGCTTCGTCGGCAACCGGATGCTGGCCGAGCGCCAGCGCGAGGCGATGAAGCTGATCCTCGAAGGCGCGACCCCCTGGGACGTCGATCGCGTGATCACGGATTTCGGCATGCCGATGGGGCCGTTTGCGATGAGCGATCTCGCCGGCCTCGACATCGGCTGGTCGGCCGCGACGTCGAAGCGCGCAACCATCCGCGAAATCCTGTGCGAGGAGGGTCGGCGCGGGCAGAAGACCGGCGCCGGCTTCTACGACTACGACGAGGCGCGCAACGCCAAGCCCTCGGCGCATGTGGAGGCGATCATCCACGAGTTTGCGGCCTCCAAGGGGATCGAACGGCGCAAGATCGGCGATGCCGAAATCCTCGAGCGCTGCACCTATCCGATGATCAACGAGGGCGCGAAAATCCTCGAAGAGGGCAAGGCGCAGCGCGCCTCCGACATCGACATCGTCTGGATCTACGGCTACGGCTGGCCCGTCTATCGCGGCGGCCCGATGTTCTACGCCGACACGGTGGGCTTGAAGACCGTGCTCGAAAAGTTGCGGGCGTTCCAGGCCAGGTTCGGCGACGATTTCAAGCCTGCGCCGCTCTTGGAGAAATTGGCGAACGAAGGCGGCGCGTTTTCAAGGCCATAGCGCCGTTTGTGTCGAGTGTCCTCTTCCGGCGCCTTAGGGCGTGCGAAAAAACGCCCGTCGTTCGACGGGCTTTGCGGCCACCTTCCCCCGCGAGTGGGAGCGGGTCGGAGTGAGGGCAAACGAAATATAGTGAATTCGGAGAGCCAACATGCGTGAAGCCGTCATCGTCTCCACCGCCCGCACCCCGATCGGCAAGGCCTATCGAGGCGCTTTCAACGACACTCAGGCCCAGGCGCTCGGCGGCCACGCCATCGCCAACGCGCTCGCGCGCGCCCGAGTCGAAGGCGGCGAAGTCGACGACGTCGTCATGGGCGCGGCGCTGCAACAGGGCGCGCAGGGCGGCAATATCGCGCGCCAATCGGCGCTGCGCGCGGGGCTTCCGACCAGCGTCGCGGGCATGTCCGTCGACCGGCAATGCGCCTCGGGCCTGATGGCGATCGCGACTGCGGCCAAGGAGATCATCACGGACGGCATGAACGTCGCCGTCGGCGGCGGGCTCGAATCGATCTCGCTGGTGCAGAACGACAAGATGAACCGGTTCCGCGCGCTCGATCCGTGGCTGGTCGAACATCGCAACGACGTCTACATGGCGATGATCGAAACTGCGGAAATCGTGGCGGAGCGCTACAAGATCCCGCGCGAGCGGCAGGACGAACTTGCCGCCCAGTCGCATGCCCGCACCGCCGCAGCCCAGGCCGCTGGCCGGTTCGACGCCGAGATCGCGCCCCTGCCCACGGTGATGAAAGTCATGGACAAGGCGACCGGCGCCGTCTCCGACAAGCCCGTGACGCTCAAGCACGACGAAGGCGTCCGCGCCGACACGACGCTCGCGGGCCTGGCCGGCCTGAAACCGGTGTTCTCTGACGGCCAGCGGATCAAGGCGGGATCGGTGGTCACCGCCGGCAACGCGTCGCAATTGTCGGACGGGGCCAGCGCCTGTGTCCTGATGGAGGCCAAGCTCGCCAGCCAGCGCAATCTCGCGCCGCTTGGAATCTATCGCGGCATCGCGGTCGCCGGCTGCGACCCGGACGAGATGGGCATCGGTCCCGTCTTCGCCGTGCCGAAGCTCCTGAAGGCGCACGGCCTCAAGATCGACGACATCGGCCTCTGGGAGCTCAACGAGGCCTTCGCGGTGCAGGCGCTCTACTGCCGCGACCGGCTCGGGATCGACAATGACAAGCTCAACGTCGACGGCGGCGCGATCGCGGTCGGCCATCCCTACGGCATGAGCGGCTCGCGACTCGCCGGCCACGCCCTGATCGAAGGCAAGCGGCGCGGCGCGCGCTATGTCGTGGTGACGATGTGCGTCGGCGGCGGCATGGGCGCGGCGGGGCTGTTCGAAGTCGCCTAGGTCGGGCGGGGGGGTCCACAGGCTTGAACGACTCGCCCCACATGGCGCCGCTTGCGGCCTATCACGGACGCAAACCGCCTGCGCCGGCCTGGTTCGAGCGCGCCGTCGCCGCCGGGCCGGAGCGGACGTTCGTCGAGTTTGAGGGCGCGCGGATCGAGACCCTGGCCTGGGGCGAGCGCGGCAGCCGCGGCATCATGCTGCTGCACGGCGGCGCCGCCCACGCCGACTGGTGGTCGTTTATCGCGCCGCTGCTCGCGCGCGAGCGTCGCGTGATCGCCTCCTCGTTTACCGGGATGGGACGCTCGGATTGGCGCCCGGCTTATGATTTCAAGCAGTTCGTTCGCGAGGCGCGGACAGCGGGCCGGGCGGGAGGCGCATTCGACGCGGGGCCGCCGGTCGTCGTCGGCCATTCCTTCGGCGGGCGGGTGGCGGTGGGGCTCGCACATGAGTTCGGCCCCGAATTCGCCGCCGCGGTGATGGTCGATCCGCCCTTTTTCGCACCGCACAACCAACGTCCGCCTTCACCTCCCCGCCCGACCAAGGCGCGCCGGATCCAGCCTTCACTCGAGGCGATCGTCGGCCGCTTCCGTCTCGCGCCGCCCCAGGCCTGCGACAATCTCTATATTCTCGACTTCATCGCGCGGCGCTCCGCGCGCGAGGTTGTGGACGCCAGTGGCGGGAAGGGCTGGGCCCTGTGTTTCGACCCACATTTCTGGGAACGGTTCCAGCACACCGACGCGATCCCGCTCGTCAAAGCCGCACGCTGTCCGCTCGCGCTGTTCCGCGGCGCGAAGTCCCAGCTCTTTCACGCCGAGGACGCCGCCTATCTGCTGGGTCTGATCGGCCCGGCTGCGCCCTACGTCGAGATCCCCGAGGCCGAACATCACGTGATGATCGATCAGCCGCTCGCCTTCGTCGCCGCTCTGAGCACGCTGCTGGCGGCCTGGCCGGCGGCGAAGGGAGGATGAGCAGGATCGGACGACCGCAATCGGAGCGTCCAAACTGGAGGCGGGCATGACCGATAGCGGCGCATCCGTCGCGACGGCGAGCGCCAATGCGCGCATCGCCGCGCGCTACGACGAACTGCCCTACGACTCGCATCCGGGCCGCCGCAGTCATCCCGCGCACATCGCCATGATCGCGCAACTGCTCGGACTGACGCCGCCGACGACGACGAAGGCGCGCATTCTGGAGATCGGTTGCGCTTCGGGCGCGCACATTATCCCGCTTGCCGTGCAATATCCCGACGCGCGATTTGTCGGCCTCGATCTGTCGGCGGCGCAAATCGCCGCAGGGCTGGCGCGCATCGAAAGGCACGGGCTCGCCAACATCGAACTGATTCAGGGCGATCTGGTCGAATTCTCGCCTCGGCCGGAGAAGTTCGATTACATTCTCTGTCACGGCGTCTATTCGTGGGTCCCGTTCGAGGTGCGCGCGGCCATTCAGCAGCTGATCGCCGAGAAGCTTTCGCCCGAAGGGATCGCTTACGTCAGCTACAACGTGCTGCCGGGCTGGCGTCTCAAGCAGGCGCTGCGCGACGCGCTGACGGGCGCCGTACGCCATCTTCCCGATCTCGCTTCGCAAGTGGCCGGCGCGCGGGCGTTCCTCGCCCTGCTGCGGGGATGGGGCGGGGTCAAGGGTCCGTACGCCTCGAACCTGTGCAGCTTGGCCGCGCGGCTCGAGACGGAGTCCGACAGCTATCTCGCCCACGAATATCTCGAGGAGCACAACCAGCCGCAGACGTTCGGCCAATTCGTCGAAGAGGCGGGCCGGGCCGGCCTCGCCTATCTCGGCGACCTTGATCTGTGGATGTCTCTGCCGGAAAACTTCGATCCCGAATTTCGCCGGCTGCTGACCGAATCCTGCGGCGGGGCTCTGCTGCCAACCGAGCAGATGATCGACGTGCTGCTGGGGCGGGAATTCCGCCGCTCCCTACTCGTCCATGAAGCGGTTGCCCCAGCGGTGTCGCGAACAATCGATCGCGGCCGCATTGAAGATCTGAACTTCATCGGGCGGATGACATTGGACGAGACGGCGAAAGCGTCGGACCCGCACAGGTTCATCGGACCCGACAATAAAAGGCTGTCGGTCGGCGCGCCTTCGGCTCGACGCGCGCTTGAAGCGCTGAGCCGCGCCTATCCGGCCAGTCGCACGCTCGATGAACTCGTGCAGGCGAGCGGCAGCTCGGATCCAGGCCACGCGCGGGAGGCGCGCGGCCAGATTGTCTACCTTTTGTACTTGACCCTGACGGGCGGGATGATCGACGCCCGGGTCGATCCCGTCCGCGCGGCCTCTTCGATCGAGGCCCAGCCGCGGGCTCCCCGAAACTGCCGTATCGACGCCCTGGCCGGTGAAAGCGCGGTCGTGACCTTGACACATGATTCTTATGTTCTGAGCGACGGCGAGCGTTGCCTGCTTCCGCTCATGGATGGAACGAAGAATCGAGAAGCGCTCGTCGGCGCGCTTCTCGACCGCGTCTCAGCAGGAGAACTGGAATTTTCCCGCGACGGCGTTCCCATCGCCGACCAGGGCGAACGCGCCGAATTGGCGCGCCAGGAGGTCGACCGCGCGCTTGAGGCATTCCAACGGGCGGGGCTGCTGGAGCTGGCCTAGCTCAATTTCGACATCGCCGCTTCCCGATCGTTTACGGACGTTCGACAAGAGCCTGCCGCATGTTACAGTGGGCAGGCCGGCCGGGCTCGCCGCCAGGGCGAAGCCGACAGCCGCCGGTCCGGGGAGCAACGCGAGCGGAGGTCGCAATGGCCTATAAGGATATTCTGGTCTATCTCGATCCGACGGCCGAAGCCGTCGAACGCGTCCGTTTCGCCGCCGAAATGGCCAAGACCCACGGGGCGCAGCTAATCGCCGTCGACGCAAGCACGCTCACCGAGGCCGAAGGGATCGACCCATTGTCAACGACTCGGCGGATGTACGACGAGGCGACACGCGAGGCCGCCATCAAGGGCGTCTTCGTGCCGGCGGAAAAGCCGGCCGAAGGTGACGCTTTCACGCATTGCGTCGACTTGATCATTGCTCCGGCACCGGGAGGACGGGCGCGAAACCTCATTCGCCACGGCACGCTTGACCGAGCGCTCCTCGAATCCGGCGCTCCGATGCTGATCCTGCCGCCCGATTGGACGCCAGGGCCGGTGGGTCAGAATATCGTGATCGCCTGGAACGCCGGACGGGAGGCGTTGCGCGCCGTGCATGACGCGATGCCGTTGCTCGAGCGGGCGCGCAAGGTCACCGTCTTCGCCTTCTCCATGCGGCCGAGCGATCTGCGGGCTTCCGCGTCGTTGCTGGCGCAGCACCTCGAGCGGCACGGCGTCGCGGCGCATGTGTCGGATTGGACCAACACTGGCGACTTGGAGGCGATCGAGGCCCTGTTCGCGAGCCTCGACACTCAGGACGCCGACCTCTTCGTCGCCGGCGCCTTTAGCCACTCGCGGCTATATGAAGGGTTGTTCGGCGGCGTGAGCCTCGATCTGATGCGTCAGCAGTCGCTGCCGGTTTTGATGTCGCACTAAATGAGACCCGATCTGCATGTCGAAGCGCCACCGGCTCAATCTTTCGTGGCGCGCGGCAAGAATGGCGGCGGCCGGCGTCTGCGCTCTGGCGCTCATCGCCGTCCTATGGACTATGACCGGTCGCTTCCGGCAATTCGCCTCGGAAGCGTCGCAGCCCGATGAGCGCAAGCCGAGCTCCCAATCGCCGTGTCCGGAGACCCGCGCAGGTCCGGCGACGGTAAAGCTTTCCGCCGGTCAACAAAAACAGATTGACTTGCAGACCACGGCCGTAACGGCCGCTCCCCATCGTGATCAGCTCCGGGCCTACGGCGCCGTCCTCGACATTGCCCGGATCACCGAGCTGACGAACAGCTACGCCAACGCGAACGCGCAACTTCAGACGGCGCAGGCCAAGCTCGAAGTCGCGAAGGGCGCGTTCGACCGCGCCAAGAGGCTCGGCCAGTCCGCCGCGATGTCAATGGCGCAAGTCGAAGCGGCGGAGGGGACTCTCCGCGTCGACCAAGCCGCGCTGGCCGCCGCCGAGTCTCAACTCAGGACCCTCGCGGCCACGGCGCAGCAGGAATGGGGTCCACTGATCGGCAAGGCGATTATAGACCGCGAGCCGGCGGTGGTGCGGTTGATCGAACGTGAGCAGTTTCTTGTTCAGGTGACGCTGCCGCCCGGCGCCGCGTTGGCGGACCCTCCTCCAACCGCTCTTGCGGAAGCGCCGACTGGGCGAACGAATGTCGCATTGCAGTATCTCTCGCCGGCGACCCGCATGGACTCGCGCATTCAGGGGGTGAGCTACTTTTACTCAGCGCCTGGAGACAGCGGTCTGCTTCCGGGGATGAATACTATAGTTTACGTCCCGTACGGCAAGACATACGAGGGGGTGATCGTTGAAGGCGCCGCCATCGTGCATTGGCAGGGGCAGCCGTGGGTGTATCTGCGTGTCGGCCCTGACACTTTCAGGCGAAATCCGATCAGCACCGACCAGCCGGTCTCGGACGACGCCTACGTGGCGCGGGACATTCCGTCAGGCTCCGAGATCGTGATCCGAGGCGCGCAGGCCCTCTTGTCCGAGGAAACGAAAAGCGAGCAACCGAGCAGCGACGACAATGACTAGCGGGGCCATCCCAACCCCGTCGGGACCGCAGGCCGCTCTCATCGCATTCGCCATACGCTTCCGCGGAGTTGTGCTTGCGCTGGCATGCGCGCTGTTGGGCTACGGCTTGTTCTCGCTCGGGGACGCAAAGTACGACGTCTTTCCCGAATTCGCCCCCCCACAAGTGGCGATTCAGACCGAAGCACCGGGTTTGAGCCCGGAACAGGTCGAGGTTCTCGTGACCCAGCCGATCGAAAATTCGATCAATGGCCTCGACGGGATCGAGAGCATGCGCTCGGTCTCGATCGAGGGCCTGTCCGTGATCACCGTCAACTTCGAGCCTGGGAGCGATGTCTATCGCGGGCGTCAACTGGTGACTGAGCGCATGGCGGCGGCGAGCGCTCAACTGCCGCTGGGCGTGCGGCCTCCGGAGATGACGCCGCTGACCTCCTCAACGAGCACAGTGTTGATCATCGGACTCACCTCCGGCGAGCGCTCGCTCATGGACGTGCGCACGATTGCGGACCGGATGGTGAGCCGGCGGATTCTCGCGGTGAGAGGGGTCGCTCAGATCTCGACCTACGGCGGAGACGTAAAGTCGCTGCAGGTGCAGGTGCGCCCCGACGACCTAATTCGCTTTCACGTCGGCATCAACGACGTCTTGAGCGCGGCGCGCAAGGCGACCGGCGTTCTGGGCGCCGGCTTTATCGATACGGTCAATCAGCGCATTACGATCGAGACCCGGGGCCAGTCTTTGACGCCGGAGCAACTTGCCCGCGCGGTTCTGTTTCATGAAGGCGGCGCGAGCGTCGTCCTCGGCGACGTCGCCAATGTCGTCACCGCTCCCGTGCCGCCGATCGGCGCCGCTCTCATCAACGGGACGCCGGGCGTCATGTTGATGATAAGTCAGCAATACGGCTCCAATACGCGCGAGGTCACAACCAGAGTGGAAGCCGCGCTGCGAGACCTGCGGCCTGCCCTCGAACGCGAAAAGATTCAACTCCACCCCGATCTGTTCCGCCCCGCCAATTTCATCGACACGGCGACGGACAACGTCCTGCGAGCTCTTATGATCGGCGGCGCGCTGGTGATCGTCGTTCTGTTCCTTTTTATGTTCGACTGGCGCGCCTCAATCATTAGCTGTACCGCAATACCCTTATCGTTGGTGGCCGGGGCGCTCGCGTTGCAATGGATCGGCGAAACCCTCAACACCATGACGTTGGGCGGTCTCGCCATCGCCATCGGGGAGGTGGTCGATGACGCGGTGATCGGCGTTGAGAATGTAGCGCGCCGACTGCGCGAGAACCGCCGATTGGCGGAACCGAAATCCGAGTCTCGCGTAGTGCTTGACGCCATCCTCGAGGTCCGCGGCGCTGTAGTCTACGCAACCTTCGCGGCCTTGCTGGTATTCCTTCCGGTAGTCGCGCTCTCGGGAGTGGGGGGTCGTCTATTTCGGCCCCTCAGCATCGCTTACATCCTCGCGGTGTTGGCTTCGCTCGCAGTCGCCCTGACTGTAACTCCTGCGCTTTCCATGTTGCTGCTCACCGGAAGCGGTCGACAGCGGCATGGCGATCCCCCGGTCATTCGTTGGTCACGCAGGACCTACGCGACGACGCTCAGGCGCATCGAAGGCTTTCCGAAAATTGTCCTCGGGACGACGATCGCGCTCGCGGCCCTCGCCGCCGCGATGTTGCCGTTGTTTGGCGGGACTTACTTGCCAGATCTCAGAGAGGGCCATTTGATTCTGCATGTTACGTTGACGCCCGGGACTTCGCTTAACGAATTGCTTCGGATAGGGAAGCTGATAGCCAAGGCGATTCTGGAGGTCCCCAGCGTTCGAAGCGTGGCGCAGCATGTCGGCCGCGCCGAAGCCGGCGCCGACACCGAGGGCACTCATTATAGTGAGTTCGAGATCGATCTGAAGCCGGGACTCTCAGGCCATGCACAAGCTGTGGCCGAAACGCGGATGCGAGCGGCGATGGCGAACTTCCCGAGCGTAGTTTATTCGCTCAAGACCTTCCTGACCGAGCGCGTGGAGGAGACGGTCTCAGGCTTCACCGCCGAGGTCGCGGTGAATGTGTACGGCGCCGATCTTGACCAACTGGAGAGCACCGCGCGCGCGGTCGCGCAAAAACTCGGCGAAGTTCCTGGTGCGATCGACGTCCAAGAACGATCCCCGCCTGGAATGCCGCAAATCAACGTCACCTTGCGCCCGGCGGACCTGCAGCGATGGGGGCTCGACGCAGTCGAAGTCCTCGAGCTCGTGCGTACGGCTTATCAGGGCGACGTCGTCGGTCAAGGATATCAAGGCGACTCGTCGTTTGATATTATGGTGATTTTAGATGAGCACTCTCGCGCCCGGGTCGATCAGATCGGCGATTTGCCTTTAAGGACATCGAGCGGGACTTACATATTCTTGAAGCAGGTCGCGGACATCTATGAGACTTCCGGCCGATATCAGGTGCTCCATCAGAACGCTCAGCGCGTTGCGGCCGTAACAGCAAACGTGACGGGACGCGACGTCGTCTCTTTCGTCCGCAATGCGAGGAAGAAGATCGCCAGGGAAGTCGTCCTGCCCCCTGGCGCGCATGTGGAGTTCGCCGGCGCCGCGGAAGCCCAGGCTCGGTCGCGGCGCGATCTACTCGTCAACGCGTCGCTCGCGGGAATCGGCATCGTCCTTCTGCTTTCGATCGTCGCAGGCCACTGGCGCAACCTCACGTTGGTTCTAATCAACTTGCCGTTCGCCTTCGTCGGCGGAGTCTTCGCTGTGGCGCTGACCGGCGGTGTGCTTTCGCTCGGGTCACTGGTCGGGTTCGTGACCCTGTTCGGGATCACTCTGCGCAACTCCATCCTGATGATCTCGCGCTACGAGCGTCTGGTTGATGTTGAAGGACGCGTATGGGGGTTGGAAACGGCGATTGAAGGCGCTTCGGACCGCCTCGTTCCAATTCTGATGACCTCTCTGGTGACGGGCCTCGGGTTGCTTCCGCTCGCGCTCGGCGCGGGCGAGCCTGGGCGCGAGATCGAAGGCCCCATGGCGATAGTCATCCTGGGCGGCCTCATGACTTCTATGGCGCTCAACCTCCTGGTCCTGCCGACGCTGGCGCTTCGCTATGGGCGTTTCGAGGTCGGGCAGCTTGAAACGAATGCACGCCAAGCAGTGGCCTCGTGAGGCGACGGCCGGCTTGCTCGACCTGACCGACTTTCCGCGCCGGCCGGCGAAGCCGCGGCTCGAGGTCGATCTCTGAAAGCCCCGGCACGGCGCCGAGAGCATGGATCGCCTTGGAAATATTTGGCGGCGCCCTGTCGGCGCATCGTAGATTTGTGACTTCGGCGCAGCGTCGCGCCCGCGCGGATTCCGTCAAGATGCAGCAGTGTCTTGGCCAGGCGTTTCGGCCCCGGTTTCAGGACTCCGGCGCGCCAGCCGGATCGGCCAGACGATGAAGACGGTCGGCGGCCGCGTGCGCGAAGCGCAAGAGCACGGCCCGGCGGCTCGCGGGCGCCATGCGCTGGAGGTCCGCCTCGCGCAGGATTTCCGCGCCATAGGAATCGGCGACGATGAGGCCGGCCTCGACCGGCATGATGCGCGTCGGGGTATGCTCGGAGATGGCGAAGTAGAGCCGGTCGCAGCAGGCCGCGTAGTCGCGCCATTTGCGGTCGGCGCGAAAGTCGGCCGGCGAGGACTTGATCTCGACGATCAGCACCTCGCCTTCGCCGTTGACCGCGACGATGTCGGCGCGGCGTCCGTCGATGAGCGGCAGTTCGGTCAGGCTCGAAAAGCCCCGCGCTCTCAGGAGCCGCCTGACCCCGCGCGCAATCATCAATGCGGGCCCCGACTGGCGGCCGTCGGCCGGAAGAACGCTCCGCAAATCGCGCATGTCAACGGCCTTTCGCGTCGGCGAGAATCATTTCGGCCGCTTTTTCCGCGATCATCATTGTCGGCGCGTTGGTGTTGCCCGACGTGATCCGCGGCATGACGGAGGCGTCCGCGATGCGCAGCCGCTCCAGACCGAAAACCCTCAAACGATCGTCGACCACCGCCGACCGATCGTCGGCGCGGCCCATCTTGGCGGCGCCGACAGGATGGAAGATCGTCGTCCCGATATCACTGGCCGCCTTCATGAGTTCCTCGTCGGAACGCAAATGAGCGCCCGGTTTCAGCTCCTTCGGCGCATAGCGGAAAAGCGCCGGCGCGTTGGCGAGTTGGCGCGCGGGGCGGATCGAGTCCGCGGCGACGCGGCGATCCTGCGAAGTGGAGAGATAGTTCGGCCGGATGCTCGGCGCGGCGCGTGGATCGGAACTGATCGCATGGGTCGAACCGAGACTCGTCGGTCGCAAATTGCAAACGCTGATCGTTGTGGCCGGGAAGTCGTGCAGCGGCTCGCCGAAGCGTTCGAGCGACAAAGGCTGCACGTGAAACTCGACGTTGGCGGTGGCGAAGTCGGGAGACGACCTGGCGAACATGCCAAGCTGGGACGGCGCCATCGTCATCGGACCGCGCCGGCGCAGCGCGTAGTCCAGCCCTATCATCGCGCGCTTGAAATAGGACTGATAGTCGACGTTGAGCGTTCGTGCGCCCTCGATCCGGAAAATCGTGCGAAGCTGGAGGTGATCCTGCAGATTCTCGCCGACGCCGGGAAGCGCATGCAGCAATGGAACGCCGATCCCCGCCAGCGTCGCCGGGTCGCCGACGCCGGAGAGCTCCAACAGATGCGGCGAGCCGATCGCGCCTGCGGTCAGCAGCACTTCGCCCCGCGCCCGCGCTTCGCGGCTCGCGCCATCGCGACGATAGCGCACGCCCACGGCGCGGCGCCCATCGAACAGGATCCGCTCGGTCGCGGCGCGATCGACGAGGCGCAGATTTGGCCGATTGAGGATCGGCTTGAGAAATCCGGCGGCCGCGCTCCAGCGGCGGCCGCGCCGCTGATTGACCTCGAAATAGTCCGAACCTTGATTGTCTCCACGATTGAAGTCGTCGATCTTGGGGATGCCGATCTGGACGCCGGCCTCACGCACGGCGTCCAGGATCGGCCAGGAGACGCGGGGACGCTCCACACGCCATTCGCCACCCGCCCCATGTAGGTCCGAGGCGCCGGCGTGGTGATCCTCGTGCCGTAAAAAGTAAGGCAGCACGTCCTCCCAGCTCCAGCCGTTGAGCCCGAGCTGCCGCCAGCCGTCGTAATCGGCCGCCTGGCCGCGCATATAAATCATGCCGTTGATTGCGGACGACCCGCCAATGACCTTGCCGCGCGGGTAGGCGATCGAACGGCCATTGAGGCCGGGCTCGGGGGCGGTCTTGAACAGCCAGTCCGCCCGCGGATTGCCGATCGCGTACAGATATCCGACGGGTATGTGAAGCCAGATCCAATTGTCGTTCCCGCCCGCCTCGATCAACAGCACCCGATTGCGCGGATCGCGGGTCAGTCGGTTGGCCAGCACGCAGCCCGCCAAGCCGGCCCCGACGACGATGTAGTCGTATGTCTCGGCCGCGTTCACGATGCGACGCTCCAGCACGCGACCTCGCGCCCCTGCTTGCGCTCGAGCGGCGGCTTCTCGGCGCGGCAGCGGTTGAAGACCAGCGGACAGCGCGGATGGAACGGGCAGCCGGGCGGCGGCGCGATTGGCGAGGGTGGCTCGCCGGCCAGCAGGATGCGCTCGCGTCTAACGGTCGGATCGGCGATCGGCGTCGCCGAGAGGAGAGCGCTTGTATAGGGATGCTGGGGCGACCGAAAAATCGCGTCGCGCGGGCCCAGTTCGATCGCGTGGCCGAGATAGATCACCAAGACCTCGTCGGCGATATGGCGCACGAGCGAGAGGTCGTGCGAAACGAAAACATAGGCGAGCCCGAATTCCTCCTGCAAGCCCGCCAGCAGATTGAGGACCTGGGCGCGGATGGACACGTCGAGCGCCGAAACCGGCTCGTCGAGCACCAGGATCTTCGGCCTCAGCACGAGCGCGCGAGCGATGGCGACGCGCTGGCGCTGGCCGCCGGAGAACATTTGCGGATAACGGTGATAATATTCGGGGCGCAGGCCGACTTTCTGCATCATCGCCAGCGCCGCCGCCTTGCGTTCCGCTGCGCTCATGCGGGTATTGACGCGCAGCGGCTCCTCCAGCGCCTTGCCGATCGTGCGGCGCGGGTTGAGCGAGCCGTAAGGGTCCTGGAACACGATCTGGATCTCCCGGCGCAGGCGCTTCAGCGTCGCCGGGCTGGCCTCAGCCACGTCCTCGCCATCGATCAGTAGCGCGCCGGCGGTCGGCCTCTCGATCAGCGTCAGGAGACGCGCCAGCGTCGATTTGCCCGAACCGGATTCGCCGACGACGGCGAGCGTCCGGCCCGCCTGCAGCGAGAACGACACGCCGGCGAGCGCCTTGACCGTCAGCGCCCGCCCGAACAGGCCACGCGCCGATGCGTATTCGCGGGTGAGGCTCCTGGCTTCGAGAACCGCGCTCACGAGGCCGTTCCATGCATCTCGGCTGGGCGCGGAAACCCGCGCGCGAGTGGCGTATGACAGAGGGCCAGTCCGAGTTCCGGCGGCGCCCGGCGCGGCGCGGCATGATGGCAGGCGGCGGTAGCGAAACCGCAGCGCGGCGCGAACGGGCAGCCGCGCGGACGGTCGAAATGTCCCGGCGCCACGCCCGGAATGGCCAGCAGGCGACGTCCTGTCGCCCGCTCCGGCAAGGCGGCGAGCAGGGCGGCGGTGTAAGGATGATGCGGATCGTCAAACAGTTCGCGCGTGGCGTTCGCCTCCACCTGCTGGCCGACATATTGAACGAGAACCCGGTCCGCCGTCTCGGCGACGACGCCCATGTCGTGAGTGATCAGCACCATTCCCATGCCGTTGTCGCGCCGCAGCGCCAGCAGGAGATCGAGAATCTGCGCCTGAATGGTCACGTCGAGCGCCGTCGTCGGCTCGTCGGCGATCAGGAGCTTGGGCCGGCCGGCGAGCGCCATCGCGATCATGACGCGTTGGCTCATGCCGCCGGAGAGCTGGTGGGGGAAGGCGCGGGCGCGACGCGGAGGATCGGGGATTCCGACTTCTGCCAGGAGTTCGACGACGCGGCCGGCGCGATTGGCGCGATCGAGGCCGAGATGCGTCGTCAACGCCTCGCCGATTTGAAATCCTACGGAGAAGCAGGGGTTGAGCGAGGACATCGGCTCCTGAAAGATCATCGCCATGTCGCCCCCGGCGAGGCGACGGCGCTGGCGCGCGGACATCGAGAGGAGATCGGCGCCCTCGAACGCCATGCGGTCGGCGGCGACGCTCGCGCCCCGAGGCAACAGCCCCATCACCGCCAGCATCGCCACCGACTTGCCCGAGCCGGATTCGCCGACGATCGCCAGCACCTCATCGCGTTCGAGCGTGATGTCGATCCCATCCACCGCCGTGAACGCGCCGTTCCGCGTGGCGAATGCGACGGAGAGGTTACGAATTTCGAGCAGTTTAGCCACCGTCAGCTCCGCCGCATCTTCGGATCGAGCGCATCGCGCAGGCCGTCGCCGGCGAGGTTGATCGCGACGACAGTGATGAGGATTGCGAGGCCCGGCAAGGTGACGATCCAGGGATCAGAACGGATGAATTCGCGTGAGTCCGCCAGCATTGAGCCCCATTCCGGCGTCGGCGGCTGGGCGCCGAGGCCCAGAAAGCCGAGTCCCGCCGCCTCGAGGATCGCGTCGGAAACGCCGAGCGTCGCCAGCACAATGAGCGGCGCCAGACAATTGGGCAGCACGGTCGACCATGCGAGCCGCAACGGGCCGACCCCGGCGACGCGCGCCGCGGTCACATAGTCCTTCCCGAGTTCGCCGAGCGCGGAGGCGCGGATCAGCCGCACGTAGCGCGGGAGATAGACAATGGTGACCGCGACGATGGTGTTGGCGAGGCTCGGCCCGAGAACCGCGACAACGAGAATGGCGAGCACCAGGCTCGGCACCGCCATGATCAAATCCATCAAACGCGTGACGACCACGTCAATAATCGGGCCGGCCATCGCGGCCGCGAGCCCAAGAACGACGCCAAGGACGAACGACACGCTCATCACCGAAAGGCCGATGAACAGCGACACCCGCGCCCCGAAGATGAGCCGCGACAGCATGTCGTGGCCGTCGCCGTCGGTGCCAAGGACGAAGCGCCAGGAACCGCCCTTCTCCCAGACCGGCGGCGCGCGCACCGCGTCGCGGAACTGCTCGATCGGCGAATGGGGCGCGACAACACTCGCCGTCAGCGCGAGCCCGACAATGAGCGCGAAGATCGCAAGGCCGAGAAGGGCGCCCTTGTTCTCCCGGAAGGCGGCCCAGAACGCAGCGAGCGGAGTAGGCTGGACCAGAACCGCGATCACGCTCTCATCGTCCGAAATCGATCGCAGTGCGGCTGCGTCACCGGCCATGGCGGATTCTCGGATCGATGACGCCGTAGACGAGATCGACGAAGATGTTGACGAGGATGACAATTGCGGAGATCAGCATCACGCCGCCCTGCAGGGCCGGATAGTCTCGCCGCCCGATCGATTCGATCAGCCATTTGCCAACGCCCGGCCAGGAGAAGATCGTCTCGGTCAGAACCGCGCCCGCCATCAGGCCGGAGACCGACAGCCCAATCACCGTGACCACCGGCAGGAGCGCGTTGCGCAGCGCGTGCACGCCGACGACGCGGCCCGGCGACAGACCTTTGGCGCGGGCGGTGCGCACATAGTCCTCGTTCAGAACCTCGAGCATCGAGGAGCGGGTCATGCGCGCGATGATCGCGAGCGGCACGGTGCCGAGCACGGTCGCCGGCAAGATAAGATGGCGCAGCGCGTCGAGGAACGCGCCCGGTTGACCGGACATCAGCGCATCGACGGTCATGAAGCCGGTCGGCTGGTCGAAATAATACTTGACCAGATCGATGCGGCCCGAGACCGGCAGGAGCCCGAGCCTGACCGAGACGAACATGATCATGAGCAGACCCCACCAGAAGATCGGCATCGAATAGCCGAACAGCGAGACTGTCATCAGCGCCTGGTCGAACACGCTGCCGCGCTTGACGGCCGCGATTGCGCCCGCGGAAACGCCGACCAGAACCGCGAACAGCATGGCGAAGAACGACAATTCGAGCGTGGCGGGAAAAAGGGTCAGAAACTCGGTCAACACTTTCTGCTGCGTCGCCAGCGACACGCCGAAATCGGCGTGCATGAGGCGCCAGACATAGTCGAGGAACTGCTTCCAGACTGGCTGGTCGAGCCCGAGCTGGTGGCGAAAGACCGCGAGCCGCTCCGGCGAAATGCCGTGCTCGCCGACCCTGACCTCGACCGGATCGCCGGGGACGAGGCGGATCGCGACGAACGTCAGGAACATCAGCGCCAGAAACGTCGGGATCGTCAGCGCGACGCGGCGAGCAATACATGCGAGCATAGCCGATCCGAGTGGCGCACGCCCCGCCCGTTTCCGGCAGCGGGGCCGGGACAGGCCTTACTTGAGGTCGACGCCTTCAAACGCATGCGTCCCGAGCGGGCTCTGCTTGTAGCCGGTGACGTTCGAGCGCATGGCTTCGTATACGGTTGAGTGGGCGAGGAGAAGTTCCGGCGCTTCCTCGTGCTCGATCTCCTGCATCCGCCGGTAGAGCTTTGCGCGCTCGGCCTGATCGGCGATCACCCGGGCCTTGACCAGAAGATCGTTGAATTCGGCGTTGCACCACTTGGGGATGTTGTTGGAGGCTGGCTTCCCGTCCGGACAGCCGTCGAGGAAAAAGAAATTGTCCGGGTCGCCGTTGTCGCCTGTCCATCCGAGCTGCGCGGTCATGTCCTCGCCCGCCTGCGCGCGCTTGCGATATTCGCCCCACTCGTAGGACACGAGTCTTGCGTTGACGCCGATCTTGGCGAGGTCGGCCTGCATCATTTCGCCGATGCGCTTGCCGTTGGGATTGTAGGGCCTCTGGACCGGCATGTACCAAAGATCGATCTCAAGCGGCGTTTTCACGCCCGCCGCCGCCAGCGTCGCTTTGGCCTTCGCCGGATCATAAGGATATTCGGCGATCTTGTCGTCGTAGGCCCACATTGTCGGCGGGATCAGCGTCTTGGCCTTTACGCCGGCGCCAAGATAGACGTCCTTGATGATCGCGTCGCGGTCGATGGCCATGCTGAGGGCCTGGCGCACTTCTTTCTTGTCGAGTGGCGGCTTGGTGACGTTGAACGCCCAGAAAGCGATGTTGAGGCCAGGCTCGCTGATCACCTTGAGGGATGGGTCCTTCCGCATCTCGGGCAGATCCGCCGGTTCGGGGAAGGCGTTAATGTGACACTCGCCGGCCTTCAGCTTGGCGTAGCGCGATGTCGCGTCGGGCGTGATCGCGAACACCAGGTCGTCGACCAGCGCCTTCTCGCCATAATAATCCTTGTTCGCCTTGTAGCGGATCACCGAGTCCTTTTGATAGGCGACGAAGGTAAACGGGCCCGTGCCCACCGGCGCCTGGTCAAACTGCTCCGGCGTTCCCTTCTTGAGCAGGAAGTCGGCGTATTCCTTCGAGCCGATCGCCATGAAGTCCATCGCCAGATTGGCGAGGATGGCGACATTCGGCGTCTTCAGTTTCATGACGACGGTGTAGTCGTCCCTTTTCTCGACCGTATCGAGCAGGTTCGGCATGTCCATATCATTGAAATAGTCATACTTGCCGCCGGAGACCTTGTAATAGGGATTGTCCGGCTTCCACTGCCGGTCGATCGAGAACAGCACGTCGTCGGCATTGAAGTCGCGGGTCGGTTTGAAATCCTTCATCGAGTGGAATTTGACGCCCCTGCGCAAGTGGAACGTGATGGTCTTGCCTCCATCCGTGACCTCCCAACTTTCGGCGAGACCAGGAACGACCTCCGTCGTGCCGCGTTTGAATTCGGTCAGGCGATTGTACACCGGGCGCGCCGCGTCGAAGCTGGTGCCGGTCGTGTTGATCGCGGGCGTGAAATTCTCGGGGCTGCCCTCGGAGCAATAGACCAGCGTCTTGGCCGAGACCGCGCGCGCGCCGATGAGGGAGGCGATCAGGGCGACGCCCAAGAACATGATGGCTTTCACGCGTCTCCTCCTGCCGATAATTCGCTGCTGCGGCGCAGACCTGCCGCCCGCGTCGGAAGGCCATCTTCGCGCCAAAAAAGCATCCTTCCATCGAAGCTCTTTTTCCCGTCGAGCGCAATGGCCCGCCATCGCGGGCTGTCGGTAGCAGACGATATGTCCGGTTTAGGTAGCGCACGACCTGTCCGGTTATCCGAGGCCTTTTGGAGGGTTTTGGATGCGCCGGAGGGAAGCCGAAGAGGCTGTGCGCATGGCGAGGTTTTTGAACCTTCTGCACCGTTGGGAATCTTTGGAGCTCAATCAGGAAGAGGCGGCCGAGTTGCTGGGGGTGAGCGAACGGACGTTCCGGCGCTGGACGCGGCGGTACGAGGAGGAGGGCGAAGCCGGGCTCTTGGACCGCAGGCTCGGCAAGGCGTCGGGCAAGCGGGTTCCGATCGACCGGGCCGAGGAGGTGGAGCGGCTTTATCGCGAGCGCTACCAGGGCTTCACGGTGAAGCACTTTCACGAGCATCTGGTGAAGGATCACGGCTTCGGCTGGGGCTACACCTGGTTGAAGCTGCATCTGCAGTGGAAGGGCGTTGTCGGAAAGGCGCCGCGCAAAGGCGCGCACCGGAGGAAGCGCGAGCGGCGCCCCCTGCCGGGCATGATGCTGCATCAGGACGGTTCGCGCCACGTCTGGCTCGCAGGCCAGCCTGCGCTCGACCTCATCGTGATGATGGACGATGCGACCGGGACGATCTACTCGGCGGTCCTGGTCGAGGAGGAGGGCACGGCTTCGACCTTCAAGACGCTCAAAGAGGTGTTTGGCGAGCATGGCCTGCCGATGAGCCTCTACACCGACCGCGGGACGCATTACTTTCACACGCCCAAAGCCGGCGGCGAAGTCGACCGCGGCCATCCGACCCAGGTCGGCCGGGCCCTCGAGCAGCTCGGGATTGAGCACATCGGAGCCTATTCGCCGCAGGCGCGGGGCCGGTCGGAGCGCGCGTTCGCAACGCTTCAGGATCGTCTGGTCAACGAACTCGCGCTCGCCGGCTTAACCGATATCGAGGCGGCGAACGCCTTCATTGCCGAGGTTTACCTGCCCGCCCACAACGCCCGCTTCGCGATCCCGGCGGCCGGCGAAGGCTCCGCCTTCACGCCCATTCCCGGCGTCGACCTCGACGAGATCCTGTGCGTCGAGGAAGAGCGGCAGGTTGGCCACGACAATTGCGTCTCCTACCGCACGCTGAAACTGCAGATCCCGGAAAGTCCGATGCGGCCGCATTTCGTCAAGGCGCGGGTCAAGGTCCACGTCTACCCCGACGGCTCCCACGCCGTCTTCCACGGGCCGCGCTGCATCGGCCGCTACGACGAGAAGGGACGACTCACAGAGACCCGGCGCGCAGCTTGAATCCGCTCAGCCCGCGCCGCCTGTGGACATGTGGACGACGCTTCGCCTCGCCCACATGTCCACAGGACAACAGAAACAGAAGAAGCGGACATTTGATGTGCTACCAAAACCGGACAACTTAATTCGCTAGCGACATGGCCCGCCATCGCGGGCCAAGGCTTTGAACTCAAGTCGACAATATTTTGGCTCGCGCGAGATGCTGAGGCTGCGATAAGGCAATGACGCGCTCGGCGACCGGCATGAGTTTCGCGAAGCCGCTCGCCAGGCGAGTCTGAAAGGTGCGCAGTCGACCCCTGCAACGCATCCCTCGCCGCGCCGCGTGCTTCGTCGACTTCGCTTTGTCGCCGCGCCTCCGCCGGACGGCCTCTTGCTCCAATCGCAAGGGTCGCATAGCTTTAAGCGGCGGCGCACGTTCTTCGACTTTCGGCGATAAGCGGGACATCCCGCATGGCTAAGAGAATGGCGCTCTCACGCCATTTTGCTGATCCTTGTTTTTCCGTGCGACGCGCGACGAAAGAGAAAAGGAGAACCGCGATGCGAAAGTCGTCGTCGTGCCTTGCAATGCTTTCGGTCGTCATCTTTGTCGCGGTCTCGGCAAGTCCGGCGCTGGCCGACTGGACCGCTTACGCCGTCGACGGCCGTGGAAAATTCGGCCATGGCCGTGCGCCCACGCGGGCCGGCGCGGAGGACTACGCCCTAGGCTATTGCGGGAGCTACCGCTGCCGGATCATCATGACGAGCCCGGCTCGTTGCGTTGCCCTCGCAACATCCGATGCGGATGGCTTCCGGTACGGGACTGGCGAAGGAGAGACCAGTTTCGAAGCGTCGCATCGCGCGGTCAGAGCCTGCTACGAGAACGGCGCTCCGCGACACACATGCAATGTCAACCATACCTATTGCCAATAGAATCAGCGTGGGAATCTCAGCGACGCTTCAGAGCATGCTTCGTTTCGACGGGGACAAAACCGTCAACAGGCGCTTTGCTTTGCCGCAATTCCATCGCGGAATGGGTCGCGCGGAATTCTTCCGACCGAAACCGGTTCGGTCAAAACCGTGTGGAACTCCCGCGACCACAATTCAATCGCCTCCGCTCGCCCCCTGCAGTTCGTGGCGGAACCACCGCGGATGTTCGATATAGATCGGCGCCAGCTCCCAGGTCACGGTGCCCGCGGCGCCATACGTTATGCCCGCCAGCGTGCCGTCCACCGCCATTTTTATCTCGCCCCAGACCATGGCCGCCAGGGCTCTGACCTCGAGTTGACTGAATCTCGAAAGCCTGCGGTTTTGCGCGAGACGTTGAGGCTGCGAACTCGGCGCGACGCGTAGCTTGTTGGTTTCGATTGGTCGTCGCTGCCGAGCGGCGCGCGGTGGACTTCGGCGCGCGCCTTGCCTACAGCGCTCTCAGTCTCGCGATCAACATCTCGGGGTCGCCGGAGACCGTGACCTGCTTTAGCCTGCTCCTTGGCCCCGCCGTGAGCCGCACCCGCGAGATGGGGACATCGAGCTTCTCAGCCAATAACGCACAAAGCGCGTCGTTGGCTCGGCCATCTTCCGCCGCGACGCGCACGCGCGCGAGCAGCACGCGCGTCCCGTCGGAGAGCCGCGCGGCGCCGTCGATCGCGTCGCGCCCGCCCTTTGGCGTCAGCCGGCAGGCGACGACGACGCCCTCCAGCGTCGCCCGCCAGGGCTCGTCGCGCGGCGTCACGCTTCGTCTTCCGCGTCATTCATCGGATGCAGATCGCGCACCATCGCCTTGGCGCGCTCGTCGAGCACATGGGTATAGATCTGGGTGGTCGAGATGTCGGCGTGGCCGAGCAGGTCCTGGACGACGCGCAGGTCCGCGCCGTTCTGCAGCAGGTGGCTGGCGAAGGCGTGACGCAGTACGTGCGGGCTCACGCGCGCGGGCGCAATTCCCGCCGCGGAAGCGACGAACTTGAGGTCGCGGGCGAAAGCCTGCCGGGTCATATGGCCGGCGGCGCTGTCGGCGGGAAAGAGCCACGGCGCCGCCGCTGCGCCGGGGGCCGCCTCGCCGAGAAGCGCGCGATAGAGAGCCATCGCCGCACGGGCGGGTCCGGAGAGCGGCGCGAGACGTTCCTTGCCGCCCTTGCCGCGCACGGTCAACAGCGGCTCCTTGGACCGCGCCGCCGTTTTCGGCAGGCTCAGGACTTCCGAAACCCTGAGGCCCGAGGCATAGATCAGTTCGATCACGCAGGCCGTGCGCGCCGCTGCGAGGCGCTCGCGCAACGGGCGCTCGGAAGCGTCCAGTCCCTCGCGCGCCGCCGCGATCAACCGCTCCACCTCATCGACGCTCAGCACCTTGGGGAGAGGGCGCGCGCGGCGTGGGCCTTCGATCGCCAGCGTTGGATCGTCGCGGCGCCGGCCTTCGGCGTAGAGGTGCTTGTGGAATTGGCGGATCGCCGACAGACCGCGCGCGAGCGAGGCCGCGCTCAAGGACCGCGCGCCGCGCGCGGCGAGATAGGCGCGAATGTCGCTCTGACCGGCCTTCAGCGCGTCCGTGCCCTGGTCGCGAAGACGAGCCTCGTAATCGGAAAGATCGCGCCGATAGGCCTCGATCGTATTGGCGCTGGCGCCGCGCTCGGAGGCGAGCGCCTCCAGAAATCCGACGACGAGCGGAGCCTCGCGCGCCTTCATTTGCTTGCTTTCGGCAGCGTGATCGTCTGAGTGATTTCGCGCGGCGCGACCCTGACATAATTCGCCAGCGCATACAGGCCGCCGTAAACGAGGCCGGCCAGCACGGCCACGTAAAGCAGGAAGCGGATCAGGCTCGGCAAGGCGCGATCTCGAGGAAGTCGCTGGCGGACTCGGCCGAAACGCCCTTCGATCGATTCCATACGCTAACGTCATTGCGTGCGAAACGAAGCAATCCAGCGGCGACCGCCGCGGTCCTTCGTCGCTGGATCGCCGCGTCGCCACGCTCCTTGCATTGACGGCTCAATTGGATCGATACGTGCTTCAGCGTCTTAATCCTCCTCGAACAGATTGGGCTCCGGCCCGTCGCGCCTCGGCTCGGCGAGGCCGAGATGGCGGAAGGCATGCGACGTCAGCAACCGTCCGCGCGGCGTGCGCTGCATGAAGCCCTGCTGGATGAGATAGGGCTCGATGATGTCCTCGATTGCATCGCGAGGTTCGGAAAGCGCTGCGGCGATCGTCTCGACCCCGACCGGGCCGCCGCCGAACTTGACGGCGATGGCGTCGAGGTAGCGCCTGTCCATCTGGTCGAGGCCGATCGGGTCGACGTCGAGCAGGCGCAGCGCGCCGTCGGCGAGCGCGCGCGTGACCACGCTCGCGCCTTCGACAGTGGCGAAATCGCGCACCCGGCGCAAGAGGCGCCCGGCGATGCGCGGCGTGCCGCGCGAGCGCCTGGCGATCTCGTTCGCTCCGTCTTCGGCAAGCGCGAGCCCGATCACTCTGGCGCCGCGGCCGACGATGAGTTGCAGTTCCTCGGGCGTATAGAAATTGAGCCGGACCGGAATGCCGAAGCGATCGCGAAGCGGCGTCGTCAGCAGCCCGGCGCGCGTCGTGGCGCCGATCAGGGTGAATTTGGCCAGATCGATCTTGACCGAACGCGCCGCCGGCCCGGCGCCGATGATGAGGTCGAGTTGGAAGTCCTCCATCGCCGGATAGAGGATTTCCTCGACCGCTGGATTCAGGCGGTGAATCTCGTCGATGAACAGGACATCGCGGGGCTCGAGATTGGTGAGCTGCGCGGCGAGATCGCCCGCCTTGGCGATGACTGGCCCCGAGGTCGAGCGGAAATTCACGCCGAGTTCGCGGGCCACGATCTGCGCCAGCGTCGTCTTGCCGAGGCCGGGCGGCCCCACGAACAGCACATGGTCGAGCGCCTCGCCGCGCGTCTTGGCCGACTCGATGAAGATTTTGAGATTCTTGCGCGCCGCCTCCTGGCCGGTGAAGTCGGCGAGCGTCTGCGGGCGCAGCGCGGCGTCATCCTCGGGGCGCTTTTCGGCGGAGACGAGACGGCGGGGGTCGTCGGCCATGTCAGGCGCCTCCGCGCGGTGGACCGTCAAGCCCCGAGGGCGCCGCGCCCGGCCGCGTCGTCAGGCCGAGGAGGCTCGCGGCGAACGCGCAGACGAGGGCGGCGACGGCGCCGCAGGCGACGAAAGCCTGCCTGAGCGCGGAGTCGATCCGGCCCGAGAACGTCGATTCGGTCCAGTCGGCGATCGAGGACCCGGCATGAGCATGGATCGTCAGTTGGAACGGCGGGGCGAGCGAAGAGAGCCTAAGCGCGACGCCGTAGGTGACGAGGCCGCCGATAAACGCCGCGACGAGCGCGCGCGGCGCCCGCTCAGGCGCCGCGGCGTCCCAAAGCGCGTAGACGAAACCGGTCGCGACGGCCGGCCCGATTCCGACGACATAGGCCGCGATCAGTCCGACAGTATGGCCGGCCAGTGCGGCGACGAAGCCCAGCAGCGCCAGCGCATCGGCGCCGGCTGGCGGCTTCAGGACCAAAGCAAGAGGAACGAACAGCCCCCCGCCGATCGGCGGCCCGAGCGCCGCGAACAGCAGCACGAGGCCGACCATCGGCATGAAGAAGCCGCGGGGGGCGTCTTCGCCGCTCATTGCGCCAGTTCCCGCAAGCCCGCCCGAACGAGCGTCGCCGTCTGCGCTTCGCGCCCAAGCTCGGCCCAGCTCCGCGCTACGACGGCCGCGGCTTGCGGGCGGGCATAGCCGAGGCCGACGAGGGCGAGGATCGCATCCTCGGCCGCCTTCGGCAGTTTCGATGGGCCTTCGGCGCGCCCGTCCGGACCGCCGAGATCCACGACGGCAAGGGCCGGCGCCTTGTCTTTGAGCTCGAGCACGAGCCGGGCGGCGAGCTTGGGTCCGACGCCCGGCGCGCGCGCCATCATCGCCTTGTCCTGCCGGGCGATCGCCGTGCCGAGGGCTTCCGCCGTCAGCGCGCCGAGAATTGCGAGCGCGACCTTCGAGCCCACGCCCTGCACGTTCTGCAGCAGCCGGAACCAGTCGCGTTCAACTGCGGTCAGAAAGCCGTAGAGCCGGATCGCGTCCTCGCGCACCTGCGTTTCAATAAGGAGCTCCGCCGCCTCGCCGACGGGGGGCAGATTGCGCAAGGTTCGCGCCGAAGCCGCCACGAGGTAGCCGACTCCGTTGACGTCGAGAATGAGGCCGTCTTCCTCCAGACTGTCGACGATCCCCTTCAGCTTGCCGATCATGCCGCCCCCTTCGCGCGCGCGGCGCGATGCTGCGCGTGGCAGATGGCGACCGCGAGCGCGTCCGCGGCGTCGGGAGTCGAGGCGTTCGAGGCGGGCAGCAGCATCCTGACCATCATCGCCACTTGGCGTTTTTCCGCGTGGCCAACCCCAACCACTGTCTTCTTGATCAGGTTGGCCGCGTATTCGGAGACCGGCAGGCCCGTCAGCGCCAGCGACGCCAGAGTGACGCCGCGCGCCTGGCCGAGTTTCAGCGTCGACTGCGGATCGCGGTTGACGAACGTCTCCTCGACCGCCGCCTCGTGCGGACGCTCGCGCTCGACCAGCCCCGCCAGCGAGCGATGGATCGTGGCCAGCCGTTCGGCGAGTGAAGTCGCCGCGTCGGTCTCAATCGAGCCGCAGGCGATGAAGCTCAGTCTGGACCCGGCGGCCTCGATCAATCCCCAGCCGGTATTTCGCAGGCCGGGGTCAACGCCGAGAATGCGAATCACGCCGATGTTCATGGAATGTCTCATATACCAAATCTCGCCGAACGCGACCTGGCGCACTCGGCTCTATTGCGGCGATCGAGGCTTGGCGCCGGGCCTTCCTCACTCTTCTGTGTTGATAGGGAAGTCGAACTGGCGATAGGAGACTGATAACGCTAGGTAAAGTTGGATTGGTCCCGTGAGCATTGGCGTTCCATATTGTTTCACGGAGCTCAGCGCCAAGTCCTCGTGGTTTTCCGTGCGCTAAAAGCCAACAATGATTGCGGCCATCACACAGATTGAGGAAGACCCGGCGACGATGGGTCTTGAAGCTCGGGCCGCTGTTCGCCGGAGAGCTTCGCCGTCGACGCCCTCGACCGACGTCGCGGCGGCATCTTGATGAGTTGGCGGCGGCGATCGCGGGCGCGCAATTCTGGCTCTGGCGCGCGTTCGACGACGAAGGTGAGGTCCTCGATCCGTTCGTGAAACGACGACGCGAAAAGGCTGCAGCCGTGAAACTGATGCGCAAGCTGCCCAGGAAACAAGGCTTCGCACCCGATGGGCTGGTGACGGACAATCTGCACTCTTACGTTGCGGCAAAGCCCGAAATGGGATTGTCGGCTCGCCACCAGCAGCGCTTGCGCACGAACAATCGGGCGGAGAATTCGCATCAACCGACCCCGCCGGGCGAGCGCAAGATTCCCAGCAATTCCTGTCCATTCACGCCGCTATTCACAACACATTCAACGTCCAGCGCAATCTCACGTTCCGCCGCGCGCTCCGCGCCCTCAGAGACGAAGCGTTCCGGACGTGGCGAACTGCGACGACAGCACGAGCCCGAGCTGGGACTTCCGGAATTCGCGTCGCCAATTCAGGTTCGTGTGACAGCGCCCCCGAAGGAGCTTTCGGCAGCGACGGACGCAAGCAATTCAGCGATCGCCTATCCCTTAGACACGGACGTTCCAACGGCGAGCCTCAACATCCCATAGGAATAAGGCGGCAGTTTTGCGTTGAGCGCGTTGTGATTGATCGTCGCGTCAGCGCCCTTCTTCGGCGTCACCGAGTTCGGCTTCTCAAGCGTGTTGGCGGCCTCGAGGTCGGGGCTGGTCATCATCTGGATGTCGACGACCCGGGCGTCGGCGAAGCCTTGCAGCGTGATCTCGACGTCGAGGCTCTCGACGCCGTGCCGATTGACGGCGAAAAAGGTCAATGTCCCGCCCTCCTCGTCATAGACGCCGGCAATGTCGAGGTAGGGCACGTTGTCCGCGACCTCGGCGTCGTAGCCGGGCGACTTGACCGTCAGTTGCATGGCTGTCCCGCGCCCGAACGCCGAGGCGAAGTAATATGGATAGTAGATGGTCTGGCGCCAAGCCGCGCCATTCGGCGCGGTCATGATCGGGGCGATCACGTTCACCAGCTGCGCGATGCAGGCTATCTTCACCACGTCGGAGCGGCGGATGAAAGTGTTGAGTATGCATCCGACCTGCAAGACGTCCTCGAAGTTGTAAATGTCCTCCAGGAGCCGCGGCGCATGCGGCCAGCCCTTTGCGCCGCCGAGAATTTCTCGATCCTGGGCGTTGGAATGGTACCAGACGTTCCACTCGTCGAACGAGATCGTCACCTTCTTGCGGCTTCGCTTGGCCGCGCGAACGACCTCGATGGTCGACGCGATGGTGTTGATGTAGGCGTCGAGCTTGGCGTTGAGAGCGAGGTAATTGGCCGCGTCCTTTGTCCGGTTGGCGAAATACATGTGCAGCGAAATGTGGTCGACCGCGTCATAGGTGTGTTCGAGGACGACGCGCTCCCATTCGGGATAGGTTTTCATGTCGGCATTGGAGGACCCGCAGACGATCAACTCGAGCGAACTGTCGAAGGCGCGCAGGGCCTTGGCCACTTCATTGGCCAAGCGGCCGTATTCCTCGGCGGTCTTGTGGCCGACTTGCCAGGGGCCGTCCATCTCGTTGCCCAGACACCAGTGTCTGACCCCGAACGGCTCCGCGCGGCCGTTGGTCTTGCGCAGATCGCCCCAGAAGCTGCCGGTCGGTCCATTGACGTATTCGACGAAATTGCGCGCTTCGTCGAGGCCGCGCGATCCGAGGTTGATCGCCAGCATCATCTGCGCGCCGACGGTCTCGCACCATTGCGCGAACTCGTGCACGCCGACCGCGTTCGATTCCGAAGTGTGCCAGGCGAGGTCGAGTCGGGTCGGACGCCTATCGCGCGGGCCGACGCCGTCCTCCCAATTGTAGGCAGAAACGAAATTTCCGCCGGGGTAGCGCACGATCGGGACCCTGAGGTCGCGGACCAACTTCGCGACGTCGCCGCGCATGCCGTTCACGTCGGCGCTGGAATGGCCGGGTTCGTAAATGCCGGTGTAGATCGCTCGGCCGAGATGTTCCAGAAAGGCGCCATAAATACGGTCGTCGATCGTCGAGATCAGGTAATCCTTGTGCGCGATGACCGTCGCTTTCATGTTTCCTCGCCCCTGTCGAATACCGCATTCATATCAGATTTTCGGATACAGAGGAGCCGCTTTTCGACGTCGCGGTCAAGCCTGCCGTTTTTGGCCCAGCCTCCCGCCAACAGAAATTCCGGCTACGCGGGGGCCGCTTTTCGCTTGGAAACGTCTGACGTCCTTGGCCCTCGACCGGCTGCGGACATCGAAGAGGGCTGTATCTTGAGCGGCCAGGCGATTCGGTCCCCGACGGGAAGCGCCGAGATCAATATCACTTTATCGGATCGAGAGCGCTTGGCGCCCTCGCCGTTCCCCGCTAACATTCGACCGCAGGGCTTCCCTCGTCGCATGTTGCGGGCGCGCTCTGAGTTTGCGCGGGCGGCCCGCAAAAAAGGGCGCTTGGGAAGAAGCACTCGGGAGGAATCGACGTGATCCGAAAAATCTTAGGCGCGGCATTGGCGGCCACCGTTCTCATGATCGGCGCGGCGCAGGCCAAGCAGACCATCGTCTGGTGGGACTTCTTGAGTGGCGGCGACGGCGTGCGCATGAAGGCGATGATCCAGCAATTCAACAAGGAGCACGAGGGCAAGGTCCAGATCGACGCCACAACCCTAGAATGGGGCGTGCCGTTCTACACCAAGGTGCAAACCTCCGCCGCAGTCGGCCAGGGGCCGGACGTCATGACGTACCATGAGTCGCGCATGCCGCTCGGCATTTCGACCGACGTCCTGAGCCCGCTCACGCCCGAGGAGCTGGCGGCCTCCGGCATCAAAGCAAGCGACTTCGGCCCAGCGAACTGGAAGGCCGCGCAAGGTCCGGACGGCAAGCAATATGCCGTTCCGCTCGATATCCACTCGATCATTCTTTACTACAACAAGGACCTTTTGAAGAAGGCCGGACTGCTCGGCGACGACGGTAAACCGAAGGGCCTAGACGGCGCGGCGAACTTTGACGCGGCGTTGGCGAAACTGACGACAAACGGCGTTTCAGGACTTTCGGTGCCTGACGACGGCGCGACCGGTTGGCGCATCTTCTACACCCTGCTCAACCAGCAGGACGGGCAGTTCCTCGAGAACGGCAAGTTCCTCGACGGCGACAACCTCGCCAAGGCGACGACCGCGCTCGCCGAGATGCAGAAGTGGGTCAAGAGCGGCTGGGCGCCGGCGAACACCGAATATCCCGCGTCGATCGCCCTCTTCACGTCGGGCAAGGCGGCGATGCACATCAACGGCGTCTGGGAGGTTCCGACCATGGTCGACCTCGCCAAGAAGGGAAAACTCTTCGATTGGGGCGCGATCCAGATCCCGACGTTCTACGCGCATCCGGCGACCTGGGCCGATTCACATTCCTTCGCGATCCCAAACCGTCGGGGAAATCCGGTGCCTCCGGAGAAGCGCAAGCTCGTGCTCGACGCCGTTCACTGGTTCAACGTACACTCGCTCGAATGGGCCGGCGGCGGCCACATCCCGGCCTACCTGCCGGTGCAGGACAGCGCGGCGTTCAAGGCGCTGAAGCCGAATTCGGAATATGCTTCCCTGGCCAAGACCGCCGTGTTCGATCCGGTGTCGGTCCTGGCCGGCGTCGCCTCGCCCGTCTATGACGCGGCGGGCAACTACATCATCCCGGCAATGATGGGCGAAATGGACCCGGCCGACGCCGCCAAGAAGATGCGCGACGATCTGCAGAGCCAGGCCAAGTAAGCGCTGAAGCCCGCAATTGCGCCGGCCCCCGGGCCGGCGCGAGAGAACCGCAGCGAGAGACGCTCGGGCGATGCTCCATAGCAAGCGCAGCGAGTATTTCACAGCCGCCGTCCTGATGGCGCCGTTCGTCGTCATCTACGGCGTGCTGTTCGTTTATCCCACCATCAAGATGGTGCAGCTCAGCTTCACCAACGCGCCGCTGATCGGTCCGGGCAAATGGGTCGGTCTCGACAACTTCTGGCGGCTCGCCTCCGACCGCCTGTTCTCGGTCGCGATCTGGAACACCATCTATTTCGTGATCCTCTCGGTGATCCCGAGCACGCTGATTGCGCTGGTTGTCGCGCTCGGCGTAAACCGCCTCAAGGGCTGGCTGCAGAGCATCGTTCTGGCGGCGTTTTTCCTACCCTACATCCTTCCGGTCTCGGTCGTCTTCCGGATCTGGCAATGGATTTTCGACAAGGATTTCGGCGTCGCGCAATATGTCATCGCCCCGCTCAACGGCGGCCAGCATCTCTCGATCTTCCGCACGATCCCGCTCTTCATGCCCGCCGTCGCCTTCGTCACGGTCTGGTGGCTGCTCGGCTTCAACGTTCTCCTGTTCATCGCCGGCCTGCGCAACATTTCGCGCGAGATCTACGAAGCCGCCGATCTCGACGGCGCGAGACGCCTGGCGCAGTTCCGGCGCATCACCTGGCCGTTGATCTGGCCGGTGACCGTGCTCGTGTTCACGATCCAGCTCATCCTTCAGCTCAAGATCTTCGATCAGGTCTATCTGTTCGCCAGGGAGGCCGGGTCGACGCGACCATGGTGATGGTCCAGTACATCTTCAAGGAGGCCTTCCAGCTGAACAAGGGCGGTCTCGCCTCGGCGGCGTCGCTGGCGCTGTTCCTGCTGATCGTCGTCCTGTCGGTGCTGCAGTTCCAGCTCCTGCGCGCAAGGAGCGAACGATGAGCGCGACTGCTCGCGCCGACGCCGATCTGCTCGCGCCGTCCCCCTCACGCAGGCTCGCGCGTCTTCGCCATCTCGATCTCGTCGGCCTCTCGATCTCCCTGGCGACGCTCGTCCTGGCGATCCTTTGGGCCTTCCCGCTCTATTGGGGCCTCGTGACCACATTCAAGCCCGAATACGAGGTCGTGAAGCCCGGCCTGCAGCTCTGGCCGAAGGATTTCACGCTCGCGAACTACGGCCATGTGCTGCTCGAGACCAAGATCGGGCTTTGGTACATCAATTCGCTGATCACCTCCCTCGCCGTGACGGTCATCGTGGTGATCATGGCGGCGGGCGCGGGCTACGCGATCTCGCAGCTCGAGTTCCCCGGACGGCGCTTCTTCTGGTGGATGATCCTGGCGAGCTTCATGGTGCCGATCCCGGCGCTGATCGTCACCCACTTCATCGTGCTGAACCAGTTTCACCTCATCAACACGCTGGCGGGCGTCGTCGGCCCGCAGCTGATCGCCCCGGTCACCGTGATCATCTACAAGCAGTTCTTCGATTCCGTGCCGAAGGATTTCCGCGAGGCGGCCGTGATCGACGGGGCCGGCGAGTTCCAGCTTCTGTTCCGCATCTATCTGCCGATGAACTGGGGCATCACCACCGCGCTGGCGATCATCACATTCATCGGCGCCTGGAACCAGTTCCTCTGGCCGTTCCTGGCCATCAGCTCCGAGGACAAGATGAACATCACGGTCGGGATCACCCAGGTCCACGACGCCTTCGGCGTCCAATACGCGCGCGACCTCGCCGTGGCGATGCTCGCCGCCTTGCCGGTCGCCTTCGTCTATCTGATCTTCCAGCGCCGGGTGACGCAGGCGATCATGCTGTCGGCGGGGATCAAGGGATGAGCATGCCGTCCAAGGACGAGGCCGCTTCGGCGCCGCATGTCGAACTGAGGCGGGTGACCAAGCGCTACGGAACCGTGACTGCGATCCACGACCTCAACCTTTCGGTCAAGAAGGGATCGTTCACGGCGCTGCTCGGCCCTTCGGGCTGCGGCAAGTCGACGCTCTTGCGCATGATCGCGGGCCTCGAACAGATCACCGCCGGACAATGTTTCATCGACGGCGCCGACGTGACCGACACGCCGCCAGCCCAGCGACGGATCGCGATGGTGTTCCAGTCCTACGCGCTCTATCCGCACATGACAGTGCGGCAGAACATCGCCTTTTCGCTCTCGGTGGCCGGCGCATCGAAGAGGACGCAGAATGAACGCGCCACGGAAGTCGCGCGCACTCTCCAACTCGAGGCGCTTCTCGACCGGCGCCCGGCTGAACTGTCGGGCGGTCAGCGTCAGCGGGTCGCGATCGGCCGCGCGTTGGTGCGCAAGCCCGAAGTCTTTCTGTTCGACGAGCCTCTTTCCAATCTCGACGCGAAG
>CAWASR010000006.1:0-125318 GCA_963784805.1 uncultured Alphaproteobacteria bacterium
GGTAGACGGCGCCCTGCGGCCTACGCCGCATGCTTACGGGAAAGGCTCGATGCGAGTGTGTTCGAAGGCATAGAGCAATCGCCCCACCGTGCAGACGTAGTCTACTCGCCGCAGCGGGTCTGGGTCAGAGTTCTTGCGGTCGTCCGGCGACCAGCCATCATTCCCGCGAAGGGCGTAGTCGCGCGTTTCGATGAACCGGAGAACGGCGTCGAGCGCCTTGCCCTCACTGTTCGAGTCAGCCATCGACTCTGCCGCCCCGCCCCGCGATCCACAGGATGACATCGCTGTAGCTCTCGCCCGGTGCTCGCATCGCGCCCAGCCGGTCGACCATCGCGGCCTCCAGCCAGACGCACCGCTCGCCGCGCTCGTTGGGCTCGGACTCGTAGCCGGCGCTGCCAAGCGGGAGCGTCGAGGCGATGGCCTCGAACGCCTCGGCGTTGATGGCGATCTTTATCATGGCCGCATTTCGCGCGGCCTCCACGCGCTCGTCATTTGAAGCTGCGGCGCTTCGGCCGTATCCACCCTTTCCTGATATCTTCGCTCTTGCGGCGGCGCTGTTCCCAGTGGGCGCGGCCCGGCGTCACCAAGGCCTGATCGATGACAGCGTCCACCTCCAACGCGTAGTCGAGCGCCGTACCTCTCGTAAAGCCGTGGCTCCTCTTTGAGACAGTGTGCGACGAACGCCCGGAAATCGCGCTCGCGCTCCTCGGCGTATTGGACCTTCCGCTTCCATTCCGGCGGGTCGTTCAGGAGGTCGTGGAAGTCGCTCATGAGCTCTTGCAGCATGCTTACGTCCCACGGGTCGCGGAGCTCGGCGAGGCGCAGAATAGTTCTGCTCAATTCTCCGGCGTAGATTTTGGCAATTTCCTCAAGCCGGGCGACGGTCGTTTGGTCCAGAAAGACGTAAAGCTCTCCGCTCGGGTTCGCTTGCGGCTTCCCCTTGGGCTTCTCGTCCACGGAAGCGACGAGCGCGGCATAGGCTTTCTCGGTGATGGCGATGCGGATCAGGTTGTCGTTGTGGGGCTTGGACATGGCGCTCTCGGTCGTGCGCCTCGGTCAGGGGCAGGCGCGGGAAGCCGGGACCGAGAGCTCCGGCGTGTCGGGGATCAGCCTATCCCGCGCCGAGACAAGGTATATCACAGTTCGCGTCGCCAAGATGTGGACGCCGGGACCGCCATTGTCAGCCTCCCGCCGCCCGGAAGGCGAAATAGGCCTTGAGCGCCGCCAGATAGGCCGGGCGCGATGCGGCGATGTCGCGGCGCTTGCCGTTTTCCTGCCGACGCGTGGATTCCTCGGGGGTGACGCGCTCGATGTAGAAGGTCATCAGGTAGAACGCGTCCTGATCGTAGGCGGCGTCGAGGTCGCCCAAGTCGGCGTCGAGGGCTACGGCGTCGCCCAGCACCACTTGCAGGGTCGAGTCCGACCATTGCGGATTGTGGGAAGGCAGCCATGCCTTGAAGGCGTCGCGCTTCATCGGGTTGGTTCTCCTTTGTGTCATCGTCCCGCCGGGGAGACAGGATTCCAGGTTCTCAGCGTTCCGCCCGGGTCTGGTTGCGCTTCGTCCTTAAGGGCCCCCTAGCCACTACCTCACGGTGGCGCGCAGTCCAAAGTCCTTTTCTCCATTGGTATGCTTGAGCAGTCTTTCCCGGGGGGCGCTGCTGTTGTTGAACTTGAGAGAACCCGCTCGTTCGCAATTCTATCCAACAGTACGGCCATTCCAATGACGAAGGCGGCGCTTAGCACAACTGCGACAACCGCGATCGGCCATTGAATGTGTCGTCGTTCAGGAACGCTGACGCCGCTCGCTGCGAGCACGTATTCGATCTCGCGCCGTTGGTTGCGCCGAGTATTGCCGGTTAGCGACCAGACGAGGGCGATGAACCAGAGCAAGCCCGCGAACGGCATGACGAACGGCATGAGAAAAATGCCGCCGAGAAGGGCGAAGAAAAGGTTCGCCACGAGGGCCACGAGGTTCGCCACGATGCCCACGGCGGCGATGACGTTGACGAGCCCAATTGCAAGCGCCGATCTGTGGCCACGCACGATGGCAGTGAGCGTCGGCATGAATGCGATTGCGACGATAAGGCTGATTGTCTCAGTGTTCATTCAAATATCAATGTTAGTGGGTGCAAAGGCGGGGCGCGTTGATCGGACTCTTGCCCTTGGCGCACCACTCACGTTTTATGCGGGTTCGGCAAGCTCCCTGCACAACGCCTTCCGCTTATCTTGACCCCAGAGCCACCGGTCGCAGTCGCGAAGGCTCAGCCCTTGTGGCGCGGCGTCTCGCACTGCGCTGATGAAGCGTTGATACTCTCCCCAAGTTTTGGGAGACCACTTCATATATTACGGTGACGCGCCCTCCTTTACCTTTTTGCGCGCCATGCGATATTGTCCTATAGCTCGCCTCAACCGCGTCGTCACCCCGCGTCAAGCAGGGATGCAAGCCCAAGGGCGATGTCGCAGGCGCCGAGGTAAAATGGTAAAGACGGGCGTGTCACCGCACCCTTCCACCGCACCCTTATGCGCGCAGGATCGGTCCGAGGGCGGACTTTGCGTCTTGATTGTGAAATCGCCACAATTCGAGCGGAGCGTCGATGCGACGCCCTTCCTGTGACGCGGCAACCGCTCCGACTGGTCCGACAGGCGGGAGTCAAAACTGAGGGACGCGACCGCCCGGGGCCGAGCAACAGGGCTGGAGTCGGCGTCAAGAACGGAAATGCGGGAGGAACCAATGGCGACGGCAAAGAAGTGGCGTCTTTCGGGCGACTATTTTGAAAACTGCAATTGCGATGTGGTCTGCCCGTGCCTTGTCTCAACGGCCGCGCCGTTCGCCGCGAGGCCGACCCAGGGTGAATGCAACGTGCCGCTGGTCTTCCATATCGACAAGGGCGATTACGACGGCGTCGCGCTCGACGGCCTGAACGCCGCAGTCGTGGCCCACACGCCGGGTCGAATGGCCGACGGCAACTGGACGCTTGCCGCCTATATCGACGAGCGCGCCGACGAGAAGCAGACCGCCGCGCTCGCAGCCATCTTCGGCGGCGGCGAGGGCGGCCCGATGGCGGCCTTCGCGCCATTGGTCGGAAAGCATCTGGGCGTGAAGAAGGTCCCGATCAAGTACAGCATCAACGGCAAAATCCGATCGGTCGAAATCCCCGACATCATGCATTTGGCGGTCGCGCCTGTCCCCAGCGCGCACCCAAGCGGCGAGACCTGGGCCGCGGCCGGTCATCCGGTTGCGCCCGACAAGCTCGCATTCGGCGTGGGCGGCGAGGGCAACTGGTTTGCCGATCACGGCATGCGCTGGGACAATTCGGGCAAGAACGGCCATTACGCGCCGATCAACTGGTCGAACTGACCGACACTGCGCCCCGGCGTCGGCTTATGCGAAGTGAGGGACATGTCCGACTGGGCGGTTGACCGCTTGCTGCTGCGCGACCGCTGGATTGTCGGCGGCTGCGTCGCGGCGATCGCCGTCCTCGCCTGGTTTTGGCTGTGGCGGGAGTGGGCGGCGATGGCGCCTGACACGTCCATGCCGGGCATGGAAATGCCGGGCGCGGCGATGGAGTCGCCATCGGACGCCGCGGCCTACCTGGCGAGCGCGTTCGTCATGTGGTTCATCATGATGATCGCAATGATGCTGCCCTCCGCCGCGCCGATGATCATGCTTTACGGCGGACTTGCGCGGCGCGCCCGCGAGGGACAAGCGGTCATGGCGCCGACGTCGATTTTCGCCGGCGCGTACCTGACCGTTTGGGGCGGTTTCTCGGCGCTGGCGGCTTTGGCTCAATGGCTGCTTGTGCGGTCGGGCGCGGTCTCCGAAATCAACCTCGCATTCGGCAATCAACGCGTCTGCGGCGCTCTCCTGATCGCGGCCGGCCTCTATCAGGCCACGCCGCTCAAGCGGGCATGTCTGCAGAACTGCCGTTCCCCAATGTCGTTTCTGATGCGATTTTGGCGGCCGGGCTGGGCGGGCGCAGCGCGCCTCGGGCTCGCGCACGGGATCTATTGTCTGGGCTGCTGCGCGTTATTGATGGCGCTGCTGTTCGTTTTCGGCGTCATGAACCTTGTCTGGGTCGCCGCGCTGGCGCTGTTTGTTCTCGCCGAAAAGGTCTTGCCCATCGGGCCGCGGGTCGGCGTCGCAGCCGGCGTTGTCTCCGCGCTCATTGGGCTCGTTATGGTTGTAGGCGTACGGTTGCCCGCCTAAGCGGGGGCCGGCGGAAACCGGAGCAATCGGGCTTCGAACGTTCCTCCACTTTCGCTTCTTCGGTCGACCAGAACCCAGAAGGTCTGCGCGTCTTGAAATCGACAAGGCCAATGGCCCGTTTGGTCGATTTGGACCGTTCGTAACGCCGCCGGCGGACGACCGCTCCTTGCCGCATTGGCGTCATCCCGTCGTCCTCGTACGGCGGCTGTCCCCCCTAGAACGGCCCTCTCAAGGGGCGCCAAGCGGTTGATCTTGACCACTTGTGCGTTTGGGATAACCGCAGATGGCGAACTCTCGCGGCGGAATGCGCGACGGCGATGCGACGGGCGTTCACCGCGGCGGAAATGGACAAAATTCTGGAGAAGGTCACTTAAGGCAGTGCATGAGGGCGGGCGGGCGCTTTGCCCGCCGGTCGCCTGCCGGAATGGTCTGAATCAAGTCGGGTCCCGGCGACGTTTTGCTCAACCCCCTGGCGCCTGCATTCGGCATGCGCCGCGCCAGTTCAAGATCCCGACGGGAATTGAGCAATAGCGCCGCCGCAACTCCCACGATACTCCCCGGATCAGGTGCGGGAAGGGTGGTGGCGAACGAGGGTTCAGCGCGACGCGCTATTGCTTGCCGGCTTTCACCTCTTTGACGAAGTTTGCGACCGCGTCGACGACCTTCTTGTCCGGATTGGCTTTACAGTAGACGATGACCTGATGGATGCCTTCCTTGACCCGGGTCGGGTTGATGGAATGTCTCTTCAGGTGCCCATTGTACCAGCCGCTGTACCAGACGCCGAGGAAATTGGCGTCCTCCTGGAAGGTGTTGGCGAGCTGGGCGCAGGTCAGCGTCCTGACGTTCAGATAGCCCTTGGCGTCGGCGTAGGTTTTCAGTTCGACTTGGGCCTGCGAAGCCGACGCCGATGCGGCCAGCGCCGCTCCCGCGATGCAAAGGACGCTCAAGGCCCGGCCGCGCGCGACCAGGAACTCCCAGCCAATTCTCTTGTTCCACTTGACCATGATCTTCTTACTCCCTGATTCCGAAACCGAATTGCCTCATCGGCGCCGAAGCGTTCTCCGCCAGCGCGCGAAGCCCATCCGTTGTCTGCAGGCCGTCACGCCGCCGGGGGCGCCGAGCGATCGGGGCGGCGGCCGGTTCATCGCCGAACGCGGTCGAGGAAATCGCTATTGCTCGTCCTTGACCTTGATGCCCTCTTCCTTGCGCAACTGCTTGATCAGCACGTCCATCGCGGTGATGACTTTCTTTTCCGGATGAGCCTTGCAATAGACGATGACCCGATGCTCGAGCTCCTTGGCGCGGTCGACCTTCATCTTGCTGAAGTTCGCCAGGCCGTTGTACCAGCCGCTGTACCAGACGGTCATGAAGTCGGCGTCTTCCTGGAAGGTGTTGGCGAGTTGGGCGCAGGTCAGCTTCTGGACGTCGATATTGCCTTTGGCGTCGGCGTAGCTGTTCAATTCGACCTGGGCCTGCGCCGCGGCCGGCGCCAGCATCAAAATCCCCGCGATCAGTCCGAGCTTTTTCATCCTTAGGCGCCTCCGATTCCGTTGTCTCCGGTTCCGCATAGCCGAGTGTCGGCGGCGCCGCAACGGCAACTCGCGGGCGATCGGCGAAACCCACAGTTTTCCGCAATGCGCAGCGGGCGCTTTCGCGTCATGGTCGCCGCTATGTGCGAGACCGCCCTCTCTTCCCCGCAGGCTCGTGATCGAGCTCCGGGTAATGCCTGAAAATACCGGACTGGCTGAAGCGGAGGCGGCGTTCGGAGGCGAGATAGCGCGAAACGTTCGGGCGCTCGGCGACTTGGGCGGCAAGCGCGCCGAGCGCCGGATAGCGCTTTTCCGCGCCCGCGAACGCGCGCGGGAAGGCGTAGTTCAGGCCCGCCCAGACCTGGAACAGCGACAGGTCGACGGCGGTGAGGGCGTCGCCGACCGCGTGCGCCGGACCTGACGGGTTCCCCTCGAGCGCGCGCTCGAAATAGCCCAGGTATTTTGGCGCGCGATGGGTCAGGAAGGCGGAAGAGCGCGCCTTGGCCTCGGACTTCTGGTCCTCATAGTATCGCCCGGTCGAAATCGGGTGATGGGTATCGTGAATTTCCGCCACGAGGTCGGTGACGGTGAGCTGCAACCCGTGCGCATAGAGGCGCAAGACCTCGCCCTTGGGCGCGAGTCCGAGCCTGGGCGCGAGGTAGAGGAGAATATTCGCCACATGCGAGACGACGACATCGCCATCACGCAGGAAAGGCGGCGCGAAAGGTGTAAGCGGGTGGACGCCGCCATCGAGCATCGCCGTCAGCGCCCTGACGCCCCCGCCGTTCTTCGACGTCTCGCGCGCGACGTCGATATAGGCCGCGCCCGCCTCTTCGAGCGCGAGGCGGACAAACTCGCCCCGCCCCTGGATGCCCGGCCAATAATAGAGTTCATACGCCATCCGCGTCTCCCTTTGATCCCTTCTCCCGCTCGCGGGAGGAGGACGCTCACGTCGGCGGCCGCATGCGGTCGGCGGCCTTGACGTAGCGGCGGGCGTAATCGAGCAATTCGCCGTCGGTCGGATGGTCGCTCGACTCGACCCCTTCGATATGGGCCTTGATCGCGGGATGCCTCTCGGCGATGAATTTGGCGAACTCGTGCTTTTCGCCCCCCGGGCCGACAATGAGAATCGCGCCGGCGTCGGCGATCGCCTTCGCCGCCTGTTCGAAAAACGCGCGATCCTCGGCGATCCGATGGCCGGTGCGCTTCTGGCCGTGGTGAATGTCTCTTACCGCGTGATCCGGGCGGATGACGGTCTTGTCCGCGTCCTCGACGTTGAAGTGAAAGATGCGCGCCTGTTTGTGATCGATCCACACGACGGCGTGAAAATGGCCGGGCATGAGAAATTCCCTTCGAAAGTTGCGCTCGCTCTCCGGTGGATCGCCGCTCGCGTCAGCGAACGCGGTCGTCGCCCCGTCCCGCCCTATCGCGCTCCGGGCGGCTGCGCTATGAGGCGCGACATGGGCAAAAATGGCAAGCCGGTCGGCGACCCCGGCGTGGCGACCGCGCCCGACAGGGTCGTCGTCTACGCCATCGGCGAGGATGAGGCGGGGATGCGGCTCGACCGCTGGTTCCGGCGCCGCTTTCCCGACCTTCCGCAGTCGCACCTGATGAAGATCGTCCGCAGGGGGGAGGTGAGGGTCGACGGGAAGCGCGCCGACGTCTCGACCCGGCTGGAGGCTGGTCAGAGCGTGCGCGCGCCGCCCTTGAGGCTCCCCAGCGGGGGGACGGCGCCGGCGGTCAGGCGCGCGAACCCGGAGGACCTCGAGGCGATACGGGCGATGGTCCTGTTCGAGGACCGCGACGTGATCGTGCTCAACAAGCCCTATGGCTTGGCGGTGCAGGGCGGGTCGGGCACCAAGCGCCATATCGACGGCATGCTGGAGGCGCTCGCCGACCGGAGCGGCGAGCGGCCGGTTCTGGTTCATCGTCTCGATCGCGACACCTCGGGCGTGCTGCTGGTGGCGAAGTCGCGCAAGATCGCGGCCGATCTCGGCGAGGTCTTCCGCTCGCGCCGGGCGCGCAAGATCTATTGGGCGCTGGTCGAAGGCGTGCCTAAGCCCGCGCAAGGGCGGATCTCGATGTTTCTCGCCAAGGGCGAAGGCATGGGCGACGAACGAGCCAGGCGGCCGGGCAGGGCGGACATCGAGCGGATGCGGGTCGCCAGGCACGGAGACCCGGAGGCGCAGCATTCGCTGACCTACTACGCCGTCGTCGACAAAGTCGCGCCGCGTCTGGCCTGGCTGTCGATGCGCCCGATCACCGGCCGCACCCATCAGCTGCGCGCCCATTGCGAGGCGATCGGTCATCCGATCGTCGGCGACCCGAAATACAATCGGAAGGCGCCGAACGACCCCGCGCGCAACGATCCCCTGCGCGCCGTTCCGTCAGGCCTCGAGCCCAAGTTGCATCTGCTGGCGCGGCGGCTGGTGCTGCCGCATCCGCGCGGCGGCGTCATCGACGTGACCGCGCCGCTGCCGGAACATATGAAAAAAAGCTTCGAGATGTTCGGTTTCCACTCCGCTGAGCGCGACCCGATCGAGGACGCGCCCGATGTGTGAGGGACAGAGTGAGGGACCGCGCGATCCGATGCGCGCGGCCCAGGCCAACATGCGTCGGCCGACGGTTAGACGCTTTTACCGGTCAGTCGAGGTGCGGGAGGACGAGGACGGGCGGCGCATTCTGACCCTCGACGGCCGCGGCGCCCGGACGCCCGGCGGCGCCGCGCTTTCCGCGCCGAGCCGCGATCTGTTGCTGCGGGTCGCCGAGGAATGGCGACGGCAGGAGGAAACGCTCGATTTCGCCGACATGCCGCTGACGAGGCTCCTCAACGCGGCGATCGATGGCGTCGCGGGCGCCATGGCTGAAACGCGCGCCGATATCCTGCGCTACGCTTCTTCCGACCTGCTGTGCTACCGCGCCGAGACGCCGCAGGCGCTTGTCGCGCGTCAGGCGGCGGCCTTCGATCCAGTTGTTCGCTGGGCGGCCGAGACTTTTGGCGCGCGCCTCGCCGTGACCGCCGGCGTCGTGCATGTGGAGCAGCCGCCAGCGGCCCTCGCGGCCATGCGCGCCGCTCTCGACGCGGTCGATGACCCGGCGGCGCTCGCGGCCTTGAGCGTGATGACGAGCCTCACCGGCTCCGCGTTGCTGGCTCTTGTCGTCGCGCGCGGCTTTCTCGGACCCGCCGACGCCTGGGCGGCCGCGCACGTCGACGAGGATTTCCAGAACGAGCAATGGGGCGTCGACGCGGAGGCGAGGGCGCGGCGGGAGGCGCGTTGGCGGGAATTCGAGGCGGCGGCGATGGTTTTCGCTGCGACGCGACTTTAGCCGCGTTCGCCGAGCGCCGCTCAACGCCGTCATCGACCACGCCCACAAGGCCCCATGTAAATGATTTCAATGTGTTCGGCAGCTATCTTAGCGAGACGCATGCGCAGAAGATCACCAAGATCCAGGACATGGCGCTGAAGAACCGGGCGCCGATCGTCGGCCTGTTCGACGCCGGCGGGCGCGCCGAGTTCAAGCGAACCGCAGGCCCTTATCGAGCCGCGGCTGTCGCTGGCGCCGCTGCGTGATCCGCCCTCGTTTCCGGGAGCAGGGCTGCGAGCATTCCCAGAAGCGGCAGGAACGAGCAGACCTTGTAAACCAACTCGATGCTCGTCCAATCGGCCAGGACGCCCAGAACCGCCGCGCCGAGGCCGCCCAAGCCGAACGCCAGGCCAAAAAACAGGCCCGACACCATTCCGACCCGGTGAGGCGTCAGCTCCTGAGCATAGACGACGATCGCCGAGAAAGCGGAGGCGAGGATCAAGCCGATAATCGCGCTCAAGACGATGGTGAGATGCAGGCTCACATAGGGCAGGACTAGGGCGAAGGGCAGGATTCCGAGGATCGACACCCAGATCACCGTCTTGCGGCCGATCCGGTCACCGACCGGGCCGCCGATCAGGGTTCCGACGGCGACCGCGCCGAGGAACACGAACAGGCATATTTGCGCCGTCCGTTCGGAGACCTGAAACCGGTGCTCAAGATAGAAAACGTAATAGGTCGTAAAGCTCGCAATATAGAAGAATTTCGAGAGCATCAGGACTGCGAGGATCGCCATGGCGCGGACGACGCCGCGCGTCGGGCGCTCCGCGCCGCTGGCCGTCGACCCATGCGAGCGCGGTCTTTCCAGAAGCACGCCTTGGTACCATCGGCCGAGTCGGGTGAGGATCGCCGCGCCGCCGAGCGCGAGGAGCGCAAACCAGGCGAGGCGGCCCCGGCCGCCCGGCAGGACGACGAATGCGACCAGCAGCGGCCCGATCGAGGCGCCGATGTTTCCTCCGACCTGGAAGATCGATTGCGCAAGGCCGTGCGAGCCGCCCGAAGCGAGACGGGCGAGTCGCGATGATTCCGGGTGGAAGATGGAGGAGCCGACGCCCAGCAGCGCGGCGCCCGCGATGAGCGTGGGATAGTTCGGCGCGAAGGCCAGCGTGATCAGCGCCGCCATCGAGAAGGCCATTCCCACCGGCAAGGAATAGGGCGCCGGATGTCTGTCGGTAAGAAGTCCAATGAGCGGCTGAAGAAGGGACGCGGCAAGCTGGTAGGCCAGCGTAAGAAGGCCGATCTGCCCGAAGCTGAGATCGAAACCGGTCTTGAACACCGGAAAGCTCGCGGTGAACAGCGACTGCATCGCGTCGTTGAGCAAATGGCAGACGCTCGCCGCCACGAGGACGGGCAGGGCCAGTCTCGCGGGAGCGGGGCGGGCGAAGGCGGCTCGAGAGCTGTCGTTCAAAGCTTCTTCCTCAATCGCCGTCCGGACGTTGCGCCGGGAAGCGGAAGCCACTAGTAAGCCGCCGCCGATTGGCCCGCCACCGCCTCCAGGCCGCTTTCTTAGCGCAATGTTCCAGCGCGCGCTGGGTTTGTATCCGCGCGCCCATTTACGTGCGGATCGCGAATAGGAGACGGCGCACGTCATTGCAATGTCGCGCGCACTCGCCGTTCCGGCGCCGCGCGCGGCATGCTATGCCGATTTCGCCTACGCGTCCGACCCTCGGAGCCGCCCATGAAACCCATGCTCGCCCGCCTCGACGCCCGCCGCGAACGCGCCCGACTCGGCGGCGGCCAGCGGCGCATTTCGGCCCAGCACGCCAAGGGCAAGCTGACGGCGCGCGAGCGGATCGAACTGCTGCTCGACCACGACTCGTTCGAGGAATTCGACATGTTCGTCCAGCATCGCTGCGACGATTTCGGCATGGAGGCGACCAAGATTCCCGGCGACGGCGTGGTGACCGGCTGGGGCACAGTCAATGGCCGCACCGTTTATGTTTTCGCCAAGGATTTCACCGTCTTCGGCGGTTCCCTTAGCGAGACGCACGCCCGGAAGATCACCAAGATCCAGGACATGGCGCTGAAGAACCGGGCGCCGATCGTCGGCCTGTTCGACGCCGGCGGGGCGCGCATCCAGGAGGGCGTCGCCGCGCTCGGCGGCTATGGCGAGGTCTTTCAGCGCAATGTGTTGGCGTCCGGCGTCATCCCTCAGATTTCATTGATCATGGGGCCGTGCGCCGGCGGCGACGTCTATTCCCCGGCGATGACCGACTTCATCTTCATGGTGCGCGACACCAGCTACATGTTCGTGACTGGCCCGGACGTGGTGAAGACGGTCACTAACGAGACGGTGACCGCCGAGGAGCTGGGCGGGGCGCTCGTTCACACCACCCGCTCCTCGATCGCCGACCGCGCCTACGACAACGACGTCGAGGCGTTGCTGCAGATGCGGCGCCTGATCGACTTCCTGCCGGCCTCCAATCTCGAACGGCCGCCGGTGCTGCCGAGCTTCGACGATCCGGACCGGATCGACATGTCGCTCGATACCCTGATCCCGGACAATCCCAACAAGTCTTATGACATCAAGGAGTTGATCGTCAAAGTTGCGGACGAGGGCGATTTCTTCGAGATCCAGGAGGCCCATGCCCGGAACATCGTCACCGGCTTCGCCCGCATCGAGGGGACGACGGTCGGGATCGTCGCCAACCAGCCGCTGGCGCTGGCCGGCGTGCTCGACAGCGACGCGTCGCGAAAAGGCGCGCGGTTCGTTCGCTTCTGCGACTGCTTCAACATTCCGATCGTCACTTTCGTCGACGTGCCGGGCTTCCTGCCGGGCACCGCGCAGGAGTATGGCGGGCTCATCAAGCACGGCGCGAAGCTCCTCTTCGCCTATGCCGAGGCGACCGCGCCCAAGGTCACCGTCATCACCCGCAAGGCCTTTGGCGGCGCCTATGACGTCATGTCGTCCAAGCACTTGCGCGGCGACATCAATTTGGCGTGGCCGACGGCGCAGATCGCGGTGATGGGCGCCAAGGGAGCGGTCGAGATCATCTTCAGGTCCGACATCAACGATCCGGCCAAGATCGCCGAGCGCACGAAAGAATACGAGGACGCCTTCCTGTCGCCGTTCGTCGCCGCCGAGCGCGGCTACATCGACGAGGTCATTACGCCGCACTCGACCCGTAAGCGCCTGTCGCGGGTGCTGGCGATGCTGCGCAACAAGAAGCTCGAGAACCCGTGGAAGAAGCACGACAACATTCCGTTGTGAGGGGGCGGGTGGTGGACGAACAGCCGCCAAGCGGTTTCGCCCCATGCCGTCAGTTTCTTATTCGCGAGTTGGTTCGCTTAATTCCACCGCGTTGTTTGAGGAGTTTGGTGTGTAGGCGGCCTTTTTCGCCGCCAGCGCCGCTCGCATCGTTGCTTCCATGCAGTCGATCACTTGGGCGTCGGTCTTGAGCCGCTGCTTCCGCCCCGCGAAAATGCCTCCGCCGAGAATGAGCGTGCTGGCGCCCGCCGCGACGGCCTCATCCGCCAGTCTCTCGAGCTCGGCGAAGACCGCCGCTTCGCGATCTCGCACGTCGAGGCCCGTCCCCTCGGCGGCAAACACGCCGACGAATGGCGACTTCAGTGATGCCAGCGCCACGCGCTCGTTCAGAATTTCGACCCATGCCGGGCCCATGGTCACGATCGCAAATGGCTCGCCCAGCGCGTCAGCTTCGCGAACGGAGGATTCCGCCATCCCAAAGACAGGCTCCTTCGCGGCCTCCCGCAACGCTTCGAGCCCCGGATCGCCGAAACAGGCGATCACGACGGCGTCGTGAGCGACGCCGCGGCGCTCATAGGCGTCGAGGACGGCGAGCGCGGCGACCGCATATGAGGCGCGGCTCGCGATGACGGGGAAGCCGAAGGCCGCCGTCCGCGCCTCAACCCCGACGTCTTCCGGCAGCCAGCGGGCGGCCGCCTTGGCCATCTGCTCGGTCATCGCCGCGGTAGCGTTGGGATTTATGAGTAGGAGGCTTCGCATTCCTGCACGCTCGCGTCGGCATGGGCGAGCCAGTGGCGGGCGATGGCGTCGCGCCGGGTGATCCAGGCGCCCCCGCGCTGCGTGAAGTGCCGCAGGACCGCCTCCAGGCCGCCGATTCGGCCGGGGCGGCCGATCATCCTTAAATGCAGACCGATGGAAAGCATGCGCGGCTCGCTCGCGCCTTCGCTCCAGAGCCGGTCGAAGGCGGCGATCACGTAATCGGCGAAATCCGCACCGGTGACGAAGCGATTCGCCCCGAAGAAGTTCATGTCGTTCGTGTCGAAGGCGTAGGGCAGCACGAGGTGGCGTTGGCCCGCGACCTGGACGAAGAACGGCAGGTCATCGCAATAGGCGTCGCTGTCGTAGAGAAAGCCGCCGTGCTCCGTCAGAAGCCGTCGCGTGTTGACGGACGGCGCCGAGCGCGTGTGCCAGCCGACCGGCGTCACGCCGGTCGCCTCGCGGATCGCCGCGACCGTTTCTGCTATGGCGCGGCGTTCGGCGGCCTCGCTCATGCCCGCGTGGCGCTCCCAGCGCCAGCCGTGGCAGGAGACCTCGTGGCCCGACGCCACCGCCTCTCGGGCGAGCCATGCGGAGCGCCCGACTGCGCGTCCGCAGGCGCTCAGCGTTCCAACCACGCCGCGCTCCGCCAAGGCCGCCGCGATGCGCCGCCAGCCCGCGCGCGTCCCATATTCGAAGTGGGAGTCCTGACAGAGATCGGGAGAGCCCTTGATCTCCTCAACCGCTTCATAGGCGCCCTCGTTGCGCTCGTCGCCGTCCGAGGCGGAGAGTTCGGCGCCCTCCTCGAGATTGACGACGAACGAGACGGCGACGCGCGCGTCGTCCGGCCATCGGACATTCGGCGGACGGCCGCCATAGCCTCTGAAATCCCGTCCGGGAACACTTGTCATCGTGGATCACCTGTCGTTAAAGCAGTCTATATAGATTATTTCGGGACGATCTGATGTCCGGAGAAGAGCGCCTGAGCTGGATTGAAGCCTACGAGGCGACGGGAAACGCGGGCTTGATCTGCGCCCGGTTCGGCATCTCCCGCCCGACGCTCCGCAAATGGTGGCGCCGTTACAAGGAGGCGGGTCCGGCGGGACTCGAAGACTCGGGCCGAAGGCCCGTTACCTCCCCGAACCAGAAGGTGTTCGAGCGCGAGGAGGCGCTGATCCTCGCGCTGCGGAGGGTCGAGAATCTCGGCGTCCATCGTTTGAGGTCGGAAATGCGCGGGCGGTACGGGATCGACCTGGCGGCGGAGACGATCCTCAAAGTGCTCAAGCGCGCGGGTGAACCGATGAAGACGCGGCGCGTGGAGCCGGCGGAGAACCCGCCGCTGAGTCCGCCCGCGCGCGAGGCGCGCCAGTTCGGCCGGGGAGGGCTCTTTCATGGGCTCGCATCGGGCGACCGGGTCGCGAACGCCATCGCGTCTCTGATCGTCAAGGAACGGTTCCTGCCGCGTCAGAAGCTCAGCGAAGCCCATCTCGCGGCGAAGCTCGGCGTCGGCCGCACGCTCATCCGCGAGGCGCTGCGGCGCCTGGCTTTCGCAGGCATCGTCTCGCTGCAGCGAAATCGCGGCGCCTTTGTCGCGGATCCTTCGCTGACGGAAGTGCAACAGGCCTATGCAGCGCGCCGGCTGATCGAAGGCGAGATCATCAATGACGTCTGCCATTGCTGCACCGCGCACGACATTCGCGCCCTTCGCAATCATCTTGAGCGGCAGGTCGAGGCGCAGGCGTCGGGCGATCGTGGCCGGTTCGTGCAGCTTCTCACGGAATTCCATTCGCTGCTGGCCTCCCTTGGCGAAAATCGACTTCTCGAAAGCTTTGTAAAACAGCTCGCGGCCAAGACCTCGCTGGCGGTGCTGCTTTACGACGGAGAGCCGCCCGCCTGCGCAGTCGAGGAACATGCCGCGCTCATCGACCTATTGGCGGCCGGAAACGCGGAAGCCGCGCGGGAATTGATGAATCGGCATTTGACCGGGCATCAGGAACGCCTGCCGTCGAGAAAAATCACCTAGGGCGACCGGCGCCGTCCGCGAGGACGCGCCGGTCGCATTCCGACCTCAGTGCGAGATGTCCGCCAGTTCCTGGCCGGGGCGGATAGTGCGGGCGGCCAGCATGCAGGCAGCTGCGACGAGCGCGGCGACTCCGCCGGACGCAGCCGCGATCGTCGGGCTCGCTCCGGCCTGCTGGAGCGCGCCATAGAGCAGCGGCCCTACGATGCCGCCGATCGGGCCGGTCACGTTGATATAGGCCGCGCCCGTGCCGCGAACCCGGGTCGGGAAGGATTCGCCGACATAGGCGAAGAACGGGGCGGCTGCGCCCTGCGCGAAGAACAGGACGAGCGCGTAGCCGATGACCACTGTCGCAAGGCTGGTTGCGGCGAAGAGCAGCGCGAAGATGCAAATCGCGGCAAGGGTCTGCGCGATGATCACCGTCTCGCGTCGGCCGATCCGGTCTCCGAGCCAGCCGAGGAAGAGATAGCCGAGCACCGCGACTCCATTGCCGAAGAAGATCGTCCAGAGCGCGCTCGTCAGGTCGATGCCCTTCGCCTGACCGAGAACGGAGGTCGCAAGCACGGTCAGTTGCGAGTCCGCGATGATCTTGAAGAAGAACATCGCGCCGAGCGCGATGGACTGGCGGCGCAGCGCCGGCGTGAACAGCTCCGCATAGGTGTTCGGCCGATCGCCCTTGATATCGAGATTCCAGCGCTTGGCGAGCTCGTCGGAGGTGGCGACGTCGCCTTCAGCCCTCAAGCGCCGGAGATACTTGATCTTGACGAAATAGGGCGACTCCCGGAGCCCGAAGCGGAGGATCAACATCACGATCAGCGGGAAGGTCGCGACCAGGAAGACGCCGCGCCAACCGAGATCAGGCAAGAGCCACGCCGCCAACCCCGCCGAAAGCATCACGCCGAGCGGCCACCCGGCCTGGACGATTCCGTACAGAAAGCCTTTGGCGCGCGCTCCGAACACCTCGTTGAGATAGGCAGCGTTCACCGCCTGTTCGGACATGCCGAAGCCTGACAGGGCCCGGAAGGCGACAAGCGAAATCGGACCGACCGCGAGAGCCGCAAGGCCCGAACTGATCGCAGCGCCGCCGGTTGTGAGCACGAGGGCGAACCGGCGGCCCAGGCGGTCGATAACGGGGCCGACGCTCAGCGCCACCACAAGCGAGGCCAGACCCACGAAGGTCGCGACATAGGAGGCGGTCGCGTTGGACCAGTGGAACTCCTCTTGAATCTTGGGCAGGAGATTGCCGAAGGTGATCAGGTCGTAGACCGCGAAGGTCCAGGCGAACAGCGCGACCACCGCGGTGTAAGTCATCTGACCTTTGGTCAGGGGCGAAACGTCCGGGATGTCCTTTGCCATTGGGACGGGTGCGTCGAGCCCGGAGACTGCGGCGACATTTCTGTTCATGGCGAGACCCCTTGCAGATCCGAGCGGCGACATAAGGCATCGGATTTTCAATTTGTATGCAAAATGTAACTTTCACGTCAATCCCCTAAAATGCTCATATTTTCGCCATCAATATGCAAAGGTTGAGCATGCTGATTGAAATGATGTCTATGGATATAGACGCCGCCGGAGCGATCGCGATCCCGCTGTCGCGCGGCACAGAGGGCGCGAACGCTCCGGTGACAAGGGGCGTTGATGTTGCTGGCGGTACGGGACGGGAAGCCTTCGTTCGTCCGCCATCGCCGCAGCGCCGGCCCGGAGCGCTCCGCCGGCAGCGGCAGGCGTTTCCAGCCTGGCCCGGGTTCGGCGCCGCTTTCTTTTGCGCTAGGATACGCGCGCTATCACGACGGAGCGTGGGCCATGACCGGTCTCGAACCAATTCCCTATACCGACGCCAAAATCCGCGCGATCCTCGAGCGGGTGAGGACGATCGCCATGGTCGGCGCCTCGCCGAACTGGAACCGGCCGAGCTACTTCGTCATGAAGTATCTGCAGGGGAAGGGTTATCGCGTGATCCCGGTCAATCCGGCCATCGCCGGCCGGACCCTGCTGGGAGAAGAAGTCCACGCGTCGCTGGGCGACATCCCGGACGAGGTCGACATGGTGGACATGTTCCGCGGCGCGGAGGAAGCGCCCGGCGTTGTCGCCGACGCGATTGCGATCGGCGCCAAGGTCGTGTGGATGCAATTGGGCATTCGCGACGATGCAGCGGCGGCGGCCGCCGAGGCCGCCGGGATCGAAGTCATCATGAACCGCTGCCCGAAGATCGAATTCGGGCGGCTCGGCGGCGAATTGTCCTGGAGCGGCGTCAACAGCGGCATCATCCGCAACCGCCCCCCGGCGCCGCCGCTGCCGCGCCGGATCAAGAGCCGCCCCGCGCCGCCCCGCGACCTCAAATACGGCTTCGAAACCCTCGCGATCCATGCCGGCGCGGCGCCCGACCCGACGACCGGCGCGCGCTCGACCCCGATCTATCAGACGACGGCTTACGTGTTCGAGGATGTCGACCATGCCGCCTCGCTCTTCAATCTCCACAATTTCGGTTACATCTATTCCCGTCTGACCAACCCGACCGTCGCGGTGCTGGAGGAACGGGTCGCGGCTCTCGAGGGCGGCCGCGCCGCGGTCGCCGCCGCGTCGGGGCACGCGGCGCAGTTCCTGGTCTTCTTCACGCTGATGGAGCCAGGCGACGAATTCGTCGCCTCGCGCAACCTCTACGGCGGCTCGCTCACGCAATTCGGGCTGTCGTTCAAGAAGCTCGGCTGGTTCTGCCGTTTCGTCGATCCGGCCGAACCGGAGAATTTCCGCAAGGCGCTGACTCCGAAGTGCAAGGCGATCTTCATCGAGAACCTCGCCAACCCCGGCGGCATTGTCGTCGACATTGAGCGCGTCGCGGACATTGCCCATGAGGCGGGCGTTCCGCTGATCGTGGACAACACGCTGGCGACCCCGTACCTGTGCCGACCGATCGAGCACGGCGCCGACATCGTCGTGCATTCAACCACGAAGTTTCTGTCGGGCCATGGAAACGCGCTCGGCGGAGTCGTGGTCGAGTCGGGAAAGTTCGACTGGTCGCGGGGCGGCCGCTTTCCGTCGCTGACCGACCCGGAACCGGCGTATCACGGACTCGAGATTCTTCGAGAATTTTGGCGATTTCGCCTTCACGACCAAGGCGCGGGCGGTGGCGCTGCGCGATTTCGGCCCCGCGCTCTCGCCGATGAACGCCTTCCTCACGATCACGGGCATCGAAACGCTGCACGTGCGGATGGAGCGGCACGTCGAGAATGCGCGTAAGGTCGCTGAATTCCTGGCGCGGCGTCCCGAGGTCGCCTGGGTGTCCTACGCTGGCCTCAAGGACAGCCCGCACTACGATCTTGCGCAAAAATATCTGCCGAAAGGGGCGGGCGCGGTGTTCACGTTCGGCGTCAGGGGCGGGTATGAGGCCGGCGTCAGGCTGGTCGAGAACGTGGCGCTATTCTCGCACCTTGCGAACATCGGCGACACGCGCAGCCTGATCTTGCACCCGGCCTCGACCACCCACCGCCAGTTGACCGAGGAACAGCGAGTGCTGGCCGGCGCCGGGGATGACGTCATTCGCCTGTCAATCGGGTTGGAGACGGCCGAAGACCTGATCCGCGACCTCGAACAGGCGCTGGCGGCGTGACGATGCTCGTCGCCGCGGCGGCGGCGTCGAAGCGACCGCGTTCTCGAACGACAAGAAGCTCGAGAGCCCCGGAAAGAAGCGCGACAACGCTCCGCAGTGAGGGTCCGACGCGGTCGCGCTGGCGGCAATCGGCGCTGCAGGCCCTGGCTCGACGACGTCGTTCGCGGCGAGGCGCAGTTCGGCGTCTCTCCGCTGGCGCTGAGCGCCGTGGCGCGGATCGTGAGCAACGCGCGTAACTTCGTTCACCCAAGCCCGATCGAGGAAGTTTTCGCCTATTGCGACAATCTTCTGAATCAGCCGCATTGCGAGGTCGTGCGGCCCGGCGCGCGGCACCGGACGATATTCACGCGGCTCTGCGTCCAATCGGGCGCTCGTGGGCGGATCGTGGCCGACGCCTGGTTCGCTGCGCTTGCGATCGAGCGCGGCTGCACATGGATCACCTACGATCGCGACTACGCCCGCTTTCGGCAATTGGACTGGCGGGAGCCGGCCCTGTGAGCACCAGCGACGCTTACTGCGGCCGACAGTCCTCTGGCGTGGACGCGGAAGGCGCGGCCGCGATCGTCTTCCGCGCCGACGTCAACGATGTCGCCAGGATCGTCGCTCGCTTCCTGGTGAAAAGAATTTCTATAGCGCCGCCGCCCGCGCGTCAGGCCTGTTCACCGACAATCGCGCATCCGCGATCTGATTGATCTTGAAACGGACGTCGTCGTTGTCGCGCATGAAGCGATCGAAGTCGGCCTTGCGCAGCGCCAGCAGCCGGCAATAGGTCAGGGCCTTCACGTCGGCCTGGCGCGGGGCTCCCGTGAGCAGGGCCATCTCGCCGAAGACGTCGCCGCTGCCAAGGGGAATGCGGCGGTCGGAAAAGATCACCTCCGCCGCCCCGGAGGCGATGAAGAACACCGCGTCTCCGCGCTCGCCCTTGCGCACGATCAACTCGTTGGGCACGGTGAAGCGAGGCCGCAGAAGCTTCTGCACCCTGTCCAGCTGCCGGTCGTCGAGGCCGGCGAACAGGTCGAGGCGCGCGACCAGATGGTGCGTATCGAGACCCATGTCGAAGCGCGGCCGAGCCTCGGCGTCCTGGGCCTCGGCGACGTTGCTCGTGAGGTCCCGGTAGACCTCGGAAGCGATCAGTCCTTCCTCGTACAGCGCTTGGTAGCGCCCCATTTCGCGGCGCAATGCGGATTGGCGCAAAATTCTCGCTTCGAGCGCGGCGGCGTAATCCGGATATTGGCGGCGCAGAGCGTCGAGCGCGGACTTGGTCTGCTCGAGGCGAGCCTTGAGAATGCCGTCGATGAGCGCGCCGATGCGCTCCCCGAAGATCGAGCGCGAGCGTGTGGCGGCGCCGCCGGCAAGCTCCTGGATCAGCAGCCGCGTCACCAGCAGGGTTTCGAAACGGTCGCCGAGACGATCCGCGAGAAACCGGCGGACGCCGAAGCGTCGATAGAAGAAATAGGCGGTCCGGAACGAAAGCGGAAAGGCGAGCGCCGCCTCGGCGGCGCGTTTGTAGCCAAGTCGCCCTCCGCTCCTTGCCCGCTCGACAAGGGCTTCCGCATTGCGCATCAGCCCCTGCAACGCGGCGGGCGAGGCGGCACGTCGCGCCAGCGTCTCGAGGACGAGCATCCGTTCCTGGTTTCCGAGCGCGACCAGCGCGACCGTCAGCCGCTCGCGCTCGGTCAGCTCGTCCTCTTCGGCCGCGTCGCGAACGCCGGCCGCCTTCGTCCAGGCCTCATACGGCGCCAGCGCGCTCGCAACGGCGGCCGGATGCAGATCGAAGTCCCGAGCGGTCTTGGCGATCATCTCGCTCGTGTCGGCATATGACAGCTCGAGCACGCGGTCTCGCAACAGCTGATCGATCGGCGACAGGCGATCGAGCCCGAGTAGATGAATGACCGCCCGCAGGCTTGGGCCATTGACAAGCAGCGTGAACATCACAAGGCCGGTCGCGAGCACCGCGACGAAGTGACGCACGCCGTCCGGCAACGCGGGATTTTCAGTGACCGAGAGCGCCAGCACCAGCGTCAGCGCGCCCCTGAGCCCGCCCCAGGCGATCGCGAGTTTGTACTCGGTGCTGATCGGCTGGGTCAGTCTGGACAAGCTCAGCATCGGCAACAGCAGGAACAGCACCGCCAGGCGGGCGCCGAACGCCGCCGCGATAAGGACCGCCACCAAGGCCAGGTCGCGGAAATGTACGTGGAACAGCAGCCTTGGAATCAGGATCGAGGCCAGCAGGAACACCAGCGAGTGCCCCCAAAACGCTATCTGCTCCCAGAGATCGGTGAGGAACGTCCAGTTGTAAGGCGCGATGCGGGTCCGTCCAAAGGCGCTGACCGTCATGCCGGCCGCCAGGACGGCCACCACTCCGGAAACGTGTATGGCGCGCTCGGCCGCGATGAAGGTCAGATAGGCGAGGGCGACCGTCAGCGTCCCTTCGGCCAGCCGGTCGTCGCGCGTCCACGGTATGATTTGCAAGAAAACGCGGCCGGCGAGCGCTCCAAGCGCGGCGCCGCCGAGGAAGGAGCGGACGAACTCGACCGCGGCGGTTGCGACGTCGGGCTGGCGTCCCGAGACGATGATCCCGAGCAGGACCGCGTAGAGCACGAACGCAGCCGCGTCGTTGAGAAGCGCTTCGCCCTCCACGAGCCGGGTCAGGCGGCCGGGGGTTCCGACCTCGCGGAAGATCGCGATGACCGCGGCGGGGTCGGTGGTCGAGACCACCGCGCCGAGCAGCAGGCAGACGACGAGCGGCAACCCGGCGAACGGCCAAAGCGCCACGCCGACGACCGCGGCGGTGACGACCGTCGCGATGACCGCGAGCATCAGGATCGGCGCCGCATCCTCGAGAATGCGGCGTACGTCGCTCGTGAACGCCGCTTCGAAGATCAGCAACGGCAGGAATACGTAGATGAACGTTTCGGAACCCAGGGGCAGATCGGCGAACAGCCTCGCGATCTCGCCGAATCGCGGCGAGAGCGGCGTGTGCAGAAGAACGGCCGAGACCGCGCCGATCGCCCCTCCGATCACCGCGAGGAGGACCACCGGCGCCAATTTCAGCCGCCCGGCGAGCGGCTGGCTCAGGGCCACAACGACCAGCAAGGTCGCGAAAACGGCCAGAACGAGGACGATGTCGAGCATAGCTCCGTGGTCCGTAGGGCGCCCGCCAGCGCGAGAACAGTGCGGTTATCCGAGCATCGTCCAACAAAAAATACCGAGATCCGCCCAAGTGCCGCCCCACGACGGTCGAGCTTGTCGACGTTGGCGGACTTTGGCAAGCTCTTCACTCCGGGAGCCCGTGAATGCGGGCCAACGCGGTTTGTCTCGTCGGTCGCCAGCGTAAGAATAATGGCTCTTCATCTCCGCTGGCTGTTCATGCGGCGCGAGACAAATGGAACTCCCGGTATGGTCAACGTGACGGGCGGCGGCCACAGTTCCGCCATCGCCAGCCAGGCCGTTAGCGACGTGTATCAAGTTATGGCTTCCGGCGCGGTTAGGCCTGGATCGCTTACGATCGCGACTATGCCCGATTTCCGCAATTGGACTGGCGAACGCTGGCGCCGTGAGTTTCCACCGTCGCCCCATCGGCCCCGAACGCTCGAGCCCCTGGCCGACGGCGCGCGCAAAAAAAAGACCGCCCGAGGGCGGTCTTTCGCAAGTTTGATTTCCAACGCGGGCTTACGCGGAGACGATCGATAGATCGCTCTTGCGCGAGCGGCGGAAGGCGGCGAAGCCGAGCCCGGCGAAGCCGAGCAGCATCATCGCCCAGGTCGACGGTTCGGGAACACTGCCCGCGAACGTGTGGAGCAGGACATTGTCGCCGCCCGTGGCATTCGGCGAGTTACCGTAGAAGAAGTCGTAGTACTTATAGCCGCCCGTCAGGCTGTGCACGCTCTGGTCGTTCGTTCCAGTCAGCAGGAACGACAGCGACGCGCCAACCCCCGTATCGTTCGAGCCGTAGACGTTCCAATTTTCGCCACCGGTGGAGCTGCCCATCGAGAAGTTGTAGCCGCTCACGCCAAGGGCCGACGCGGCGCTGACGTCGATCTGGACCAGGGTCACCCCCCAGATTTCGCCATTGCCCGAGGGGTCGCTGTTGATGCCGAGCCCAATTTCGTTCCCACCAGCGTTCTTGCCGTACAACGCGGTAGGGGTCCAGCTCGTATCGTTTGTGAAACCTGACGCGGTAATGGTGTAGGGGCCGGTGGTGTATGCCTGAGTAGTGCCCAGAGTGCCGGTCGGCGCACTCAAATTCCAATTGACGACCGTCGCGCTTGCCGGCGCAGCGCCCATGAGCGCGAGGGCCGTTGCTCCCATCGCGAGGTATTTAAGAGTCCCCATTGTCGTCGTTCTCCTGTTTCAGGAAACGCCAGCTGCGCTGGCGCCAGTCCCCGTTGGGCCGTACGACCGAATCTTCACCGCCAAGATCTCGTAGTCCCGACCCCGGAGTCACAATCACTCAGTTGCATTTTGATGTCAAGTCGATTTTGGGCAGGTCGCTGCGGAAGCTAATCGGAGCAAAAGACGTTTCACAGAAGTCCCTGGCGTTGGCGACGTCCGCCGCAACGTCAAGCGTCTGGGATTGTGCGCCGTTTTTCTTGCTGCAGCGCTGCATCCATCGTTGTCGAGCCGTCGGATGCACAATTTTTGGCGTGCGTCGGCGCTTCGAAGCCAGGACCGTCGGCTGAATCGCTACGACAGCGCAAACGCCCCGCTTGGGGCATGGCTGGCCGCGCGCCCCCGCATCGCCCTTGGCGCGGGCGGGGACACGATTCTCGCCGACCCATTGGCTCTCGCGCGGTCGGCTTCGCCCCAGGGCGAATTCGTATCATCCGCGGACGCCGTTTCAATTCGACCCTCAGCCCGCCAATACGCCCCGCCGCGTCCGTTGGCCGGCGAAGCCGAGCCCGGCAAAGCCGATCAGCATCATCGCCCAGGTCGACGGCTCGGGGGTCGTAAGCGCATAGGCGAAATCGGCGGTAACGAGATGCCCGGCGGCGGTCGGATGCACCCCGTCCCAGAACAGATACGTGTTCTGGACGGCAGGATCGGTCGAGCAGAGCGTGCCGACGGCGATGCGTCCGACGGATCGGTCGATCAATTGCCACGCAGTCCCGCGCAGGACCCATCCTGCAACACCCCATCATCCTGAGCGCGCAGCCAGTTTGAGGCTACCGAAAGTGCGGCTTGGAGCCAGCCGAGACGAGGCCACGAAGCGGCCGTCTCGAAGCACGCCCCTGGGCGTACGTCGAGACGCCGACTTCGGCGACTCCTCAGCATGACGGGGCGAGGAGAAGGGTTGTTGCGATAATGCGGAAACCCCGCAGACGCGCTATTGCTTCTTGCAAGTGTCGATAGTCTCTGGCGTACAGACATCGAGGCCGATAGTTACGGGGTCCGGCACCGATTTACCCTGAGACAGGTCATTCAGCAGATAAATTGCCTTGTACCAAGGTGAATGGCCGTTGCCCAACCTGGCGCTGGCTGAGGCCAGCCTCATCGCGTCCATCTGCATGGGCAAAGTCTCGACAAACAGCATAATGAGATTGTGGTTATTGAGCCGGTCTTTATACTTCTCCATCAGCTCACGATAGGCTTTCACCTCCATTTCGGGGGCGCCGCCCGCGTCGAGAACTGCATCAATTTTCGGGTATTTGGCGAGCAGATCGGTGAGTTGGGTAATCGACAGCGCGAAATCGTCGTTGTTGTAGAGCGGACAGCCCTGGACCTGCTTCCATTTGTCGGCCGGCAGGGTCTCAACCATACCCTTGATGCGGTCGTAATTGGTCCGCTGCCGGGCCGCCAGTCTGGATGCAGTAATTGCCCCCATTCGGGTTCAAGGCCAAGGCCTGCTAGGCGACCGAATGCCAACCTGCTCGTTGAGTACAGAGTAGGTTGCGCGCAGCCCCTGTCGGCGGGTAGCAGGTCGCTGTCCCAAGTCACGACGGGGATGTTGGCCTCCTTGGCGCGGGCCAGCACCTTGGCGATGGCGGGGGCATTGGCGGCCGAGACGCCAATGCCGTCGACGTGCTTGGTGATAAGGTCCTGGACGACCTGCACCTGCTCCTGCTCGGTGGCGTCGGCCGGGCCGATGAAGAGGCATTGCACGCCGCCGATTTCCTTGGCGGCCTTCAAACAGCCGTCGCGCGCCTGGTCGAAGAACGATTGTTCATCGCCATCGGAACCAGCGCGAAGACTTTGTCGTTGGCCTGCGCCGCCATGGGCTGGATGGTTCCGAGCAAAGCCGCCAAGGCGACTAGAGTTTTCATCATCATAAGCTTCCTCCCTGGGTGCCGCCTGCTGCATCCGCAGGCGGATAGCGTCATTCGGCCGGTGTTCGGCGCGCGTGCTCGAGTAGGATCGCGCCCGCGATCACCAGTCCGACGAAGGTGCCCTGCCAATAGGGGTCGACCCCCGCCAACAGGAGCGCGTTGCGCACAATTTCGATGAGGGCGGCGCCGATGACCGCCGCATAGGGGATGCCGTAGCCGCCCATGAGGTCGGCGCCGCCGATCACGGCGGCGGCAATGGCTGAAGTTCGTAGCCGACGCCGAGCGCGTGGTCACGGCGCCGAGCCAACCGCCAGGAGGATCGCTGCGACCCCGCCATAAGGTTGCTGATCGCGTAGACCGAAACCTTGACCCTCAGGACCGGGACGCCGGTCAGGAGCGCCGCCTGCTCGTTGCCGCCGATGGCGTAGACGTAGCGACCCCAGCTGGTGTGGCTCAGAGCGACCGAGATGATGACAGCCAGCACCGCCATTATGACCACCACGCTTGGGACGCCGAACAGGCTGCCACCGCCAAGCGCTCCGAAAAGCTTCTCGTCCGGGCCAAACTTGTAGACCATCTTGTTGTTGGACAACACCAGAGCCTGGCTGCGCGCCACCGACAGCATGATCAGCGTCACGATGAAGGGCGACAGCCTGAACCGGGCGATCGCATAGCCGTTGATCAAGCCGCAAAGGAGCGCGACCCCAAGGCCTGCGCCCGCACCGATCCACAGCGGATAGCCGGCCTGGAGCACCATCCCCGTCACGATGCCGACGAGTTCCATGACGGAACCGACCGTAAGCGGCATAGAGATTGCCGGCGTCGGAGAGGCTGTCGCCGAACGCGTACAGCGCCGTCAACGCCGACGCGGGCGCGCTGGCGCAGGCGAGAGACGCCGCCAAGACCGCCAGACCCAGCCGCATTTTCATCATTTATCCCTCCCGCTCCAGTCAAAAGACCGTACCCAGCGCGGCCGGATCCGGCATACCCATTCGGCAAGCTCTTCAATTCCTTTGGGTCATTTAGACGCCGACGCTGCGTCGTCAGGCGATCAGAAGGCAGCGCGCGCGTTCGTCTGCTCTTTACGCCGCGTCGCGCGGGAACTGCGTCTGGGCGATGAGGCTGTAGGTATGGCCCTGCGCCAGCAACTCGGCGTGGCGGCCGCGCTCGACGATGCGGCCGCGATCGATAACGCAGATTTCGTCGGCCTGGGCGACCGTCGACAGGCGGTGGGCGATGACGATGGTCGTGCGGCCCTCGCACAGCGTGCGCAAGGCCTTCTGGATCGCCTGTTCGGATTCGGAATCGAGCGACGAGGTCGCCTCATCGAGCAGGATGATCGGCGCGTCCTTGAGGAAGGCGCGGGCGATCGCGATGCGCTGGCGCTGGCCGCCGGAAAGCTGCATGCCGTGCTCGCCGCAGGGCGAGGCGTAACCCTCCTCGAAGCCCATGATGAAGTCGTGCGCGTAGGCCGCCTTGGCGGCGGCGGCGATCTCCTCGTCGCTCGCGCCGGGGCGGCCCATCGCGATGTTTTCGCGCACCGAGCCTTTGAACAGGAAATTCTCCTGGGCGACATAGGCGATCTGCCGGCGCAGCAATTCGCGCGTGACGGTCGCGGTGTCGACGCCGTCGAACAGGATCTGCCCGGAGCCGACGTCATAAAGGCGCAGGATTAGGTTCATCACCGTCGACTTGCCGCCGCCTGAGCGGCCGACCAGCGCCGTCGTCCTGCCGGCCTCGGCGACGAAGCTGATGGCATGCAGCACCGTCTCCCCGTCGCGATAGCCGAACACCACGTCGCGAAACTCGATTCTGCCGTTCGTGATCTTGAGTTCGGGGGTCAGCGGCGGGTCTTCCTCGAAATCGCGCTCGTCGAGGAAGTCGTACAGCATGCTGACGCCGAACAGAGCGGAGGACAAATCGACATGAAGCCGCGCCACCCGCTTCATCGGCTCGTAGAGCATGATCACGGAGGTGATGAAGGAAAAGAGGCCTCCGGGCGGGTTGCCGCGGATAATGACGGTATAGCCGCTGTAGAGCACGACCGCGGCGATCGCAAAGCCGCCGAGGCTCTCCATAATCGGGCTGGTGCGCGAACTGACCCGCGCGAGCTTGTTCGCCGCCGTCCGGAAGCTTTCGATCGCCCTGGCTTGCCGGGCGCGCATGAAGTCCTCGAGCGTGAAGGCCTTGACGATGCGGATGCCCTGCGCCGTCTCCTGCAGCAACTCCATCATCTGCATCGCGCCCTGGAACTCGCCCGCCATGATCTTGCGCACCCGCAGCCCGATTTTGCGCACGCCGACCGCGGCGACCGGAACGAACATCAGCGCCAGCAGCGCGAGCAGGGGATCCTGCGACACCATCACGATCACGAGCCCGACAATCGTCAAGGTGTCGCGAGAGAGGGTGGTGATGAGAAGGTTCAGCGCGGTGCTGGCCGACTGGGCGATGAAGGCCTGGCGGGCCATGAACTCCGATGAATGCGCGCGGCTGTAGTAGCTGACCTTCATCCTCAGCATCTGGTCGAAGATGCGCCTCTGGATGTCAGCGACGATGCTGTTGCCGACCCGCGACAGGATCACCTGCTGGCCGTAGGTCGCCCCGCCCTTGACCGTGTAAATGACGACGATCGCCGCCGTGATCTCCCAGACCGCCTTCAGGTCGTGGCCGACGAAGATCTTGTCGACGATCTTGCCGATGATCCACGCCGAGAGCGAGGTGGTGAGGGCGATCAGGCCCATCATCGCGAAAGCGAAGACGTAGCCCTTCCAGTGCCTTGCCCCCTGATCGGTCAGGAGCCGGCGCAAAACCGCGTTCGAGGGCGACCTGAGAACGGAGACGATGCGTTCGCGGGCTTCGCGCCAGAGTGACAATACTTCCATCCTTCGCAGCGCCTGTCCTTCGACGCGCGTCCCACTCCGCCGGCGGGGATCCCGCCCCGTCGTTCCGGCGTCTCTTATCATTCGTGGCGCTTTTATGGAAATGGCGCGCCGAGGCGCGGACTCCCGCCTTATTTGCCGGAAGCCTTCTCCTCCTTGACGACGGCGGCGTGATAGCGGCGCCGGATGTCGGCGAGGTTGACCGACGGCGGAGGGAAGGCGAGGCGCAGATCGGCCATGGTCTCCACCATGATCTGCGACACCACGAGATTGCGAAACCACTTGTGGTTCGAGGGGATTACGTACCACGGCGCCTCTTTTGTGCTGGTGGCGCGGATCGCGTCCTCGAACGCCTCGATATAGTCGTCCCACAAGGCCCGCTCGGTATAGTCGGATTCGCTGATCTTCCAGTTGCGCTGAGGGTCGTCGAGGCGCTGGGCGAAGCGCGCGAGCTGTTCTTCCTTGCTGATATGGAGGAAGAATTTGAGGATCGTGGTTCCGCTTTCGGCGAGCATGGCCTCGAAGTCGCGAATGCGCTGATAGCGGGCGGTCCAGGTCGCCTTGCCGATCAGCTTGTGGACGCGCGTCACCAGGACGTCCTCGTAGTGCGAGCGGTTGAAGATCGCGATCTCTCCGCAGCCCGGAGCATGGGGATGAACCCGCCAGAGGAAGTCGTGGGCGAGTTCGGAGGCGGTCGGGACCTTGAACGGGGTGACGTTCGCGCCCTGCGGATTGAGGCAGCCGAACACATGTCTGATCGTGCCGTCCTTGCCGCCGGCGTCGAGCGCCTGCAGGACGATAAGGATCGAGTGCTTGTGTTCGGCGTAGAGCAAGACCTGCTCGCGTTCGAGCCTACCGCGGTAGGTCTCGATCTCTTCCCGCGCCGCGGCTTCCGATTGATGTTTGCCCTTGTAGCCCGGATCGAGCTTTTTCAATTTCGGCTTGTCGCCTGGGTCGACGACGAATTTCTTGCGATAGTCCATGCTCCAATTCCTCGTGACCGCCTTGAACTGCGCTTGACCGGACGGCGAACGGCGCGCGGCGGCGGGTTGTGGCGCGCCGGGGTCGGGGTCGCTTTCGCCGCCCGACCTGCAAACTCGCGGCAGGATGTCGCCTGGCCATTGTGATGATAAAACGACGGCCGAATCAACTTGCTTGCCAAGGGAATGGCGGTGGGGCAATTGCGCGCCGAAGAGGATGGGCAAAGGCGAGGGGATGAAATTCAAAATTCTTGGCGGCTTGCTTCCGTTCAGGCCGCGCGCGGCGCTGAGGGACGTTTTCGCCGGCCTGACGCTGGCCTCAATGAACATTCCGCAAGTGCTCGGCTACACCCGGATCGCCGGCACGCCGGTCGTCACCGGCCTTTACACGGTTCTTTTGCCGCTGGCGGGCTTCGCGCTGTTTGGCTCCTCACGCCATCTGGTGGTGTCGGCGGATTCCGCAACGGCCGCGATCTTCTCCAGCGCGCTCTCCGAGATGGCGCCGCTCGCCAGCGCGAAATACATGGCGCTGGTCGGCATGCTGACATTGCTGACCGCGGGCCTCTTGCTGCTGGCGCGCATCTTCAGGCTCGGCTTCCTCGCCGACTTCCTTTCCCGCACCGTCCTCACCGGATTTCTGGCCGGCGTCGGGATTCAGGTCGGAGTCGCCATGCTCGGGGGCATGCTGGGCGTCACCGTCGCCTCGCACCGCACGCTCGGCCAGCTCTGGCAGCTCCTCACAGAGGCGGGGAAATTCAGCGCGGAAAGCGCCGCGCTCTCGATCCTGGTGGTCGCGAGCATCCTGCTCGGCCGCAAATTCGCGTCCCGGTTTCCGGTTTCGCTGGTCGTGGTGGTCGGGACGATCGCGGCCAGCGCCTGGTTTCATCTCGCTGACCACGGCTTCGCCGTCATCGGCCCGGTCCCCGGCGGGCTGCCGTCGCTCAAATGGCCCGAAGTGAGCTGGCGCGAGACCCTGGATCTGATTCCGGTCGCGGGATCATGCTTCGTCATGATCATCGCGCAAAGCGCGGCGACGTCGCGCGTTTACGCGACCATCCACAAGGAGCGCGTCGATGAGAACGCGGATATCATGGGACTGGCGGCCGCCAACGCCGCGGCGGCGATCAGCGGGGCCTTCGTCGTCAACGGCAGCCCGACCCAGACGGCGATGGCGAATGAGGCGGGCGCCCGCAGCCAGGTCGCGCAGCTCGCCTTCGCCGCGGTCGTGCTCGTGGTCTTGATGTTTCTGACCGGCCCGTTGCAATACCTGCCGCGCTGCGTGCTGGCGAGCATCGTGTTCACCATCGCGGTCGGCATGATCGACCTGCGGCGCCTCGGCGGCATCCGGCGCGAAAGCCCCGGCGAATTCCGCCTTGCGCTCTTCACCGCCGCGGCGGTGCCGGCGATCGGGGTCGAGCAGGGCATTCTGCTCGCGATCGTTCTCTCCCTGGTCCGGCACGTCCGTCACAGCTACCGGCCGCAAACGATGGTGCTCGTCCCGGACGCTGCCGGTCGGTGGGAGCCGGGGCCGGCCGCGCCGGGAATGCAGACCGAGCCCGGCCTCATCGTCTACCGTTTCGGCGCGGACCTGTTCTACGCCAATGCCGACCACTTCGCCGACGAGGCGCGCTCGCTCGTCGACGCGGCGCCCGCGCCGGTTAAGCGCTTCGTCGTCGACGCCAGCGCGGTGACCGACCTCGACTACTCGGCCGCGCGCACCGTCCTCGACCTCATCCGCGATCTCGCGGCAAAAAACGTCGTCGTGGCGTTGGGGCGGGTGGGCCCCTCGCTGCGCGCCGATCTCGACCGGCACGGGGTCGCTGCGAAAATCGGAGAAGCCTGCATCTTCTCCACGCTGCACGAGGCGGTCGACGCGGCGCGGGCGGTCAGGCCGCTGGGTGGCGCGGACGGGACGAAGGCGCCGCAGGCGGGGTAGGGGAGGCGATGGCGGCGGCCTCCGCCCCCGCGACACGCCCTCCCATCGCCGGACTCCGCCTCAGAGCGGCTGCGGATCCTGGAGCCTATCGTCCTGGTCGCGCTTCAACGATCCCGACCGCTTCGTCAGGCCGTGGCCGCTGAAGCGCGAGGGCGCCGCAAATGCGCGCCCCAAGCCACCGGTCGACTTCGATGGCGATGACAGAATGACCGGTTCTCAGGTCGCGGCCTTCGAGAAACACTCACCGGCAATGAACGCGCCCCCAGCGGTCGCGCCAACACCAACGGCAATGCCGACGCCCCCAGCGGTCGCGCCAACAGCGTCGCCAACCTACTTGGTCGATGCCGCTATGGAGTCCGCTGATCAAGCTTTTCGACATCGGCATAACAGGCATGGCCGATGCGCTCGTAGGAACCGTCGCGAGCAGCAGCCCTGCTAACCCGATCGCAAACGCGGTCTTCGACATGACACATATCTCCTTCCTGCGGTACGCTTTGAGACTGGAGCGGGTTGCGAAAAAGTGGACACCGGCTTTCGCGAAAATCCCGCGTTTCAGGGACTCTGGAGCATGATGCGATTCAACGAAATCGCATCATGCTCCAGCATGCTTACAGCGTCCTGTGACTCCCGGAGAGTGCCCTTTCCCTTAACAATGTCACCCGCGGTGCTGGCGCCGCCTTCCGAAGCGAGTCTTCAATGGGGAGCAAGTCGGTTTCGAAGAAGAAGCCCTCTACACTTCACACTGAGTAGATCGAGGAGGAGAAATCCTGCCTAGTCAGAATACTGGACGATACGATTGTCGCCCATATCAATTATGGCGGGACGCCCATTGACCATAGCGCGGCCATAGCCAGTTCGGCCCGGGATCGGACTTGGTTTGACGCCTTCCGGCAGCGACTGACCCGGGTCAGCGGAGCCAGGGAGCGAGACATTCGGACCGCGCTCAGCGCTATATTCCGGCGCAGCGACAGTCGACGGGAGAGGCACGGGGGCGGGAACCGACTGCGAGGGAGTGTAGGCGCCGCGGAGGTTGCCAGGAGCTGACTGAGGGGGGCCGTAAACCCCCTGGAGCGTTCCAGAGTCGTTCTGGGCGTAACCTGCAATTCCGGCCCCGACTAGAATGACAAGCGAAAGAACAAACCGGCGCATCAAATCCTCCTCCGCAGGATCCGTTGCTTCAAAAGCGAACCTTAGCAGACATCGGCGAACGCGACCATCAGCGAGGCGCGCGCTCCTGCGACCGTCATTCGCCGCCGCTCCGTCCAGGCAGCGCGCTGCTCCGACATTCTCCAAATGGCGGCCCCACCGCGCCTCAGATCGCCGCGGTAAGAGGACCATGGCAAGCCGGAAGGGTCTCCCCGCATCTTCGGGATACGTTTCAGGGCGGGACGGCTCGCGGTCGCGCGCCGAGGGACGCCGGTCCGGAACGCAACGCGGCGATCGGCCGGCATGACGGCGCTATGAAGATCGGAGGAGCCTTCATCTTCGCCACGCTGCACGAGGCGGTCGACGCGGCGCGGGGCGGACGGATGGCCGGGTGGCGCGGAGAGGACGAAGACGGGGGCGCGGCAGGGGAGGCGATGGCGGACGAACCCAACGGCAATTCCCCGATGGCGATCAGTCTCCCGACGCCGTCCTCGACCGGGATCGAACAGCGGCGCGACGTCGACATTAGACCGGGATGTGAAAAAGCGGACACCGGCTTTTCGCTGAAATCCCGCGTCTTCGGGGACTCCAGAGCATGATGCGATTCAACGAAATCGCATCACTCTAGCGTCGTCCTCGCCGGTCCAATGCGCCCACACGCTCCACCGCGGCGGGCCGCGGCGGCGTTCACTTCATCACGATCCATTTGGCGCCGGAATATATCGTCGCGCCGAGCAGGATCGCGAGAAGGATATATTCCATCCGCGGCTCGCGTTGGCGAGGCGTCCCGGCCGAGTTTTTTTATTTCCCGCATGCGGAACAATACCTTCTAGAAAATAGAAAGCCGTGCTACAATTCTTCTAGTCATGAGTCACGCGATCCACATTGCACGCAGGAACACGATGACCGACGCTGGGACTCGCGGCGGCGCCAATCACGTCGCCGAGCTATTTGTTGCGCCGCCGGAAGGGCCCTCCGCGGCGATTTCTTGCTTGGAGGTCGGCGTAACCCCTTGAAAAGCCGCGATTCGCACGAGGAAATCCAAGCATTTCCAAATTATTCCAAATTGAAAACCCTAATGATTTCAACGGCGATTAAATTTGGAAAAACTTGGAAATGCTTGGAATAATCTGGAAAAGCTTGGGAACGCTTGGAAGGCGCTCCGTAATCACACTTATATGACGCAATATTTGCCGTCGGGAGCATGGCGGCGAAACAGGACGGCCCCGCTCGTCTGAAGCGGGGCCGCAAGCGAAAAGGAGGGAACGCTTCAAATTCACATTTGGGTCAGCGAGCCATGGCCGTTCGGCGTCTTGATGCTCTCGCATGTGCCCTTGGCGACGTATTTCCAGTGGTGCGGGTCGTAGTTGACGGTCGAAGTGCCGGCGCAGGTTGTGCCGGCGCCGGCGGCGCAGTCGTTCTTGCCGGCGAGCGCGACGCCGTAGCATTTGTCTGCGCCCGGCTGCATCGGGGCGGGACCCGCCTTGGCGGCGGTCGCGAGAGCGATGGCGAGCGAACCGGCGAGCGTGGCGGCGGTGATGGCGGTCTTGGCGTTCATGGGGTAAATTCCTCCGTCTGCACAAATGGTCGGGGTCATGCGCGGCGGCGTGCCGGGCTGATCGGCGGAGCCTGTCGGCCCAGCATGAAACGTTCGCCCCCGGCGCGCGTCAGTTACCGACGGAGCCGATCACAAAATCGTGATCGCGACAATCGGGACGAATCCGCGACACATTCCAGGGTTTGAATGCACACATTCGAGGGCTTGAATGCGTGCGCGGACGCCGCCAAATAGGAGGCGTCTTTTAGATCAAAGGCGTAACTTCTCATGTCTTCGTCCATCACCACCGTCTGCCCACGCTGCTCCGCGGTCAACCGCGTCGCGCCCGACCGTCCCGCCGCCGAGGCGGTCTGCGGCGCCTGCAAGGCCAGGTTGTTCACGGGCGAGCCGATCGCGCTGACGGCTGCGACGTTCGACAAGCAAGTTGAGCGCAGCGACGTGCCCGTCATCGTGGATTTCTGGGCGCCGTGGTGCGGGCCCTGCCGGGCGATGGCGCCGATCTTCGAGCGCGCGGCCAAGGAGCTCGAGCCGCGGGCGCGCTTCGCCAAGGTCAATGTCGACGAGGAGCCGGCGATCGCCGCGCGTTACGGCATCCGCGGCATTCCGACCCTGATCGTGTTCGATCGCGGAAAACTCGCCAAGCAGCAGGCGGGTCTGGTCGATATCGACTTCCTGCGGCGGCTGGTCGCTTAGAGACGCTCGCGAGCCCGTCGGCGCATGTACGGCCCCGCTACGCCGGCGATCCGGCCGCCGCGCCGCATTCGCGTATGACGGCGACCGGCTCGACCGCCCAGCGACGCGCGAACGGCGCCGCAGCGGCGAACAGGACGGTCGCGCCGATAACGTCCCAAACATAGTGACCGCCGATCGGGATGATCGAGAGCAAGATGACGCCGTTGATCGCCAGACTGATCGCCCAGGCGAATCGGGTCCGCCAAAATGCGTAGATCGCCAGCAACACCATCACGGTATGGAAGGACGGAAATACGACAACTCCTTCCAGGTGCGAAGGATCGATGACGCGCAGACCCCCGGAACGATAGGCCTCCATCGTCCTGGCGTAAAAGACGCTTGCGCCTGTCGGCAGCCGTTGCGACAAATCCGCCGGCAGTGGCGCATAGACAGCGAATCCCTTAGCCGGCGTCACGATCGAGATGACGACGGTGACGGTCAAGAGAATGGCGTACAGCAACACAAATGTTCGCAGCCGCTGATATTGTCCAGATACGGCAAGGACGACAGGCGCGACAAAGATCATGGGGACCGCCAACGGGTACGCTGCGCCCAGCATCGCGCCGAAATTCGGATGCCGGGCGACCCATCCGAGGATCGCCCGATAATCGACGCCCACGGCGTCGCTCCAGGCCATGAAACGTGCGTCTTGAAGCGGAAACGAGGTCGTCAACCCGACGATGGCCAGCCATGCGTTGACGTAGGAGGCCCAAATCAAAATGCCCAACGCGCCAAAAATGTAAGCGACCGCCTGTTCGTTGCGATGGTCGCGGTAGAAGAAAAAGAGCGCCGCCATCAGAATGTTCGGAGCGGTTCCGAGCGCGATAGCCCGCGGCGTCGCGGTGAAGCCCTTGACGGCGGCAAGGCAGCATAACAGTGCCGTCGCAAAGGCCGTGGTGGCGAGGGCGGCCGGCGGAAAGCTCGCCCGAACGGGAATAGGCTCGACCGCGGAGGACGGCGAATGCGCAATCGCCGCAGTCTGCGACGAAGCGGCGGCTGGTCGCGCGAGATACAACAGGCGCCTCGAGAGAAACACTGAACCCTCAGGCAACGTAGCGCACATTGGCTTTATCAATCGCTTAACGCAGCCCGCCCAAGGCGCCGGGAGGTCGGCGCGGTCTCGTGCGCAACTTTTCGATTTGGGTTCGGCTGCGGCTTGCCCTTTTCCCGTCACTGAGGCCATAAGGCGCTCGAGCGCGGGCGCTTCTCTCGCGCTCGATTCGGTTCTGATGAGCGTCGCCCATGCGTCTTAGCCGCTATTTCCTGCCGATCCTGAAGGAAACGCCGAAAGAGGCCGAGATCGTCTCGCATCGGCTGATGCTGCGCGCCGGCATGATCCGGCAGGAGGCGGCCGGGATCTACGCCTGGCTGCCGATGGGGGTCAGGGTTCTGCACAAGATCTGCGCCATCGTGCGCGAGGAGCAGAACCGCGCGGGCGCGATTGAAGTGCTGATGCCGACGATCCAGTCAGCGGAACTGTGGCGGGAATCCGGCCGCTACGAGGACTATGGCAAGGAGATGCTGCGCATCCGCGATCGGCACGACCGCGACATGCTGTTCGGGCCGACCAACGAGGAGATGATCACGGAAATATTCCGCGCCTCCGTTCGCTCGTACAAGGACCTGCCGCTCAACCTCTTCCATATCCAGTGGAAGTTTCGCGATGAAGTCCGGCCCCGCTTCGGGGTGATGCGCAGCAGAGAATTCCTGATGAAGGACGCCTATTCGTTCGACCTCGACGAGGCTGGCGCGCGCCACTCCTACAACAGAATGTTCACCGCCTACTTGCGCACCTTCGCGCGCCTGGGCCTGACCGCGATCCCGATGCGCGCCGACACCGGCCCGATCGGCGGCGATCTTTCGCACGAATTCGTCATTCTGGCCTCAACCGGCGAGAGCGAAGTGTTCTGCCATCGCGACTATCTGTCGTTTCGGACGCCGCCCGAGGGGATCGACTTTGACAGCGCCGAGGCGATGCAGGAGGTGTTCGACAAATGGACGTCTCTTTATGCTGCGACCTCCGAAAAGCACGATCCAGCCGCCTACGCCGGGCTTCCTGAGCCTGCCCAGATATCCGCCCGCGGGATCGAGGTCGGCCATATTTTCTACTTCGGAACCAAATACTCACTGCCGATGAAGGCGGTCGTCAACGGACCGGACGGCAAGGAGCATTCCGTGCATATGGGCTCTTACGGCATTGGCCCGAGCAGGCTCGCGGCGGCGCTGATCGAGGCGAACCACGACGAGGCCGGAATCATCTGGCCGGAGGCGGTCGCGCCGTTCCGGGTCGGGCTCATCAATCTGAAAATGGGCGACGCGGCCTGCGACGGCGCCTCGGCGCACATTCATGCTTCGCTGGAAAGAGCGGGAATTGACGTTCTGTACGACGACCGTGATGAACGGCCAGGCGCGAAATTCGCGACTATGGACCTGATCGGCGCGCCGCATCAGATCATTGTCGGCCCGAAGAGCCTCGCGGAGGGCAAGGTCGAGCTCAAGTCGCGCCGGGACGGCGAACGAGAACTCGCGAGCGTAGACGCCGCGATCGCGCTGCTGGGCGGAAAGGCGTGATGGAGCGGCTGCCCCTCATCCCGCCGGTTTCGCCGACGGCATTCTTCCGCAAGCGGGAGGAGGGAGCGGCGGCGGCTCCAAGCCCCTCGCCCGCGTGCGGGAGAGGGGTTGGGATGAGGACCGCTCGCCTGCGTAGGGGCGGATGGCAAGGAGCCCCGAATTGACCGCCTCCGCGGTCGACGCGGCCGCCTCCTCGAAATCGCCGTCGACGAGGGCCTTCTCGGCTTTCGAATGGATGGTGGCGTTCCGTTACCTGCGCGCTCGCAATGCCCAGCGCTCGATCTCGGTCATCGCCGGGTTTTCGTTTCTCGGAATCGTGCTCGGCGTCGCGGCGCTGATTGTCGTAATGTCGGTGATGAACGGCTTCCGTCACGACCTGATGGAGAAGATGATTGGCCTGAACGGCCACATGTTCCTGCAAGGGGTTGAGACGCCGCTGACCGATTACGAAGCGGTGGCCGAGCGCGTCAGCAAGGTTCCCGGAGTCACCTTGGCGCTGCCGCTGGTCGAGGGGCAGGCCTTCGCGAGTTCCCCTTACGGCTCGTCCGGCGCACTGGTGCGCGGCATCCGCGGCAAGGACTTGGCGCGCCTTCCCGGCGTCAGCGGCCACATTATCCAGGGGTCGCTCGACGGCTTCGATCAGGGGCAGGGAGTCGCTGTCGGCGTGAAGCTCGCCGAGCATTTGAGCCTAAGGGTGGGCGACAAGGTGACGCTGATCGCGCCTCACGGGGCGGAGACGCCGTTCGGCGTCACGCCGCGCATGAAGACCTATACGGTCGCCGCCATCTTCCAGATCGGCATGTCGACTTTCGACAACACCTTCATCTTCATGCCGTTCGCCGAGGCCCAGACGTTTTTCAACGACGAAGGCCAGGCCAATGTGATCGAGGTCTATGTCGCGGATCCCGACAATATGGACGCGATGCGCCGCCGTATCGAACCCGCGCAGCAACGTCCGATGATCGACACCGACTGGCGTCAGCTCAACCGCAGCTTCTTCGACGTGCTCGCAGTTGAGAGCAATGTGATGTTCGCCATTCTGGCCCTCATCATGCTGGTCGCCGCGCTCAACGTCATTTCTGGCCTCATCATGCTAGTGCAGGACAAGGCGCGCGCGATTGCCGTCCTGCGCACGATGGGCGCGACACGCGGCGCGATTATGCGGATCTTTCTTATCACCGGCGCCACGATCGGCGTCGTCGGCACCGGCGTCGGCCTTGTCCTTGGACTTCTCGTCGCGCACAACGTCGAGCCGATCCGCCGGAGCCTCGCTTGGCTGACGGGCGCGAATTTGTTCCCGTCCGAATTCTATTTCCTGTCGCAACTGCCTTCGCGCGTGGAGACGACGGACGTCGTCGCCGTCGTGGCCTTGGCGCTGTTCCTCTCGATCGCCGCGACGATTTATCCGTCGTGGCGCGCGGCGAGGCTCGATCCGGTCGAGGCGCTGCGCTATGAATGACGCTGGGCGCTTCTCCGCGCTAACGCTCGATCGCGTCGAGCGCCGCTATGGCCTCGGCGATACGACGGTTGAGGTGCTCACCGGCGCGTCTCTGGCGCTTTTCTCCGGTCAATCGGTCGCGCTGGTCGCGCCGTCCGGCGCCGGCAAGTCGACTCTCCTGCATCTGGCGGGCCTGTTGGAGCAGCCCAACGCCGGCGAGGTGACGGTCGCAGGCGCGCCCACCTCGACGATGAGCGACGAGCGGCGCACCGCGCTCAGGCGCAGCCAGATCGGCTTCGTCTATCAGTTCCATCACCTGTTGCCGGAATTCTCGGCGCTGGAGAACCTGATCCTGCCGCAGATGATCGCCGGGCTCCCGCGAGCGGAAGCGGCGAGCCGCGCCCGCGAATTGCTCGGGTATCTCGGCCTCGGCGCCCGCGAGAGCCATCGCCCGGCGGAGCTCTCGGGCGGAGAGCAGCAGCGGGTCGCCATCGCACGCGCGGTGGCCAACGGCCCGCGCGTTCTGCTCGCCGACGAGCCGACCGGAAATCTCGATCCCAAGACCGCCGACCACGTGTTCGCGACGCTGACCGCGCTGGTGGAGGCGACGGGACTGGCCGCGCTGATCGCCACCCACAACCTCGACCTCGCCGCCCGCATGGACCGCCGCGTGACCATCCGCGACGGGCAGGTCATGGAGATGGCGTGAGATGCGCCGCGCGATGGCCGGTCTCTTCGGCCTGGTCACGGGATACGCCGTCGCCGCGCTCCTCGGCTACTGGGGGGTCGAGTATTTTTCCGGCAATACGTTCGATCGTTCCCTGGAGGCGAGCATGACCTCCGTATTCTTCTACGGCCCGGCTGGGGCCATCGTCGGGCTTGTCGCCGGGATTGTCTTCGGCGGCAGCGGGCGGGCCTGAAAGCGGCCTCGGCGCCGCTCCAAATTCGCTCCGCCGCTTCGATCTACGCGAGGTTCAGGCCTCCAACTGCTCCACGGCCTGCACGTCCGGCAGGAAGTGCTTGAGCAAGTTCTGGATTCCGTTGCGCAACGTCGCAGTCGAGGAGGGGCAGCCGGAGCAGGCGCCCTTCATCTTCAGATAGACCACCCCGTCGCGAAAACCCTTAAAGATGATATCGCCGCCGTCGCCCGCGACCGCAGGGCGAACGCGGGTTTCGATCAACTCCTTGATTGCCTCGACCGTCTCGGCGTCCTTGGGGTCGAAGAACTCACCAGTCCCGGCCGCGTCGGCGCCGCCGATCTCGATCAGCGGCGCGCCGGAAAGATAGAATTCCGTCACGACACCGAGGACGGCCGGCCTCAGGTGTTGCCATTCGCCTTCCGATTTGGTGACGGAAATGAAGTCGGAAGCGAAGAACACGCCGCCGACGCCCGGCAACTGCATCAACGCTTTGGCCAGCGGCGAGCGTTCGGCAGCGGCAAGATCGCGCGCTTCGAAGGTGCCCTCGTCCATCACCGTTCGCCCGGGCAGGAATTTCAACGTCGCGGGATTGGGGGTCGCTTCGGTCTGAATGAACATGGGATCTACGCCTCCGGGCTTTGTAGATAGGCGCGGCGGCGCGCCGCGGCAAGGATTTGAGTCCGCGACCGGGCGTCCATCTGTTTTTGGTGCAGCCTCGGCAAGAAAATTGGGCTGGTGCGGGCGGACAGCAGCGCCCGCGATCGCTTATGGTGGCGTGGCGTGCGACGAGCCGCCGGCCAAGCCATGGCGCAGTGATGATCAGCCTGTTCGACCTATTCAAGATCGGCATAGGACCGTCGTCGTCCCACACGGTCGGGCCGATGAAGGCCGCCGCCGCCTTTGCAGGCGGCCTCGCCGCCAGCGGCGCGATCGATCGCGTGGCTGCGGTCGCCGTCACACTCTTCGGTTCGCTCGCTTTCACCGGCAAAGGCCACGCGACGGACAAAGCCGTGACGCTCGGCCTTTGCGGCCTCGAACCAGACGGCGTCGATCCTGACGTGGCGGAGGCGACCTTCGCCGAGATTTGCGCGGCGAAGCGGCTGCGGCTCGGTGGGAAGCGCGCCATTGCGTTCGATCCCGTAACCGCGATCGCGTTCGATGTTCTGACGCTGCCGCCGCGCCATCCCAACACTTTGCGTCTGGAAGCCAGCGAGGCGAACGGAGCGATGCTGGGGGACGAGACGTGGCTTTCGATCGGCGGCGGGTTCATCGTTCGCGATGGCGCTGTCGAAGGCTCAACCGCGGCCGAGGCCCGGGTTCCCTATCCGTATCGCTCGGGGGCGGAATTGCTGGCGCGCGGGCGCGAGTCGGGACTTTCCATCGCTGATCTTGTGCGCGCAAACGAGTTTGCTCTGCGGCCGGCCGCGGCGGTCGAGCCGCATGTCAGTCGCGTCATCGACGTCATGTTCGATTGCGTCGATCGCGGGCTGGCCCGATCAGGACCGCTGCCAGGCGGGCTCAAGGTGATGCGCCGCGCCAGAGCGATCTATGAGCGTCTGGGCGAGGGCGCGCTGCGCAACGCGCGTCCCGCGCATGAAATCATGGATTTCGTCAGCGTCTACGCCATGGCGGTCAATGAGGAGAACGCGGCGGGCGGGCGCGTCGTCACCGCCCCGACCAACGGCGCGGCCGGCGTCATTCCGGCGACGTTGCGCTATTATCGCGACCATTGCGACGGCGCAACCTGCGAGGGTCTCTCGAATTTCCTGATGACTGCGACCGCCATCGGCGGACTGTTCAAACTGAACGCATCGATCTCCGGCGCCGAAGTCGGCTGTCAGGGGGAAGTCGGCGTCGCCTCGTCCATGGCGGCCGCCGGTCTCTGCGCGGCGCTCGGCGGCTCGAACGGCCAAATCGAAAACGCGGCCGAGATCGCCATGGAGCACCACCTCGGCATGACCTGCGATCCCGTCGGCGGTCTGGTCCAAATCCCCTGCATCGAGCGCAACGCTTTCGGCGCGGTCAAGGCGATCACGGCGGCCTCGTTGGCGCTGCATGGCGACGGCCGGCACCGCGTTTCGCTCGACAGCGTCATTGCGACCATGCGCCAGACGGGCGCCGACATGCAGTCGAAATACAAGGAGACCTCGCTCGGAGGCCTGGCGGTCAACTTCGTCGAATGCTGAGGGTGTAGCGCCCTATCGCTCGACCCGAGTCCAACCGTGCAGCCCGAGGCGCTCTTGCGGCAGGTAGGCCGCCTTGTAGCCCATCTTTCTTGAGCCCTCGACCCAATAGCCGAGATAGACGTGCGGTAGGCCGAGGCGGCGCGCCTTCTCGATATGATCGAGAATTACGAAACTTCCCAGCGAACGGCGCGCCTCGTCCGGCTCGTAGAAAGAATAGACGAGCGACAGTCCGTCGGCGAGGCGATCGGTCAGGCATACGGCGTAAAGCGGGCCAGCACGCAATTCCTCCTCGGGCGCGCAACGGAGGCGGTACTCGACGAGATGGGTGTCGATGTGGGTGTCTTCGACCATCATCGAGAAATCCAGTGATGACATGTCCGCCATGCCGCCGTCGGGGTGGCGGGCGTCGAGATAGGTCCGAAACAGGGCGAAATGCTCGTTGGTCGGCTTTGGCGGGACGAAAACGCCGGCCAGATCAGCGTTGGCGCGGAGCGCTCTGCGCTGGCAGGCGCTTGGACGAAAATCGTCGACCAGCACACGCACCGAGACGCAGGCGCGACAACATTCGCAGGCGGGTCGATAAGCGATCGTCTGCGATCGGCGGAACCCGGTCTGTGTCAGAAGGTCGTTGAGTGCGGCCGCGCGCTTTCCGACGAGGTGGGTAAAAATCTTGCGCTCGTGCTGTCCAGGCAAATAGGGGCAGGCCGACGGGGCCGTGAGATAGAATTGCGGGGCGTCGCGCACTTCCTTCGTCACGCTGTCCCCCAGCTCCTCATTGAACGCGCCACTTCCAACTCTCCGGACCCAGCAGCGGCCTTGCGCTTTACAACCTTCGCACTATCACGACGCCGGCAATGATGTCGTGCAGACACCGCTTTTCCGCATCGACCAGCGATACGAGAAAGATCGGCGGAAAGAACCAGCTCACGTAAAAGAGGACCGCCTGGACGGCCGCGTTGACGAACGGCACGCGCGCTCCGGTATCGTGCATCCGCATCTCGAGGTCCATCGCCCGCATTCCGGGCGTCGCCATTTTCCTGCCGGAAACAGAAAGCCCGTTATAGAAGAAAGCGACGATCGGATAGAGCGGCGGCAGGAAGAACAGCGCCAAGCCGAGCGTCAGCACGATCGATGCGATCCATAACAGGGCGACAAGGACGCTGACGAGAACGAGATCGAAGCATACCGCCAGGATGCGGCGCGCACGCACCCCCGCCAGCGCGTCGCCGCGCAACGGCTGAACTGGCGTCGCTGCAAGCGAATTGGACATGTAAACCTCCGGGCGCGGCTCACCCCGAGCACGCGTCAAGGATGTGGGACGCGACCGGGTCAAGTCAAGAGCGTCGTGGAAGCAGGTTGTGCGTTACTGACTCGCGCGAACCCAGCAGACCGGAAGGGCGCAAGGCGATGAAGATCACCAGCAGCGCGTAGACCGCCAGGTCGCGATCATCGATCGGGTACAGAGCCGACCAGCCCGCCTCGACAGCGCCGACGACGAGCCCGCCCAGGAAGGCGCCCGGAAGAGAGCCAATGCCGCCGACGATCGCCGCCGCCAGCGCCTTGAGGGTCAGCGTCGCCGAAAGTCCGTAGCCGACTGCGCCGTAGGCCGCCGTCATCGTTGCACCCGCAATGCCCGCGAGAGCGCCCGAAAGCGCGAACGCTCTGGCGGTCGTCGCGGAGGGACTGATGCCCATCATTTCGGCGGCGAGCGGGTCGTCGGCATAGGCCCGCCACTCGCGACCCATTCGGGTCCAGCGAAAGATCAGGACCAGGCCGAGGCCGACACCGAGCGCCACCGCGCTGGCGACGAAAGTCATCGGCGTAGCGACTGTGACGAAATCGCCGGCGCGGGCGATCGCGAAAGGCTGGTTCAGCTGCGGGCTCATCCAACTGGATCGATCGCCTTGCGCGAGTCGCAGCAGTTCCTGCAGGAAAAGCGCCAGACCGACAGTCGCCACCAGCGCCTGCTGCCCATTCGCATGTCGCAACGGAATGAAGACGCAGGCTGCTGAAGCGTAACTCCACATTGAGGCGACAACGGCGGCTAGGACAAAGGCGGCCGTCAGCAAAGGGCCGGGCGGTGTGCTGGTCAGCACGAACGCCGTCATTGCCGCCGCATAGCCGCCGGCCGCGGCGAGTTCGCCGAAAGCGAAATTGATCCGCCCGATGAGGCCGTAGATCAGCGAATATGCGGTCGCCAGCAGCGCGTATATAGCCGCCAGCGGCAGTCCGTCCAGCGCCATCTGCAGCCCGTAGGCGAGCCCGTGGGGGAGTTTGAGCAAACCTTCGATGTTGCCGAGCGGCGCCGGATCCGCCGCGCGACCCTCGGGGGTCGCCAGCCAATAGCGGATCAGAAACAGAAGCCTTGCGTCGGAAAGAGGCCGGCCGTCGAGCGCCAACGAAGTCAGATCGCTTGAGGCGTGCGGCCGGCCCGGCTCGCGGAAGCGGCACGCCGCTTCGTGGAGCCGAGGCTTCGCTCCGGCCATCTCCGCGCTGAACGCGACACTGAGGCCTCGCCCGTCCGGGTCGGGCGTCTGAGCGAGAATGGCGATCCGCGCATCCCGAGGCATGAGCGCCGGCAGCGCCATACGGCAGAGCCGCGCCTGGTCGGTCTCGAGCGCAGGCGAGCAGCCCACAAGCAGACCTAGCGCAATCAGCAAGATGACGCAGGCTACGCCGCCAAGGACCGCCGCCGGCGAGCTGGCGCGCGGCAGCGGGAAGTCCGCGGGCGTAACCATCGCTACGCAACTTATGGGCTGGGGTGAAAGCGTCAACTGTACAAACCGCCCAGACGGCCCCAAACACGCTTGAGGTTGGCGCCTCGAGTCGCTAGCGGTCCCTGGCGCGGCGGCAAGGAGTCCAGCGCGACCATGACAATTCTAGTGACCGGCAGCTCCGGACATTTGGGCGAAGCGCTGATGCGCGCCCTGCGCGCGGCCGGACAGGAGGCGGTCGGACTCGACGTCCTCGCCGGGCCTTTTACCGACGACGTCGGTTCTATCATCGAGCGCGCGCACGTCGCCCGGTGCATCGACGGGGCCCGTGCGGTCTTCCATGCGGCGACATTGCACAAGCCGCATGTCGCCACGCATTCGCGTGACGCCTTCATCGCAACGAACATCCTCGGCACGCTGATTCTGCTCGAAGAAGCGGCGCGAGCGGGCGTCGGCGCCTTCGTCTTCACCAGCACGACCAGCGTCTTCGGCGACGCGCTGAAACCTCCGCCGGGCGAGCCGGCGGTCTGGATCGACGAGAGCGTCGCCCCGGTTCCGAAAAACATCTATGGCGTCACCAAGAGCGCAGCCGAGGATCTCTGCCAGTTGTTCCATCGCAACGAAGGCCTGGCTTGCGTCGTGCTGAGGACCTCGCGCTTCTTTCCAGAAGAGGACGACGATCCGACAGCGCGCGAGGCTTATTCGGACGATAATGCCAAGGCGAACGAATATCTGTTCCGCCGCGTCGCCATTGAGGACGTCGTCGACGCGCACCTGCTCGCCGCCGAGCGCGCGCAAGCGATAGGGTTTGGCCGGTATATCATCAGCGCAACGACGCCGTTCCTGCCCGAGGACCGTGCGCGCCTGAGGGTCGATGCGCCTGCCGTGGTCAGCCTGCGCGCGCCGGGCTGGGAAGCCGAATATGCGCGACGCGGATGGCGAACGTGTAAGAGCATCGATCGCGTTTACGACAATGCGCTGGCGCGGCGGGAACTGGGCTGGCGGCCCAAATGGAGCTTTCAGACCATTATGGAGCGCCTCGTCGAGACGGGCGACGTCCGCGGCCCGCTCGCCAAACGGATCGGCGCCAAGGGCTATCATGCGGAGCGGTTCATGGGCGCGCCCTATCCCGCAACGAGAAGCTGAAATGACCGAAACCGCGATCTGGAGGCGGCTCGATCGGCCTGGTCATGGCGCTGCTCGCTTGCGCCGGCGCGATGCCGGCTGGCTGCTTCAAGGCACGGCGGCGTTCGTGCATGAAGGGGGACCCGCGAGCGTCGCCTACCAAGAGGAAGTGGACGCCGACTGGAGCACGACAAGGGGAAACTCAAACGGATTTCTCGGCGAGAACGCGTTTCAGCACCAGATCCGCCGCGCGCGCGACGGCTGGCGCTTGAACGGCTCCATCGTCGACGGCCTGGGGCATTTGGCGGATCTCGACCACGGCTTCACTCCGGCGACAAATATCCTGCAACTGCAGCGCGCGGCGCCGTCTCCCGGCCAAAAGATCAGCCTTCCCGTCGTCTGGTTTGATCTGGACAGCGCCACTCTGATCGAATTGCCCTAGTCTTATGAGCGGCGCAGCAACTCGTAATTCTGGAATGCCGCGCCGACGATTGCGTACGAAGCTCTGCTCGAAATCGCGGCAAACGGATTTGTGAAGACAGATCCGGGGCTGTGGCGGCTCGAAACCTGAGCTGAAGGCGCAGTCCGCCACAATAGCGTGGTTTTTCATAATATTATGCGAGCGCGCTGAGACGCTCGATCAGAAAGTCGCGCTCGGCGCCGTCCGGTTGCAGTCCGATCGCCATTGTGTAGGCGCGGCGCGCTTCCTCGGCGTCGCCGACCCTGGCGCAGAGGTCCGCCCGGGCGACCCAATAGGGTTCAAACGCGTCGAGGCCGCCCTTCGCGCCGACTTCTTCCAGCAGCGCCAGTCCCGCCGCGGCCCCGCGCGCGTGCGCGACCGCCGCCGCCCGGTTGACGGCGACGACAGGCGAGCCGGTCATTTCGAATAATGCGTCATAAAGGCTTGTGATCGACTCCCAGTCGGTTGCTTTGGTCAAACGACGCGCGACGTGAGCGGACTGGACGGCCGCCTCGAGCTGAAATCGGCCGGGCGCCCCCGAAACGCTGGCGGCGCGCAACAGCTCTTCGGCTTCCTCGATCGCCGCCTGGTCCCAAAGAGCTGTGTCCTGCTCGCTAAGCGGAACGTAGCGGCCTGAGGAATCGCGTCGGGCCCGCCGCCGCGCATTGGCGTAGAGCATCAGCGCCAGCAACCCCTTGGCCTCCGGCTCGTTCGGCGCGAGTTCTGCGGCGAGGCGGCCGAGCCAGATCGCTTCGTCGGCGAGATCGCGCCCGCGCGGATCGTCGGAGAAGGTGTCCGCCCAGCCGTGCGAAAACGCGGCGTAGATCGCCTCCAGCGCCGCGCCTAGACGCGCCGGCAAATCTGCCCGCTCCGGAATCCTGAACGGCACCCCCGCCAGGCGAATTTTGGCCTTGGCGCGCGACAGGCGCTGGCCCATCGCGCTCGGCGAAACCAGGAAGGACGATCCGATCGCGGCGGCGTCGAGGCCCAGGATCGTCTGCAGCATCAGAGGCGCGCGGATCGTCTCCTCGATCGCCGGATGGGCGCAGGCGAACATCAGCGCAAGGCGCCGGTCGGGGATTGACGCCTCGTCGTCGGTCGCGGCCCTGAGCTCTTCCGCGATCAGCGCCAGCGCGTCGCAAGACGCGTCGGCGGTGCGCCGGCGGCGCGAAGCATCGATCATGCGCCGCCGCGCCGTCCTGGCGAGCCAGCCTGCCGGATTGGCCGGAACGCCCTGCGCCGGCCAGACGGTCAGAGCGGCGGCGAAGGCGTCGGCGAGCGCGTCCTCCGCCCCCGGCACGTCTCGTCTCGGAGCGGCGAGATAGGCCACGAGCTTGCCGTAGCTCTCGCGCGCGACTCGCGTCGCGACGGTGCGCGCGGCGGCTTCGGCGTCCGGATTCGGTCGATGAGAGCCGTTCGCACGGGGGGACGGTCGGGACGAAGCCTTCCAGCCCCCGCGAGCCTGCGCGACCTGCGCCCTTTCGGTCCCCGGGGGCGTCATTTCGCTCGCCGCTCCATTCTTTTCAAGCGCTTGGGCCCCAAAATCGGAAGCCGGCGCGGATATCCGGGCGCATTGCGGTTGGAAGCGGCGCGCGGGCGCGCGCCGATCCCGCGGACGGCGCCAAGACCAAGCCCGCATGGCGCCAAGACGAAGCGGACATGGCGCCAACACGTCATCCATGCCAACTCAGCGGAATAGATGCCCATTGCCGTTTTGGGCCCTTTCAAGCCTTTAGCGGCGCGCAAGGCCAAAAAAGCGAAATGCTCGTCGCGCAGCCCTTCCCGCCCCTGGAAATTGCTGGCGCTGGTCCAAATCCGCACTCTTGCGACGCCTGTCTGATTTCAAACACCGTCTCCAATCTGGGACTTAAACTCCAGCATAGCACAACTTCTGAGTTTTAGAAATAGACGCATCAAGCCCAGCCAGTTTTACAAGTTATGTAATATAGTTCATAATGAATTTTCATTCGTTGCATGAAAACGGGGCTGGGGAACCGGGCGCGAAGGGCAACTTGGCCGTGTCCGGTCCCCGACCTGCGCTCCGCCGGGAACAACCGGACTGAAGCGTCGAACCGAGCTCGACTTACATCTGCCAGATTGGCCGCACTTCGATCGCGCCGTCCTCGGCCCCCGGGCAGCGCGCCGCCCAGGAGATCGCCGCGTCGAGGTCGGGCGCGTCGATCAGGAAATAGCCGCCGAGCTGCTCCTTTACCTCGGCGTAGGGGCCGTTGAGGACCGACGTCTTGCCGTTCTTGACCCTGACCGTGGTCGCGGTCGAGGTCGGATGAAGACGCTGTCCGCCTTTGCTGACGCCCGCCTCCGACATCGCTTGCATGTAGGCGCCGTAGGCCGCCAGCCGTGCGTTGTTCTGTTCCGGCGACGCGTTGAGCATGGCCTTCTCGTCCGAATGAATCATCAACAAGTATTGCATGGCCTTTCTCCTTGTAATCGCGCGGGCTCTTCGTCGCGCTCGAGACAAAGACGATTCAATCCGCTTCGCTTCGACAGCAGCTAAAAAAATGTGTCCCTGACAGAAGGCTGACCCGGACGTCGGTCAAGCACCAAGCGGATATAGCTCGCCTTGCGGGCGCGTTCACGAGCCGGAGACGAGGCCGAGACGCAGTCGGGCTCCGAGCCGTCGCCGACCGGCGAGCCTTGTCGAAATGCGACCCGTCATGCGTCCATCTTGAGGACGACGCGGAAGCGCGCCTTGCCACTCATCATGCGCTCATAGGCTTCCTGAGCCTTTTCGAGCGGGTAGATTTCGTTCATCGAGGCGACCTTGTTCATGCGGCTGAATTGCAGCGTGTCTTCGGAATCCCGGGCGACGCCCGAATACCAGCCTTTGACCGCTGCGCTCTTCTGGATGAGTTCCAACGAATTGACCGTGAGCGGGCCGACCGCGCCGATCACTATCAGGACGCCGTTTGGGCCGAGGCCGCCAACGATCGCCTGCATCGCCTCGCCGTTGGTGACGGTGGCGAGAATGGCTTTGGCGCCGCCCATCGCGGTCAACGCCTTGGCCGGATCCTCGGCGGCGCTGTCGATATAGTCGCTGGCGCCGAGGCTCCGCGCGAGTTCCTCCTTGTCGCGTCCGCGATTGACCGCGACGGTGCGAAAGCCCTGCCGCGCCGCGAACTGGACGCCGAGATGCCCGAGGCCGCCGACGCCGTGGACCGCCACGACGTCGCCCGGCCCGGCGCCGGCATGGCGAAGCGCGTTGAAGGTGGTGACGCCGGCGCAGAGCAGGGGGGCCGACTCGACGGCGTCGAGCTCGTCCGGCACATGCGCGACCGAGGAGACATGGGCGATGAGATGGGTGGCGTAGCCGCCGTCGCGGGTCACGCCAGTCACCTCGTGCACGTTCTCGCAGGCGAAAGCCGCGTCGCGCCGGCAGCGGCTGCAATAGCCGCAGGAGCCGCCGAACCAGCCGACGCCGGCGCGCGCGCCGACGCTCCAACCTTTGACCCCCGCGCCGAGCGCGTCGACGAGGCCGATCACCTCGTGGCCGGGAATACGCGGATATTGGATCCCCGGAAAGAGCCCCTGAACGGTCAACACGTCGCTATGGCAGACGCCGCAGGCCAGCACCCGTATGCGCATTTCCTCGGGCCCAGGAGCCGGAAGCTCTCGCTGCTCCGCCACCAGCGGGCCGCCGGCCTTCTGAACGACCATCGCGCGCATTTTCGCCATTGCTTGATCTCCCTTCCCGTGAAGCCGACCGCCGGATCGACAGCGGACACAATGCAACTCCCGCCCGACGTAAATATGTCAGGCGCGCGCGGTGGAGCGCGGGTAGGGCAGGGGTGCGCGGGAGAGCGCGGAACGAATGGCGATCTGTAAGCGACGGGGCGCGCCGGCCGCTCACCCCTCCTTCAGCTTCTCCGCCGCCCGCGGCGCAAAATCGATCAAGACCCCATCGGCGCCGGCGCGCCTGAGGCGATCAGGCTTTCCGGGTCGCCGTCAGGCAGCGCGGCGCAGGATCATTTCCGCCAGGGTCGCGCGGCCGCGTTCGGTCAGGCAATAAGCTGCGCCGTACTCTCCCGTCTTCGTCACCAGCCCCTTGCGCTTCAGATATTGCATGAGCGCGTTGATGTGACTCTGCGGCAATTTCATCAGGTCCTTTAAGTCCCTGATCCGCAGCGCGCCGGCCTCGGCGACCGCCTGAAGCACTGCATGGACACGGTCCGACCGCACCGGCAGGCGCGGAGCCGGCGCCAAGCGGACCGACCGAACGTATTGAGGATGGTCGAGCCCCGCCGCGGTGACCCGGTACGCCCGGCCGACCGGCGATCCCTCGAGAGCCTCGGCGAATCCGGCGGCGGTCAGCTTCGCAAGAATCCTCACGACCTCGTCCTCGGGCAAACCCGCCGCGATTCTCAGCCTTTTGGCGTCGGTCATGTGTTCTCGAGGCAGCGCCGAAAGCACGCGTTCCTCGTCGCGAGACAAGATCGGGCTCTCGTCGTCCGCGCGCTTTATCAACCAGGATGGATGGTCCGGATCGCCGAAGACTACGCGCCCCTGGGCGTGGAGCTTGATGACCAGCTGTCGAACTCTCTCCTGCGTGAGCCCCAGCTCGCGCGCGAGCGCGCGGCCGCGCTTTGGCCGACCCAGCAGATCGAGCAGACGAGCGGCGCTCGATCCGGGCGGCCGGCCTCTGTTTTCGGGTTTCTCGGGAACAGTCTCAAAATCGCAGGTCTCGCCGCGCCCAGTGGCGGTCCATAGCCTTGACTCGTGCCTCACGAGCCCCAGCTCCTCGAGCTTACGAAGGACGCCGACCGTTTTCTTGATCTCGAGCTTCGCCGCAATCGCGATCCTTCCCTCGGGCAAGCGGAGATTTCGCAGGACCATGAGGCAGTCGGCCTGCGGTTTGGTCAGGGTTAGGACGCCGTCAGCCTCGCTCATCATCCAAGACCTCCTCGTGCTGATTCGGACGGTCGTCATATCAGCTTTCCGGCGACGCCCTTCGCTATGGCCCGTAGCGTCAGTCCACAGAATCTTTGCCGCTTCTCGTCGAAACGGCCGCTTGGACTTCTTCCGCACGCGGCTCTCGGGCGAGAGGTTTCACCAGAGCCTCATGGCGTTTCTGGTCGCGAGGCCCGTTTTGCCCCCTTCGAACGCCGGAACGAGGCTCACGCCTTCTTCAGCTTCTCCGCCGCACTCGGCGCGAAATAGGTCAGAACCCCGTCGGCGCCGGCGCGCTTGAAGGCGATCAGGCTCTCCATCATCGCCTTCTCTCCATCGATCCAGCCGTTCTGCGCGGCGGCCATGATCATCGAATATTCGCCGCTCACCTGATAGGCGAAGGTCGGCGCGCCGAACTCGTCCTTCACCCGGCGGATGACGTCGAGATAGGGCATGCCAGGCTTGACCATCACCATGTCGGCCCCCTCGTCGAGGTCGAGCGCGACCTCTCGCAAAGCCTCGTCGGAGTTGGCCGGGTCCATCTGGTAGGTGCGCTTGTCGCCCTTCAGCGCGCCCGAGGAGCCGAGCGCGTCGCGGAACGGCCCGTAGAAGGCGGAGGCGTATTTCGCGGCGTAGGCGAGAATCTGAACGTCGAGAAAGCCCTCCGCGTCAAGCGCCTCGCGGATCGCGCCGACGCGGCCGTCCATCATGTCGGAGGGCGCGATGACGTCGGCGCCGGCGCGCGCCTGGTTCAGCGACTGGCGCACCAGCGCGGTGACGGTCTCGTCGTTGAGAATGCGGATGTCGCCGTCGCGCTCATGCACGAGGCCGTCGTGGCCATGGCTCGTATAAGGGTCGAGCGCCACGTCGGTGACAAGGCCCAATTGCGGGAACTCGCGCTTGATCGCCCGGCAGGCCTTGCAGACGAGGTTACTTTCGTTGAAGGCTTCGCTGCCGTGCTCGTCCTTAAGATGCGGCGCGGTATAGGGGAAAAACGCGATCGCCGGAATGTCGAGCTTGACCGCGCGCTCCGCCTCGCGCACGGCCTCGTCGACGCTGAGCCGGTCGACACCTGGCATCGCGGCGACAGGAATTCGCTTCTTTTCGCCCTCAATCAGAAAGAGCGGCCAGATCAGATCGTTCGCCGTCAGCACATGTTCCGACACCAGGCGCCGCGCCCATTCGGCCTTGCGGTTGCGGCGCGGGCGATGGGCGAGGTCGAGGCGGTGCGGCTCGTTGATGCGGGACGGCCTGTTCATGGCGGGTTCCTCGTGGAATTCGCTCGCGACTTTGCGTGATGTCGCCCCTCGAGAGCGGCAACGGGCCGCGTCCCCCGGGAGCGGTCGGCGGTCTGGAGAGCGGCGGCCCCGACTTGATTTCGACAACCGCCCTGACTGTGGACCGTTCGGCGTGATTGGCGCGCTAAGCCGATCCCCCAGAATGGACACCCGTTACGCCTTGACTCGCACATAGTCCCCCGGCGCGTCGACAAGCGGCTTCAATTTGCCATCGCCCGGCTTGCGGGCGGGGACCTTCTCGGGCGCCTGCGCAGTGAGCCATTGCACCCAGTCGGGCCACCACGACCCCGGCGTTTCCTTGGCCGCGGCGACCCAGCTCTCGAAGTCGCCTTCGGGCGGTCCGCCCGACCAGAACTGATATTTCGGCTTGTCGGGCGGATTGACGACGCCGGCGATGTGGCCGGAGCCCGCCATCACATAGCGGACAGGACCGCCAAAGCATTTCGCCCCGGTGAAGACCGAATGGGCCGGAGCGATGTGGTCCTCGCGCGTCGCCAGCTCATAGACGGGGATCGTCACTTTTTCGAGCTTGAGCGTCTCGCCGCTCAGCACCATACGCCCATTCGAGAGATCATTCTGGAGATAGCAGTGACGCAGGTAGAAATTGTGGTTGGCGGCCGGCATGCGCGTCGAGTCTGAATTCCAGACCAAGAGATCGAACGGCATCGGCTCTTTGCCCTTCAGATAATTGTTCACGTAGTAGGACCAGATAAGGTCGTTCGGCCTTAGCATGTTGAAGGCGTTGGCCATGTGCGAACCCTCGAGGTAGCCCTGCTCGGCCATGCGTTCCTCGACCGCCTTCAACTGTTCCGCATCGACGAAAACCTTCAGATCGCCTGCGTCAGTGAAGTCGATCTGGGTGGCGAAGAAGGTGGCGCTCGAAATGCGCTTGTCGCCGACCGCGGCCATGTAAGCCAGCGTCGCAGCGAGGAGCGTTCCGCCGACGCAATAGCCGACCGCCGCGATGTCGCGCTCGCCCGTCGCCTGTTCGATCGCGTCGAGCGCCGTCAGGACGCCCTCGTGCATGTAGCTGTCGAAGTCCTTGTCGGCGTGGCTCTTGTCGGGGTTGACCCAAGATAAGACGAACACGGTCAGGCCCTGCGCCACCGCCCAGCGGACAAAGGATTTGTCCGGGTTGAGGTCGAGCACGTAAAATTTGTTGATCCACGGCGGCACGATCAGCAGCGGCCGCCTGTAGGCCGCCGCCGTGGTCGGCTCGTACTGGATCAGCTCCATCAGCCCATTGCGGAAAATCACCTTCCCGGGCGTCGCCGCCATATTGACGCCGAGCTTGAACGCGCGCGCGTCCGACTGGCGGATGCGCAGGCTCCCGTGACCGGCCTGGATATCCTCGGCCAGCATCTTCAGTCCGCGCGTGAGGTTCGCGCCGCTCTCGGCCAGCGTCGTGCGCAGGAGTTCGGGGTTGGTCGCCACGAAATTGGAGGGCGACAACGCGGCCGAAACCTGCCGCAGGTAGAACAGAGCCTTGTCGCGCTCATGCGGCTCGAGTTCATCGGCGCGCCTGACGAGGTCGTCGGCCCAGCGCGATGTCAGCACATAGGCCTGCTTGAGAAAATCGAAGAATGGATTGTCGCGCCAGTCCGCGTGCGAAAAGCGCTTGTCGGCGGGATCGGGCGACGCGACCGGCGCCGACGGAACGCCTTGAAGGCGTTGCAGCGTGGAGGCCCAGAGATTGACCCATTGCGTCGTCAGCGCGGCCTGCGCCTCGAACGCCCGGTTGGGCTCGGACATGTAATATTGGGCGACCTGACCAATCGATTTGATCATTTCGCCGACATCGTCGGCGATCGCCATCTTGATCTCGCCGGTCTCGCGCGGCCGCAAATAGGCGGCCAGCGCCTTGCCGCCGTGCTCTATGGCGGTGGCGATGTTGCGGGCGAGCGCTTCCGGGTCGGGCGTTGGATATTGAGCCGCAAGAGGGACGCCATCGCCGGCGGCGGCCGAGCGAGGAGGGGGCGTCGAGGCGGCGCTCGGCGCGGCGGGCGCAAATTCGTCCCGGCCTTGCCGCGCGGCTGATCCCGCGGCGGGCCGTCGCGAGGCGGCCTTTTGCTCCGGGGGCAAACGGGCGGCGGCCACTTCGGGCGCGGCTGCCTTGCGCTCCGCCTCCGCGGGCTCGGCCTTGCGCCGCGAAACCTTGCGCGCTGCCCGGCCCGGCTCGGTTCGCGCCGGCTCGACCGCGGCGGTCGCGGGCTTTTGTTTGGCGCGTGGTCTGGGCGGGCTTTCCGTGGCGGCATCGCGCTGGGCGGACCCCGCCGGGCGCTTGCGGTCCTTGGGACGAGTGCTAGCCATGAAAGAGCGTCTCCTGTCGCCGCCGGGCGGAGACCCGGTCCCGTTTTTGTCATAATAGGTCAGTACCCGTGCGCGAGCCACAAGGACTTTCGATAAGAATGAGGTTTCGCGCACGCGGGGCCTGGCGGCGATCAGATCAGAGGATGGCGGACACATGGCGGCGGCACGCGTGACGATCCGGGTTCTGGCCTGCGCCGCATTATGCGCCTGGGGCGCGCCGAGTTCGGCGCAACAGCCTGACGGCCCGCTGAAGAGCGTGGCCAAGGCGCTGGGCTTCGCCACCGACGTCGGGCCGCCGGCCGATTTTGTGGCGAAGTCCCGGCCGAAGAGCGAACCGGACTATATTCCGGTCTTCCAGACGCCGCCAGAACCGGCTCGTCCGGTGATGAACGCCAAGCAGTTCGAGGCGCTCAAGGGCGATCTCAATAAGGTTGAGAAGCGGGCCGACGCATTGCGACAGGCCTACCCGCCCTCCGCCAAAGCCGTCGCCGAAGAACAGGCGGCGCGCGCTAAGGCGAAATCGAAGACCCCGGACGCCCGTCAATAACAACGCAGTTTGCCCCGCGCCCAGCGTCGATGCTATCAGAGCCTCGCGCGACGCACGCGCCTCCGGGACCAGGATCAGGGACTTGTTGCCGCGATGAGCGACTTTCACCGGGTGCGGCGCTTGCCGCCTTATGTCTTCGAGCAGGTCAATATGCTCAAGGCCAAGGCGCGGGCGGCCGGCGCCGACATCGTCGACCTCGGCATGGGCAATCCGGATCTGCCCGCGCCCAAACATGTGCTCGATAAGCTGGTGGAGACAGTCGGCAAGCCGCGCACCGACCGCTATTCCGCCTCCAAGGGCATTGCCGGCCTCCGGCGGGCCCAGGCCGCCTATTACGCGCGCCGTTTCGGGGTAAAACTCGATCCGGAGACGCAGGTCGTGGCGACGCTCGGCTCGAAGGAAGGCTTCGCCAATATGGCGCAGGCGATCACGGCGCCCGGCGACGTTGTGCTGGTGCCCAATCCCTCCTACCCGATTCACGCTTTCGGGTTCCTGATGGCGGGCGGCGTCATTCGTTCAGTGCCGGCGCAGCCCGGTCCTGAATTCTTCACCGCGCTCGAGCGCGCGATCGTGCATTCGATCCCCAAGCCGATCGCGGCGGTGGTCTGCTACCCTTCCAACCCGACCGCGGCGGTCGCCTCGCTCGACTTTTATCGGGACCTCGTGCTGTTCGCCAAGAAGCACGAGATTTTTGTTCTTTCCGACATCGCCTACGCCGAGGTCTATTTCGACGACGAGCCGCCGCCGTCGGTCCTGCAGGCGCCCGGCGCCTTCGACGTCGCGGTCGAGTTCTCCTCGATGTCGAAGACGTTTTCGATGGCCGGCTGGCGAATCGGCTTCGCGGTCGGCAACGAGCGGCTCTTGGCGGCGCTCGCCCGCGTCAAGTCCTACCTAGACTACGGCGCCTATACGCCGATCCAGGTCGCGGCCGCGGCCGCGCTCAACGGGCCCGACGATTGCGTGCGCGAAATGCGCGCGACTTACAAGCGCCGGCGCGATGTGATGATTGAGAGCTTCGCCGCCGCGGGCTGGCCGATCGACAAGCCCCGCGCCTCGATGTTCGCCTGGACGCCGGTGCCGGAGCGCTTCCGCCATCTCGGCAGCCTCGAGTTCTCGAAGCTTCTGATCGAGAAGGCCGATGTCGCCGTCGCGCCGGGGATCGGCTTCGGCGAGCACGGCGACGATTTCGTGCGCCTCGCCCTGGTGGAGAACGAGCAGCGCATTCGCCAGGCCGCGCGCGGCGTCCGGCGTTTCTTCGAGACCGCCGACGCGACGCTGCACAATGTGGTGAAGCTCAAGAAGCCGGCGTGAGCGGGGACAGTTCGCTGGATGGTTCCGCCTCTATCCAGTTTCGTTCGGTACGTTAAGAACGGGGGAAAGGGCAAATGGCGGCAGGCTGCGAAGGCCAACGGCAAAATCCATGCAGGATGGCGGATCATCCCGGACACTGGTCGACCTGATCTTGTTGGGCTCGGTTGGCGCCGCGGGAAGGCACAGCAGAGGCGATTGACATCGAATCTGAAAATGCTTCGACGGATGAGGTTGCTTTCGTTCAAGTGAAGAGTTCAGCCACTCAATCGACCCTCGACGATTCAGTACGTCAATTCAGCGAACGTGAAGAGCAGTATCGACGCATGATCTTCGCCGCCCATTCTCCGACGGGTGAGTTGTCAGAGCCGGCCGACAGCAGGGTTCAGGTCTGGGAACGCAAGAAGATCGCGGATCTCGCGGTTCGATTGGGGCTCGCCGATTGGATTGCAAAGCGATTTTGGAACGGCGCCTGAAGGCAGGATCAAGCGAGTTCGAGTTCATCGAGCCGAAGTGAAAACGCCTCCGGCGCAACAAGCGGGACCATCCGATCTGCCGCGGCGTAATCGCGCGATTGGCCGTATCCGTCAGCGGAGGGCTCACGAAACAGGCGCGCGGTCAGTCGGACCGCGTCGACGACCCGGAGTTCGTGGACGCCGAAGCTCGCGTAAAGTGCAGCCTTGCGCCCCAGGTCGTAGCGCAGAGACGAGTCCGTGATTTCGACGGCGAGCAGAGCGTTCCTGCCCATCAGGCCGGAAAGTCCTATCGCGCGGGGATAGATGACGACGTCCGGCTCGAGATAGGTGTCCTCGCTTAAACGGAATGTCGTTTCGGGGGTCAGGTCGACATCGTCCGGGGCCATGCGAAACCATCGCCGCAGCAGCGCCGTCTTCACGACTTCGTGGCGGTTGCCCTTCGGCGACATCGGAACCAGCTCCCCCCCGATCAGCTCGACGCGCTCGTCCTCGTCCATCACGCCGGCCGCCACCATCGCCTCGACCTCGGCGACCGTGAACCGGCGACGCGGCAGGCCCTCGGCTGCCGAGGTGACCCTGGCGGCGGGATTCATGGGCCGAGTTCTCCTCTTGATCGTCGCGAAGCTGGCGTCTTGGAGCCTTACAAGACTATCACATTAGCACGGGCGTGGCGCCGATTGACTCTGCTGCGCGACAAAAGGCCAAAGCCGTGCGTATTCCGCGAGCCCCTTGATTCGGAATTGGACCTCCGCACGGTAACATTAACATTCGGATTGATTTGTCTAAAATCCTTAGAGGTCTCATTTTGCCTGGGCGAAAGGAATGGGACCGATGGCTTATGTCGCGCCGCTCTCGAACGCCGCCGCCGCGCCGGACGCCGAACGTGAGGCTCGGGTTGACCGCCGCCTGGGCGCCTCGCCGTTTCTCGCCGCGCCTTTGCGCCGGCTCGGTTACGACAGCCGGGAACTCTGGGCCTGGGACAACTACCAGGCGAGCGTGCTCGCCTTCGCTGACCATTGCCGGGCGGCCGGACGGCACGAGAACGGCCTCGTGCGCGCGCTGGAAATTGGCGGCGGCCGCGGACCGCTCTTGACTCCCCAAGAAGCCGATAGCGCGGGCATCGCCTACGCGGTCAACGACATCGACGCGCGCGAACTGGCGATGGGCCCGGCGGAATTCGGCAAGGTCCAGTTCGACATCGCCGGGGCGATCGATACTTCCTTTCGCGGGTGTTACGATCTCATTTTCTCGCGCATGGTGATGGAGCATGTCCGCGACGCCGCGCGCGCCTGGTCCAACATGTTCGAGTTGCTGGCGCCGGGAGGGGTGGCGCTGGCCTTTCATCCGACGCTCTATGCGCCCCCCTTTGTGATCAATTGGCTCGCCCCCGAGGCGTTGACGGCTCCGGTCCTGCGCTTTTTCTTCTCCGACCGTCACGACGGCGACTACCCGAAGTTTCCGGCCCGCTATGATCTCTGCACGGCAGATCCGGACGTGATCGAACCCGCGCTCCGCCGGGCCGGCTTCCGCCACGCCCTGAGCGCGCCCTTCTGGGGCGACCGCTATTTCAGGCATTTGCCCGGAGTCCGCTGGGCCAACGACGCCTTGAGCGCGCTCGCGGAAGCACGCGACTGGCGGCTGATGACGAGCTACGCTTACACGGTCGCCGCTAGGTGACGGTCCATAGCGCCGAACCTTAGAGTCGATTGACGCGAGTAGGCCAGACACCGCGCAGTTCGACGTCCGTCCGTCCGGTCTCCTGCTCGCGCTCCTTGATCGATACGGCCGAAGCCAGGCCATAGAGGCACCCGAGCAGCAGATAAAGATGACGCCAATGATCGGTGTCGATTTGTAAGCCCTGCGCCATCTGCGGCAACAAGCACGACCAGACGGCGATTGCGTCGAGCTGCATCGGCGAGCGCCGAAGAACGGTGCGAAACCCGACATAGACAGTGACAAAGGTCAGCGCGAAAAAACCCAGTCCGCCGAGCCAGCCATAGGCCGCGAAGGCGTTGACGTAGACGTTGTGCGGCGCCGCCGGAAAGATCGTCTCGAAACGCAGGGGACCAAAGCCGAACGGACGTTCGAGCAACATCGGTATCGACCGCAATTGCGAGCCGAACCGGCCAAGCTCACCGACGTCGTATGCTTGGGCGAGTGAGGCGCGCTCGAAGAACACGTCGCCGATCGAGGGAATCGACACCGCCGCCGCCAGCGCCAGGACGGCGAGAACCGCCCCAGCAATTGGGACGATGAGGATGCGCGCCCGCAGGCGTGACGACGTCGTCGTCGCGAAAGTCTGCAGGGTCAGAAGCAGGAACGAGAACACCATCACGCCCCACGCGCCGCGCGAGAAGGTCAGAAGCAGAGCGAGCAGCATGACAAGCATCAGCGGCACGCGCCGCCAGAGTCCGGCGCCCCGGCCGATCAGAACGTCCTGCAGCAGAAAGACGATTGGGGGAACGAGAAACGGCCCGAATACGTTCGGGTCCTTGAAGGGGCCGGCCGCGCGCAGATTGTCGTAACGGGTGAAATGCTCGCCGAGCCCCGCGACGTCGAAATAACCCAGAATGCCAAGAATCGCGGCGACCACGCCCGTCGCGACATAGCCCGAACGGATTGTGCGCATGCGCGACAGGGGGTCCTTCGCGACGATGGCGGCGAAGAATATCGAGGTCAGCGCGACATAGGATGAGATCGCAACGAACATGTCGCTCTTGGGCTCGTCGACAAACGGAACGAGAGCCAGCATTCCCCCCGCATTGTAGAGCGCGAGCGTAACGATCATCGGGATCATGGCGCGATGGAATCGCAGTGTCGCGGCGCCGAGCGCCAGCACCGCGAACAGAAACATGAATTCATAGGGCGAGGGTTCGATCGAGGCCGAGGCGCCGCTGGCGACGAAGGCCCAAAGGACCCCGCGCTGAAGAGTCGCGGCGTCCACTGAGTAGGCGGGATCGCGCGCCGCACGGAGTGATGAGGCTTCGACGCTTCCGCCCATCGCGCTTAGAATGCGTTCTTCGCTCTGATCAGCGAGATCGGCGTCATTGCGAGAATGCGCAAATCGAACAGGATCGACCAGTTCTCGATATAGTAGAGGTCGTGCTCGACACGGCTCTGGATTTTTTCCTGCGTGTCGGTTTCGCCGCGCCAGCCGTTGATCTGCGCCCAGCCGGTGATGCCGGGCTTGACGCGATGGCGGGCGAAATAGCCGTCGACAACTTCGTCATACTGCCGGTCCGCCGCCTTCGCGTGTACGGCGTGCGGGCGTGGTCCGACCAGCGACAGGTCTCCCTTGAAGACGACGTTGAGGAGTTGGGGCAGTTCGTCGATCGACGTCTTGCGGATGAAGCGGCCGACGCGCGTGACGCGAGAATCATTGCGGGTGACGAGCCTGGACGCAGCAGCGTCGAGCTTGTCGGCATACATTGAGCGAAATTTGTAGATCTCTATCAGCTCGTTGTTGAAACCGTAGCGCCTTTGCTTGAACAGCACCGGCCCGCCCAACTCGATCCTGATCGCAAGCGCCGTCAAGGCGAACACAGGGATGAGCGCGATCAGGGCGAACACGCCGACGATTTTGTCGAACAGCAGCTTGATGACGACATCCCAGTGAGCGATGGGTTTATCGAGAATGTCGAGCACCGGCAGTTCGCCGACATAGGAATAAGACCGCGGCTGGAAGCGCAGCCGGTTAGCGTGGGCCGCGAGGCGGATGTCCACCGGCAACACGCATAATTTGCGCAACATCGTCAGGATCCGCTGCTCGGCGGTGATCGGGAGGACGAAGACGACGAGATCGATGCGGGAGCTCCGCGCTAGGTCAACGAGATCGTCGACGTCGCCGAGCTTGGGGAATCCCTCGACAGTATCTGGCGAGCGCGCGTCGCCGCGATCGTCGAAAACGCCCAGAACCCGGATCTCTGCCGGATCAGCCTTTCTCAGGTTGCGCAGCGCCGGGCCTGCGAGCTCGCCGCCTCCCACCATGACTACCCGGCGCTGAAAGCGCCCTGAGCGCGCAAGCGTCGCGACGAGACCGGCGAGAGCTGTCCGGAGGATGGCGAGGACCGCGATTCCGGAGACGAACCACGCCGCCATCCAAATGCGCGAAACGTATGGATCCGCCTTGAGGAAGAAAGTTGCCGTGATGACGGCGAGAACCAGCGCGGTCCAGCTTCCGGCCATGCGGATAAGCGGGCGAAGCGGGCGGCGTAACGCCTGCGGCGCATAGACGCGCTGCGAATGGAAGACGACGATCGCAAGTGTCGCCGCGAGCGCGCTGATGGCGGCGTAAAGCGGCTGCGGGCCGATGTTGGCTACAATATGGACATGATAGGGGATGACGCCCGCAAGGATAAGCGCGAGCCATTCGACGGCGCTTATGAGGCCGGACAGAACGATCATCGAATAGGCCGGCTTCGCCGGTTCGGATGCGAGCGCGCCGAGAGCCTCGGAGACCGTTCGCTTGGATCGATCCGCGGCCGGCGACGGTTCCGCGGAGGGCAGGAGCCGAAGCTCGCCTGCTGCAATATCGGACATGACCCTAGCCCTCCGGACGCGGACGCATCGAGGCCCCGGAGGCCGCAAGAGATTCGATCCGCCGGCTCGCGAGCGCGTCCCGGTAACCCAACAGCACCGCGTCAGTCATGGACTCGATAGCGAATTTATCGCCGACGAACCGGCTCAGATCTGCGGCTTCGTCGTCGCGCTGCGAAGGGCTCTTGTCCAGCATCGCCGCCAGCCGACGGGCGAGATCCGCAGGATCGCCGGAAGGGCCAAGCCGATCCTTGTATGGCCCGAATATCTCGGGGATTCCGCCGACGTCGGTGGCGACCAGCGGAACGCGCGCCGCAGCTGCCTCGAGCACGACATAGGGTAGGGACTCGGCGCGCGAGGGGACCACCAAAATCCGACCGAGCGTCATCGCCGCGCGAATCGGCATTGGGCCCGGAATCGACACGCGATCGGCGATACCGAGGCGGCGCGCTCTGGCCATCAGCAGGTCCTCGTCCGGGCCAGAGCCGATCAGAATGAGCCTGGGCCCCGGCTGACGGGTCTGGCGCAGGAGGGCGACGGCCTCGAGTAAGGTGTCGACCCCCTTCGCCGCGCGAAGCTCTCCGACGTAGAGGAGTTCGGCCGCGTCCTCGGCGGGCTTGACTTCAATGAATTCAGCGGCCCGCAAGCCGTTGTGAACGACGCGCCGAAACCTGGTTTTTGCGCCGACGCAAAGGTCAAAACGGCTTTCGATATAAGCGCTCTCGAAAAGAAAAACGTCGGTTGCATGAGTCAGCAGCCGCTCGATCGCCATGTAGGCGGCGCTGGCGATGCCGCCGGGCTTATAGTTGAAACTGCCACCGTGCGGCGTATAGGCGCGCGCCGCCGCTCTCGCGCGGCCCGCAAGCTTGGTCGACCGGGCGTAAAAGCCGCCCTTCGAGCCATGGCCATGCACGACGTCTGGCTCTACCTCGCTGAGCCAGGCGCATAATCGGGTGAATGCGGAGATATCGGACAGCCCCGGATTGCGACGGATTGGCGTCGTGCGGACGCCGAGCCTGAGACCGCCCGGGATTTGGGCCAGCGCCTGCTCGACGCGCCGGCAATTCCCTCGACTGTCGAAAAACATGCCCACATCATGTCCGCGGCTCGCCTGCTCGCCCGCCAGATCGACGACATGGCGAAAGAGCCCGCCAAGCGGCGCGCGAAAAACATGCGCGATCTTCAGCTTGTCGGCCGCGCCCCGAGAGGTCGATATGAGTAGTGGATCCGATTGTCCCACAATCGGCAGTTGTAGCGCGAGTGTTTAAAAAAACCTTTCACGGACTGTTATTGTGTCGCCCGGCGACAGGAGGAATGACAGGGGCTCTCGGAACGTCACCGAGCGTCGATCGATGATCCGAGTGACGTCAACGTTGTCTTCGACTGCGCGAGGGGTAAAGCCGCCGGCGACGGCAATCGCGTTCTGCACCGTCATTCCGCTGATAAAGGGATACTGCCCCGCCACACCGACCTCGCCCAAGACGAAGAACGGTCGAAACGCCTCGACTTCCACCGACACGCTGGGGTCGCGCACATAGCCTTGCCGCAGGCGCGCTGCGATTTGCCGTTCGAGCTCGGCCGTGCTGAGGCCTTGGGCGCGCACCCTGCCGATCAACGGCATCGCGATGGCGCCGGCGCTGTCGACCGAGAACGAATTGCTCAGATTGTCCTGCCCAAACACGATCACCCGCAGACGGTCGCCGCTCGCCAGGCGGTAGGGCGCGCTGGCGGGCGTGGGGGGCGGCGAGGATACGTACCTGGGAGAGGCGCAGCCTCCAACGATCGCAACGACGAACATCCCCAGAACGCACAGAAAAGCTCTCATTGCGAAGTCCGCGACGGCAGCAGCGTTCGATCACAATATTTTTCTATCGGCGCATGGTTAATGAACCGCCAACGCGAAAGCTGCGTCTTTAACCCCGCGGCAACTATATTGACGCAATTTTCGGACATGACAGCGCGGATGCGCGCGAGCGAGCGGAGCGTGGCATGAACGGCGAGAGCGCGTCGGAGATCGCGGCGCTTGGCCGCGATCAGGCGATCGACCTGTCGCGCCTCGCCAGGGGACTCAAGCGGCGCTGGCGATGGGTCCTGCTGCCGGCGCTCGCGGCGATGCTGCTCTCCTCGGCCTTCGTCCTGGTGACGACGCCCCGCTACACCGGGGTCGCCAAAGTGCTGCTGGAGGATCGCGAAAGCTATTACACCCGTCCGGACAAGGCGTCAGGGTACGATCCGGCGTCGACGATCGACCCCGAAGCGGTCCAGAGCCAAGCCGAGACGGTGGCGACATTCGGCCTGGCCCGCAAGGCGATCGACAAGCTCGGGCTTGCCCAGAACCCGGAATTCAACGCTTCGGCGAGCAGCGGCCCTGGCGGAAGTGTCGACCAGCGGGTGGTCGACAAGTTTCTGTCGCGTCTGACCGTCTTTCCGGTGCCTCGTACGCGGGTGCTGCAGATCGAATTCGTCTCGCGGGATCCGCAGCTCGCCGCGCGCGGCGCCAATACCGTCGCCGAGCTCTACCTGCGATCGCAGGAAGACGCCAAGGCGAACGCGGCGCGCGCCGCCGGAGCGTGGCTGTCGCGAAAGATCGAGGAATTGCGGGTCAAGGTCGCCGACGACGACGCCAAGGTCGAGGCCTTTCGCGCCCAATCGGGGCTGCTCGCCGGCGCCAACGGCCAGACCGTCCCCGTTGAGCAGCTGTTCGATCTCAACGCCCAGCTCGCCAACGCCCGCTCCGCCCAGGCGGCCGCGACGGCCAAGGTTGAGCTCCTGCGCCGGCTGCAGAAAGAGGGTCAGCTGGACGACGCGCCCGAACTCGATCACCGACCCATCGATGCGCCGCTTCGCCGAGGAGCGGGTGACGCTGAAGGCCCAGATCGCGGAGGCCGCGCGCACGCTCCTGCCGCTGCATCCGCGGATGAAGGAATTGAACGCGCAGCTCGGCTCGCTGGACGCCCAGATTCGCGACGCGGCGGCGAAAAACGTCCGGGCGTTGGAGAATGACGCCCGGCTCGCCGGCGATCGGGTCGCCTCCCTGAGCGCCGCTCTGGCGCAGCAATCCAAGACGGTCGCGACCGGCAACGCCGACGATGTGCAATTGCGCGCGCTCAACCTCGAAGCCAAGGCGGCGCGCCAGCAACTCGAATCCTATCTGCAAAAATATCGCGAGGCGGCGGCGCGGGAGACCGACAGCGCCTCGCCCGCGGACGCGCGCATCATCGCCACCGCCGAGCCTCCCCGCATCCCGACCTTTCCCAGGACCGTGCCGACGATCCTGCTGGCGACGCTCGCGGGCCTGGCGATATCGGGCGGCGTCGCCGCGGCGTCGACGCTGCTCTCGAACGAGGCCTACGCGGGCGCGGCAGGCGCCCTGCCTGCGAGCGAGGAGATCAGGACCGCGCCGCTGCTCGCCGCGCCCGCGCGGCGCGCCGAAGATCGGCCGGCCTCGGAGCCGGCGCCGCCGGCCGCTCCCGATCCCGCGCCGAAGGGCGATGACGAGCCCGACGCGAACGATCCGTTCGACGCGCTCGCCGATCGTCTGGCGCGGGCGAGGGCGCCCGGCTGCGGCCAAATCGTTCTGATCACCGGGCAAAGGTGCGGGCAGACGCTCGCCATCGCCCTCGGAACCGCCCGCAGGCTCTCCGCCCGCGCCCCGACCCTGCTCCTCGATCTCGGGGTCACGCAGGACTGGTTCGCCGACATTCTCGATCGCGACGAGGCCGGCGAGATCGAGGTCGCGGGCCTCGCCGACCTGCTGGCCGGCAGGGTCGGGTTCGGGGAGATCATCCGCCGCGACCTGTCGTCGAGCGTCGACGTCATCGCCTCGGGCGGAGAGCCGGGGGGCGGGGAAGCGCTCGAGGACGCGTTCGACGCCCTGGCGTCGGCCTACGACTGCGTCGTCATCCACGCTTCCGACTGGCGCAACGAGGCGGCGCGAACGGCGGGCAAATACGCCGACGCCATCGTCGTCGCCGCGCCGGAGGCCCGGCTCGAGCGCGCGCTCGAGGCGGCCAAGAAGGCCTTCGGCGACGTCGCGTCCGAATTCATCCCGTTCCCGGCCAGGCCGTCGCAATCGGCGCTCGAGGAGGCGGCGTAGGGAGCAAGCTGCAAAACACTGTCAGTCGGCGTGCTATCCGGCGCCGCCAAATTTATCCAAGGAAAACCAAGCCAATCCAAGCGGACCAAAAAAATCCAAGCAAATCCAAGAGTAAAAATGCTTGGATTTGCTTGGATTTCCTTCGTCCGAAATCAGGACTTTTCAAGGGGTTACGGCAGAATTCCAAGCGAAAAAGGCAACTCCCAAGCGCCCCTCCGCTCAGTAGGGAAAGCAGGCGCCTCCGCCCGCCGCGAGGGAAGGCTTCGCAAATCGGGGGAAGCCAGCGAAAGCAAAAGTGGAAGCAAAAGAAAACAAAAGGGAAGCCAGCGAAAGAAAAAGGGAAGGAAACGAAAGCTTTTTGTTTCCGCGAATTGAGACTTTTCAAGGGCTTACGCGCGAATCCAAATGAAAATTTTTTCTCCGCCGCTTGGCGCTCCTTTCGTGCCTCCGCGTCCTTTCGTCGTCCCTTCGCACCTTTTCTCGGCGTCCGCTCGGAACCGATTCCGGTTTCGGCCCCAGCGGAGATGGCGCCAGCCCCAAACCATGCCGACTGCTTAAGACTTCGCGCCCTTCGCCGTTTTCAAGCGTGTCACCTCGCCCGCAAGGCTTAAAAGCGGCCGCTGCCCTCGGCGCACCAACCGCGCTTCATCCAGCGACGAACAAGACCATAACACGGCTTCTGATTTTCTCAAAGAGATTGTCGAGAAAACAAAAGGCGGCGCCCCAACGGCCCTGCCGGGCGCGTCACTCAATTGAAGCATCTCACCCGAGGGGCGCAGTCCAGTCTGACAAAAAGGGAATTGAGCTCATGTCACCGTAATTTTGTAATTCGACTTGAATTCGGGTGTCCGCGCCGCCGCCCGGAATTACCGTGCGTCGGCGCGCCGCTGTAGAAAAAGGGAGGACCGGCGATCTGCCGGCCCTCGCTGGTCTCACTTGAATTTGTCCATGTTGGCCTTGGTGACCAGGGCGGCGCCCGAGTCGATCAGCGACTCGACTTTTTCCCCGTGAAGCGCCTTCACCAGAGCATCGACGCCGAGTTCGGACATCTTTGCCGGAAACTGCGCCACCGACGCATCTTCAATCCCTGCGGCCATGGCTTCCGCCTCGCCGCAACAGAAGTCGAAGCCGACCAGAATGACGTGCCGGTTGAGCTTCGCGTTCTTGATCGCCTGCGCGGCGCCGGCGGCGGGCGGCCCGCACGCCGAATAGATCGACTTCACATCCGGGTTGGCTGTCAGAATGTCTTGCGCGACATTGATGCCCTTTTCCTCGGTGCAGCTGGTTGCGCCCTTCCCGACGATCTTGACGTCGACCCCTTGCAGCCCCTCGAGCATTCCCTTGACCCGATCGTCCAACGAGGGAACGCCCGGAACGCCCTCCAGGATGCCCATGGTGTCACCGTTCTTGAGGACCGACTTGAGGTACGCGCCGGCGATCCTGCCGGCGTTCAAATTGTTTGTGGTTGCGAGCGCCGTCTGTCCTTTCCAGCCGGGGATGCTGTTGTCCATGAGGACCACCTTGATTCCCGCTTCGACGGCCTTGTCGAGAGCCGGCGCCACCGTCGGATCGACCGGCGTGATCGCGATGCCCTGCACCCCCTTGGTGACCATCGACTCGATGAGGGCAATCTGGCCCTCGATGTCGGTGGCCGACGTTCCCTGGCCGAAAATGATTTCTACGCCCGGATGCGCCGCCGCGTAAGCCTTGGCGGCATTCTCCATCGTTGCGTAGAACGGCACCGGAAACTTGGTGATGAAGCCGATCTTGACCGTGTCTGCCGCCCGGGCAGGCGCGGCGATAGCAGCGGCGACGGTAATGCCTAAGAGTATCGATCGTATTCTCATGTTGCTCCTCCCTAGACTGGCGTCGCCCCGGATGGAGCGAGAGCCTCTTTTCCACCGCTCGTTCAGCGGCGAACCTTTCAGGTCTCCGCGCCGACGATCATCGAGACCAGCTCCTGTCGGTTGGAACGGTCGGGCTTCAACTCTCCGACCTTCCGCCCCTGACGCAGCACGACGGCGCGATCGGCGAGTTCGACCACGTGCTCCATGTTGTGGGTGATGTGAATGACGGCGTTGCCCTCGTCGCGCAGCTGAGCGATCAGGTCGATGACCTTGCGGGACTCGCGCACCCCCAGTGCGGCGGTCGGCTCGTCGAGGATCACAACCTTGCGCGCGAACACGGTCGCCCGCGCAACCGCGATGGCCTGACGCTGGCCGCCTGACATGCGTGCGACCGGCGCATCGAAATCGGGCAGTTTGACCCTGAGTCGATCGAGCACCCCCGCCGCGTCGCGATCCATGGCGCGACCGCTCAAGAATTCGAGTCCCTGAGGCAACCACTCGGGATAAGCGATCTCGCGGCCGCAGTAGAAGTTTTGCGCCGGCGTCAGGTTGTCGAAGAGCGCCAGATCCTGATAGACCGTCTCGATCCCGACGCGGCGCGCCGCGGCCGGCGAATGGATCGCGGTCGGCGCTCCGTCGAGAAGGATCTCGCCTTCGTCGAGCGTGTATACGCCGCTGATGCATTTGATCAGTGTTGACTTACCCGCGCCGTTGTCGCCGAGGAGCGCGAGCACTTCGCCGCGATAGGCCTCCAGGCTGACGCCTTTGAGAGCGTAGACCGCGCCGAACCGCTTCTCCACCCGGCGGACCGCGAGAACCGGGATTTTCGCCGCCGGGTCCACCTAAGTCCCCGCCGCCTGAATCGCCCGCGCCCGCGCCTCGAGCCGGCTGCGCAGCACGTCGGCCTCCACGGCCACGACGATGATGAGGCCGATAGCGATCATCTGGAAGAAGACGTCGACGTCGAGAAGATTGAGCGCGTTGCGGATCACCCCGATCATCACCGCCCCGATCAGCGCGTGGCCGATATGTCCTCGTCCACCGAGAAAGCTCGCCCCGCCGATGATGACGGCGGCGATGGTGTCGAGCTCGAGCAGGTTGCCGTAGAGAGGAGAGCTGGCGCCGGTGCGCCCTGCGAGAACGATGGCGCCCACGCCAACGCAGAAACCGGAGATCACATAGGTCGAGATCAATACGCCCGTGACTGGAATGCCCATTTCGAGCGCGGCTTCGGGATTGCCGCCGACCGCGTAGATCCATCTTCCCCACACCATCGCCTTGGTCATGAGCAACCCTGCGAGGGTGACCGCAAGGACGATGAAGAAGGAGTTCGGAATGCCCAGTGTGTCCGAGCCGCCGATCGCATCGATCCGGTCCGGCATCCCGCGCATCGTCGTGTGACCGACGGCGAGCTCCAACGCGAGGCCGCGGCAAATGCTCAAGGTCGCGAGCGTGATGATGAAGGGATGGGGAAGCCGGCCGTAGACGTAGACGGCGCCGTTGACGACGCCAACGAGCATGGCGGCGCCGAGCATCGCGAGCGCGACGACGAGCGCGGAATTGTCGTAACGGAACACGAGGCCGCCGATCACCGTCGCGAGGGCGAGATTTGCGCCGACCGACAGGTCGATTCCGCGAGTGAGAATGACCAGGTGCTGCCCGATCGCGACGATGGCGATGACGGCGGTCTGCGCCAGGATGTTGCTGATGTTGACCGGCTTCAGAAAATACGGAGTCGCTTGACTGATCACGGCGATGAGCAGGATCAGGATCAGCAGCGGGCCGACGGCGAGAAGGCGAAGGGCGAGCGAGACCGCGGACGCCCCGGCGCGACGCTCTTTTGGAGAGGGAGCCGCTTCTTGACGTTCGCTCGCCGCTTCCACCACGTCGCCCTCGGAAGGTTGCTCACAGACAAAGCCTGACCGGCCCAAGCCTTAATTCGGTCTCTGGGGTGTCCGTTATCTATGCGAGGGATTGCGCGAACCGCTCCTTCTCCATAAAAAACATCCGGCGCGCGCCCGCGTCAACTGTTTTTTATGGACAAATAATCATACAGAGTCCTCCCCCGGATGAAGACGGATACCGTATTCAAGCGCGCCTTCAACGACGCGCTCGATCTGATCTCCAGGCTCGGGGACGGCGAACCGCTGCCGTCCGAGAACGCGTTGCGTTCGAGGCTTGACGTCAGCCGCACGACGGTCCGCAAGATCATCGCCACCCTCGTCGCGCGCGGCGTGGTGACCGGAGGCGGGCGTCAGCGCAGCGTCCGATCGATCCTCGACCGAACGCAGCGGTTTCCCGAGGCGGAGACCGTCTCGGCTGCCGCTCAGCTCGAGAAAAAGTTCATGGAATGGATGCTGCGGGAAAACACGCTGCCGGGGACGACAATCAACGAGCTCGAACTCGCCCGCCGCTTCGGCGTCGCGACGACCGGAATTCGCGAGTTTCTCAATCGGTTTCAGAGGTTCGGCCTCATCGAGAAGCGGCCGAACGGCGGCTGGGTTCTCAACGGGTTCACGGCGAGCTTCGCGGTCGAGCTCTTCGAGATCCGGGAAATGTTCGAGCTTCGATCCGCGCTGGCCTTCGCGCGGCTGCCCGAAAGCTCTCCGCTTTGGCGGCAGATTGAAACGCTGCGCGAGGAGCATCTCTCGCTTCTAGGGGAAATCCATCGCCGCTATCATGACTTTTCCGATCTCGACAGCCGTTTCCATCGGATCATCAATTCCGCTGTCCGCAACCGGTTCATCGACGGATTCTACGATATCTTCACGTTGATATTCCACTACCACTACCAATGGAACAAGCGCGACGAGCGGCAACGCAACGAGGTCGCGATTCGGGAGCACCTCGCTTATATCGAGGCGCTGCTCAGCCACGAGCCTGTTCTCGTCGAGCTCGCCTGCCGGGCCCATCTGAGCTCCGCGAGAGACACCTTGCTGCGTTCGACGACGGGATAGCGCGCCGAGGCCTGCTCGTCGGCCCATCACTGGGCGCGGCAGGTGGCGGCGCTCGGGGGCGCGGCGACAGTGCAACATTCTTGGCCCTTCAAGTCGCCTCGGGCCGCGGCGCCCCGCGGGCCGCCAGGTCGCCGGCCGCGGTCGGCGGGCCTTTGAGGATCGCTTCGAAGCCTACGGCGATCATGGCGCCGAGCACGGGACCGGCGACATCGATCCGGTCCCGCGCTCAAATCGCCTCGGATCAGGTCAGGCGCCAACGAACGCGCGGGGTTCATCGAGGCGTCGCCGATCGGTCGGCCCCAGATGCGTCCGCGGGGCTGGGGTTTCGCCAGAACCCGTCGGCGGCGATGAGCGCGTCAGCCTCTTTCGGCCCCCAGCTGTGGCGACGGTAAGGGCGCACCGCGGAGTGCGTCTTCAGGACAGGTTCGACCACCGCCCAGGCGGCTTCAACCGCGTCCTCGCGGGTAAAAAGAGTCCCGTCGCCTGCCATGGCGTCTCCCAGCAGCCGCTCGTAGGGCGGTTCCTCGCCGGGCTGTTCCTCGAGCAGATAAAGTTCTTGCTGGTCGCCGACGAACTCCTTGCCCTACTTTCTTGACGCGGGCGGCGAGGGCGATGGCGGACTCGGGGGAAATCCGGAAGCGCAGATAATTGGTCCGGCCGGTCGTCGGGAATGAATCGGCGAACAGCCTTTGCGGCGGAGGCTTCAGTTCCACCAGAACTTCGGTCGCCGTCGTGGCCAGGTATTTGCCGGCGCGCAGGTACCACGGCACCCCTTCCCAGCGCCACGAGTTGATGAAAAGCCGCAGGGCGCAGAACGTCTCGACGTCGGAGTCCTTCGCCACCTGCGGCTCGTTCCGATAGCCCGCGTACTGGCCGCGCACCAGATCGGCTGGCTTCAGCGCGCGCATCGCTTGAAAGACCTTGGCCTTCTCGTTTTGGAGAGCGCTGTAATGCCTGCCGGCCGGCGGCTCCATCGCAAGCAGCGCGGCAATCTGGAACATGTGGTTCTGGACCACGTCGCGCAGGCAGCCGGCGGTTTCGTAAAAGGCGCCGCGGCGCCCCACGCCGAAATCCTCCGATAGAGTGATTTGAACGCTGGCGACATAGTTGCGGTTCCAGATCGGCTCCAGAAACGAATTGGCGAAGCGGAAGTAGACGATATTCATGATCGCCTCCTTGCCGAGAAAGTGGTCGATGCGGAAGATCGAGTCTTCCGGGAATGCCGATCGCGCGGCGCGATTCAGCTTCCGGGCGGAGGCAAGGTCGCGCCCGAACGGCTTTTCGACAATGACGCGCGCCTGCTCGGCCAGGTTGGCCGCGCCCAGGCCTTTGATCACCGTCTCGAACAGCGATGGCGGAATCGCGAGGTAGTGGGCTGGGTGTCGAGCGCTGCCCAGAGCCTGTTTTATCCCGGCGAACGTGCCGCGGTCGTTGTAGTCCCCGCTCACATAGCTGAATAAGGACAGGAGATGTTTGAGAGCGCGCTGGTCATCGATCCCGCCCGATTGCCTGACGCTGTCCGTCACCTGCTCGCGCAGTTGCGCCAGATCCCATTTCGGCATGGCGACGCCGATGATCGGAACCTTCAGCGCGTCTTTTTTCGCCATGGCGTAGAGCGCAGGGAAGATCTTCTTGTGGGCGAGATCGCCCGTCACGCCATACAGCACCAGCGCATCCGAATGGGTCACAGTCATTGGGCGTCTCCGTTGATGGCAGCGGCCATTTCCCGCTCGATGCTTGGAGCCAGCGCGATGCTTGGAGCCAGCGCGACGAAGAGGGGTCGAGGCGTTGAACAAAGGCGCCTTCGCCGTCAATCACCGGGCCAATCGCCCCGCGCGCGAGATCTCGCCGCTGGTTCTCATGTCTATGTCATGGACGCCGTTCCGTTTCAGTTCGGCGGCGCCGATCATGCCCAACTCTGCATCGTTTTTCTACCCTTGGAGTTTGAGACGCCCGCTCGTCACAGGCGACTCGTGCAAACCCATCATCCCAGGCCCTTCCGATTCTCGAGCTCCTGCAATCTCGCGAAGCGACGCGGATGACGCTGAGCGCCAGTGAAACGAACGGGCCCAGACATGCGGAGAACAGATCATGGAACGGCTGGGCGCGCCGTTTACATCCGCCTTCCGACGTCCGCCTCGGGCTTCGGCGCCCCGCGAGCCGCCAAGTCGCCGGCAGCGGTCGGCGGGCCTTTGAGGATCCATTCGAAGCCCACGGCGATCATGGCGCCCAGCACGGGACCGGCGACATAGATCCAGTCGGTGCTCAAATCGCCTCGGATCAGGTCAGGCGCGAACGAACGCACGGGGTTCATCGAAGCGCCGCTGATTGGAGCGGCCCAAAGGCCCGCCAATGCGATGTAGCCGCCGACGGCAAGAGCCCCGTTTGAACCGATATTTCGGGCCCCGGAGGCGGTCCCAAGAATCGTGCTGACCAGGCCGGTCGTCAATAGAGCCTCCATGACGAACGCCTTGAAGTCGCCAATGTGCGCCGCTGGCGTCGTCGCGCCCAGCAATCCTGCAACGCCGAACATCGATCGGAGGAACCAGGCGGCGGCGATTCCGCCGACGAGCTGCGCCGCGATATACCCTGGCGTGCGGGACCATGGAAAATTACGCCGCGCGGCGAACGCCAAAGTGACGGCTGGATTGAGATGGGCGCCGCTGACGGTCCCCATGAAATAGATTATCGCCATGACCATGACGCCTGGCGCCACCACCTTCATGCTCAGCGTGATTGCGCCATTGCTCCGGGCGCCAACGACTACAGCGCCGGCGGCGACAACGACGAGCAAAAACGTTCCCCAGGCTTCCGCAAACAGGCGCCGCCATTCGTGGGCGGAGTCCAGGAAATCGGGCGGCGCCAAGGCGTGCAGCATGGGGTGCTGAGGCGTCGATTCGATCCCGGTTGGGTGAGCGGCTGACATGATTTGTCCCGTCAAACTGAATCGGTTGCAACAATCCCAATAGGGATCATAGCGAGTTCATCGAACCTGCAGACGACGCGGATGTCACGCCCGCCAACAATAGGATTGCGGGGGACAGTTTAACCCCTTTTTTGACGTTGGCGTCGGAGTGATTCAGGAGCGGGTTTGGAGGCAAAGCAAGCTGTCGCCGCAACCCGCCAAATGAATGTTCGCGCAGCGTCGGCGGGCGCGCGCGATGAATGGATTAACCGCATCGCGGATACGATTGAAATATCAATATTATTGTCGAAGGACCAACGGCCGCTTTTCCGCAATCCCGCTTATCGCCGCAACCCGCGCAGCCGGCCCATGGCCGGCATCAACCGCGGCGAGCGCTTGACGCGGCCCTTGAGCCGTCGCCCGAGGCTAAAGCCGAGCGCCGCCGCGCGGCCGAGGGCGCTGGCGACAATGAACGAATCGAACAGCATATCAACGCCTTCGCAGCATTCGCTCTTGTAGCGCGACTCGCCGACGCCGAGATCGAATTCGGCAAAACCGCGCTCGATCGCCGAGCCCACGACCTCTTGCACGAGCAGTCTGCCCGGGCTGCAGCGGGCGATCTCCGGGTCGGGGTCGAAGGCGACCAGGAGGCCGCTGAGGCGCTCGCGGCCGGGCAGGGCGCCCATCGTCGCCACCACCCGGTCCCCGGCCGTCAGGGCGTGCATCTCCATCGCCGCCTTGGCCCCGCCCGCCGCGTCGGAGGCCAGCCGGCGCAGGAACGCCTGCGCCGCCGCGCTTTCGTAGGCGCTGGCGGGGCCGCCCCCGCTTGCGCGCGCCCGCTTCTGGGCGATGGCGGCGTCGAGAAGCCGCGCGGCCTCAGCCTGGTCCCGCGCGACCACATGTTCGAGCGCGCCGATGGAAGAGAGGCGTTCGGCGCCCTTGCGCAGCTTCTTGCGGGCGGCCTTCGAATTGTGGGCGTCGCGCCATGCCGCGAAGGAAAGGGGAAGCGAAGACTTGTAGCCGAAACTCGGGCTTGGCTGGCCGGCGAGCGCGGCGAGGGGATTCTTGCAGCCCTCCCAGTCGCGCGGTTGATTGAAGAGGGCGAAGAGATCGACGCGCGCCTTGGCGGCGCGCGCGGCTTCGGCGAACAGGTCTTCGAGCGTCTCCTTGCTCCAGACGCGGCCGGGCCGGAAAAGGCCCAGGTTGTAGTTCGAGTGCTTGCCGCCGAGAAACTCGGCGACGCCGAGCCCGGCGCGGCGAAACCGCGCCAGCGGGAGGAGGGCGAGCGGCGCGCCCGAAGTCCCGCGCGCCACCACAATGCATGGCGCGGCGCGACGCTCGACGCCGAGGGTTTCGAACCAGGCCTCGGCGAACCCGAAGCTCTGGTAAGGGGAGGCGCAGGCGAGCGCCGCCAGCTCGGCCCAATCCCGCCGCGCCTCGGCGAGCGAGGCGAAGACGTCGACGCGGGCGAAACCGGTCGCGTCGAGGCTGACCGGCGCGCTCGGCGTCACGGTTGGCGCGCAGGGCGCTTTGGCGGCGATGGCGAGGGCGGCGGTCAAGATTCACCTTTCGGAAGTGCGGCTCTCACCCTGGCCGAAATCCCTCAACGATCGGTTTCGCCGCGCTCAAGTCCGGGTCAGGGTAAAGATTCGGAAAGAACGCGGGGTCATGCTGCCTCGGGACCGAACATGCCGCTCAGGAATAGACTCATCAGCGCCGGCTTCGCCGGATTTCGCGCCAGCGGCTTGCACCGTCTGGCCAGGACCGCGACGCGCGGCCGCGGCCTTATTCTGACCTTCCATCGGGTGCTGCCCGCGCGCGCGCGGGCGCCACGCTACGCGCCCAATCGAGGCCTGGAGATTACGCCCGAATTTCTCGATCTCGCGTTGCGGATCGTCTCCCGCGAAGGTTTCGAGCCGGTGTCGCTCGACGAGGCGCGCCGCCGCATCGCCGACCCGGGGAGCGCGCCATTCGCCGCCGTGACATTCGACGACGGCTATCGCGACACGCTCGAGGTCGCGCTGCCGGTCTTGGAGAAGCACGGCGCGCCGTTTGCGGTCTATTGCGCGATCGGCTTCATCGAGCGCACGGCGCGGCTGTGGTGGCTGGAGCTGGAGGAGGCGGTCAGCCGCCTCGAGACCGTCGAACTCTCGATCGCCGGGGCGCGGCTGAGCCTGGCCGCGCGCACGCCGGAGGAGAAGTCGGCGGCGTTCGACAGGATTTATTGGCTCCTGCGCCAACGGCCGGAAGCGGCGCTGCTCGATGCGATCGGGGATCTCGCCCGTCGCGCCGCCGTTGACGCCCGCAGGCTCGCCGACGGGCTGTTCATGGACTGGAGCGAGATCGCGGCGCTGAGCCGCCATCCGCTCGCGACCATCGGCGCTCATGGGATGACCCACCGGCGACTGGCGCATTGGCCGGCGGCTGAGGCGCGGGCCGAGATGGCAGATTCGAAAACGGCGCTGGAGGCGCGGCTCGCAGTCGCCATCCGTCACTTCGCCTATCCGGTCGGCGACGGCGCCAGCGCCGGGCGGCGGGAGTTCGAGCTTGCGCGCGAGGTCGGGTTCGAGACCGCGACGACCACGCGGCCGGGCATGCTGTTCGACGGCCACGCCGGCCGATTGACCGAGCTGCCAAGGGTCTCGGTCAACGGTCGCTGGCAGAGCGCCGAAGCGCTGGAAATCCTGCTGACCGGCGCGCCGTTCTGGCTCTGGAACCGCGGCCGGCGGATCGCGGCGTGACGACGCCGGCGCTCCGGGGAAAATCCTGCCGATCAGGGACGCTCCCCTCCATCGCGACTGGCCGAACATGAGCATTGCCGGCGGCGCGTTCGTTCGGCGAAACTACATTGCCGGCCACAGCCAAAACGCCACCCCGACCAACGCGATGAAAGCTCCGCTCGACACCTCGCCATAACGCTCGAACGCGCCGAAATGCAGCCGCTCCAGGCCAGCCGTGGAATAGACGCACATCACGACGTAGGTCGCGATCGTGCTCGCCGCGAACACGAGCGCCATGGCGACAATGACCCCGAGACCGAATTTGCCGGCGGCGAAGAAGGCCGGGATGCCTTCGACCATGGGCGAAGATCCGAGGATCAGCAGCAGCGCCGTGCGGGCGGTTGTCTTGTGCATGTGCGCATGCTGCGGCGGGAAAGCGTCCAGGTCGGACGTCACCGGATGCGCGGTCGCGGCGTCGTGATCATGCCAATGCGCGTGGACGGCGCCGCGGTCGCCGTGCCGATGAGCGTGCCTATGCCGGACGAGGACCGCGACCCCGCCGCGCATCGGCGCATAGAGCGGGTCATCCGCGAGCAGCGTCCCATCTTCGTGCTCGCCGTCGCGATCGCCGCCGCGCCCGTGGTCATGGTCATAGGCGTCATGTTCGGCAAAGCTGGCGCGGTAGGAATGCGCATGGCCTTCGTGTCCGATCGTCACCACGACATCGAAGCGGTGCGGCTCCGCAATCTCTTCGATTGACTCCCAATACCCCTCCCGCTTGGCGAACGAGAATAGTCGCCGCTCGCCGGCCTCCCGTCGTGTTTCCAGTCTTACCCAATCGGCCGGCGCCCCGGACAAGCGGAAGCGAGGCGATGCGCCATCTTCGTGGATTGATAGCTCAACGATCCCATGGCCGGTGTCGATGCGCCGCAAGTCCACGCCGTGGAGGTGTTCGGGCGCAATTCCGGCCAGGAACGAAAAATCGTGATCATGCTCGTGTCGGCGCCCGTGACCAAATCCGTGTCCGGTCGCTCGTTGCAGGTCGCGCCATGCGGCTATGGCGATCCAACCGCCGAAGACGACCAATGCGAGACTGGCGGCGCTGTCGACAAAATGAGCAAAGCGCGCAGCGACGGCGACGCCTGCGATCCAAATCACCGCCGCAATGGCCAAAGTCGAGAGGATGTGCCCAACGCCCGCCTGGAGGGCAGCGCGCGCAGTCTCCGCTTTTGACCAGCCCCGCTGTCGGGCGAGCAAAGCGATGGGAACCCAATGATCCGGGACGATGGTGTGCAAGACGCCAACGACGCCGATGGAGACTATGAGAAGAATTTCAGGGCCGAAAATCACCTTAGGCTCCAGCACCTCGCCGAGCTGTCGCAAATCGCGCAGGGCGGCTTTGCGCAATTGCCGCCGAGCCGTCCAAAGAGGTCGTCGGAGGGAATTGGGCCGTCGCCGCGGCCCAAACCTTCACGGCGCCTGATCAGGGACTCGCGACGTCGATTTCAAGCTCGTCGTAGCCCATGAACTTGTAGAAGACGACCGACCCGAGCCAGCTTAGCGCGAAAATGCCGATAATGACGTAGCCGAGCACGCCGAAGTTGTTGTTGATGGCGCCGACCGCGCCCCAAAAACCGCCGCTCTCGGCGAGTCCCAGCTGATCGCCGATGAGGTTGAGCGTTTCCAGGCCGCCAACCACGACTGCGGCGATGACGGAAACAGCCGTAATCGTCATGTTGTAATAGAGCTTGCGGATGGGCTTCATGAACGCCCAGCCATAAGCTCCCAGCATCAGCACGCCGTCGGTGGTGTCGACGAGCGTCATGCCTGCGGTGAACAGCGCCGGGAACACCATGATCGAGCTGAAGGACATGCCATTGGCCGCCTGCGCCGAGGAAATGCCGAACAGCGCGACTTCCGTCGCGGTGTCGAACCCCAGCCCGAACAGAAAACCGATCGCCAGCATGTGCCAGCTCCTGACGACGAGCCGGAACAGCGGGCGGAAAATGCGCGAGAGGAACCCGCGCTTGTTGAGCAGGATATCGACATCGTCCTCTGCGAAAGGTTCGCCCCGCTTCACTGCCTGAAAGGTTCGGTAGACCGAAATCAGGACCAGAATGTTGAGGAAGGCGATGGCGAACAGAAAGAGCGCCGACGCGCTCGTGCTGATGACGCCGCCGACCGCCTTCATCGAGTCAAAGCGCGAGGTGAGCGCCGACGCGGCGAACGCGACGCTGATCGACAGCAGCACCACGACGGCGGAATGGCCGAGCGAAAAGAAGAAGCCGACGCCGACCGGACGTTGGCCTTGCTGCATCAGCTTGCGGGTGACGTTGTCGATCGCCGCGATATGGTCGGCGTCGACCGCGTGGCGAAGGCCGAACGTATAGGCGAGCAGCGCCGTTCCGATGAGGACCGGCTGGCCGCGCAGGGCGACGAGCGCCCAGAGCCAGATGAGAATATTGCCGCCGATCAGGACGGCGTAGATGGCGGTCAACCGGCCGCGCAGATCAGCGCCGCCCTTGTTCAGCAAGCTTGAGACGATTCCCGGCATGGCGCCCTCGCATGCTGTTGGGGGGAAACAGCACGATCGCGGGCGGCGCCGCAATAGAGACAAACCATCGGTCACCTCGCCCGAGATCGGCTGCACGAGCGATGGCAGGTCTCCTGGCTCGCGGGTCAACGACGGACGCCGATCTTCCCGGTTTCCCAGTGATCATAAGTGGCGTCGTCTTACCGCTCACAGTTGCGGGGGCAGCCGCGGCGTTGGGCGTTTCCGCCCGCACCGCGTTCCCTTTTGATCCCCGAAGGGAACCATCGCGGCTGAAGCTAGACGGTCCTTCGAAGGGCGACAAGGCCCTTTGAGTCCCGTCGCCTTGACGGTTGGCGCGGGCGGCCCCACGATTGCCCTATGAAACCCAGGCCACGACAATTCGAGTTGACGGCCGACATCCTGCTCAGGGCCTATTCGATTGGCGTCTTTCCGATGGCCGAAAGCGCTGAGGCCAAGGAACTGTTCTGGGTCGAGCCGCAGGAGCGGGGCGTCTTTCCGCTCGACGGCCTCGTCGTCTCGAGAAGTCTCGCAAGGACGGTGCGCTCGGATCGTTTTCGCGTCGTCGTCGACCATGCGTTCGAGGCTGTGATGCGCGCCTGCGCCGAGCGCGAGAAGACCTGGATCAATGACGACATCGTTCGCCTTTATCGGGCGCTCTACCAGGCGGGGCACGCCCATTCGGTGGAGACCTACGACGGCGAGGCGCTGGTCGGCGGACTCTATGGGGTCAGCCTCGGCGCCGCGTTTTTCGGCGAAAGCATGTTTCATCGCGTGCGCGACGCCTCGAAAGTCGCGCTGGTCCATCTGTTCGCCCGGCTGCGCGCCGGCGGCTTTCGGCTGCTCGACGCGCAGTTTCTCACCGACCATCTGGCGAGCCTGGGGGCGGTGGGAATGCCGCGCGAGACGTTCCGGCGCCGGCTCGCCAGCGCGTTGGCGTTGGACGCGGATTTCGACGTCTGGCCCGCCGAGGCGCCCATTAGCGGCGCCGAGGCGCTCGAGATTGCCCGTCGCGGCGGCACGGAAGTTGCGATCTCGAATTGAGAACGGCGCCCGTGTCGCGCCGGGGGAGGCGGATTGGCGAGAGATTCGGGCGCGCGGCATGACGACGTTTGACGAAATGGGGCTTGACCGCAGCCGGACGCGGCCGCTCTACCACGAGGTTGCGCAATGGCTCGCGGAGACGCCGCCGGAATTGCTGGCCGCGCGGCGCGCCCAGGCCGAATACATGTTCCGCCGCATCGGCATCACGTTTGGGGTCTACGGCGACAAGGACGCCGCCGAGCGGCTGATCCCTTTCGATATCGTTCCGCGCCTGCTGTCGCGCGCGGAGTGGCGGCGGCTGGCGGAGGGCCTAACCCAGCGGGCGAACGCGCTCAACCTGTTCCTGAAGGACGTCTACGGAGCGCGGGCGATTCTCAAGGAGAAGATCGTTCCGGCGGAACTGATCCTGCGCAATCCCTACTATCGGCCGGAAATGATCGGCCGCCGCACGCCGCACGACATCTGGGTGCATATCGCCGGCATCGACATTGTGCGCGTCGACGACGAATCCTTCTACGTGCTGGAGGACAACGCCCGTACGCCGTCCGGCGTGTCCTACATGCTGGAAAATCGCGAAGTGACGATGCGGTTGCTGCCCGATCTTTTCGCGCGCCACCATGTCGCCCCGGTCGACGACTATCCCGATGAACTTCTCGCCTGCTTGCGATCGGTCGCCCCGCGACGCGACTGGGGCGAGGCGACGATCGTGCTGCTGACTCCGGGACCCTTCAATTCCGCGTATTACGAACATTCTTTCCTCGCCGATAAGCTCGGCGTCGAGCTGGTCGAGGGCCGCGACCTTTTCGTCGACGACGACCAGGTTTTCATGCGCACGACTCTCGGGCCGCGCCGCGTCGATGTGATCTATCGGCGGGTCGACGATGATTTTCTCGACCCGCTCGTCTTCAATCCGGACTCGATCCTGGGCGTGCCGGGGCTCGTGGGCGCCTATTTGGCGGGCAATGTGACGCTTGCCAATGCAATCGGCACCGGCGTCGCGGACGACAAGGCGATTTACAGCTATGTCCCCGAGCTGATCCGTTTTTATCTTTCCGAGGAGCCGCTGCTCAAGAACGTGCCGACCCACCGCTGCCGGGAACCCCAATGGCTCAAATACGTGCTCGAGCGCCTCGATCAGCTGGTGGTCAAGGAAGTCAACGGCTCCGGCGGCTACGGGATGCTGGTCGGCCCCCAGGCGACCGCCGCCCAGCGCGAGCAATTCGCGGCCAAGATCAAGGCCGATCCCAACAACTATATCGCCCAGCCGACGCTTGCGCTGTCGACCTGCCCGGCGTCTTTCGAGAGCGGCGTCTCGCCCCGTCATGTCGACTTGAGGCCGTTCGTGCTGTCGGGCGCGGACGGCGTGCGGATCGTCCCCGGCGGCCTCACGCGCGTCGCGCTGACGGAGGGCTCGCTGGTGGTCAATTCGAGCCAGGGCGGAGGCACCAAGGACACCTGGATCGTCGACGACGCCGACGGCGAGACGTAAGCCATGCTCGCCCGCACCGCCGACAATCTTTTCTGGCTCGCCCGCTCGATGGAGAGGGCCGACTATATCGCCCGCACGATCGAGGCGACGCTCAGGCTCGAATACCTGCCCAAATCCGAAGGCGAGAGGAACGGGGAGTGGGAGAGCGCGCTCAACGCCGCCGGCGCCTTCGACAGCTTCATCGCCGCCCATGGCGAGCTCGACGAAGAGACCGCGGTCGAGTTCCTGACCTTCGACCGCTCCAACCCATCCTCGATCCGCAACTGTCTTGAAAACGCGCGCGCGGCGGGAAGGGCGGTCCGGACCGCGCTCACCTCCGAAACCTGGACCGCGATCAACGACGCATGGCTGGAGCTCAAGCGCTTCGAGGGGAGCCACCATCTCACGCAGCCGCTCGATCGCCTGGCGCTGACGCGCTTTCTCGACTACGTGAAGAAGGCCTCCCTCGATTTCGACGGCGCCTGCTACCGCAGCATGCTGCGCAACGACGCCTACTGGTTCAACCGGCTCGGGGTCTTCATCGAGCGCGCCGACAATACGGCGCGCCTGCTCGACGTGAAATATCACTTGCTCCTGCCCTCGAGCGAACCCGTCGGCGGCTCGCTCGACTATTTCCAGTGGGTCGCGATCCTGCGCGCGGTCTCGGCGGCCACCGCTTACCACTGGGTCTATCGCGACCGGGTAAGGCCGTGGCTGATCGCCGACCTTTTGATCCTGAAGCCGTCGATGCCGCGCTCGCTGATCTCGTGCTACGAGAGCATCGATCGCGCGCTCGAACTCGCTGGCGCGCGAGGACGGACACAGCGGCGTCGCGCAAAGACTCGCGCGCGCGACCCACTCCAGGCTCGAGCGCTCGAACATGACCCAGATTTTTCAGGGCGGCCTGCACGAGTTCATCACCGAATTCATCGAGGATAACGCGCGCCTCTCGGCGACGATCTCCGAGCAATATCTCTTCACCTGAAAGGCCGGCGGATCGAACCATGCGGATCAGGATTTCGCACGAGATCGTTCATCGCTTCGCGCCGGCGGCCCGCACGATCAATCTCAACCTGCGGCTGACCCCGCACGGCTTCGACAGCCAGTATGTGCTGCGCTGGCGGCTCGGCGTCGACGTCGACGGGGCCCTGCGCCAGGGCGAGGACGCGCATGGCAATATCCTCACCTCGTTCTCGCATCACGGGGCGGTCGAGCGCTTTGCGATCGTGGCCGCCGGCGAAGTCGAAACCACCGACACGGCGGGCGTCCTCAGGGGAACGGTGGAGCGGCTTCCGGCCGATATGTATCTGCGCGACAGCCCGCTCGCGCGCGTCAATGGCGCCTTGCATGATTTCGCCGCCGCCGCGACCGCCGGCGCCGCCGACCCGTTGGACGCAATGCACCGGCTGACGAGCGCGCTCAACGGCGAGATGGCCTTCGAGCCCGACGGCTCAGACGCCCCCGATTCCGCGGCCGAGGCGTTCGCGCTGCGCCGCGGCCGCGCCTCCGATTTCGCCCATGTCTTCATCGCCTGCGCCCGCAAGCTCGGCGTTCCGGCGCGCTTCGTTGGCGGCTATCGGACAGCCGACGAAGACGGGGAGGGCGCGGGGGTTCACGCCTGGGCCGAGGCCCACACCCCAGGCCTCGGCTGGGTCGCCTTCGATCCGACGGAGAGCATCTGCGCCGACGCGCGCTACGTCCGGGTCGCGGTCGGCTTCGACGCCCGCGACGGCGCCATGACCCGCAGCGCCCACGCCGGGGGAGACGAAGAGGTCGAGACGGCGATCCAGGTGGAACAGGCCGGCGCGCAGAGTCAGGCCTGAGAGGACCGCCGCGCCGGGAGCCGCACTTTCGTCAGCGACTCGATTTTTCAATCCATTAGGAGCCAATCTTTAGGCTCCAAGTTATGCGGTTTCCTTCGTAATCGCGGCAGCTCTCCGCAGCGAAGAGCAGGCAAGCCAATGGTGAGCGGCAACATCTTCGCCAATGTCCCGACATCTCTCGACCAAGAGGAGATTTTGGTCCTCGCGGACCTTCCGGGCGCCCGCGTCGAGAGGATCGTCTCGACCGGTCAGCCGAGCCCGCCCGGATTTTGGTACGACCAGAACTGGACGGAATGGGTCATCCTCCTGACCGGCTCGGCCGGTCTTTGGATTGAAGGCGAAGACGCGCCGAGAAGTCTGCGGCCCGGCGACTACGTCGAGATCCCGCCCAACGTTCGTCATCGTGTGGAGTGGACGGAGGCCGACCGGCCGACCATCTGGCTCGCCGTGCACGCGAAATGACGATATTTGACGGCGCGTCGCCGGGCAGTGATCGAGGCCCTCCCCGCCACTCATCACCGTGTCCGTCGGCTACGGCTTGAGCGCGAACGCCGCGAGCGCGTCGCGAAGGTCATTGGCCGCTCGTTCCTCGCCGCCCCCGGAGCGCTTTTTGCATAGCCGGACCACACGAGAGGCGCTGTCGGTCAATACGATCTAGCGCATCATGTCCGCGAGCGCATGGCGCATCGATGTGCTCTCGACGCCGAACAGGCCGCCGTAGGGCAGGTCCATGTCGAGGATCGCGAACATCGCGACGGCCATGGCGACCGCCGACAGCAGGATGACGGTCACGCTCATCGCGTTGGGCGGCGCCATGACGCCGAAGCTCGCGAACAGGATCACGAACCAGAACACCAGCACCCAGTAGAAGGCGGGCGAGATCGACGCGCGAATGCTTTCGATCGCCGCCCATCGGCTCTTGATCAGATCCGAATACTGACTGATGCACGCGGAGGCCAGGCGTTGGCGCAGCGGGTCGGTCGGCGTCAGCGAGCGGATCTCCAACCCGATGTCGTTTATGATATCGCCGAGGACGGAGCTCTCGCCGAGCTGGGGAATGTGCGACACGTCCGGGTATTTGACATTGGCCGGGGGCGGCTCGTTCGGCCAGGTGCTGGCGATGACGGCGGCGACGTAACCGCGCAGCTGCTCGCGAATGTGTTGGGTCTCCGGACCATAGTCGCGCAGGCACCGATCCATCTGGGCGAGGTTGGCGGCGTAATTCCCGCGCGCCTCTTCCGCGGCGTCGAAGCCCGCCTTGACCGAAGTCGTCAGGAGCGCGAGGACGATCGCGGCGAATGTCACCAGCAAAGTGATTGCGGCCTGCACCAGTTCGAACGCATTGCGCGACCTGTGCTTTTCCGGCAGGCGCGAATTGATGAAGAATCCGACGGCGGCGCTCGCGCACAGCATGAGCAGGAAAAGGAGCGAAGACCCGAGGTTTACGCCTGGAGCTTCCATGGTCTAACGCCCTCGTCGATGAGCCGCCCCGGCCGGCGCGCGCTCGCGCAGGCGGAAAATGCCCGGCTCGGGACGATTTGGCTAGAGCATGATGCGGTTTCGTTGAATCGCGCGTCGAGAACGCGCGCGCGACTTTAAGTCAATGCGCATGCGGCGGCGGCCAAAAAGAAAGACCGCCCGAGGGCGGTCTTTTATGAGTTTGTCCACGGCGCGGCTTTGCAGCCACAACCCCACATTGGCCTTTGAGCGAACTCCTTTTGAACAAACACGCCGCAAGCCGGCGCAGGTTCAAAGCAGGTCCACACGACCGGGTTTGCACCGCCATCCCGGTCGCATATGACGATTGTATCGTCCTCTAGTTGTATCGGATAGTCAAGTCCGATTCGACGAATTTGCGGCGCGGCGCGAAGGAATTTCGAACCGAAGGGCGCCGTGGCGGCGGCGTCAAAAGAAATCCGCCGACGGGGCGGGCGAGATCGCGCCGACGCCAACGATGGCGGACGCCGACGCCAATCGCCGCTCGGCAAATCAAGCCGAGCCTTGCGTACGGGGCCTCGCCGGCGCGCCGGGCGCCTCGGCCTGCGCGACCGCCGCGGCGACGCCCGCCGGCTCGTCGGACAGGGTCGCGTGCTCCGGCGTCAACGGCTGGACGAGCTGGCCGACCAGCGAATGGGCCATCGGCTCGGCGATGCCATAGCGTTCCGGCCAGACGTTGGGCAGGTAGTGGGTGCCGAATAGGCGATCAATCCAAGGCAACATTGTGGAATAATTGCAATCGCGCCGTCGCCCGCCGTAGGTGTGATGCCAGTGATGGAAGCCTGGCGTGGCAATCAGCCACTCCAGCGGACCGAGCCGCCAGCGAAGGTTCGAATGAATGAAAAAACCCCAAATCGTGCCAAAAAACAGGACGACTACCGGGATGATCCCGTCGCTGAATCGGACGGTGTTGACCAGCCCCAACGCAAGAAGCGGGGTCAGCATGCACATGCGGGAAAATACGACATCAACCGGATGCCCGCGTGAACTGACGAGAAAGTCGAGTTGCTCGGCACTGTGATGCACCGCATGGAAGCGCCAGAGAAACGGGACCTGATGGGTCAGTCGATGGCCCCAGTAGTAGCCGATCTCGCCCACGACCATCGCCGCGCATGCCCGGACCCAAAGCGGCCAGGCGCCGATCGCCAACACGACGTTTCCGGGAATTGCGTGACGCGCGACCATAGCGACAATCGAGAGCGGCGCCGCAAGCACAAATGCAATAGCCAAGCCGTTGAGGAAATAGTAGCCGACGTCGACTGCCGCTTCCTTGCGGAAGATTTTCTGAGGATGAAGCGCGAACAGCCGCTCCAACGGGACAAAGATGGCCGCAATAATAACGAGCCAAACGCCGCTTCGCAGCAGACTTATGAAAACGGGCCGAGAGTGCTCGATCAGGTACGCGGCCATGAGGAATTCCAAGCACTCCGCCGTTCAAGTCGGGGCCGAGTTTTGAGGGCTCGGCAAAACATGCCCCAGGCGCTCAAAACGATCAAGAGGCGCTCAAAACGATCAAGCCGCCCGCGAAACGGACGGCTTGTCGTCTTGTTCGATTGGGCCTAACGCTCAGACGATCGAGATCGCTTGGCGACGGCGGCTACGGAAGCCCGCATAGCCCAGTCCGACGAAGCCCAACAGCATCATCGCCCAAGTCGACGGCTCCGGCACCGCAGTCATCGACACGCCATCCAGCAGCGCGAAGGGCGGCAATGCGGCGCCTCCCGTTCCCGTGGCGAGGAAGGAGAGCGTCTCGTTCGCTCCTTGCGCGACGAAGTTGAAGGTCGTGTAATTCCAACCGCTGAAACCATGATTCCCAATCGCCGAGTTCCCGGTCGACTGAGTTGGGTCAGAACCTAACGTGACGTCCCACCCTGCTGAGGTAGCTCCGTCGAAGTTAAGCTGCTGCCCGGCCCCCCAGTAAAAGGACACAGCGTAGACTCCGCCGGTGGTCAAACCGGTAATGGACTGTGTGAATGCTCCGTTCTGGAAGTCCGGATCCGATGCGACGAACGCACCGCCATCGGGGCTAAGTGTGAGTCCGTTGGCCGATCCATTGCCCGGTCCCCAGATCGCCACATTCCCATACTGGCCGGTCGCGCCGCCGTTGTCGGCGGTCGTGCCGCTCGCGCCGCCGCCGCCCGCGTTGTACACAAAGGCATAGCTGCCATTCAGTGCGGGCACGGACCAGTCCGTCGCGGTCGTGTTGAAGGCAAGCTGTCCGTTGCCGCCGTTGGTTTCGAAGCCGCCGTTCGAGACGAGATTGACCGCCGCGAAAGCCGGCGTCGCCCCCACCAGTGCAAGGGCCGTGGCTCCAATCGCTAGATATTTGAATGTCCCCATGTCGTACTCCCGTTTCTCCTGTTGAGGGACGCGCCGACACCGCCGACGCAAACGCAGACACAATCCGAACCGTCGAAATGTTGACGCCAAATTTTGATGTCCGCCGTTCCCAAGGCTACAACTCGCCGAGTTGCAAGTTAAAGTCAAGTCAAATTTCGTGATGCCGTAGCGGCGGTGCGGCCAAATCGAAAACACTGCGCCCCCGCCGCGCCCGCGGGAGACGACCGCCGTTACGGCAGACGGCGTTTTTCCTTGTGTATCTATAAGTATCTACCGTCTGCCTAAGTATGGACTTGCGACCTATTGATCGGGCGGGGGCGCCGGCGTGTTTGCTGCGACCCGCGCGGGCTTCGAGAATAGAGTTATCCGTCGAAGCGCGCGCCGGGCGCCCTAAAAGAGAAAGGCCGCCCGGAGAGGCGGCCTTTCCCGAGTTTTGGTCTTGCGCCCCGATTAGGCTCAGACGATCGAGATCGCCATCCGACGGCGGCTGCGCAAGCCCGCATAGCCGAGGCCGGCGAAGCCGAGCACCATCATCGCCCAGGTCGATGCCTCGGGGACGGAGGCGACCGCAAGGTTGTCGATTTCGAACGAGTTCTGGCTCGACGCCAGCGTTATGCTCTGGAAGGTTTCGCCGGCGGTGCCCCAAACCGTGAACCGGCCATTCGTGGCGTTCGCGCTCTGATTTCCGTTCGCCGGCGGCGCGACCGCGCTTCCGGTCAATACTTGCGACGAGCCTGTCAGCATGTAAGTATAGTCAATCGTCAGCGTGTTGTAGGCGTCGACCGAACCCCAATCGAACTGAAAGGCGGTGATCGGGGGCACCACGCCGGGAATGTCGGCGAATGTGATAAGGGCCGAGCCGCCTCCAATGACGGTCAAGTAGTTCGTGCAGCATGGGATGGAATTGGCCGGCTGAGCCCCCGTGCTGTCGGACCCCGGCGGGTGGATCGCGAACCCCGAACCCGTAATCCCGGTCGTGTTGTCGAACGTGTCAACGACCGTAAACCCGGTGTCTGGCGTGGCGAGGCCGCCTTCAAAAAGAACATTGACTGCGGCGCTGGCAGGCGCCGACACCATTAAACTCATGGCGAGCGCGCCCAAAGCTAAATATCTATGTTTCCCCATAGTCCAACTCCTCGTAGGAAAAAACGCCGACAGCGCCGGCGCTAGGTCCAGGCGAGCATAAACGGTCGACACTTCCTCCGCCGCCCGTTTCAATATTCGATCGCCCATTCCCAAAAGTACACTTGCAGCAGTTGCGGTCACAGTCAAGTTCATACGTGAACCGCCGCAGCGGAAATTCGCCCAAATCGAGAACGGCGCGCCATCGCCGCGCGCGCCGGGCGCCCTAAAAAGAAAGGCCGCCCGGAGAGGCGGCCTTTCCCGAGTTTTGGTCTTGTCTTGCGCCCCGATTAGGCTCAGACGATCGAGATCGCCTCGCGACGGCGGCTGCGCAAGCCCGCATAGCCCAGTCCGGCGAAGCCAAGCATCATCATCGCCCAGGTCGCGGGTTCTGGCACCCCGGCGACCGAGAAGCTCAGTTGAGACGGCGAGCCGTTCCCCTCGATATAGTCGATGTGGTACGCGCCGGCCGCGATCGCGAACGGTGCAGAGGTTATTGCGGAGGTCTCAGTCGGATGATTGTAGAGGACGCCCGACCCGTCGTTGGCGGAGCCTTGATAGACCGACGCGCCGTCATCGTGAGTGATGGTGGCCATGCCGGCGTAGGTGGTCCCGTCGACCCGGATATATGTCCAATAGTTATCGCCCGCGACGCTCATTGACGACGCAAGGAAATTCGCCAATCCGCTCGCGTCGTTAGTATACTCTGAACCCGGGCTGGCGAAGTTAGTGATTGAGCCGCCGGTGAAAAACGTGCCGAACAAGTTACCCGCGGTCGTCGTATTCTGCGGCCCCGGGGCCACCCAGTTGATCGGACCGGACCAGTCAAAGACCGCAACAGCGCTATTTGACGGATTTGCGTCCTGAGCCCCGTTCGTGCCTCCCGCATTGTTCGGTGTAGGGTTAGCGGAGCTGGCGGGCGTGTTGTACCCGCCCCACACCGTAACAAGCGACGCTTGCGCGACGCTCATCGCGGCGACGCTGGCCGTCATGGCGAGCGCGCCCAAAGCTAAATATCTAAGTTTCCCCATAGTCCAACTCCTCGTAGGAAAAAACACCGGCAGCGCCGGCGCCAGGCCCGAGCAGAGCATAAGCGGCCGACACTTTCCTCCGCCGCCCGTTTCAATATTCGACCGCCCGTTCCCAAACGTACAATTTCCATTGGTTGCGGTCACTGTCAAGTTCATACTTGACCGCCGCAGCGGAAATTCGCCCAGATCGAGAACGGCGCGCCATCGCCCCGCGCGCCAGAGGCGATCGCCGTTGCGTCTTGTGAATATTTCTTCTTGACTTTTTCATAGGCCGGATCGGCGGCGCCGGACGTGGACATCGGGCGCGGTCGCCTCAGCATGCATCGAAGCGTCGAAGCGCGGGCTGCCGCGCCGCATCGTTACGGCAACGCGAAACGACGTTCCGCCAATGCTGATCGGAACCGCGCGAGGGCTTCCCGATCGTCGCCCGAAGGCGCTGGAGTCGACATGAGCCTCGCGGGATTTGCGCCAAGCCCGCGCACTGGCCCCGGACCTTCCGGCGCCGCCAAAGCCGCGGCGTCAGCCCGCGCCGGCTTCGCCATTTTCACCGTCGATGTTCACCGTCGCGAAACCATCCGGGTTTGCTGCGCCTTAACTGTGCCCACAGGCCGCTCGTTACGTCAGGGCCTGGATTCACATCCTGGAAAATATTGGCGCGCAGGCTTCGTCCTACCAAGAGAGCCGGCCGACAGAGCCGACGGGTCGAGCGTAGGGGTAAGGTGCGTGGCAATGGCGTTTGCAATCGACAGGAGCCGCACGATCATCAGCGCGATGATCCACGGCCGCAGAGTGACTGCGCAGGATGTCGCCTGGCTTCGGCGCGAGGTTTTCCCCGACGGCGAGGTCAGCCGGGAGGCGGCGGACGAGCTGTTCGCCGTCTCCAGGGCCGGCATGAGCAACGCCAGGGAATGGTCGGAGCTTTTTGTCGAGTTGATCACCGAGCACGTCGTCTGGCAGGCGCGGCCGACCGGCGTCGTCAGCGACGCCGACGCCGAGTGGCTGCTGGCGCGCGCCGACGAATGCATGTCGGTCGAGGCGCTGGCGGCGCTGGTCAATGTGCTGGCCGAGGCCCATCGGGTGCCGCAATGGTTCCTGGGCGCGGTCAGGGCGCGCGCCGCGCGCGGCTGGCCAGGGGTCGACGAGGCGCTTCGGGCTGCGATGACCGGATAGGCCGCCTCGTCAGGAGACCATCCCGGCGCGATTCATCGCTCCGGACGAAAGCGCGCCCGAGTCTCGGTCAACTCGACGACCTGCCAATTCACCCATGCGTGGGTCGACCACGTTTGGCGCCGGGCGCAGGTCTGCAACAAATACTGAAGGCATGAGGGCGGGGCGCGCGCGTGCGGCGTTCGTCGCGGCGCTCCGCCCGCACTTTCCCGACCCCGCTAAGTCTCGTTCTCGTTGCTGCGGCCGCTTGACCGCGAGCGCTGTTTACGCGCCGTTTTCGTTCCAATAGAAACGGCTTCCAGGGCAGGCTTCGCGCTGTCCTCGCGAGGGGAGCCGATGTTCAAGAAAATCCTCGTCGCCAATCGGGGCGAGATCGCCTGCCGGGTCATCCGGACGGCGCGGCGCATGCGGATCAAGACCGTCGCGGTCTATTCCGAAGCCGACAAGGACGCGCTGCACGTTGAGATGGCCGACGAGGCGATCGCCATTGGTCCGCCGGCGGCGGCGCAATCCTATCTTGCGATCGAGAAGATCGTCGCGGCCTGCAAGTCGACTGGCGCCGAAGCGGTCCACCCGGGCTACGGCTTTCTTTCCGAGCGCGCGGGCTTCGCGGTCGCGCTGGCCGAGGCGGGCGTCGTTTTCATCGGCCCCAACGCCAAAGCCATCGAGGCGATGGGCGACAAGATCGAATCGAAGAAATTCGCCAACGCCGCCAAAGTCTCCACCGTTCCAGGCCATCTCGGCGCAATCGAAACGCCGGAGGAGGCGGCCAGGATCGCCGAGGAGATCGGCTATCCGGTCATGATCAAGGCCTCGGCCGGCGGCGGCGGAAAGGGCATGCGCGTCGCCCATTCGCGCCGCGACGTCTTCGAGGGCTTCGCGCGCGCGCGTTCCGAGGCGAAAACCTCGTTCGGCGACGAGCGTGTGTTCGTGGAGAAATTCATCGTCAACCCGCGCCACGTCGAGATCCAGGTCCTCGGCGACAAGCACGGCAACGTCATCCATCTCGGCGAGCGCGAGTGTTCGATCCAGCGCCGCAACCAGAAGGTGATCGAGGAGGCGCCTTCGCCGTTGCTCGACGCTCCGACCCGTAAAAGAATGGGCGAGGAGGCGGTCGCGCTCGCCAGGGCGGTCGACTACGATTCGGCCGGCACGGTCGAGTTCGTCGCCGGGCAGGACCGAAGCTTCTATTTCCTCGAGATGAACACCCGTCTCCAGGTCGAGCACCCGGTGACTGAACTCGTTACCGGAGTCGATCTGGTCGAGGAGATGATCCGGAGCGCCGCCGGCGAGCGGCTCAGGCTGAAACAGGCCGACGTGAAGCTCAAGGGCTGGGCGGTCGAAAGCCGCGTCTACGCCGAAGACCCGACCCGCGGCTTCCTGCCCTCGACCGGCCGCCTGACCAAATATCGGCCGCCGCCCGAGGGGACGAAGCGCGGCGTCACGGTTCGCAACGACACCGGCGTCTTCGAGGGCGGCGAAATCTCGATCCACTACGATCCGATGATCGCCAAGCTGGTGACGCACGCGCCCGACCGGGCCGGCGCGATCGAGGCGCAGGCGAGCGCGCTCGACGCCTTCGTCATCGACGGCATCCGCCACAACATTCCGTTCCTGTCCGCGCTGATGTTGAATCCGCGCTGGCGCGAGGGGCGGCTTTCGACCGGCTTCATCGCCGAGGAATATCCTGACGGCTTCCGGCCGCTCAGCCCCAAAGGCGAGACGGAACGCCGTCTGGCGGCGGTCGCCGCGCACATCGATCATACCCTCAATCAGCGCAAGCGCCTGATTTCCGGGCAGTTGCGCGAGCCGGAGGTGGTGCGGTTCGAGCTCAGCCGCCTCGTCGCCATCGGCAAGAGCCGGATCGAGATCGAGATCGAAGGCAAGAAGGACGAGGTCGCGATCCTGTTCGCCGACGGTCACAAGGTCGCGGTGCGCTCGGACTGGAAGCCGGGCGACCCGCTGTGGCGCGGAACGGTCGACGGCGTCGAGATCGCCGCGCAGGCGCGCCCGATCCTCAACGGCTATGCGCTTTCGCACGCCGGCGCAGCCGCCGACGCGCGCGTCTACACCCGCCGCGAAGCTGCGCTCGCCGCGCTGATGATCGAGCGCAAGGCGGCGGACGGCTCGCGGGCGCTCCTGTGCCCGATGCCGGGCCTAATCAAGGCGATCGCGGTCAAGGCGGGGCAGGAGGTGAAGGCGGGCGAGCAGCTGTGCATCGTCGAAGCGATGAAGATGGAGAACGTGCTGAGCGCCGAGCGAGACGCGACGGTCAAAGCGATCCTGTGCAAGGAGGGAGATTCGCTGGCGGTCGACGCGGTGATCATGGAGTTCGCGTGACGACTGCGCCCGCCGTCCGGCGTCTCATTTCGTCCGGCTCGCCGTTCGAGGCTGCGCACGGCTATTCGCGCGCGATCGTCAGCGGCGACGAGGTCCATATCGCCGGCACGACCGGATACGACTACGCGACAATGGCGATGCCTGACGATCCCGCCGACCAGACCCGGAACATCTATTCGACTTTCGCCGCGGTCCTGAGGGAAGCCGGCGGCGGCCTCGCCGACATCGTGCGCTTGCGCACTTTCGTCACCGACGCCGCCTCTTGCGAAGCAGTGCTGAGGGTCCAGGGCGAGGTCTTCGGCGCGATCCGCCCGGCGGCGACGATCGTCGTCGTCTCAGGCCTGCTCAAGTCCGAAATGAAAGTCGAGATCGAGGCCGACGCGCGGCTCGGCCGGAAGGGCTAGTCGCGCGCGCAGGGGTCAAGGCCGAAGCGCTTTTGGTCACGCGGCCTTCTTCACCCACAAAAGACACCAGCCGCTTGGAGCGATATCGCCGTCGACCATCTTGCACAAATTTGGGGCGACGAAGAAATTGCAGGCGTCGCACTGCTTGCCGTCATTGGGCGTAGCCTGATATTTCACTGCGGCCTGCGCCATTTTCGCTTCCGCGCTGCTGTTCGGCAGCGCCAGCAGAGGCGCCGCGCCGGCCGCCGCCAAGAGGACGGTCCGGCGGCTCACGCCATTTGTTTGGATCGTGTCGCTCATTGAAGCCTCATCCTTTCGACTGACGAGCGCTCCATCCCGGCAGCCTCCCGCGAGACGCCGGGCGCACCGAAATCGAAACTGCCCGAAAAAGCCAGGGCGATCACCCGCCGCGGCCCTGCGGGCGAGCCGCGCATGACGGAGGCCTGCCATTTGCGCTTGCGCCGGCCTCGCATCGCGCTCAATATTGAGCCAGAGGAGGCCGGCCGGAAGCTGAGATGACAATCGCCAGGGTATGGCTTGCGATCGGGGTCATTGCGAGCGGCATCGCATTGGGCGGCGCCGTCCGGGCGCAAGAGTTGGCGGTCACCGGCATTTTTCAGGGTCACGGAATCGTCAGGGCGGTTCAGCCCGGGACTGGCGCGCTGACTCTTTCCCATGACGACATCAAGGGCTTCATGCCGGCGATGGAAATGATGTACCGGGTGCGCACGCCGGAAGTCAGCAAGGGCCTGCGCCCCGGCGATACGATCGACTTCACGATCGACGCCGCCAAATACATCATTCTCGACGCGAAGCTGGTCTCTCACGCCAAGTGACGCCCCGGCGAGCGCGCGACCTAGTGGACGCCGGCGAGGAAGCCGACGAAGTCGAATCCGCGCGCATTCGACACGCTGTCGTGACAGGACATGCAGCTTGAGGTCTGGTCCTGAAAGTAAGTCTCCAACGTCGTATTGACCAGGTTCTCCTTCGGGGCCTCGTCCGCGTCGGACGACTGATAAGGCTCGCGCGGGGTGTTCGGATCGAGCGTCAGCCCGGGAAAATAGCGACCGTCGTTTTGCGGCTCGGGCGGCTGGGTGACGGTCGGCCATTGCGCTGCGACCAGCATGTAGTGCTCCCAGACCGTTCCCTTGACGCCCGGCAAGGCCCAATAGGCGCGGTTCATCGCCATGGTCGAGGCGTGGATCGGAAATTTGCGGACCACCTGCATCGGCGCCGGATCCACCTTCGGCGGATTGCTCAAGTTGACCGGCAGGACAGTTCGCGAGCCGAACGGCGGCCAAAGTCCGAGGTTCGGTTTCGAGGCGTCGAAATAGGAATAGGGCGCCCCGGCGTCCCTGGCGTCCGGCTCGCGCGCCGCGCCTGCGCCGACCGGCGGCACATTGTCGACATGCTCGAACGTGCTCCACAGCCATTGCGGCCGATAGAGCGTCTTGATCGCGATATGCAGTCCGACCAGGGCGACGTCGCTCTTCGTGCAAATCGTTCGCCCAGCGGCGAGCGTCTTGGCGACGTCGACGATTTCGGCGTCTTTGACGACATAATAGCGCGCGCGCACGGCCGGCGTATCGGCGGCGGTCAGCGGGCGCCAAGCGGCCTTGACCGCGATCGAGCCGGGCGGAAGGTGCGCGGGATGCTCTAAATCGGGCAGATTCTTGCCCTGGCTCCAGCCATTGGTCGCTAGGGTCGCGTACTCAGGCTCATTGACGCGAATTTCGTAGCGCGTATAGGCGCCGTTCTGCGCGACAAGCGGATTGGCGAAAGCGCCGGGGGTGAAGCTTGGCTGATTGAAATCCGCGAATGGAACGAAGGACGCCAGCGTCTTCACGCGATTGTCGAAGCCGGGGCCGCAGGGATTGCGGCCGGCGTAACTCGCCCAGGGCGGCGGCGCGAGAGGTTTCCCATGAGGCCCGACCTGGAACAGCTCGTATCGGGACTTGAACGTCTCCCAGACACGCTTGCCGGGATCACTCAGAGATTTGGCGCGGTCGGGAGCGCCGCGATCGGCGGCCTCAAGTTGCGAGGGCCAATTGAGCGCGATGAACGCGCGCCAGGCGAAATTGTCGAAGGCCGGGAAAGGATCGGCCCCGGTCGAGGGCACATCCGCGATTCGATCGGGCGACACGCGCGGCGCGACATCCTCAGCCGCGGCGGGTCCGGTCGAGCCAAGCGTCCCCGCCGCAGTCAGGACGATGATCGCGACCGCAAGCCCGCGCACGGTCCCGTTGGACCGGAACCATGACCATCGAACGCCTCCTGGGTCGTTCAATCGCATATCTTGGCGCCTACCGCCCCGCGCTCAGGCGGATATTCCTCGCCGGCCCATCCCGCTTCCATTTCGCATTTGCCCGAACTTCCTGGCGATGTCGCGGCGCCGGCCGGCTCACTGGTTTGAGGTGATATAAGCGATCACGTCGTCGATGTCCTTCTTGCTGCGCAAGCCGGCAAAGGTCATGGCGGTCGAGGGTTTGTAGCGGCGCGGATTGGCCAGAAATTTCGGCAGGTTCTCCACGCCTATTCGGCCGGTATAGGGCAGCGCCGCGTGGCATTTGTGACAAACGGTCCGAAAGATTCGTTTCCCCGCCGCAATGTCCGCGGCATGGGCCGGGGCGGAGCCTGTCGTCGCCGATAGAGCCAGCACCAGGACCACGCCAACCGAAGCTCTCATCTGCGGACGACTGGTCCGCGAATTTCGCCGGCGGGGAACTTCTTGGAGTGCAAATTGAAATACCAGCGCCCATCCTTCAGGTCCTGGGCTTGGGTATTGTCGATCTTGGCCACGCCGTGGAACGGGCTCGTGAGATTGCCGGGCGTTCCGACTTGAATCGGAGCGTTCTCCTCAGGGGTCAGCCCGAGATATGAGACCGGGCCATGGAAATGCGCGCCGATCGCCGGGGCGGACAGGCCCGAGTACGTCACGGTCCATCGCAGCGTATTGGTGTTGGTGTCGAACGTCCCCTCCATCACGCCTTTTGCAGGGCTGTTGTTCGGGGGGACTTCGCCGGCGCCGGTCAGCGTCGCCTGGATCGGGATGACGACGGCGAAGGCGTACGAACTGGTTGCGATCAATACGGCGCTGGCAAAAGCGACCAAGGTCAGGCGCTTGCCCCTCGTCGTCGCACACTTGAGGGAAGCGCTATCGTGTTGGGCTGTGGCGGGCATGATCTCTCCCATTTGTCGCTGTTCTTCAACTGCGGAGCGCGCCGCCGTTCACATGTCGTCCAATGGCTCGATTATTCCGGAACATCGCCTCCGTCGCGCCCGCGCGAGCGCGACGCGCGTCAGAATGCGAGCCACGCATAGAGGAACACCGAGTTGTTGCCGGCCGCGTTATGAGTCCCGCCCAGATACGAGCCGTCAAAGTTGTTCGTGCCGCCGAAGATGTGCAGATACTGGGTGAACTGGACGCCGATGCGCGCGTTCCAGGTCGAATACGGAAACGGGCTGCCGTGGCTGAAGGGCAGGTACGCCACGTCGAGGATGAGGCCGTCGCCGTTCGGGCTGCTGTTGGCGCTCAATCCCGCTCCGCACAAGCCATAGAGTATGCAGTCATTCGACCCGCTTACGTTGAAATAGCCGAGGCCGACGCTGTAGGTATGGTCCCACACGAACGACGCGTTGGCCTTGAAGCTGTTGAGCGTATTGTCGACATTCGTTGAACCGCCAAGAGCGTAAGTGGCGTTGAGCTTCTGCCATTCGATAATGTCGCTGAGTTTGACGGTCACGCTGTATTGATCGCCGTCATACTGGTATTGGGAGTCGAAGCCGACATCGAGAAAGTTGTCCGTGCCATAACCGTATTGGCGACCGGGCGTGATTTGTCCGTACATGCCGAACGTGCCGACCATCAGGTAATGTGGGCCCCAATGCGGCTCGATCGCGAGCCGCCAATAGGGCGCGACGTTGGTCATGGCGTCAGACCCCGAGTCGCCGGTCCCGGCTATTCGCAAGGCTGGGACTGACAGTCCCTTGTAGAGCGTGAGGTCGGCATACAGCATGTCGTTCCAGAACAGATAGGCGCCGGCGCCGCCGACCACGCCGGTGTATCCGTCTTCGATACGCGTCGACGGCGGGCCGAACGCCGGCGCGATGGTCGACGAGATTTGCGGCCAGCCCCAGGAGGGCGTCGTGTTCCAGGGGTCGTCGACGGTCGGCGTGTTGTTGACCGTGATGCCCCAGATCGTGTCTTTGTTGAACAGCTTGAACGTGTCGGCGTAGCGAACTTCCGAAGCGTCCAGCGAGACCCCTCCGTATGTGGGGTCGGCCGTTATCTGGATGAACGACCCGACATTGCCGAAGAGCCGGCCTGCGACGAACCCGGAGACCTGCTGGGAGGCGAGATTGTCGTTGGTGCGCAGTCCCGGCGGTTGCGCCCCCGGATCAAACGCCGAATTCGTATGCGTAAAGCCGGGCATGTACATGGCGGCGATCGGCGGTCCCTGCCAGTCCCCGCCCTGCATCGTATAGCCGCCGATCTTGAAGCGCCGGCCGAAGGGCGTCAGTTCGGGATAGGCGGTATGGCAGGCCGCGCAGGGCTGCCCGGTCTGGCGGGCAAAGCTCGGCAACGCGTTGGCCGGCCCGATTCCGACGGTTAGAAACGCCGCCGCCGCGGCAAGCGTCGCGAAACCGACAGCGAAGGCCCACAGCCTCGTCTTGATCTTGCCCAGAGACTTCATCTTGCCCAGAGACTTCGCGCTTGATCGATTCGCCGCTGCGGTCATCGCGCCCCTCATGCATTCATTTCGCCACATGACGCCCCCGCTCCTGCGGCGGGTGGCGTCGTCGAATCGTCATAGCGCAACCTACGAATTGGATCACGTCGTTCCAAGCGAATTCGGACGACGCGCCTCACTCCAAGCTGGATTGTTATCCCGGCTTCTTGACCCAGAGCATGCACCAACCTTTTGGTGAAATTGATCCGGCGACGCTCTTGCACGCGCTGGGCGGCTCGAACAGGCTGCAGGCGCTGCACTCTTTCCCGTCTTTCGGCGTCGCCTGATAGCGCACGGCCGCCTGCGCCATCTTGGCCGCTCTCGCGCCGGTCGCGCTCATCGCCAGCAGAGGCGCCGCGCCGGCGGCGGCGATGAGAACCGTGCGACGGTTGACGCCGGCTGCCTTGGTTGGATCGTTCATCTTCCTTCTCCTCAAAGTTTCGCTTCCGAAACGCGTCTCGCGGGCTTTCGACGCCAACGGCGTCGCTCCACGCCGACCAAGCGGCCACCAGCACCCAAATGAGTCGCCATAATGACAGCTTCTGGGAAAAGGATGCACCCGGCTTTGATCCAAATCAACAGAATCATTTGCGACCAACTGTCGCGCGGCCGGCGCGCGAACGCTTCGCGTCTCGGCGGTCCGCCGCTCGCTTTCGCCGCCCCGCTATGATAGGGCGAGCCCGGATTTCATGCCCGGCGCGCCAAGCTCCGGGCGGGCGCGTCGGGCTAGACCTTAAGTATGAGCGACATCTTTCAGGAAGTTGACGAGGAGGTCCGGCGCGACAAGGCGGCGGAATTCTGGAAGAAATATCAGAACCAGATCATTGCCGGCGCGGTGCTGATCGTGTTGGCCACCGCCGGTTTCCGCTACTGGCGCTACGAGCGGCAACAGGCTGCGCAGGCGGCCGGCGATCGATTCCAGCAGGCGATCGGCGCCCTCGAGACCGGCAAGCTCGACCAGGCGAAGGGCGAACTCGCCGCGATCGCGGCCAATTCGCCGGGCGGATATGGAATCCTCGCCCAGATGACCGAAGCCGGCGCCAAGGCCAAGAGCGACCCGCGAGGCGCGACCGCCGCCTTCGACGCCGTCGCCGGCGACGCCTCGGTCGATCCGCTGTTTCGCGAAGCGGCGCGCCTGCGGGCGGCGCTGATCCGGCTCGACAACCCAAGCGACGAGCAGCGGGGCGCGGCCGAGCTGACGTCGCTTGCGCGCGACGATGGGCAATTCAGGCGCCTGGCGCGGCTCAATCTCGGCGCGCTGGCGCTCTCGCGCGACGAGTATGACGAGGCGGCCAAGCAGTTCGACCTGGTGCTGAGCGACCCTGAAGTTTTGCCAGGCGAGCGGGAATTGGCCGAACGCTGGCTCGGCCTCGTCGCCTCCAACAAGACGCCGGCGAAGTGACTTCGAAGCCGGACCCGGCCGATCGGGCGGGTTAGCAGGGACATGAGCGCCAAGGTCGCGATCATCGGCCGGCCGAACGTCGGCAAGTCGACGCTCTTCAACCGGCTGGTCGGACGCAAGCTGGCGCTGGTCGACGATCAGCCCGGCGTCACGCGCGACCGCCGCGAGGGCGAGGCGAGGCTCGCCGATCTCGCCTTCACCGTCGTCGACACCGCGGGTCTCGAGCAGGGCGATCCGGAGACGCTCGTGGGGCGGATGCGCGCGCAGACCGAGGCCGCGCTTTCCGATTGCGACGCGATCCTGTTTCTCATCGACGCGCGGGCGGGCCTCACCGCCGCCGACCGGCATTTCGCCGCGGCCGTGCGGCGCTCCGGCAAGCCGATCATCGTCGTCGCCAACAAGGCGGAAGGCCTCAGCGGGCGCGACGGAACGTACGACGCCTTCGGCCTCGGCCTTGGCGACCCGATCCCCTTTTCCGCCGAGCACGGCGAGGGCCTGAGCGATCTCTACGACGCGCTGGTCGCGGTGCTGCCGTTGTCGGCTCGCCTCGACCCGGACGAGCAGGACGAGGCCGAGCCGCTCATTCTCGGCGAGGAGGAGGACGGCAGCGAACTCGACCCGACGAAGCCGCTGCGCATCGCCGTGCTCGGGCGGCCGAACGCGGGCAAGTCGACGCTGCTCAACCGCATCCTCGGCGAAGAGCGCCTGCTGACCGGTCCGGAGCCAGGCATCACCCGCGACAGCATCGGGATCGAGTTCGAATGGCGCGGCCGCAAGCTCAAGCTGTTCGACACCGCGGGCCTGCGCCGGCGCGCGCGCGTGGTCGAGAAATTGGAGAAGCTCGCGGTCGCCGACGCGCTGAGAGCGGTGCGCTTCGCCGAAGTCGTCGTGCTGCTGCTCGACGCCACGATCCCGTTCGAGCGGCAGGACCTGACGCTTGCCGATCTGGTCGAGCGTGAGGGCAGGGCGCTGGTGATCGGCCTCAACAAATGGGACCTGGTCGAGGCGAAAAGCGACAAGGCGCGCGAATTGCGCGCCGAGGCCGACCGGCTTTTGCCGCAGTTGCGCGGCGCCCGCGTGATCCCGGTTTCCGGCCTCACCGGCGCCCATGTCGACAAGCTGATCGAGGCGGTCGTCGCCACCCACGAAATCTGGAACACGCGCATCTCGACCGGGCGGCTCAACCGCTGGCTCGAGCCGGTCGTCGAACTCCACGCCGCCGCCTGCGGTGTCCGGGCGGCGGGTCAAGATCCGCTACGTCACGCAAGCAAAGGCGCGCCCGCCGTTCTTCGTCTTGTTCGGCAATGCGGTCGACAAAATCCCGGAGAGCTATAAGCGCTATCTCGTCAACGGCCTGCGCGAGACATTCGGGCTCTTCGGCGTGCCGATCCGCCTCTCCATGCGCCCGGGCAGCGCGAACCCGTACGCGCCGAAGAAGCGGCGGGGTTCGTGATCGCACGATCCGATTTTACCGCCGCTTTTCCTGATCCAGTCAATGTTTTCAGTAGCTTGGCGTTCTGTTTACCGCCGCGCAAACTACATTGTAGTATAGTAATAAACACGACGGATATTATCACTAATATAAAATGTTATAGTTCTTTCGCCTTTCACGCCGCCAGCTCCAACCGGATCGGGACGTGATCGGAGGCCCGGTCGCGGCCGCGCATCTCCCTGTCGATCGCGACCGATTGCAGCCGGTCGGCCGCCTGCGGCGACAACAGCAGATGATCGATGCGGATGCCGTTGTTCTTGGCCCAGGCGCCCGCCTGATAGTCCCAGAACGTATAGAGCCCGCCCGCGTCGGAAGTCGCGCGCAGCGCGTCGGTAAGGCCCAGCGCCAGTAGCTCGCGAAACCTGGCCCGGGTTTCGGGCAGGAACAACGCGTCGCCGGTCCATTGTTCGGGATGGGCGGCGTCGCGCGGCTCGGGGATGACGTTGAAATCGCCGGCCAGCACCAGCGGCTCCTCGTATTCGAGCAGCTTTCGCGTATGGGCGATCAGCCGGTCCATGAAGGCGAGTTTGTAGGGGTATTTTTCCGTCCCCACCGGATTGCCGTTCGGCAGATAGATGCACGCCAGCCGCACCACGCCGCTGTCCGCCGGGATCACCGCCTCGATGTAGCGCGACTGCGCGTCCGCCTCGTCGCCCGGCAGGCCGCGCGCGACCTCGAACGGGCGCAGGCTGAGGATGGCGACGCCGTTGAAGGTCTTCTGCCCGTGCGTCTCGACGTTGTAGCCGAGCGCCTCGATCTCGGCGCGCGGAAAGGCCTCGTCGAGGCACTTGATCTCCTGCAGGCAGAGCGCGTCGGGCTTTGCCTCCTTGAGATAATCGAGGAGGTGGGGAAGCCTCTGGCGGACCGAATTGACGTTCCAGGTCGCGATGCGCAAGCGGCGGGACTCCTATGGGCGGCGGGTCGCCGCAGTCTGCCACGCGGAAGGCGCGAAGGGGAGGGCGCGGATTTTTGGCGCTGCGGGAGGTCGTTATGCTGTCGACACGAAATCGGTGGCGGCGGGCCTGGAAGAATGGCTTCGGCGGCCCCGCCCTAATCCTCGATCGCCTGATAGGCCAGCGCCCGCAGCTCCAACTCCGGCAGGTCGAAGCTCATCATCGACTGGGTCATGAACAGCCCGACAAGCTCCTCCTGCGGATCGACCCAATAGTGGGTCTTTGCCGCCCCGGACCAGCCGAACTCGCCGACCGAGCCCGGCGCGCCGCTCTGCGCCACGTCGAGGAGCACTCGCGAACCGAGACCGAAGCCATAGCCGGGCAGGGGCAACCCGCCGACCGCGATCGGCAGGAGCGAAGCCGGGAGGTGATTTGCGTGCATGAGAGCGAGCGTCTTGCGCCCCAGAATCCGCTTCCCGTCCAGATGTCCGCCGTTGGCCAGCATCTGGGCGAAGCGCCAATAGCCGCCGATGGTCCCGAACAGCCCGTGACCGCCGCGGGCGAACACGTGCGGCGCATCGACGGGATAGGATCTGGAGACGTCGATGCGTTCGTTGGCCCCGTTGCGCCAGGCTTCGAGCTCGCTCGCCATGGTTACGCCGGGAGCGATTACGTCGGGGCGGCCATACATCGCCGCCAGGCGGCCTCTTTTTTCCGGCGGAACCTCGAACGCCGTATCGGGCATCCCGATCGGCTCGAACAGGCGCTCGCGCAGATACGCGCTTAAGGAGCGCCCGGAGATCACTTCGACCACGCGGCCAATGACGTCGATGCCCAAGCTGTAGCGCCAGAGCGAACCCGGCTGGAAGTCGAGCGGAAATTGCGCCAGATCCTCGATCGCCGCTTCCAGCGAACAGCCGGCGTCGAGCAACTTGGCGCGCTCGTACATCTTCCTGACCGGGGTTTCGTCGACAAAATGATAGGTCAGGCCGCTGGTGTGGGTCATCAGATCGCGCAAGGCGATCGGACGCTTCGGATCGACCAGGCTGCCGTCGGCCTCGCGCACCTTCACGCCGCCAAAGGCCGGAATGAATTTCGCCAGCGGATCAAAGAGGGTGAAACGCCCCTCTTCCAACAGCGTCATCAGGGCGACGCAAACGATGGGCTTGGTCATCGAATAGAGGCGGAAGATGGTGTCGAAGGACATCGGCGTCCGCGCCTCCTTGTCCCGCCAGCCGAACTGCTCCGCATGCACGACCTGGCCGCGACGCGCGATCAGGGTGCTGATCCCGGCGTAGACGCCGCTGTCAACGTAAGCCTGCATGGCCGGCCTGATGCGCTCGAGCCGGCGCGCGCTCATTCCGACGGACTCCGGCTTCTTGACGGCGTAGTTCATGTTTTCTCCCTTCCGAACAATCGGAGTTGCAAGCTTAATCCCAGCGCCGATGCCCCCACATCCACTGCTCGGGCGCCTCGCGGATGAAGGCCTCGAACTGGGCCTGCAGCGCCCCGGTGGCGGCAAGCGCGTCGGCGGCGCGATCGTTTGTCTGGGGCACCGGGATCGGCTCGATGCGGATGGAAAAGCGCACGCCGGGCTTGCGGAACACGGCGCAGGCGTAGAGCGGCAGGCCGACCGTGCGCGCGAGCACCGCGGGATAGGTGGTCGAGAGCGCCGGCCGGCCGAAAAACGGAACCGCCGCTCCGCGGTCGTCGCGCAGGTCGGCGAGGAAGGCGGGGCAGCAGTTCTCGCGCGCCTTGCGCATCAGCGCCCGCGCCGTCGCTGGCGTTTTCGGCAGGAGCCCGCCTTCGTATTGCGGCGCGCGCAGCTTGGCCGTGTATTTGTCGACGTAAGGATTCGACAACCTCTGGTAGACGCCGGTCAGCCGGCACCCCGAAGCGCTTTGCCGCCTGCGACATAATCTCCCAGTTGCCGAGATGCAGGCCGCAGACCACGAACGGGCCGCCCTGGGCGATCTTTTCGAAACGCTCCAACGGCTCCAGCGCGATGCGTCCGGAGGCGACGACCTCGTCGAGATGAAAGAATTCGGCATAGGTGCGGCCGAGGTTTTCCCACATGTCGCCGGCGAGCCGCTTGCGCTGGTCGAGCGACATGTCGGGGTAGGCGGCGGCCAGATTGTCCAACACGCGCTTCTGCCGGCTGAGCCGGGGCGCAATCAGCCGCCAGGCGGCGCCCGAACCGCGCGATGCGGCTTCCAGCGGCAAAGCGATGATCGCCGCCGCGAGCAGCCGGAATCCGGCATATTCCAGCCAGTAGCGCAGGCGCATTAAAGCAGTCATCGCTCCGCCAGCCCATCGGCTCGCGGCCGAAAGCGTCTGATTGCGCGAGCGTGCGAGGCTCTGTCAAGCGGGTCGATCGAGAACGGCGCCGCGCTGGCGCGTTCGTCCCGTCGCGGGCGGCCGTTTGGGGCCTCAGGGCACATTTTCGCGCCGATTGTGCGCTAGCTGTGACCTGCGGCACATCGCGCGCATCCGAACCGGGGCATAACGCGCGCGTGAAGACCGCGTGAAGACGTGGTATGTGAAGAGAGCCGCTCGGCGGGTTGTGCGGGGGCGGGACGGGTTCATCGGGCCCGGAGTCGCTGTCGCCGCCGCCGAATGGAGAGGCAAGAGGGAAAAGCCTTCGTGGGGCTTTTCCAGTCGGTCCGCGAGCGAGCGTGGCCGGCGGTCGTGATTGGGGTTCATCGTCGAGCGCGGGAAACTCCCGTCCGCGACGACAGCCCGAGGGAGGCGCGGAAATGTATAGATTTTCCAGCGTGTTATCGTCACTATCTAATGCCGTTTGCACGGTCGCTGGTCGCAATCGGCGTCGCAGTCGTCTCGATCTCCAATGTTGCGGCCGCCCCCGAGGGCAAGCGGGTCGCGCTCGTGATCGGCAACGGCGCCTATCTGAACGCTCCAAAACTCGACAATCCGACGTTCGACGCCAGGGCGGTGGCGGGCGCATTCAGAAAGCTGGGGTTTCAGGTCGTCGATGGGTATAACCTCGACATCGCTGAGATGAGGCAGAAAGTCGCCGAATTCTCGGCGTCCTTGCCCGGCGCGAAATCGGCGGTGGTCTACTATGCCGGACATGGCGTTTCGGTCGATGACGAGAACTATCTCATCCCGACCGATATCAAGCTGCGCAGTCCGACGGACCTCGATCTGGGCGCGATCAGCGTCTCGCTCATCCTCAAGCAGATGAAGCGGGAGGATCGCGTCAACGTCGTCATCCTCGACGCCTGCCGCGACAATCCCTTCGCCGCCGCGTTGGCGAAGAGCAGGACGCGCGCAATCATCGGCGAACGGGGCTTGAGCCGGATCGACGGCGATCTGGCGCGCGGCACTTTGATCGCCTTCGCCAGCGACCCCAAGAGCGTCGCGCTCGACGGGCCCGCGGGTCAGCACAGTCCGTTCACCGAGGCGTTTCTGGATCATGTCTTCGATTCGGGCGTCTCGATCGACACGGTCATGTCGAGGGTCCGCAGTGAGGTCTGGGAAAAGACCGATCACAACCAGTTGCCGTGGGTGAACACCTCGCTGATCGGCGACTACGCGCTCAATCCGCAACCCGCGTCGCAAGCCTCGCCGGAAGAGGCCGCGGACGCCGCCAAGGCGCCGTCGCCCGTGATCGCCGCGGTCGCCGCGCGCACTCAGGAAGACCTGTTGTGGGAATCCGCGCAGCACTCGAATCTGAGCGCCGACTATAAGGTCTATCTCGACGCGTTTCCGAACGGTGTGTTCGCGCAAATGGCGAAGAATCGGATCGAAGTCCTTCAGGACGCTGGCGCTTCGACCGCCGCCAAAGTCCCCGAAACTGTCGCCTCTCGGGACTCTGGAGCGTCGGGCGCTGCAAAAGTCCCCGAAACGGCGGCGTCACGGGCCCCCGAAACGGTCGCCGCGGTCGAGCCGGTCGCGCCCTCCAAGACGGACTGGAAGGCGGAAATCGGATCGGTGGATACGGAAAAGGCGCTCGATTTGACGGCGACGGATCGGAAGGAAATCCAGGACCGTCTGATCGCGCTCGAGCTTTACAAGGGTCAGGCGACCGGCGTTTTCAATCTCTCGACCCGCGTGGCGATCTCGGCGTGGCAGAAGCGGAAAGGCGCCGCCGCGACCTCTTTCCTCGGGGCGCTGCAATTGGCGGAACTGCGGGCCGAAAGCCAAACCGAGTATCAAAAATATCTCGCCGCCCAATCGGCGCCCAGGCATGCGCCCAGGCAAGCCGTCAAGCCGGCGTCGAAACATGCGCCGCGCTTGACCAAGGCCCGGACGCCGGAGCGCCATCATCGGGTGACCAAGCGATCGTCGCCGCCTCGCGTCGAAACCGAGGCCGCCGCGGCCCCGCCGGACCCGGGCGGCACGCCGGCGTGGCGCAGGCGGGCCGGGCTCCCGGTCAACGATCCGCCGCCCACCAGCGGCCCGCCGCCGGGATTTTGGCAGGGCGCCGCGACCGGAGCCGCCGCCGGACTCTTGATCGGAGGATTCCGGCGCTACTGAAACCGGCGCGACTGAACTTAGGCCCAGCGAAGCTCCCGGCCCCCCCGCCGGGAGCGGGGCCGCGCGATCGACGCTGAACGCCCGACCGGCCGAGCCTGCGCGGGGAAGCGGCGGCGGGCGCCAAAACGGGCGCCAAAAAAAGCCTTTCATCGACGTCCCGCTCTTGTGATAGCGTCGCTCGCCGTCGCGCCCGAGACGCGACCCCGAGGGAGGAACGATGAGCGAGCAGACCAAATATCTGATGGGCGAGGATCGGATTCCGCACGCCTGGTACAACATCATGGCCGATCTGCCGTCGCCGCCGCCCCCGGTGCTGCATCCGGGCACCGGCAAACCCATCGGGCCGGACGATCTCGCCCCGCTCTTTCCAATGGCGCTCATCGGGCAGGAAGTGAGCGCGGAAAGGCATATCGAAATCCCGGCGCCCGTGCGCGACGTTTACCGCATGTGGCGTCCGACGCCGCTCTATCGCGCCCGGCGGCTCGAGAAGGCGCTCGGAACCAGCGCACGCATTTTCTACAAATACGAGGGGGTGAGCCCGGCCGGCAGCCACAAGCCCAACACCGCGGTGGCGCAGGCCTTCTACAACAAGCAGGAAGGCGTCGCGAAGCTCTCGACCGAGACCGGCGCGGGGCAGTGGGGCTCCGCGCTCGCCTTCGCCGGCGGGCTGTTCGGCCTCGAAGTCCAGGTTTACATGGTCAAGGTTTCCTACAATCAGAAGCCTTATCGCCGCGCCCTGATGGAGACTTACGGGGCGAAATGCGTCGCCAGCCCCAGCAACGAGACCGATTCGGGCCGCGCGATCCTCGCCCAGCATCCGGATTCGCCCGGCAGCCTCGGCATCGCGATTTCGGAAGCCGTGGAAGTCGCGGCCAAGAACGCCGACACCAAATACGCGCTCGGCAGCGTGCTCAACCATGTGCTGATGCATCAAACCGTCATCGGCATCGAGGCGATCGAGCAGATGGAGCAGGCCGACGCCTACCCCGACGTCGTGATCGGCTGCGCGGGCGGCGGCTCCAACTTCGCCGGCCTCGCCTTTCCGTTCATCGGCAGGAAGCTCACCGACAAGCGCGACGTCAGGGTGATCGCGGTCGAGCCGGCCGCGTGCCCGTCGCTGACCCGCGGCAGATACGCCTTCGACTTCGGCGACACCGGGCATCTGACCCCGCTGGTCAAGATGCATACCCTCGGCTCGGAATTCATCCCGCCCGGCTTCCATGCCGGGGGCTTGCGCTATCACGGCATGGCGCCGCTGGTCAGCCACTGCAAGGAGCTGGGGCTGATCGAGGCCCGCGCCTATCACCAGAACCCGTGCTTCGAGGCGGGCGTCATGTTCGCGCGGGCGGAAGGGATCGTGCCGGCGCCGGAAACCAACCACGCGGTGCGCGCGGCGGTCGACGAGGCGCTGAAGGCGCGGGCGGAGGGGACATCGCCGACCATCCTGTTCAACCTCTCGGGCCACGGCCATTTCGACATGCAGGCCTACACCGACTATTTCGCCGGCAAGCTCGAGGATCAGGACTACGATCCGGCGGCGCTCGCGCAGTCGCTCGCGCATCTGCCGAAGGTGGCGGCGGAGTAGGGGAGAGGTCGACGATCGGACCAGACGCAGTTAGCGACCCCGTCTGCAAAGGGCTACCCGGTCGCGAAAACCCAAAGCGAGCGCCACAGGCAGCGGCGGGCCGGGTTCTTGAACGCGGCCGCGTCGAAATAGGCCAGATGCCCCGTCAACCCGTCGTCGGGCCAGCGAAAGCCGACCTCGACCTGACTGCCGCGCAAATGGACGAATTGCTCGACCGGGCCGAGATCGTCCGCCTCGGCGGAGGTCCCGATCGGTCCGGTCACTCCGTCCCGATAGCGCCACACCTGGCCATCGCGCGATGTCACGCTGACCGAGCGGGCCGCCTCGTCGAAGGCGACGACGAGCGGCCCGAGCTTGCCGTCGCCCTTGTACGCGCATTGCCGGGTCACGGGCTGGGCCGCGAGCGGAGACGCGCCAAGGCCGGCGAGGGCCGCGAGGACGAGACAGGAGCGCACGAACTCGAATCGTCATACAGGGACTGTAGCTTGCCTTCATTCGGCGTCAAAGCCGGAGGCGACGCCCGCTCCCTCCGCCACGCTTCGCATGGTCCCCCTTCCCCCGCGTTTTCCCGGCGCGCTCGCCCGCGCGGCTTGCGAGCCCCGCAGGTTGCAATGCCCTTTCAACCTGCTATCAAGCCGCTCGGCGGCGATCGCGCGCCGCAGCCCCCGAGGCCTCGCATGCTCTTGATCAGCCGCCGCGCCGCGCTGGCGCTTCCTCTTTTCGCCGCTTCGACCGCCTGGGCGGCGAAGGACGACGACAACACCGTCATCCTCACAACCAAACACGGCAAAGTGGTCATTCGGCTGAGGCCCGATTGGGCGCCCAAAACCGTCGAGCGGATCAAGACGCTGGTGAAGCGCAAATTCTATGACGGCATCGTGTTCCATCGCGTCATTCCGGGCTTCATGGCGCAGACCGGCGATCCGACCGGAACCGGCATGGGCGGCTCGGATCTGCCCAACCTGCCGGCCGAATTCAACAAGACCCATTTCACCCGCGGCATTCTCGGCATGGCGCGCTCGGGCGACCCGAATTCGGCCAATTCGCAGTTCTTCATCTGCTTCGCCGACGCCGACTTCCTCGACGGCAAGTACACGGCTTTCGGCCAAGTCGTCTCGGGGATGGACGTCGTCGACAAGATCAAGGCCGGGACCGAGGAAAACAACGGCGCGGTGACCAATCCCGACAAGATCGTCACCATGCGCATGGCCCCGGCCGCCAAATAATCAGGAGTTCAGTTCATGACCAGTCCCGGCGACACGCTGACCCTCGAGACCAACAAGGGTCCGGTGGTGATCGAAATGAACCCCGGCGTCGCGCCGGGCCATGTCGCGCACATCAAGCGCCTGGTTTCGGAGGGCTTCTACGACGGCGTCGTCTTTCACCGGGTCATCGACGGCTTCATGGCCCAGACCGGCTGCCCGAACGGCACCGGAACCGGCGGCTCGAAATATCCCGACCTCAAGGCCGAGTTCAACGCCGAGCCGCATGTTCGCGGCACGGTCTCGATGGCGCGCGCTTCGAGCCCGAATTCCGCCAATTCGCAGTTCTTCATCTGCTTCGGCGACGCCCGGTTCCTCGACCGCCAATATACGGTCTGGGGCAAGGTGGTCTCGGGGATGGAGAACGTCGACAAGATCAAGCGCGGCGAGCCGGTGCGCGATCCCGACAAGATCGTCAAGGCGACGCTGAGCTGAGAGGGGCGGGCTTGGTTCCCCGTCATTGCGAGGAGCATGAGCGACGAAGCAATCGATCGGCCGCGCCCCGCATCCGGACTGGATCGCTTCGCTGACGCTCGCGATGACGCGTTGGCGGACGACAAGCCGGCGATAATTCCCGCCATGCGCGTCGACGCCTTCGATTTCGTTCTCCCGCCCGAGCGGATCGCGCTTCAGCCCGCCTCCCCACGCGACAGCGCGCGGATGCTCGTCGTCGGCCCCGACGGCGGGCTGAAGGATTCGCGCGTTTCGGCGCTGCCCGATTTTCTGCGGCCCGGCGACGCGCTCGTCGTCAACGACACCCGCGTGATCGCCGCGCGGCTCGAGGGCGTGCGCGTCAGGGGCGAGGCGGCGGCGTCGATCGAGGCGACGCTGATCCGGCGCATCGACGACAGCCGCTGGCTGGCGCTCGCGCGTCCGGCCAAGAAGCTCAAGGTCGGGGAGCGCATCCGGTTCGGCGAGACCAGCGAGAGCATGGCCTGCCTGCTCGGCGCCCTCGACGCGGAAATCGAGGACAAGGGCGAGGCGGGCGAGGTGCTGCTGCGCTTCCACTTCGCCGGCGCCGCGCTCGACGAGGCGATCGAGCGCCTGGGCTCAGCCCCGCTGCCGCCCTATATCGCCGGCCGCCGCGCGCCGCGGGTCGAGGACCGCGCCGACTATCAGACCATGTTCGCGGCGAACGACGGGGCGGTGGCGGCGCCGACCGCCGGCCTTCATTTCACCCCGGCCCTGGTCGATCGCCTCGCGGCCGGCGGCGTCGCGCTGCATCGGGTCACGCTGCATGTCGGCGCCGGCACCTTCCTTCCGGTCAGGGTCGAAGACACCCGCGACCACAAGATGCACGCCGAATGGGGCGCGATCGACGCCGAGACCGCCGCCGCGCTCAACGCCGCGCGCGCGAAGGGGGGGCGGATCGTTTGCGTCGGCACGACCTCGGCGCGCATTCTCGAGAGCGCCGCGGACGCGGACGGACGCGTTCTGCCGTTTTCGGGCGAGACGGCGATCTTCATCACGCCCGGCTACCGCTTCCGCGCCGTGGACGTTTTGATGACCAATTTCCATTTGCCGCGCTCGACCCTGTTCATGCTGGTCAGCGCGTTCAGCGGCCTTGATGCGATGCGCGCGGCCTACGCGCACGCGATCGACGTGGGCTATCGATTCTATTCCTACGGCGACGCCTGTCTGCTGATCGGCGGCGGCGCCCGCTCAGGCCGCTGACAACGCGTTGCGATCGTCCTCATTCACGAGTCGCGCGCAATCGGCGAACGGCATCGGCCTGGCGAAGAGATAGCCCTGGCCGAGTCCGCAGCCGGCGGCGAGGGCTCGTTCGGCCTGCGTCCGCCGCTCGATTCCCTCGACGATCACCGACATCCCCAAGGACCCGCCGAGGTTGACGATCGCCCGCAAGATCTCGAACGATTCCGCGCTCGTGTCGACGTCGTCGACAAACGCCTTGTCGACTTTCAGCTTGTCGAAGGGAAAGCGGCGCAGATACGCAAGGCTGGAGAATCCGGCGCCGAAATCGTCGAGCGCGATCGCCGTGCCGAGACCGCGCAGGCGCGCCAGCACGTCGCGCGTGCGCGCCTCGTCGGTCAGCATGATGCTTTCCGTGATCTCGAGCGCGATGCGGCCGGGATCGACGCCGGATCGCGCCAAGATGCCGGCGATCGAGGGCACGATGTCGTCGCAAAGAAAATGCGCCGCGGACAGATTGATCGAAATCTGGAGGGAGCGGGGCAGGCGCAGCGCGTCGGCGCAGACGAGTTCCAGCATGTGGCGGTCGATCGCGACGATGAGGCCGCTCTCCTCCGCAAGCGGAATGATGTGGCGCGGCAGGATCAGCTTGCCGCGCCGTATCCAGCGGATCAGCGCTTCGACGGCGACGATGCGGCCGGTCGCGAGGTCGACCTGGGGCTGGTAGTAGGGTTCGAATTCATCGAGTTCGAGCGCGCGCCGGAGGTTGGATTCGAGCGCCCGCCTGCCCAGGACGTCGCGATCCTTGGCTGTGTCGAACACGCTGATGACGCCGCGGCCGCCCGACTTGGCGCGGTTGAGCGCGATGTCGCTGCCGCGGACGATGTCGTTGGGCGTATCCCCGTGGCTCGGCGCGTGAGCGAGGCCGATGCTGGCGTTGGAGGCGATGCTGAGCGCTCCGATGCGATGCGGGCGCTGCATCGCCTCCAGCGTCGCCTGGGCCAGGCGGCGGGCCCTGTCGGCAGCCTCCTCGCCTTCGACCAGCAGGGCGAATTCGTCACCGCCAAGCCGCGCGGCCACGACGTCGTCGCCTTCGCCTGACAGGCGCTTCAGACGGTCGGCGATCGAGGTCAGAAGCTGGTCGCCGGCGGCGTGGCCGAGGGCGTCGTTGATGGTCTTGAACCGATCGACGTCAAGCGTGAGCAGCGCGACCTCGCCGCCTCCGCGCGCGCGCCGGGCGAAGGCTTGCTCGATGCGCTCGGAGAACGCCGCGCGATTGCGCAACCCGGTCAACGAGTTCGTGCGCGGCGAGGAATTCGAAGCGACGGCTGGCCGCGATCTGCTCGCGGTGCATGCGCTGGACCTTGCGCTTCTGCCAGAACAGGACGCCGATGAGACCGAAGGCGCTGACGAGGAGTCCGGTCTCCAGCGCAAGCTGCTCTTCCTGCTGGCGGCGCATGATTTCCGCGTCGGCGCGCGAGCGTTCGATGCTGTGGGCCAAAGCGCCGGACGCCAAGCCGGCGACCGGTTCATCGAGCGTCTCCAGCAGCGCGTCGAATTTCTCCACGGCGGCGGGCGCAGCCGGCGCCGCCGGCAGCGGCGTCAAAATGCCCACGGTCGTCATGACAGCAGTCGCTTCGGCCGCCATCTTCGCGTCGCCGCGAGTGAGTTCGCCAAAGGCGCCGCGCTTCAGGTCGGCGCTCCAGCCGGCGACGACTGCGAAGGCGGTCGAGAGCTCTCGTCGCCGCTTGGCGCTGGGATCGACCGTCCAGAGCGCGTAGGCGGCCTTCAGCCGCGCGACGTCGATCTTGCCGTTGGACGCGTTGAACGTCGTCTCAAACCGGGCGGCGCGACTGATCGAAGCGCTGATCTGCGCGTCGAAACGCCGGATCGCCATCCCTGCGGCGGCGAAACAGATGACGGCGGCCAGCAATGCATAGACGACTCGCTGCGACTTGCCCGAGGCGACGCTGTCGGCCTTTCCGCTCACGTTTCACAGGATTCTGATGCGGGAAATCTGCCAGATCGATCGCGCATAGTAGGTTTCCGTCGCGAGTTGCGGATTCGAATCGTACGGATAGACGAGGAACAGCGGGCCCTTCTCTTCGACCGTCAGCGGCTTGCCGTTCATGGAGTGGGCGAAGATGGCGCGGAACTGTTTGAAATCCTCGAGCGGCACGTCGACCTGATAATCGTCGAGCGCGAAAATCGCCGCCTTCTCGCCCCTCGCGCCGACGAACGTCATCAGGTCGCGCGCGAGCACGCCGTCAAAATCGATGAGGCCGTCGTGCCAGGGCGTGTGCGTCGAGATGCGCGCTACGCCGAGCCTCAGCAAGTCGTCGCGGGTGAAATTGAATGTCCTGCCGCTCGCCGTCTTGCCGTCGACAGTGAGGAGCCGCTCTTTCGCCTCCGCGGCGGTCTCCGCGGCAGCGGACCGCGCGCCGACCAGCGTCGCGGCGATCGTCGACAAGACCTGACGCCGATGGAACATGGCTCACCCTGGATCATGGCGGCAGGACGCAACGTAAGCGCTTCTTGTTTCGAACAGGTTAAGCGTCGACGGGATTTGCGACGGACGCCGCAAAGGCCCGCGAAGGGCGGCGGCGGTTTGCCACGCCCGGTCGATCATGCTTTATCGACTTTCGCTCGGTCCGCAGCCCCTCTTGGCGCTCGCAAAGACTCTTTAAGAGCCTCGATGACTTCGACTTTCAGCTTCGCCATCCTTGCCGCCGACGGCGCGGCCCGGCTGGGCGAAATCGCGACTCCGCGCGGCGTGATCCGCACCCCCGCCTTCATGCCGGTCGGAACCGCGGCGACCGTCAAGGCGATGCATCCCGAGACGGTGCGCGCGCTCGGCGCGGACGTCGTCCTCTCCAACACCTATCACCTGATGCTGGCTCCGGGCGCGGAGCGGATCGCCGCGCTCGGCGGCCTGCACCGATTCATGAATTGGCCGCACCCGATTCTCACCGATTCCGGCGGCTTTCAGGTGATGAGCCTCGCCAGACTGCGCAAGCTCGATGAGAGGGGCGTGACGTTCCAGTCGCATATCGACGGCTCGCGACACGAACTGACGCCCGAGCGATCGATGGAGATCCAGCGCCTCCTGGGCGCCGACATTCAAATGCAGTTGGACGAATGCGTGAAGCTGCCGTGCTCGTATGCCGAGGCCGAGCGTGCGATGCGGCTGTCGCTGCGCTGGGCGGAGCGCTCGAAGATCGCCTTCGGCGCGCAGCCGGGCAGGGCGGTCTTCGGCATCGTCCAGGGCGGGATCGAAAAGGATCTGCGCGTGTTCAGCGCCGAGGCGCTGGCCGACATCGGCTTTCACGGCTACGCGATCGGGGGGCTGGCGGTCGGCGAGCCGCAAGCCGTCATGCTCGACACGATCGAGACCGTGATCCCGCATCTGCCCGCAAACAGGCCGCGCTACCTGATGGGGGTCGGCACGCCTGACGATCTGCTGCAGTCGCTGCGACGCGGCGTCGACATGTTCGATTGCGTGATGCCGACCCGCGCCGGGCGGCACGGCATGGCGTTCACCCGCCGCGGCCGCCTCAATCTGCGCAACGCGCGCTTCGCCGACGATTCGCGGCCGGTCGATCCGCTGTCGTCGTCGCGGATGGCGCGCGACTATTCTCGCGCCTACTGGCGCCACCTGGTGAAGTCGGGCGAAATCCTCGCCATGATGGGACTGAGCGAGATCAATCTCGCCTATTATCTGGAACTGATGTCGGGCGCGCGGCAGGCGATCGGCGAAGGGCGTCTCGACGCCTATATCGACGATGCGCGGCGAGGCTGGGCCGAGGGCGAAGCCGAGGGCGGCTGAGATTTAATACTTATCCCGAACTTGCCGGCGCCAAGTATCGCCAACGCTTTCACTAAAGGGAAAGGGCGAGGCGCCGGTCATGCGTCTCGCCCTTCTTTCTCTATCCTCAAATGCGCCCCGGAATCCCGAATATTTTAATCGATTTTTATTATCCCGAGCGCATCTAAGACGCTGGGCCGAGATGGTGGAACGCGTCGTCCTCCCACAGACTTTGCGGCTTCCGGCGCCAAACTTTTTGGCAGCGGCCTCCTTTTCGCACGACATTGCTAGTCCACTTTTTGGGCCCTGTCACGTGGCTGGGCCCCCTCGCGGCGCATTTTTTTCCCCCCTTCGGCCGTTTTGTTCAATTGTTTCCCCGAGGATGCAATTGTGCAGGTTGCGTGCTCACTAATTAGGCGGTCGCCTGCCTTTCCCATGTCGCCTCGATGGCGTACAAGCCGGCCTGAGCTCGACAGCGAGGGACATCCATCCATGACAGCGATCGTGAACGTCGAATCCCGGGAAATTCTGGACAGCCGGGGCAATCCGACCGTCGAGGTCGACGTCGTCCTGGAGGACGGCTCGTTCGGACGGGCCTCCGTTCCCTCCGGAGCTTCGACCGGCAAACGCGAGGCGCTGGAGCTGCGTGACGGCGACAAGAGCCGCTACGGCGGCAAGGGGGTGCTGAAGGCGCTCGACGCGGTCGACCGCGACATCTTCGACGCGATTTCGGGCCTCGATGCGGAGGACCAGCTCAAGATCGACGAGACGATGATCGCTCTCGACGGGACCAAGACGAAATCCAGACTGGGGGCGAACGCGATCCTCGGCGTTTCGCTCGCCGTGGCCAAGGCTGCCGCGGAAGCCTCGGGCCTGCCGCTCTACCGCTATGTCGGGGGAACGATGGCGCGTATGCTGCCGACGCCGCAGATGAACATCCTCAACGGCGGCGCTCACGCCGACAATCCGATCGATTTTCAGGAATTCATGATCCTTCCGGTCGGCGCGCCGTCGTTCGCCGACGCGGTCCGATGGGGCTCGGAAACGTTCCACGCGCTCAAGGCGGCGCTCAAAAAGGCGGGGCACAACACCAATGTCGGCGACGAGGGCGGCTTTGCGCCGAACCTGCCGTCGGCGGAAGCGGCGCTCGACTTCTGCATGAAGGCGATCGAGGCGGCGGGCTTCAAGCCCGGCGCGGACATCGCGCTCGGGCTCGACCCCGCGGCGTCCGAATTCTTCAAGGACGGCGCCTACGTCTATTCCGGCGAGGGCAAGACCCGCTCGATCGAACAGCAGGTCGAATATCTCGTCCAGCTTTCCGACGCCTATCCGATCCTCTCGATCGAGGACGGAATGGCCGAGGACGACTGGAAGGGATGGAAACTGCTGACCGAAAGACTCGGGTCGCGCCGGCAGATCGTCGGCGACGACGTCTTCGTCACCAATGTCGAAATCCTGAGCCGGGGGATAAAGGAAGGGGTCGCCAACTCGATCCTCGTCAAGGTCAATCAGATCGGATCGCTGAGCGAGACCTTGGCGGCGGTCGAGATGGCTCACCGGGCGGGCTATTCCGCGGTGATGTCGCACCGGTCGGGCGAGACCGAGGATTCAACCATCGCCGATCTCGCAGTCGCGACCAATTGCGGTCAGATCAAAACCGGATCGCTCTCGCGTTCGGATCGCTTGGCCAAGTACAACCAGTTGATCCGCATCGAGGAGGAGCTCGGCGATCAGGCCCGCTACGCCGGCCGCACGGCGATCAAGTCCGCCTGACGATCGATCGGTAACGCTGTCTTAACCACGCGCCCGGCAGGATCGACCCATGGTCGTAAGAACGCGCCTGCGCTCGATCCTGACGCCGATCGTCTTCTACCTCGTGCTCGGGGTCGCGACCGGCTATCTGGTCTGGGGGGCCTCCAACGGCGAGCACGGATTGAAGGCCAAGGCGAAATACGACGCCGAGGCGGTCGCGCTCAGGGCTGAGCTTGCAACGCTGAAGGACGAGCGCGCCGGCCTTGAACGGCACGTCGCCGAGCTCGAGCCCGAGAGCATCGACCGCGATCTTCTGGACGAGGAAGCGCACGCCGAGCTCGACCGGGTCTTCAAGGACGAGGTCGTCGTCTTCACTGGCGCCAATCGGGGCCGTTGATCGGCGCTGTTCCGGATAAATGCGCCCTTAACCGGCCAAACGTAAGAGTTGCGCGCTTCCAGAATCGAGGCGCGCCGGATGGTTTTCGCCATCGTCTTCTTTGTCAACGCGGTTGCGAATTTCATCCTGGGCGTTGCGCTCAGCGCGCTCCTGGGACCGGCCGAGTTCGGCCGTTTCGCGACCGTCGCGCTCGCGGCGATGACGTTGGGGCTGGCGCTGTTCGACTGGCTGCGCCTGTCCTCGATCCGCTTCTCGGGCGCCGACGAGGAGCGCGAGGCGACCGCCGCCAGTCTCGACGCCGGCTATATCGCCATGATCGCGGCCGCGGCCGTTCTGGTCGCGACGCTGTTCGCGTTCAAGGTCGACACCGGGCTCGGGGCAGGGCTCCTGGCGCTGGCGCCGTTGATGGCGATCGCCTATGCGCGCAGCGACTATTGCGCCGCCCATATGCGCGCGCGCTCTCAGGGGCGCGCATTCGCCGCGCTGGCGGCGACCCGGCACGCCCTGACCTTCACGGTGGTGATCGGCGTCGCCGCGACGACGCGCTCGGCCGGTCCCGTCATCGCCGCTCTCGCGGCGACCACGCTCGTTTCGGTCGTGGCCCTGGGGGCGGCGACGCGCACGCCCGGCGCCCGGCTGGCGCTGGCGAACGGCAAAGCGATCGGCCGCTTCGTGATCTACGCCAAACCGATCGTGGCCTCGAGCGTCATCTATCTTCTCATCAATCTCATCGACCGCCGTCTCGCCTTCCAATGGTTCGGCGCGGCGGCGACAGGCAAGCTGGCGCTGGCGACCGATCTGGGGTCGCGTCTGTTTTTCGCGCTCAACGTCCTGCCGGAAACCCTGCTGTTCCAATACGCGCTCGAGCGCGACCGGGGCGAGGGACGCGGCGCGGCCGAAGCCCAGATCGCGGTCAACATCGTGCTGGTGTTCGCGGTGCTGGCGCCGCTGACGGTCGGCTACATGGCCATGGCGCCGACCTTCGAGGCGCTCATGGTGCCGGCTCCCTTTCGCGGCGACTACGCGCGGCTGAGCGTCTGGCTGGCGCCCGGCTTTTTCGCCTATTGCTCGCTTTACGCGATGTGCAATCCGGTCTTCCAGCTCGCCAGCAGGACCTGGCCGCTGACCCTGGCCGCCTTGACGGCGCTCGCCGCCAATCTCCTCCTCATCCAATTGCCGTTCTTCTCCTTCGACATCGACGGTCTGGCGCGCGCCTATGCGCTGAGTCTGGGGGTCGGATTCGCCGCCGCCGCCGCGCCGGCGCTGCGCCGAAAATCGATCCGGCCGTCATGGCGCGACATGGGCGTCATCGCCGCGGCGTCGGGGGTGATGGGATTGGCGGTTCGCCCCCTGAACGGGGTCCACCCGCCGCTGCTCGCGGCCGCCTTGTCGGTCATCGTCGGCGGCGGGATCGTCGCCGCCGCCATCCTGGGCGCCGATGTCGGCGGCGTCCGCACGTTCGCCGCCGGGCGGCTGCGCGCGAACGCGCCGGGCGCGGCGGACGGCATTGAATTCATCAACAATTGACGAGGTTCGAGAACGCGGCTAGGTTTACCATGCGGCAGGACTTTATCAACACTTGGAGGGGACCATGAAATACTTGGAGGGGACAATGAAATGGCGAACGTTTGTGGCGGGCATCGTGTTGTCGGCGGGCTTCTCGAGCCAGGCGATGGCTGCCACCGTTTTCGTCTCGGCGCTTGACGGGCCATGGTCGGTCGCGAGCAATCCGGGCCTGAACTATGGGGTCGGCGACAATTCCGCTCCGGTGGTGCTGACGCTCGCGCCGGGGACGACCGCGGTCACGATCACCTATGAAAGCGGGCTTGCGAGCGCATTCGGCGGCGCACTTCCGACCGTCGATGTCCTGGGTTATGTCGGAGACGCCTTTGGCAGCGGCGTCGGCTACACGGGAATTGGGTCGTCGGGGAACCCGCTTCCCAGCTATTTCATCGATCCGGCGAACACAGGCGATCCGATTTACCTGGCCGCGCTGATCGGCGCTTTCACGGACAGCGCGGGCGTCGTGAAGGGGTCCATCTTCTCCTGCGACGGATCGGTTAGAACCTGCGACGGGTCGGTTAGAATCTTGGTTCCGGCGGGCGCCACGAAACTGTCGCTTGGATTGAACGACGACATCTACGCCGACAATTCCGGGGGTGGTATATCGGGGTGACAGGCGTCGTCCCGGAGCTTTCGGCCTGGGCGATGATGCTGGCGGGTTTCGCCGGTCTCGGTTTGCTCGGCTACGGCCGTCGCCGCGCAATCGGGTCCACCGCGACCTGATCGCTGCGCCCGGTCGGCTTCAGCCAGGCGGGGACCGCTCTTGAGCGTTCCCTTTGGATCCGGGAACCCGCCGCTTTCGCTCGCTAGGCTCTGGGCCGCGTCGCATCACTTTTGCCAGCGCCCCGCTCGTGCTAAACGCGCTTCAGCGGCATTTCGCCACGCCTCGACTCACCGGAAGGCACGACAATGAATTACAGCGCACCGGCGCCGATCCGCTCGAACTCGTTCTTTTCCGCCTCCCTCGCCGAGGCCGACCCGGAAATCGCCCGGGCGGTCGAACTCGAGCTCGGCCGCCAGCGCGACGAGATCGAACTCATCGCCTCGGAGAACATCGTCTCGCGCGCGGTGCTGGAGGCGCAGGGCTCGGTGCTGACCAACAAATACGCGGAGGGCTATCCGGGCCGGCGCTACTATGGCGGCTGCCAGTTCGTCGACATCGCCGAAAAACTGGCGATCGAGCGCGCCTGCCGGCTGTTCGACTGCCGTTACGCCAATGTGCAGCCCAATTCCGGCAGCCAGGCCAATCAGGGCGCGTTCATGGCGCTGATGCAGCCGGGCGACACGTTCATGGGCCTTGATCTCGCCGCCGGCGGCCATCTGACCCACGGCTCGCCGGTCAACATGTCCGGGCGCTGGTTCAGGCCGGTGTCCTATACGGTCGACCGCGCGAGCGAGCGCGTCGACATGGATCAGGTCGAGGCGCTGGCGCGCGAGCATCGGCCCAAACTGATCATCGCCGGCGGATCGGCCTATGCGCGGCACTGGGATTTCGAGCGCTTCCGCGCGATCTCAGACATGGTCGGCGCCTATTTCATGGTCGACATCGCCCATTTCGCCGGGCTGATCGCGGGCGGGGCGCACCCCTCGGCGTTCCCGCACGCCCATGTCGTCACCACCACGACCCACAAGACCCTGCGCGGGCCGCGGGGCGGCATGATCCTCACCAACGAGGAAGACCTGGCCAAGAAGATCAACTCGGCGATCTTTCCCGGCCTCCAGGGCGGCCCGCTGATGCATGTGATCGCCGCCAAGGCGGTCGGATTCCACGAAGCGCTGACGCCTGAATTCAAGACCTACGCCCATGCCGTCGTCGCCAACGCCAAGGCTCTGGCCGAGCCGATCCTGGCCGGCGGCTACCGGCTGGTGACCGGCGGCACCGACAACCATCTGCTGCTGGTCGATCTGAGCCCCAAGGGCCTGACCGGCAAGGCGGCCGAGGCGGCGCTGGGCCGCGCCCACATCACCTGCAACAAGAACGGCGTCCCGTTCGACCGTGAGAAGCCGATGGTGACGTCTGGCATCCGCCTCGGCTCGCCCGCGGCGACCTCGCGCGGCTTTGCGACGGCGGAATTCGCTCGCGTCGGGCAGGCGATCGTCGAGGTCCTGGACGGCTTGGCGGCGCACGGCGAATCGGGGAATGTCGCGGTCGAAGCGAAGGTGCGCGCCGACGTGGCCGAACTCACGCGCCGCTTCCCCATCTACTAGCGGGTCGGGACGATCTGAAAGGGACGGCTTGCGATGCGATGCCCCTATTGCGGCAGCCTCGACACGCAAGTCAAAGATTCCCGACCGACCGACGACGCTTCGTCGATCCGGCGGCGGCGGGTCTGTTCCGATTGCGGCGGCCGTTTCACCACTTTCGAGCGGGTGCAGTTGCGCGAATTGCAGGTGGTGAAGAAAAGCGGTCGGCGGGCGCCGTTCGATCGCGACAAGCTCGTCCGTTCGATCGAGGTCGCGCTGCGCAAGCGTCTGGTCGAGGCCGACCGGGTCGAGCGGATGGTCAACGGCGTCGTTCGCCAGCTCGAGAGCCAGACCGACGGCGACATTCCGACCGAGCGCATCGGCGAACTGGTGATGGAGGGCCTGAAGGCGCTCGACGACGTCGCCTATGTGCGTTTCGCCTCGGTCTACCGCAACTTCCGCGAGGCGCGCGACTTCAACGCCATCGTCGGCGAGCTCGAGGCCGGTCCGCAGCCGGCCGCGGCCCATGCGAAGGCGCGCCGGCGCAAGGATGCGCCCGCGCCATGACCGCGCCGGCCGCCCCGGGTTCGAGCGAGGCCGGGTCCGGCGAGGACCTGCGCTGGATGGACGCCGCCCTCAATCTGGGCGAACGGTCGCTAGGCCTGACCGCTCCAAACCCTTCAGTCGGCGCGATCCTGGTCAAGGACGGCGCGGTCGTCGGCCGCGGGGTCACGGCGCCGGGCGGACGTCCGCACGCCGAGCGGATCGCGATCGCCGAGGCTGGAGAAGCGGCGCGCGGCGCGACGCTCTACGTGACCCTGGAGCCATGCTCGCATTTCGGCAAGTCTGCGCCCTGCGCCGACGCGATCGTCGCGGCCAGAGTGGCGCGCGTCGTCTCGGCGATAGAGGATCCCAATCCGCGGGTGGCGGGGCAGGGCCACGCGCGGCTGCGGGCGGCGAATATCGACGTCGTCGTCGGACCGGGGGCGGCTCAGGCGCGGCGCGACCACCGCGGACATATCATGCGGACGACGGCCGGGCGTCCGGGCGTGACGCTGAAGCTCGCCGAGACCGCGGACGGGTTCGCCTCCGGCGGCGCGCACGACCCGCGGCTTCGCATCACCGGACAGATCGCCAATGCTCGGGTTCAGATCATGCGTTCGACCCAGGAGGCGATCATGATCGGAATCGAGACCGCACTGGTCGACGATCCGTTGCTGACGGTGCGCCTGCCCGGCCTCGACCGGAAACCCTGGCGGGTCGTGCTCGACACCCATCTTCGCCTGCCGCTGCGCTCGCGCCTGGCCACCAGCGCCGCGCAATTGCCGACCCTGATCATCGCCGGGCCGGACGCGCCGAGGGAGACCGCCGACCGCCTCGAGGATCTCGGGGCCGCGGTCGAGTGCGTCGGCGCCGACGCCGATGGCCACGTCGATCTTTTCGAAGCCTTGCAGAGGCTTGCGGCGCGCGGCGTGACTCGCGTGTTCAGCGAGGGAGGCCCGCGGATCGCCGCCCGCCTGATCGGCCTCGGCCTCGCCGACGAAGTGGCCCTCATCACCGCCGAAAAGCCGCTTGGCCGGCCGGGCCTGCCGGCGCTCGCCGAGCGCGCGCGCGCGATCCTGTCCGATTCGAGCCGCTATGCCGAATTTGACCGGGCGCAATACGGCCCCGACCTGCTGCGCCGCTTTGAACGGGTGAGTTCAACCCACTGACGAATGGCCGCGGCGAAAGCTCGCAGGCTCCACTTGGAATTGATCAAAAATTCCGCATTTTCAACCTGTTGCGTTCGCAAGCCGGAGAGGATTATTGCAAGCGCAGCCGCGTGGATGGCCGGGACAAGCCCGGCCATGACGGTGAAGTCGGTCTAGGCGGGAGATCAGATTGTTTACCGGAATTGTCAGCGACGTCGGCGAAGTGATTGAAATGACGCCGCTCGGCGAGCGAAGCCGGCTGACGATCGCCAGCGCCTACGATCCGGCTTCGATCGCGGTCGGGGCTTCGATCGCCAACGCGGGCGTCTGCCTGACCGTCGTCGGCGTCGAGCCCCGCAGCGCCGGCTCGGCGATTTCCTTCGACGTCGGGGCCGAGACGCTCGCCGTCGCCACGCTCGGGCGGTGGCGGCGGGGCGAACGCGTCAATCTGGAGCGCGCGCTTAAAGTGGGCGACGAGCTCGGCGGGCACATGGTCAGCGGCCATGTCGACGGCGTCGCCGAAATTCTCTCCCGCCGCGATTTCGACGGGATGGCGCATTTCGTCCTTCGCGCTCCGGCCGACTGCGCCAGGTTCATCGCGGTCAAGGGCTCGGTGGCGCTGGATGGAACCTCGCTGACCGTCAACGCGGTCGACGGCGACGCCTTCGAGGTTCTCATGATCCCGCACACGCTTGCCGTCACCAGCTGGGAGAAACGCAAGCCGGGCGACCGCGTCAATATCGAGGTCGACCAGATCGCGCGCTACGCCGCCCGGCTGATCGAGGCGGGGCGCGGTTAGCGCGTTTTTCGCGTTTTTTTTGCAATTCGCGGCGACGCGGCTTGCGCTCCCGCCCCCTTGCGGCGACGGGCAAGGGTTGATCTGCCGCACGGACGGGACAAGCAGCGCCGTCGCCCCGGCCTCGTTCGATCAGTCGCAGTCGAGGGCAGCCGTAGAATCACGGGGACGTTCGCCTATTTCGCAAAGCGAGTACGATGAGGAATCCCGGTTGGCGTCACGCGGCGGGGTGGGAACGGCGCGCCAGCCAACGCGCGTCGCGCTCCGGAGGAGACAGTAGCCAAAAAACGGGAAATATGGACGTGCTGCCGTAATCCATTATACCGGACGGATGTTTGGCGACGGTAGATTTTGGGCGCCGGATGCGCGATTCTGAAATTCTCCCTCCTGCGCGTGCTCGCAGGAGATGATAGGACGCTCAGCGTCGCATGGTATAATGCGCCCGTGACGATCGACGCGCGGACGGACGACATCTCGAACGGCGCAACCAAGCAGTGTGGCGGCGGCTTGATGAACGTTTCATGCCGGGGTCGCCACGCTATCCGAACTCAGCATCGTCGCGCTTGAAAAGGCGGCGATCTGGCCGAATGGGGCAGTTTCATAGCGCGCCAACGCCGCCCCGGATCGAGTGCGGCGCATGGGGAAACGCGCAAGCGATGCGCCGTTGACCCGCGCGGACGTCGTGTTTCTCGAACCAGACAACGGCGTCGGCGGAGGGACGGAGAAGCCGGCGGCCTTCGGCGAGAGCCATCGGTCGCACGGTCGGCCTTTCGAGGCCGGCAGCGCCGCCCATAATGTCCTCTGGAATTAAGTGGAATGGCGAACATGCCTGATTCAATCCCGTCACCGGCTCCGGATAGCGCCGTGCCCTCGGCGCTGACCAGCGCCGAGGTGAGCGCCAGGCTCGCGCAGTATGGATCGAATACTCTCCCCGAAGCCAGCACGCCGTCTCTTGCAGCCGTGTTCCTTCGGCAATTCCTCAGTCCACTGATCTATATTCTTCTCGTCGCAGCCCTGGTGTCCCTTGCGCTGGGGGATGTGGAGGACGCGCTGTTCATCGGCGCAGTCCTCCTGATCAATGGCTTTATCGGCGCCGCACAGGAATATTCGGCGGATCGGGCGGCGGCGGCGCTGCGAAATCTGGAAGAGCCGCATGCTTCGGTGATCCGCGATGGGAGGCGGTGCGAGATTGATGCGCGCGGACTGGTGCCGGGCGATCTGGTTCTCCTGGAAGCGGGCGCAAGAGTTCCTGCCGATATCCGGCTCCTGTCGAGTCAGGATTTCCAGTGCGACGAGTCGCAGCTGACCGGCGAATCCAAGCCGGTGAAGAAGACCGCCGTGTCGACAGGCGCGGAGGGGCGGCAGAACGTTGCATACGCTGGCTCGATGATCGCTCGGGGACGTGGACGGGGCGTCGTCATTGCGACGGGCAGGGCCACGGAAATAGGCAAGATCGCACAGGAGATCGGCAAGCGCTCGATATCCAAGCCGCCGCTCATGATACGCCTCGATCGATTTTCGCGCATGATCGCGATCGCGGTGGGCTTGGCGATCCTGCTTTTGGTCGCGGTCGGCCTTCTGCGGGATATGCCCTATCGCGACCTCTTCATGCTTGCAGTCGGTCTGGCGGTGAGCGCAATCCCCGAGGGGCTCCCCGTCGCAATCTCCGTCGCGCTGGCGATCGGCATGCGGCGGATGGCCCGGGTGAACGTCATCGTGCGCAAGATGCCGGCAATGGAATCGCTCGGCTCCTGCACCATGATTGCAACCGACAAGACGGGCACGCTGACGATGAACGAGCTCACCGTTACAGACATTTGCCTGTCGGACGGGACGCGACTGAAATGCGAGGCGGGCCGGGACCTGGAAGCGTGTTCGATCGTCTCGCCAGGCGGCGGCGACGTGCAGGCCTCGCTGCGCGCCGTCGCCCTCCTGAAGGCGGCGACGCTGGCCAATGAAGGAAGGCTGATCAGGGAGCCGGATGGCTGGAAGGGGCATGGCGACATGGTCGACGTCGCCCTCCTTGCCGCGGCCCGCAAGGGCGGGATCGCGCAGGAGGAAATGGCCGCCCACTATCCGCTCGTCGCGCTCATTCCCTACGAGCCGGATCTAAAATACGCCGCCTCCTTTCACCGTCGCAAAGACAGCACCCGCATCTTCGTCAAGGGCGCGCCCGAGACTCTGATCGCCATGGCCGACCGGATGGATTCCGGGGGCCAAGCGGCGCCGATCGACGCCAAGACGTTGCTGCGCCAGAAGGAGGAGCTTGCCGGAATGGGACTGCGCGTTCTCGCGTTCGCCCAGGGGGAAATCGACACGAGGCCAGATGACGAATACGGCCATCACCGTCTGGCGAACCTCACCTTTCTCGGCATGGCCGGAATGCAGGACCCGGTGCGTCCCGAAGTGCCGGACGCCATTCGCGACTGCTATCGCGCCGGCATAGAAGTGGCGATGGTGACGGGCGACGATCCGCGAACCGCGAGCGTGATCGCCGAGCAGGCCGGCTTCGACTTCACGCCCGACCAAGTGGTGACGGGCGAGGCGGTGCGCCGCGCTGAACAAGATGGGGGAGAGGCTCTCGACAGATTGACGCGCAATGCCCGGGTCTTCGCTCGCGTCGACCCGGCGCAGAAGCTCTCAATCGTGCTGTCGCTCTCGCGCAACGGACATTTCGTCGCCGTCACCGGCGACGGCGTCAACGACGCGCCGGCCCTCAGACACGCCCATGTCGGCGTGGCCATGGGGCGCACCGGCACCGATGTCGCCAAGGAAAGCGCCGACATCGTCGTCACCGACGACAATTTCGCCTCGATCGTCAAAGGCATCATGGAGGGGCGCGTCGCCTACGCCAACATTCGCAAGGTGGTCTTCATGCTGGTGTCGACCGGCGCGGCGGAAGTAGTCCTGTTTCTGCTGGCGATTCCGATGGGGCTGCCTATGCCTTTGCTGGCCGTCCAGCTCCTGTGGCTCAATCTCGTCACCAATGGCATACAGGACGTGGCGCTCGCCGCCGAAGGCGCCGAGGGCGACGAACTGCGCTATCCGCCCCGCCGTCCGAACGAGCCGATCCTGGATCGCGCAATGATTCGCCGCATCGGGTGGTCGGTGCTGGTTATGGGGGCGGGAGGCTTCGCCGTTTTCTACTGGTTGCTCCAGCAGGGCTATCCCGAGGACCAGGCACGCAATCTTCTGCTTCTGCTCTTCGTCCTTTTCGAGAATTTCCAGACCTTGAACGCCCGTTCGGAATATCGCTCCATCTTCCGGCAAAGACTGTTCGCCAATCCCCTCCTTGTTCTCAGCGTGATCGGCGCGCAGGC
>CAWASR010000007.1:0-72826 GCA_963784805.1 uncultured Alphaproteobacteria bacterium
GTTCTGGGGCTGGGCAATTCGCTGGTCGATATTCTGGCTTACGCGGACGATCGTTACCTCAGCGCCCAGGAGATGCTGAAGGGCGCGATGAACCTGATCGACGAGGATCGCGCCGAGGCGCTCTACGCCGTGCGCGTCGATCCGCGCGTGATCTCCGGCGGCTCGGCCGCCAACACCGTGGTCGGCGTCGCCTCGTTCGGGCTCAGGACCGCCTATATCGGCAAGGTCAAGCACGACCCGCTCGGCGACGCATTCGTCGCCGACATCCGCTCGACCGGCGTCGCCTTTTCGACCCCGCCGGCCGCGCACGGGCCGGCGACCGGGCGCTGCTTCATCTATGTGACCCCTGACGGCGAGCGCACGATGAACACCTATCTCGGCGCCAGCAGCCATCTGTCGCCGCCGGACGTCGACGAGGCGCTGGTGCGCGCGGCGCGCGTCATCTATCTCGAAGGCTATATGTGGGACCGCCCGGAGGCCAAGTCGGCGTTCCAGAAGGCGGGGACGATCGCCCGCGACGCGGGCCATCGGGTTTCGCTGACCCTGTCGGATTCGTTCTGCGTCGATCGCTTCCGCGGCGAATTCATCGACCTCATGCGCTCGGGCGTGGTCGACACCGTCTTCGCCAACACCGAGGAGCTGCTTTCGCTCTACGAAACGCCGCACTTTACCGAGGCGCTCGACGCCTTGCGGGCCGAGAACGTGCTGGGCGCCGTCACCCGCTCGGAAAAGGGCTGCATTATCGTCGACGGAGAGGCGACCTGGGAGATTCCCGCCTTCCCAATCACAAAACTCGTCGACACCACCGGCGCCGGCGATATGTTCGCCGCAGGCTTCCTGGCCGGCCTTGCGCGCGGCGCCGACATGACGACCTGTGGCCGGCTCGGCTGCCTGGCGGCGGCCGAAATCATCCAGCATCTCGGCGCGCGGCCGAATGTTTCGCTCGCCGCGCTGGCGAAGGAGAAGGGGATCGCGTTCTGAGGCCGACGTTCAGGGGTTCGCTCGCCAATGGAGCAGGCTTCGCGTCGCCATCCGCTGCTCGCCGTCCTTCATTGGCTGGTGGCGGCGCCGATCGTCGGCGCGCTGTTGATCGGGCGTTTCTGGCTCGGCAGGATGTCGAACGCGAACCCGCATAATATCGCGGTCCTGTGAGCGCGCCCATGGCGGGCGGAATGGCGATCCTCGCCGTGACGACATTCGTCTGATCGTCCGCTTCTGAAGATCAAAACCGTCGCCCGCAACCACGGGTCATGCGCTTCTCGACCGTCACGCGCCGCTCACGCAGTCCGGATTTTATCTTTTCGTTGTGCTGATGGTCGCGACGGGTCTGGCGACAGCGGTCGGTTTCCGGCATCAGCCTTGACCGCGTTCGGCGACAGCCATGCCCCGTTGCCGCCCTCGCTGATGATCTGCCCGACAAGAGCGGCGCACCGCCGCCTCGCGGCGGTCCTCCCGGCTTTGATCGCCTTGCGCGCGCTCGCCGCGCTTTATCGCCAATTCGTTCCGACAGACGTCTATATCCGGCGAAGTCCTTCGGCCGCCGCGGCTAACCCGACTTGTCTTTGTCGCGCTCGGCGATAAATCGCTTGAAGTCGCCCATCGAAGCGAACCTGAACGTCCCTTCCGTGGTCTCGGCCTCGATCGAACCGTCGGCGAAAATCATGTAGCTGGCCCCGCCGGAGGAATAACGGCCGATCAGGCTGGGCGGCGATTCGGGCGTCTCCAGCACCGTCTCGATCTCTTCGAGCGAGGGCAGATGGCCGGCGCGATTTTCGTTGACGGGCGTCTCGTCTTCCGCCGGGAGCCTCTCGTCGAGGCTCTGAGCCTCTTCAGCGCCGGCCGCGATGGCTGGCTCGGGAGCGTCCGCTGCGGAGGCCGTTCCCGCAGCCGCCTCTACGTAATTTCCGACCAGGGGCGAGGGAGCAGCCCGCATGAGCCTCGCGAGGCGGTCGATCCGCCGGATTGTCAGCCCGAGCGCGAAGGTCACGACCGCGGCGCCGACCCCTACCGCTCCCGCCAGCGCGTAAAGGAGTCCGTTGGGCAACGGAAGCAGGTTGAGACTTGCATAACTGCTCGCCACGCCGGCGACCAGAAGAACCAGGCTCAAGACAAAAATCAGAATCGCCATCAGCCCACCAATGCTGACAATATGACCAAACCACGACCGCCCGGAGGCTATAGCACAGTTATGAACGCAGGCGCCGCGCCGGAGGTTCCGAAGTCAGCGGCGCGAACCGAAGATCGCGCTGCCGACGCGCACGTAAGTCGCCCCGAGTTGCACTGCGAGCGGCCAATCGGCGCTCATGCCCATCGACAATTCCTCGATCCCGTTGCGCGCCGCGATCACGCCGAGCAGGGCGAAATGCGGCGACGCCTGTTCCCCCAGAGGCGGAATGGCCATCAGCCCTGAGATCGCGAGGTCATACCGGTCCCGGCAGAGCGCCAGAAAAGCGTCCGCCGCCTCTGGCGCGACGCCGGCCTTCCGCGGCTCGGCGCCGGTGTTGACCTCGACGAAGAGACGCGGCGACTTGCCGATTTTCTGGATTTCGCGGGCGAGCGCGGCGGCGATCTTTTCGCGGTCGACCGTCTCGATGACGTCGAAATTCTCCACCGCCTCCCGCGCCTTATTGCTCTGGAGCGGGCCGATCAGGTGAAGCTCGATCGTCTGGCCGAGAGCGGCGGCGCGGGCTCTCAAACCTCTCCATTTGGGGATCGCCTCCTGCACCCGGTTCTCGCCGAAAAGCCTCTGCCCGCCGATGGCGATCGTCGGCCAGACTTCCTCGGCCGCAAACGTCTTGGAAACCGCGACCAGCTTGACCAATTCCGGCGCCCGGCCGCAATCGCGCGCCCGTCGCGCGATCAACTCTCTCAGCGCTTGAAGGCGAGCCGCCGCCCCCAGCGGGTCATCCGGGCGGGCGTCGTCCGCCAAAAGCGCCTCCTTTAAGGGATTTCGGCATCTTCAAAAGGCCTCCGTTCAGGTAGCACATCCAATGTCCGCTTCCGACGTTTTTCTCGCGCCTGGAAACAGGGCGGGCGAGCGACGCTTGTCCGGACCGCCCTTTGATCCGTCCGCAAAACCGGCTCACGCAAGGCGCATGAGCGCGAACTCGAAGCCCTTGCCGAATGGAAGAGCGACCCTTGGAAGGCCCCGCGCGGAGGAGACGCCGTTTTCGCCTTGATGGAGCGCGCCGCCGCTCGGCGTAACGGGCAGAAAGCGCCGCGTGCGGGCGCGCGCGATCGCCCGCGCGCCCTTCATCCGGAGGTGATTGTTCTGGCGACCGGCTGAAGCCCGATTGTTCTCGCGCCGCGACGCCGCGCCGCCTTCGCTGGCGAGATCGAGTTGCTATCGCTGCCCAAAAAAAGCGTGGGCCCCGACGCTCTGAGGCGATGCGGGGCCCTGTTTCGCGTTTCACGAAACTTCTGGGAATTTGCAGATGATATCCCGGCGGAGGTAACGCTTGGCCTTCGCGCCCGCCGCCTCGGATGTAAGTTTCAGTTTTATGTCAAGCGCCCTTCCGCACTGGCATTTGAGCGGCGACGGCGCTGCGACCCCAGTCACGCTGGGGTCAGGCCTTCTTATCCGGCGGAGTCATGGTTACCCCGACTTTCTGCCGCGCCCTAAACCCTCCGGGCGCGACGTTTGCGTCGCCGAACTTCACTTGCCCTCTATTATGACGACGTAATGTCATTTTCGCCCGAACATCGACTCTGTCAAATGAATTTTTTCTCATTGTGGACAACGAGCACATTGCGCATCGCAGCGCCTATTCGGCCGCCGCCTCGACCGCCGCGATCGCGGTCATGTTGACGATGCCGCGCGCGGTCACCGAGGGGGTGAGAACATGCGCGGGCTTGGCCGGCCCGATCAGAATCGGCCCGACCGGAAGCGCGCCGGCGATGACTCTGGTGAGTTGGAGCGCGGCGCTCGCGGCGTCGAGATTGGGGAAGATCAGCACATTGGCCTCGCCCTCGATGCGCGAGGCGGTGATCACCCGCTGGCGCGCGGTGAGCGAGAGCGCCGTGTCGGCCTGCATTTCGCCGTCGACCTCGAGCTCGGGCGCGCGCTCGCCGATCAAGCGCAGGGCCTTGCGCATCTTGCGCGCCGAGGGCGTGTCGGCGGAGCCGAAGTCGGAATGCGAGATCAGCGCGATCTTCGGCTCGATGCCGAAGCGCCTGACGTGATGTGCGCAGGCGACCGCCGTTTCGGCGATCTCTTCCGCGTCCGGGTCGTAGCGCACATGGGTGTCGGCGAGGAAATAGACGCCCGACGAGGCGATGACCACCGACAGCGCTGAAAAATCCTTCACCCCCGGCGCGAGACCGACAATGTCGCGGATGTGATCGAGGCGCGAGGCGAAGCGTCCCTCGAGACCGCAGATCATCGCGTCGACCTCGCCGCGACAGAGCGCCAGCGCGCCGATAATGCTGGGCGAGGTGCGCACCAGCGTGCGCGCCGCGTCCGGCGTCACGCCCTTGCGCTCGGCGACCTTGAGGTAGGTCGCGACGTAGTCGCGGTAGCGAGGATCGTCCTCCGGGTCGACGATCTCGAAATCGGCGCCCGGCCTGATGGTGAGGCCGAAGCGCTTGATCCGGTCCTTGACGACGTCGGGACGCCCGATCAGCACCGGCCGCGCGATGCGTTCCTCGAGCACCACCTGCGTCGCGCGAAGCACCCGCTCGTCCTCGCCCTCGGCGTAAATGACGCTCTTGTTCGCCGCGCGCGCCTTGGCGAACAGAGGCTTCATGATGAAGCCGGACCGGTAGACGAAGCGGTTGAGCTGATCGGAATAGGCGCCGAAGTCGGCGACCGGCCGGCGGGCGACCCCGCTCTCCATCGCCGCGCGCGCCACCGCGGGCGCGATGCGCAGCATCAGGCGCGGATCGAACGGGCTCGGGATCAGCGAGGTCTTGCCGAACAGCGCGGTTTCGCCGCCGTAGGCGCGCGCGGCGACTTCCGAAGGCGTCTCGCGCGCCAGCGCGGCGATTGCGCTGACCGCGGCCTTTTTCATCGCTTCGTTGATCTCGCTCGCGCCGGCGTCGAGCGCGCCGCGGAAAATATAGGGAAAGCACAGGACATTGTTGACCTGGTTGGGATAGTCGGAGCGGCCGGTGCAGATCATCGCGTCCGGCCGCGCTTGAAGCGCCTCCTCCGGCATGATCTCCGGCGTCGGATTGGCGAGCGCCATCACCAGCGGATCGCGCGCCATGCGCTTGAGCATCTCGGGCTTCAGCACGCCGCCGGCCGAGAGGCCAATGAAGATGTCGGCGCCGTCGATGACGTGGCTCAGCGTGCGCGCGCTCGTCTCCTGGGCGTAGGCCGCCTTCCAGCGGTCCATCAGCTTCTCGCGGCCCTTGTGGACGACCCCCTCGATGTCGCAGACGACGATGTTTTCGCGCCTGGCGCCGAGCGAAACGATGAGATTGAGGGAGGCGAGCGCCGCCGCGCCGGCCCCGGAGCACACGATTTTGACTTTGTCGATCGCCTTGCCGGTCAGTTCGAGCGCATTGACGATCGCCGCCGAGACGATGATCGCGGTGCCGTGCTGATCGTCGTGGAACACGGGAATGCCCATGCGGGCTTTCGCCTTCTCCTCGACCTCGAAACATTCCGGACCCTTGATGTCCTCGAGATTGATTCCGCCGAAGGTCGGCTCGAGCGCGACGATGATGTCGACCAGCTTGTCGACATTCGTTTCCGCGACCTCGATGTCGAACACGTCGATGCCGGCGAATTTCTTGAACAGGACCGCCTTGCCCTCCATCACCGGCTTGGCCGCCAGCGGACCGATTGCGCCAAGGCCGAGCACGGCGGTGCCGTTGGTCAGAACCGCGACCAGATTCTGGCGTACAGTCAGCGTCGCCGCTTCTTTTGGATCGGCTGCGATCGCCTCGCAGGCGAAAGCGACGCCGGGCGAGTAGGCGAGCGCCAGGTCGCGCTGGTTGGCGAGCGGCTTGGTGGCGACGACTTCCAGCTTGCCCGGCCGGGGCTCGCGGTGGAAATGCAAGGCGTCCGATTTGAGATCGGCCTCGCTCTCGATCGCCATGGCGCGTCTCCCGTCGATCAACGGGGCGTCGAGCGCGTCCCGAATTTCAGGGGCGGCGTCGCGGCGCCGCCTCGTTCATGTCCGCTTCGACGGGTTCAGGAACGCCTGCCACTGTTCGCGCGTGCCATAGAAGACGTCGCGGTCGACGTTGCCGTCGATGCCCGGCAACTTGCCGTCGGACTGGTATTGCCAGAACTGCCAGGCGCGCGACCCGTATTTGACCGCCGGGTGGTACTTGGTCGAGCGGACCCAGATCGGATAGTCGGAAAAGGCGCCGCCCGAGAGGATAGCCTCGTAGAAATCGACGGTGGTGTAGATGATCGGCCGCTTGCCGTAGTGGCGCTCCATCTCCTCCAGCATCACTCTCATGTCGGCGGTGGCGCTCGCCTGATCGAGATGGCGGTGGCAGGTCTTGGAGGTCGGCGTCGCCTCGACGTCGAGCACCGGCGGCAGGGCGTCTTCCTCCACCGGCGCGTTCTGCTCGAAAAAGCTCATCTCCTCGAGCGGCGGCCGGCACCAGTAGACGAAATGGTAGGCGCCGTGAGGAACGCCCGCCGCCTTCGCGCCGTTCCAGTTGGCCTGGAAGCGCTGGTCGGCGTGGTCGCCGCCCTCGGTCGCCTTGATCCAGGCGAATTTGACCCCGCTGTCAGCGACCGCGTTCCAGTCGATGTTTCCCTGGAACTTCGAGACGTCGATGCCGTGGATCGGGTAGTCCCTCGGCTTGGGATAATCGTCGCTGACCTCCAGCGGTCCGCCGCACCCCGTCAGCATCGCCACGGCGATGGTCGCAAGACCCCATCCCAGAATACGGAAATTGATGCGATTATAGCTCGGCATGTTCGGCCCGTCGTCGATGATTTGCGCGCCCGCTCCTTGTCGTCGCTCCAGAATGACGATGGGGCCCTCGCGGTTATCTGGCAAACTAAAGCGATCCAGGTAATGCTTCGTTAACGCGCCGACCCGGCAATTCGGTCGCTTGACGCCGTCGTCCGAACCTTGCAATGACGGCGGCGTTTGACTCAACTGACGGAAATTGTCAATGCGGATCGCAGGCGCGCTGATGGCGCTATTGCTGGGCGCAAGCGCTGCGGCCGCCGGCGAATGCGGACCCGACAAGCTCGGCACTTCGCGCATCGTTTCGGTCGGGACCCATGGCGGGCTCGAGGTCGGCCTCAAGACCTACCCCCGGACGATCCCGCTCGCCGACCACGAGGTGATCCTGACCTTCGACGACGGTCCGGAGGCCAAGACCACCCCGAAAATCCTCGACGCGCTGGCCGATCAATGCGTTCGCGCCACTTTTTTCGAGATCGGCCGCAACGCGGAAGCCCTGCCTTCGATCGCGCGCCGCGAGGTTAAGGAAGGGCATACCGTCGCCTACCACACCTATTCCCACCCTCAGCCGACGCTCCGCTTCATGTCCGCCGCCGCCGCCCGCGCCGACGTGCTCAGGGGCATGATCGCAGTCGAGAAGGCGGCCTACGGGCAGGACTTCAGCGCCGGCGCGCCCAAGGACTTGAGCGGGATCAAGCTGCACGCGCCGTTCTTTCGCTACCCCGGCTTCGCCGACACCGAGGACCTGGACCAATGGTTCGCGGCCAACAATGTTGGCGTTTTCGGCGTCGACCTCTGGGCCTCGGACTGGATCAAGATGACCCCCGAGGCCGAACTGAAGCTGGTGATGAGCCGGCTCGATCGCGCCGGCAAAGGCATGCTGCTGCTGCACGACAGTCACCCATGGACCGCCGAGATGGTCCCGATGCTCCTGCGCGAGCTCAAGGCCAAAGGCTATCGCATCGTCCACATGGTCCCGGGCCCCGGAACCGGCCCGACCGCGCCAGCGCCGAAAGGCTGGCATTCGGAGACGGAGCGGGTGATCGGCGCCCTGAAGCCGCGTCTCGAAAAGGCGGCGGCCAGGCTTGACGACAGGCCGATCCGGGTCAAACCCGCGCTCCCGCGCCGCAGGATTAGCGGGTCGGCGCTATGATTGACTTGGTGCGGTCAAGAGGACTCGAACCTCCACTCCGGTTAAAGAACTAGCACCTCAAGCTAGCGCGTCTACCACTTCCGCCATGACCGCCCATGCGCCTGGCGCCGGGGGGCGCAAAGCGAAGGCGCGTCGTCTAACAAATCGTCCCGGCGCTGACAAGGCGCGCAACCGCGCTGGATTGAACCGGGTCGGGCGGGCGCGTGGGGCAAGCGGCCATCAGGTCGGAGGCCCCGGCGACGGGACCTCGATTTGCACAGCGCAGGCGAAGTCCGCTTCCCCGACCATTTGTCCCTGGTCCTTCGCCGAAACGATGGATGAAGGTTTCTGGCCGGAGCAGCCCCTTCGCTCGAGCGTGCGCTTTCGCCTCATTCGCCCATAGCGTCTTTCTGGCATTTCTTGGTGAACGAGGTCATCGCAGCGCCATGGAGTTTCTTGTCGGCCGCCTGCATCGCGCAGGAGTCCTTGGCGCATTTCTTCATGAAGCTGGTCTTGGCGGCGCCGGCGAGTTTCTTACCCATCGCCTGGGTCGAGCAGGAATCGGCGGCAAAGGCTAGGGTCGGCGCGCCAGCGAGGCACAAGGCAAGCGCGGCGAGCGTGAGGGTCTTGGACATGGGATCAACCTCCGGTATCAGACCGTCCCTTGCGGTCCGGCGAGACCTTAGCCGCGCCGCCGCTTGCTGGCGAGAGGGCGATCCCGACCCGACGCGGGTCGCGGACGCGCCGGAACCGCCCAGACGCGGACCAGCGCTGCTCGGACGGCGACTGGCGCGCGGACGTTCGCCCGTCTAAGATCGAAATCTTCCAACCCTTTCCCGAACGCTGCGACGCGGTTCAGGCCCGTGCGAAAGGCGAGCGATGAGGCGCGTGACGAACTGGCTGTTGTTTGTGCTGGCGCTCGCCGCCCTGGCGCTGGGCGCGGCGGCGAAACTTGCGCTTATCCACGCGCCGGTTCCCCCGCTCGCCTTCGGCGTGGCCGCGGCTGCGCTCGCCGCCCTTCTCGTCATCCGCGCGCTGCCACTGAGGATTCGCCGGCCGGTCGTGTTCCTGGTCGCGCTTGCCCTTCTCGTCTCGTTGACCGCCGGGCTCGCCTATTTCCAGTTCGTCATCAAGCCCAAGATGGTCAAGGGCTTCATCAGCGCCGCTTTTGCGCCGAAGCCGACCGCCGTTTCGGCCGCGCCGGTCAAACTGGAGAAGTGGCCGCCGCAACTGACCGCGATCGGCACCCTGCGCGCCTACCAGGGCGTCTCCATCGCGCCGCAGGCCGCCGGCAACGTGACCGCGATCCACTTTCAGTCGGGCGACGACGTTCAGGCGGGCGCGCTCCTGCTCAATCTCGACGATTCGGTCGAAAAGGCCGATCTAGAGAACGGCCTCGCCCAGCTCAAAAACGCCGAAGTGACCCTTGCGCGGCAAAAATTGCTGGTCGCTGGAGGCAATACCCCTCAATCGACGGTCGACCTCGCCATTGCGACGCGCGATTCGGCGGCAGCGACAGTGGACCGCACCCGCGCGATCATCGCGCAGAAGGCGATTCGGGCCCCCTTCGCCGGACGGCTTGGCCTGCGCAACGTCGATCTGGGGCAGTACGTCGCGGTGGGCGCGACCCTCGTGACCCTGCAACAGCTCGATCCAATCTTCGCCGACTTTCCCCTTCCCCAGGAGACCTTGCGCTCGCTCGCGGTCGGGCAGGACGTCAGCATGACCATCGACGCCTTTCCCGGGCGCAGCTTCGCCGGAACGATCAAGGCGATCGACGCCCGGGTCAGCTCGGAATCGCGCAGCGTGACGGTGCGCGCCGAGTTCGCCAATCCCGACCACAAGCTGCTGCCCGGCATGTTCGCCAATTTGACCGTCACTACCGGCGCGAGCGCGGAGGTGCTGACGCTTCCCCGCACCGCGATCGTCTACAGTCTCTATGGAGACAACGTCTTTGTGGTGAAACCGGCGCCCCAGCCGGCCGGCGAGGCGGCCGCGGCGGGTCAGGGAGACGCCAAAGGCCTCGTCGTCGAGCGCCGCTTCGTGCGGATCGGTCCTATTCGCGGCGAGCGGATTGCGATCGAAGAGGGAGTCAAGGCCGGCGAGCGCGTGGTGACCGCGGGCCAGATCAAGTTGCAGCCCAATTCGCCGGTCACGATCGACGAAAGCGTCGCGCTTCCGCCGCCCGCTGAAACGCCCAGACCGTGAAGACGCGCCGATGAACGCCTTCACCGATCTGTTCATCCGCCGGCCGGTGCTGGCGAGCGTGGTCAGTCTGCTGATTCTTCTGGTCGGCGGCATGGCCGGGCTGAAGCTGCAAATCCGTCAATTTCCCCAGACCTCGAATACCACCATCACCATCACCACCACCTATCCCGGCGCAGCGGCCGACGTGATCAAGGGCTTCATCACCACGCCGATCGAACAGGCGGTCGCGAGCAGCGAGGGCATCGACACGCTGGTCTCGACCTCGCAGCAGAACGTCTCGACGGTCACTCTCAATCTGCGTCTCGACGCCAACCCCGACCGGGCGATGGCCGACACCTTGTCCAAGGTCAACCAGGTTCGCGGCCTCCTGCCTCGCGACGCCAACGATCCGGTTATCGTCAAGCAAACCGGACAGGGCTTCGCCCTGATGTATCTGTCGTTCAATTCGACCGTCATGACGGCGCCCCAGATCACCGACTATCTGACGCGCGTCATTCAGCCGCGCCTTCAGACCGTCGACGGCGTCGCCAACGCGCAAATTCTCGGCGGGCATCAGTTCGCCATGCGCATCTGGCTCGATCCGATCCGAATGGCCGCGCTCGGCGTGACGCCAAACGACGTGCGCGCCGCGCTCGTGGCCAACAACTTCACCACCGCAGCTGGCGAGATCAAGAGCAACTATACTCAAATCAGCGTCAATGCGTTGACGTCGCTCGACAGCGCCAAGGAATTCGGCAAGCTGGTGATCGCGGCTCGTGGCGACGCGCTGGTGCGCATGAGCGACGTGGCGAAAATCGAACTCGGGCCGCAGAGCGTCGACTCTTCGTCGGTGTTCGACGGCCTCAAAGCGGTGTTCATCGGCATCTACGGCACGCCGGAAGCCAATCCGCTGACGGTGATCGACGGGGTGCGCAAGCTCCTCCCCAGCATTCAGAGCCAATTGCCGACCGGCCTCAAAGCCACGATCGCCTACGATTCGACCGCGTTCATCCGCGCTTCGATCTTTGAGGTCGCCAAAACCCTCGCCGAGGCGGCTGCGATCGTGATCGTGGTGATTTTTCTGTTCCTCGGCAATCTGCGCTCCACCTTCATTCCGATCGTCACCATCCCCCTGTCGCTGATCGGAGTGATGATCGCGCTGCTGGCGCTCGGCTATTCGATCAACCTTTTGACCCTGCTGGCCCTGGTGCTCGGCATCGGCCTCGTCGTCGACGACGCGATCGTCGTGGTCGAGAACATTCACCGTCACATCGAGGAAGGGATGACGCCGTTCGATGCGGCGCTGCGCGGCGCGCACGAGATCGCGCTGCCAATCGTGTCGATGACGATCACCCTCGCCGCGGTCTATGCGCCGATCGGTTTTGTCAGCGGCGTGACCGGCGCGCTATTTCGCGAATTCGCGTTCACCCTGGCGGGCGCCGTCATCGTGTCCGGCTTCATCGCGTTGACGCTGTCGCCGATGATGTGTTCGAAGTTGTTGCGGGACGACACGGGACGGGGCAGGTTCGGCTATTTTGTCGACCGCAGCTTCAATCGCCTGCGCGGCGCCTATCTGCGCCGCCTGCACAGCACTCTCGATTTCCGCGCCTTGACGCTGCTGATTCTTGTCGGCGTGTTGGCGCTGGCCGGCGTCATGTACGCCACGACCCCGCGCGAGCTCGCCCCCGAGGAGGATCAGGGCATTCTCCTGTCGTTGATCAAGATTCCGCAGATCGGCAATCTCGACTACACCGAGCAGGCGACCCAACGCCTCTACGATGAGGCGCACGTGGTTCCGGAAGTCTCGCACGTCTTCACCATCAACGGCGCTCCCAATGTGCACTCCGCATTCGCCGGCTTCCTGCTCAAACCGTGGGATCAGCGCGCGCGCAATCAGAAGGCGGTGCTGACCGAGCTCAGACCGAAGTTCCTGGCCGTGCCGCAGGCTCAGGTGCAGGCGTTCTCGCCGCCGGCGCTGCCGGGCTCGACCGGCGGCCCGCCGATGCAGTTCGTCATCCGCACGACCGGCGACTATGAAACGCTCGCCGACGTCGCGCTGAAGATGCAGCAGGCGGCCAAGGAGAGCGGGCTTTTCCTCTTTACTGACGTCGACCTCAAGTTCGACACGCCGCAGTTCGTGTTCAAGGTCGACGCCGACAAGGCCAACCGCATCGGCGTCAATATGCAGGACATTGGAACCGCCCTGTCGACGATGCTGGGGGGCAATTACGTCAATCTGTTCAGCCTTTACGGCCGCAGCTATCAGGTCATTCCGCAGGCGCCGCGCGTGTTCCGCCTGTCGCCCGACTGGCTGACCCGTTACCGGGTGCGCACGACCAGCGGCGAACTCGTGCCGCTCTCCGCGGTGGCGAGCGTCTCGGAAGAGGTGCAGCCGAATGCGTTGACAAGCTTCCAGCAGCTCAATTCCGCGACGCTCTCAGGGGTGCCGTTTCCCGGCCGCACCCTCGGCGAGGCGCTCGATTTCCTCAAGGCGAAGTCGAAGGAGATTTTCCCCGAAGGCTACAGCTACGATTTCCAGGGCGACTCGCGCCAACTGGAGCAGGAGGGCAACGCGCTCGTCTATGTGTTCGTGTTTGCGCTCCTCGTCATCTACCTGGTGCTCGCCGCCCAGTACGAGAGCTTCCGCGACCCGTTCATCATTCTTATCGCGCTGCCGACGGCCTTGTTCGGCGCGCTGCTGCCGCTCAACATCGGCGGCTTCCTGGGGTTCGCCAGCATCAACATCTATTCCCAGATCGGACTCGTCACCCTGATCGGGCTCATCTCCAAGCACGGCATTTTGATGGTCGACTTCGCCAACCGCCTTCAGGAGACGCGCGGCTTCTCGCGGCGCGACGCGATCGAGGAGGCGGCGGCGGTGCGGCTTCGTCCGATCCTGATGACGACGGCGGCGATGGTGGTCGGCATGGTCCCGCTCATCGCCGCCTCGGGCGCCGGCGCGAGCTCGCGCTTCAATATCGGGCTGACGATTTTCTCCGGCATGGCGATCGGCACCCTTTTCACCTTGTTCGTGACGCCGATGGTCTACACCTTCCTCGCCCGCGACCACGCGGCGGCGATGGCCAAGGAGAAGGCGCTGGGACATCTGGCGAGCGGCGAGGGAGAGGCGGCGCGCTGACGCCGGCGGCGCCCGCCCTTGCTGGCGGGCGTCGGAATTGCGACAATGGCGGCTTCCCGGCGCATCGCGGCGCCGACAGCGTCTGGAGTAGAGGCTTCCAATGCCTGCATATCGTTCCCGCACCACCACGCACGGCCGCAATATGGCGGGCGCGCGCGGCCTGTGGCGCGCCACCGGGATGCGCGACGGGGATTTTGGCAAGCCGATCATCGCGGTCGCCAATTCCTTTACCCAGTTCGTGCCTGGGCACGTGCATCTGAAGGACCTTGGGCAGCTGGTCGCGCGCGAGATCGAGGCGGCGGGCGGCGTCGCCAAGGAATTCAACACCATCGCCGTCGACGACGGCATCGCGATGGGCCATGACGGCATGCTGTATTCCCTGCCCTCGCGCGAGGTGATCGCCGACAGCGTCGAATACATGGCCAACGCCCATTGCGCCGACGCGCTGGTCTGCATCTCCAACTGCGACAAGATCACGCCCGGCATGCTGATGGCGGCGCTGCGCCTCAATATCCCGGCCGTCTTCGTCTCCGGCGGACCGATGGAGGCGGGCAAGGTCAAGCTCTCGACCGGAGCGCGCACGGTCGACCTCGTCGACGCGATGGTCGCCGCCGGCGACTCGAAGGTTTCCGACGCCGACGTCGCCGTGCTCGAGCGCTCCGCCTGTCCGACCTGCGGTTCGTGTTCGGGCATGTTCACCGCCAATTCAATGAACTGCCTGACCGAGGCGCTCGGACTGTCGCTGCCGGGCAACGGCACGGTGGTCGCGACTCACGCCGACCGGCGCCGGCTCTTCGTCGAGGCCGGGCATCTCATCGTCGATCTCGCCCGCCGCTGGTACGAAGAGGGCGATGAAGGCGCACTGCCGCGAGGCATCGCCACTTTCGAGGCGTTCGAGAACGCGATGACGCTCGACATCGCGATGGGCGGCTCGACCAACACGGTGCTGCATCTGCTCGCCGCCGCGCACGAAGCCAAAGTCGATTTCACCATGGAAGACATCGACCGGCTGTCGCGCCGCGTGCCCTGCCTGTGCAAGGTTGCGCCTTCGGTCCCCGACGTGCATGTCGAGGATGTCCATCGCGCCGGCGGGGTAATGGGAATTCTCGGCGAACTCGACCGCGCGGGCCTGCTCCATCGCGAGGTGAGGATGGTTCACGCCGAATCGCTCGAGCACGCGCTGTCGCGCAACGACATCATGCGGACGGACGGCAAGGCGACGCGCGAATTTTTCTCCGCCGCGCCGGGCGGCGTGCCGACGCAGATCGCTTTCAGCCAATCGGAGCGCTACGAAACGCTCGACGAGGACCGCGCCGGGGGCGTCATTCGCGACGCCGAGCACGCCTTCTCCGAGGACGGCGGCCTCGCGGTGCTCTCCGGCAATATCGCGCTCGACGGCTCGATCGTGAAAACGGCCGGCGTCGACGCGGCCATTCTCAAGTTCACCGGCCCCGCGCGGATCTTCGAAAGCCAGGACGACGCGGTGAAGGGGATTCTCGGCGGCAAGGTCGTGGCGGGCGACGTCGTCGTCATTCGTTACGAGGGGCCGCGGGGCGGGCCGGGGATGCAGGAGATGCTTTATCCGACCAGCTATCTGAAATCGCGCGGGCTCGGCAAGGTCTGCGCCCTGGTCACGGACGGACGTTTCTCCGGCGGCACGGCTGGCCTGTCGGTCGGCCACGTGTCGCCGGAAGCGGCCGAAGGCGGCGCCATCGCCCTGATCGAAGAGGGCGACCGAATAGAATTCGACATTCCCGCCCGCAGGATCGCCCTCCTGGTCGACGAGGCGACGCTCAGTTCGCGCCGGGCGGCGATGGAGGCCAAGGGCAAGGACGCCTGGAAGCCCGCCAAGCCGCGCGCGCGTCAGGTTTCGCAGGCGCTGCGCGCCTATGCGGCCTTCGCCACCAGCGCGGCGCGCGGCGCGGTGCGAGAGGTTCCCTAGCAACGGCCTCCATGCTGACGGCGCTCAGCGCGCGATCGATCGCCTCCCGCCTCTTTCTGTCGGCGGCGTTCTGGAGCACCCTGATCCTCGCGTTGGCGGGGCTGGGCCTGAGCGCGCTCAACGCTGGTTGGACCGAGGCGAATTTCGACGACCAGCTCGGCGTCTATTTGAAGGCGCTGGTCGCCAATGTCGCGATTCCGGGCGAGGAAGGGAAGGCCGGGGGCGTTGCGGCGGTCGCGCCGCAATTCGAACTCGCCTTTTCGGGCTGGTACTGGCAGATCACGCGCCTCGACGCCAAACCGCCGGAAATCCGGGCCTCCAAGTCGCTGTTTGCAACCCAGCTTCCCCGTCTCGCAGCCGGCGCCGAAAATCATGCGGGGATCCTCAGCGGCTACGTGATTGGGCCTGGCGGACGAGAGCTGCGCATGATCCAGCGCCAGATCGACGCCGGCGACGAGGGGCGCTACCTGGTTCAGGTCGCCGCGAACGCCGACGTGATCAAGGCCCAGGAGAGAAGCTTCGAATGGGCGCTGGCGGCGACGTTTCTGACTCTGGCGCTGGCGTTGATCGGTTCGACGGCGCTGGCCGTCCGCTTCGGCTTGCGCCCGCTCAGGGTGTTGCAGGAAGGGGTCGCCGCAATCCGCCGCGGCGAAGCCGAACGCGTCGCCGGTCAGTTTCCGCAGGACGTCGCTCCGCTCGCGGTCGAAGTGAACCAGCTGCTCGACGCCAACAGGGAGGTCGTCGAGCGCGCGCGCACGCAGGTCGGCAATCTGGCCCATGCGCTTAAGACGCCGCTCAGCGTCCTCATCAATGAGGCCGATTCGAAGAGCGAGAGCCTGCCGGAAAAGGTGCGCGAGCAGGCGGAAATCATGCGCCGTCAGGTCGCCTTCTACCTGGACCGCGCGCGCGCCGCCGCGCGCGCGGGGACGGTCGGCGCTGCGACGGAGGTCAGGCCGGTGGTCGAGGGGCTCGTGCGCACCTTCGAGACGCTGCATTCCGACCGCGGACTTCTGTTCGACGTGGATGTGCAGGATGGACTCAGGTTTCGGGGCGAAGCGCAGGACCTCACTGATCTGATAGGCAACCTGCTCGACAATGCGGGCAAGTGGGCGCGCGAGCGCGTCTCCATTCGCGCCTCGCGCGTCGCCGCCGGCCAAGACCCCTCTCCGTTCCTTATCGCCGAGATCGACGATGACGGCCGCGGGCTCGACCAAAGCGCGCGCGCGGCGGCGCTTCAGCGCGGCAAGCGGCTTGACGAATCGCAGCCGGGTTCCGGCCTCGGCCTTTCAATCGTCGCGGAACTCGCCGCGATCTATGGCGGCTCGCTGCAACTCGACGAAGGCCCCCGTGGGGGCCTGCGCGCCATCTTGCGGTTGCCGAGCGTATGAGGCGCGACGGGCGTGCTAAATGCTACGAATGGGCGACGCGAAGTCGCCATAGTTCGCGCCTTTGGTCGGCGGCGAAGCCTCGGCGGGTCTGCCGCCCAGGGCGGAGTCATCATGCTTTTTCGGACGGGGATCTGGCCATGTGGCGGGCAATTGTTGTGACGGTGACGCTGGGCCTGCCTTTCCTCGCCGGCTGTTCGGGCGGAGGCGAGCCGCCGGTCGCTGCAGCGTCGATGCAGCCGGTCGCTCCAGCGGTCGCGACGGGAGCGGCCCTCGGGGGCGTCTTCGGCGGTCCGATCGGCGCATCCCTCAGCGACGCCGACCGTAAGGCCGCATGGAAGGCGCAGGTCGCAGCGCTTGGTTCCGGCCAACGGCAGTCGTGGCGCGGTTCCAACGGCGTTTTCGGATTTGTCGAGGCCGGCGCAGACCTTGGCGGCGGCTGCCGCGCCTATTCGCAAACAGTTTATGTGGGCGGCTGGCCCAACCGAGGCCACGGCGTCGGCTGCAGGCAGCCGGACGGAAGCTGGAAAATGACGAGTTGAGGCGTTTGACGAGACCTTAGCGCGATTTTGCGATAACACGCCGCTGACTTTTTGCGGCTCGGCTCAAGAGCCGCCCAGAGGCTATTCGATGGTATGGTTTGTCATGGCGGGAATGGCCGCTTTCGCGGCCCTCGCCGCAGTTTGGCCGGTTCTGCGCTCTTCGCCTCCATCCGCGGACGCCGAGGCTGCGTCCGGCGAAGCTGTCTTCTACCGGGCGCAACTCGACGAAATCCAGCGCGACGTCGAGCGCGGTCAATTGCCCCGAACCGAAGCGTCGAGCGCGCGCGCCGAAGCCGCCCGACGGCTTATCGCCACCAGCAGGGAGGGGTCGAAAGCGCCTTCACGGGCCCGGGCCCGCGATCGGTTCGCGGCGGTGGCCTTGATCGCCGTCGGGCTGCCGGCGATCGCCTTTCCGCTTTACGCCCTGCTCGGCCAGCCGCGCATGCCCGACGAGCCGCTGGCGAGCCGAAAGGCCGCGCTGGAGATAAACACGGCGGGCGGGCTCGAGGCGGCGGTGGCGTCCGTCGAGGCGCATCTGACCGCCAACCCCAACGATGGCAAAGGCTGGGCGGTCATTGCCCCGGTCTACATGCGCCTCGGGCGCTACGATGAAGCGGCGCACGCCTATTCCGAGGCTCTCCGTCTTCTGGGCGAAGACGCTTTTCGTCGCGCCGCCTACGGCGAAGCCTTGTTCGCGGCCGCGAGCGGCGTCGTCACCGAGAACGCGCGCGAAGCCTTCAAGAAGGCGCTCGCCGATCAGCCGGGTCAGCCACAGGCGCGCTTCTACCTCGCGCTCGGCGCCGAGCAGGATGGCAGAACAGCGGACGCGATTCACGACTACGAATCCCTGATCGCCGACGCGCGGCCGGACGCCCCGTGGCTGGCGGCGGTGAAGGCGCGCCTGGCCGTGGCCAAGGGCGAGCCGCCGCCGGAGAAGAGCGCCTTGGCCCCGCCCGTCGCGCCGAAGGCGCAAATGCCGATGATTGAGGGGATGGTGAACAGGCTGGCGACCCGTCTCGCCAGCAACGGCGGCAGCGTCGAAGAGTGGTCGCGCCTTATTCGCGCCTATACGGTGCTGCATCAGGCGGATAAGGCGAAGGCGGCGCTCGCCAGCGCGCGCAGGGCGCTCGGACCGGACAGAAGCGCGGTCGCCAGTCTGAACGCGCTCGCGCGCGACCTTGATCTCGGAGGCGCCAATTGATGACCCGCCGCGGCCGCCGACTGACCCTGATCGCGGTCGCCCTCGCCGTCGTCGGCGCGGCGACCGCGACGGCGCTCTATGCCCTCAGCGACAGCATCGTGTTCTTCTACAGCCCGACGGAAGTCGTTCAGAAGGCGCTGCGCCCGGGCGCTCGCCTGCGCGTCGGCGGCCTTGTCAAGGCAGGCACCGTGGTCAAGTCTTCCGGCCAGGCTGTCGCTTTCGTGGTGACCGACGGGGCGAACGATCTGAAGGTCGCCTATCGCGGCCTGCTGCCTGACCTCTTTCGCGAGGGTCAGGGGGTCGTCGCCGAGGGCGTCCTGGTGGGACCGGGTCAGATGCGCGCCCAGACTATTCTCGCCAAGCATGACGAGCGCTATATGCCGCGCGAAGTGGTGGAGGCGCTGAAGAAACAGGGTCGTTGGCGGGAAGGGGAGGATGTCGCCAAGCCATGATTGTCGAGATCGGCCATTTCGCCCTTGTTCTCGCCTTTTGCGCGGCGCTCGCGCAGACGATCGTGCCGTTTTGGGGCGCGCGCATCGGCGACCGCGACCTGATGAGCGTCGGGCGAAGCGCGGCGCTGACCCAGTTCGCGCTGATCGCAATCGCCTTCGCCGCGCTCGTCAACGCCCACCTGACCTCGGATTTTTCCGTCCTCAACGTCGCCGAGAATTCGAACAGCGAGATGCCGGCGATCTACAAGATCTCGGGTGTCTGGGGAAACCACGAAGGCTCGATGCTGCTGTGGGTCCTGATCCTGGCGGTCTTCGGCGCGCTCCTCGCCCTGTTCGGACGTTCGCTGCCGAGGCGATTGCGCGCCGACGCGCTCGCGGTTCAAGGCGTCGTCAGCGTCGCGTTCCTCGCCTTCATCCTCTTGACGTCGAACCCGTTCACGCGGCTCTCGCCCGCGCCGTTCGAGGGGCGCGACCTCAATCCGATATTGCAGGACCCGGGCCTGGCGATCCATCCGCCGCTGCTCTATCTCGGCTATGTCGGGTTCTCGATCGTCTACTCCTTCGCCGCGGCCGCTTTGATCGAGGGGCGCATCGATGCAGCCTGGGCGCGGTTCGTGCGGCCGTTCGCGCTCGTCGCCTGGAGCTTCCTCACTCTCGGCATCGCCGCCGGCTCGTTCTGGGCCTATTACACCCTGGGGTGGGGCGGCTTCTGGTTCTGGGACCCGGTCGAGAACGCCTCCCTCATGCCGTGGCTCGCGGGCACCGCCTTCGTGCATTCAGTGGCGGTGATGGAGAAGCGCGACGCGTTGAAGGTGTGGACGATTTTTCTCGCGATCCTCGCCTTCTCGTTTTCGCTGCTCGGCACCTTCCTGGTGCGCTCGGGCGTGCTGACGTCGGTGCACGCCTTCGCCAACGATCCCCGCCGCGGGGTCTTCATTCTCGCCATTCTCGCACTGTTCATTTGCGGTTCGTTCGGCCTTTTCGCCTGGCGCGCGCCAATGCTGAAACAGGGGGGACTGTTCGCGCCGATTTCGCGCGAGGGCGCGCTGGTGTTCAACAATCTGCTGCTGACGACCACATTGGCGACGGTCTTCTTCGGCACCCTCTATCCGCTGGCGCTCGAGGAGTTGACCGGAGAGAAGATCACCGTCGGCGCGCCCTTCTTCAACCTGACCAGCGGCGCGCTGCTGTTGACCGCCTGCTTTGCGATGCCGATCGGATTCTCGCTCGCCTGGAAACGCGGCGATCTGCTGGGGGTCATGCAGCGGCTGAGTCTCGCCCTCTTGGCCGGCGCGATCGTCGCGGTCGCGGGCGAAGCGTGGCTGCGCGGCGGACCGGTCTTGGCGCCGATCGCCGCCGGCCTTGCGATCTTCGTCATCATTGGCTCGCTGATCGAAGTGGTCCAGCGCGTGCGGCGGCCGGGGCTTGGGCTCGGCGTCGCGCTGAGGCGCGCGTTCGGACTGCCGCTGTCGTTCTTCGGCGGCGCGCTCGCGCATATCGGGGTCGGCGTTCTGCTGCTCGGGCTTTCCGGCGCCGGCTTCGGCGCCGAGGCGGTCGTGACGCTGCACAAGAACGTCCCGCAGCGCGTCGGCCCCTACGACGTGACGCTGGTCGGGGTCGGCGAGCGCCTCGGCCCGAACTACAAGGAGAAAGTGGCCACGATGACCATCCGCTCCGGCGGCGCGCTCGTCGCGACGATCGAACCGGCGCGACGGCAATTCGCGGCGCGGGAAATGACGACGACCCAGGCCGGTCTCGCGACGCTCGACTTCGGCCAGGTCTATGTGGCCATCGCCGATCCGGCGCCCGACGGCGGCGTGCCCGCCCGCCTCTACTGGAAGCCGCTGGTGACGCTGATCTGGCTTGGCGGCGCCGCCATGGCGCTCGGCGGGGCGCTGTCGCTCGCCGACCGGCGGCTGCGGTTCGGCGTCGGGGCTCGGGCGAGAGCGGCCGCCGCCGTGGTCGCAGCGGCGGCGGAATGACCATGCGCCGGCTTCTGGTTTCGCTCGTTCTGGTCCTGTGCGCGCTTGCCTCGCCCTGCCTGGCCGTGCAGCCCGACGAGGTGATGAAGGACCCCGTCCTCGAGGCGCGCGCCCGCGCGCTTTCGGCCGAGCTTCGCTGCCTCGTCTGCCAGAACCAGTCGATCGACGATTCCGATGCGCCGCTCGCCCACGACATCCGCGTGCTGATCCGCCGACGAATCGCCAGGGGCGAGAGCAACGACGCCGTGCGCGCCTATCTCGTCTCGCGCTACGGCGATTTCATCCTCCTGAAGCCGCCATTCGAGCCGGCGACGCTGCTGCTGTGGCTCAGCGCGCCGCTGACGCTCTGCGCCGGCCTGGCCGCGATTGTGTTCGCCCGCCGCCGCGGCGCGGTCGCGACGCCGGCGCTCAGCGCCGACGAGGAAGCGCGGCTGGCGGCGCTGACGAGAGGCGACGCCGCCGGCGGGTGAGGTCTGCGGGGCGCGCCGGGCGGCATAGGCGCGTCGATATCGGCGCGCGTTCGCGCATTCAATTGTTCGCCAACATCCGCTTCGACCGTCGCTGTCTGCTGGACATTGCGGCGACGCGTGGATTTTTCCCCACTTTCGCCGCCTTGGACTGCGCCCCTCGGGCGAGATGGGTCGATTGAGCGGCGTGGCGGCGCGAGCGGCTTGCCGGGCTCCCGGATCGCGGGAGGCAGTGGGCAGTTGGCGCTGTTTTCCGAAAATCAATTTTACGTGACAATCTCTTTGAGAAAATCAGAAGCCATGTTATGGTCTTTCTCGTCGCTGGATCGAGGCGCGCCTGGCGCGCCGAGGGCAGCGGCCGCCTTCAGCCTTCACGCGGGCGAGTTGACACGCTGAACAACGGCGAGGGGCGCGAAGTCTTAAGCTCTCGGCATGGTTTTGGGGCTGGCGCCATCTCCGCTCGGATTCGAAACCGGAATCGGTTCCGTGCGGCCGCCCATGCCGATTGGTCTTAAGCAAAGCCCAGTCCGGCTCCCGGTCCTCAGTCCGCAGGGACGATTCCGGGGGCGAAGCGCAGCTCACGGATCGGAGGCCTCGGGAGGACGAAATGGCGGAGGAGGGAGGTCAAGGAGGCCCAAGCCGACGCAAAAAATTCCTATTTGGATTCGCGCGTAAGCCCTTGAAAAGTCCCAATTCGCGGAAAGAAAAGGCTTTCGTTTTCTTCCCTTTTCCTTTCGCTGGCTTCCCTTTTGTTTTCTTTTGCTTCCGCTTTTGCTTTCGCTGGCTTCCCCCTGATTTTCAAAACCTTCCCTCGCGGCGCACGCTGGGCGACTTCCTGCTTTCCCCGCCGAGCGGGGGGCGCCTGGGAGTTGCGAAGTTGCAGAATTTGGCGCCCAAGCGATTGAAAACATTGGATCGCTTACAGAACTGACGCCCCGGCTCGCGCCGGGACGATGACGGCCGTCACGCGGCTCAGAAATCGTTGTCCGCAACCTCCTCCTCTTTCGTTTCGTAGCGCATGATCAGCGGCGCCTGGGCGATGGCGAAGATGAGCGTGATCGGCATGAAGCCGAAGGTCTTGAACTTGACCCAGAGGTCCGTCGTCTGGGTGCGCCAGACGATCTCGTTGAGGATCGCGAGGCCTACGAAAAAGAAAGCCCAGCGCCAGGTGAGCCTGCGCCAGCCCTCGTCGGTCACGTGCAGGGCGCCGTCGAACAGGACTTTCAACAGCGGCTTTTTGAGCCAAAGGCCGGCGAACAGCGCCGCGCCGAACAAAAGATAGAGCGCGGTCGGCTTGATTTTGATCAGCGTCTCGTCGTGAAAGACGAGCGTCAGCGAGCCGAAGATGAGGACGACCGCCGCCGTCACCAGCGGCATGATCGGAATGCGCCTCAGCATGGCGTAAGAGACGCCGAGCGTGACCACGACGCCGGCCATCAGGACGCCGGTCGCGGCGAAGATGCCGAGCCTGGAATAGACGGCGAAGAACAGGGCCAGCGGCCCGAGCTCGAGCACGAACTTGACGATCGGGTTCAGCGCCTTGCGCCGCGTGGGGGTGGTGGTTTCGGTCACTAAGTCCTCGTTCAACGTCGTCATTCGCCTTCCCTCTCGACGCCGGCGATCGCCTCGGCGAAGTCGCGCGCGGCGAACGGTTCGAGATCGTCGACCCCCTCGCCGACGCCGATGAAATGCACCGGCAGCGCAAACTTCTCGGCGATGGCGACCAGGATGCCGCCGCGCGCCGTGCCGTCGAGCTTGGTCATCACCAGGCCGGTCACGCCCGCCGCGCGGCCGAAAATCTCGACCTGGCTCAGCGCGTTCTGGCCGACGGTGGCGTCGAGCACCAGCAGCACCGCGTGCGGCGCCTCGGGATCGACCTTCTTCGTCACCCGGATGATCTTCTCGAGTTCGCCCATCAGCTCGGCGCGATTCTGAAGCCGCCCGGCGGTGTCGATCAGCACGACGTCGCAGCCCTCGGCGCGGGCGCGGGTCACGGCGTCGAAGGCCAGGCCCGCCGCGTCGCCGCCTTGCTCGCGCTCGATGAGGTCGGAGCCGCTGCGCCTCGCCCAGACCCGCAGCTGCTCGATCGCCGCGGCGCGGAACGTGTCGCCTGCCGCAAGCATCACGGTGCGCCCCTCGGATCTGAATTTGGCCGCGAGCTTGCCGATGGTCGTGGTTTTTCCGGAGCCGTTGACGCCGACGACCAGAATCACGAACGGCCGCCTCTGCGCGTCGATTGCGAGCGGGCGCGCGACCGGGGTCAGGGCGCGTTCGACTTCTGCTGCGAGGATCGCCTTGACCTCTCCAGGTTCGATCCCCTTGTCGTAGCGCCCTTGCGCGATCGCGTCGCGAATGCGGGTCGCAGCGCCGAGGCCGAGGTCGGCCTGAATGAGGAGGTCTTCGAGATCATCGAGGGAGGCGGCGTCGAGCTTGCGCTTGGTGAAGATGTCGGTGATGCCGCGCCCGATGCTGGTCGACGAGCGCGCGAGGGCCGATCGAAGGCGCTGAAGCCAGGTTTGTTTCGATTCCGACGAAGGGGCGGCGACGGTCGGCTCCGGCGCTTCGATCGGGGCCGGAGCGCGCGGAGCATCCACGAGCGTTGGAGCGGACGCGTCAGCGCCGCCGAACCACCGGCGCAACACGCCAGGCTTTACTGTCTTGTCGTCGTTTTCGTTCAACACATGGTTCCTCTCGACGCCGCCACTATGCGCGCGGGGCCTAGCTTTGATACCTATGTCCTCATGACGCCGGAAGAAACAAGAGCGCGCCTGCTCTATCGCGACGGATTGATGTTGGTTCTCGACAAGCCGGCGGGCGTCGCGGTGCACCGGGGCCCCAAAGGCGGGGGCAGTCTCGAAGACGACTTCGAGGCCTTGCGATTCGGCCTGCCGCGCAATCCGGCCCTCGCCCACCGCCTCGACCGCGACACCGCGGGCTGCCTGGTGCTCGGACGCCATCATAAAGCCTTGGAGAAATTGGGGCGACTGTTCAAGCAGGGCAGGATCGCCAAGACCTATTGGGCGATCGTCGCTGGCGCGCCGGAGGCCGAAAGCGGGACGATTGATCTGCCGCTCGGCAGGCTCGACGACCAGCGCGGCTGGTGGATGAAGGTCGACCCCAACGGCCAGCCCGCCACGACGCTGTGGCGCGTCAGAGGGCGCGGCGCGTGGCGGGGCGAGCGAATCGCGTGGCTGGAGTTGGAGCCGCGAACCGGGCGCACCCATCAACTCAGAGTCCATTGCGCCGCGCAGGGCTGGCCGATCCTCGGCGACGCGATCTACGGCGCGCCCGCCGAAACGTCCTTGCAACTGCTGGCGCGCAGAGTCGTCGTCCCGCTGTCCAACAACGGGCCGCCGATCGCGGTCGAAGCGCCGGTCCCGCCGCACATGGCGGTGACGCTCGCCGCCTGCGGCTTCGAGGGCGACCCGCTGCCTAGCGGGAAACCGGAGGTCGCTTCCGCCGCGACCGCTCGCGGCGCCTGATATAGGCGCGGTCGCTGACCGCGCCCGCCGCGCTTCCATAGGTCGGCCCAGGAAGGACGCCCGTCTTTCGACCGGCTATGGGTCGCGGGCTATGGCGGCCGTGATTGTCGGCGCGGATTGTGCGGCGCAACAAAATATGAAAGGCTCCGCCGAACCGCCAAGAAAGCCGCGCCCGCCAGCATGTCCATCCGAGCCGCCATCCATCACCTGACGCACTACCGCTACGACCGCCCGGTCTCGCTCGGGCCGCAGATCATTCGTCTGCGGCCGGCGCCGCATAGTCGCACCCGTGTCATTTCGCATTCGCTCAAGGTCACGCCGGCCGACCATTTCGTAAACACCCAGCAGGATCCTTACGGCAACTGGCTGGCGCGCTATGTCTTCCCCGATCTGGTCAACGAGTTGAAGATCGAGGTCGACGTCGTCGCCGACATGACGGTCTATAATCCGTTCGATTTCTTCGTCGAGGAGAGCGCCGAGACCTGGCCGTTCGAATATGGCGAGGACCTGAGGCCCGATCTGGTCATCTACCGCGCGCCCGAGCCCGCGGGCCCAAGACTGCAGACCTATCTCGACGGGATCGATCGGTCGCCGGCGCGCACCGTCGATTTCGTGGTCGACCTCAATCGCCGCCTCGCTCGCCAGATCGCATACGTCATCCGCATGGAGCCGGGGGTGCAGAGCCCGGAGGAGACGTTCGAGCGCAGCTCGGGTTCGTGCCGCGATTCGAGCTGGCTTCTGGTGCAGATCCTGCGCCATCTCGGCCTGGCGGCGCGATTCGTGTCGGGCTATCTTATCCAGCTCAAGCCGGACCTCATCGCGCTCGACGGGCCGCGCGGCACCGATCACGATTTCACCGACCTTCACGCCTGGGCGGAGGTCTATCTTCCGGGCGCCGGTTGGATCGGGCTCGACCCGACCTCGGGGCTCTTGACCGGCGAGAGCCATATTCCGCTCGCCGCCACGCCGCATTACCGCAACGCCGCGCCGATTTCGGGCGTGGCGAGTTTCGCCAACGTCGACTTTGCGTTCGACATGCGGGTCGAGCGGGTCGCCGAGCATCCGCGCATCACCAGGCCGTTCTCCGACGAATCCTGGAAGGCGCTCGACGCCTTGGGCGAACAGGTCGACGTGACCATGGCGGCCGACGACGTGCGGCTGACTATGGGCGGCGAGCCGACCTTCGTGTCGATCGACGACTTTGAATCAGCGGAGTGGAATACCGACGCCGTCGGCCCGATGAAGCGGGCGCTGGCCGACCGGCTGATCCGGCGTCTGCGCGACCGCTTCGCGCCGGGCGGGTTCCTGCACTATGGGCAAGGCAAGTGGTATCCGGGAGAATCCCTGCCGCGCTGGACCTTTTCGCTCTATTGGCGACGCGACGGCGAGCCGATCTGGTCCGACGCCAGACGGATCGCGGCCGAGGGCGAGGAGACCGGGGCCAACAGCGGGAAAGCCGAGGCGTTGTTGCACGCGATCGCCTCCCGGCTCGGCATTGAGGGCGACTATGTCGCCCCCGCCTTCGAGGATCCCGCCGAGTGGATCCTGAAAGAAGCCAATCTGCCCGACAACGTGACGCCGCAGAATTCCCAACTGAAGGACCCGGAAGAGCGGCTCCGCCTCGCTCGCGTGTTCGCGCGCGGGCTGAACGAGCCCTCCGGTTACGTGCTTCCGGTGCAGCGCTGGCAGGCGAAGGCGGAGGGGCGCCAATGGCGTAGCGAGAAATGGACGACGCGCCGGGGCGCCCTCTATCTCGTCCCCGGCGACAGCCCGGTCGGCTACCGCCTGCCGCTGGGCGCGCTGCCCTATGTTCCGCCAGCCTCGTACCCCTATATTTTCGCCGCGGATCCCACCGAGCCGCGTGGGCCGCTGCCCGATTTCGCCGCGGAGCGGGAACGCGCGCAGCCGATCGCCTCGTTTGCCGCCGCCGAGGCGGGCCAGGAGCGGGTCGAGCAGCATCTGGGCGACATCAACGGCGCGGTGCGCACGGCGGTGACCGTGGAGGCGCGTGACGGGCGCCTATGCATATTCATGCCGCCGGTCGAGCGACTGGAGGACTATCTCGAACTCCTGACAGCTGCGGAGGCCGGCGCGAAGGCGATCGGACTGCCGGTGCATATCGAGGGCTACGGGCCCCCGGCGGATCCGCGCATGAACGTCATTCGAGTCGCCCCCGACCCGGGCGTCATCGAGGTCAATATTCACCCCGCCTCGAGCTGGCGCGAAAGCGTGGCGACGACGGAAGGCGTCTACGAGGAGGCGCGGCTCGAACGGCTCGGCGCCGACAAGTTCATGCTCGACGGCAAACATTCCGGGACCGGCGGCGGCAACCATGTCGTCGTCGGCGGCGCGACGCCGCTCGACAGCCCGTTCCTTCGACGCCCGGATCTGTTGAAGAGCCTGGTCATTTACTGGCTCAGGCGGCCCAGCCTGTCCTATTTCTTCTCCGGCATGTTCATCGGACCCACGAGTCAGGCGCCGCGCGTCGACGAGGCGCGCCACGACGCACTCTATGAATTGGAGATCGCGCTGGCCCAAATCCCGCGCCCGGGGCAAGGCCATGCGCCGCGGCCGTGGCTGGTCGACCGTCTGATGCGAAACATTCTGGTCGACGTCACCGGCAACACCCATCGCGCCGAAATCTGCATCGACAAGCTCTATTCGCCCGACGGGCCGACGGGGCGACTGGGGCTGGTTGAATTCCGCGGCTTCGAGATGCCGCCGAACGCGCGCATGAGTCTCGCCCAGCAGCTGCTCATCCGCGCAATCATCGCCCGTCTGTGGCGAGAGCCGCTGGACGGGCCGCTGCCGCGCTGGGGCGCGACGCTGCACGACCGGTTCATGCTGCCGCATTTCGTCTGGGAGGACTTGCTGGAAGCGCTCGCCGACCTGACGGCGCATGGCTTCCCGTTCCGCTCCGAATGGTACAAGGCGCAGGCCGAGTTCCGCTTTCCGTTCTGCGGCGAGGTCGAATACGAGGGCGCTCGTCTCGAACTGCGTCAGGCGCTTGAGCCCTGGCATGTGCTGGGCGAAACCGGCGCGATCGGCGGCACCGCGCGCCACACCGACAGCTCGACCGAGCGCCTTCAGGTCAAGCTGACGACGGCCGATCCCGAGCGCTATGTCGTCGCCTGCAACCGCCGCCGCGTGCCGCTGCGCAGAACTTCAACCGGCGGCGTCGCGGTCGGCGCGGTTCGCTTCAAGGCCTGGAAGCCGGCGATGGCGCTGCATCCGGCAGTACCCGTCCATGCGCCGCTGGTCTTTGACATTTTCGACAGCTGGAGCGGCCGGGCGCTCGGCGGCTGCGTATACCACGTCGCCCACCCGGGCGGGCGCAACTACGAGACCTTTCCCGTCAACAGCAACGAGGCCGAGGCGCGCCGCTTGGCGCGCTTTGAAGCGCATGGCCACACGCCCGGCGCCTTCGAGACGCCGCCCGAGACGCCGCATCCCGAATTTCCGCTGACGCTCGATCTACGCCGGCCGCCTGGAGTTTAAGACCTGCTCGCCAAAGCCGCCTCGATTTCCTTCGACGAGGGGAGTTCGGCGAAAGCGTCGAAGCGTCCGTTGTCCGCGATGTCGCGTGCGGCGCGCATCAAAGCCCCCCAGGCGGCTCGCGCCAGCGCCCCGCCGGTCGAGATGCGTTTGACGCCGAGGTCTTCGAGCTGACGGCGGGTGAAACCCGGCGCGCCGACAAGCACGTTGACCGGCAGCCTGCCCGCGACGCGAACCACCTCCGCGACTTCTTCGGCGGTCTTCAATCCGGGGGCGTACAAGACGTCGGCCCCGGTTTCGGCGTAAGCGCTCAAACGCCGCAGCGCTTCGGCAAGACCGCTCGCGCTGTCGCGCAAAAGCACTTCGCTGCGCGCGGTCAGCAGAACCTTTTCGCCACTGGCGTCGATCGCCGCGCGCGCGGCCCGCAATCGCTCGACCGCCTCCCTCAGGGTATAGAGCGGCGCGTTGGGGTCGCCGGTGTAGTCCTCGATCGAAAGTCCGGCGACGCCCGCGGCGACGCAAAGCCTCACGCTCTCGTGGACGCCCTCGGCGTCGTTAGCGAAGCCCGCCTCAAAGTCGGCGTTGAGCGGAATGTCGACCGAAGCGGCGAGTTCGCCGATGTGCTTGAGGGCATAGGCGCGGGCAACGGCGCCATCGGGCAGTCCCGCCGCGAAGGCCATGCCGGCGCTGGAGGATGCGATGGCGGGGAAGCCGAGCGAAGCGAGGCATCTTGCCGAGCCGACGTCGAACGGGTTGGGCATGACGAAGCAGCCGGGCGCCGCGTGAAGCTCGGCGAAGCGGGCGCGTTTCTCGGCGGTAGTCGGCGTCATCGTGCGGTCCTCGGCATGAGATCGGACAGACGGACTTTCTGGCGGCCAGCGGCGTCGAAATTGCCGGGGGCGAGCCAGCGCTCGTAGGCCGCCTTGCGCTCCGGCCATTCACGGTCGAGCATCGAAAACCACGCGGTGTCGCGATTGCGGCCCTTGACGATCATGTGCTGACGGAAGATCCCTTCGAACGTGAATCCGAACCGCTCGGCCGCGCGCTTCGAGGGCGCATTGAGATCGTTGCACTTCCACTCGTAACGACGGTAGCCAAGCTCGTCGAAGGCGTATCGCGCGAACAGATATTGCGCCTCCGTAGCCCCGGCCGTGCGCTGCATCGCCGGCGTGTAAAGGATGTTCCCGACCTCGATGACGCGATTGGCCTGGTCGATGCGCAGAAAAGTCTGATAGCCGACGGCGCGGCCCGAGGCGTTGTCGACAATGGCGAAGAACAGCGGATCGGTCGAGTGCGCCTTGGCGGCGATGTTGGCCTTGAAGATGGCTGGGTCGTCGTAGGGGCCGTCGAACAGATAGGTCCAGAGCCGATCCTTGTCGCCGCCGTTGGCGCCCTCGAACAGGGCCTCGGCGTGCTTGTCCGCGTCGAGCGGCGTCAGACAGATCCACCGTCCTGCGAGCGTCAACCGCTCCGGGCGCCTGGCGGGACGGGCGTCGACCACGGGACCGATGGGTTGGAGGATGGCCGGGTTCATTGTATCCATTTTTGACCGGGTCGAATGGGGCGCGCCTTACAGCCAGGAGTTGACATCGGTCCTGGCGAAGTCATCGCCTTTGAACAAGAGTTGGGCGCCAAGAATTTTGGCGCTCGCAAGCCGGCCGTGTGGTCAATGATTATCCCTCGGCACGCCCATGGTCTGGGCAAGGCGCTGGTACTTAATCGCCGGCTTCAGCACCATGCCTTCGTCCAACTGAGCCACCATCTCGCGCTGGATCTGCTGCCACGGCGTCTGGCTCTTGGGATAATCGTAACCGCCGTGCTTGGCGAGCGCGGCCCGACGCTCATTGAGCTCGGCGTCCGAGATCAGAATGTTGGCCGAGCGCTTGTTGAGATCGATGCGCACCCGGTCGCCGGTCTTCAGGAGAGCCAGCCCGCCCCCCGCCGCCGCTTCGGGCGAAGCGTTGAGGATCGAGGGCGAGCCGGAGGTGCCGGACTGCCGCCCGTCGCCGATGCAGGGCAGCGCGTGGACGCCCTTGCTGATCAGCGCCGCCGGAGGCTGCATGTTGACCACTTCCGCACTGCCCGGATAGCCGATCGGCCCGGCGCCGCGAATGAACAAGACGCTGTGCTCGTCGATCTTCAGCTTCGGATCTTCGATGCGGTGGTGATAGTCCTCCGGCCCGTCGAACACGATCGCGCGCCCCTCGAAAGCCTCCGGGTCTTTGGGGTTCGAAAGGAATCGAGCCCGGAATTCGCTGTCGATGACGCTCGTCTTCATGATCGCGTCGTCGAACAGGTTGCCGCTCAACACGATGAAGCCGGCGTCCTCCTTCAGCGGCTTTTCGACCGGGTAAATGACATCGTGATCGTCGACGCGCGTCCCGGCACAGTTTTCGCCCATCGATTTGCCGTTGACGGTGAGGGCGTCCTTATGAATGAGCTTGCGCTTCATCAGCTCGTTGACCACCGCCGGCACGCCGCCCGCGCGATGGAACTCCTCGCCCAGATACTTGCCAGCCGGCTGCATGTTGACGAGAAGCGGGACCTTGTGGCCGACGGTCTCCCAATCCGCGATCGTGAGCGGCACCCCGATATGCCGGGCGATTGCGTTGATGTGAATCGGCGCGTTGGTCGAGCCGCCGATCGCGCTGTTGACGACGATCGTGTTCTCGAACGCCTCGCGGGTCAGGATGTCCGACGGCTTCAGGTCTTCCCACACCATGTCGACGATGCGCCGGCCGGTCTCGTAGGCGATCTGGCCGCGCTCGCGGTGGGGGGCGGGAATCGCCGCACAGCCCGGCAGGCTCATGCCGAGCGCTTCCGCGAGCGCGTTCATGGTCGAGGCCGTCCCCATCGTGTTGCAATGGCCGACCGAAGGCGCCGAGGAGGTGACGATCTCCATGAACTCTTCGTAGTCGATCTTGCCTTCGGCGAGGTCCGAACGCGCGCGCCAGACGACCGTTCCTGAGCCGGCGCGCTCGCCGTGGTGCCAGCCGTTGTTCATCGGTCCTCCCGACAGCACGATCGCCGGAATGTTGACCGTCGCGGCCGCCATGATGCAGGCCGGCGTCGTCTTGTCGCAGCCCGTCGTCAGCACCACGCCGTCGATGAAATAGCCCATCAGAATTTCGACCAGGCCGAGATAGGCGAGATTGCGGTCGACCGCGGCGGTCGGCCGCTTGCCCGTCTCCTGGATCGGATGGACGGGGAACTCGAATGCGACCCCGCCGGCTGCGGTGATGCCGTCGCGCACTCTTTTCGCCAGCTCGAGATGATGGCGGTTGCAGGGCGAAAGGTCGGAGCCGGTCTGGGCGATGCCGATGATCGGCTTGCCGGACCTCAGCTCGCCGGGAGTCAAGCCGAAATTGAGGTAGCGCTCGATATAGAGCGCGGTCATGCCCGGGTTTTCCGGATTGTCGAACCAGAGCCGCGACCGCAAAGACCGCTTCGCCTCGCCCTTCGAGCCGCTGTTGCTTTTGGTCTTGGGCTTGTGAGCCATCGCTGATCGCCTCCCTGGCGGCGCCGCTGCCGATCGCAACGCGCTATGAGCGCGCATTATGCGGCGGCTGCGCTGAGGATTCAACGATTTGTCGATTTGCGGCGTCCCGGGGGCCAGGCGAACGGATCGACCGTGGGCGCCCAGCCGCCGAGCGCATCCGTGCGCCGCGCCCTCGAGGCCGGCCGCTCATCGCGCCAATGGCGAAACCCCAAAGAGCCAGGCGTGCAGCCAGAAAGCGAGCACGGCCCACAATATGACGCCAAGCACAATCGCGGCCCCCGTCGCGCCCCAGTCAGGCTCGGGATAGACGACGGCGTTGCGGCGGTCGCGGGCGTAGGAGCTCGCCAGATCAGCCAGCGCCCAGACCAGGAACGCGCCGAACAGAACGAGGTCAGCCGCCGAGCCGTTGGCGATCAGATGTCCTAAGCCGAAGACGGCGACGCTCCAGACCATCGGATGATGGACCGCAACCGCAATATGGCTGCGCTTCAGGAAATAGCCGGCGAACAGCAGCATGCTGACGAGCATGAGGGCAACGGTCGCGTGCCGCGCCCCGGGCGGCGGCGTCCAAAGCTCGGCGGCGGTGAAACGCGCCCGGGCGAACCCCCAGACGATCAAGACAAATCCGATCGCAGAGAGGAGCGAATAGGTCCCTTTCCATGGACCTTCGCCAAGCCGCGCGATCGCGCTCTCCCGCCCGCTCTCGGCGAAAATGCGCGTCGAATGAAGCCCGAGAAAGATCACGAGCCCGAGCAAGAGGATCGCCATCGGAATTGTCCCTCGAGGTTGAGAGCCGGAATCGGCCGCTCGAACGCGAGGCTAGGCGCGAAACCGGGGGCGAGGCAAGGCAGACGGCATTCCACGCGCGTTCCCCCCAATCGGCGCCCGATCCGCTTCGTGGATTGAGATGCGAGCTCACAGCGGTTCGAAAAATGATCGACATGGAAATTGTCTCAATGTAGTTTCCTAGGAATATATTGGCGCATCGGCGCGCCGATGGCGAGGAGGCCGAAATGGATGCTCATGTGAAAGACGCGATTCTCTGGGCGACTGCGGAATCGGACGCTGAACATGTGAAGTTTCCGCAAATCGTGCAGAAACTGATGGCCGCCGGAGTCGAGCGCTACCACGCCGATTTCGTATGCTCGACGAAAACCTACTATCTGCCGAACGGCGAGTGCGAGGTCACGCCGTGCCACAAGGTCGCCTCCGCGGCCGCGGATTTTGATCCGAAAGCGGTCGAGGCGGCGCTTCGCGCCATCCAGGGGCAACGCATAAAGTACCGGGAATTTTGCGACCGGATTGCCGCCGGCGGCTGCGTCGGATATTTTGTCAGCTTCGCTGGCCGCCGCGCCGTCTATTACGGAAGAACCGGCGAGTCCTACGTCGAATGGTTCCCGGGAGCGAAATGAGGTCGCCGAAATGGTCGGTGGAAAGGAGCGGACAAGCCCGCTCACGGCGCATCTCGGCTATTGGCTGCGCTACGTCTCCAACCAGGTCTCGCATGCCTTCCGCCGCAAGGTCGCGGCGCGCGGCGTCACGGTCGCCGAGTGGGTGGTGCTGCGCACGCTCCTCGACCAAGAGGCGATGGCGCCGAGCGCGCTCGCCGACCTTCTCGGGATGACGCGCGGCGCGATCTCGAAACTCGCCGACCGGCTCGCCGCCAAGGCGTTGATCTCACGAACGGAGGACCGCAACGACGGCCGCTCGCACCGGTTGGCTTTGACGGCGAAGGGTCGAAGGTTGACGCCTGTACTGGCGGCGCTCGCGGACGCCAACGACGCCGAGTTCTTCGGCCACTTGAGCCAAGCCGAACGGGCGAAAATCGAATCCGCGATGCGCGAGATCGTGCGCCGGCATGGTTTGAGGGCTGTCCCTGTTGAATGACCGGTCGCCCGACGCCGACGCCGGGCTTGCGCCTCGCGCCGCCGCGCAGCATGGATCGCGCCCGCGCTCCTGAAGGAAGCTCGCGATGTCCTGGTCGGCCGCGCAATATGTCAAATTCGAACAGGAGCGAACCCGGCCCGCGCGCGATCTTGTTGCGAGCATTCCCAACGATGACGTGCTCAGCGCCGCCGACATTGGCTGCGGACCTGGCAATTCGACCGAAGTACTGCGCCGGCGCTACCAGGGAGCACGGATCGTCGGGCTCGATTCTTCGCCCGACATGATCGCCGCGGCCCGCAAGCGTCTGCCCGACGTCGCATTCGAGGTCGGCGACATTCTGCAATGGCGCGACGAGGGGCCCTATGACGTGATCCTCGCCAACGCGGCGCTGCAGTGGGTCCCGGACCACGAGACGCTCATACCGTCGCTGATCGCAAAGCTAAAGGTCGGCGGCGCGCTCGCTGTCCAATCGCCCGACAATCTCGACGAGCCCTCGCACCGGCTGATGCGCGAAGTCGCCGCCGCCGGCCCCTGGGCGGGAAAGCTGGACGACGCCGCCAAGGCGCGGACGAAGCGCCACGGGCCTGAATGGTATTTCCGCCTGCTCGGCGCCCATGCGGCCCGCGTCGATGTATGGCGAACGACGTACTATCACCCGCTCGCCGGCGGCGCGCGCGCGGTGGTCGACTGGCTGAAGGCGACCGGTCTTCGACCCTTTCTCGATCCGCTCGACGCCGCCGAGCGCGAAGCCTTCCTCGCCTGTTACGAGGCTGCGATCGCGGACTCCTATCCGGCGGAAGCGGACGGGACCGTGCTGCTGCCGTTTCCCAGGCTGTTCTTCGTCGCGACCCGATAGGTCGAATACCGGCCGCCCGGGCGCTGAGCTTTGAACCTTGACGCCGGCGCGCTTCCTACGCGCCCTCGCTTCGTGCTATGGCGGGCGCCGCAGCGCGCCCGTAGCTCAACTGGATAGAGTATCGGTCTTCGAAACCGAGGGTTGGGAGTTCAAGCCTCTCCGGGCGCGCCAACGTTTCGAAGACTTATGCGACACTTCGGCAGCCCAACGAACAGGCCCTATCTGCGATCGGCCTTCTGTCGCTCGAAGACCTCTCGGCCTTCGCGGTCGAGGATGCGCAATCCGATCGTGTGAGGCGGCCATGTCGCGTTTGCGGCCGCGACGATTGCGTCGGACACGTCCGCGGCCTGAATCTCGACTTCCTTCAAAATCGCCGGTCCACGATCCGCGGCGGCGCCAAGGAACTGGACCCGGAATCGCTGGCGCTTGCCGGCGAGGGTGGGTTTTGGCTCATCGGCTGCGCCGATCTTCGACTCGGGTTGAGGCTGGCGCGCCGGGGCCGGTCCGCGATCGGGCGCCAAACCGGCGTTGGTCGCCGTCCCGGCAGCCGTCTCGAAGCCGAGACGCTTCTCCATCCGGCGCGCCACCGACAGCGCCACACGGCCCCAATCCTTTGCGATGGCGTCGGAACTGGCCTCGCTCTCGCGCCGCCGCGCTTCGGAATAGGCCCGGTCGCCAAGATCGCGGATCAGCGCCTCGGCTTCGGCGTCAATGCTTCCCATTCTCACGCGACGGCGAGGCGGCCAGGACATCATGGCCGACCTCCTTCGCCCTCGAGTCCGGTCGCCGCATAACGGGTGGACGCTGCGAACATCGTCGAGAGCGGCGGCGAGATGCCCATGTTCTCGCCGTTATCGCCCGGATTGACGCCATACGCCCCCTGTACGACCAAGACTTCGGCATGAACCGCGATCGGGCCCGCCGCCAGCCAGGCCAACGGGGCCGACGCAAATAGCGGCGCTGTCGAAATCCGAAGGCCGAACGCATTGCTCATGGGAGCTCCGCCCCCTTGCCCACGGGCGCCCCGCCCATTGCGCGATTTCGGTTGCAATGCCGTGCTTTCGCCCCAGCCGTCCTCGGCGCCGAACTGATCAGTCCCCATCTCAAGTCGATGCCCGCATTAGGTAAACACAGATTACCCCACCTCGCAAGCGGCAATCCGACGGTTGAAAACGGCGGTTGAGTTGGCGGCCCTTGCGTCAATGGAGCGCAAACGCGCGCCTCGCCTCGCAATCCCGGAAAGGCGCCGGGTTCGGCGGAATTGAGCGCGCCCTTCCAAGTCAGCCCGTCAGCCCGGTCAGGCCAACGGTCAGCCCGCGTCCGACGCCGTCAAAGCGACGGCGCCCAGGAGGCGGGCTTGGCGGCGCTCGCCCCGGCCGCCTCCGCGCGCTTCGCCTCGATCGCCGCGATTGTCGCCCTCAAAACCTCGGTCACGCCGAGCCGCGCGACAGCTGAAAGCGGGATCGGCCGCGCGCGCTTTTCAGCGTCCGCGAGCTTCGGTCCGAAGCTGCGCATCGCGCGCTTCAACCGCTCGGTTTGCTTCCTGAGCGTCTCCTCGTCGACGGCGTCGACCTTCGACAGAGCGACGATCTCGGTCTTTGCGTCGAGCCCCGCGCCGTAGGCGGCGAGTTCACGCCGGATGGCGCGGTAGTCCGCGCCCGCATTGGCGCCGGTCGCGTCGATGAGATGCACCAGAGCGCCGCAGCGTTCGACATGGCCGAGGAAGCGGTCGCCGAGGCCATGGCCCTCATGCGCGCCCTCGATCAGGCCGGGGATGTCGGCGAGCACGAAATCACGCCCGTCGATCTGGACGACGCCGAGACCGGGATGCAGGGTGGTGAACGGATAGTCGGCGACCTTGGGCCTTGCGGCCGAGACAGCGGCCAGAAACGTCGATTTGCCCGCGTTGGGCAGGCCGACGAGGCCCGCGTCGGCGATCAGCTTCAGCCGCAGGATGAGGGTGCGCTCGATTCCCTTCTGGCCTGGATTGGCCCGCCGCGGGGCGCGATTGGTCGAGGTGGCGAAATGGGCGTTGCCGAAGCCGCCGTTGCCGCCTTGAGCGACGACGACGCGCTCGCCTTCGCGGGTCATGTCGGCGAGCGTCGAGCCGCTCTCTTCGTCGATGACCTGCGTGCCGACCGGGACTTTGAGCACCGCGTCGGCGCCGCGCCCGCCGGCGCGGTTCTTGCCCATCCCGTGCATGCCGGTTCTGGCCTTGAAATGCTGCTGATAGCGGAAGTCGATCAGCGTGTTGAGGCCGGCGGCGCATTCGACTGCGACATCGCCGCCTCGCCCGCCGTCTCCGCCGTCGGGGCCGCCGAATTCGATGAATTTCTCGCGCCGGAACGAGACGCAGCCAGCCCCTCCGTCGCCTGAGCGGACGTAGACGCGCGCCTGGTCGAGGAATTTCATCGCCGCCAGCCCTTCACGAGGCGCGAGCCAGTTGGGTTGACGCGGCGCGGCGGCGCACGCTTTCCTGCTCCCAGGCTTCGCGGCCGAGGCGGAAGGAATGGCACTCCACCATCGCGCCGCGCGCCGGCGCCCCCTGCAGCCCGGTTCCGGCGAACGCAAAGCCGCACTTCTCCAGCACCCGGCGCGAAGCCCCGTTCTCGACCCTGACGCTCGCCAGGATCTCGATCGCGGCGGTCAGCCTCAGGCCAGCGTCGATCATCGCCTCGGCAGCTTCGGTCGCCAGGCCCTTGCCCCAGGCTTCGGGCGCGAGCGCGAAGCCCAGCGTCAGGCGGTCCGAGCCGCGCGCCTCGAGGCTGATCGAGCCGAGAACTTCGCGCATGCCCTTCCGGGGCGTCATGACCAGGGTGAGATCGCGTCCCGAGGCGTTTCCTTCGCGCGCCGCATAAATGAAGCGCTCGGCGGAGCCGGGAGGATAGGGATGAGGGATGCGGGCGGTAAAGCGCGCAACCTCCCACAAGCCGCAGAACCGATCGATAGCCGCTGCGTCCGGGCCGCGCGGCCAGCGCAGCCACAACCGAGCGGTCTCCAGGCGGAACACATCGTCTCTGGCAAGATCGGGAAACATGAGAGCACCGGTCCGGCGGCCCCAAAACGACAGGGCCTAAAACGACGAAGGGGATACGGGCGACCGCATCCCCTTCGTAAGCTAAAGGCTTACCGGACAACTGAGACGGCCCTTGGCCATTTGTCTCATCTCGAAGCTTTTGGTTTCGAGAACGTCCGCGGGGCTTGTCGCCTGAAGCGGGGTTCTCGTCTTCGCCCCCGCTTTATTCCGCCGCGCTGAGCGCGAGCACCGTTACATATTGCCGGCCGTCGCCCTTGCGTTTGAACGCCACCTCGCCGGCGGCGGTGGCGAACAAGGTATGGTCGGTTCCGACGCCGACGTTGCGCCCGGCGTGGAACTTGGTGCCACGCTGACGTACAATTATCATGCCGCTGACGACCTTCTCGCCGCCGAATTTCTTGACGCCAAGACGCCGCCCGTCCGAATCGCGACCATTGCGCGACGAACCGCCCGCTTTCTTGTGAGCCATGGCTCTTGCTCCGAAACCTTCAGGCGCCGGCCTTCAGGCGCGGCGAAGTTGACATTCCCTGTAGCGCATCCGACCCCGGGAGGGAATCGCATGCGCCGATTTTGTTTTCCTTACGCCTCGGCCGAGGCGGTCGCGGCCGGTTGGGCGGGCTTGGCGCCGCCGGTTAGAATGTCGGTCACGCGCACGATCGTGAGATCCTGCCGGTGGCCGCGCTTGCGCTTCGAGTTCTTGCGCCGGCGCTTCTTGAACGCGATCACCTTCGGCCCGCGCGTCTGTTCGACGATCTCGCCGACGACGCTCGCGCCCGCCACATGCGGGGCGCCGATCTCGCTGATCGCGTCGCCGAACAGCGCCAGCACCTGATCGAACACCACCTGCGCCCCGGCTTCGCCGGGGAGCGCCATCACCGTGATCGTCTTCTCGGCGGCGACCCGATACTGCTTGCCGCCGGTCTTGATGACTGCGAACATCGTTCTTTCCCGTGTTCCGCCCGGCTCGTTCGCGCGGCGAATTTCCGCGCGAGGCCGGCTTCTTTGCAGTTTCGGATCGAAAGCGCCGCGGCTCTTGAAAAAAGAACCCGCCGTCTCTCCCGCCCGGATTTGAGGCATGGCGCGCGCTTTTAGCCCACGCACAAAACCAAAAGCGCGGCTTTTTGGCCGCGCTGAAGCGCGCGAGGCTATAGAGCGGCAGGAGCGCGAAGTCAAACCGTTTTCGGCAAGGCGCGCGCGGGCGGCGGTCGTTCGCTTGCGCTCGGCGACCGTTTGGAGGCAGGTGAGACGGCATGACATCAGTTCGTGGCTGGCACGTTCTCGCGCGATCCTGCGTCATCGCGAGCGCGAGCGAAGCGATCCAGCCCTTGCGTCGCGGCGAAGCCGCCAGAAATGGCGGGCCGACCGGAAACGCGGGCGGCAATGGAGGCGCTGGATCGCCACGCTTCGCTCGCGATGACGGCGGCAAGCGAGCTTTTGTCCGAACGAGGGAGCGTGTGCGATGTTTGTCGACTGGCTGCTCGCGAGCCTCCATCATCTGGCGGTGTTTTCGCTCGCCGGCATTCTCGCCGCCGAAATCGCGCTGACCGCCGGTCCCATCGACGGCCGCGCGGCGCTGAGGCTCGCGCGGGTCGACGTCTGGTTCGGGATCGCGGCGGCGATCGCGCTGGCTGCGGGCGCGGCGCGGGTGTTCCTGGGCGCCAAGGGCGCCGCCTACTATGGCGCCAACATGTTCTTCTGGCTCAAGATGGCGCTGTTCGCCGGGATCGTGCTGCTCTCGGTCGCCCCGACCTACTCCTATATCGTCTGGCGCCGCCGCTTTCGCGCCGACCCGACATTCCGTCCGCCCGAAGAGGACGTCGCGCAGCTGCGCACGGTGCTCTACAGCGAGGCTGTCCTGTTCGCCGCGATCCCGCTCTGCGCCGCCGCGATGGCGCGCGGGTATGGGATCTGGGGGATGTGAGAGGCGAGGGAGCGAGCAGAAATTACGACCAGGACGGTCGCCGCTGCCGCGCTTACGTAACGTGACGCCGCGGATCGGGAACGACAAACCGGCAGATGCGCGCCATGGAGGCTCGTCAAACAGGCGAGCGCCGCCGGAATGGTCGCACTAAATGGAGACTCATGCAAGCGTCATGTCTGGACGGCGCCCCTTGGTCAAGGGTTTCGTCGAGGCTTTGCGAACGTCTCGGGCGCGGTCACCGTAATTCTATTTCAAACTGCGATATCGTGGATGAATACTTTGGCGTGTCACATGCTTGCCGTACGGGCGCCGGCGCATGTATGTAACCTCTTCGTGAACCGCGAAAGCGTTTCGACAGTCCTGCAGACTCCAGGATCGCCCTGGCCACGACTCGAATTCGAAAAATAAACAAGGCTGAGGGGATCAATGACGCCGACGAAAGTTTCGAACCGCGCCGGCGCCGGCGCGACGCGCCTCACTCGTCTCTCGGCGTCGCCCTCCCGGCTGACCCTGGCTCTCCTGCTCGGCGCGGGCGCGTCCGCCGTCTCAGTTACGGCGTTGGCGGCGAACTACAACGTGAGCGACGCCTCGCAGTTGACCAATGCGATCAACAGCGCCGCGAACGGCGATACGATCACCTTCACGTCGAACATCACACTCGGCTCCCTTCTGCCGAACGTGACGAGAAACGTCACGATCAACGGCGGCAATTTCACGCTGTCGGGCGCAAGTCTGTATCGCGGCTTCCAGGTGACGTCGGGGACGGTCGCCATAAATGATTTGAAGATCGTCGACACGAAGGCGCAGGGCTTCAACGGCGGGAACTCTTTCCAAAACAAAAATAGCGGCAACGGCGGCGGCGGCGGCGGCGGCGGCGCGGGATTGGGCTCAGGCCTGTTCATCGGGTACTCAGCGACCGTCAATCTGTCGAATGTCAGTTTTCAGGGTGGCAAGGCGATCGGGGGGAACGGTGGCGCTGCATTGAACTATGCGGGGAACAACGGCTTTCAAGGCGGCGGCGGCGGCGGCGGGACGACGGGAGCCGGTGGCGACGGAAGAGCCTTCGGCCTAGGGGGATCCGCCGGCGGCGGAGGAGGTGGATATGGAGGAAGCGTTCACTCGTACCAGGCCGAGTCCGGTTCGTTCGGCGGCGGCGGCGGCGGCGGCGGATTTGGCAATGGCAATGGACAGACCGGAGGTTTTGGCGGCGGCGGCGGCGGGGCCGGAAAAGGCTCTTCCGGTGGCGTAGGGGGCTTTGGCGCCGGCGGCGGCGGCGCAGATGGCTCGTCGAATAAAGGCGGGGGCGGTGCAGGAATGGGCGGCGCCGTCTTCGTGCAGCAGGGCGGCGCCTTGACGCTCGGAGGCTCCCTCGACATTTCCGGAAACACGGCCGCAGGCGGCACAGGCTTCCAACCCGGGCAGGGCTACGGCGCCGGTCTCTTCCTTGCGGGCAACGGCTCCCTCGCGCTCGCTCCCGGCGCGGGGCAGACGCAGACCATCAGCGACGCGATCGCCGACCAGACCGGGCTCTCGGGCGCCGGCGGCAGCTGGTCCCTCGTCAAGAACGGCGCAGGCACGACCATCCTGACGGGAGCGAACGCCTATTCCGGCGGCGCCACGATCAACGCGGGCGTGCTGCAGGGCAACACCGACAGTCTTCGCGGCAATATTGTCGACAATGCCTCCCTCGTCTTCGATCAGACAAGCGCGAGCCCCCCGGGAACTTTCGCCGGCGTGATTTCCGGGTCGGGGGCCCTCGCCAAGACCGGCGGCAATGAGTTGGTTTTGACCGGGGCCAACACCTTTTCGGGAGGGACGACCATCAACGGCGGCGTTCTGCGGTTCACCAACGACGGCAATCTCGGCGCGGCGGGCGTCGCCATCCAGATCTCCGGCGCCCAGGGCGAAGTGGGCACGACCAAAGACACCGCCGCGGGCACGACGATCAGCCGCGCCCTCAACCTCACCGCCGCTTACGGCGGCATCGACGTCGCCCTCAATCCGCTCATTTGGAGCGGGGCCATATCGGGAGCCGGCACATTCATCAAGAGCGGCCGCGGCGATCTCACGCTGACCGGCCCCAACACCTATTCGGGCGGCACGATCGTCGGCGGCGGGCGGTTGTTGATCGGGTCCGACGCCGAACTCGGGGCGGCTGGCAGCAGCGTCTCCGTGCAGGCCGGCGGCAGCGTGAGCACGACCAACGGCACTCCCGCAGCCACTTCGATCAACCGCGAACTCATGGTGGCCGGCGAAGGCGGCGTCGACGTCGCCCTCCATCCGCTGACCTGGAGCGGGGCTATCACCGGAACCGGCAAATTCATCAAGGGTGGCCCCGGCGAGCTCGAACTGACGGGCGCGAACACCTACACGGGCGGCACGCTGGTCAAAAGCGGGACCTTGCGGGTCGCGTCCGACGCCGAACTCGGGAACGGGGGAAATGTAGTTCTCCAGGGCGGCGCATTGCGCGCCTCCGATACATTTACGACCGGGCGGAGCTTCACGCTCATCGGCAATGGCTCTTTCCTGGTCGACGCGGACAAGACCCTGACAGTAGCCGGGCTCATGGGCGGCGACGGCAACCTCACAAAAGTCGGTTACGGAACGCTGGTGCTTGCGGGCCCATCCACTCAATATCCCAATGCCAACACCTATATCAACGGCGGCACGGTCGTCGGTAACACTTCGACCATTCGCGGGAACATTTACCTCGACCCCAACAAGGGCAACACCATCCCGCGCTCGGTGACTTTCAACCAGACCCAGGACGGAACCTACGGGGGCGCGATCACCGGCCTCGGCAGCCTCCTCAAGACCGGCGCCGGCGTCCTGATCCTCAAAGGCAAGAACACCTACAGCCTCGGCACGACGGTTCAGGCCGGGGCGCTGTTTGGCAATTCGGACAGCCTGCAAGGCGACATTACAAACAACGCCCAGATCAACTTTGTTCAAAACTTCGACGGAACCTACTCCGGCAACATGACCGGCACCGGCGAGCTTATCAAGTCAGGGCCATCGAAGCTCAAGAACTCAGGGGACAATTCGGCTGGACGAGCCCACCGCTGTCACGAACGGAACGCTCTCGGTGAATGGCACGCTGACCAGCCCGACCATTTACGTGAGCGGCCCCAATTCCGTTCTCGGGGGCAATGGCAAGATCGACGGCAATGTTCAAGTGTCGAACGGCGGAAGAGTTGCGCCAGGCAATTCGATTGGCACGATCACAATCGACGGCAGCCTGGCCATCAATCAGGGCTCGCTCGACATGGAAATCGCGCCCGGCGGCAAGAACGACAAGATCATCCTCACCGGGCCGAACGGCGTGCTGACTTTCGGCGTCGACACGCTCAACGCGATCTTCGCGCCGGGACTCTACGCGCCTGCGACCTACACGCTCGCGACGACCTCGCAAGGCGTCAAGGGACGGATCGGAACGGTCAATCCCGAGAATCTCCCGCCGAACTTCATCCCCTACGCCTACGCCACCTCCAACGAAGTGCTCCTGAAGCTGACGGCGGCGCTTGGACTGGACTACCCGTTAAGCGCCAACCAGCAGGCGATCACCGGTCCGCTCAATACGATCTACAATGCGACTGGCGTGCTGCCGTCCAATTTCGCCAATCTCTATGGCCTCTCCGGCGCGAACCTCGGAAATGTGCTGAGCCAGGCGACCGGCGAATCGGCGACGGGCCTCAGGCCGTCGGCGGTCCAGATGACCGACCAATTCCTCTCGCTGATGCTCGACCCGTTCGTGGACGGCCGCAGTGGCGTGGCCGGGGCAAGCGCGTCGCGCTTCGGTGGCCTTTTTCCCGACGCTGCGGCGCCGCCCGCCGGAGCTCTCGGCTACGCGGACACCCTTCCGACCCGCAAAGCAAATCCGGCGACGCAGTCGCCCTGGACCGCCTGGGCCGCAGCCTATGGCGGCGCGGGCCATGCCAGCGGCGATCCGTGGGGGGTGGGCAGCCACAGCCTCTCGGACAACGCGGGCGGGGTGGTCGCGGGCCTCGACTACCACGCCGCGCCGAACACGGTGTTCGGACTGGCGCTCGGCGGCGGCGGGACCAACTGGTCTGTAGCCGATGGCCTTGGCGGCGGCAACAGCGCGGCGTTCCAGGTCGGCGTCTACGGCGCCTCGCACTGGGGGCCTGTTTACCTCGGCGGCGCGCTGTCGTTCACCAACCACTGGGCCTCGACCGACCGCGCCGTGTTTGGCGAAGGTCTGACCGCCAACTACGACGCGCAGAGTTATGGCGCGAGGGTCGAGACGGGTTATCGGGTGGCGACGGCCTTCGGCGCCATCACGCCTTACGCCGCGGGACAGGCGCAGAGCTTCCACGCGCCGGGCTATGTCGAGAGCGGGTTCTACACCAACACTTTCGCGCTTGGGTTTGGATCCGACACAAGCTCGGATGAGCGCAGCGAACTTGGCCTCCGTTTCGACACCCAGACCCCGGTTGGAGCCGACATGACGCTCGCCTTCCGGGGCCGCCTCGCCTGGGCGCATGACTGGTTCAGCAATTCATCGCTGGCCGCGGCTTTCCAAGGGCTTCCCGGCACGAGCTTCGTCGTGGACGGCGCGACGCCCTCCAGAAACCTCGCCCTGGTCTCCGCGGGGCTGGAGCTTCAATTGGCGAAGGGCGTGACGCTGCAGGCGAAGTTCGACACCGAGCTCGGAAACCGGTCGACCCTGTACGCCGGGACGGGAACCCTGCGATATCAGTTCTGACGCCTGTAGAATTCGACGCCATCGAACCCGACCAGGAGGATCACGCTCGGCGGATACAGGCGCGCAATCTTATTACGTTTTACGGTGATAGGGTGGACGGCGCCCCCAACGGCATCGACTGTGCCAAGATGGTCGTTGTCACCAACCCATCTGAAAGGGAAGCCGTCGATTGCGCAAGTCTATCCGGAATATCGCCGCTGTCACGCGTGTCGGGCTCGATCTGGCGAAGAACGCATTTCAGGTTCACGCCGTCGACGCGAAGGGCGAGGTCGTCGTTGCGCGCAAACTCACGCGCGGCCGGCTCGTCGCTTTTTTCGCCGAGCTGGCGCCGTGCGTGGTGGCGATGGAGGCCTGTTCGTCGGCCCATCATTGGGCGCATCAGGTGATGGCGCTCGGGCTCCCTCGCTGCGTTTTGCGTCTGTCTTGAACTGAGGCCCCTTCCCTCCCCCGGCGTTACCCGGCTTCAGCGGTACTACAAGCCTCTCCGCCACCCCACAGGCCCGGCCTGTCCCTCGCGGGCGTCCGGTTGATCATCCCTGACCACGCTGTGGGGCTTCCCGTGTTGCGTACGCTTTCCTTGTGTCCATGCTGCCGCCAGTACCCCGGCGCAGCGACTGGGCGTCGTCTTCGCTCATCTCACCCAGCCGTATCAGCCTTCCCCGAAATTGCAGTCGGGTCGGCCTGCACATCGACCTTTTCGAGGCTTGCTCGGCGTTCACTCGCGTTGCGGCCCGCACACTCGCGCAGTCGCCTATACGTGACCCGCTACACCGAAGGCTTCAGCCATTTCGTCACCTCCATGACTGCTCCGGTTGCTTCCGGCTGGAGCGTTCGCCGGGTGGGGCTCTCGCCCCACCGGAAAGCGCCGCCTTCTCACGGCGCACGCAAATGGCTGTCATTCCGCAACGGCGTGGCCAGAAGCGCGATGGTGCAGAAATCGCGCTCCTCGAACCGGTGACGCGACCATGCTGCTCGATTCCGTGGGCCTGCGCCCTGCAGCGCCGCTCAATGAGGCTGGGATCTGCGAAGAAAACAAGTTCATTGGGCTGCGTCATTGGTCTCAGCGTGGGCGCTTCGAGGCTCCTGGGCGCGGTAGCCAACTCCGGGCTCCGTTTTGACGATCCTTGGCGCAGTCGGGTCGGGCTCGATCTTGGCGCGCAACTGGCCGATGAACACGCGCAGATACTGCGTGTCCTCGCGATGCGCGGGACCCCAGACGTCGGACAGAATCTGACGATGCGTTACGACGCGGCCAGCATTGCGGAACAGGATCGCCAGCAGATCATACTCCTTCGGAGTGAGTTTGATGGCGACGCCGTCGCGTGTGACGAGGCGCCGGTCGAAATCGATCGCCACGCCGTCGATCTCGATGCGCGGGGCGGGGTGGGCCTCATTCGCCGCATGGCGAAGCGCCGCCCGAAGCCTCGCCGTCAGTTCGCCGATGCCGAACGGCTTCTCGACGTAATCGTCGGCTCCGAGATCGAGCGCCTCGATCTTTTCCGCCTCGCGGTCACGCGCGGAAAGAATGATCACCGGCGTCTTCGAAAATTGTCGAATCTCGCGCAATACGTCCTTTCCGTCGCGATCGGGTAGGCCAAGATCGAGCACGATAAGATCGGGAGCGCCGGTCACGGCCAGCCTTACGGCCTCGGCGCCCGTTTCCGCTCTCAGCGACTCATAGCCTGCGGCGGTCAGCGCGACCGTCAGAAGCCGCTGAATCTGCGGCTCATCGTCGACGATGAGAACGCGCGGGCGTTTCATGACGCCGGTCTCAACGCGACCTGGCTTCGTTCAGCGCACGGCAACCGGATGACGATGCGCATGCCGCGGCGGCGCACCGCAGGGCTCTGAGCAGCGATCGTGCCGCCCATCGCTTCGATCAGTCCACGGCAGATCGAAAGGCCGAGACCCGTGCCGGGCCTGCGCCCGTCAGGGCGGCCGCCGCGGTAGAACTTTTCGAAAACGCGGTCGAGATCGGCGGGCTTCACCCCTGGGCCCTCGTCGGTGACGCTAAGCACGACGTCGACGCCTTCTTGGCGCGCGTGAACGGACGCGCCGCTGTCGTTCGCGTATTTGTGGGCATTGTCGAGCAGATTGAACAGCACCTGTTCGAGCAGCTTGACGTCGCCGCGCACGAAGGGCAGGCGCGGCGCAAGGCTTACGCGCACCGGCTGGTTGGGAAAGGCCTTGCGGCTGCGCTCAACCGCGCACTGCACGACGTCGGCGACATCGACCAGATCGCGATTGACCTTGAGTCCGCCTGCCTCGATCCGCGACATATCGAGCAGGTTGGCGACGAACCGCGATAGCCGGGCAGTCTCCTCCTCAATCGAGGACAGCAGCTCGAGCCGTTCCGCAGCGGTCATTTTGTCGCCCAATGCGCGCAACGAAGTCGCGGCGCCCGCGATCGACGACAGTGGCGTGCGCAGGTCGTGGGAAAGCGAGTCGAGAAGCGCGTCCCGCACTTTCTCATTCTCCTGCATCGACGCCGCCTTCACCGCCTCGCTCGCGAGCAGCGATCGGTCAAGAGCAATCGCGGTCTGATCGAGAATCGCCGTCAGCGTACGCTCGTCCTCCGCCGTGATCGGCCGGTCGGGGGAATGCGGCTCGAAACCACAAACCGCGATTGGCCCACGCGCAACGACGAGCGGCCGGAACTGATAGCCGACGCTGGGCAGCGTTCCAGTTCCCCATCCCGCTGGCTCCTTTTTCTGCTGCGCCCAGCGGGCAGCGCTAAGCGCGCCGGCGTCGAGTTGCGCGTCGGGCGGCCAGGCGGCTCGAAGCTTCAGGTCGTCGGCCTCCGCAACTAACAGGACAATGCGGCCGCCGAAAGTCGCGTGCAGGTGTGCGGCCGCCGCCCAAAACACGTCGTCGGCGCTCGATGCGCCCGAGAGTTTGCGCGAATAATCGTAGAGCGACTGGGTGACCTCGGCATTCTTGAGCACGGATTCCCGCTGGTCGCGAACACGCCCAGCGAGCGAACCGGTGAGCACCGAGACGGCAAGGAAAATGAGCAGTGCGAACAATTCCTGCGGTTGGGCGATGGTGAAGGTGTAGATCGGTTGGATGAAAAAGAAATTGTAGGCGACCAACGAGGCAAGCGAGGCGATCACTGCCGCGCGCGTGCCGAACCGCACGCTGCAAAACAGGACGGCGGCAAGAAAAATCATCGAAAGATTAGGAAGCCGCAGAACCGCTGTCAGCGCCTCGGCGACGCCCACCGCGCAGCCAACCGAAGCAGCCGCCCCGACGATCTCTGCGCCAAGCCCCTCCGGGTTGAGGTCAAGTTTCAGGCTCGGCCAGGTCGGTCGGAATGCATCTTCGTTCGAGATGACATGAATTTCGATCGCGCCGGCGCGGCGCATCAAGGCCTCTGGCAACGACCGGCCGAATACGCGCCGCAACAGCCCGGCGCGCGACTGGCCGAGCACGATCTGGGTCACGTTCTCTCGCTGCGCGAGCCGCACTATTTCACTCGGAAAGTCGTTGGCTTGCAGCCGCATCGTCTCTCCGCCCAGACGATCGGCCAAACTGAAGATTTTGGCGATCCGGGTCTCGCGCTCAGGGTCGCCCGCACGGCCTGCCTTCTCGATATGCAGGGCTGTCCAACCGGCGTTGAGGCTCGTGGCGAGCTGACTGGCGCGCCTGACCACGCGTTCAGAGACTTCGTCAGGCCCCACGCAGGCGAGCAGGCGCTCCGAAGAGCCCCAGGGTCCCTCGATCGCCTTCTGCCGGAGGTAATCGACCATCTGATCGTCGACCCGGTCCGCCGTGCGGCGAAGGGCCAGCTCGCGCAGCGCGGTCAGATTGCCGGGCGTGAAGAAATTCTGGGTCGCACGCCTGGCGGTCTCCGGCACATAAACCTTGCCTTCGCGCAAGCGTTGAATCAGTTCATCCGGCGTGATGTCAACGAGGACGACGTCGGTCGCCTCCTGCAGCACACGATCGGGAACCGTCTCGCGCACGACGACGCCGGAGATGCGCGAGACGACATCGGCAAGACTCTCGAGATGCTGGATGTTGAGCGCCGTCCAGACGTCGATGCCGGCCCCGAGAAGCTCCTGTACATCCTGCCAACGTTTGGGATGGCGGCTTTCCGGGGCGTTGGTGTGGGCGAGTTCGTCGACGACGATTAGTCCGGGCTTCCGCGCAAGCGCTGCGTCGAGATCGAATTCGGCGATCGTGCGACCGCGATATTCGACTGTGCGCCGCGGCAGCACCTCCAGCCCTTCGACCAGCGCGCTCGTCTCGGCGCGTCCATGGGTCTCCGCCAGACCAATGACGACGTCGAGTCCTTCGTCCCTCAGGCGTCGCGCGTTCTGCAGCATCGCGTAGGTCTTGCCGACCCCCGGCGCAGCGCCCAGAAACACCTTCATCCGGCCCACGGTCTCCCGGCGGAACGCTACGAGAAGCGCGTCCGGGTCAGGGCGTCCATTGTCGGGTCGGCTCGATTTGGCCATCGGCGTTCGGCGGCTGTTATGACGACTTTAGCCGATCCAGCGCCAAATTCAGCCGCAAAATGTTCACCCGAGGCTCCCCGATCAGCCCGAGAAAAGGCTCCTCGACCGAAGCCTCGACGAGTTTGCGCACTTGATCCTCCGGCAAACCCCGCGCTTTGGCCACGGAAACGGTCTGGGCCAGGGCATTCTGCGGCGAGACGTCCGGGTCGAGCCCGGAGGCGGACGCGGTGACCGCGTCGGCCGGAACAGCGCCCGGGCCGGCCATCGCGCGCCAGGACTCCACGCCGGCCTTCACGCGTTCGATGAGCTTATGCGACGTCGGCCCGAGATTGGAGCCGGTCGAGTTGGCCGCGTTGTATGGCGCGTCGATCGTTTTCGACGAATCGTTGGGGTCCGCGTCGGTCGTCGCCGAGGGACGCGGATGAAAGTAGCGGTCGCTCCTGAACCACTGTCCGATGAGGGCCGAGCCGACTACCGCGCCATCTTTCTTGATGAGGCTTCCATTGGCCTGATAGGGCATCGCCACTTGTGCGATCCCGGTTACCGCCAAAGGATAGACGAGACCCGTAAGCACGCTGAACAGAAAGAGGAGAACGATTGCTGGGCGCAGGTGCTGGCGCATGGTTGGTCCTTCAGACTTAGGCGAGATGCAGGGCTGCGACGACGATGTCGATCGCCTTGATGCCGATGAAGGGCAGGACGATCCCGCCTCCGCCGTAGACGAGTAGATTGCGCCGCAGCAACGCCGCCGCGCCCACCGGCCGGTAAGCGACGCCCTTCAGCGCCAGCGGGATGAGGGCAATGATAATGAGTGCGTTGAAGATGACCGCCGAAAGGATCGCCGACTGCGAGGAGGAAAGCCGCATCACGTTGAGCGCGCCCAGCGCCGGATAGGCGCCCAAAAACATGGCCGGCAGGATGGCGAAATATTTGGCGACGTCGTTGGCGATGGAGAAAGTCGTCAGCGAGCCTCGGGTCATCAGGAGCTGTTTGCCGATCTCGACGATCTCGATCAGCTTGGTCGGATTGGAGTCGAGATCGACCATATTGCCCGCTTCACGCGCGGCTTGCGTGCCCGTCTGCATCGCGACGCCTACATCGGCTTGAGCGAGGGCAGGCGCATCGTTGGTGCCGTCGCCACACATGGCGATGAGCCGGCCGCCGAACTGCTCGCTCCGGATGTAGGTGAGCTTGTCCTCCGGCGTCGCTTCGGCGAGAAAACCGTCGACGCCCGCTTCGGAAGCGATCGCCGCGGCGGTGATGGGATTGTCGCCGGTGACCATTATCGTGCGAATGCCCATCGCGCGCATGGCGGCGAAGCGCTCCCTGATCCCCGGCTTTACCACGTCCTTTAGGTGCACGACCCCGAGCAGCTTGCCCTTGTCGGCGACGGCGAGCGGCGTGCCGCCGGACATCGCGACCCGCTCGACCGCCTGCCGGAACTCCGGCTGCGCCTGGTCCAGCGTCATATTGAGTTGGCGCAGGATCGAATCGATCGCTCCCTTTCGAATGGCGCGGCCGGCGACGTCGACCCCGGAAGTGCGGGTCTGGGCGGAGAAGGGAACGACGACCGTCTGCGCCGGATCAAAATTCGGTTCGGCGAGCTCATATTCGCCCTTGGCGAGCGCGACAATCGAGCGGCCTTCGGGCGTATCGTCGGCAAGGCTCGAAGCGAGCGCCGCCGCGGCGAGATCTTCCGTTTGCACGCCGCTCACCGGCAGGAACTCGGTAGCCATGCGATTGCCGAAAGTTATCGTACCCGTCTTGTCGAGCAGAAGCGTGTCGACATCGCCCGCCGCCTCGACCGCGCGGCCTGACGTTGCGACGACATTGAAACGGATCAGCCGATCCATGCCGGCAATGCCGATCGCCGACAGAAGGCCGCCGATCGTCGTCGGAATGAGACACACCAGAAGGGCGATCAGCACGGTCGCCGACAGGTGTGCGCCAGAATATCTGGCGATCGGCCAGAGGGTGACACACACAATCAGGAAGATGATGGTCAGGCCCGACAGCAAGATCGATAGAGCCATCTCGTTCGGCGTCTTCTGACGCTCGGCGCCTTCGACCAGCGCGATCATGCGGTCGATGAAGGTCGATCCGGGCGCCGCAGTAATCCTGACCTTGATGAAGTCCGAGAGGACTGTGGTGCCGCCGGTGACCGCCGAGCGATCGCCGCCCGCTTCGCGAATGACGGGCGCGGATTCGCCCGTGATCGCGGATTCGTTGACGAACGCGACTCCTTCGACGATTTCGCCGTCGCCGGGGATAAGCTCTCCCGCCTCGACCAGCACGAGGTCGCCCACGCGAAGGTCGAGCGCGTTGACGCCCTCGACGAGGCCGGCAAGGTTTTCCGGATCGATAAAGCGCTTGGCGCGCGTGTCGCTGCGCGTACGGCGGAGGGCGTCGGCCTGCGCCTTGCCTCGACCCTCGGCGACGGCTTCAGCGAAATTGGCGAACAGCACCGTGAACCAGAGCCAGGCGGCGATCTGACCAGAGAACGACGCCGTGCCGTTGTGACTGACGAGATCCCCGAGGAAGAACAGCGTCACCATCAGCGACACGACCTCGGTGACGAAGATCACCGGATTCTTCGCCAGCGCACGAGGATCGAGCTTGCGCACTGCGTCGATCGACGCTGCGGCGATGATCTTGCCGTCGAACAGGCCCTGCGTTCTCGCATTGGACGACATCGATCGAGCCTCTGGTCAGAACGTCTTTCCGCCGAGCATCAGAAAGTGCTCGACGACCGGCCCGAGTGACAGGGCCGGGAAATATTGCAACAGAGAGAGAATGACGATGACGCCGACCAGCAGCCCGATGAACAGCGGACCGTCGGTCGGGAAGGTGCCCGCCGAAGCCGGGACCTTCTTCTTCGCCGCCAAAGAGCCGGCCAGCGCGAGCACCGGCACGGCATAGGCAAAGCGGCCGAGCAGCATCACGAGCCCAAGCGTCGTATTGAACCATAGCGTATTGCCGTTCAAGCCCGCGAACGCTGAACCATTGTTGGCATTGGCCGAAGCATAAGCGTAGATGATTTCGGAGAGGCCGTGCGGACCATTGTTGTTCATACTGTCGAGCGCGGCCGGGAGCAGCACCGAGGCTCCTGAGAAGCCGAGCACCAAGAGCGGATAGAGCAGCACCGCGAGCATCGCGAGCTTCATTTCGCGCACTTCTATCTTCTTGCCGAGATATTCGGGGGTGCGGCCGACCATCAGCCCAGCGACAAACACCGCGATGATCGCGAGCACGAGGAAGCCATAGAGTCCGGCCCCGACGCCACCTGGCCAGATGCAGCCCGCCAGAAGGTTGAACATTGGGACCATTCCGGCCAGAGGGGTCAACGAATCGTGCATCGTGTTGACCGAACCCGCGCTGGTGCCGGAGGTGGCGATCGCGTAGAGAACCGACATCGCTTGACCGTTGCGAACCTCCTTGCCCTCGAGGTTGCCCGCAGACGGGTCCACTCCCTGCGCAGTCAGCAACGGATTCCCGGCGGTCTCCGACCAATAGGCGACGCCGATTCCGACGACGAAAAAGACCGCCATCGCCGCCAGGATCGCGCGCCCCTGGCGCATGTCGCCGACTGCGCGACCTAAGGCGAGAACGGCGGCCACAGGGATCAGCAGCAGAGCCCAGATCTCAAGAATGTTGGTCCAAGCGTTGGGATTTTCGAACGGATGCGCCGCATTGGCGTTGAAGAAGCCGCCGCCGTTGGTGCCGAGTTCCTTGATGACCTCCTGGCTGGCCACGGGCCCGATCGAGATGACTTGTTTCGCCCCTTCCAGCGTCGTCGCCTCGATAGCGCCGGCAAGCGTCTGCGGCACGCCGAGTGCGACAAACACGAGCGCGAGGACGAACGCGATCGGCAGGAGGATGTAGAGGGTGATGCGGGTCACATCGACCCAGAAATTGCCGACGGTCGTCGCGGACGAGCGCGCAAAGCCGCGCATCAGAGCGAACGCCATCGCCAAACCGGTCGCCGCCGACAAGAAGTTGTGCACGGTGAGGCCGAGCATCTGGGTCAGATGACTCATCGTCGTCTCGCCGCCGTAGTTTTGCCAATTGGTGTTGGTGATGAAGCTGACCGAGTTGTTGAACGCGAGGCCCGGCGCCACCGCGTCGAAGCCGCGCGGGTTCAGCGGCAGCACGTTTTGCAGCCGCTGCAAGGCGTAAAGCGACAGGAATCCGGCGACTGAAAACGCCACCATCGCGATCGTATAGGCGCACCAGTCCTGTTCGCGCGCCGGGTCGACCCCGGCCAGGCGGTAAAAGCCGCGCTCGGCCGGCCCAAGCACGGGCGTGAGAAAGTTCCTTTCGCCGTCGAATACGCCGGCGACGAATTTGCTGAGCGGAATGGCGCAGGCTAGAACCAGGGCGAGCGTCAGCGCGATCTGCGACCAGCCGACAAGCGTCATCGCATTATCCTCGAATCAGAATCTTTCGGGACGAAGCAACGTGTAGAGCAGGTAAAGGCCGAGGGCGACGGCCACGGCCAGCCCGATGACCGGTTCAGTCATGCCGCGCCTTCGTCAAAGCTGTCGCAAAGCCATCGCGTAGAAACCCATCAGCGCGATGACGGCAAATCCGAGGGCCACAAAAGCGAAGTCGAGCATGACCACCTCCTTGCATGCCGGCTTCCTAGCGCCGCGCCGCGTAAGATTTCGATTTCAATTCGAGCGGAGCGGCATAAGGATTTCATAAGTTTGCCGGAGGGCCGCCGCTCGCTCCTCGATCGAGCCGATGCGGTCGAACTGCAAAAGCGCAATGGAGACGAAATCGCCAAGGCGCGATATACCGTCTTCAAGCAATGCGCGAAGTCGCCAGACCCACACGTTTCTCTCGACCGGCCGCGCTACCCCCGGACAGGGACCGCCGCGGCGGCGGTCCACAATGTCCGCTTTGCGTCGATCCCAGCCGTCTGCTTCCTCCTCAACAGCGGCCATTCCGCGACTGCCTCGCGACCGGGTCAATCGGCCTCGAACTTTGACCCCTGATCGGGGACCAAAATTTCTTATGACCTTTTGCAAGGGCGCCGACGTGCGAGCGCTTCCTCGGCGCGGGTTGTGGCGTGCTGGGTGGCGCGTTGATTTCGGCGGCATCGGGGCGAAGATCGGGGCGCCGGCGGTTTCGCGACGGTTCACCAGTTTCTTATTCGCGGGTTGGCTACCGCTTACCAAGTATGCGTCGCGGGACTGCCTCGGTTTGCCTCGCGGAGATCGGCGTTCCGGCTCGCGGCCAGTACGATAGCCCCCGGGAACGCAGCGGCGTTCACATCGCCGAGGAAGGCCCCTCCGCCGCCAGCGCCGTCCGGCCCGTCGGAGACTCTGTTGGAAGGGATGCTCAGTCGCTCGATCGGGACGCGGCCCGTTGTCGCTCAAACATTCGCGGGCGCAAGCGGTGGTTTCCGGAGGATGATGTCCGAGGCCTTTTCGGCGACCATGACCGTCGGAGCGTTGGTGTTACAGGAAGGGATAAAGGGCATCACGGAGGCGTCGACAACCCGCAGCCCGTCGATTCCGCGAAGCTTCAGGTCCGGCGTCAGAACGGCTTGGGGCCCGTGTCCCATTGCGCAAGTGCCGGCCGGGTGATGATCGGTCTTGCAAGATCGGTAGGCGTACCCAGCGAGTTCCTCGTCGGTGTTCAGATTGTCGCCCGGCATTCGCTCGGCAAGCACAAACGGCTTCAGAGCGGGCTGCCGCAGGATCTCGCGGGCCCACCTCAAGCCCTTCAACGCGCACTCGCGATCATAAGAGTCCGCCCAGTAGTTGGGATCGATCAGCGGAGCGGCTTTCGGGTCTGAACTGGCGAGACGCACCGTTCCTCTCGAACGTGGACGAAGGAACGCGGAATTGAGTGTTACGCCCGGATTCTTCATCTGAGCGACGCCCGCCTCGATCCCCGATCCCAAACCGAGATGAAACTGAATGTCCGGCGAGCGCGCCTGCTTGTCCGCGTACCAAAAGCCCCCGGTCTCGAACAGGGTTGAAGTGACGGGTCCGGTCTTGAACAGGATATACTCGATCCCCGCCCAGATCGTGCGATGCGGCCGGGCGACGCGGTCGTAAGTGTGATCGCCGGTGCACTCCGCAATCGCATAGAGGTCGAGATGGTCCTGCAGGTTGCTTCCGACGCCCGGAAGATCGTGGACGACCGCCACTCCCGCAGCCTCGAGCGCGTTGGCAGGACCGACGCCCGAGAGTTGGAGCAGCCGCGGCGATCCGATCGCGCCGCAACTGACAATCACTTCCCGATCGGCGCGCAGAGTTTCGATCCCGCTTCCCTTGGCTACGGTCACCCCGATCGCGCGACCGTTCTCGATTTCAATTCGAAGCGCCTGCGCATGCAGACGGACGGTCAAGTTCTTGCGGCTGCGCGCCGGCTTGAGGAAAGCGGTTGACGCCGAGGATCGTTCAGCGTTGCGGGTCGAGAGCTGATAATGGCCGATGCCGTCCTGCTCTGCCCCATTGAAATCGAAATTGAACGGGATGCCGGCCTCCTGCGCGGCGCGCAAGAAGGCGAAGCTGATCGGCGGTGGATTGACGGGATAGGAGACGCCGAGCGGTCCGCCGTAGCCGTGGTAGGCGTTGACAAGACGCTGGTTGTCCTCGCTGCGCACGAAATAGGGCAAGACTTCACGATAGCTCCAGCCTTCGCAGCCAGCCTCGCTGACCCAGGCGTCGTAGTCCTTGGCGTTGCCCCGCGTGTAGAGCTGGGCGTTGATCGACGAACCGCCCCCAATCACCTTGGCCTGCGTGTACCAGATGACCCGCCCCTCGAGGTGCTTTTGTGGAACCGTGCTCCACCCCCAGCTCGCAACGCCCTTGGTCATCTTCGCGAAGCCCGCCGGCATCCTGAAGAGCGGATGCCAGTCTCCGCCGCCGGCCTCCAGAAGCAGCACCTTAAGAGAGGGATCGGCGCTAAGGCGATTTGCAAGCACGCATCCGGCGGGGCCTCCGCCAACGATGATGTAGTCGTATGCCATCGTCTCTTTTCCTGATTTGTCAAAATCCGCTTTTTGCGATGTGGTCGGCGACGCGGAGCGCCTGTGCGGCGATCGTCAGAGACGGATTGACGGCGGCAGACGTCGGCAGGAAGGAGGCGTCCACGACGAAGAGGTTCGGGTGGTCCCAGGCGCGGCAAAAGGGATCCAGAGGCGAAGTTGAAGGATCAAGCCCTATGCGAACGGTCCCGCACTGGTGCGAAGGCGTTCGGCGGTCGAACGGTCGCGAAAGCACGATCGGATAACCCGCGGCTCGCAGGCGTTCCCTAAACGCCGTCACCAATCCCGCGTGAGCCGTCCAGTTGCTGCGCTTCCAATCGAGGCGAATTTGTCTGCCCTCCATGGTCACGCGGCTCGAAGGATTCGGCAGGTCCTCGCTCATCGCGTACCAATCCACGGAGCGCCTGGTTATCAGGCCGAGCGCCCATTCTGGCGCCAACCGGAGGCTCGCCTTCAAGATCGGGGCGGTGACGCGTCCGAGCAGTTGGATGTTCCCCAGCGGGGGCCCACCGCGTCCGTCGTCGAGATAAAAGTCGTTGATCCCAAGGGTCTTCTGATAGATCGAATCGTTGGTTGTGGTCGGGTCGATGGCCAGCACGGCGGAGGCGTTGTGATTCATGAAATGCCGACCGATCGCGTCCGATCGATTGGCGAGTCCCCCCTCGCGCGAACTCAGCAGCAACGCCGCGGAGTTGACGGCGCCGGCGGACAGAACGACGATCTTCGCGGCGATCCTTCCCCGCTCGCCGTTCGCCAAGACTTCGACGCCGGCAATGCGCTTGCCGTCGGCCTCGACCAGCAATCGTTCGACGCGTGCGTTGGTGCGAAGCTCGACGTTGGGATGCGCCAAAGCTGCATTCACGCCGCAATTCTCGGCGTCCATCTTGCCGCTTCCGGTGTCGGGAAATGCGTCCCAAGGCGTCTTCGCGCGTTGCAGCCACTTGTCGAGGTCCAAGCCGAGCGGCAAGGGAAAAGGGTTTAGCCCGACGCGCGTCATTCGCTCTCGCACTTTCGCGATCGCCGTCTCATCCGGTATGGGGCCAAAGGGATAAGGTTCCGAGTGCTTCGGCTCGGTGAGGTCAAAGCCCAACGCTCCGCGAACGTTGTAGAGCTTCTCTGCGCGCGTATACCAAGGCTCCAATTCGTCGTAGGCGAACGGCCAGCCGGTCGTCGTTCCCTCGCGATAGCTGGTCGGCTCAAAATCCCGCGCCCGAAAACGGATCAACACCGCGCCATAGAGTTTCGAGTTGCCGCCGACGTAGTAGTAGTTGCCCGGATTGAACGGCCGCCCCGCGCCGTCGATCCAGGACTCCTGCGGTCTGAATAATCCGCGTTGGAAAATCGCTCGCGCGTCGCGCGCCGCGTCGCTGTCGCGCAGCCGCTCGCCGCGTTCGAGGATGAGGATATTGGCCCCGGTGGGGGCGAGCCCGGCAGAAAAGGTCGCACCGCCCATCCCCGACCCGATGACGAGGACGTCAACCGCTTTCTCGTTCGGCATTCCATCCTCTTCGACGCCAACGCACGAACTCGAACGCGCTTCGCTGAATCTCGGCCGCGCCGTCCAACGCGCTCTTGCGCTCAAATCCGACGCGTTGTCGCCGGGTCGAAAAGCACTGCCTTGTCGAGGTTGAAGGCAAAGGCGTGATTCTCCCCGACTTGCAGGTCGGCATCGGCGCGCATGCGCGCCGTCAATTCCTTGCCGGCGACATGGGTGACGACGAATGTGTCCGACCCAGCCGGCTCAACAATCTCGACGTTGGCGTTGAACACCGCGACGGACTTCGCATTGCGATCGATGCTTTCGCGGTCGTTCACTGCCTCCGGCCGAATGCCAAAGATCACTTTGCCGCCTTCGGCAAGCTTACTCGCGTCCGCGCTCGACGGCGGGGGAAGCACGATCGGCTCGCCGTCCTCACGATCGAGCACGATCTTCGGCCCCCCGTTCGCGCGCGCGATCTTTCCTTCCAAGAGGTTCATCGCAGGAGAACCCATGAAGTCGGCGACAAAGATATTGCTGGGCATGTTATAGACTTCATTCGGCGTGCCGACCTGCTGCAACACGCCGTCCTTCAAAACGGCGATCTTGGTCGCGAGCGTCATCGCCTCTATCTGGTCATGGGTGACATAAACGATGGTGGTGCCTGTCGCCAGATGAAGACGCTTGATTTCGACGCGCATGTCGACCCGCAACTTGGCGTCGAGGTTTGACAGAGGCTCATCGAAGAGGAAAACACGCGGTTGGCGGACAAGGGCTCTGCCCATCGCGACGCGCTGGCGCTGGCCGCCGGAGAGCTGACTCGGTCGCCGACCGAGCAGGGGCTCGATCTGCAGCGTCCTTGCGACCTCCGCCACCGCCTTGTCGCGCTCCGCCTTCGGCACGCCGCGCATCTCCATCCCGAACGCCATGTTTTGCGCGACAGACATGTTCGGATAGAGCGCGTAGGATTGGAACACCATCGCGATGTCGCGCTTGGAAGGATGCAGATCGTTGATTACGTGACCGTCGATGCGGATCTCGCCTGCGCTGATCGATTCGAGCCCAGCGATGGTGTTGAGCAGCGTCGACTTGCCGCAGCCGGACGGACCGACCAGCACGAGAAAGCCGCCCTTGTCGAGCGTCAGGTCGATGCCCTTGAGAATTTCGACGGCGCCGAACCGCTTGCGTAGAGCGCTGATTTCGAGGAAGGCCATGGTCTATCCCTTCACCGCGCCGGCCATCAGACCGCGCACGAAATAACGTCCGGCGACAATATAGACGAACAGCGTCGGCGCGGCGGCGATGATCGCCGCGGCCATGTTGACGTTGTACTCGCTGACGCCGGTCGACGTGTTGACGATGTTATAGAGCGCGATCGTCATTGGGCTCGATTCGCCGGCCGCGAAGGTCGCGCCGAATAGGAAGTCGTTCCAGATGTTGGTGAACTGGTAGATGACGGTGACGATGAAGATCGGCGCGGAATTGGGCAGCAGGATGCGCCAGAAGATCTGGAAGAAGCCCGCCCCGTCAATCATCGCCGCCTTGACGAGTTCGTCGGGAAACGCCTCGTAGTAGTTGCGGAAGAACAGGGTCGTGAACCCGAGACCGTAGACCGTGTGCACCAGCACCAGATTAACGGTCGGATTGCCGAAGCCGAGCGAGACGCCGATCGAGTCGTCGAGCGCCACGCCAACCGCGCCGAGCTTGCCGAGAATCGTCGCCATCGGAATGAGCACCGACTGGAACGGGATGAAACAGGCGAACAGCATCATGCCAAACACCAGCTTGTGGCCGGGGAAGCGCCATTTGGTCAGCACGTAGCCGTTGAGCGCGCCGAGCAGCGTGGAGATGATCACTGCCGGGACGACCATCTTGATCGAATTCCAGAAATAGCCCTTGATGCCAGTGCAGGTCAGGCCGACGCAGGCGGTGCCCCAGGCCTTCCTCCAGGGCTCGAAGGTCAGGTCGTGCGGCAGCCAGAACATATTGCCGCCGGTCACCTCGTTGAGCGGCTTCAGCGACGTCAGCACCATCACGACGAGCGGCAGGAGATAGACGAGCGCGAACAGCGCGAGCAGCCCGTAGATCACGATCCGCGCGCCGATCGGCGAACGGGTCGGCTCACGGCTCGGGCGGGCGCTGAGGGCGTCAACGGCGCTCATCGGTTTTTCTCCCGCAGTTCGGAATAGAGATAGGGAACCATGATCGCGGCGATGGTCATCAGCATGATGATCGCGCTCGCCGAGCCGACCGCCATCTGGTCGCGCGTGAACGTGTAGGAATACATGAAGGTTGAGGGCAGCTCCGCGGCGCCGCCGGGGTTCTTGCCGGTGACGGAAAGAACGAGGTCGTACGACTTGAGCGCCATGCCCGTCAGTACGATTATGGCGGAGAGGAACACGGGGCGCATCATTGGGATGACGATGCGCCGGTAGGTGGCGAAGGTCGTGGCGCCGTCGATCTGCGCCGCCTTGAGGATTTCGCCGTCGATGCCGCGCAGGCCCGCCAGGAACATCGCCATGACGAAACCCGACGTCTGCCAGACGCCGGCGATGGCGACGCAGTATATCATCATTCTGGGAGTAACGACCCAGTCGAAGTGGAAGCTTGACCAGCCGAGATCGTGCATCGCCTTGTCCAACCCGATGCGCGGATCGAGAAACAGCTTCCACGCCGTGCCGGTGACGATGAACGACAGCGCCAACGGATAGAGATAGATCGGCCTCAGGATCCCCTCGCCGCGAATCTTCTGGTCAAGCAGGATCGCCAGGGTCAGGCCGAGGACGAGGCAGAAGAAGATATAGAGCCCGCCGAACAGGCCCATGTTGACGATCGCGGTATGCCAGTTCGAGGTAGGGTCGAAGGTCCAGGTCCACAACTTCCGGTAATTGACCCAGCCGATCAGGTGCGTGCTCGTGAAGGCCTTGGAGTTGGTGAACGAGAGAAACAGCGTCCACAGATTGAAGCCATAGACGAAAATCAGCACGAGGACGAAGGACGGCGCGAGGACGAGTTTCGGCAGGGCGTTCCGCGCGCGCGCGCGCAGAGGCCCGTGCGACCGCGGCATCGTGACGTCCGCAATTGGAGCGACAGTAAGTTCGTCGGTCATGGCGCATTCGTTCCAACGAAGTGGGGCTGCCGCCCCCGCGCGAGCGGGGGCGGTTTGGCGACGTTACTTCGCCGCCTCAATCGCCTTGTAGAGTTCTGTGACGGCGCTGTCGGAAGTCTTGATCTCGCCGTGGAAGAACTTGGTCACGACATCATGATAGACCGCGGCGATCGCCGGCGGCTGGGCGTAGTTCTGAGCCATGGAGCCGACGAAAGTGCCGGCCGCGTTGGCCGCCTTGACGTCGGCGATGCCCTTCTTGCCGCAAGCGTCGAACGCGGTGTCGGGAACGTCCATGCGCGCGGGCACCGAGCCCTTGATCACGTTGAACGCCGACTGGACCTGCGGGTTCATCGTCGCGTCGGCGAGCGCGAGTTGCGCGACGCGGCGATTCTCGGGAGCCTTGAACAACGCGAACATGTCAGTGTTGTAGATCACCGTGCCGTCGGTGCCGGGGAATCGATAGCAGAGGAAGTCCTTGCCCGCCTTCTGGTTGCCATTGACGAATTCGCCCTTGGCCCAGTCGCCCATTACCTGCAAAAGGGCGTCGCCCTTGATCACCATCGCGGTGGCGAGGTTCCAGTCGCGCCCGGCGTAGTTGGGGTCGACATAGGCGCGCAGCTTGGCGAGATTGTCGAAGGCCTTCTTCATCGTGTCCGACTTCAGGGCGCTTTCGTCGAGGTCAATGAAGGCCTTCTTGTAGAAGTCCGGCCCCCCCGTCGACATGACAACCGAGTCGAACATTGTCGCCTCTTGCCATGGCTGGCCTCCGAGCGCGAGCGGAATGACGCCCGCCTTCTTGGCCTTGTCGAGCAGCGCGAGGAATTCGTCGAAATTCTTGGGCTCGGTTCCGCCGATCTTGTCCATCAGCGCCTTGTTGACCCAGATCCAGTTGACGGAATGGATATTGATCGGAACGGCGTCCCAATTGCCGTTGGTGGTCGTGAACTTCTGCAAAGCCTTGGGCACGACATTGGCCCAGCCTTCTTTCTTGGCGAGCGAGTCAACGTTGGCGAGTTTGCCCGCCTCCGCGTAATCGAGCGCGAAATAGCCAAGGATCTGCGACGCCATCGGCGGTTTGCCGGCCGCCACCATTGCCTTAAGCGTGGTCATCGCGGCTTCGCCGCCGCCCCCTGCGACCGGCACGTCCTTCCAGGCATAGCCTTCCTTGGCGAGATATTGTTTGAGGACGTTCAAAGCGGCCGCCTCGCCGCCCGAGGTCCACCAGTTCAGCATCTGCACTTCCTTGACGTCAGCCGCGCGTGCGGGAACGCCGAACCCCAACGAAGATACGGCGAGCGCGGTCGCCATCAGAATCGAACGTACTTTCATCTCAAGACCTTCCAGAACGTCACTCTCCCGCCGGATGCGGTCCGGCCCCGTATGCAGAAGCCGCAGCGCGGCCCCCGATCTCAATTCTCGGCCTTCGGTCGCGGGAGCCACCAGCTCGTGCGCGGACCGATGTGGACGTGGAACGTCTTTTCCTCAGTGTAATCCTTCACGGCCTCGCGCCCAAGCTCCCGACCGATCCCGGACTGGCGATAGCCGCCGAACGGCAATTCGGGCGTTCCGTCCATGAAGGTGTTGACCCAGACCGTGCCGGCGCGCACGCCGCGGCCCACCCCGACCGCAGTATCGAGGTCACGGCTCCAGACGCTGGCCGAAAGGCCGTAAGACGTCGAATTGGCGAGGGCGACCGCTTCTTTCGCAGTCTCGAAGGTCAAGGCGACGACGATGGGGCCGAATACTTCGTCGCGCGCGATCGCCATCGAACCGTCGACCTTCTCGACGATTGTCGGCGCCATGAAGAGACCATTCGAACTCCAGGCGCGCACCACCGATCCGCAAGACAGCGCCGCCTTCGCGCGCGGACTTCAGGTGTCGCTCGAGCTTGGAGAGATGATCGGCGCTGATAATCGCACCGACTCGAGTCTCTGGGTCCAACGGGTCGCCGACCTTTGCCGCGCCTGCTCGAGAGGCGAGCCCGGCCAGGAACTCCTCGGCGATCCCGGCGTGCAACAGGATGCGGGAACCGGCATTGCAGCATTCGCCCGCATTGAAATAGGCGCCGAAAGCCGTCGCATCGAGGGCCGCGTCCATGTCGGCGTCAGGAAAGATGATTTGTGGGTTCTTGCCTCCCAGCTCCATCGACACTTTCTTCAAAGTCGCTGCGCCGGCCGCCATGGCGGCGCGACCGACCCCGGTCGATCCGGTAAAGGAGATCATGTCGACGTCCGGGTCGGTCGTCATCGGCGCGCCGACTTCGGGGCCGTAGCCGGTGACAATGTTGCACACGCCTTCGGGCAATCCGGCTTCGGCCAGAAGCGAGCCGAGATGCAACGTCGACGCCGACGTCATCTCGCTCGGCTTGACGACGCAAGCGCAACCCGCTGCGAGGGCGAAAGGAAGCTTCTGCGAAACGATCAGCAGCGGAAAGTTCCAGGGCGTGATGATCGACACGACGCCAAGCGGTTCCCGCAACACGAAGCCAAGCCGGTCGGCCCCGATATTAGAGTAGCTCTCCCCGGAAAGCTCGCGAGCGAGAGAGGCGGCGTAGCGCCAAATGTCGGCGGCGCCTTCGATTTCGCCGCGCGCCTGTGCGATCGGCTTACCCGATTCGAGCGTGTCGAGGATCGCGAGCGTCTCGCGGTCGCGGTCGATCAGATCCGCCACTTTCAACAGGACGCGCGCCCGGTTCGAGGCGGTTTCGTGCGGCCAGCGCCCGGCGTCGAACGCTTCTCGCGCAGCCGCGATTGCACGCCTCGCGTCGTCGGCGCGACCGCGCGGCACGCGGGTGACGACAACTCCGTGGGCTGGGCTTCGACGCTCGATCATCTCGCCATCGCCCTTCGCCTCTCGGCCGCCGATCAACATCGAGCGGTCGCGCGGAAAGCGCGCGAGCGCCTCGTTCAGTTTGGTCGCGTCGACTGCGATCGGGGTCTTGGCGTTCATGGAAGCTTCTCCTAGCGACCGGCGAACCTTGGCGCGCGCTTGGCGCGGAAGGCAGCGACGCCCTCGCTCAGATCCTCGGTCAGCGCGGTCAGCGCGCCCGCGAGGCCTTCGATCGGGGCGTCGCGATCCTCGCCCTCCGCGGCGTTGATCATCGCCTTGACGATCTGAACCGCGACCGGGCCGCGCTTGGCGATTTCCCCAGCGACAGTTTTGGCTCGCGCGACGCCGGCGCCTTGTTCGGTCACTTCATCGACAAGGCCGAGCGCCAGCGCTTCCTCCGCCCCGAACATGGCGCCCGCGAGCGCCATCCGCCGGACAACGGACGGCCCAAATCGTCGCACGAGTCTTTGGGTGCCTGACCATCCCGGCGCCATGCCAAGCCCAGTTTCGGGAAGGCCGAGCTTGATTTCGCGCTCGGCGATGCGGATGTCCGCAACCGCCGCGAGCTCGAGGCCGCCGCCGAAGGCGTGTCCGGTGATCGCCGCAATCAGAGGGACGCGCAGACGTGCAAGCGCCTCGAACGCGCGATGGCCGGCGCGCGTCCAATCCCGCCACATCTCGAGCGCCGGCAACTGACCCCAAGCCGCAATGTCCCCGCCAGCACAAAACGCCTTGCCTTCTCCGGACAGGATTGCGACTCTTACGTCGCGCGAGGATTCGATCGAACGGGCGGCGTCGCCCAGCGCGTCGATCATCGCGCGGTCGAGAGCGTTCAGTTTCTCCGCCCGCTTGAGAGTCAGGTGCGCGAGCGGCCCCTCAAAGGTCAGATCGACGAACGCGCTCACCTTGCCGCCTCCGGCGCCGGGCGAAGCTTCAGTCGAAAAGCCTCGGGATGGAACAAGGCTTGATTCATCGTCCGCAGGTTCGCCTCGACCCGCAACGGAAACTCGGCTTGCGCGAGTACGTCGCGCTTCAAGTCCACCCCGGGCGCGAGCTCTACGACCGTGACCCCCTCGCGTTCCAGCCGCAGCACGCATCGCTCCGTGACGTAAACAATATCCTGGTCCTGCGCGATTGCGCGAGGCCCCGAGAACGACACCTGCTCGACGGATTCGACGAGCTTCCTGACTTTGCCCTCTTTGAGAATTGACAGCGCCCCATCGCGAATTTCGAGGCCCGCCCCCGCGGTGAAATAACCGGAAAAGACGATCTTTTTGGCGCGCGCCGTAATGTCGACGAACCCGCCGGCTCCCGCCGTCACGTGCGGACGCACGCCGAGTTTGGACACGTTGACCGAGCCGAAGCGGTCGATCTGCAGGAATGAGAGAAGGGACATGTCGAATCCACCGCCCTGGAAGTAGGTGAACTGATGCGGGGATTGCACGATCGCCTCGGCGTTGGACGCGCAGCCGAACTGGAAGTCGAGCAACGGCACGCCTCCCACCGCCCCCTGTTCGATGACCCAAGTCACTGCGCCGTGCCTGCCTTCTTCGATCAGGATGCGGGGAACATTGGCGGAAATGCCGAATCCGATGTTGACGGCGTCGCCATCGCGCAGTTCCTGCGCGACGCGCCGGGCAATCACCTTCGCGACGTCGAATTTCGGCACTTCAAAGGAGGACAGCGGCCGCATAATTTGGCCGGAGATCGCCGGCTCATAGGGCGTGTGAGTCGTCTGCAACTGATCAGGCGCGATGACGATATGGTCGACATAAATGCCTGGCACCACGACGTCGTGCGGACGCAGCGTTCCCGCCATGGTCAGTCGCTTGACCTGGGCGATCACGATGCCCCCGTTGTTGCGCACGGCAAGCGCTTGGTCGATCGGACCGAGGATGCCTCCCTCATGTTCGTAGGAGAGGTTGCCGCGCTCGTCGGCGGTGGTCGCGCGGATAATGGCGACCTGGGGCGTGATGGTTGGGAAGAACAGCCAGTCTTCGCCGGCAAAGTTGATCCGGCTGACGATCGGTTCCGCCGACGCCTTTGGGTTCATCGCGCAACCGTCGCGCGCGGGATCGACGAAGGTGTCCATCCCGACCTGGGTGAGCACGCCCGGCCGCTTGGCCGCCGCCTCGCGATGAATGTCGAACAGGATCCCCGAGGGGACGTTGTAGGCCGGGATAGCGTCGCCGCTGATCATCTTCCAGATCGCCGGCGGCTCGGCGGAGGACGGGCCGGAAGGGTACGAACCGGCCAGCACGCGCGCGAGACAGCCCGACTTGGCGAGATGGTCGATGCCCTTGACGCCCCACATGTCGCCAGCCGCGATTGGATGGAGAGTCGTGATGTTGCGCGGATGGCCCTCCGCATCGAAACGCTCTCCGATCGCCGCCAGAACGGCGTCGGGGCACCCGAGCGCCGAAGACGACGAGACCGTGACAATGGCGCCGTCGGGAATGAGGCGCGCTGCTTCCGAAGCGGAAATGACTTTCTGCTTGGACATTCTCCGCTCAAACCCCCGAGTTCGATTGCGGTCTCGGCGCCCGATCGCGCCGCTTCAAGCGTCGCGATGGCGACGCTCAGCGATTTGACCCCATCCTCTCCGGTCGCGGCGGGAGCGCCGCGTCCGGCGACGGCTTCCTGGAAGAGACGGACCGACCGGGCGTATAGATTTTCGTGCTGAATCTGGAGGCTTTCCTCGCCAGCCTTGGTGCGCAGCACGATCTCGCCCTTAGGGGCTTGCGTCATGCAGTCACGGCCGATCAGCGAGCCCAACTCGCCATGCACTTCGAAGCCGGTCAGCGCATACTTGGTGGTAAAGGCGTCGTGGAACTGCGCGAGCAATCCGCCGGAGAAGCGGAGCACTCCCATAACGCCATCCTCCACGCCCTCCCGGCTCATTCCGCCATGCGAGGTCATCGCGCTGACCGCAAGAGGCTCTTCATTGAGGACAAATCGGAGCGTGTCGGCGTCGTGGACCGTGATGTCCAACACGACGCCCCCGCCCGCCGCTGGCTTGTCGATTCGCCAGCCCTGCAAGTGGGCCGGCAGATAAACCGAGTGAAACACCCGCGCAAACAGCGGCTTGCCGATCCGGCCCAGCTGGATCGAATCCCGCATCGCCCGGTGCGTGGCGGCGTTGCGAAGATGATGATTGGTGCCCAAGATCACGCCGCGTCCGCGACATTCGGAAACCATCGCGCGCGCGTCAGCAAGTGTCAGAGCCAACGGCTTCTCACAGAGAACATGCTTCCCCGCCCCGGCCGCCGCGAAAACCTGGTCTCGGTGAAGCTCATTGGTCGTCGAAATGTAAACCGCGTCGACTTCGTTCGATCGGACCAAATCCTCCAGGCTCGTCGTCGGGTGCGCGATTCGATGCTCCTGCGCAAATCTGGCTGCGCGATCCGCGTTCGCGCTCATGACCGCGACGACTTCCCCATTGTTGATGCGGAAGGCATCGATCATGTGCTGCGCGGCAATTGTGCTGGCTCCCACGAGCCCCCAGCGGAGTGTCGTCATGGATGCGCTCCCAACAAATTGAGGCTTGACGTGCCGCAAGACTCCCGGACGATCAGGGTTGTCGGACACAGGACCGTTTCTGGTGCGAAGTCTCCGCTGGCGATCTGACGCATCAGGAGTTGCGCCGCACGAGACCCGAGACTGCGACCATCGACCGCAACTGTCGTGAGGGCCGGAAGGATATGCTTCGCCTCTTCGATGTCGTCGAAGCCGATCACAGCGAAGTCTTTTCCGACGGCGACTCCGGCTTCGGTGAAGGCGCGAATGAGTCCGATCGCGACGACGTCGTTATAACAAAGGGCGGCGCTCGCAGGCTTGTGGAGGTTAAGCAACTGCGGAACCGCCGCCGCGCCGCCCGAATAGGTGATCGCCGTTTCGATGACCAGCGATACGTCGAACGGAAGCCTCGCCTCTTCCAAGGCAAGGCGATAGCCGGCAAGGCGCTCCTCGCGGACAATCATCGACGTGAGACCGCCGACGAACGCGATGCGTTCGTGTCCCGCCGCGATGAGGCGCGCCGTCGCCTTTCGCGCCCCCTCCCGATTCTCCGGTGAGACCAGTGAGGCTTTGAGACCCGGGAGGCGGCGCATCACCTGCACCACGGGCACGCCGGCAACGAGCGCCTTCACCTCGCCGAGCGACGTGCCGATTGCTGGCGATATCACGAGGCCGGCGGCTCCGTGCTCGCGCATCGATCGGATGACCTGCAATTGACGCACCGGATTTTCGGCGACGTTGGCGAGAAACGGGATGAACGCTCCGCCCTGACACGCTTCCTCAATGCCGATCGCCAGTTCGACGAAGAAGGGGTTCGACAGGTCGTTGATGACCATGCCGAGAACGCCCGATTTGGCGCCACGAAGCGTCGCCGCGCCTCGATGGTAAATGTAGCCCAACTCCAACATCGCCCCGGAGACGCGCTCTCGCGTCGACTCGGCCACCAGCGCACTTCCGGAAATCACCAGAGACACAGTGGACTTGGATACGCCGGCCACCCGCGCGACGTCGACGATTGTCGCGCGACCACTGCGACCGTCCGTCTCTCCCTGCGCGCCCTCAGCCATCTCCCGTCCCATATTTGGCACGTTCCAAATATTTATAGAAACCACAGAATAGAGAAGTCGCCTAAATAATGGCGATCGTAATGGTTGGTTGCCCTCAAAATTGGAACGTGCTAATAACGCCTACCCTGTCTTGAGCGTTCCGTCAACCGCCAACATACGGGAAAAATATTGAGCGCGCCGATCCCCCAAATGGTCCTGGACGGACTGACCGACATCGCTATGCCGAGGCTCGCGAACGAAAAGGCGCCTCACGAATTCATCTCGATGCTCGGCTTCAGACTGCCCGTTCGACGTTGCTGGGCCCTGGTGCTCGGAAGCGGAGCCGCGGGACTGCGGGCTGCGGTCGAATTGAAGCGGCGCGACATCGACGTTTCGATCGCAACCCAAAGCGCCTTCGGCGGCACATCCGCCTGCTCCGGATCGGACAAGCAGACCCTGCATACGGCCAATGGCGCAGACAGGGGTGACGACTTTTGGGCCATGGCGGACGCCCTTCGCGCCGGCGGGTCGATGGACGAAGACACGGCCTACATCGAGGCGGTCGGTTCGCCGCGCGCTCTCGCGTCCCTGCAATTCATGGGGCTCCCGATACCGCAGGACCGGCTCGGCGGCGTGCTGCGCTACCAAACGGATCACGACGAAGTCGGCCGCGCGACGAGTTGCGGTCCGAGGACGTCGCGGCTGATGGTGCAGGCCCTCGCCAAGGAAGCGGTCAGGTTTGAGGTTCCGGTTTTCAACAATACGATCGGCGTTCGCCTTCTGGTTGCTTGCCGCCCCAAGCCTCAGGTCGCCGGTCTCCTCGCCGTGCGGCCAAAGCACCGGACCGAGGACAATCCGTTGGGCTTGGCCGTATTCCTTTGCAACTCGCTCGTCATCGCGTCGGGCGGGCCCGGAGAACTGTATCGCGACAGCGTCTACCCCAGGCACTGCTTTGGCTCGCTCGGCCTCGCCCTGGAGGCCGGTCTCGAAGCCGTCAACCTGACCGAAAGCCAGTTCGGGATCGGGACGTCCCGCGATGGGTTTCCATGGAATCTGTCGGGCGCCTACGTGCAGTCCATGCCGTATGTGTTCTCGCTCGACCCCCGCGGACGCGAGCGCGCTTTCTTGGCCGACTACTACAGGACGACGCGCGAACTGGCGTCGAACATTTTCAGGAAAGGCTATCAATGGCCTTTCCACGCCTCTCGCATGCTCGACTTCGGATCGAGCCTCTTCGACCTTGCTGTGTTCAGGGAGACGCAAGCAGGACGCAAGGTGTTCATGGATTTCAATCGGAATCCGCTGGCGGTTCCGGGAGATGCCGATTTCGACCTCGAACGCCTCGACGCCGACGTTCGCGCATATCTCGAGAACTCGGGCGCCCTGCTTGAAAAGCCGATCGATCGGCTCCGCAAGATGAACCCGCTCTCAATCGAACTTTACAAGCGCTACAAAGTTGACATCACGCAGGATCCGCTCGAGTTCGCAATCAACAACCAGCACATGAACGGCGGTCTCGCCGTCAATACGTGGGGCGAGACGAGCCTCAAGGGCTGTTACGCGATCGGCGAGGCGGCAGGCAGCCACGGCGTAACCCGCCCCGGCGGCGCGGCGCTGAACGCAGGCCAGGTCTTCGGGACGCGTTGCGCCGAGCACATCGCCTCCAGAAGGAACGACCGAACCGCCAACGCGGCGGAGCAGGACCTGATCGAAAGCGCTCTCCGCGGCATCCTCGATGTCCTTCGATCCGGCAGCGCGATCACTGTTGAGGCGATCCGGAGCGACGTTCAGGCTCGCATGAGCGATCACGCGGGGATCGTCTGCAGGGCCGCAGATGTGCGGACGGCCTTCGCGGACGCAAGCGCGCTCAACCGAGCGATCCGCCAGCAGGGCATCGCCTGCGCCGGGGCGTACGAAGCGGCGAGGGCGCTGCAGTGGCGGCAAATGGCGATGGCTTCCGAAGCCGTGCTCGCAGCGCTCGCGTTCTACATTGATCGCGGTGGGGGAAGCCGGGGCGCGCGGACAATTTGCAGCCCGGATGGGGAGAACGTCCCGCTGGCTCGAAGCGGGCCGCTGGAGGAATTTCGATTCCTTTCCGAACGCATCGAGGATCGTTCCGAACAGATTGTGGTTCGGCTCGAAGGCGATCAATTCAACTGCGACACGCGGCCGGTCCGCCGTCACGACCGTTCCCGCATAGCCTTCTTCGAACGCGACTGGCCTGATTTCCTGACCGGCGCGATCTTCGATCCGATTTCTGAAACTCAATCGGAAACGGAGCCCTCGTGACCGTTCGAAGATTTCGCAGCCCGGCCGTCGTCGGCGACGAGGAAGACCATACACGGATTCTGATTTTCTCAAAGTAATTGTCCAGAAAAATGGATTTTCCGCAAATATGGCGGCGCCGCCGGCCGGCCGGGAACCCGGCAAGCCGCTTGCGCCGCCCCGTCGCTCAATTGACGCGTCTCACCCGAGGGGCGCAGTCGAATCCGATAAAAAGGGGAATTGACTACGAGTTGCCGTAAGACCTGGCGCTCGGGGGCGGCATGGCGCTCCTTGTCATCGCGGCCGCGCTAATCCCTGGCGACACGCTTTCGCTGGTTTGGCCCCAGGAGTATCTCATCCTGGCGGCGTGGACACTGCTCGGCTCTTTCGTTTACCGGCTGGAGCCGCGAGACGCCGACGCCGACGCTCTGGCCGCAACCCCTGGCGCCTGCCGACCCGTCTCTCGAGAAAATATTCCTGACGACGCAAAAGATGCATCTGCAATATAAGTCAATCGGCGCCGCAGGCGCCGGTCCAGGGAGGGGATGCGCGGTGACAATATCCAGGGACACAAAGCGGGTCATTGCGCTTCAGGAAGTGCTGCATTCGCATCTCCCGTCCGACCCGGCGCTCCGGGTCAAGGCGCTGGAGAGCCTGCTTGTCGAGAAGGGTCTGCTCAACAGCGCCACGGTCGATCGCTGGATCGAGGTCTTTCGAGAGGAAGTAGGTCCGAAGAACGGCGCGCGCATTGTCGCAAGAGCTTGGACCGACCCGTCCTTCAAAGAACGGCTCATGACCAACGCCAACGAGGCGATCGCCGAAATGGGCTTCCCGAAGCTAGAGGCCAACAACCTGGTCGTGGTCGAGAACACTCCCCGACGGCACAATGTCGTCGTCTGTACGCTGTGCTCCTGTTACCCCTGGGCCGTGCTGGGCATACCGCCAATCTGGTACAAATCCTTCGAATATCGCGCCCGGGTGGTTCGTGACCCGCGCGGAGTCCTCAAGGAGTTCGGGCTGGAGTTGGACGATGATGTCGAAGTCCGCGTGTGGGATAGCACGGCCGAAATCCGCTACATGGTGCTGCCCGAGCGCCCGCCGCGAACAGAGGGGTTTAGCGAGAAGGAACTCGCCGCCCTCGTGTCGCGCGACGCGATGGTCGGCGTCGCAAAGGTCATCGCCCCCGTGCGAAGGAGCTAAACCATGGATGGCGTCCATGACATGGGCGGAATGCAGGGCTTCGGGTCGGTCGACCCGAAGCCCGACCAGCCGCTGTCGAAAACCGACCGGCGCGCGCGCATGTTTGGAATCGAGTTATCCTACGCCCAGCCGGGCGGATTCAACCTCGACTGGATGCGTCACGTCATGGAATGCATGCCGCCATCGGCCTACCTGTCGAGCGATTATTTCGACCGTTGGTACTGGCGCGACGCTGCTATCCTGATCAATGCGGGTTGGGTCGGGATCGACGAACTGACGACCGGCAAGGCCGCCTTCCGTCCAGCCAACGCAGGCGATGCGCCGCCGCCCGACGCCGTGCCGGCGATCCTCAGTGGGGGTGTCGACAGCCGGCGTCCCTCACAAGGCTCGCCAGCCTTCAAACCCGGCGACCGGGTGCGCGCCAAGTTCCACTCGCCCCTCGGGGCGACCCGCCTGCCGCGCTACCTGCGCGGTCATGTCGGACGCGTCGAAGCCTACCACGGCTGGCATCGCCTGCCCGACGTCAGCGCCCACGGCGAGGAGCAGGCGGAGCCGCTCTATTGCGTCGGCTTCCTCGCACGGAACCTTTGGGACGACGTAGCGTCGCCGCGAGACATGGTCTTCGCCGACCTATGGGAGAGCTATCTTGAGCCAACCTGAGATGTCGCGATCCGTCGACGCGGAGTTTACAGAACCTTGGCAGGCGGAGGCGCTCGCCCTTTCAATCGCCCTCCAGGAGGCTGGACATGTCACGCCGACCGAGTGGTCCGACGCTTTGAGCGGCGAAATCAAGAAAGCTGGCGCTAGCGATCCGGCCGACGCCGCCGCCTACTACCACCACGTCGTCGCGGTACTGGAGAGGCTGGTCGCGGATAAGGGGCTCCTCGGCTCAGCGGTTCTTGATCAACGGCGGCGCGACTGGGAAGAAGCATTCCGTCGCACGCCTCACGGCGAGCCCGTTGTCCTGACGAAGCTGGCGAAGGACCAGGAGCGCTGAGGCCGGGTTGGCCGCGCCCGCCACGGCTGCGCAACCCTGACCAACTCCCCCGTGTGAGATCGGCGATCAGCCTTTCGGGCGAATCGGCGTCGTCCAGTTCCCACGCTGGCGCAAAGACTAACTCTGATTTAACATTCCTGCCGGACCCATCTGTCGGGGAAGATTATGCGACGATTTGCTTTCCCCGAGGAAGTCGGCGTCGTCGGCGACCAAGGGGGCGCCCAGGACCACAGGATTTCGTTCGGATACCGCAATTCACAGACATCGCGATCAAGATATTGAACGATGATCGAGCGGGCGATGATCTCTGCCGAATATACGATCGACGCGCTGGCGACCGCCTTCGCGGAGGGAACTTTCACGAGCGCCGAACTTTGCCGCTTATTTCTTGATCGCATCGAGGAGATCGACCGGAGCGGACCGACTCTGCGCGCCGTGATCGAGGTCAACCCGGATGCGCTCGCCATCGCCCAGGCGCTCGACGAAGAGCGCGGCCGGCGGGGCCCGCGGGGGCCGCTCCATGGCGTGCCGATCATGGTGAAGGACAGCATCGACACCGGCGACCAGATGCAGACCACCGCCGGCTCCCTTGTGATGGAAGGTCACAGGGCCGAACAGGACGCATTTTCGGTGGCGCAGCTGCGCCGTGCCGGGGCCGTGATTCTCGCCAAGACCAACATGAGCGAATGGGGCTATATGCGCTCCACCCGCGGC
>CAWASR010000008.1:0-843284 GCA_963784805.1 uncultured Alphaproteobacteria bacterium
GCCACGGTTTGCAAGCGCGCGTCATCGGCGCGAGGTGACCTAATCGTCACCAAAAGTGCGTCGGAGCCACTATTGCGCGCGATTTCACACGCTGCATGGCCCCTTCTCGTCGTCGAAGCGGCTGATGCGAGCGGCGCCGGCTCGGCCCGCGAGAGCATGGTTCAGAGCGGCTCGCCGGCCGATCGTCGAATGAAAATAGGCGCCGAGGAGCGGCAAGGCGAAGTCAGGTGAAGACCTCGTCCCCAACGGCTGCGGCCTCTCTTCTGAGCCAGGCGTACCACTCGTCGAGGCCCTCGCCGGTGCGCGCGGACAGCTTGAGCGTCGCAATCGCCGGATTGACCTGAGCGGCGTTGGCGACCGCGCGCGGGAGGTCGAAATCGACATGAGGCAACAGGTCGATTTTGTTGAGAATCATGAGGTCCGCGGCGCGGAACATGTGCGGATACTTGAGCGGCTTGTCCTCGCCCTCCGTCACCGAAAGGATCACAATTTTGGCGCGCTCGCCGAGATCGAAGAGAGCAGGGCAGACGAGGTTGCCGACGTTCTCGATCATCAAGACGGAGCCGGCGGAAGGACGCAGTTCCTGAAGCCCGCGCGCGACCATGTCGGCTTCGAGATGGCATCCCGAACCGGTATTCACCTGCACCGCCGGCGCGCCGGCCGCGCGAATGCGCTCGCCGTCATGCGCGGTCGCCTGGTCGCCCTCGATGACGTAGAGCCGCAACTCGCGGCCGAGGTCGCGGATCGTTCGCTCGAGCAGTGACGTCTTTCCCGCTCCGGGAGAGCTGACCAGATTGAGCGCGAGAATATCGCGGCCATTGAACCAGGCGCGGTTCTTGGCGGCCAGCGCGTCGTTCTTGGCGAAGATGCGCGTCTCGAGTTCGACCAAAGCGCCCTCGGCCGACGCGCCGCTATGATGACGATGGGCGTCGCCCTGTCCGTGATCATGACCATGGGAATGCGAATGGCCGTGATCGTGGGGGTGCCCGTGATCGTGGGAATGGTCGCGAAGGCGGTGTCGCATCACCGTCTCCTTTCCCGTTTGCAGATTGAGGACCGTCGTATCGGCCTCGCCGCCGCATCCGCAATGTCCGCACATCATGCAGCCTCCATCAGCTCCATCGACTTGACGTTCAGCTCCTCGCCCTGCAGCCGCGTCAACCGATGCGAGCCGCACCGACACGGCTCGAACAACGTCGCAGTCGCGAACTCTAAGCCGCAGGATTCGCAGCGCGCGCGACCTTCAATTTCACGAATTTCGAGGCGGGCGCCTTCGAGCGCCGTCCCCGCTGTCACAGCCTCGAAACAGAAGGCGATGGCCTCGCTCATCACGCCCGACAGCTTCCCGACCTCCAGCGTCACGCGCCGAACCCGGCGGCCTTTGGCCGCCTCCTCGACGATCGCCACAATATTGCGCGTGATGCTGAGTTCGTGCATCGATTGCCTCAACAGATCCGCGGCAATTGCTCGCCGACCAGCATGTCGACAATGCGCCGTCCGCCGAAAACCGTGCGCATCGTCACGCGTCCCGATTCGCCTCGATGAACGCGCCCAATGACCGCCGCGCGCGCTCCCAGCGGATGAGAGCGCATCGCCGCAAGCGCCGCTTCGGCCTCCTGCGGCGGCGCGACGACGGCGATCTTGCCCTCGTTGGCGAGATAGAGCGGATCGAGCCCCAGGATCTCGCAAAAGGCCTTGACCTCCTCGCGGATCGGCGTCGCCGTTTCGTCGATCTCGATCGCGACCTGGGAAGCCTCGGCGATATCGTTGAGCACCGTCGCCAGCCCGCCGCGCGTCGCATCGCGCAGGAAGCGAACGCCCGGCGCCGCCGCGATGAGCGCGTCGATGAGCCCATGCAGCGGCGCGCAATCGCTTTCGATCGGGGTCGTCAGCGCCATGTCGCCCCGGGCGCAGAGGATCGCGGCGCCGTGGTCGCCAAGCAGCCCGTTGACCAGGACGACGTCTCCTTCTCGCGCCAGATGCGCGCCGAGGTTGACGCCCTCACGGATGACGCCGATTCCGGTCGTCGTCAGGAACAGCTTGTCGCAAGCGCCCTTGTGCACGACCTTGGTGTCGCCGGTGACGATCTCGATGCCCGCTTCGGCCGCCGTCGTCGCCATCGAGCCGGCGATCCGCCGCATGAAGTCGATGGTGACGCCTTCTTCCACGATCGCCGCGCAGGAGAGGTAGAGCGGCCTGGCGCCGCCAACCGCCAGGTCGTTGACCGTGCCGCACACCGCGAGCTTGCCGATGTCGCCGCCGGGAAAGATCAGGGGGTCGACAACGAAGGAATCGGTGGTGAAGGCCAGCCGGTCCCCGTATCGCCCGAGATCGCGGAGATCGAAGCGCGCCTGATCCTCGAGCGGCGCCAGCGCGGAATTGTCGAAGGCCCTGACGAACACGTCGTCGATCAGGTCCTTCATCGCCTTGCCGCCGCCGCCGTGGGCGAGCGTCACGGTCGGCGCATGGACCCGCCCCAGAGTTCGGGCGCGGATGCGGGAAGCGACGTTCATTCCGCAGCCTCGTGACGCTTGATCCCGCCGTATTGAAAATAGGCCGCGCAGGCGCCTTCAGACGACACCATCAGCGCGCCGAGGGGCGTCTCGGGCGTGCAGGCGGATCCGAAGACCTTGCATTGCCAAGGCTTGATCACGCCCTTCAGCACTTCGCCGCATTGGCAGGATTTGGGATCGGCGATCCTGACGTTGGGTATCGCGAATTTCCGCTCGGCGTCGAATCGAGCGTATTCGTCGCGCAGCCTGACGCCGGAATGATCGATCGATCCCAGGCCTCGCCACTCGAAAAACTCGCGCAACTCGTAGACGCGCGCCACCGCGCGCAACGCCGGCGCATTGCCGCCTTCAGGAACGACGCGGGCGTATTGATTCTCGATTTCGACGCGGCCCTCCTTGATCTGGCGCACGACCATCCAGATCGACTGCAGGATATCGAGCGGCTCGAAGCCGGCGATCACCATCGGCTTGCGATAGAAACGGGCGATGAACTCGTAAGGCGCGGCGCCGATCACCATCGAGACGTGACCGGGCCCGAGGAAGCCGTCGAGTTTCAGATCGGGACTGTCGAGGATCGCCTTGATGGTCGGGACGATGGTGATGTGATTGCAGAACACCGAAAAATTCGTAACCCGGTCGCGTTCGGCCTCCAGAATCGTCAGCGCGGTCGACGGCATCGTGGTCTCGAAGCCAAGCCCGAAGAACACGACCTCGCGGCTCGGATTGGCGCGCGCGAGCGCGAGCGCGTCCAGGGGCGAGTAGACCATGCGCACGTCGGCGCCGTCGGCCTTGGCTTGCAGCAGGCTCTTCCTCGAGCCGGGCACGCGCATGGCGTCTCCGAAGGTGGCGAAGATCACCTGCTTCTGCTCGGCGATGGCGACGCAGTCGTCGACCCGCCCCATCGGCAGGACGCAGACCGGGCATCCCGGCCCATGCACAAGCTCGATCTGTTTGGGCAGCATGCCCTCCACCCCGTAGCGAAAGATCGAATGGGTGTGCCCGCCGCACACTTCCATGATGTTGAGCGGGCGGTCGGCGGGAATATCCATCGTCGCGACCAGCGCCTCGATCTCGGTCACGAGAATGCTCGCCTTGGCGCTGTCGCGAAATTCATCGAGATATTTCATGCCGCAGCTCCCTTGGTCGTCGCCGACCCCCGATCGTCGGCAAGCAGGGTGTGCACGAGGTCCCGGAGAATGTGATAGGCGGCGACGCGGCATTCCTGGATGCGGTGAATCGACGCCGTCGGCACGACGAGGCAATGATCGAGAAACCCGCTCGTCTTCATCTTGCCGGAATTGCCGCTGGTTGAAATGCCGATCAGCCCGTCCCCCGCCTTGCCCTGGGCGATGATCTGGCGGGCGAACACGTGCTCGAAGCCGACGTCGTTGCCGCCCGCCGAGATCATCGCGATATCGGCGACCAGATTGATCGCGGCGAGCGCCGGCCGTCCCGCCGTGACCGGATGCACGAATTCGACCGCGACATGCGACGCGTCGCAGCTCGAGCCGCCGTTTCCCATAGAGAACAACCGCCCCACGCGCCGATAGACGCCTGCGACGGTCTTGGCCGCCGCGACCAGGATCGGCGCCTGCGCCCCAAAGAAGGCGGCGTTGGTCTCTCGCGCGCCGCGCGCCTTGTCCTCAACCGACCGCAAGAGCGCCGCGTCGAGCTTTTTCGGCTCCTGCGCCGCGCCGTGCAGGAAGGGGTAGAGGGTCTCGAGATCGGCTTGTTCCGTCATGACCTGGCCTCCTCATCCGCTCGCGGAGAGACGCATGGCCTCGAGTTCGGCCTGCGCTTCGCCGAGTTCGGTCAGGATGCGCAGAGTTTCGGCCGCCTCCGCCTCGTCGATGCGGCTCATGGCGAAGCCCACATGGATCAGGACCCAGTCCCCCACGCAGGAGGACGCGGGGCGTTCGTCGCTGACGATGCAGACAATGTTGACCTGGCGCTTGACGCCGCCGACGTCGACGGTCGCCAGCTTCCTGTCGGGATCGTCGATTTTCTCGATGCGGCCTGGAATCCCGAGGCACATGACGCTTATCCCTTCGTTCGAGCCGGGTTGCGGCTCTTGGTCCCGCCGCCGATCAGACGCGCGGCGCCGATCGCCGCCTGCCCGAGCGCAAGACCGCCGTCATTGGCGGGAACCTGCGCATGCGAGAGCACGGCGAAGCCGTCCTGCTCGAGGCCGCGAGCAACCTCTTCGAACAGAACGCGGTTTTGAAAACATCCGCCGGAGAGGGCGACGGCATCATAGCGCGGGCCGCCCTCGTCGTCGCGACCGGCGAGCTTGTTCGTCATCGCAACGATGATCTTGGCGAGGCCCTTGTGGAATCGCGCCGCCATCAGGGGCGCCGGCGTCTTCAGGACCAGATCGCCGAGCAGCGCCCGCCACATCGCCAGCGGCTCGATGTAGGGCAGGCCGGCGCCGCGAAGATTGGGGATGGAGAACGGATAGGCGGATTCCTCGTCGTCGCGGGCCATGGCGTCGAGGTCGACGATCGCCTCCAGACGCGCGCCCGCCTCGCCCTCGTACGTCTGGCGCTCGCGGCAGATGTCCAGAGCCGCAGCGACCGCGTCGAACAGCCTGCCGCAGGATGAAGCCTTCGGTGAATTGACGCCGTTGCGCAGCATGGCGTCGAGGGTCGCGCGCGGCCGGCGCGAAAGGTCGGCACAGACGTCGAGTTCGGCGAAATTCGTCGAGAATTCCGTCCAGCCCATCCCGGCCGTCAAGTGGGCGTAGAGATTGCGCCACGGCTCGCGCGCGGCCTGCGCGCCGCCCAGCATCGCCACCGGCTTGAAGGCGCCGAGCCGCTCGTAGCCGCGATAGTCCGCGAGCAGGAATTCCCCGCCCCAAAGCGTTCCGTCGCCGCCCCACCCCAGGCCGTCGAGGACGATTCCGAGCGCCGGCGGAGCGCCGATCGGGACGTTGTTTTCGGCGAGACACGCCGCGACATGGGCGTGATGGTGCTGGGCCTCGATCAGGGGCAGCGACTTGGCGCGCGCCCATTCGCGGGCGAGCTTGGCCGATAGGTATTCCGGGTGCCGGTCGGCGACCAGCGCCAGCGGCGCATGATGAAAGAGCTCGGCGTAAAGCCCCAGGTTCTTGCGGTAGTCGTCGAAAGTCTCGACGTTCTCCAGATCGCCCTGATGCTGCGACAGGATGGCCTCGCCGTCCTTGACGAGACAGAAGGCCGCCTTGAGCTCCCCGCCCATCGCCAGAAGCTCGGGCGCCGTCTCGAATCCCGGCGGCAGCGCGATCGGAGCCGGCGCAAAGCCGCGCGCGCGCCGCAAGACGCGCGCCCGGCCGGCCATCACGCGCGCCACCGAATCGTCGACGCGATTGGCGATTTCGCGGTCATGCAGCAGCGCATAGGCGGCGATGCCGCCGAGCCGCGCGCGCGCCGCGCCATCGTCGACGACCTGCGGCTCGTCGGAGACATTGCCGCTGGTCATCACCACCGGGCGCTCCATGCGCCCCAGGATCAGCTGATGCAGCGGCGTCGTCGGCAGCATAAAGCCGAGGGTCGCGAGTCCGGGAGCGACTTCATCCGGCAGCTTCCACGCTTTATCGGCCGCGAGCAGCACGATCGGCGCCGCCGCGCTGACGAGCGCCCGCTCCTCCGCCGGCTCCACCGTGCAATAGCGCCTGACGACCTCGAGATTGCGCGCCATCAGCGCGAATGGCTTGGCGTCGCGGCGCTTCAACTGACGCAGGCGCGCAACGGCTTTGGTATTGGCCGCGTCGCAAGCGAGATGAAAGCCGCCGAGACCCTTGATGGCGACGATCTCGCCCATCTCAATGAGCCCGCCGACCGCATCGACGCAATCGAGCATCGAATGCCGATCGAAACTCGGCGCTTTGCCGTCGAGGCGGACGAGGGACGCTCTGGGGCCGCAGGCGCGGCAGGCGATCGCCTCGGCGTGAAAACGGCGATCGGCGGGATTGCGATATTCGCCTTCGCACGCCGCGCACATCGCGAACGGCGCCATGGTCGTGTTGGCGCGATCGTAGGGGATTGCCCTGACGATGCTGAGACGCGGCCCGCAATGGGTGCAATTGGCGAAGGGATAGCGGAACCGGCGCTCGAAAGGATCGGCGATTTCCTGCGCGCAAGCCGCGCAAATCGCGGCGTCCGGCGCGACCTGCGTGTGCGCGTCGCCCGCGAGGCTCTCGGCGATTCGAAATGGCGACGGCAACGCGCCTTCGAAGACGCGAGCCTCGATGGCGTCGATCCGCGCCAGCGGCGGCGGTTCGTTCTCCACTCGGAAGATGAATTTCTCAACCGCGCCGGGCTTGCCCCCGACGCGCACCAGAACGCCCTCGCAATCGTTGAGAACTTCGCCGGCCAGGTCCAGCTCGCGCGCGATCCGCCATACCGTCGGGCGAAACCCCACGCCCTGCACCCGGCCGCGCACCCGGAATTCCGTCGCCGTGAACTGCGGATGCGGCCGGACGCCTTGCAGCAACGTCATGGCGAAGCCTCCCAAAGGAGGTTCGATCCGCGATTGGCGAGACCGCCGCGAAAGTCCGCCTGTCCCGGCGCGACGTCGGCGGGCGTGCCGTCGGCTTCGGCCAGAGCGGCGCCGCGGCGGCCGAACATCGTCGTTGGGCCGGGCGCGATCGGCTGCGCCAGTCCCTGGCCGTCAACTCTACCGCCAAGCGCGACGCGCGCGCCTTGGGCGGCCAGCAGCGGCGGCGCCGGCTCCGGCGACCAGCCTGGCGGCGGACCGGAACGAAGACGCCGCGGGGCGAGCGAGACGCGCATGCCAGTTCGAAAGCCTCACTTCGACGCGCCGGCCAAGGACGCGAACCGCGTGCGACTGCAACTGCGCTTCCGGCGCAGTCAGACATTCGCCGCTCGACAGATCGTATTGAAACTCGTGATGGGGGCAAGTGCAGTTTGACGTGGCCCGTCCTGCCGGCCCCGCTCGGCATGTCCATGGGGATGCCCATGACGGTCTGGGTCTTGAACGCCGTGCCGGGCGCCAGCCCGAAGAACGGGAATTCCGGCTCGGCGCAGCCGAGGCGCGTCGGCTCACGCTCGAGGTCGCGATGACCATGTATGTCGCTTCCATCGAGAGCCGGCTTGCTACGCCGCGGAAACTTCGATCTCGTCGTAGCGATTGACGCGGTAGACCACGTACGAGATCAGCCAAGAGAGGACAAAAATGCCGACGATTAGATAGCCGAGCACGCCGAAATTGTCGTTGAGCGAACCGATCGCGCCCCAAAACCCGCCGCCGCCAGTCAGGCCGAGTTGAGCGCCGATCAGATTGAGCGTCTCGAGGCCCCCGACGACTGCCGCGACGACCACCGAGACCGCGGTGATCGTCATGTTGTAGTACAGCTTGCGGATCGGCTTGACGAAGGCCCAGCCATAGGCCCCCAGCATCAGGATGCTGTCGGTCGTATCGATGAGCGTCATCCCGGCGGTGAACAGGGCGGGAAAGACCAGGATCGACCAGATCGAAAGGCCGTGCGAGGCTTGCGTCGCGGAAACCCCGAGGATGCCGACTTCGGTCGCGGTGTCGAAGCCTAATCCGAACAGGACGCCCAAGGGATACATCTGCCAGCTCATCTCGATCAGTCGGAAAAAGCGGCGAAACAATCGCCCGAGCAGGCCCCTTTTGGCGAGCGCGAGATCGAGGTCTTCCTCGACGAAACGGCCGCCGTTCTTGACGGATTGAAAGGTCCGCCACACCGAAATCAGGATGACGACGTTCGCGATCGCGATCGCGAACAGAAACATCGCCGACACCAGGACGCCGGCGACGCCGCCAAAGCTCTTGAACGCGCCGAACCGGCCCTGCAGCGCCGTCGCGGCGACGGCGATGGCGATGGTCAAGGCGACGACGACGGACGAGTGACCGAGCGAAAAAAAGAGGCCGACCGCCGCGGGGCGCCGCCCTTCCTGCATCAGCTTGCGGGTCACATTGTCGATCGCCGCGATATGATCGGCGTCGAACGCGTGCCGAAGGCCGAAGCTGTAAGCGAGCGCCGCGGCCCCCAGCAGAACCGGAAAATCGTGGAAGGAGGCGATGGCCCAGAGCCATGCCGCGGCGTTGGCGACGAACAGCAGGAGGTAGATTCCGATCACTTTCCCGCGCAGGTTGGCGCGTTCGTCATCGAAAAGACGGCTCACAACCGCACTCATGTCGGCGCCTCCGCCGCACCCGACGCGAGTCCCGGCCCGTTAGGCATAACCGCAATCTCTGCGAAGCGAAAGACGACGTCCGACGGCGGCCAACCGGGCTGCTCGGCCAACGCGCGGGTTCGCGTCTGTTTGCAGGCAATGCGAGACGACCTGGCAATTTCCACAGTCAGAGACAGCGACTCCAATCTTCGAATGCGCCAGGGACGCTTGACTGAATGGACCCCCATGGACGAGAGTGCCGGGCAATCAGGAGCCGACCGGATCTTCGGGGCCGAGGCCCGGTCGCTTAGGCCTGAGCGGACGTGTTGCAACCAGGGCGGATGGGGCGCCAAAGCATGACCCTGCTTCAGGTCAATGGCGCTTCGAAGCGTTTCGGCAGCCTGGTCGCCATCGACGACGTGTCGCTGACCATCGAACCTGGCGAGCTGCGGGCGATCATCGGGCCGAACGGGGCGGGCAAGACGACATTCTTCAATCTCGTCAGCGGCCTGTTTGCGCCGACCTCGGGCTCGATCCTGTTCGAGGGACATGACATCTCCGCGCTCGCGCCCGATCAGCGGGTGCGGCGCGGCATGGCGCGCACGTTCCAGATCACCGAGATCTTTCCCGAGCTTTCGGTCGCCGACAACATCCGCGTAGCGGTCGAGATCGCGGCCGGCTACCGCCTAAGGCCGTGGCTCGATCGCGCGTCGCACGCGAGCGTGGACGCGCGGGTTTCCGAGCTCCTGGTCTTGAGCGGACTGGCTGACAAGAGGCACATTCGCGTCGGCGTGCTGTCGCACGGCGACCAGCGGGCCTCGGAGATCATGATGTCGCTCGCGCTGCGCCCGCGCCTCCTGATGCTCGACGAGCCGACGGCGGGCATGGGCGACCAGGAAACCTATGAGATCGCCCGGCTGGTCCGGCGGCTGCATCGCCTGGAAGGGCTGACAATCATGCTGATCGAACACGATATGCGCGTCGTCTTCAACCTCGCCGACCGCATCATGGTGCTGGCGGAGGGCAGGGTGCTGGCGGAGGGAACGCCGCAAGAGATCGCAGACAGCGACAAGGTCCAGGCCGCCTACCTCGGCAAGGCGGTCGCATGATCGCGCTGCGGGCCGACGGGATCCATGCCTTCTACGGCAAGAGCCATATTCTGCATGGGGTGGGCCTCGAAGTTCGCGAGGGCGAGATCGTGGCGCTGCTCGGCCGCAACGGCGCCGGGAAGACGACGACGCTGCGCAGTCTGATCGGCCTCACTCCGCCGCGCGAGGGAACGGTCACGCTTTTCGGGACGGACGTGACCGGATCTCCGCCCTACCGGATCGCCGAGATGGGCGTCGGCTATGTGCCGGAGGGGCGCCGGATCTTCGCCAATCTGACGGTGGAGGAGAACCTGCTGGTCCCGGTCGAGCGGCCCGGCCCCTGGACGATCGACCGTATCTACGAATCCTTCCCGCGCCTGGCCGAGCGCAAGAGCAACAAGGGCGGCCAGTTGTCGGGCGGCGAGCAGGAGATGCTGTCGATTTCACGCGCTCTTGTCCTGAATCCGAAACTCCTCATGCTCGACGAACCTTCGCAGGGTCTCGCGCCGCTGATTGTGGAGGACGTGTTCAAGATCGTGGTCGCCGCTCGGCGCGAGGGCCTCTCGGTGCTGCTGGTCGAGCAAAACGTCCGCGCGGCGGTCGAAATCGCCGACCGCGCCTACGTGCTCGATGACGGCAAGATCGTCTTCGAGGGCGACGCGCGCGAATTCGGCGCCGACGAGCAGCGGGTGCGCGAACTCGCCGGCGCCAGCGCCGAGAAATGGGACATGGACGATTAGCGCGAAGTCCCCCTCCGGCCGCCGAAGCGCGGTTTGCGGGACCAGCGTCGGGATGGATGATTTGAAAGGGCCGCGCAGTTCCGGTAGGGCGGCGGGCCGGCCAAGACCGGCGAAGGACGCCTGCGCGATCGGCGTCGCCGCTCCCCGATCAGACCAGGTCCAGTCTCTGATCCGAGCCCTGAGGATCGTCAATCGGCTTGCCATGGCCGACGAAGGGATGACGCTGACAAGCATCGCCGAATCGGTCGCGCTTGCGCCCTCGACCGCTCACAGGCTGCTGACCACCTTGGAACAGGAGCGGTACGTCCATTTTGACGCGGAGCGACGGCTTTGGTCGGTCGGTCTGCAGACGTTCGTGGTTGGCGGCGCTTTTTTGCGGACCCGCAATCTGATCGGAATCGCTCGTCCCTATATGCGGGCGCTGATGAACGAGAGCACGGAAACCGTAAATCTGGCCGTCCGGGACGAACGGGAAGCGGTTTACCTGGCGCAAGTCGAGTGCCGCCAGATGATGCGCGTGCTGGCGCGGCCAGGAGCGCGCGTCCCGCTTTATTGCTCCAGCGTCGGCAAGGCGCTGCTTTGCGCCATGCCCGACGGCGACCTCGCCAGCGCGCTTCCTCGCCACGGCATGCGCCGGCTGACCGAAAAGACCATCGCCAGCAAATCGGCGCTTCGCGACGATTTGGCCCTGACGCGCGAGCGCGGATTCGCGATCGACGATGAAGAACACGCGTTTGGGCTTCGCTGCGTCGCCGGACTGGTGTTCGACGAAGCCGCGGAGCCGATCGCCGCGATATCGATATCGGGTCCGGCGGTGCGCATCTCCGACCAGCGCGTCGCGATTCTCGGCGAACTGGTGCGACGCAAGGCCGACGAGATCACCTCCCGGTTCGGCGGCGCCTTGCCGGACTGGCGCAGGATTCGCTGAGCGGCTGGAACGTCGAGACCCAATCGGAAATGGCGGGGAGACTCGATGGTGAGCTCGGCCGCTCCGGCTGGGGGACGCCGGAGTCGTCGAAGTGATCGTCCACGCCGCGACGCCGGCCTTTTTCGGCCGGCGATCATGATTGCGTTTCCACAATGCGGAAAAGATTCTCGAAGCTCTTTGGCGCGATGGCGGTTGGGGTATCTTGATTGCGGCCGCAAGCCTTCGGGTGATAGGCTTACCTGTATGGCAATGGCGTAGGAGGGCGCCTTCCCATCGCTGACGCGGCGAGACCGCCGCGGAATTTCGCGGAAATTCAACGTACTTGCGCGTGGTCAAACGAGGCCACGATCAAGAATGGCGCAGGACGCTTTGAAACGCTCCGGCGCAAATCAGGATCGAATAGGGCGTCGTTTCGGGCGATTTGACACCCATCGCGGCGCACAAAAACAATGATTGTTTCGAGGAACCAAGGAGGATCAGATGATGCTACGCATTGCTTCCGCAGTAGCGGTAACTGCGCTGATGGTTGGATCCGGCGCCGCGCGGGCGGACAACCTGCAGACGCTGGAAGGCATGCATATGACGGCCCCGGTCAGTTGGCCGACCATTCCACAGACCGGGCCCAAAGCGGACGCAGTCAAAGAGATTCTCAAGAAGATCACGCTGCCGCCGGGATTTCATATCGATCTCTACGCCCTGGTCCCGGACGCGCGGCATATGGCGGTGGGGCCGCAAGGCATCGTCACTTTCGTCGGCACCCGAAAAACCAAGATATGGGCGGTGACCGACCGCTCCCGCGTCGGTCTCGAATTGGGGGTGGAGGTCAAGGAGTTCGCTCCTACCCTGTCGAAGAGGCTGCCTAACGGCCCGTGCTTCTCCAAGGACGGATTTCTGTACGTTGTCGAGCAAAACCGCGTGCTGCAATACCCCGCGGCCGAGTTCTTCTATGAAAGCCCTGATGTCGCAGTCGGCGTCGTCGTGCCCGAAGGCAAGCTGATCCCGCCCGCGGAAGAAAGCTTCAATCATACCGCGCGCGAATGCCGCGTCGGGCCTGACAACAAGCTCTATATCCAGCTTGGCCAGCCCTACAATGTGCCGCCCAAGGACAAGGTCGCGCTCTATAAGAGGATCGGCATGGGCGGCATCATCCGCATGGACCAGGACGGAAAAAACCGTGAGGTCTATGCGACCGGTCTGCGCAACCCCGAAGGCTTGGACTTCAATCCGAAGGACAAGACGCTCTGGAGCAACGACAATCAGGTCGACGGCATGGGCGACGACATCCCGCCGGGCGAAATGAACCGCATCGACAAGAGCGGCGAGGAATTCGGCTTTCCCTGGTACGGCGGCGGACATACCCGCACCGTCGAGTATAAGAACGAAACGCCTCCGGCCGACGTGATCTTCCCCGAAGTCGAGCAGGTCGCCCACGCGGCCGACCTTGGCCTCAGCTTCTACACCGGCGACATGTTTCCGGCGAAGTACAAGGGCGCGATCTTTTCGACCCAGCACGGCTCATGGAACCGCACCGTGCCGGTCGGCGCGCGCGTGATGGTCACCTTCCTCAAGCCCGACGGCCATGTCGCCGGACCTTCAATTCCTTTCGCGGAAGGCTGGAACGACAACGGTCACTATCTCGGCCGTCCGGTGGACGTCCAGCAATATTGGGACGGCTCGCTGCTGGTCTCCGACGATCTCGTCGGCGCCATCTATCGCATCTGGTACGACGGCAAGTAGGCTCTTCAAGGCCATGAACGGACGGCTCCGGAATTGACCGGAGCCGTTTTTTGCGACGAAGCGCGAATCGATCGGGGGAACGATGCGAGGAAAGCGGCGACTGACCGCGCGCGGCGCTGTGATCGCGCTGTTCGGCGTTCTGTGGGTCTGCGCCCAATGCGGAGCCGCGGCGGCCGGCGACGTGAAGGCGGGGCGCCAGAAAGCGGAAAATTGCGCGGTCTGTCACGGCCTCGACGGACTGGCCAAGATCGCCGAGGCGCCCAACCTCGCCGGCCAAAGCGAGAACTACCTGATCAAACAACTGGAAGCGTTCAGGGACGGGCAGCGCAGTAACGAAATGATGTCGATCGTGATCAAGGACCTCACGCAGTCCGACATCGAAAACCTGGCGGCCTACTACTCGGCGATCCAGATTAAGGTCGGCAAGATCCCCGGTGGATGACCGCGGCCCCCCGACCTAGGCCCGCCGCAATCGCCGGCATGCCTTCGAATCCCCGGTCATGACGCGTTGAAGCCTTGCGGCTCTTCGGCCCCAATGGCCCGATATTTTTGACGATCGACAGCTGACAACAAAATCGCCAACATTCCCTTCCGGAAAATCAAAAGTCGTGTTAGTGTGCTTTCGTGATGGGCAAAGCGATCGCCAGCGCAAGGCCGAAGGACGAGGGCGCAAGCCGCTCGTTCGGCGCCCGCGCGCATATCACATTGAATATATGATCTTTATGAACCCTGATGATTTTTTTTCGTTCGGATTCGCGCTAACCCATTGAAAAGTCCCGATTCGGACGAAGGAATCCAAGCAAATCCAGGCAATTCCAAGCATTTTTTCTCTTGGATTTCCTTGGTTTTTCTTGGCCCGGCTTGGATTCGCTTGGAATAATTTGGCGCGGCCGGCATAAAACATCAATACATCGTATATTCGCCGCGCCGCCGCGCCGGCTTGGCCGTCAGCGGTCGGGCCGGAGGGCCTACGGCCGCACCCACTTGCCGTTGGCCTTCGACGACTTGACCGCAGCCTCGACGAAAGCGAGGCCTTTGACGCCGTCTTCGATGGTCGGGAAATGGGCGCCCTTGGGCGGCTTCCTTCCCGAGCGCGCCGCCTTGATGGCGAGCGCGACCTCCGAATAAATATTGGCGAAGCCTTCGAGATAGCCCTCGGGATGTCCCGGCGGAATGCGGGTCACGCGCGCAGCCGCCTCGCCCGAATCCGGACCGCCGCGGGTGACGATGCGGGTCGATTTGCCGAGCGGCGACCACAGCATCTCGTTCGGGCTGGCCTGGATCCAGTGAACGCCGCCCTTGGTCCCATAAACGCGCAGGCGCAGTCCGTTCTCGTTGCCGGGCGCGACCTGGCTCGCCCAAATCGCGCCGCGCGCGCCATTGGCGTAACGCAGCATGATCTGGGCGTTGTCGTCGAGCTGGCGGCCCGCCCCGAACGAGGTCAAATCGGCGGCGAGCTCCTTAAGCTCGAGGCCGGTCACATAGTCGGCGAGGTTGTATGCGTGGGTGCCGATGTCGCCGAGCGACCCGCCCGCGCCCGAGCGCTTCGGATCGACCCGCCATTCGGCCTGTTTGTTGCCCGTCGTCTCGGTCGGCCCGGTCAGCCAATCCTGCGGATATTCGGCGTGCACGAGGCGGATCTCGCCGAGCTCGCCGCCCTGCGCCATTTCCCGCATCCGGCGCACCAGAGGATGGCCGGTATAATTGTGGGTCAGCGCAAAGACGAGGCCGGACTTCTCGACCGCCGCGCGCATCTTCTTCGCCTCGGCAAGCGAGACCGTCAGCGGCTTGTCGCAAATGACATGGACGCCGGCTTTCAGGAAGGCGTAGGTCGGTCCGGCATGGACGTTGTTCGGGGTTACGATCGCGACCGCCTCGATCCCGTCCGGGCGCAGGGCCTCGGCCTTCGCCATGCTCTCATAGTCGTCGTAAACGCGGTCCTGCGCGAGACCCAGCGCCGCGCCTGATCGGCGGGCCTTCTCGGGCGTCGACGACAAGGCGCCGGCGACGAGTTCATAATGGTCGTCGATGCGCGAGGCGGTCCGATGAACCGCGCCGATGAACGCTCCCTCACCGCCGCCGACCATGCCGAGCCGGATCCTGCCGCCCTTCCTGGCGTCGCTGCGTCCCTCGATGGCCATGTTTTTTGTCTCCTCCCGGGCGCCGCGGCGCGCCCCCCATCTGCTTTTTGTCGACGGCGCCGCCGGCAATATCGCCGGGCGCCGATTCGGTCGGGAGCATGCTCGAACGCCGCCCCGCCGGCCCGCGCGCCCTATTCTCATGGGAAAGCCGGGAGCGCAAGACGGCTGCGCGGGCGACCTGAGAGGTCGCTGGACGCCATCGATCGCACCGAGGACATCGAAAAGCTCACGTCCATTCGCTTGCGCGGACATGAGACGCCGCGCGCCGCAAGCTTTTGAGCCGCTTACAAAACAGTAACTCGCAAGCGTTAAATGAGGACTTGTCCGAATGACTTGGACGTTTCCGATGCGTAATGGCCGGCCGACCTTATCGGCCGATCGCGGCCGCCATGATGGCAGCCCTGGCGCATTGATCCAATTGGTCTGAGGTCGGCCGGAATGCGCGACGCGGAACGCGAAGCTGTCCCCAATATTCGCCTTGGAATCGAAGGCGAGAGCGCAATGGCGCGCTTCCCGACCCGGTCGCGCCCGGAAGCCCGAAGGCCATGAACGCCCTCTCGCGCCTGCGTTGGCGTCTCGATCTCGTTTACGCGCTCGTGGTCGTATTTTTGGGCGTCTTGGCTTTGACCGCCTGGCGATTCGGCGGCCCAGGCAAGGTCCCTGGATTCGAGCTTCTCCTGTTCGGATGGCTCGGCGTCGCGCTCGGGCGCATGACGACTGGCTCAAACGCAGGCGGAAACTCTCGCGGCGCCGCCGCGCAGGCGAATCCGGATGGAGCGGGGGTGAATGAGAAGATCGACCAGGTGTTGCGTCAAATCGCCAAAGTGTTGCAGACCCAGATGGCCGACAGCGCAACCTTTTCCGAGCGCCTCGACAGCGCCAACAAACGTCTGTCGCAGCAACCGCTTGCGGGTTCCATCAACGAGATCGTCCTGGCGCTCATCGATGACAACCGCGACATGCGCGACAAGCTGGGCAACGTCAGGAACCAGCTCGAGGAGTCGCGCATTCGCGTCGTGCAGCTCCAGACGAATCTCGAGCGCGCCGAGGAAGCCGGCATGCGCGACATCGTGACCAACATCGGCAATCGTCGCTTTTTCGAAACTGCATTTGCTCAAGAAGTCGAGAAGGCGCGAAGAACCGGAGACGATTTTTGTGTCGCGCTCGCCGACCTGGACCGGTTCAAGCTGGTCAACGACCGTTTCGGCCATCTCGTCGGCGACCGCATCCTGCGCCTCTTCGCTGAAATTATGGTCCAGAATATCAGGGGTCAGGACAAAGTGGCGCGGTTCGGCGGCGAGGAATTCGCGCTGATGTTTCCCAGCACCCGCATCGTCGATGCGCTCAACGCGGTGGAGCGGATCCGCCAAGTCCTCGAGTTGAAACAATGGGCGCTCGAGTCGAGCGGCGAGCGCGTGGGCAAGATCACCGCATCGTTCGGGATCGCGAAACTCAGGGCGAACGAGGCCGCCGCAGACCTCCTGGCGAGGGCCGATCAACGCCTTTACGAAGCCAAGGCCGAGGGACGGAATCGCGTCACGGCCGACAACGTCGGCGACGGCCCTGCGCCCGAGTACCGACCCGCGCGCGGCAAACGCGTCGCTGCCGGCTGACGCCGTCCGGGGAAGGACGAGCGATGCCGAGCCCTCATCCCGACCCGTTCGAACGCGCCCTCGAAGACGCGCGCCGAAAGGGCGGCGCCGGCGGCGGCGAAGGGTCCACGCGCATTGAAAGGCCATACGTGCGCGCCAGCGCCGCTCTTGGCCGGGCGCCCGCGGGCGGCGGCGAGGCGCGCTGGGGGTTGGCGATGGACTGGACCGGCGAGCCGAGCGAGCCCGAAGGGGCGCTGGCGCCGACCGCAAGTCGACCAACCTGCTTCTGCTCCGATGCCGCCGCCGAAATTGCCAGCGAGCTTGGTATCGACGGCGAGTTGACTCTCGAGCGACTCATGTCGCTCTGGCGCGACTTCGTGTGGCGCAATCACCCCGACCGGCAGCCGGCTCAGGCGCGCGAGCGGGCCAACGCCCGCGTCGCGATCGCCAATGCGCTCTATGATCGAGCGCGACGCGAACTGGTGAATAGGAGATGAAGCCGGGCGGGCTATTCGAAGATCATCTTGCGGGCGAAGAGGGCAACGCCGTTCGCGCCGTTGGCGAGAGTCAACAGCGTCGCGCCCTTGTCGTCGAGCACGGCCCAGCCGCCGTCGCGCGGCACGATCGCGCCAATGCGGCCGACGCCGGCCACGGTGTCGCCGGGAGCGGCCGCGCGGATCGCCCCGCCGATCCTGAGCCACACGCGATCCTTCCGGGCGCCGACGAGTTCCGGCGGACGCGGGACCGGCGCTGGTTCGCGCGCGGGAGCCCTGATTGAACCCGTCACCGTCATATCGACGGCTTTGGCGCGCGCCAGTGGCCGGGCGGGCGCTCTCGCCGGAATCGCGTCGGCCGCCAATCCGCGCGGCTGCGCGAAAATCGCCAGATATTCGATACCGTTGACGCGAATCTTGCCCCCGCCGGAGGCGAACATATAGACGGCGAACGCGACGGATGCGCCGGCCAGCGCGGTTCCGACCGCGCGCAGCGCAAATTCCTGTGTCTGCGCCATCATCTCCCTCTCAGGTCTCGACCGTCTTGCCGTCGCTGCGCAGCGCCGCCGCAAGCTCGATGAATGGATCGTCGCACCGCTGCGCATCGAGGGATTGCGTCATCGCCTCATAGACGCGAGGCGCCGATTTGATGGCCTTGTCGAGAAAGGGATCGGTTCCCGGCGTGTATCCGCCCATCAGGCGCAGTTCGCGCGTCTCCTCGTAACGCGCGATCAGGGAGCGCAGGTTCGCGACCAGTTTGCGCTGCTCCGGCGTCCAGACGAAATTGGCGAGCCGCGACACCGAGGCGAGTATGTTTACCGGCGGATAGCGCCCTTCGTCGGCAATGGCGCGATCGAGCACGATATGTCCGTCCAAAGCGCCGCGCACCGCGTCGGCGACCGGATCGTTATGATCGTCCCCATCGATCAGCACGGAGAAGATTCCGGTGATGGAGCCGGCTCCCTCCGCGCCCGGCCCCGCGCGCTCCAACAGGCGCGGCAGATCGCTGAACACGCTCGGCGCATAGCCGCGCGCGACCGCCGGCTCGCCCGCCGCCAGCGCCACGTCGCGCGCCGCATGGGCGAAGCGGGTGACTGAATCCACGATCAGCAGCACCGACTCGCCCTGATCGCGGAAGAATTCGGCTACCGCCATCGCTGTCTTCGGGGCCAGACGGCGCATCATCGGACTTTCGTCGCCGGTCGAGACGACGGCGACCGTGGACGCGCGATTCTCTCGCAGCGTGTCGTCGAGAAACTCGCGCACTTCGCGCCCGCGTTCGCCAACCAGCGCGATGATCACGGTGTCGAACTGAGGAGCGCGCGCCAGCATGGCGAGAAGCGACGATTTGCCCACGCCGGAGCCGGCGAATACGCCCACCCGCTGCCCGAGGCACAGAGGGGTGAAGAGATCGATCACCCGCACGCCGGTGCGGACTGGCGTTTGAACGCGCCCGCGACTCAGGGCCGCGGGCGGCTCCGCTTCGAGCGGCGATTGCCTGTCGCCATCCGCGAGATCGCCGGCGCCATCGAACGGTCTCCCGAGCGCGTCGATGACGCGGCCCCTCCACGACCGGTCAGGCGATAGCGAGAGATTGTCGGTCCGGTACGCCCTGGCGCCGATTGTCGCGTCGCAGCGCGCGTCGAACGGCTTGAGCGTCGCGGAGAGGTCGTCGATCCTGACGACCTCGCCGATCTGGGTGCGATCGCCTATGTCGACGCTGACGCATTCGCCCAGTTTGAGAAGACGCGACAGGCCCGCGACGCGATAGTGCGACATCGAGACCTCGACGACCGCGCCGCTCACTCGCGCCGCCGGCAGATGACGCAATCCCCACGACACACGCTGCTCGAGCTGCTCGAGAGCGGGAATGCCGGGATCGCCTGGAGGAGCGTCGATCACCCAGCGGACCCGAGCGTCTTGATCGCGTCCCGCAGCGAAGTCTCGGTTTGCGACGCCTCGGCGGCTACTCCGTCAAACACGCGCGTCACATCGATCAGCCTCGTCATTTCGCGGACCGGATCGACGTTGGAGCTTTCAACCGCGCCCTGAACGATGCCGTCGCGGGTGAATTCGAGGATCGGCGTCGCCGGCTTGTCGGGGACGACGCCTGAGTTTTCCGTCCGGGTCAGCGTCGCTCCAGGATCGATCGCGAACAGCCCGATGGCGCCGACCTGCCTTCCGTTCTGGCTGATCATGCCGTCCGCGGCGACGGTCAGGGCGCCCGCCGCGCCGTCGACGATGATCGGAGCGCCGCCAGCATCGAGAATCGTGTCCCCTGTGAGGGTGCGCAAAGTGCCCGACTCGTCAAGGCGCGTGCGGCCGTCGCGCGTATAGGCGACGCCCGTCGGGGTTTGGATCGCGAACCAGCCGTCGCCCTGAATGGCGAAATCGAGCGAGTTGTCGGTCTTGATGAGCCCGCCTGTGCGTCGCGACAGAAAGTCCGAGCCGGCCGAGACGTAATCGAGCCTCGTATCTCCCGCCCTCGCCACTTCCGATTCGAACGACACGCCGGTCGCCCGATACCCGACTGTGTTCATGTTGGCGATATTGTCGGCGATCGTCTCCAGCCGCCGCTGCAGCGCGACCTGAGCCGAAACGGCGACGTAAAGTCCGTTCTGCATTAGGCGATCCTGACGAGGCCGGTTTGACGCCTCAGCGGTTCGCGCCGACGATCCCCGGACTGGCTTGCCTCGGGCTGACTTCGCCGTTGACAGCTTCGCGTAAGTCTTCGGCCGCACATGTTGAGGCGGGTTCCGACCGGGAGCGAGTCTTGAATTTCGCCATTGGCCTCCTGATCACCGTGGGGTGCATCCTCGGCGGCTATGCGGCGCTGGGCGGACATCTCGAGGTGCTGGCGCAGCCCTACGAATTCGTCATCATCGCTGGATCGTCGCTCGGCATATTCATCGTCGCCAACCCGATGTCGACCATCAAGGACTGCGGAAAAGCGTTCGGCGAAGCCGTATTCGACAAGGTCCCGAAGCCGCGCGACTATCTTGACCTCCTAAGCGTGCTGCACGCGTTGATGCGCGAGCTCAGAGCCAAGTCGCGAAGCGAGGTCGAAGGGCACTTTGACAACCCCGGGGAATCGGAAATTTTTAAGAATTTCCCAAAACTGCTCACCAACAAAGAACTGGTGACGTTCATCTGCGACTACGGCCGTCTGATCATTATCGGCAACGCCCGCACCCACGAAATCGAGGCGCTGATGGACGAGGAGATCGAGACGCTGGCGCATGATCGCTATAAGCCGATGCACGCCTTTCAGGCAGTCGCCGACGGACTGCCCGCGCTCGGCATCGTCGCCGCGGTGCTGGGCATCATCCACGCGATGGGAGCGCTGGATCAGTCGCCGGAGGCTTTGGGCGGACTGATCGGGGCGGCGCTGGTCGGCACTTTCGCCGGCATTTTTCTTTCCTATGCGATCATCGCGCCCATCGCGCAGAAGATCAAAGCGGTTCGGCAGAAACAGCTCAGGTTGTTCACGCTCGTCAAGCAGAGCCTGCTCGCCTTCATGAACGGCGCGATGCCGCAGGTGGCGGTGGAGTTCGGCCGCAAGACGATTCCCGGCAAGGAGCGACCGACGATCGACGTGGTCGAGAATGAGACGATCTCCGGCGGGGCCGACAATGCGATGAAGGAAGCAGCATGAGCGTTCGCGGCGAAGCTAAGGACGCCGATCGCGGCGCGCGCAAGCTGCAGGGCGCGATGCTCGAACACTCGGGCCTCGCGATCGAGCGCATGCCTGGACTTGGATTCGCGCTCGACAGGTTCATCTCCGAGATCCCCCGGCAGCTCTCAGCTCTCTTCATCGGGCTTTCGGGCGACGGGACGATCGAGGAGGTTCGCGCCGCGACGCTGTTTCAGGCGATAGGCGATTGCGCCGGACTTACAGCGGCGATCTACGCGAGCGCGGAGCCTGAAACCCGTCTTCTGATCGCTCTCGACGAGCGCACCGACGATCTGATCGTCTCCTCCATTTTCGGCGAGAGCGTGCCTGGTAAGCTCGACGACCGCCCGGGCGACGACGCGCCGCGGCTGCGCACAGCTATTGAGGCCGCGCTGCTCGAAGAGTTCGCGCGCTCGCTCGGACGAGCGTTGGAGTCTGCCTTCGCGCCGCTTATTCCGCTTGCGCTGTCATTTGAGCGGCTTACCGCGCTAAGCGACCCCTTCGCGCTGGGACGGCGCGATATGCCGTCGGCTGCGGTGCGATTCTCGCTGCCGATGAACGGCGGCGCCTGCGAATGTCTTGCGCTGTTCCCCCAGACCTTCCTGCTGCCGTTCCGCAACGAGCTTGCGCATGATCCCACAGCCGAGACGCCGCCGGCGGACCGCCGCTGGTCACGCCTCATCGAGACCAGCGTGAAGCAGACGCGGCTGCCTGTGACCGCCATACTGGAGGACGTTCCCATGAGTCTCGGCGAGATCGCCAATCTTCAGGTCGGAGCGGTGCTCCCACTGCAGATTGGGAATTTTGATTCTGTTCGCCTGGAATGTTCCGGGCGCGGCATGTTCCTGTGCAAGCTCGGGCAAGGCGACGGCCGCTATCGTCTCGAAATCGGGGGCCCGATCGAACGGGGGCCTCAGGAGGCGACGCCGTAGACCGCGACGCTTCCGTTGGTCGCCACCAGACCCCTTCCCTATTCGAACGAGACGTCAGACCATGGACGAAGCCGCAATCCCCTCCGAGCCGCCGAGCGCGACGGAACAGGCCGGCCCGGCGCAGGCCGCCGGCGTCCCCAACCTGAGCGCAATCCTGTCAATCCCCGTCACCGTGCAGGTTGTTCTCGGCTCGACGTCGCTTCCGGTCGCCAGTCTGATGAAGCTCGCTCGCGGCGCGATCATCTCTCTCGATCAGCGAGTCGGCGATCCGGTCGATGTGGTCGTCAACGGGACGGTGGTCGCGCGCGGCGAAATCGTCGTCATCGACGAGGTCAGCCAGCGCTTCGGCGTTTCGCTGCTTGAGATCGTCGCCGGCGCCGGCCTCGAACAAGCCGCGTAGAGCGGGGATTGCCGGGGCGCGCGCCATGTCCGAGACGACAATCCAGGGCGAACGGGTTCTCAATGGACCGGAGAAGGCCGCGGCCCTGCTGCTGATGATGGGCAAGCCGCCAGCCTCACGCCTCCTGAAGCGCCTGGAGCAACCTGACTTGAGATTGGTTGTGCGCGCCGCCGCCGGACTCGGCGCCGTTCCCGCGACGATGCTGGATCGCCTGGTCGAGGAATTCGCGGCCGACTTCTCCGCCGGCGTCGATCTGCTCGGCGACGCCGGCCAAGCCAAGAACATGCTGAACGACGCTCTTCCGCCCGAGCAGGTCGCCGAGTTTCTCGATTCCGCTCTCGGGCAAGGCGAGGGCGTCGACGTCTGGCAGACGCTCGCGCGAACGCCCGAGGGCGCAATCGTCGCCTTGCTGACCTCCGAAAAACCGGCGACGGCGACCTACATTCTCTCCAAGTTCGATCCCGCTTTCGCCGCCAGGATTGTCGGCGCGCTTCCGCGCGATCGCCGCAACGCGGCCCTCTGCGCGATGGTCGCCCCGATCGTCGTGACGCCGCTCGCGGCGCAATTGGTCGAGGAGGCGCTGGACGACGTTCTGAAGAAGCCGAAGGCTTCGAGCGGCGGCTCCGACGGGCGTTCGCGCATCGCCAGCATCATCAACGGCCTCGACCCCGAGGAGGCGGAAGACGTCATGCGCGCGATCGGCGAGGCCCGTCCGAAGGACGCGGCCATCCTGAAGACGATGCTATTCACCTTCAGCGATCTGCCGAAACTGTCCGAACGGGCGCGAGCGCTGCTGTTCGACCGCGCGTCGATCGATATCGTCGTCATGGCGCTCAGAGGCACCGACGCGGCGTTTCGCGACTCGGTTCTCTCGTCCATGCCGTCGCGTGGGAGGCGCCTGGTCGAGGGCGAACTCAACTCCGGAACCAACGCTCCGTCGCGCGATATCGCCAAGGCCCGCAAGGCGATCGCCGACATCGTGCTGGGCATGTCGAGCCGCGGCGAAATCGAGCTTTACGCCCCGCCCGTCGACGATCTGATTTGAGTTCGACCTCGGCGCCGCGGTCGGGAGCCCCGCCTCGATGAATGAGGAGCATCGTTTGATTCGGGCCGAAAGCGCGATTCCTCGGGACGTCGGCAGTCAGCCATGAGCGCCGACGTCGACCGTGACGACAAGACCGAAGAACCGACGGAGAAGCGGCTTCGCGACGCCGTCGAGCGCGGGCAGATCCCGTTTTCGCGCGAAGCGCCGTTGTTCGCCTCGCTGGCTGCGGCGCTGGTGGCGCTTATTTTCGTCATTCCGGGGCGCGCGGAAACGCTCCTGGCCGGCCTCGTCGGCCTTATCGGCGATCCGGCCGGCTGGCGGATCGAGCGCGCAGAGGACATTGTCGCCCTTTCCGGGCCGTTGGCCGGGGCCGCCGCGGGCTTCCTCTGGCCGACAGTGGTCCTGCTGACGGCGGCGGGCGTCGTCGCTTCGGTCGCCCAGGGCGCCCGCAGCATCGTGCCCGAACGAATCATGCCCGACATAGCGCGCATTTCGCCTCGCGGCGGTTTTCGGCGGATGTTCGGGATGCGCGGCTGGACGGAATTCCTAAAGAGCCTCGTCAAGCTGACCACGGTCATCGTCGTGGCGGGAGCGATGCTGGTGGGTCAGAAGGCCCTTCTTTTGAGCGCGATGGAGGCCGATCCGGGCACGCTGCCGCAACGCATTCTCGATCTCATGGTCAGAACGATCGCCGCTGTGCTGGTCGCGACGCTTGCCGTCGCCAGCGCCGATCTCGTGTGGTCGCGCATCCTCTGGCGGCGCGACAACCGCATGAGCAAATACGAGCTGAAGGAAGAGCTCAAGCAAGCCGAAGGCGATCGGATGATCAAGGCGCGACTGCGCTCGCTTCGCCTCGACCGCTCGCGAAAGCGCATGCTTTCGGCGGTGCCGCGCGCGACTATGGTCGTCGTCAACCCCACCCATTACGCGGTCGCGATGCGCTACGTCCGCGCCGAAGGCGGAGCGCCGCTGGTCGTGGCCAAGGGCGCGGATCTCATCGCGCTCAAGATTCGCGCAATCGCCGAGAGTTACACAATACCCGTGGTCGAGGATCAACCGCTCGCGCGCTCTCTTTACGCGGCCGTCGATGTCGACCGGCCGATCCCGGCGGAGTTCTATCGGGCAGTCGCCGAAATCGTGCATCTGATCCAGCAGAGGAACAGAGGATGGGCTCAAACGAGGCAATGAACCGGGCGGCTGCGCCGCACCCTCGGGCGCGGCGCATCGTCGAACGCGAACAGATCATCGCCGACGCCCTGGTGGATGTGGCGAGCGAGCTGCGGTTGACCGACGCCGCCGAGCTCATCTTGATGATCAGGAACGACCACGCCGCCAACATCGCCGATCTCGTCAATTCCTCCACCGAGCTTTTCTTCAAGAGGGGGACGCTCCGTTACGCCCTTTCCGCCAGCTTCAGCGCGCCGTGGGAGGCGACCCCGGTCGTCGAGATCGACATGGAGTTTCGCCATGCCGCCGTGTGCGCGTTCTTTCGTCTGACCATCGGCCAGCGCCGCGCGGGAGTCGAGATCATCGACATTCTGTTCGACGAGCAGGGCCTCGACGACTGGACCAAGTCCGAGCGCCTTTCGGCCGCCTTCGCCAGCGCGCGGCTTCGGCCGAATTAGCCGCCGCAAGCCCCGTGCAAGGCGGCGCGCCCAGGATCGATCCCGCACTATCCGAGGGAAGCCCGCGCCTTTGTCGTCAATCTACCTCTTTCAGGTCGCCTCCCAGAAGGCCCAGTGGCTGTCGGCCCGCGAGACGGCGCTCGCCAGCAATGTCGCCAATGCGAGCACGCCCGGCTATCGCGCCGTCGACGTCAAGCCCTTTTCGGCCGTCCTCGACGATTCGCCGATCAAGATGGCGGTGACCAATAGCGCCGACCTCTCCCCACCCCCGTCGGCGCTCGATTCGTTCGGTGAGGTCGAAACCAAATCGGCGGAGGAGACCCTGTCGGGCAACACCGTCAACCTCGAACAGCAGATGATCGATCTTGGGGACGTCAATCGCGACTTTACCATGAGCGCCAACATCCGCAGGGCGTTCCACCAGCTCATTCTCTCGGCGTTGAAGTGAGCGGCCGTGCCGGATCCGCTGCAGACATCGCTCCTGATCGCCGCTTCCGGCCTGCAGGCGGAATCGACGCGGCTTCGAGTCGTCTCCGAGAATATCGCCAACGCGCAGTCGACTTCCGCGGTCGCGGGCGGCGATCCTTACGCCCGCAAGACGGTTTCGTTCGAAAGCACGCTGGACCGGGCGTCGGGCGCCAATCTGGTCCAGATCAAATCCATTGGAGTCGATTCGACGCCCTTCAAGCTCGAGCACGATCCGGGCAACCCGGCGGCGGACGCGAACGGCCTGGTCAAGATGCCGAATGTCGACATGCTGATCGAACTGGCCGACATGCGAGACGCCAATCGCAGTTATGAGGCCAATCTTCAGGTCGCCAAGCAATCGGCCGAAATGCTGAGCACGACCATCGCATTGATGAAGGACGCTTGAGGCGTTCTTGCCGACCGCAGGAGGAAAGATGATCGAAGGACTGTCGCCCCTGGGTTCCGCACCCCCGAGCCTCGACGTCCGCGGCCCGCAATCGACAGCGGCGCCGACGGGAGGAATGAGTTTCGAACAGGCGCTCGGCCAGGTGATCGGCGGAGCCGTCGACGCCCTGAAGACCGGCGAAGCCGTCGCCATCCAGGGCGTCGAGGGCGCGGCGACGCCGATGAAGGTTGTCGAGTCGGTGATGGAGGCGCAGCGGTCGCTTCAATCTGTCCTGGCGATCCGCGACAAGGTCGTCGGCGCCTATCAGGAGATCGCCCGCATGGCGATCTGAGGCGCGCCGGCGCGACAGCGGGCGGCGCTGGACCGCGGCCGCAGAAGACACTGTGCAAGGAAACAGGGGACGACAAAATGAGAGCGCTTGCGATCGCGGCGACAGGAATGAGCGCCCAGGAGCAGAACCTGGAAGTCATCGCCAACAACGTCGCCAACATCAACACGACCGGCTTCAAACGGTCGCGCGCCGAATTCACCGATCTCATCTATCAGACCGAGCGGCTGATGGGCGTTTCGACCCGCGGCCGGGACGCAACGATACCCGAGGGCGCGCAGATCGGGTTGGGGGTCCGCACGGCGGCGATTCGCAGCGTCAATCTCCAGGGCGCCCTCACCAACACCGGCAATACGCTCGATCTCGCGATCAACGGGCGCGGCTGGTTTCAGGTGACCACCGCGAACGGCGACACCGTTTACACCCGCGACGGAGCGTTCAACACCAATCAGAACGGTCAGCTCGTCACTGTCGACGGCTATTCGGTGACGCCTTCGATCCTCGTGCCGGCGAACGCGACCAACCTCACCATCAGCCAGACGGGTCTGGTCTCGGTCACGGTTCCGGGGCAATCGACGCCGCAGCAGCTCGGCCAATTGACGATCGCCAACTTCGTCAACGACGCGGGCCTCGAGGCCCTCGGCGGCAATTACTTTCAGCAGACCGAGGCCTCCGGCCAGCCGAACGTCGGCGTTCCCGGCGACACAGCCTTCGGAATCATCCAGCAGGGCTATGTCGAGGCCTCCAATGTCGATCCGGTGGTCGAGATCACCAATCTGATCGCCGCTCAGCGGGCCTACGAGATGAATTCGAAGGTCATCCAGGCCGCCGACCAGATGTCCGGCACCATTTCCAACCTGCGCGGCTAGGCGTGAGCCCCGGAGATTGACTGGATGACATCGATCGCGCGCCGGGTGGCGGTCAGGGCGGCTTTCGCCATGTTGGCGGCGGCTTGCGGCGACGCGGCCTTGGCGCAGGACGCCGGCGCGCCGACGCCGACCGTCGTCATCTATCCCGGCGACATCATCCGCGATGACATGATCGCCGACAATCCGCAAGGCGGGGTGCGCGACAGCGCGGGGCCCTACATCCAATCGCGCGCGCTCGTGGTCGGCAAGGTCGCGCGGCTGACCCTGCTCCCGGGTCACGCGATTCCCTTTACCGGAGTCTCCAATCGCAAGCTGGTCGCCAACGGAACCGAGGTCAAGCTCGTATTCGCCGACGGCGGCCTCATCATCACGACGAGCGGCGCGGCGCTGCAGGACGGCGCCATCGGCGACGTCGTCAGGGTGCGCAACAGCGACAGCGGCGTCACCGTGTCGGGCGCCGTCCAGTCCGACGGTTCGGTCAGGGTGGGCGGTCGATGAGGCGCTTGCTGACCTTCGCGCTGGGGTTGTGCCTCGTGGCGACGCCGGCCGCGGCGGTGCGAATCAAGGACATTTCGGTTCTGAGCGGCGCGATGGACAGTCAGCTCGTCGGCTACGGACTGGTGGTCGGCCTTCAGGGCACCGGCGACACGCTGCGCAACACCCCATTCACCGAACAGTCGCTGCAGGGGATGCTGGGGAACCTGGGCCTAGATTTGCACGGCATCTCGTTGCGCAACCGCAACGTCGCGTCGGTCATCGTCACCGCCGATCTGGAGGCGGGCGTGCGCGCCGGCTCCAGAGTCGACGTCACCGTGTCGGCGCTCGGAGACGCGCCGTCGCTGATGGGCGGAACCCTGCTGCTCACACAACTCCAAGGGGCCGACGGCGTCATCCACGCCAGCGCCCAGGGCGCCGTTTCGGTCAGCGGTTTCGCGACGGCTGGACAGGGCGAGACGCTTTCACAGGGCGTGCCGACCGCCGGGCGCATTCCCAACGGCGCCATCGTCGAGCAGGGGATTCCAGAGCCTCCCGATCAAATGCGCTCATTGCTCGAGCTGAAGAACCCGGACTATGCGACCGCCGTCAGGATTGTCGACGCGATCAACGCTTTCTCGTATGCGCGCTTCCGTGTTCACGCGGCCTTCGAAGTCGACAGCCGCTCGGTCGAGCTGTACCGCCCGCGAAACGTCACCTTCGCGCGGTTCATGGCCGAGGTCGGCGAATTGCAGGTCCAGCCTGACATGGCCGCGCGCGTCGTTCTGGACGCGCGCACCGGCACGGTCGTGGTCGGACAGGACGTGCAGATTTCGACCGTCGCCGTCACCTACGGGACGCTGACGGTGCGCGTCGCCGAAGCGCCGCGCGTCTCCCAGCCAAATCCGTTCTCGAGAGGCAGAACCGTCGTCACGCCCAACACCACCATCGACGCCCATCAGGCTGGCGGCCCGATCGCCATCGTCGGCGGCTCGAGCTTGCGCATGCTCGTCAGCGGGCTGAACCGGATCGGCGTGAAGCCGCCCGGGATCATCGCGATCCTTCAGGCGATCAAGACCGCCGGCGCCCTTCAGGCCGACATGGTGATTCAGTAGGAAAGGTCAGCCCAGCGCAAGCCGCGCCGCCGACGATGGCGGCCGAATTCGAGGCTGACGCATGCCGATCCCCCTTTTCACCTGGAGCCCAAAGATGCGATCGAGCGGCGCCTCCCGGCGCCTCGGCCCTCTCATTTTCGCGACGCTTCTCGCATGGGCCGCGAGCGCGCAGGACAGCCGGGCGCACCCGCCGCAGAAGCCCAGACCAGTCAACGAAAAGACAGTCAAGGAAAAGGCGTCCGGTGAAAAGACAACTGGCGAAAAGATAGTCGCCGCCGAGTCGCCGGAAACCGAAGCGAGCCGCTACTGCGTCAATGTCGCCCCGTCGGTCGCCGAGGCGCGCATCGCCTGGCAGACCAGACGCCTCAGCGAGCTCGACGCTCAGGTCAAGCAGCGGATCGCGGATCTCGAAAAGGCGGAGGCGTCCGCGCGTCAATGGGTCCACAAGCGCGAGGCGCTGCTCAGCACGGCCAGCGACCAGCTGACGGCCATCTACGCCAAAATGGAGCCGGAGTCGGCGGCGCGGCAGATCGGCGTCATGGACGATCGGATGGCTGCGGCCATTCTCGGCAAGCTCAAGCCCAGGGTCGCCGGCGCCATCCTCAATGAAATGGAGGCTGAGCGGGCGAGCAAGCTCGCCGCCATGCTCGCGGGCGCTGAACCGCCGGAAAAGAAGTCGTAATGCGGCCGCCATTGGCCTCTTTGACGGTTCTGAGCGCGCTCGCCCTCTCGGGGTGCTCAAACGGCCCAAACGAATTCATGCGTGAGCCCATATTCTCGCCGGTCGGCGCCGGCCTTTCCTCGGAGGAGACCGCCGGGATCCGGAACGCCCGGGCGCTCGCGCTCCCGCATCCTTCGCTCGGTGGGCCGCCCCCTTCCTTGTACAGCGAGCCCCGCATCAGCCACGTCGGCGACATCGTAACCGTCCTCATCGCCATCAACGACAAGGCAACTCTCGACAACAGTTCCGGCCGTTCGCAAACGACCAAGGACGGCGCCGTGATCGACTACGGCTACAATAGCGGGTCGTCGTCATCCTCTTCCAGCCAGCCGGCGAAAATCACCGGCGATCTTTCCAACCTGTCGTCCACAGTCGGGCACGGCAACATCGACCGTTCGGAGCAGATCCAGGTGTCGGTGGCGGCAGTCGTCACCCGCGTTCTTCCCAACGGCAATCTGGTCATCGCCGGGTCGCAGGAAGTGCGGGTCAACTACGAACTGCGTCAGCTGACGGTCGCGGGCATCGTGCGTCCTCTCGACATCTCGCTCAACAACACCATTCGCTACGACCATATCGCCGAGGCCCGCATCTCCTATGGCGGACGCGGCCGGCAAAGCGACTTCCAGCAACCGCCCTGGGGACAGCAGGTCTACGACACCCTCAGGCCGTTCTAACCGGATGGATCATGTCCGATTCCGCCGTTGTTCCGGCAGGCGCCGACGCAAAAGGTTCGTTGAAGAGATCGGCGATGGAGCTGGCGATCGCGGTGCTGCTGAGCGCGTGCGTGGGCGCGGCCTTCGAGGCCTACCATCCGGCCGCGGTGAGCGGCGCGGAGGGGCCAGTCAAGCCTTCCGCCGCCGTCGCGCCGCCACAGACCTCGGCAATCTACGACCTGCCGGCGATCGTCACCAACCTGGGTTCGCCGCAAGAGACGTGGATTCGGCTCGAAAGCTCGATCGTCTTTGACCCGAAGACCTTGCCCCATCCCGAAGCCATGGCGGCAGAGATTGGAGACGACATCCTCGCCTATCTACGCACCGTTTCGCTGCGGCAGATCGAGGGGCCGATTGGGCTCGAAGACATCCGCCAGGATCTCAACGAGCGGGCTGCGACCCGCAGCGGCGGCAAGGTGCGCGAGCTCGTGATCCGAACCCTGGTGGTGCAATGAGACTGCGGGTCGGTCTCGCGCTCGCGTTGCTGGCGACGACCAGCCCGGCCTACGCGCAAAACGTAGACCTCAACGCCCTGATTCCCGCCGGCGGGGCCTCGGCGAGCGGCCGCATCATCGAAATGGTCGCAATCCTGACCGTGCTCTCGGTGGCGCCTGGCCTGCTCATCATGGTCACGAGCTTCACGCGCTTTATCGTCGCGCTGTCGTTTTTGCGCACCGGGCTCGGAATGCAGAGCGCGCCGGCCAACCTCGTCCTCATCAGCCTGGCGTTGTTCATGACCTTCTTCGTCATGGCGCCGACCTTCGACCGCGCATGGGAGAACGGCCTCCAACCGCTGATGGACAACAAGATCAGCCAACAGCAGGCGCTCACCGCAGTCGTCGAGCCGTTTCGCGAGTTCATGCTCTCCCAGGTGCGCGAAAAGGACATGGCGCTGTTCGAGAGCCTGTCGAAGGGTCGGTTCGACGTCAGCGATCGCTCCAAGGCCGACCTCAAACTCCTGATTCCCGCCTTCATGATCTCGGAGCTCCGACGGGGCTTCGAGATCGGGTTTCTCATTGTCCTGCCCTTTCTCGTCATCGACATGATCGTCGCGACGCTTACCATGTCGATGGGCATGATGATGCTTCCGCCCTCGGTGATCTCTCTGCCGATCAAAGTCATGTTCTTCGTTCTGATCGACGGCTGGAATCTGCTGATTGGCAGCCTGGTGCGCTCCGCGACCTGACGAAGCGTTAGAGCCGCCCTTGCGGGCGGCGGCCCGCCCGCCGGCGTCCTCGGTCGCGCCCAAACGCCAGCCCCGCGCAAGGCCTCGGGCCTCAAATGCGCCCAGTCGCGGAGGAGCCCCCATGACGATTTTGAACGCCAGCGTCTCCGGCATGTTGGCCAACTCGAACTGGCTTTCATCGATCTCGCAAAACGTCGCCAACGCCAACACGACCGGCTACAAGAACGCCCAGACGGAGTTCGAGACCCTGGTCGACCAGGCGGCGAACGGCGTGTCATACGGCGGCGGCGTCACGACGAGCCAGGTCTCGCTCAACGCGCTTCAGGGCGCTGTCATCTCCTCCAACACCGCGACCAATCTCGCCGTGCAGGGGGGGGGATTCTTCGTCGTTTCCGACGCCAGCGGCGCGCTTTACCTGACCCGCAACGGCTCCTTCGTGCCTGACGCCGCCGGCAACCTCGTCAACAGCGCGGGCTACTACCTGATGGGCGCCAACGTTCAAAACGGGCAGGCGTCCGTGGCGGCGAACTCGCTGAGCGGATTGCAGAAGGTCAATGTCGTCAGCGCCGGCCAGACCGCTTCGGCCACGACCGTCGGCTCGCTGACCGCCAATCTGCCCGCGAGCGCGACGCCGGTCGCGGCCGCCAACTTGCCCTCGGTCAATTCGGCGACCTCGACTTATACCGAGGGAACCTCGCTCGTCATGTACGACAACCTCGGCGGCGCGCAAACGATCAATATCTATTTCACCAACACCGGCGCCGGATCGTGGGAGGTCGACGCCTTCGACGCTTCGCAGGCCGCGGCCGGCGGCGGCTTTCCCTATGCTTCCGGCCCGCTCGCGACCCAGACCCTGACTTTCAATCCGCTCAACGGGAGCCTGACGAGCGGTTCGCCGCTGTCGATTCCCGTTCCCAATGGTCAGACCATGAGCCTCGATCTGAGCAGCATGTCGCAGCTCGCGACCGGCTTCAACGTGACCGCGGCGACCACCAACGGCAATGCGCCGAGCAGTCTCAACGGCGTGTCGATCGACAAGCAGGGAACCTTGTCGTTCGACTATACGGACGGAACCTCGAGACCCGCCTACGACATTCCGCTCGCCAACGTGGTGAGCCCCGACAACCTCATGTCGGTCAACGGCAACGCGTTCCTGCCCACCGCCGCCTCCGGCCCCGTCTATCTGGGAACCCCCGGCGGGGGCGGCTTCGGCGTCATCGACGCCTCTTCGCTCGAAGTCTTCGACCGTCGATCTGGCGACCGAACTGACCGAAATGATTCAGGCGCAGAGCGCCTACGAGGCCAACTCCAAGGTGTTTCAGACCGGGGCCAACATTCTCGACGTCCTGAACGGATTGAAGCCGTGAGGCTGAAGGTCCGAGGCAAACCGCGATGAGTCTGTCGGCCGCGTTCAACGTCATCAGCTCGTCCTTCGCCGCCAACGCGGCGCAGACGGCGGTCGTCTCGAACAACATCGCCAACGTCAACACGCCCGGCTATTCGCGCGAGATCGCGAGTGTCGTGACGAATTCGTACGGCGGCGCCGATGTGGCCTCGGTCACGCGCATGGCCAACGCCGCCTTGCAGGAGCAGGTCTCGACCTCGACCTCCCAGGCGGCCGCGCAGCAGGCGATTTCCGACGGCCTGTCGACGCTTGCGCAGACGGTCAATGACAGTTCCGCCGCGTCCTCGACGTCGGGGGTGAACCAGAACGGCGCCTCGCCTTCGGCCATGCTCGCCAATTTGCAGAACGCGCTGACAACCTACCAGACTTCGCCGAGTTCCTCATCCGCGGCCGAAGCCGTCGTGTCCGCCGCCGCCGATCTCGCCTCCTCGCTCAACAGCGGCAGCGCGACGGTCGCGCAGGTGCGGGAACGGGCGGATCAGAACATTGCCTCCTCGGTCGACACGATCAATGCGCTCCTTAGTCAGTTCACCGCCGCCAACAACGCCGTGGTGACCGGGCTTCATACCGGCGCGAATGTCTCCGGCGCCGAGGACAAGCGCGATTCGATTGTGACCAAGCTCTCGCATGAGCTCGGCGTTTCGACGGTCGTCTCCGCCAACGGCTCGATGTCGATTTATACCGACAGCGGCGTGACCCTGTTCCAGGACATTCCCCGCACCGTCTCCTTCACGCCGACCCCGACCCTCGTCGACGGAGCGGCCGGCGCTGCGGTCAACGTCGACGGCGTCGCGATTACCGGCCCAAATTCGCCGATGCCGATTCAGTCGGGCGCGCTCGCCGGCTACGCGGAGCTGCGCGACACGCTGGCGCCGGAATATCAGGCTCAGCTCGACCAGATCGCCGGCGGCCTGATCAACGCCTTCGCCGAAAGCGATCAGTCGGCGGCGCCGACGCTGCCTTCGCTGCCGGGCCTCTTCACCACTCCCGGCGCGGCCAGCCTGCCGTCGATGACGGCGGCGACCGGCCTCGCTGGCGCGATCGAAGTCAATCCGAACGTCGATCCCTCGCAGGGGGGCAACGTCAATCTCATTCGCGACGGCGGGATTTCGTCGCCCGGCAACCCGGCCTATACCTACAATTCGACCGGGGCGGCGAGCTATACCGGACGCATCCAGCAGCTCATCGGCGAAGTCAGCGCAACGCAGAGCTTCGACCCCTCGGCCGGTCTCGGCTCGTCGTCGAGTCTCGCCGACTACGCCAATGCTTCGGTGAGCTGGCTGCAGGGCCAGAACCAGCAGGCGAGCAACGCCTCGGCCTATCAGAACGCGCTCGCCACCCAGGCGACCTCAGCGCTGTCGAACGCGACCGGGGTCAATCTCGACGCCGAGATGACCAACATGCTGAACCTCGAAAACTCCTATGCTTCGTCGGCGAAGCTGTTGACGACGGTCAACAGCATGTTCACCGCCCTCCTCAACGCGGCCTGACGACGATGAGCGCGAACCTTGTCTCCACTCAGTATCTGATGAACAGCCTCGTTCTGCCGGTTATGCAGGCGCAGTCGTCGTTGACGACGGCGATGACGGAAGAATCGACTGGCCAATATGCCGATCTCGGCCTTCAGCTCGGCGACCAGTCCGGCTACGAGCTTTCGCTCAAGGAACAGGTCGGACTTCTGCAAACGCTGACCAGCGGCAACAGCCTCGTCTCGACCAGTCTGTCAACGGCGCAAAATGCGCTCTCGGGCATCAACTCGAGCGCGCAGACGACCTTGCAGGACCTCGCGACCTGGACCCCGTCCGCCAATTCGGGCGCCTCGTTGCAGAACATGGGTCAATCGGCGCTGCAGTCGCTCATCGCCTCGACGAACGCCAGCTCGGGAAGCCAATATGTGTTCGGCGGCGTCAATTCCGCCGTGACGCCGATGGCGGACTATTATTCTACGCCGACGTCCGCCGCCAAGACCGCTGTCGACCAGGCCTTTCAGACCGCCTTCGGCATCCTGCCGAGCGATCCGGCGGCGGCGAACATTTCGGCCTCCGCCATGCAGGGCTTTCTCTCCGGGCCGTTCGCGGCGCTGTTTCAGGGCGGCGCTTGGACCTCGGACTGGTCGGCGGCGTCGAGCACGAACACGAGCGCCGAGATCGCGCCCGGGCAGAGCGTCACAACCTCGACCAACGCCAATCAACCGGCGTTTCAGCAGTTGGCGCAGGCCTATACGATGCTGAGCGAATTCGGCGGGTCCCAGCTCAGCGGCAATGCGCGGCAGGCGGTCGCCAACGCCGCGTCCGCGCTGGTCGCGCAGGGCCTCGATTCGGTGATCAACGCCCAAGCCGCTCTCGGCTCGACCCAGAGCGCCGTCACCGACGCCAACAATTCGATGAGCTCGCAACTCACCATCCTGCAACAGCAGATCGGCAATCTCGACAACGTCGACCCAACAGCGACGGCGGCCCGGATCAGCAGTCTGACCAACCAGATTCAGATGGCCTACGAACTGACCGCGCGTCTGCAGCAGTTGAACCTCGCGCAGTATCTCCCGGTCGCCTGACGCGCCAAGGACCGCTATGTACGAATTCGCCTACAACGAAGTGATCGAGGAATCGCGCACGAGCATGCGCGCGCACGAGCGTCAGGCGATGGATCGCGTCATCGGGATGCTGCGCACGGCGCAAGAGAAGGGCCCGTTGTCGCGCGAGCGGGTGGAGGCGCTGTTCTATCTGCGGCGCCTGTGGACGATCTTTCTCGACGACCTCGGCGACGCGAACAACGAGCTGCCGAGCCAGCTCAGGGCGGGGATCATCTCGATCGGCATCTGGATGAACAAGGAGATCGATCGCGCGCGAGGCGAAGCGACGACCGACCTCACGCCGATGATCGAGATCAACCAACTCATCCGTGACGGACTGAAGTGAGGCCCTGAATGATCATTACGCTCAGGGCGGGCGAGCGCTTCTTCATCAACGGCGCCGTCATCCGCATCGACCGCAAGGCGTCGATCGAATTGCTCAACGACGTGACCTTTCTGCTCGAAAATCACGTCATGCAGGCCGAGAATGCGACGACGCTCATTCGCCAGATTTATTTCGCGGTCCAGATCATGCTGATGGATCCGACAGCCGCCGCGAGCGCGGTCCCCCTTGCCGGATCGCTGATCGAAGCCGCTTTAGACGCCTATCGCGCGCCCCAGCTGACGGAGCGTCTAAGGGACGTCGCGGCGTCGCTCGCCCGCCAGCGCTATTTCGAGGCGTTGAAGGCCTTGCGCGGCCTGTTCGCCCTCGAGGACCAGTTGCTTGCCCCGCCAGCCGAGGCGCCGAGCGCCGCCTGACACGGAGAACGAAATGACAATCGGTGCGACTTCCCCCGTTCCGAACCCAGCCGCCACGACCTCGACCGGCGCGCCCGCGGCCGCCGCGACGACCCAATCGCTCAACTACAACGACTTTCTGACCCTGCTCATGGCCGAGATGAAGAACCAGGACCCGACCCAACCGATGGACCCGTCCCAGATGGTCTCGCAGCTCGCGACGGTCTCCGAAGTCGGACAGGCGGTTCAGACCAACACGAATCTCGCCTCCCTGCTGACGGCCACTTCGCTCAGCCAGGCCGAACAGCTCATCGGCCGGACCATCACCTCGCCCGACGGTTCGGCCTCCGGCCAGGTGACTTCGGTCAGCGTAACGGGTTCGGGCGCGGTGGCGACGCTCGCCAACGGGGCCACGGTTTCGCTTGCCGACGGCGCGAGCGTGCAATGAACGAGGGCGATGCGATCGACCTCGTGCAATCGGCGATCTGGATGATCGTCATCGGCGCGGGGCCTGCGGTGGGCGCGGCGATGGTGGTCGGCGTCGCCATCGCGCTCCTGCAAGCCCTGACCCAAGTGCAGGAAATGACCCTGACCTTCGTGCCGAAGATGATCGCCGTCTTTGTCGCGGCGACCCTCACGGCCTCGTTCGTCGGCGGCAAGTTCTCGGCCTTCACCCAGAACGTCTATTCGCGAATCGAGCGCGGCTACAACTAGGCTCGCCATCATGGTGGATGCCCGCGCGCCCGGCGGAGCGCCATTCGCACGCGCGTGAGCGGCGTTAGGCGACCCGCTCTTCGACGCGGACAACCGGAACCTCGGAAAGTCGTTGGCTCGGAAACAAACAATTCCCGATACCGCGTCAGTCGAATTCGCCACGCGCGGCTGCGGCGGATTTTGGCGCCCCGGCCAGAGGTCGAGCGCTGTCCGCCGGACCTGACCTCGCCCATTGAACCGCGGCCGGACTGGCCCTAGCATGGCGACATAAGCGGGGCGCCGGAAGGGGACATCCGACGCCGGGATTGGGAACCCTGAGGTGCAAAAGGGAGGTACGGCGCGCGCACAACCCATGGTGAATGGGTTCGCCGTCAACTGTGCGATCGCGGCTCTTGGGAGCCACAGCATAGCCGCGCGGCCGTTGTTGCATCGCGCCGGTCTATCCGAATTCAATCTCGACGATCCGCTGGTTCGCCTGCCGGCGGCGGGTCAGGTCAGACTTCTCGAATACGCCGCCGAGGAGACAGACGACACCGCCTTCGGACTTCACCTCGCCGAGGGGGCGAACCCACGCAAGGCCGGACTTCTATTCTACGTCGTGTCGGCTGCGAAAAATCTTGGCGAGGCGATGGCGCTTTTTGCCCGCTTCAGCCGCATGGTCAACGAAAGCGCACGGGTGAAAATAACACAGCGGTCCGACAGCGTCGTCATCGAGCGCGGATTTGTCGGGATTCAACGGCGTCGCGCGAGGCAACTGAGCGAGTTTGAGGTGGCGCTGGCGGTCAAGGTCACGCGAGTGATCACCGGCCGCGAGATCCGACCGGTCCGCGTCGCTTTCGCCCACGCGCGCAATGCCGACTTGCGGGAGTTCGAGCGCTTCTTCGGGTGCCCGGTCGAGTTCGGCGCTCCGGCCGATCAAATGGAGTTCTCCAACGCGACGCTCGCGCTCGCGCTCGTCACCGAAGACCCGCACCTGCTCGAAACCCTGCGGCCCTTCTGCGAACAGGCGGCGAGAGCCCGCAATACCGCGGCGTGCGCACTCCGCGCGTCGGTCGAGAACGAAGTCGGGCGGCTGCTGCCGCAAGGGCAGGCGAAGGCGGAAACAGTCGCCAGGGCGTTGGCCCTCAGCGTTCGGACGCTGTCGCGCCGGCTGTCCGAGGAAGGGACCACGTTCGCCGCGGTCGTCGAGGAATTGCGCCACACTCTGGCCCTCCAATATCTCAAGGACTCTGGCTTCAGTCTGGCCCAAATCGCCCGGCTTTTGGGGTACGAGGGGCCGACTTCGTTCAACCACGCGTTCAAGCGCTGGACCGGGCGTTCGCCGTCCGCCGCGCGCAACGAGAAGCGACGGCCGGCGCGGGCGTAGATGGCCGAAAAAGGCAGATTTATGGCGAAATTTGGCAACGCTTGCCACTTTCGCCGCGTTTGACAATTTTGTTACATGCAGGATTGCGTCGCCGTCCGATGTCGGGCGGGGACGTTCGCATTGAGCCGCGGGGGAAGGGCTTTGTCTTTACGACCAGCAAGCGAACAGCGAATTGAGCACCTGAAGGCCAACAATTGCATCGTCGTTAAGGAAATAAAACGAACGTCTACCGAGGCCGACGTTCTGCTGGAGGTCAGCCACAAATTGCAGCAGGCTCATCAAGCCGCGCAAATGTCGTGTGACAAGGTTCTGCTGTATTTCATCGAAATGGCGATATCGCATGTTGGCGAAACGCTCTGCAGCCATTTGGATTTGAACTTCGAGAGCGGCAAGTCGGCGTAGGCTCCCCCTTGGGCCGCTCCGGCGTATGACGTTCGAGCGCCGGCAAGAGCATGTCCCGCCCGTGGACGCCGCTGGATTAAAGTCTCTCAAACCCCTGGCCGAGCGCAAGCGCGTCTCTTTGCGGCCGCCGACCTGAGGCCCCCGGGACGGGACTCGGAGCGGCTTGGAGGCCGCGGGTCGCCGAGCCGAATCCGACCCCTCAAATCGAGAGCGCCCTCCGGCCGTTCGAGTCTGGCGCAAGGTTCGACGGACACTCTCGCGATACAGGCGCCGCGTTTTTGCGGGGCTCTCGGAGCAAGAGGCGTCGATGTCAATGACGGCGGCCGCGCCGGCGGCGAACCGCGGCGGCAAGGATATCGCCTTCGCCGTCGGCATCGTCCTCATCCTCTGCCTGTTCTTTCTGCCGGTGCCGGCGACGATGATCGACTTCGGCCTGGCGCTGTCGATCGCGCTATCCGTTCTGATCCTGATGGTGGCGCTGTGGATCCAGAAGCCGCTGGAGTTTTCCGCCTTTCCCACGGTGCTGCTGGTCGCGACGATCCTCAAACTCGCCCTCAACATCTCGACGACGCGGCTCATCCTCTCGCATGGCGAACAGGGGCCGACCTCCGCCGGCTACATCATCGGCGGCTTCGCCCAGCTGGTGATGGGCGGCGATTTCGTCATCGGCATCATCGTGTTCCTGATTCTGGTGACGATCAACTTCCTCGTCATCACCAAGGGCGCGACGCGCATCGCCGAAGTCGGCGCCCGGTTCACCCTCGACGCCATTCCCGGCAAGCAGATGGCGATCGACGCCGACCTCTCGGCCGGGATGATCGACGAAAAAGTGGCCCAGACGCGCAGGCGCGAACTCGAGGAGGAAAGCGCCTTCTTCGGCTCGATGGACGGCGCGTCGAAATTCGTGCGCGGCGACGCGATCGCGGGCCTCATCATTCTCGCGGTCAACATCTTCGGCGGCATCGTGATCGGCGTCACCCGCCATGCTCTCTCGCTGGCCGCGGCGGCCGACATCTTCACCAAGCTCTCGGTCGGCGAGGGGCTGGTGTCGCAGATTCCGGCCCTCATCATTTCGCTCGCCGCCGGCCTGCTCGTCGCCAAGGGGGGCACGCGGGGCTCGGCCGACAAGGCCGTCATCGATCAGCTCAGCGGCTATCCCAACGCCCTCTTTCTCGCCGCGCTGCTGATGGCGGTGCTCGGAGTCGTTCCCGGCCTGCCGTTCCTGCCGTTCGCGCTGCTGGGCGGACTGATGGCTTTCGTCGGCATCGCCATTCCGCGGCGAATCGCCAGCGACCTCGCCGCCGAGGCGGCGCTTCAGACGGTCAAGGACGAGCGCGCGAAGGCCGAGGCGCGCGCCTCGATCAAGGAGCAGCTGAAGTCGTTCGAGATTGAACTCAGCCTCAGCAAGGAGCTCAACGCCGCGCTGGTCGCGTCACGTGACGAGATCGCCTCGCGCATCGCCAAGATGCGGCGCAAGTTCGCCCGCCAATACGGCTTCGTCGTTCCCGAAATCCGTCTCTCCGACGACATCAAGGCGCCGCCGAAAACCTACCAGATCAAGATTCATGGAACCGCAGTCGCGACCCAGGAGCTGCGGGTCAAGGACTATCTCGTCGTCATCGGCGACGGCGCGCGCCCCAACCTGCCCGGCGACGAAGTGCGCGAGCCCGCCTTCGGCATTCGGGCGATCGCGATTCCCGAGGCCTTCGTCAAGGAAGCCAAACGCCAGGGGTTCAAGCCGGTCGATCCGGTTTCTGTCCTGCTGACCCATCTGAGCGAGGTCATCCACAACAACCTCGCCCAGCTCCTGTCGTACAAGGACATGCGCGCGCTGATGGACCGGCTCGAGCCGGAGTACAGGCGCCTGCTCGACGACATGTGTCCCTCGCAGATTTCGCAATCCGGCCTGCTGGCGACCCTGAAACTGTTGCTCGCGGAGCGCATCTCGATTCGCAACCTCAACCTGATCCTCGAGGCGGTGGCGGAGATCGCGCCGCACGCCCGCCGGCCCGAGCAGATCGCCGAGCACGTGCGCATCCGGCTCGCCCAGCAGATCTGCGGCGACCTCACCGACAATGGCGCGCTCGCGGTGCTGCGGCTCGGCAATCGCTGGGATCTGGTGTTTCACCAGAGCCTCAAGCGCGACGCCAAGGGCGATGTGGTCGAGTTCGACATCGACCCGCGGCTGATGGAGCAATTCGCCGCGGAGGCCTCGACCGCGATCCGCAAGCGTATGGACGAGCATCGCCTGTTCGCGCTCGTCACCACCGCCGAGACGCGCGCCTACGTGCGCATGATCATCGAACGGATGTTCCCGACCTTGCCGGTGCTGTCACAGCTCGAAATCGCGCGCGGCTTCGAGATGAAGTCGCTGGGAACCATCTCGTGACCTCGCTCATGCTGGAGGCGGTCGCGGCCTCGCCGCAGACGCTCGCGCCGAAAGCGGCGATCGGCGCCTTTGTGCTGTTTTGCCGCATCGGCGCCTGCCTGATGCTGGCGCCGGGCTTCTCGAACGGCCAGATTCCCGCGCAGATCCGTCTTTTTGTCGCGCTCGCGGTGACCCTCTCGCTGACGCCGCTGCTGTTGGGGAAAATCCCCGGCGCCGCGCTCGGCGACGATCCGATCCTGACCCTCAAGACAATCGCCGTCGAATCGCTGGTGGGCGGGATGATCGGAATTCTCGCCCGCATCTTCTATCTCGCGCTCGAAACCCTGGCCACGGGCGCGGCGCAGATGCTCGGATTCGCGAGCCCGTTCGGCTATCAGCTCGAGGCGACGGAGACGATGCCGCCGCTGGCGACGCTGATCTCGCTTGCGGCTCTGGCGCTGCTGTTTGTCGCCGACCTGCACTGGGAGCTCCTGCGCGGGCTCGTCGCCTCCTACGACGTCGTGCCGGTCGGCGCGGATTTCAACGCCCAACTGGCGCTGCGAGAGGTCGCCGACGCGCTCGCCGAGTCGTTTCGGCTGGCGCTGAGGATCGCATCGCCCTTTGTGATCTATGCGTTGGTCGTCAACCTGGCGCTGGCGCTCGTCAACCGGCTGACGCCGCAAGTGCAGGTCTTCTTTGTCGCGACGCCATTCGTGGCGGCGGGCGGCCTCGTGCTGCTCTACTTCACCATCCAGCCGGCGATCGAAGCGTTCCTGATCGGCTTTGGCGCCTGGCTCCGCTTGGGATAGGACATGAAAAAGCGGCTCGACGCCCTGACCCGCATCGGCAAGCTGCAGGGACGAATGCACGATCTCGGCCGTTGGCGTCTTTCCGCGATCGAGCGCCAGCAGGCGGAGCTGAGCGACGATCTGCGGGCGGTGTTCGAGGCGCTCGAGACCGGCGCGCTCGCCTATGGCGCGCAGGCCAAACTGAGCGTGCGTCACATTCGCGGGCTGCAGAAACGCCTCGATTCGCTGGCGCGGGAGTCCGAACTTGCGCGACGCGAGGCGCAAGCGCACGGAATCCGCTCCAAACTGGCGGACCAGGCGATCGAGTCCGCCGCCGCCCGATACCGGGACGACAAAGAACGCAAGGAGCTCGCCGAACTGGTCGAGCGGGCGATCCTGCGGCGCATCGCAAGCTCGACGTAAGGCTCCGGGTGGACCCTGTCGACAAAATCCTTTCGCGGTGGCGCCCATGGCTTTCGATCCTCGTTCCGACGTCGTCCTGGAAGTGTTGAACGCGGCCGATCCGTCGCGCGCCGACCTCGCGGCTCAGCGCCTCAACGCACTCGCGGCCTCGGGCCCGCGGTCGGGAGATTTCGCGTCCGATCTGGACAAGGCGGCCCAGTCGGGCCCATTCCCCGTCCAAGGCCTTTCGAACGCGCGCGCGCGCCTCGCCCAGATGCCGGACGGACCCGACAAGGCCGCGCGGGCGAAGCTCGATTTCGAGGCCATGATGCTCAATTCCTTCGTCGGCGAAATGCTTCCGAAGAACGCCGGCAGCGTGTTCGGCCAAGGCATGGCGGGCGACATGTGGCGATCGATGCTTTCGGAGCAGGTTGCGCGCCAGATCGCCAAGTCGGGCGCGCTCGGCCTCGGCAAGCGCCTGTTCGCGACGCACGAATTCGCGCCGCACGATTTGTCCGCCCATCCCCACCAGGCGGCCGAGGCGGCGAGCGAGGCCGCCCAGATGAGCGCCAACGCGCTGTCGGCCCCCAGCGCCGCGAATTACGACAACGGCGCCGTGCTCTTCGCCGCGCGCAAACGCTCATGAGCCCAGCCGACCGTCGTCCCGCGCCGGCTTCGAGCGCCGCCGCGCCCGCGGCTCTGGCCATGGCGCTGCCGATCATCGAGCGCCTCCGTCAGACCGTCGAGGCCGAAAACAACGACATCGCGCGCGGCGGGCCTGTCCCGTACGAAGCCTACAGTCTGCGCAAGAACCAAGGGCTGCTGGAGCTCAATCGCCTGATTCCCGCGCTCGAACGGGCGGCGCTGGGCGGCCCCTTGCGCGACGCGCTAGCCGATCTCGCCGCCAAGCTCGAGATCAACCTCCATGCGCTCGGGGTCCAGCTGAAGGCGTCCGCCGCGGTCGCCGACATCATCGCCCACGCCATTCGCGACGGCCAGTCGGATGGAACCTACACCGCGCTCGCCTGGAGTCGCGCCAGAGAATGATCAAGGCGATCGTCATCGGGCTCCTGGCGTCGACGGCGACGATAACCGCCGAAATGGGAACCCGCCAGGTCGTCGCCTTTTTCGCGGCGAGATCGACAGCGACGCTCGCCAAGACGAGCGAATCGCGCAAGACCCACGAGATCAATGTCCCGCGCATCAAGGACGGGGCGGTCACGGGTTACGTCGTCATGCTGCTGAGCTATTCGGTCGATCTCAACGCGCTCAAGTCGGCCACGATGGCGCCCGACGCGATTCTGGTCGACGAGGCCTTTCGCTATGTTTACGGCGACGACACGATCGACTTCGACCATCTCGACCGTTTCGACATCGCCAAGATGAGCCGGGCGCTGATTCGCGCGGTCAACGCGAAGGTGAAGAGCAAGGTCCTGGTCGACATCGGCGTGCAGGAATTCACCTACGCCCCGATCAGCGAAACGCTCGCGCGGCCCTGAGCGCTGGGCCCAATATCAGCCCTCGACCTCGGCGAAACAACGCTCACGCGAGTCCGTGCCGGGGTTGAGCGGGACGTCGGCCAGGGAAACGCGCTCGCCTCGCCTCGCCTCGCCTCGCGGCCGGTCGAAGGTCTATGGTATTCTTCCGCGGAACCCTGGAGACGCTCACATGCTTGACCTGCATTATTGGCCGACCCCGAACGGCAAGAAGGTCACGATCCTATTGGAAGAACTGGGGACGCCATACAGCATCGTGCCTTGCAACATCGGCAAGGGCGACCAGTTCGACCCGGATTTCCTCAAGATCGCCCCCAACAATCGCATGCCGGCGCTGGTGGATCATGCGCCGGCCGACGGCGGTCCGCCGATCAGCGTCTTCGAGTCCGGCGCGATCATGATGTACCTGGCGGAGAAGGCCGGCCGCTTCTACCCGCAGGACATCCGTGGCCGCTACGAGGTCAATCAATGGGTGATGTGGCAGATGGCCAATCAGGGTCCGAAGTTCGGCGAACGCGGCCATTTTCAGCGATTGGGCGATAAGCAGGGCGACCAGTCCTATGCGGTCCGCCGCTTCACCGACGAGGCCAATCGGCTCTATGGCGTTCTCAACAATCGGCTCTACGATCGCCGCTATCTGGCCGGCGACGAATACACCATCGCCGACATGATCAGCTATCCGTGGACGGTGAACTGGAAGAGCCAGGGGCAGGACATCGACGAGTTCAAATACTTCAAACGCTGGTTCGAGGAACTGAGCGCGCGCCCGGCGGTCCAGCGCGGTCTGGCCGTCACGGCCGGGCCGACGGAGAACCCCGAGAGCTTGCCGGCCGAAGAGCGACAGCGGCGCGTGAAGCTGCTCTACAATCAGCGCGCGCGGCCGGCCCCGGCGGAAGGGGGCGTGGCGGCGAGCTGACTTCGAAGGGAAAGACGCTCCGACGCCAAGGCCTGAAAAGGCTTCGTATTTTGCAAGGACGGGCGCGGCACGATTTCCGAAAGCGGTCGCGCGCGGGCAGTCCCGTCCCAAGACGCCGCCATTCGCGGCCGAAGCCCGTCCCCTCTACTCCGCCGCGATGCTCGCCCAGCACGTAATCGCGCTGCAGACCGAGCTCCAGCGGCCAAAACCCTTGTAGATCTGGGCCGCGATCGCCGCCTGCTGCCTGAGAGTCCCCTCGGCCTTGATCTGCGGGTCGGAGACGTTGCGAATCGCGAGCCAGCGCGGCGCCTTGTCCCCCATTCTCGAGGCGACCAGCCCCAGCACCGCGTCCCCCATTTCCGAGACGTCGCCCAGTCCCTGCAGCTTGTAGTGGTTGTCCGAGGTGTCGAAGCCGAAGAAGTCGGTGGTCACGACCGACGACGCCAGCGCCCTCGTCGACGCCCGGACGATCTTCGGCAGCCGCGTGTTGTCCTTGGGAAGCTGCGGCGCGTTGACCTTGAACAGCGACTTCGCGATCGCGAAATGCGCCGGGTTGGGCTTGACGCTGTGATAATGATCGGTCGCGAACGGCTCCTTCTTGAACTTCGCGGTGCAGTCGAAACGGACGATCGGGCTCACGACCACGTCTCCGACCTCGAATTCCTTGCCGATCCCGCCGGCGGTGCCGGTCGTGATCACCAGAGCCGGCTGCACCTCCTCGATGATCTGGGCCCAGACGTCGATGTTCGGCAGTTCGGGGCCGTCCTGCGACATGTGCGAATCGGACTTGAAGACGACGACCGATCGCTTGCCGATGGTCGTCGTCCAATAGGCGCCGAGGCGTTTGGCTTGGAGCGCCGGGCAGCCCCTGCGCATTTTCTGCGATATGGTCGCGAAATTATGGGTGTAGGATTGGTAGTCGTTGCGGGAATCCTTGCCGGGCGTCAGCACCCGGCTCAGCGCATGGCCCTCGTCGACGGTCCAGGTCACGACCAGCACGTCGGCGCGCGGCAGCGGGCTGTCGGCGCCGCCGGTCGGGGCGTCGCCGGTCTTCGGCGCCAGTCCCCTGGGCCAGGGCACGTCCTCGTATCGGGAGAGCCCGGTCGCGGTGGTGAAGGCCAGGAATTGCAGGCCGGCGGGAGATTCGGAGTCGAAATCGATGATCTCGCGCTGGAAATCCTCGGGCGCGGCGCCTCTTCTCGCCGCCTGCGGAAACGCATAAGTCGTCTCGGGCGGGGCTTGCGCGATCGGATCGTAACCGAGGTTTCTCTCGACCCACTTGCGATCCGCCCGCATGACTTCCCCCTCCGGTCAGCCGCTTCACGGAAACGTTAGCGCGGGGAAAAACTGCGCGCAACCGGAGGGGAAAGCGACGGCTCCGACCGAGACGGCCAGCGCCGCCACGCCTTCGGAAAGATCGCGCGCCGGCAAAAAAAGTGCGCTCGTCCGTCGAACAATTCTTTTGGGAAAATCGAAATCCGTGTTACGATCCATTTCGTCATGAATTACGCGATCGACCGCCGATGACCCACGACGCCCACGGCCGCCGCCGGTTTGGCGTTGATGCATATACCGTGACATACATGTTTTTATTTATGGAGAGCGAAAAAATTTCTTGTCTTTTCGCGCAACCCGTTGAAAAGGCTTAATCCGCGGAAGGAAAATCTTTTCTTTTCCTTCCCTCTAATTTTCTTTTACTTCCCATTTGGCTTTCTTGTCCTTCCCTCGGACTTTCCCGGATTTCCTCAACGCCCCGCATCTTAAACCCGTCGCACTCGTTCATAAGTCCGGCCGCCCCTCACCGGCACAGCGCCCGCGCGTTGGCCGTCCATCGCCCGAAGCCGCTGGCGACCATGTTGCGGATGACCGCGCAAACGTAAGTCTTCTCCGCCGCCGGGTTGCCGGGGCCGGCGTTGTAGCGCGCGACCGCCAGCGTCCAGCTCCCTTCGCGCGCCTTCAGCGTCTTCAGGAAGTTGGCGGCGTATTCGACGTTGCGCGCCGGATCGAACATCTCGCCGAGCGAGCGGAAGTCGGCGCCGTGCCAGCGGTGGTTGATTTGCATGCAGCCGATATCGATCAGCCTGGCGCCGTGCTCCTTCGCCCAGGCGAAGCGCGCCATCGCCTGGGCGAGACTGTCGGAATGGACGTCCCTTCCGTCGACGTTCATGTCGTAGGGGCTGAGCTCGCCCTTATGTCCGGTCTCGGTCAGGCCGACCGAATAGAGGACGTTGAGCGGAACGCCGCTTCGCGCCGCCGCGCGCGTCATCTCCCTCTCGCACGCCAGCGATCCTTCGGCGCGCGCGCCCGCGGCGCTAGAGGCCAGAACCGCCAGAAGCGCCGCGCCGAGCGCCGCGCGGATCGGTCGGGTCGCCGCGCTGGCCCGATTGCCCTGCGCCTCCGCCGTCGCTGTCGCCGCGTGAGCCTCCGTTCGCGTTGGTGTCGCCATTGGCGTTCCCGCCTGTCTGCTGGATGATGAACGAATCGAGCGGCTGCCCGATCGCGGCCAGACGATCGGCGATCGCGTCGCGCGCCCCTTCGATCGCGCCATAGGTCCGAGAACTCCCGGCGCGGATGACGACCGACAGCCTGTCGCCCGCGAGCCGCATGGTCATCGAGACGTCCTCGAGTCCGCTCGGCGACAGATCGAGGTCGATCTCCTTGACCCGAGAGGCTTGAGGCGCCGGACCGGCTGAAGAGGAGCTGGCGCGCGGGGCTGCTTCGGCGGCTCGCGCGGGCGGATCCTGAAGGCCGAGCGCGGTCGGGCCCGGGAGCGGCGCCGACGCCAGTGCGCCAGGAGCGCTTGCCGGCGTCGAGGCCTGCCCCCGGGACGCGCCGGAATCGGGCGGCCCTGACGCGGGCGACCGTCCCGTGGCCCCATCGCCCGACTTCGGACTGTCGGCCGCGGCCGGTTTGGCGACGTGGGCGGACGGCGCCGGCGCCGCGGTCCCGGATTTCCGTCCGCCGCTGGCGGCCTCGCGCTCCGCGGCGGCGGCCCGCGCACGAGCCGCGATCGCTGCGCTTGACGCCGGGGGCGCGACTTCGCCTTTCGGCCCCGGGGTCTTCGCCGCGGCCGGCATCTCGCTCGTGGACGGCGCAGCCGGCGAGGGGCCTGCGAATGCGCCGACCGCCGACAGGCTCGAAAGGAAGGCGCGTTCGCCAACCAGTCTCGCCCCGATGGCCAGGTTCGCCCGGTCTGCGGTCACGGCCGGGGGCGCGCTCTCGCTCTCGGCGTTCGGGGCCGGGACTGAGGCCGCCGCAGGCGCTGGCGCGTTTGCGGCTGCGGCCGGACGTTGGCCGGGAATCGCGGCGGACAGCGCCACGAAGGGCGACAACGACATCGCCACGCCATCGAACCGCGCGGCGCGGGCGTCGACTTGCGCCTTTGGCGGCTCGCCGCGCTTGGGATCGTCCGCTGTCCGCTCCCGCTCGCCGGCGATGGGCGAACTCGGCTTCGCATCCCCGCCCGGCAGAGAGTTGAGGAGGTCGGTGAAGGCCGACTGATCGCCGGCGCCTTGACGCGCGGCAAGCGCGGGGCTTGGCGCGATCGGCGTGGGGGCGGACGTCGGCGCCGGCGAAGAGGCGATCGCGGTCATCGCGGGCTTCCTTCGGTCGCGGCGACGAAACGCGAGCTTTGTTCGAGCGCGTGTTGCGCCCGTTCGATCGTCGTCGCTGGCCCGTCGTCCCCCTTCTTGGCGGATTCGGTCGGCGCGCCGCCCTGCGCTTCGACGGCGCCCGCGGCCGGCGCGACCCGCATTTGCGCCGCGACGCTTTGGACCGCAGCCAGCAGGCCAGCATCGGAACGGTCGAGCCTCGAAGCCGCCAGTCCGCGCAGATCGGCGATCGCAGCGTCGTATCCGCGCGACAGAATTCGACCGGCGTCCAAATAGAGGCGAGCGCGAGCCTCGTCGGCGCTGCCGGGGCGGGAGAGTTGCAGAGCCTCGGACGCGGCGGCCGAGGCCGCTGTGAACCGCGCATAGACGACCGCGGTCTCGGCAAGGGTCAGCAGGAAGTCGCGCCGGCCGTCGGACGGCAAGGCCGCCACCGCATTCGATAGCAGCCGGTAATCGGCCGGATCGTCGGCCAGGCCAAGCCGCCCGACCAAATGCGCCAGCACACGGAAAAAATCGGCCGCATAGAGCGAAGCGGCGAAACGGGTCGAATATTGCCGGGTCAGCATCACTGCGCGCCGCGCATCTTTCGCTTCGACCAAGAGCCTGATTTCGCGCCGCAACGCCGCCTCCTCGACCAGTCCGCCAGGCGCGAGAAGGCGCGCCCAGTCGAGAAACGCCACCGCCGCTTTCGGATCGCGCCTCGTCTCGAGGACCGAACGCGCGAATGCGACCTGACCCGCCAGACGGGGGTCGAGCGCGCCGAGGTCGGCCCCGGCGAGCAATGCGAGCGCGTCGGTTTCGTGACTGGTGACATAGGCGATCGCGCCGCGCGTCAGCGACCGCGCGGATTCGACCATGGATCCGTCCTTCACCAGCGAAGCCACCTCAGCCAACGATCCGCCGCTCAAGATGTAGACGACGAGTGAATCCGCCTCCCGTTCGTCCGTCCAGGTCTCAGGCTTGGCTGCTTCGATCGTCGCGCCGATTTTCTTCAGCAGCTTCAGTTGCGCGGCGTAGGCCGCCCGGTCGCCGTGGGCGATCTGAACCTGGAGGCGCTGAAGATCGTCGGCCATGTCGGACAGCCTTGCGGTATCCGTCATCGCGCCCGCCGGCGTGGCGACCGCGAGCATGACGAACGCCATGGCGAGCCAGGCGCGGCTTGTCATCGCTTCGCCTCGCGCAACAGTATCTCGATCCGGCGGTTTTCCGCTGCGAACGGATGGGCTGGGTCCTTCAGACTGTGATCGGCGAAGCCCTCGATCCGTTCGAACCGCTTTTCCGGGATCCCGGCCCGATTGAGCATGTAGTAGGCCATTTGGGCGCGCGCCGAGGACAGACGCCAATTATCGTAGGTGGCGGAGCGGTAGGGATGAGCGTCGGTATGTCCGCGCACGACAATCGCGCCCGGCATAGCTTTCAGGCTCGCGGCGATGGCATTCATCATCCGCAGCACGCGCGGCTGTGGTTCGGCGGAACCGATCGCGAACATCGAAAAGTTCTGACGGTCGGTGAGGCTGATGAGGATTCCGTCGTCGGTCGCCCGAACTTCCAATTGCGGACCTCGAGCCGCGAGGACTTCGGCGCCGAGCCGTTTCTTCACATTGGCGAGCAGGCTGGCGGCCGCCGCGGCCCGCGCCTCGGCGGCGTCGGGCGCAGATGGCTTCGCCGCGGACGGCGCCGGCGAGATGCCCTGGGCAGTATCGGGCGCCGACGGCTGCGCCGCGGACGGCGAGGGCGTGAGGGCCCGCCCCTGCGAGGCGCCTGCGTCGGACGACGGCGGGGGCGCGTCAATCTTCGCCTGCCCTTGCGAGATCGTGGCGCTGGATGTCGCGTTCGGCTGCGGCTTGCCATCGGCGGCGTTAGCCGCTGCCTCCGGAGGCGCGCCGGGGTTCGTTGCCGCGGCATGGTCCACCCTGCCGCCGCCAAGCGGACGAAACGGCTCCCGGACACCCTCGTCGGCGTTCGGCCCAACTTCCCCAAAGCCCTTGGGTCCCGCTTGAGGTTCGACCAGCGGCCCCGCCGGAGCCGCGCCGCCGATTTTGTCGAGACTGGCGCGAGGATCGCTGAAAAGCTCCTGCTCGGACATCGTCGGAGCGGGCCTCGCCGGATCCGTCGGCGCCTTCGACTCTGGTTTTTGCGACGCCCTTTGGTCGTTTGCCTTGAGCCGATTCGTCGCGGCGGCCTCTCCGGTCGATGTGCCGGCGCCTTCGCCCTGGTCCGAATTCTGCTTCCCGCCGGCGTTGGGAGCGCTGGGATCCGCGCCCAGCGAGTCCGCATCCTTTTCCGCGACGCCGCGAATGCCCTTTCGCGCCTTCGCCGGTTCTTCGACCTTCACTGGATTGAAATAGCGTGCGATCAGGGTCTTGGTGTTCTTGTCGGTGGCGCTGATGATCCACAGGACGAGAAAGAACGCCATCATAGCGGTCATGAAATCGGCGAACGCGATTTTCCACGCGCCGCCATGATGGCCGTCTTCTTGGGCGCTACGCCGCCTGACAATGACGATTTCCTGATGAGGTTCGACCATTCGGCCGGCCTCAGACGTTGATGGGGGCGAGCAGTTCGGCCCAGGGTCGAAGCTGCGAGACCAGTTGCGTGACGCCGGTCTCGACCACCACCTCCACGACATCGTCCTCGACATAGTCGACGTCAGCAGGCAGGTCGGAGAGTTGCTCGCGCAGCAATGCGAGCATGCGTTCGGGTCCGCGAATCGCAATCAGGCCGGGCGAGCCCGCAGCGCAAATTCGGGCAATGTTCTTGCACAGCTCGTCCGCCGTGCGCTCGGCGATCTGCCGGGTCAGAAACGGCCGAAGAATGCGGGTGACCGCGACGCCGATGTTCTCCTCGACCTGCGCGAAACAGGAGCGGATTGCCGTTTCGAGCCTCGCATATTCGTTAAGCTGCAACTCTAGCCGCTCCATCATCGCCCGCTCCTGTGCAGCGGCGACGTCGGCCGCTCGCTGTTGCGCGGCCTCCGCCCGCCCTTCGGCGAGCCCCTCTTCCCGGCCCCGCGCACGCGCCTCGGCGAGTTTCAGCGCTAGGTCGTGGGCTTTGTCCGCTTCCCGGGCGACCAGCATCTCCCGCGCGGCGGGACCGAACGGCGCGGGCGCGCGATCGAAGACGGCTGGCGGACCCTCCCCGTCTCGCGGTTTGGCCGCACCGATCGCCTTGGCCGCGCGAGGGAACGGGGTGGACGATCGCTGCTCGGGGCCTTGCGGACTAGCCGCGCTATTTTGCAAGCTGCGCGGCCTGAACGGCGAAACTTCGCGGCGCGGCGCGGCAGTTTGGCCGGCCTCGCGCCCGAAATGACTGAGGTAGTCCGCGATAGGTAGGGGCTTCATCCATTCGCTCCCTGACGAATCCACTGTTTGAGGATTGTGGCGGCCTGGTTTTCATCGAATTCGACAAGCTTCAACAGTTTCCGCTCGGGGCCATTGTCGCGTCGAGCAAGCAACGCTTCGAGAAATTCGTCGGGGCCTGACTCGGTCTCGATGAGAAAGTTCTGATCGCCCTGAACCTGGCCGTTCGGCGCGCCGAGGGCCGGCGTCTTGCCGGCAGCGGCGAGCGTTTTATCGGCCGCGACGGTCGGCGCGGCGAGCAGCATCTTCAGCCCGGGCCGCATGCCGAACCAAATGACCATACCCGCGACCAGAACGATCGCGCCCGCGTTGACGATCGCCCCGATCTGCCGGGCGAGAATTTCAACCAGCGAGGGCCCGGGCGTTGGCTCGAGATCGTGACTGGAGTCGACGAAATCGACGACGGAGATCGTGACGACGTCCCCGCGCTTCTTGTCGAGCCCCGCGGCTGATGCGACCAGCTGCTCAATTTCCTTGACCTGGTTGGCCATCGCCTCGGATGAGGGTTTGCCGCCGAGGGACGCCGTCAAGGCCGCGCGATTGATCAGCACCGCGACGGAGATCTTCTTGACCAGATAGCCGGCGCTGGTCGTCTGGATCGACTTCGACGAGATCTCGTAATTCGTGAGCTCCTCGCGCTTTTGCGTTTGGTCGTTCGATTGCTTCGACTTTCCTCCAGCAGCCTTCGTCCTTGGAAGGTTGGCTTCGACGCCGGCGGCCTGTTCGCCTGCGGCGTTCTGCGAGCTCTGTTGCTCCCTGGTCACGCGCACGGATCGTTCGACCCGCTGATCCGGATTGTAGATCGTCTCGTTCGTTTGCGTCTTGTCGGCGTTGAGCCGGGCCGCGACCGAGATCTGAAAGTTTGGCGTGCTGAGATAGGGCCTAAGGGTGCGCGACACGCTCTGGCGAATTTCCTGAGAGACTTCTTTTTCGAGCGCCAGGAGGTTGTCGGGCGACTTGTCTATGGAATCCGTGCCTGAGGCGAGCAAGCGACCGTCGACGTTGAGCACGGTTACGTCGTCGATCTTCATGCCGGGAACCGCCGCGGCGACGAGGTGGCGGATCGCCCGACCCGTGGCCAGGTCGTCGCCGCCATCGGTGCGAATGACCACGGATGCGGACGGAGGCTGGCGCTCGCGGCGGTATGATCCTTCGTCCGCAAGCACGACGTGCACCCGCGCCGCCTTGACCGAACGCATCATCTGGATCGTGCGTGCGAGCTCGCCCTCCAGCGCCCGCAGCCGCGTGACGTCCTGCATGAACGAGGTTAGGCCTAGCGAGCCAAGCTTATCGAACAGCTCATTTCCGACCGCGCCGCCGCGCGGCAGGCCCTTTTCCGCCAGAATCATGCGTGCGTTGGCGGTCTGACCAGTGGGCGTCAGGACCATAGTGCTTTCGGCGTTGACGTCGAACGGCACGCCGGCCTCGTGCAGCGCCGCGCCGATGGCGGCGACATCCTCGCGATCGAGGCCCGAATATAGCGTCTCCATCGCCGGGCGGCTGAGATAGTATCCGGCCAAGGCTGTCACAGCGAAAACGCCTACGCCAATCAACGCCAACGCAACGAGGCGCCGGACGCCCAACCCTCGCAGGTTCGCCCATAGTCTTGCAGCTTGCGCCAGGAGGTTTGTCGCCACTCTCGGGCCCGGTTGGTGAACGCGCGCCGAGCATGGTCGTCAATGGAGCTTGCGCCGGGATTGCGCGCGCCCGCGTCCGCGAGGACCTTCGCGCTTGGCGTAAACTCAGAGTTTTTGAGTTTGATTAACCCGTTTTTAGCGGGTTGGCCCTAGTCTCGCCTGGCCTGGACGACTTCGGACGCGAAATGCGCGAAGCGCTGGGTGGAACACGACGGTTAGGCTCGCAACAGGATCGAGCCTAAGGGCATGCGGCCAACTCGTCGTCTCGGTGCGAGTCCGAAATGTCGCTCAGCTTCCGTGAACATTTCCGACCAGGAGTACCGCCATGAGTTCAGTTCTGAATAATTCCGCCGCGTTGAGCGCGCTGCAATCGCTGCAGATGACCCAGCAGGCCCTAGCGACCGTCCAGAATCAGGTCTCGACCGGCCTTAAGGTCGCGACCGCCGCTGACAACTCTTCCTACTGGGCGATCGGCGCCCAGCTCACCGCGGACAGCGGCATTGTGCAAGCCTCCAACGACGCTCTGTCGCAGGGGCAGTCGGTGCTGTCGACCGCAAGCTCCGCGATCAGCTCTGTCATCTCGACCTTAAACTCCATGGCGACGGCGCTGACCCAGGCGACCAATCCGGGCGCCGACATTGGCAACATCAACACTTCGCTCGCCTCGCTCGGTCGGCAGCTCACCGACGCGATCAACGGCGCCTCGTTCAACGGCATGAACATCCTGAACGGCAGCCTGACCTCGCTTAACTTTGTTTCAGGCTTCAACGCCAGCGCCACCGGCGGGACGATGAACACCATCGCCTTCACCGCCTCGGCGCTGTATGGTTTGGCCACCGGCTCGACGTCGACGTCGACGACCAGCCAGTCGAGCATCTCGGACGCGACGACCATGGGTCAGTTGCAGACCCAGTGGGCCGCCAACACCGCGAACACGACCCCCGTCACCGCCGGAACCGTAACAGCCACATACGGTCAAGCCGCGATCTACGAGGACACGACCAACCAGGCGTTGACGGTCCAGTCGATGGCTCTTGACGGGACGGCGACGACGACCACGTACACTGCCCTCGACGCCAACGGCAACTCGGTCGCCCAGGGCGGAACCCCCACCTTCGCCGCCGCCGCCTCCTATGCGGTGACCACGACCGTGACCACGCCGGCTTCGCAAAACCTCCTCGTGCAAAACGGCTCCGATCTGACCAACCTCAGCGTCGCCGGCGCCGCCGCGGCCGCGACCGCCCTCAACGACCTCAACCAAGCGCTTTCGGCCGTCACCAACTACGCTGCGTTGATCGGCGCCACGCAGAACCGCATGACCACGGCCAACACGTTCAACACCAGCTTGATGACGAACTACTCCAACGGCATCGCCGGCATGGTGAACGCAGACATGAATCAGGCTTCCACCCGCCTCCAAGCGCTGCAGACCCAGGAGCAGCTTGGCATTCAGTCGCTGTCGATCGCCAATCAGAACGCAGCGCTGATCCTGAAACTGTTCCAGTAAAAGCGCGCCAATCGCCGCGGCGAGGCCGGAGCCGGTCTCGCCGCCACGGCGTCGCTCAAACGGCGAGTTTCACCTCGCTGAGCCGCGCCGTTCGCGCTGCCCGCCATACCCCGAGTTCAACCGTCGCCGGACCCAAGCGGACATGGCGGCGAAGCGAAACGGAAGCGGCGCCGACATGTCATTCGTGCCAACTTAGCGGAATAACTGTCCATTGCCGTTTTGAGCCTTTTCAAGGGCTTGGCAGGTCGCGGTCGCGATTCCGGCCCCCACGGTCTTCCGGGGGCGGCGCGGGGCCCAAGTTGCGCGTTTCGCAGGGGGCGAAAAGCACCATCATCGCCCAGTTCGAGTCCATTTCGTCCAATCCGAACGACGGTAACATATTTTCTGATTTTATGAAACAAGCGGAGCGAAATGAATTCGGGCCGTTCCTATGACCTGTCTACGCCAAGTCTGATCAGGCAGCCGCATCAGGGCGCGATCAAATCGCGGGAGCGTCCGCTCCGTTCGATCGCAGCCATTGGTCCGCGAGGGCTTGCTTGTGCGCAAACGGGTCGAAATGATCGGCGAAGACGTGGTTCGCACCGGAGTTCTCGTTGGCCATCTGGTTTCCAGCTCTGCTTCGCCGCGCGCCGTTCCGGCCACACCACAATGTCCGGGTCATGGCCTTCGACAAACTCGAAGATGGTCCCCCATCGGGAACCGCCGCCACTCAGCACGTTGAGGCAAAGGACCTTCATCATCTCGCCGGGTGGAGCGGGAAGCTCCTCATACGTCCAAATTCGCCACGCTCAGCGCGTTGTCCTGAATGAACTCGCGGCGCGGCTCCACGACGTCTCCCATCAGTTTCACGAACATGTCGTCGGCCTCGTCGACCTCACGGATTTTCACTTGCAGCAGCGTGCGGGCGTCGCGGTCGAGCGTCGTTTCCCAGAGCTGATCCTTGTTCATTTCCCCCAGGCCCTTGTAGCGCTGGAAGGTCACGCCCTTGCGGCCCGCGGCGTTGACGGCCTCGAGCAGGCCGGAAGGTCCCGAGACGGTCGTCGTGTCGCCGCGGCGCAAAAAGACGCCCGGCTCGGCGAAGGCTTCGCGCAAGGGCCGCGCGTGCTCATCGAGGCGGCGCGCCTCGGCGGAGGCGAGGAGGCCGGGATCGAGCACGACCGCCTGTCGGACCCCGCGCAGTTCGCGCGTCAGCACGTAACCGCCGCCCTCGACGCGGCCGCTCCAGCCGCGTTCGGTCTCTTCGGCGATCGCGTTCATGCGCCGGGCGAGGGCGACAGCGCGTGGCTCGCCTTCGGGATCGTCGGCCGCGCTCAAAGGCTTGAGCGCTCCGGCGAGCGCGGCTTGCTCGACCGCGGCGCGGTTATAGCGCGAATGCAGACCCTCGAGCAGGTGGCGCATTGCGCGGGCTTCCTCGACCAGCGCGCGCAGGTCGGCGCCCGCGCGAACTTCGCCGTGAGCAAGCTGCAGGGCGGCGCCCTCAAGTCCCGAGTCGATGAGATAGTCCTCGAGCGCCCGCTCGTCCTTCAAATATTGCTCCGACTGGCCGCGTTTGACCTTGAATAGCGGCGGCTGGGCGATGAACAGGTAGCCGTTCTCGATGATCGGCCGCATCTGGCGAAAGAAAAAGGTAAGCAGCAGCGTACGGATGTGCGAACCGTCGACGTCCGCGTCGGTCATGATGATGATCTTGTGGTAGCGCAGTTTCTCGATGTTGAAGTCGTCGCGCCCGATGCCCGCTCCGAGCGCGGTGATGAGCGTGCCGATCTGCTCGCTTCCCAGCATCTTGTCGAAGCGGGCCCGCTCGACATTGAGGATCTTGCCACGCAAAGGGAGCACCGCCTGGAATTCGCGATTGCGACCCTGCTTGGCGGTGCCTCCGGCCGAATCGCCCTCGACGAGGAAGATCTCGGACTTGGCCGGGTCGCGCTCCTGGCAGTCGGAGAGCTTGCCCGGGAGACTCGCGATATCGAGCGCGCCCTTGCGCCGGGTCAGCTCTCGGGCCTTGCGCGCCGCCTCGCGCGCCTGGGCCGCCTCGACCACCTTGCCGACGACGACGCGCGCCTCTTGCGGATGCTCCTCGAACCATTGCGACAGCAGCTCGCTGACGAGGCCTTCGACGACGGGCCTGACCTCCGAGGATACAAGTTTGTCCTTGGTCTGCGACGAAAATTTCGGGTCGGGGCACTTGACGCTCAAAACGCAGGTCAGGCCCTCGCGGCAGTCGTCGCCGGTCAGGTCAACCTTCTCCTTCTTCATCAGCCCCGAGCTTTCCGCGTAGCCGACGAGCTGGCGGGTGAGCGCGCTGCGCAGGCCGATGAGATGCGTGCCGCCGTCGCGCTGGGGAATGTTGTTTGTGAACGGCAGGACGTTCTCGTGATAGCTGTCGTTCCACCACAGCGCGACCTCGACGACGATGCCGTCGCGCTGGCCCTTGATCAGCACCGGCTTGTCGATGAGCGCCGTTTTGGTGCGGTCGAGATAGCGCACGAACGCTTCCAGTCCGCCTTCGTAGCACAGCTCCTCGCGCCTGAGTTCGGCGTGGCGCGCGTCGGTCAGCACGATCCGCACGCCGGAATTGAGGAAGGCGAGTTCGCGCAGGCGATGCTCGATGGTCGCGAAGTCGAACTCGACCATGGTGAAGGTTTCAGGCGAAGGCGTGAACGTGACCTCGGTTCCTCGCTTCGCCCGGCCGTCGACGATCGGCGCCGGACCCACGATTTCCAGCGGCGCGACCGTGTCGCCGTGGGCGAAACGGACGATGTGCTCCAGCCCGTCGCGCCAGACGCGCAGGACCAGCGTCGTCGACAGGGCGTTGACGACCGAGACACCGACGCCGTGCAGGCCGCCTGAGACCTTGTAGGAGTTCTGGTCGAACTTCCCGCCGGCGTGGAGCTGGGTCATGATGACCTCGGCCGCCGAAACGCCCTCCTCTTCGTGGATGCCGGTTGGAATGCCGCGCCCGTCATCGGTGACGGTGCAGGAGCCGTCGGCGTTGAGGGTGACCGTCACCAGTTTCGCGTGGCCGGCCAGCGCCTCGTCGATCGCGTTGTCAACGACCTCGTAGATCATGTGATGGAGGCCGGAGCCGTCGTCGGTGTCGCCGATATACATGCCCGGCCGCTTGCGTACGGCCTCGAGGCCGCGCAGCACCTTGATCGAATCCGCCCCGTAGCTGTCGCTGGAATCCTTTGCGGCGTCAGCCAAATCCTTGATCGCCTCGTTCAAAATAGACACCTTTTCAGCGGCGCCGGAGCCGCGATTCGAATTGACAATCATATTAGCCCGCGCGCACGCCGGATGCACGCGCTTGCGGCCGTCGCGGCAAAGATTTGCGCGAGCGGGCCCGGTCCGCCCAGACATTTGTTTTCCTTAAGTTATTTGGGTCCTGCGGGCGCGATTTTCAACCGCCCGCCGCGCGCGCCGCCGCCAATTCCGCTCGCGCCGCGCTTCGCAACAGCAGCTGGTCGGTCGAAACGTTGCAGAGCCTGAAGCCGAGCGCAAGCATCGCGCGCGCGTCCGCGCCGTCGAAGCAGAAGGTCGCGGCGTACTTTCCGTGCGCCGCGGCGCGCTCGACGATGCGCGGCAGCTCGCCGAGGAGAGCGGCGCCGCGCGGCTCGACGCCACGGCCCCGGCTCAGCGCGATCGAGAGATCGGACGGGCCGATGAACACGCCGTCGACGCCGCTGACGTTGAGGATGTCGTCGAGCGCGTCGAGCGCGGCTCGCGTCTCGATCATCGCGATCGTCTGGGTCATCGCGTTGCCCGCGGCGAGATAGGCGGGGCCGTCGAGCCCGCTGAGCGTCAGCGCCGCGCGCGGACCCCAGGACCGTTCGCCGAGCGGCGGGAACTTGGTGAATCCGACCAGCCGTCGTGCGTCCTCGCCGCTGTTTATCATCGGCGCGATGATTCCGGCGGCGCCGGCGTCGAGGAGCCGGCTGGCGAGCGCGAAATCGCCTACCGGCGTTCGGACGATCGCGGGCTTGCCGGCGAGCGCGACCGAGAGGATCGCGCGCGACGCGCCGGCGAAGTCGAGCGCGCCATGCTGCATATCGAGAATAATCGCGTCGTAGGCCTCGCGTGCGAGCAGTTCGGCGACCGCCGGCTCGTTCATGCCGACCCAGGCGCATAGCGAATTCGCATTCGCCCTCAACCCCGCCGCGAGCTTTCCTACCACCGTCTCGCTCATCCGCGCGCCTTTCGTCCCCAGGTTTCTACCGTAAGAGCCAACCTTACGCGGAGTTAATTTGAAATTCATCCCGAGCAGTCGCACAATTACGCTTACGGATAAGGTCGGAGGCAAACTTGATGAGACGGGGTTTTCGTACGCCGCTGACAGCTATCGCTTTTTTCGCATCCTTTCTGGTCACGACCGGTTTGGCCGTCGCTCAGAGCGACCAAGCGCCGGGGCCGATGCACGGGATGCAGAATTGGGTTGCCGATCATCAGGCTTTGCTGGACGCCAAACTCGCCGGCCTCAAGGCGGGCCTCAAGCTGACGCCCGACCAGGAGAAGTTGTGGGGACCGTTCGAAGCCGCTGTCCGCAGCGCCGCGGAAATGCGCATGGAGCATATGCAAGGCATGATGGAGCGCATGCAAAATATGCGAACCATGATGCGCGACGAGGACATGATGAACGGCCAGGACATGATGGACATGGGCTGGAACCGGGAACAACAGTCGCCCGTGGACCGGCTCGAGGCGATGGCCGACCACATGTCGCAAGCCGCAGCCGCGATGAAGCAAGTCGCTGACGCAGCCAAGCCACTCTATGCAAGTCTCAACGATTCGCAAAAGCGGGTGTTTGGTTTTCTCGGACATGCGATGCTGATGCTGGGACACGGACACGGCGGGATGGGAATGATGGGCCATGAGCATGGCGGAATGGGGGTGATGCGTCACGGTCCGGGGGGAATGGGAGACGAGGGCGGTTCCGAAGACGAATAGCCCCGAGGCCTTTAGCTTCGGGGTCAGTGAAGACGCGGCCGCCTCCCCATCGGCCGCGTTTTCCTTTTTTTGCGCCCGCGCGGCTATTGCGGCCGGGCGTTCGCCGGCGCAATCTCACGCAACATCATGGCAGGGAGGGAAACGTGACCGCACACGCCAAAACTCATGCCCCACTCGCCCTGTTCGAGGCGAGAGTTGGAGGCGATTGGGTCGACTACAACGGTCATATGAACGACGCGGCTTACGCGATTGTCTTCAGCCGCTCGGTCGACGCGCTGATGGACCGCGTCGGTCTCGACGCCGCCGCGCGCAAAAAAACCGGCCAGACCCTATTCACGCTGCAAATGATGCTGCACTATTTCAAGGAGGCGAAGGAAGGCGACGCGCTCGCCGTCACCTGCCATCTGCTAGAGCACGACGGCAAACGCATGCGCGTCTGGCTCGACATGACAGTGGCGGGAAGCTGCGAGACTCTCGCCGCATCGGAACAATTGCTGATTTCGGTCGCCCAGGGCGAATCCGGCGCCCGGGCCATTCCGTGGAGCTTCGAGACCCTGGCGGCGCTCGACGCGCTCGCCAAGGCCCAGAGCGAGCTGCCGCATTCGCCGCTGGCGGGGCAGGGGGTCGCGCTAAGGCGGAAGTCATGACAAAGGGACAGATTCAACTCGTCCAAAGGGAGACCTTTTTGCATGTCGTTAGCTGCGGCTACCATGCCTATTCTTCGTGACGCGATGTGCCGCGGTCTCCTCAGAGGCAATGAGGTTGAGAACGCTGGTGACGAAAACAAGTAAGTCAAGAAACTTTGGAGGTTCACGCGGAGTGAAGGCGAGGAGTTCGCGCCTAATCGAGAGGTAAAAGAATTGCGCTTGTGGTCCTTCGTCGGTCCGCACGGAGGAACGCCGCTCGCGGAAACAATCGAAGAATACGCTCCCCACGAAACCCGAAATGCGGACCTTGGAACGATGAAAAGACTGCGAGGACCGAACAAGCATCATACCGGCACACGCGCTTGGCGCCTTAGGTTCCCTACATCGGATGCTGTGCTCGATTTCGTTGTCGGGCCTTGAGTGTCGTAGTCAAACCATCCTCTATTGCCTCACTGCGCGAACACCCGCTTGAAGATCGTGTCGACGCGCCTGAAGTGATAGCCTAAGTCGAACAGCGCCTCGAGCTCGTCAGCGCTCAACGCCTTGGCGACGTCCTCGTCCGCCTTCAGCAGAGCTAGAAATTCGCCCTCGCCGCGCCAGACCGGCATGGCGTTGCGCTGGACCAGGGCATAGGCGTCCTCGCGTGAGACGCCCTTCTGCGTCAGCGCCAGCAGCACGCGCTGCGAGTGAATGAGGCCGCCGAGTTGGTCGAGATTCTTCCTCATATTTTCCGGATAGACGACGAGCTTGTCGACGACGTTCGCCAGCCGCGCCAGCGCAAAGTCGAGCGTGATCGTCGCGTCGGGGCCGATCATGCGCTCGACAGAGGAGTGGGAGATGTCGCGCTCGTGCCATAGCGCGACGTCCTCGAGCGCCGGCGTCACCGCGGACCGCACCATGCGGGCGAGACCGGTGAGGTTCTCAGCCAGCACGGGATTGCGCTTGTGCGGCATTGCCGAGGAGCCCTTCTGGCCTTCGGAGAAGAACTCCTCGGCCTCCAGCACCTCGGTGCGCTGCAGATGGCGGATTTCTGTCGCCAGCCGCTCGACCGAGGAGGCGACGACCCCGAGCGCGGCGAAAAACGCCGCGTGCCGGTCGCGCGGGATCACCTGGGTCGAGACCGGCTCGGGCCTGAGGCCCAGTTTCGTCGCCACATGCTCCTCAACCCGCGGATCGATGTTGGCGAAGGTGCCGACCGCGCCCGAAATCGCTGCGGTCGAGATTTCCTCGCGCGCCGCAACGAGACGGGCACGGGCGCGCGAGAACTCGGCGTAGGCGACGGCGAGCTTCAGGCCGAAGGTCGTCGGCTCGGCGTGAATGCCGTGCGAGCGGCCGATCGTCGGCGTCAACTTGTGCTCGAAGGCGCGTCGCTTCAGCGCCGCGAGCAGGGCGTCGACGTCGGCGATCAGAATATCGCTGGCGCGCCTGAACTGCACGGCGAGGCAGGTGTCGAGCAGGTCCGAACTCGTCATGCCCTGGTGGACGAAACGCGATTCAGGGCCGAGGAATTCGGCGAGATGGGTCAGGAATGCGACCACGTCGTGCTTCGTCACACGCTCGATCTCCTCGATCCGCGCGGCATCGAACCTGGCCTTGCCGCCTTTTTCCCAGATCGCCCTCGCGGCTTCTTTCGGGATCGCGCCGATCTCGGCCAACGCGTCGCAGGCGTGCGCCTCGATCTCGAACCAGATGCGAAGGCGCGTTTCCGGCGACCAGACGGCGGTCATTTCCGGACGAGAATAGCGCGGGATCATTGTGGAAACCTGTGCCTTGATTGTTTGGCTTGCGCCGGGGTCTATAGGAATGGGCGCCGAGAATCGAGGCGCGCTATCGAAATCGCGGCCGGTCAATTCCAGGAGATAGCTCTGTCGCCTTCACGAACCGTCGACGTGATCGTTTTGGGCGCCGGAATTGTCGGCGTCTCGGCCGCTCTTCATCTTCAGGCGCGCGGCTGGTCGGCGGCGATCGTCGACCGTCTCGGCGAGGCGGCTGGAGAGACCAGCTTCGGCAATTCGGGGATCGTCCAGAGCGAGGCGGTCGTTCCCTACGTGTTTCCACGCAACCTGCGTGAGATCGCGCTGGCGGCGCTCAATCGCGATCCGCGGGCCCATATCCGCTATGCAGCATTGCCTTCAATCGCTCCTGCTCTGTGGCGCTATTTCCAGGCCTCGACTCCGGCGCGCAAGAACGAGACGGCCCGTGCGATGGCCGCGTTCATCGGGGCCGCGAGCGCCGAACATCGCAAGCTCGCACAGGAGGCCGGCGCCGGCGCGCTGCTGCGCGAGACCGGCTGGATCAAGGCGTTCCGCGGCCGGCGAGGCGAAGACCTGGCGCACGAAGAGATCGAGGAGTTGAAGCCCTATGGCGTCAGGCCGGCGGCGATGCTCGACCGGGCCGCGCTGATCGCCCTGGAGCCGCAGATCGGCGAGGCCGCGATCGGAGGCGCGCATTTCGCCGAGCCTCTGACGACGCCCGACCCGCAAGGTCTGACGCGGAGTTACGCAGCGCTGTTCCTCGCGCGCGGCGGCCGGCTGGAGAAGGGCGACGCGCGCAGTCTCGCGCAATCGGGCGCGACATGGACCGTCAATACCGAATCCGGACCTCTTATGGCCAGGCTTGCGGTCGTCGCGCTCGGGCCGTGGTCGGATGAGGTCGCGCGACCGCTCGGCCTTCGGTTGCCGTTCTTCGTCAAGCGCGGCTATCACATGCATTATGAGGCGAAGGGGAATGCCAGGCTCAACCGCCCTGTGCTCGATCTCGAAAGGGGCTATGTCGTGGCGCCGATGGCGCTTGGCCTGCGGCTGACGACCGGGGCGGAATTCGCACGGGCCGACGATCCGCCGTCAACGGCCCATCTCGATCGCCTGGAGCCGTTCGCCAAGGAGATGTTTCCGCTTGGAACCCGCAAGGACGCCGCTCCCTGGCTCGGCCGCCGACCCTGCCTGCCGGACATGCGGCCGATCGTCGGGCCGTTCCCGGGCCGCGCAGGTCTGTGGCTCAATTTCGGCCATCATCATCTCGGCCTTACGCTCGGCCCCGCCAGCGGGCGCCTCATCGCCGAAATGATGAGCGGCGAGAGGCCCTTCGTCGATCCCGCGCCGTTCCGCGCTGACCGTTTCGCATGAGGAGGCCCGCCGTGACGCAGACGACCTTGATCGAGCTTTCTCGGCGCCTCGGCCGGGGCGAGACGACGAGCCGCGCTCTGACCGAGGAAAGTCTTGGGCGTATCGCCGACCCTGACGGCCAGGGCGCGCGCGCATTTCTGACGGTCTACACAGACCGGGCCCGCGCTGAGGCTGACGCTTTCGACGCCGCTCGCAAGAAGGGTCAAGTCCTGCCGCGCTTCGCCGGCGTTCCACTGTCGATCAAGGACCTGTTCGACGTCGCTGGCGAACCGACCCGCGCCGGCTCGCGCGCGCTCGCCGACGCCCCCGCGGCGGTCGCCGACGCCGACGCAGTGGCGCTCGCGCGCCGCGCGGGTTTCGTCATCGTCGGCAAGACCAACATGACCGAATTCGCCTTTTCGGCCTTCGGCGTGAATGCGCACTACGGCACGCCGTTGAGCCCCTGGGATCGCACGCGGGGACATATCCCCGGCGGCTCGACATCCGGAGGCGCCGTCAGCGTCGCCGACGGCATGACCCCCGCGACGCTCGGAACCGACACCGGGGGCTCGTGCCGCATTCCGGCGGCCTTCTGCGGCATCGTCGGCTTCAGACCGACTCAAGGCCGCGTGTCGCGGCAGGGGGTCGTTCCGCTCGCCCCGAGCCTCGATTCGATCGGACCCCTGGCCAACAGCGCCTCCTGTTGCGCCGCGCTCGATAGCATCCTCGCTGGCGGCGCGGGCGAAGACGATTCGCCCGCTCCGCTCGCCGGCCTCGCCATCGGCGTCATCGAAGGCTATGTCGACGAGCGGCTCGACGCCTCTGTCGCCGCGGCCTTCGCTGAGGCGCTCGCGCGCCTCGCCAAAGCAGGCGCGAAATTGGCGCCGATCCGTCTGCCGGAATTGGCCGAGTTGCCCGACGTCTATCGCAATGGTTCGCTGGTCGAGTTCGAGGCCTTCGCCGTTCATCGAGCCCGTCTGGAGACAAGCGCAGCGCTTTACGACCCTTGGGTGCTGGCGCGGCTCGAGGCAGGCAGGGGAAAGTCTGCGGCGGACTATATCGACCTCTTGAGCCATCGGGCGCGAATTCGCGCCGCGCTCGAGCCGCGAACTCGCGGCTTTGACGCGCTGGCCATGCCGACGGTCGCAATCGCGCCGCCAGCGCTCGACGCGCTTGGCGAAGGGGCGACGTCGCGCGCGCTCAATGGTCTCATTCTCCGCAATACCGCGATCGCAAATTTCCTCGACCGGCCAGCGATCTCAATTCCCTGCCACGCGCCGGGCGACGCGCCGGTCGGTTTCATGCTGATGGGCGAGACTGGCCTTGACCGGCGCCTGCTCGCCGCCGCGCGCGGCGCGGAGGAGGCGGTGAGGGGAGCCGAGGGCTGACCCCGCCGCCACGCTACTCGGTCTTGTCCGCGTTGACGAGCGACAGGAATTCGCCACGGGTCATCGGCTGATCACGGAAAACCCCGAGCATCCGGCTGGTGACGAGATCCGAGCCGCGCTTGTGGACGCCACGGCTGATCATGCAATGATGCGCGGCCTTGACGACCACCGCGACGCCACGGGGGTGCAGCGCGCTTTGAACCGCATTGGCGATCTGGGCCGTCAGGCGCTCCTGAATCTGCAGCCGCTTGGAGAAAATCTCGACGACGCGGGCGAGCTTCGAGATTCCCACCACCCGGCGGTCGGGGATATAGCCGACCCACGCCCGTCCGATGATCGGGGCGATGTGATGCTCGCAATGGCTCTCGAAGGTTACGCCTCGCAGCACGATCATCTCGTCGTATCCGTCGACCTCGGAGAAGGTCTTGCTGAGGACCTCCTCGGGGTCCTCCTCGTAGCCACAGAAATATTCGCGATAGGCGCGCACCTGCCGGTTCGGCGTCTCGCTGAGCCCGTCGCGATCGGGATCTTCGCCGATCCATTTGAGAATGGTGCGGAAAGCGTTCTCGGCGTCGGCGTCGCTGACCGCCTTGCGGCCGCCGGACGCCTGGCCGTTGAAACTCTCTTGCCTGCGCGCCATGCGCTCGATCCCCTTCGGCGGCCGGTCTCGGGACCGGGCGCTCCGCAGCAACCTTAGCCGTCATCGAGGAATTCTCAAAGGAGGCGTTCCGGGCCTCCCCCTCCCCGCGAAGGGCGTCGAAGGAGGCCAGTCTCTCGAGGAGTTTAGCGATTCGGGGCGTCGAGTTGCCAGGGCTGTCGAGCTAGCCCAGGATCGTGGGGGTCGAGGCCGCCAGCCGCCGTTAATCGCGTGGAAGAGACATCGGGAAATCAGTCCGCCAATGCGGCCAATGCGCCGGCCGCCAGTCCACGGCCGCAGCTGATCTACGACGGCGACTGCGGGTTCTGCGCCTATTGGGCTCGCTACTGGGAGAGGTTGACTGGCGACAGCGTCGAATACCGGCCGTATCAGGAAGTAGCGGCGCAATATCCCGCGATTTCACGGGCCGATTTTCAGCGCGCCGTGCGGTTCATCGCGCCCGACGGACATGTCGCAAGCGCGGCCGAGGCCAGTTTCCTCACCCTGAGCCACGCGCCCGGCAAGGGATTCTGGCTTGCTCTCTACCGGCGTCTGCCCGGCTTCGCGGCCCTCTCGGAACTGGCTTACGCATTCATCGCCGCGCATCGTCCGGTCTTTTTCCGCGTCAGCCTGCTGCTGTGGGGGAGCAACCACGAGCCGCCGCGTTACGATCTCGTCTCGTTCCTGTTCCTGCGTCTGTTCGGCCTGATCTACCTGTCGGCCTTCGCGTCCTTCGGCGTGCAGGCGCAGGGGCTGATCGGCAGCCGCGGCGTCTTGCCCTTGGCCGAACTGGTCAGCGACCTTGCCGGCCGTCTGGGGCCGGAGCGCTTTTTTCTGGCGCCAATGCTGTTTTGGATCAACGACAGCGACGTCGCGATCCAGGCCGTGTGCTGGGCGGGGGCTCTGCTGTCGCTGCTGCTGGTCGCCAATCTGGCGCCGCGCCTGTGCCTGCTTCTGCTCTACGCCCTCTACCTGTCGCTGTTCTACGCCGGGCAGACCTTCATGACCTTCCAGTGGGACACGTTCCTGCTGGAAGCCGGATTTGTCGCGCTTCTGATGAGCTTCGCCAAGACGCCGGGAATCTGGCTCTCGCGCTGGCTGCTGTTCCGATTCATGTTCATGTCGGGCGTCGTCAAGCTGCTGAGCGGCGATCCCAACTGGCGCAACCTGTCGGCGCTGTCCTATCACTTTCTGACCCAGCCGCTGCCGACCCCGCTTGCGTGGTACGCCGCGCAGCTGCCGCCGGGCGTGTTGAAATTCGCCGCCGGCGGAACGTTCTTCGTCGAGCTGGTTCTGCCGTTCCTGATCTTTTGCCCGCGCCGGCTGCGGTTTTACTCCGCCTTCGGCATCCTGCTGCTGCAGAGCTGCATTCTCCTGACCGGCAATTACAACTGGTTCAATCTCCAGACCATGCTGATGTGTCTGACGCTGTTCGACGACGCGGCGTTGCGGACGTTCTTGCCGCGCCGCCTGGCCCGGCTCATTCAGTCGCGCGCTGTGAGCAGGGCGCCGCGACGGGCGGCGAGCCTCGCCGTCAACGCGCTGGCGGCGCTAATCGTGTTCTGCAGCCTGGTGCAAATGGACGAGCGCTTTGGCGGCGACCCGCCCAGGCCGGCGCAGGCGGTCGACAACCTGATCGAACCCTTTCGCATCGTCAGCTCCTACGGCCTGTTCGCGGTCATGACCACGCAGCGCGACGAAATCGTGATCGAGGGCTCGAACGACGGCGCCCACTGGCGCGAGTACGAATTCCGCTACAAGCCCGGCGACGTCGACCGCCGCCCGCGCTGGAACATCCCGCATCAGCCGCGCCTGGACTGGCAGATGTGGTTCGCCGCGCTCGAGGACCCGCGCTACCAGCCGTGGTTCACCCACTTCCTCGAACGGCTGCTGGAGAACGAACCGACAGTGACGGCGCTGCTCGAAAAGAATCCCTTTCCCGACAAGCCGCCGGTCTTCATCCGGGCGCAGCTCTACGACTACACTTACGCCAACTGGGAAGAGAAGGCGGCGGGACGATGGTGGAACCGGCGATTGCTGAGAGCGTACTTCCCCGCGGTGCGCCTGACCCGCGAATGACCGCAGCCCGGCGCCGCGATCCTAGAGTCTGTCCGGGAACATCATCTCGTAGACGCGGCGCGCCAGCGCCGCCATCTCGACAGGCTATTTGCCAAAGCGCGCCAAACGCTCGCATCAAACTCAAGCGCCTATACCCGTCAATCTGACTGAATTGGGCGACTAACACCCGGCAGGATTTACGCACGTATAGCAGGAACTCGCCCCTATGCTCTTTGTCGGATTAAAAAAGGGGATCATGAATTTGTAATCATAAGTTGCGCTGACCTTCACACCAACGGCCTTCCCTGTTGAGTCCGTCACACACTCCGACTGAGTTTTTAACGTGAACGTGACGCCGCTAATTCCCCAAGCCTGCGCCTTGGCATACGCTGGAATGTCGGGGCACGCCAGCGTGTCTTTGACTGCGGCGCAACGCGCGGCGGCCTCGACCGCCCGGGTCAGGGTCGTCTCGGTCCAGAAATAACGGCCGAAGTCGATGATTCCGAAAGTCAACATCAGCAGCACCGGCAGGATGAAGCCGAATTCGATCGCAACGTTCCCGTTCGTATCAAGCGCCTCTCGCCATTTCGCGATTCCCACCATGACCTAATGTATCCTGACAAGAGCCCTGGACGTAAATGTTGGGTTCGTCCACCAGGACACATGAAGAATTGCGGTGTGCGTGCAGCTCGCGCTGACAAGAACGTAGGCGCTCTGAGCCGACGTGTTCCCGTTGCACGTTAACGCGGCGGAGCAAGGGTCGGCCGGAGGCGCGGCAAAGGCCGTTCCCGTCGTCATGCCGGTTGTCAAGGGACAGCTGCAGAACCGCGTAGGCGCCGGCGTGGCGGTTGCGCAGCTGGTGCTGCCTGAGTTGCCCACGGCGCTGGTAATGACGGTGGGGCTAAAGGGCGCAGCGTAATACAAAGCCGAAGCGTTCTGGGCCACGTACAATGTTTGCGCCTCGACGAGATTGTTCACCTGCATCCACTCAAACGCGGCGTACCCGAAGTCCACCGCTCCTCCGAGAAGAATGATCAGAATGGGCGCAAACATCGCGAACTCGATGGCCGCCGTGCCCGATTCGCTCCGCCGTCCAAAGATGTTTGCAATTCTGCCTTTGACCCGGGCCATGAAACAGTCCCCGTCTAATTGATAAGCTGAATTGTGCTTCCCAAGATCTTCGTAGTAAGAGCCGGACAATCATCATGAACGTCCGCGTTACCATTGAATTTAATAGTATCGGCGATAGCCTGCATGCAATTGCTACCGCTGCTTCCGGTCATCGTGAGAGCGCTATTGGGAACATAGATCGCTCCCGAAAAATTCGTTCCGCCATTAAAATTCAGGGCGTCGGAACTGAGGCTGGCAATGCTGATCCCGGCATATGTCCCGCTCGTCGGCGGCTGGATGTCAATAGTAGGCAAGCTGTTTGGGAAGTTGAACGTGCTCGAGAAGATAAGCGTGACGTTTGTCCCCGTCACTGTGCCGTTTCCTTTTAAGCTGGAAACGTAATAGGTGGTATTCGGGGAAAGATTAAGGGTTTTGCCCCCGCTAACGTCAATTTTGTAGTTGAATATCGAACCGCTTAAGGCCTGGAGCGCGGGCTTAACCGTGTTGGCGTATGGGTCTTGCACTGGCCACGCATATTTCAGGGAAGGGGCGGGGGGATTGCCGGTAAAACTCCAGCCGCCGACCACCGAAATCGGCACTGTAATCGAAGCCGCGCTGCCCTTCGTCTGCAACGCATTCGAGGCCGAGGAGTTATCCGCGACGCCACAGCCGTTCGTGCTGGAAACAATGGCGCTGCCGCCGACATAGACGGCCGCGGGGGCTGTTCGGTTGAGAGCTAAAAAGCAATAGTTATTATTCCTGTTGACGATCGCGGTTGCGGTCGCTGCTAATGTGAATGGGCCCGATGCGCCATCCCCTATCAATGAGCGAAACGCGCTCACAAGTGTGAGCGACCGAGGCAAGGTAATCGTCACTTTGACCTTGGTGGGCGGCGATGGAATACTTGGAGTGACAACGAAGGACGCTTTTTCGGGGCTCGTCAGAAAACTTGTCCGAGCGATCGAATAAACCTCGTTGCTATAATTTGCAGGATGACTTCCTCCGGAACTATCTGCAGCAATAGCGGCAGCCCCGCCGAGCGCCGCAGCGTCCGCCGCAGACTGCATTTGCCGTTGAGTAGCCAAGGCGTTGCCAATATCGATTGCCAGGGCGGCAAAACCAATTAAGACGACAAAAATAACGGCCATATATATAGCCACCGCGCCCCGCTGATCGTCACGATAATTTCGCAAAAGGACGACGATTTGTTGAAATATCCGAGTCATTCCCATAGTTCTCAAATACCGTACTTCGGAATAATTCCTTACGATTCTAAGCGCGTCAATTTTCTATCGGCCCGCTAACGCGGTCTCCGCATCCTCTTTGAACCCCACATATTCAGGGAACCCCACATATTCAAGCTCATATCGGTTCGCTAAGCTGAGAAGGTTTTGAATTTCATCAAAAAAGCAGTTCTGAAGCTGGACGACGTCTTCAATGGCCGCAGCGTGACGCCGCCCAGAAGCCCTCCTCGCAAGCGCGCGGAGGCCCTGTTCGGATCGGCGAAGGTTACGCCTTGGCGCGACGACCCGCGTAGGCATGCTCCCGACCCCTATGTCTTTCCATAATAATCCCGTCTAGGTGAACCTGCGTTGACATGAATCAAACGGCGGCGCGATTGATGGGCGAATAGGCTTACTGTCCCGTGGGAACGACAGCGAATTCCGCTCATCCAACGTCGAGCCGCGGCTCTTCGCTCACGGCAGCGTTAGTCAAGCCTGCAGGATGATGGGCTACAACCGCGAGAGTTTCGATCGGGTCGAGAAATTGTACGATGACGGCGGCGAACTGGCGCTGCGGGAACTGACGCGGCGAAAGCCGATCCTCAGTTCATAGGACCAATCTCGAACGTCTGCTCCGGGTCGATTTACGACGTTCGCCCCGATTGTTTCAAATGGGGGGAGATTTCATCCTGAGTCGGTATGACTCCGCGTCGACTCCTTGCGGCGCCGACGGCCCGCGGTCCCTGGGCGCCCGCTGTCGATCGGCGATTTGCCGCCGATGGCGACATTCGCTTCCTGAAAAGCCGAACCTGTGATAGGATCGCCTTGGCGACGAACCCGGCCGCTTGTCCTCCCCGACGGCGGGACGGGTTTGGCGGGCATCGAGGAGCCGGAGAAAAAAATCATTTGGATTCGCGACTAAACTCCTGAAAACGCTCAATTCGCGGAAGGGAATCATTTGGATTCCGCTTCCCCTGGCTTGGGTTTCGCTTCCTCCGGCTTGGGTTTCGTTTCCGCTGGCTTGGATTGGCTTCCGCCGGGCTTGGCGGACGGGCGCAACAGACGCTTAGCGCAGAGCTGCGGCAAATCGACCAGGCGACCGATCCGGACGCGCTAGCGGCGCTGGCCGAGGCTGTCGGAGCTCAGCCGGTGAGACTGACTGAAGCACAAAGCCAAGGGCGTGTGGGTCGCTCTGTCCTGCACGCTGACAAGGGCTATGACGCCAACGCCATCCGCCGCCAGGTCGAGGAGCGCGGCGCGACGCCCAACATCCCGCCGAAAACCAATCGCAAATGGAAAACCTGCTTCTCGCCGTTCCTCTATCGCAATCGCAACGCCATCGAGCGCATGTTCCGCCGCCTCGAGGACTTCAGGCGCATCAATGTCTCAACTGTCCTCGCCGGCCAGCGCCTCGGAATCAAAGAAGTCGATGAGGGTATTTGGCTCGTTAGCCTTATGAGCTACGATCTCGGATTGATCGATCTGGAGCAGAAAACCTTGCAACCCCTCGACAACCCGTTCGGCCCGAGGTTGTCACCCATGTCTTAGGTATGTTCCGTTACCTATGTGTCCGCGCCGGACAAGCTAAGACTTGGAGCGGGCGAAGGGAATCGAACCCTCGTATGAAGCTTGGGAAGCTTCCGTTCTACCATTGAACTACGCCCGCCAAATATGGCAGGAGAGGCGAGACTCGAACTCGCAACCCCCGGTTTTGGAGACCGGTGCTCTGCCAATTGAGCTACACTCCTAAGCTGGCCTCTTTTGCCGCATCGGGCTTGCGGACGCAAGGCGCATGTTCGGGGCGGCGGACCAAATGTCCGCTTCAATCCGTACATGCAGTCCGCGATCGGCGGGCGCCTCCGCGAAGGTTGACGTCGAAAAACCGTTCCCCTATAGACCCGCCACCCAATGAGCCAGGGCTGGACCGACCGGCGGGACGCGACTTAAGCGGAGCGGCCGGCCGCGGTGTCGGTTTTGCCCTTGAGGTCAAGCATTTCGTCGTTGAAGGATCGTGCGCGATGTCCCGCCGCTGCGAGCTGACCGGCAAGGCCGTTCAATTCGGCAACAAGGTCAGCCATTCCAACCGTAAGACGCGCACGCGCTTCTTGCCGAACCTCGTTCATGTCACGCTGATCTCCGAGGCTTTGGAGCGCGGAGTCAGGCTGCGCGTCACCGCCGCCGCCTTGCGCTCGGTCGAGCATCGCGGCGGGCTCGACAATTTTCTCGCCAAGGCGCGCGACGCGCGGCTGTCGGTGGAGGCGATCGCGCTGAAGCGCGAAATCGCCAAGAAGCAAGCCGAGACGCAAGCGAAGGCGGCGTAAGGCCGCCGGCGGCGAGCGCTTTTTTTCGATATCCGTCCCGGAGGTCCTTTCGGGGCGGGTTTTCTTTCACCCCAGCGCACGCTTCAGCCCCGCCGCCTCGCGCGCCAGGGTTTCGACCGCCGCATAGTCGCCGCTGGCCAGAGCGTTCTTCGGCAGCATCCATGATCCGCCGACGCAGGCGACGTTGGGAAGCTTGAGGTAATCTGGCGCTTTGGCGAGATCGATCCCGCCGGTCGGGCAGAAGCGCAAATCCGGCAACGGCGCGGCGAGCGAAGCAAGGAGCCTGGTCCCGCCGGCGGCCTCGGCCGGAAACAGCTTGAGGGCGCGGAATCCGAGTTCCCTCAGGGCCATCGCCTCGGAGGCGGTTGCGCAACCCGGCAGGAACGGCACGGGCGCTTGCGCCGCAGCTCGGGCGAGATCAAGCGTCGCGCCGGGGCTGACCAGGAAGCGCGCGCCGGCGGCGACCGCCTCGCCGATCTGTTCGACCGAGACGATCGTGCCGGCGCCAACGACCGCCCCGGGAACCTCCCTTGCGATGGCTTCGATGGCGGCCAACGCGCTTGGCGTGCGCAGCGTCACCTCAATCGCGTAAAGGCCGCCCGCGACCAGGGCCTTCGCCTGCGCGAGGCCGTCTTGGACGCTGCCGACCGTCAGAACCGGGATCACCGGCGCCAGCGCCATGATCGAAGCCGCCGCGTCATCGCGCAAGGAGAGCGTCATCCCTAAATCTCCAAAGGTTGGTCGCGATCGCCTTAACACGCCCCGCGCCCCGGCGGCGAGGCTCGCGCTGAAGGGCGAATCGACTAATCTGCAATTGACGAACGCCGCCCGCCGTCGACGGAACCTGACGTGAACCAGACGATCGACCTCTCGCTTTACAAGGAGGCGTTGCTTTTCCTGGCGACGGCGGGGGTCGTCGCGCCGTTGTTCTTTCGGCTGCGAATCAGCCCCGTGTTGGGATTTTTGCTGGCCGGGGTCCTGCTCGGCCCCTATTGCCTCGGACGGCTGGTCGGGCGCGCCCAATGGCTGAACGCTCTCGCCATCACCAATGTCGAGACGATCGACCACATCGCCGCCTTCGGCGTGGTCGTGCTGCTGTTCACCATGGGGCTGGAACTTTCCTTCGAACGCCTGCGGCGCATGCGCCGGCTGGTGTTCGGGCTTGGGTTTGGGCAAGTGCTGGCGACGACGCTCGTTCTCGGCGCGGCGGCCTGGGCTCTCGGGCTCGCCCCGGCCCCGGCGCTGACTATCGGCGCCGCGCTCGCGATGTCCTCGACGGCGATCGTGATCCCGATGCTGGCCGAGAGCAAACGGCTCGGCGCCGGCGTGGGCAGGGCCAGTTTCGCGGTGCTGCTGTTTCAGGATCTCGCCGTCGCGCCGCTCCTGGTGATGGTCGCCGCCTTCGCCGGCGGCGGGCACGGGCTCGGCGCGGCGCTGCTGCGCGTCCTCGTTCCGGCGGCGCTGGCCCTGGCGGCGCTCATCCTGTTTGGGCGCGTCGCCCTGCGGCCTTTGTTTAATTCGGTGGCGCAGACGAAAAGCCCCGAATTCTTCATGGCGGCCTGCCTGCTGGTGGTGCTGGGGGCTGGTCTCGCGGCCGCGGCGAGCCATCTCTCGATGGCGCTCGGCGCCTTCGTCGCCGGATTGCTGCTGGCGGAAACCGAGTATCGGCGCGAGATCGAGGTGACTATCGAACCGTTCAAGGGCCTCCTGCTTGGACTCTTTTTCGTCTCGATCGGCGCCGAGATCAACTTGCCGCTGCTATTCTCCCGGCCCGGCCTCATCCTGGGTCTCGTCGCCGCCTTGATCGTGATCAAGGCTCTGACGCTGTTTGCGCTGGCGAGAGGCTTCCGGTTCCCGACGCGCGCCGGCCTCGAGATGGCGCTGCTGCTCGGGCCGGGCGGCGAATTCGCCTTTGTGATGGTCGGCGCGGCGCTTGCGGGGGGGCTCGTCGATCGCCCGCTTGCAACGACCCTTGTCGGCGTCGTCGCCATCTCGATGCTCGCCATTCCGGCGCTCGCCAAACTCGGGGCGCGGATCGGCTCGCCGCCCCGCGGCGCGGCGGATGAGGCGCCTGAGCAGATTCCGCCAGACAGCGAGGACCGCCGGGTCATCATCGTCGGTTATGGGCGCGTCGGCGAACTGATCGGCGACATGCTCGACGTGCACCGGATCCCTTTCGTCGCGGTCGACTCGGACGCCCGTCTGACGGCGCGCGCGCGGGCCGCGGGCAAGCCGGTCTATTTCGGCGATGCGACCCGGCCGGACTATCTGCGTCGCTGCGGCGTCGAGACCGCGCGCGCGGTGGTGGTGACGATGGACGCGTCGAGCGCCAACGAGGCGGTCGTCGAAACGACGCGCCGCCTACGCCAGGACGTGACGCTGGTTGCGCGCGCCCGCGACGCCGCTCACGCCCGCGCGCTCTATGAGCTCGGCGTCACCGACGCGGTGCCCGAGACGATCGAGGCGAGCCTGCAACTCTCCGAAGCGGTGCTCGTCGACCTCGGCGTGCCGATGGGAATCGTCATCGCGTCCATCCACGAAAAGCGCGACGAATATCGCAGGATTCTCGCCGCCGCCGGCGCGCCGGACCGGCCGCGTTCGACCCGCAAGCCGCGACGCGGCTGAGCCACGGCCTCACCTGCGACGCCGGGCGCGCGGGACATGGAGGGCAGGCCAATGGAGGCTTCAGGCCCGGCGCCGGCCCCGCGCCGTCGCTCTTGGCTTCGGATAGCGTTCAGACAAAAGCTCGAACAGCGCCCGGGCCGCCTGGATCTCGCCACCCGCGGGGCCGTGCGCGCGCGGCTTCGGGTTCCAGCAATAGACGTCGAAATGCGCCCAGGCTTTGGCTTTTTCGACGAAGCGCCTGAGGAAGAGGGCCGCGGTGATCGAGCCAGCCATGCCGGCGCCGCTGCCGGAATTGCTGACGTCGGCGACCACGCCGTCAATCATCGCGTCGTAGGGGCGCCAGAGCGGCATGCGCCACAGCGGATCGCGCACCCGCGCCGCATGACGTCCGATCGAGGCCGCGAGCGCGTCGTCGTCGGTATAGAATGGCGGCAGGTCAGGACCGAGCGCGACCCTCGCCGCGCCAGTCAGGGTCGCAAAATCGAACATCAGCTCGGGGGCGTCCTCGTCGGCGAGCGCCAAGGCGTCGGCCAGGATCAGCCGTCCCTCGGCGTCGGTGTTGCCGATCTCGACCGAGAGGCCCTTGCGGCTGACGATCACGTCGCCCGGCCGCATCGCGGGGGCCGAGATTGCGTTCTCGACTATCGGGACCACTACCCTCAGGCGAAGGTCGAGCCGCGCCTCCATGACCAGCCGCGCCAGCGTCAGCGCCGTCGCGGCCCCGCCCATGTCCTTCTTCATCAGCTCCATGCCGGAGGCCGGCTTGATGTCGAGGCCGCCGGTGTCGAAAGTGACGCCCTTGCCGACGATCGCCACCTTCGGCGCGTCCTCGCGCCCCCAGGAGAAGTCGACAATTCTCGGCGCCTCGGCGGCCGCGCGCCCGACCGCATGCACGAGCGGGAAATTGTCGGCGAGGAGATCGTCGCCACGAATCATGCCGACGCTCGCGTCGAAACCCTCGGCGAGTTTCACCGCCTCCTGCTCGAGCGCGTGCGGCCCAAGCGCATTGGCCGGCGCATTGACGAGATCGCGACCGAAGCCGACCGCGGCGGCGATGCGCTCGATTTTCGCCGCATCCACGCCATCGGGCGCGACCAGCCGGGGCTGGGGCGCGGGATCGGCCTTGAAGCGGTCGTAGCGATAGAGCCCGAGCAGGAAGCCGAGGGCCGCGAGATCGGCGTCGGCGGCCGCGTTGGCGAAACGGTAGACGCCTTCGGGCAGCGAGGTCGCAAGTTTGCCGGCCATGAGCGGATCACGAATCGGCGCGTCGGACGCCTCGACGCCGAACAGAACGCCGGAGAGCGCTCCGGCCCGGCCCGGAAGAAACTGCAATCGACCGGCCTTGGGCTTGAAGCCGCAGCGGTCGGCAAAGGTGGCGGCCGGCACGCCGATCGACGCTTTGACCGCGTTCCAGTTTTCGGCGCTGACGAACCAGACCGGCGTCGCATCCGGCGTCCGAGAGGCGAATTGTGGCAAGGGCAGGTCTCCACGGTGAAAATGTCTGATGCGGCTTATACCGATTTTGTCCGATCGTCATTGGCCGGGACCGTCACCGGCCATTTGCGCGCAACGGTGAGAAGGGTCCGGGCGCCCTGGCTGCGGTTGCGCCCCCTTGCGCCTTTTGACAGCCTTCCCGCCGGCATGGTGAACTGTCGACCGGAAAAGCGTTGAGTGCGCCCCGGTCAGCGGAATCGGACCTTGTCGGCGCCCGTCGCTCGAATCGGCGGCGCCACGGCCTCTTTTGGTCCGGACGCCGCGGCTTTGAGGAGAATCGATTGTCCGAAATCAGCGAGAATGCGAGGGTACGCCTGCTCGGCGGAGGGGCCCCCGGCGAAAGGCCGGCTGCGCCGCTGCCTCCGCGGCCGTCGCCCCAATTGACGTTGGCGCCCGATCCGGCGCCGCCGCCAACGGTCGCGGCGCCGCCGGCAGAGCCCATATTCCTGGCTGATTCGGCCGATGGGGCCGATGTGCTCGATGCCGCGCAAGCTGTGATGCCGCTGGCGCAGATTTGCGTTACGCCGCAGGTTCAGACGCCGTTTTTAGCGGCGATCGCCGGCCCGGGCGGCGCCGGCAAGACCTTCGCCCTGGGGCGCCTGGTTCAGACAATCGAAGCGCTTCGCCGATCGCCATTGGGGCCCGCGAACGGCGCGCTCGCTCGGGTCGTCGTCGCGCGCGTGGACGCGGCCGATGGCGTGGAGCCCCCGGTCGCAATCGCGAGCGCCGCCTATGCCGCGCTCGATCGGAACGCCGGCGGCGTCGACTATTCGGCTCTGCTCGACGAGTTGGCGCACGCGGGCGGCGATCCGCTGCGCGCCGCAAAGGCGGCGTCGGAACGCCATGAGGAGATCGTCAGGAAACTCGAGGCGGAGCGTTCGCAAAGCGACGACATCGAGGCGCGTCGCGCGCGACTCGGCGACGCTCTGCTGTACGATACTCCCGGCTCGCGCGTTGACGTGTTCGCGCGCGCCAGTCGCGGCGCCATCGAGACCCGCCTTCGCCGCTTTGATCTCGCGGGGTCGGACCCGGCGGTCAGCTTTCGCGATTTGGTGCGCGACCTGACGAGCCTGGGCATGGGGTCGCGGGCGCGAATTGTCCATCGGGCGATCTGGGCCTACGGCAGTCAGCGGCGTCTGCTGACGTGGGCGATCGTCGCCTTCGCCCTGGCCTTTGGGCTTTCGTGGCTGCATGGAGACGCGACCGCGGCATCGATCGGCAGCCTTAGCGACTCCCTGAAGCCCGCCGCCGGCTGGATCGTGAAACATGCCGATTGGATCGACAAGGCGTCGGAGATTTTGCTGGTTCTCGGCGCACTGGCGCTGGCGCTCAATCTTTGGCGCGCCTTCGGCTTCTCCAGCCTTTTGTTTCGCGGCGCGCGGATGCTCAATCATGACATTCGCGAAAGGCGGCGCGATCTGGACGCCCGGGCCGCGCAGCTCAATCAACGCGTGGCCGCGCTGTCAATCGAGGCGGAAGCCGCCGGCAGGAACGCCGAAGCGGCGGCGCGCCGGGCCGGCGGCAAGGCGGCCGCCCGCGCGCCGGGACCCGATTTCCTCGACGCGAGTCACGGGCCTTCGGCCGACGCGCGCGCGTTCCTGGCTGCGCTCAGCGAACGGATCGGCCGGGCGCCGTCCGCCGGCTCGGCGCCGGATCGCCTGGTCTTCGTCGTCGATAACATCGACGCCCTGGCCCCGGAGGCGGCTGTCCAATGGATCGGCGCGGCCCATAGCGTCATCGGGCCCGGCTGTGTCGGCCTGCTGGCGCTTGATCCAGCGCGGCTCGTCGACGCCCTCGGGGGTCGGCAGCAGGCCGGCAGCCGCTTCGACAAGTGGCTGCAGCTCGTGGTCAACCTGCCTGGCGGGTTTGGCGTGAGCGGTGAGCGTCTTGTCGCCCGGCTCCTTTCGACGGCCGGCCATTCGGCCCCGCCGCAGGTTGATCCGCATGTCGCCGCAGCGCTCATCGAGCCGCTTTCGAGCGCGGAGACGGCGTTGCTGACCGCGCTCGCGCCGCTCGCCGCGCGCTCGCCGCGAGACGCCAAGCGGTTCCTCAACGCCTACCGGATGGCGCGCTGCTCCAGTTTGCCGCGACCGGTGATAGCGCTGATGCAGGCCGTGGCTTTTGCGGACGAGGACGCGCGGGCGGCGATGCGCGAACAACTCGCCGGCGGATCGAGCGAACTCGGCGACGTCGAAGGCCCGGAGGCGCTCGTCAAAGCGGTCAGGACCGCCCGCGCGGCCAACAACGGCGCCATATCCCTTGAAGACGCGCGCGCGGCGGCGGAAATCGCGCGCCGCTACGCCATTTCGCTGTGAAACGGACGCCGGGAGACATGGACCTCGCTCGCCGGGGGGGCGGGAGCGGGCCGGTCTCCGCGAGGGCGTCAAAAAAGGCCGCGCCGGATTGTCTCAGCGGCTGGATCGCGTATCTTGCCTCGATACCCGCTGGGCTCTGATCGCAGGGCCGGCCAGACCCGATAGCTTTCGCCATGCCCGAAGCGTCATCCGAGCCCGCCGCCCTAGCCCCGATATCTGCCGACGACCCTTGCGGGCCTGATCTCGATCTCGCCGGCGACGCGGAGTTCCTCAATTTCCTCGCGGCGACGGAAGGGGCTCTGCCTGGCAACTACTATGCTTTCGAGCGCGATGCGATCGACTTTCCCGCCGCGCTCCAGGCGGCTGAAAAACTGCTCACGCGCACGCTCGACGTGCGTCTGCTTGTTCTTCTCGCCAAACTTTCGATTCTCAACCGCGACATTGCGGGCTTTGCCCGCTGGATGGCGAGCATCGCCTGGCTTTTGCGCGCCCAATGGGACCGCGCGAATCCGCGGGCCGAGGAGGGTGACTATTCCGCGCGCCTGGGGCAGTTGATGACGCTAGGCGACAACGCCGTCGTTCTGTTGCCGATCCAATACGCGCCGCTTCTCGAAACCGCGCGCGACGGAGTCTTGTCCTATCGGGCCGAATTGGTGGCGACCGGCGCGGTGCAACCACGCGTCGTGACCCGGATGAACGCTCTCGGCGATGAGGAGACGAGCGCCGAAGAGAAATTCATTTCCGCCAAATCGATCGAACGGCTGCTGCGAGACATCGAAGTCGAGAAGCTATCGGGCGCGGTCGAGACTTTTCGCGCTCTCGCCGACGCGGTCGAGTTGATCAAGGCGACAACGATCGAGCGGGTCGGCGCCGGAAATGCGATCCAACTGCCGGAGCTCGCCAAGCTCGTCAAGGAGGTGACGGAATTCCTGTACGGCGCACTGGTCATGCGCGATCCCGCCCTCGCGCCGGCGCTCGCGACGGAAAAGGTCGACGAGGCGATCGACAGCGAGGCGGGCGAAGCGGCGGACGCGACGCCATCGTCGTTCGCCTCGCTCGCCGACGTCGACGCCGCGCTTGCCTCCGCGCACGCCTATTTCGCCGCCGCCGAACCGTCGAGCCCGGCGCTGATGCTGATCCGGCAGGCCCGTGAAACGTTGGGCAAGAACCTCTATGACGTGATGAAGCTGCTGGCGCCCAGTCATGCCGACGCGGCGAGGGTCTTCGTCGGGCCGGACGGCGCCTTCACTGTGCCGGTGAGCAGCCTTGCTAATGCGCCGAGCCTCGAATTCCCGCACGCGGATTCGGAAGCCGCGCCCACCCGCGTCGCGGCGCTCGCGCTGATCGAGAGCGTCGCGGCCCACATGCGTCGCGCTGAGCCATCGAGCCCCGCGCCCTACCTTCTCGATCGCGCAAAGGCGCTCGCCTCCCGCGATTTCGTCAACCTGTTGCAGGATCTGCTGCCCGAGGACGATCTGGCGTCGATGAAGAGCGGCCGCTAACGGCTGTCGCCAAGGCCAAACCGGCGAACGTCAGCATCGGCGCCGCACGCCGATCGAACCGCCTTCTGATCACGTCTCTGACGGCGCTCTTCCGGCGGCGGGGGGCGATCGAGCCTCTGCGATGCTCGAAGAGCGCTCGCGGATGATTTCGACCCCGACCGCGCCCTCGATGACGTCCATTTTTCGTACATTGACTCGGACGCTTCTTACCCGTGCGTGCCGCAACAGGATGGCGGCGACCTCCTCCGCCAACGTCTCCACGAATTCGACGTGGCCGCGTCCGACGACCAAGCGAATGGCGTCGAGAATGACGTCATAAGAAAAGATCGCACGCATGTCGTCGGCCTGGGTCGCGGCGCGACGGACCGAGGCGTCGACTTCGAACAGCACCCGCTGCGGAGCGTTGCGTTCGAAATCGTAGGCCCCGATTCGGGCGGCGACGACAAAATCGCGCACGAACACCCGGTCGATCTCGCTGTCACTTTCGCGTCCGCCGATTATGCCGCGAGCGAGCAATCGCCAATCGATCTTGGGCGACGCGTCGGCCTCGGGCCGCTCGCGCGGAATGAGTTCGCGAATGAGCGTGACCGCCTGGGGATCGATTTGGCCGCCGCGATCGTGATTGCGGCAAAGCGCGCCGCGGAATCCGAGCAGGTCTGGTTTCACCAGCAGCAGGCGGGGGACATCGGGCGCCTCGAGCGACCCCGCGAGGCCGCCGGCCAGACCGGCGGCGCTACATTGCGAACAGAACGAGTCGAGGCGCGGGACATCGAGATGGTCGAGCAGGCGACCACGGCTCTTGTCCCTCGTGTCGAGCATCGCGCCTTTGAAGCCGAGGGCCGCCAATTGCGGCAGCAGAGCGAAATCAGGCTCGTCGTCCGCAAACAGCATGCCGACCAGCGCGACGTCGCGCGCCAGCGCCTTCAAGCTGTCGCCGCACTGGCCTATCGTCGGCGGATCGACCGCGAGCTTGAGGGTGTCGATCCCCAGGGCCGCCAACGCGCGCGCGCGGTCGAGCAGGGCCGCTTCCTCGTATGGCGGATCGCCAAGCGTCGCGCTCGTTTCGCGTCGCCGCGCGAGAAGGGCGACGACAGCCCTCGCCGTTTCGAGCGTGACGGCGCCAAGCGACCCTTTCGAGGTGTCTTTCAAATCGACGATATCGGCGCCGAACCGCACGACGACCTCCGCCTCGGCGGCGTCGACGACGCTGGCGAGCATGCGCGTCATTGCGCCGGCTCCATGCAGGGGCTCCGGATTGCGCATGCGCCGACATCGACCATCAACATTCCAAATCTCGCAACCCGAATGCGCCGCCGGGCGAGCGCGTCGAGGGGTCTTGTAGCACGCATTCCGGCCGCCCGCGCTGCGGCGCCTCCCGGCCAATGCGCGGTCGAGATCGTTCGCGGCGGCTAAGGCGGTCGAGGGGACGCCAGGGGCAGGTGACGAGGCCCTTGCGAGGTGTTAGGGTTAAAACAGGCGGCGCTAAATCAGGCGCGCCGGAAGGGCCTTGAGGAGACCACGATGAACTGGAGCACCCCAGTCGCTACCGAAGTTTGCGCTGGCATGGAAGTGACGGCGTATCTTTCCGCCGAAATGTGAACCTGCCGGGCCCTGGGCGACCCTCCGTAACGGGTCGTGGCCGGGCCGTTGACAGCCTGCGCGGCGCGCGAGCCGCCGAGAATATGAAAAGCGGCTGCAAGGGTAATGCTTTGCGGCGCGGGGGTGAATTCGCGCGTCACTTCGCCAGCGGCGGAAGGGAAGCCTGCTCGGTCCGCACGGCGCCGACGCTGGCCAGTCGGCCAGGAGAATGCGAACTCGCGCGTTCACTAAAGGGCGCCGCGGCGTTGGGTTCCGGAAGGGCCGACTCTGAACTCGATTTCGAGCGGCTGTCGCTCGCCTTGGGCGACTGGTTGATCTGACCTTGGGCGCGATCGCTGTCGCAGGCGCGCCGCGGTCGGCGAGTTTGGGCGATTCTCGTTCGCCGTCCCTCCACAAAGGGCCCGAGATTCGCGTCCCCGACGGAGGATAGTTTGTCGTCTGCGAAGTTGGCGTTCCGATGGGAATGGATGCGCCGGGGGCGGTCGCCCGGCTGGCCACGGGTCTTGGGCGCCGCCGCTCTCGCCGTGATCGCCATGTTCTCGCTCGCAAGGGCCGATACGCTTGACGTCAAGGTCGGCGTCCTGCGCCAGACGCACAGTCGCGAGACAATCTCCATTCTGGACATTCCCCCTGCGGACGACTTCATCGCCGGCGCGCGTATGGGAATGTCGGACGACAACACCACCGGACGATTCCTCGATCAGTCGTTTTCGATCGTCGACGCAAAGCTCCGGCCCGACGAGGATCCGATCGCGCCGCTCAACGCCATGCTCGCCGCCGGCGTCCGCTATTTTGTCGTCGATTTGCCCGCGGACAAGCTCCTTGCCGTCGCCGACGCGGCCCGCGCCAAGGACGCTCTCGTCTTCAACGCGGGCGCGCCCGACGACCGGTTGCGCGAGGAGGATTGCCGCGCCAACGTGTTTCACACCGCGCCGACGCGGTCGATGCTCGCGGACGCCCTCGCTCAATATCTGATCTGGAAGCAATGGCCGCGCTGGCTGCTCGTGGTCGGTTCGCATCCCGAGGACAAGCTGCTGGGCGACGCCTATCGGCGCTCGGCGCGCAAGTTTGGCGCCAAGATCGTCCAGGAGCGGGTGTATCAGGATACTGGCGGCGGCCGGCGATCGGATTCGGGGAGCGTCCAGGTGCAGCGGCAGATGCCGGTTTTCACGCAGAATGCTCCGAGTTACGACGTTCTCGTCGCCGCCGACGAAAACGAGGTCTTCGCCGGCTATCTGCCCTATCGCACCTGGGACCCGCGGCCCGTCGTCGGCTCGGCGGGACTGCGGCCGACGAGTTGGGACCCTTCTCACGAACTCTGGGGCGCCGTCCAGTTGCAGAACCGCTTCGAACGCATGTTCAAGCGCGGGATGAACGCGCGAGACAATCAGGCCTGGGTCGCCATGCGCATGATCGGCGACGCTGTCGCCCATACGCGCTCCAGCGATACGAAGACGGTGCGCGACTATATTAGCGGACCCGACTTCGCGATCGGGGCTTTCAAAGGGGAGAAGCTGACTGTTCGCTCATGGAACCAGCAGGTCCGCCAACCGATCCTGCTGACCGACGGCAGGGGAACCGTCTCGGTTTCGCCACAAGAGGGGTTTTTGCACCAGACGACCGCACTCGACACGCTGGGCCTCGACCAGCCGGAGACGAAATGCAAGCTTCATTGAAGATCGCGGCCGCTGCGCTCGTCCTCCTGGCGGGCTCAGCGGCGTTGTCGGCGCCCGTTCTCGCCGAGACCGCTTACATCACCAACGAGAAGGGCAATTCGATTTCGGTCATCGATCTCGGCAAGCTCGAAGTCACGCGCACCGTCAAGGTCGGACAGCGGCCGCGCGGCATCGCGCTGACCAAGGACCAGAAGCAACTGTTTGTCTGTCTGGGCGACGACGACACGATCGCGGTTCTGGACACAAAGACCCTCAAGCAGGTCGGCGAACTCCCATCCGGCCCCGATCCAGAGCAACTGCGGGTCAGCCCAGACGGCAAGCTCGTCTTCATCGCCAACGAGAACAATGCATTGCTGACGGCGGTCGATGTCGCGACGCGCAAGGCGGTCAGCGAGTTCCCGGTCGGCATCGAGCCCGAAGGCGTGGCTGTCAGCCCCGACGGCTCGATCGTCGTCAACACGTCGGAAACGACGAGCATGGCCCATCTGATCGACTGGCGGAACAAGAAGATCGTCGCCAACATTCTGGTCAACTCGCGCCCGCGTTACGCCGAATACAACCACGACGGCTCCGAGCTCTGGGTGAGTTCGGAGGTGGGAGGGACGGTCAGCGTGATCGACCCGGTCAAGCACGTCATTGTGCACAAGATTTCGTTCGACGTCCCGGGGATGGCGAAGGAGCAGATCCAGCCGGTCGGGATCCGTTTCAGCCCGGACGGCAAACTTGCCTTCGTCGCGCTGGGGCCCGCCAACCGGGTGGCGGTCATCGACGCGGCGACCAAGAAGGTGCTGAAATATCTGCTGGTCGGCCAGCGGGTATGGCAGCTGGAAATCTCGCCGGACGGCAAATATCTGTTGTCGACCAATGGGGTTTCGAACGACGTGTCGGTCATCGACCTGGCGTCGCTGAAGGTGATCAAGTCGATTGCGGTTGGCTCGTTCCCATGGGGCGTGGCGATCGCCAAGAACTGAAAGCCGACCGCCGCCAATGGATCTCTTTTTGCCCGGGTCCGACCTCGCAGGAGGTCGGGAAGCCTTCATCGCCGCCGCGCCTTGCCGAAACTGCTGGCGGCCACGGCGGCGATGACGATCGAGCCGGTGAGCATGTCCCTGACGTAGCTGTCGACATTCATCTGAGTGAGCCCGTTGCCGAGGACGCCGAGGATCGCGACGCCGCCGAGCGTCGCCGGGACCCGGGGCTCGCCTTCCTCCGTCATGGTTTGGCCCAGGAACACCGAAGCGATCGCGTCCAGCATCAGGCCAGCGCCTTGCGTCGGATTCGCCGAGGCGACCCGGCTCGCGTACATCAGTCCGCCGATCGCGGCGCCCAATCCCGCAAGACCGAACGCGGCGAGCCGCAAAGGCCGCACGCTGACGCCGGCGAGCCGCGCCGCTTCGGCGTTGTCGCCGATCGCATAGAGGCGCCGCCCGATGACGGTCTGTTCGAGCAGGCCCCAGACGAGCAAGGCCGTCGCCAGGGCGACCAGGGTGAGATTGGGGACGGCCAGGCCAGTCGCTCCCAGCGGGACGCCGTCGCGCGCGAAATCGGAAAAACCGCGCGGAATCGCGGCGCCGAAGATCGTTTGGCCTCCCGACAGCCAGAACGCGAATCCGCTATAGACCGTCATCGCTCCGAGCGTGGCGATGAACGGCAAAATGCCGACGTAGGAGACCAGGAACCCGTTGATCAATCCGCCCGCGAGACCAGCCGCCAGCGCAACGGCGATCGCCGTCGCCGTCGATCCGCCCGCCACGAAGACGACGGCCGCGACGATCCCCGCCAGGCTCGCCATCGAGCCGACGCTCAGATCGAAATCGCCCATCGCCATCACGATCGTCATTCCCGAGGCAACCACGGCGAGCATGCTCATCTGCTGGGAAATGTTGAGCAGATTGCGCCCGGTGAGAAAGGTGCCGGGCAGATGGGCCCAGAAATAGACGACGACGATCACAACGCCGACCAGCGTCCCGTGTCTGCGGACGAACGTCGCCATGCCCGGATTCATTGCGGCCGATCACCGTAGCACAACGCGAGCAGGCGAGGCGGCGTGAGCCCGTTGGCGGGGACGATGCAGGAGAGGCGTCCCTCGATCAGGACCGCGATGCGAACGCAAAGCGCGATCAGTTCCTCATGATCCGAGGAGGAGACAAGGATCGCCGCGCCGGCGCCGGCGAGCTCGCGCAACACCGCGTGGATGTCGAATTTTGCGGCGACGTCGACGCCGCGGGTGGGTTCGTCGAGCAGCAGAACGCGAGGCGCGCCCGCGATTGCGCGCGCGAACATGACCTTCTGCTGGTTCCCGCCGCTGAGACGCCAAACCTTTTGGCGTGGACCCGTCGCCCGCAGGCGCACGCGCCGGCCGACCTCAGTCGCCTCGATGCGCTCGGCGGGCCGATTGAGAAGCCAGCGCAAATGACTGAGGCGCCGCAAATGCGGCAGGGCGACGTTGCGCGCGATGTCCTGAGAGAGAAGGAGCCCCTCGGAGCGGCGCTCACGCGGCACATAGGCGAGCCCGCGCCGCCAACCCTCGGCCGGCCCGCGGGCAGGGAGGGATTTTCCCGCGATCTTAACCGCGCCACGTTTCGCGCCGCCCATCAGAGCCCTCAACAGCCGATCGCCGCCGGAATCGTCCAGGCCCGCGACACCGAGGATTTCGCCCTCATGAAGGTCGAACGAAATTCGGTCGAGCCGGTCGCCGGCGAGCCCGTTGACGGAAAGCGCGATCCCGCGGTTCGGCTCGGCGGGCGCGACCGGCGGCGCCTCGAGACTGGTCCGGCCGGTCATGCGTTCGATCAGCAGCGCCCGCGACGTCCCGGCGCTGGCGATCGGGGCCAGCGAGACGCCGTCGCGCAGCACCGTGATGCGGTCGGAGATTCTGAGCGCCTCGTCGATGCGGTGCGAGACGTAGATCGCGGCGCAGCCGCGTCGCCGCAACCGCCTGACGACCTGGAACAGCCGATCCAACTCCTCGCCCGTGAGCCCCGCCGTCGGCTCGTCCATGACGAACAGTCGCCCCGGCGCCGACCCGTCCTCGAGAAAGATCGAGGCGATCTTGACGATCATGCGGTCGCCGATCGGCATGCGGCCCAGGATCGTCTCGGGCGCGATATCGGTGACGCCGAGCGCGTCGAGCGCCGCGCGGGAGCGTTCCCGCAATCCGCGCCAGTCGATGAGCCCGCCCCAGAGCATTGGATAGGCGCGCCCGAGAAACAGGTTTTCGGCGACGCTCAACCGCGGCAGCACGTTCAGTTCCTGGTGAAGGAAGCGCAGGCCGAGCCGATGTGCCTCGCGCGCGCTCGAAATCGCAACCGGAACGCCCTCGATCGCGATCTCGCCGCTGTCGGCCGCGACCGCGCCCGCCAATATCTTGATCAGCGTGCTTTTGCCAGCGCCGTTCTCGCCCATCAGCGCGTGGACCTCGCCGGCCTCGACGGTAAGCGATGCGTCCCGAAGCGCGACCGCGCCGCCGTAAGCCTTGGCGAGATGAGCGATCGAGAGCAGGCTCACGGCGCGATCCGAACGACGACGGCGGCCGGCCGGATGCGGGGTCTCGACCGCGTCAGGATCACTCCTTCACATTCGCCGCCGTGATCAGTTTCGTCGGCACGTAGATGACGCTCCGCTTGATCTTCTCGCCCGCCAGATAGCGCTTCACCGCTGCGGCGGTCGTGCGGCCGATGCCCTTGAAATCCTGCGCCATAGAGGCCTCGAAATCGCCGCCCTTGGCGATCGCGGCGCGCGCTTGCGGGTTAGCGTCGATGCCGGTGATGACGATGCCTTCGTTTGCGCGTCCCGCCGCCTCGATCGCCTGCATCGCCCCGAGCGCCGGCTGATCCCACGCGGCCCAGACCGCCGCAATCCTGCCCTTGCCTGGATTGGCCGCGAGGATCGCCTCCATCTTGGCGCGCGAATCCGCGATGCCGCCGTCCTTGACGTCGGGGGTGACGCGCGCGATCACCTTGATGTCGGGGTTGTTCCTAAAGATCGCGTCGGCGACGACGTCGCGCGCGTGGACGGGCGGAAACGCATCGAAGACGAACATCACCACGTTGCCCTTGCCGTTGATGCGGTTGGCGACATAGGCGGCGGTGTCGGCGGCCATCGCATAGCCGTTGCTGGTTACGTTGGTGACGAGCAGCGGACTGGCGCCGGCGTCCATGCCGAAGACCGGGATTTTGGCGCTCTTGGCGGTCTCCAGGCCCGCGGCGACTTGCGCCGGATCGACATTGATGACGATCGCGTCGACCCCTTCATTGGAGACGTCCTCGATCCGGCTGATCACCGCCGCCACGTCGCCCTTGGTGTCGATCACGTTGACGGTCCAGCCGTTGGCCTTGGCCGCCTCCTGGAACGCCTCGACATAGAACTGCGTGCCGGGCTGGGCGAGATAAGGCGTGATCACCGCGATCTTCGCCGCCGCCATCGCCGCGCCGGCCGTCGCCGCCAGTACGAGCGCTCCAGCCAGCGCCGCCGCCGTTCGCCGAACGACAAATTTCCTCGCCACCTCATTCCCTCCGTCGTTCCCGTCGGCCACTGCTGACGCAAACCTAGCATTGCGTCTACAAAGTGCAACCGAGACAGGAGTTTGCGCGAAATGGCGGGTCCGTTCCTCATTGGCGTCGACGTCGGCACCACGTCGGTCAAGACGGCGCTGTTCGACGCCGGGGGCGTCGTTCGCGCCTCGCGCTCGAGCCCGATCGCGACCGCGCGTCCGGGCCCGGGTCTGGTCGAGCAGGCGCCGGAAGACTGGATGTCGGCGGCGCTCGCGGGACTCGCGGGGGCGCTCGACGGCGCCCCGGACGGAGCGCTCGCCGGCGTCGGCCTCGTGAGCCAGGTCAACACCCACGTGTTCGTCGCCGCCGATGGCGAGGCGCTGGCGCCAGCGATCGTCTGGCAGGACGGGCGCTGCGCCGAAGACGCCGCGCGGCTCGACCGGCTCGTCGCCGAGGACGCGCGCTTGAGATGGTGGGGCGCGCCGCTGCCGATCGACGCCAGCCATCCTCTGAGCCGGATGGCGTGGATGGCGCGCGCTCATCCCGACGTCTGGCGGCGCACGCGCTGGGTCATGGCGCCGAAGGACTATTGCCTCTTCAAGCTCACCGGCGAAGCCTGCGCCGACCCGATCTCTTCGTTCGGCGTCGTCGATTCCTCGCTCCGCTACATCGAGGAGCTGATCGATTGCGTTCCCGGCGCCGCCGAGCGCCTGCCGCCGCTTCGCGGCCTGACCGAGAACATTGGCCGGATTCGCGCCGGGCTGCCCGGCGCCGGCGCGCCGGTCGCGACCGCGACCATGGACGCATGGGCCGGCATGCTGGGCGCCGGCGCGGTCGGCGAGGGCGAGGCCGCCTATCTGAGCGGGACCAGCGAGGTCGGCGGCGTCGTCTCGCGAATGCGCACGCCGACGCCCGGCGTGATCGCCTTCCCGACTTGCGAGGGGATCACGCTGCATGCCGGCCCGACCCAGGCGGGCGGCGCCTCGGTCGCCTGGCTCGGCGCTTCGCTCGGCCGCGGGCCGGCGGAGATTTCAGACCTCGCGGCGCAGGCCGATCCGGCGCGGCCGGGGCCGATCTTCCTGCCCCACCTCGAGGGCGAGCGCGCGCCGCTCTGGGACATCGCCGCCCGCGCCTCGTTCTCCGGCCTCGACGCCTCGATGGGAGCGCCGGAGCTCTCGCGCGCGGTCCTGGAAGGCGTCGCCTATTCGGTGCGGCTGCTGATCGGCGCGCTCGAGGCCTCGGCCGGCGTCACCGCTGCGCGCCTACGCCACGCCGGCGGGGGCGCGCGCTCCGACGTCTGGTGCCAGATCAGGGCCGACGCGCTTGGCCGGCCGCTCGACCGGGTCGCGAGCCTCGATGCGGGCGTCGTCGGCGCCGCGATGCTGGCGGGCCTCAGCGCCGGCGCCTTCGCCTCGATCGGGGAGGCCGCCGGCCGGATGGCGCGGATCGAGCGGACGTTCGAGCCCAATCCGGCGATGAGGGCGCGCCACGACCAGGGTTTTGGCCGCTACATGGATCTATACAAGCGGCTCAAGGGGTTTGGGGCCTGAGCAAGGCTTTCGCGCCGGCGCGCCGTCGGGCGGCCCGGGCAGGCGGCGTAAAAAACTTTGTTTAAGCGTATAATACGGACCGGACCAAATATTTCCAAGGAAATCCAGGCCGGACCAGACAAAACCAAGAAAAACCAAGAAGAAAAAGCTTGGATTGGCTTGGATCTTCTTGGATTCCTTCGTCCGAATCGGGACTTTTCAATGGGTTACGGCGAATCCAATCGAAAAAAAATCATCAGGGTAAATAAAGGCCGTAAACATCGTGTTAGATGTGCTCCCGCGCGCCGCGCCAAGCGGCGTCCGCCGTCGCAGGCGCGAGCAGACTCTGGGTCGTGTGTCGCATGACGATAGATACCCTAGCACGATTTTGGTTTATCAGGAAGAAATTGTCGAAAATAGCGATAAGCTATTGATAACTCGAGGATAGTTTCCGGCGCCGCAAAGCGACTTTTCCAATCCCCGGGCCGGCGGGCGGCGGCTTTCGCCGGATGAAGCTAGAATGCGCGAACCGGCGTTGCGCATTGCGCCGCCGCGATCCGCATGTCCTCTCGCCAGCCACCGACGCCGCTTCCCAAGCGCCAGCCCCCTCCGCGTCGTTTCGCGCTTTGACAGGCGGCGAAGCCTCGCCTAGGCCGTTCGGGTCATGGAACGGACCTGGCTACACGGGCTCTCGCCATCGCGGCCGGCCGCGGAGCGGACCGGGCGCGCCGCCGACTGGGCGATTGTCGCCTTCGGCGTGTTCCTGTTCTGGATCTCGGAGAGCCATCCGTCGCTGATGCCGGCCTGGGGGCCGTGGGATTTTTCGCCCGCGATCTATCTGGCGACGGCGCTGACGCTGCTCTGGTTCTTTCGCGGCGTCGCGCTCGCGCCGGCGAGGGAGCGCCCACCCGTCTGGCGGCGCGCGGTTTTTGTGATCGGGCTCCTCGCCACCTACGCGGTGCTGCAGACTCGGTTCGAATATTGGTCGCAGCACATGTTTTTTCTCAACCGCATCCAGCACGTGACGATGCATCATGTGGGCCCGTTCCTGATCGCGCTGAGCTGGGTCGGCGGCTCGCTCAAGCGCGGCATGCCGCTCTGGGCGCGGCGCCCGGTCGAGAGCCGTTTCGCCGGCGCGGCGATCCACGTGCTGCAGCAGCCGTTGCTGGCGGCGTTCCTGTTCGTGGGGCTGTTCTATTTCTGGCTGATCCCGGCGGTGCATTTTCGGGCGATGATCGACGCGCGGCTTTACTCGCTGATGAACTGGAGCATGGTTCTGGACGGAATCCTGTTCTGGTGCCTGGTTCTCGACCCGCGGCCGAAACCGCCGGCGCGCGTGTCCTTCGGCGCGCGGGCCGCGCTCTCGATCGGCGTCATGTTCCCGCAGATCGCGCTTGGCGCGACGATTGTCTTCTCCTCACGCGACCTCTATCCCTATTACAATCTCTGCGGCCGGATTTTTCCCTCCATCGGCGCGCTCGCCGATCAGCAGATCGGCGGCCTCGTGATCTGGATTCCTCCCGCGATGATGAGCGTGGTCGGGCTGCTCGCGGTCGTGAACGCGATGAGGCTTTGCGATGAATCGATTCCGGAGACCGACGCGGACGCCGCCGCCCTCGCCGCGCTCTCACGCCGCTGGACTGGCCTGTAAATCGGCGCTTTGCGCGCTGGCGCTGGCGCTGTCGGGCGCGGCGGCTGAGGCGAAGGAGCCGGGGCTCGTCATAAGCCAGCCGTGGCTGCGCCTCATCATCCCCTCGCGCCCGGCGGCCGGATATTTCGTCCTGTCGAACCCGACCGGACGGACGCGCACGCTGGTCGGCGCCGCTTCGCCGGCGTGCGGCGCCCTCATGATCCATCGCAGCGTCAACGACAAAGGCCAGGAGCGGATGGAGATGGTCGACAGCGTGGCCGTGCCCGCGCACGGCGAAGTCAAATTCGCGCCCGGCGGATACCACCTGATGTGCATGTCGCCGACCGCCGCCGCGGCGCGCGGACGCTCGGTCGCCGTCACCTTGCGCTTCAAGGACGGCGGCTCGCTGGCAGCGAGCTTTCCGGTGCGCGGCGCGACCGGCCAGTGAGCGTGGGCTCAGACGAATCGCCGCAGCCAGGTGAACAGGCCGCGCGAATTGCCCCCCTCGGCCAGGCGCCGGAGATCGGCCGTGACGCCGGCGACGTCGCCCGCCCCGGAGCCGAGCGAGGGAATGAGCAGGCGCGCCGCGCCCGAGCCGTCGAAGACATAGATCGCCGAGCCGTGCGTCACCTCATAGGGGCGCGTCTTGGTCGCGGGCGTCACGGAATAGGCGACGCGATAGCGGCGCGCCAGCGAAGCGATCTGATCTGAATCGCCACGCAAACCTTCGATCTGCGGCGCAAAATTCTTCACATATTCCGCCAGCACGGGAAGGGTGTCGCGATCGGGGTCGACAGTCACGAAAAGCAGGCGCACGCGCTCGGCGTCCGGACCCAGCCGCTTGAGAACCTCGGCGACATTCGCGAGCGTGGTCGGACAGACGTCCGGACAAAAGGTGTAGCCGAAATAGAGCATGACGATGCGGCCGCGATAGTCGGCTTCAGTCACCCGCCGCCCGTCCGAGGCCCGCGTCATGGCGAACTCGAGCGGCGGGGAATTGCCCGATATGTCGATGGCGCCCCGATCGTCGCCGCTTCGGCAGCCGCCGATGAGCGCGGCGCCAAGTCCCGCGCCCGTCAGCGCGATCGCTCGTCGCCGAGTGATCGAGGCGGCGGGCGGCGGGACCGGGACGGATTCCTGAAATGGCGACGGCGGGCGCATGATGAGCTTCCGAATAGCGGAACCGCGCCGCCAGGGCCAGGACGATGACGAAGATCGGCACGGCGACGCCGGCGATTCGCAAGAGCGAACATTCCGCGTCGTTGTCTCGGCGCGGATCCGGCGACCATCCAGCCGGTGCCGGCCGCGCCTTGGGACGCCAAAACCGGCGGGGGTTTGCGCTCTTGCCGGCGTCGCGGTATTTTCCGAAAGACGCGAGGGCTTCGAGATGTTGGGCGGCGTCTTCATCAGCTATCGGCGCGAGGATTCGGGCGGGTTCGCCGGGAGGATCTATGACCGCCTGACCAACCGGCTGGGACGCGAAAGCGTCTTCTTCGACGTCGACAATATCCCGCCCGGCATGGATTTCGTCGATGTTTTGACCGAGCGCGTCGGCGCCTGCGACGCGCTGGTCGCCGTTATCGGAAAGCGGTGGATTTCGGCGACCGACAAGAACAACCAGCGGCGTCTCGACGACCCGCATGATTTCGTGCGGATCGAGATCCAGGCCGCGCTCGAGCGCGGGGTTCGGGTCATTCCGGTCCTGGTCGAAGGCGCGGCCATGCCCAAGGCCGACGACCTGCCCGACAGCCTGAAGAAGCTCGCCCGCCGGCAGGGAATCGAGATTTCCCACAACCGATTCGATTCCGACGTCGAGCGACTGACCCGCGCGCTCGCCATGCTCGAGGAGGAGCTTCGCCAGCGCGAAGCGGCCGAGGGTGAGCGCGCTGCGCGCGCTGAGACAGAGGCCGCCGAGACGGCGGAGCGGGAACGGCCCCGTGCGAAGGAGGAGACGGCGAAAGAAGCCGCTACGGGGGCGGGGCCGAGAGAACACAAAACGGAAAGCGACGCCGCCGAGCCGGCGCCGGACGGCGCGGCTCATGCCGAGCCCCGAATATCGCGGTCGCGCCGCGGCGGCTGGAAGTGGGCGGTGTCCGCGGGGGTCGCGAGCGTGGCGGCGCTAGGGGTCGCGACAGCGCTCGTCGTCGGGTTCGGCCCTCGACAGGTCAACCCGCCGCTGTTGCGGTCCAATTCGTCCACGGCTCCGCTAAGCGAGGCCACCGCCGGCGGGCGCCTGGTTGATCTGGCCTTGAACCCGGTCGTCCAGCCCGAGCAGACCACCAACGCGGCGGCGCCGTCGAACCTCGCCAAACTGGTCGAGCCTGCTATTCAGCCGGCCCTGAACGCGGCGGCGCCGTCGAACCTCGCCAAACTGGCCGAGCCTGCTATTCAGCCGGCCCTGAACGCGGCGGCGCGGCCCGAACCGGCCAACAAGGCCGCGGCGCAGGCGAACGCCGACGGCGATCCGCTGGTAAAGGAATGCGAGCGACTGACGACGAGTTCTCAACGTAACGAAGGCGGGCGCCGTTCTGGGGCCGTCCTCCGCTGCGCCGGAAGCTCCAAGCGCCGTCGCTGCCTGCCAAATCGCGCTGAAAGCATACCCGACGGATCCGCGCCTCTGGCGTCAACTCGGGCAAGCGCTCGCGGCGTCCGGGCGATACGATGATGCGTTCGTCGCGCAGCAACGGGCGGCGGACGCGGGTGACGCGGCGGCGCAATTCGAGCTCGGCGCGCTTTATCAGGACGGCAAGGGCGTCCAGCAGGATTACGCCCGGGCGATGGCCTGGTACAGGAAAGCCGCCGATCAGGGCGACTGGCGTGCGTCAAACGGCATCGCCGCGCTCTATACGAACGGCTGGGGCGTCAAGCAGGATCTGGCCAAGGCGATCGAATGGAACCAAAGGGCCATGGATCAGTCGAGCAAGGACATCAAGAAGATGGATGAAGACGCCAAGGCCGCCATCCGCAGAATCAAAGGGTATTGATCGTCGCCGCCGGGCCGTAGCGCCGGCCCCTTCGCCCGCACTTTCGCGCGGCCCCCTCTTCCGCATCCGCCGGGGAGGATGAAAGCGCCGCTCAATACCGGTAATGCTCCGCCTTGAACGGCCCGTTCTGCGGAATGCCGAGGTACTTCGCCTGCTCCGCCGTCATCGTGGTCAGCTTCACGCCGATCTTGGCGAGATGGAGCGAGGCGACCTTCTCGTCGAGATGCTTGGGCAGGGTGTAGACCTGCTTCTTGTACTGGCCGGGTTTGGTGAAGAGCTCGATCTGGGCCAGCGTCTGGTTGGTGAACGAGGCCGACATCACAAACGACGGATGCCCGGTCGCGTTGCCGAGATTGACGAGGCGGCCTTCCGAAAGAAGCAGGATCTTCTTGCCGTCGGGAAACTCGATTTCGTCGACCTGGGGCTTGACGTTGTTCCATTTCAAATTGCGCAGCGCCGACACTTGGATTTCCGAGTCGAAATGGCCGATGTTGCAGACGATCGCGCGGTCGTGCATTTTTCGCATGTGGTCGATGGTGATGACGTCGACGTTGCCGGTGGCGGTGACGAAAATGTCGGCGCGCGGCGCCGCTTCGTCCATGGTCGTGACCTCGTAGCCCTCCATCGCCGCCTGCAGCGCGCAGATCGGGTCGATCTCGGACACCATCACCCGGCACCCGGCGTTGCGCAAGGATGCCGCCGAGCCCTTGCCGACGTCGCCGAAGCCCGCGACCATCGCGACCTTGCCCGCCATCATCACGTCGGTGCCGCGGCGGATGCCGTCGACCAGCGACTCGCGGCAGCCGTAGAGGTTGTCGAACTTCGATTTGGTGACGCTGTCGTTGACGTTGATCGCCGGCCACAGGAGCTTGCCTTCCTTGGCCATCAGATAGAGCCGGTGCACGCCGGTCGTCGTCTCCTCGGTGACGCCGCGGATCGAGGCCGCGTTGCGGCCATACCAGCCTGGATGGCTCTTCAGCCGCCCGTGAATCGCCGCGTAGAGCACTTCCTCTTCCTCGTTGGTCGCCGAATCGAGAAACTTCGCGTCGCCTTGCTCGGCGCGGGCGCCCAGATGAATCAGCAGCGTCGCGTCGCCGCCGTCGTCGAGGATCATGTTGGGCGAACCGCCGTCGGCCCAGTCGAAAATGCGGTGGGTATAGTTCCAATAGTCCTTGAGACTCTCGCCCTTGATCGCGAACACCGGGGTTCCGGTCGCTGCGATCGCCGCCGCCGCGTGATCCTGGGTCGAATAAATGTTGCAGGAGGCCCAGCGCACGTCGGCGCCGAGCGCCTTCAAGGTCTCGATCAGAACCGCGGTCTGGATCGTCATATGCAGCGAACCGGCGATGCGGGCGCCCTTGAGCGGCTGCCGCGCCGCGTATTCGGCGCGAGTCGCCATCAGGCCCGGCATTTCGGTCTCGGCTATGGCGATCTCCTTGCGCCCGTAGGCGGCAAGGCCGATATCGGCGACGGCGTGGTCGGCGGCTTTGGTCATGGCGTCATGAATTCCCATTGGAGCGGGACATTCCTTATCAGCGGATAGGGCATTACGCAATAAACATATAAGCAAGTCTTTATATCATTGTGAGGTGGCGACCCAAGGTTTTCCCCCGCGTGTTTAACCAATTCAACCTATTGATTTTCAAAGGTGATTCAGCCACTGCCGCAACGACGCGCCGGCCCGACGCCCAAGTTCTGCGACAACGGTTCACGTTGCAGCAAGTTCCCCCTATGCTACGACAGCGGCGGTAGAAGCAAAAAGCGAGCCGCGGCGTGACGCACCGTCTGGCGGGCGGCTGGGGAAGAGTGAATTCGGAATGGCGCTTTCGGCCAAATTGACGATGCGGCAGGGCCAGACGATGGTTCTGACGCCGCAGCTGCTGCAGGCGATCAAGCTGTTGCAGATGCCGAACGTCGAACTCAGCGCCTTCATCGAGAGCGAACTGGCGAGCAATCCGCTGCTGGAACGGGCGGAGGACAGCGAGCGCGCGGCTCTCGACCGGCTCGAGGCTGAGCCTGCCGTCGCCGAACCGGGGGCGGACGCCGAACCCGGCGACTGGGCGTCCGAGGCGTTGGAGACCGACCCCGCCGGGCTCGCCGCCAGTCTTGGCACCGAGATCGAGAACGCCTTCGACGGCGAACGCCAGCCGCCCGGAGCCTCGGCCGCGACGGCCGATGGCCTGTCCGCGACCTCGTGGTCCGGCGGCGTCGGCGGCGGGTTCGACCCCGGGGACGCGCCCGACCTCGAAGCCTATGTCAGCGAGACCCTGTCGCTTCGCGACCATCTCCAACGCCAGGCGGCGATCCTCCTCGCCGAGCCGTCCGAGCGGCTGATCGGCGCCGCGCTGATCGACGGGCTGGACGACGCCGGCTATTTTGTCGGCTCCACGGCGGAAATCGCCGAGCAGCTCGGGACCGGCGTCGAAGGCGTCGAAGCGGTGCTTGTCCGCATGCGGGCCCTCGAGCCGACGGGCGTGTTCGCGCGCAATCTCGCCGAGTGCCTGAGCCTGCAGTTGCGCGAGCGCGACCGTTTCGATCCGGCGATGCAGGCGTTGATCGAGAACCTGCCCGCGCTCGCCAGGCGGGACTATCCGCTGCTGCGCCGTCTGTGCGGCGTCGACGACGACGACCTGAGCGACATGATCGCCGAGATCAGGCGTCTCGAGCCCAAGCCGGGCCGCGCGTTCGGCGATCCGCCCGGCGCGCCGGCGATTCCCGACGTCTACGTGACCGCGGCCGCCGATCGGGTCTGGCGGGTCGAGCTCAACAGTCAGGCGCTCCCGCGGGTGCTGGTCAACGACGTTTACGCGGCCGAGATCCGCCGCGGCGCAAAACGCGAAGAGGACCGGCAATATATCTCCGCCCAGCTCCAGTCGGCCAATTGGCTCACCAAGAGCCTGGAGCAGCGCGCGCGCACCATCCTCAACGTCGCGACCGAGATCGTGCGGCGGCAGGATTCCTTCCTCGTCGACGGCGTGAGGAGCTTGAAGCCGCTCAATCTGAAAATGGTCGGCGAGGCGATCGGCGTGCATGAATCGACGGTCTCTCGCGCCACTGCGCACAAGTACATCCAGACCCCTCGCGGCTTGTTCGAAATGAAATATTTCTTCACCGCGGCGATCGCCTCCACCGAGTCGGGCCAGTCCCACTCGGCCGAGGCCGTGCGCCAGCGCATCCGCCAGATGATCGCCGAGGAGGACCCTGCCGACGTGCTGTCGGACGACCTCATCGTCGAACGGTTGCGCGAGGCCGATATCATCGTCGCGAGGCGCACCGTCGCCAAATACCGGGACAGCCTGAGAATTCCCTCCTCGGTCGAAAGACGTAAATTGAAGATGTCGCCCGTTCGCGCGCCCCGTGCGCGCAACGATTCCCTCGCGGTCGAGGTATGAAATCCCTTTCTACTGTCGAATGAATGACTTATCGCGCCGATTGACATTCACGCGACGCGCTCTTAACGCTGTTGGCAAGCCGGTTGCTTGGATTCGTCCGAAGCGAGGCGGGCAGGGACGGACAAGATTGCGCCGGGCGCGGCGCAAGTTGCGACGATCGGGGCGCGTCGTCGTTCGCCTGAAAGGGTAGGGCCGACATCGATGACGTTGAGAGTATCCGGAAAGAACCTCGATATCGGGGAGTCTTTGCGTCAGCATGTGTTGGAAAAAGTGCAGGCGATGGTCGCCCATTATTTCAACGGCTCGGTCGGCGGTCATGTGGTGATCGCCCGCGAGGGGTCGGGATTTCGCTCGGACTGCACATTGCGGCTCAGCTCCGGCGTCAGCCTGCACGCGGAGGGGCGGGCGCACGAGCCCTATCCCTGCTTCGAACAGGCGGCCGGCAAAATTGAGGGGCGGCTGCGCCGGTACAAGAACCGTCTCAAGGGCCACGCGGGCGTCCCGGCCAAAGACGGTCTCGCCAAGGTCGACAATTACGTGGTCGAGACGCCGCACGGGGACGAAGAACCCGCAGAGGGGTTCAATCCGGTCGTCGTGGCGGAGGGGACGGAAGCCCTGAAATCCCTTTCGGTCGCTTCCGCCGTCGCCGAACTCGATCTGTCGGACGCCCCCGTCGTCGTTTTCGAACACGCGGGCAGCGGGCGGGTGAACGTCGTCTATAGACGCCGCGACGGCGCGATCGGCTGGCTCGATCCGCGCTAGAATCATGAGTTCGGTCTCCAACATCAGTCACCGCACATTCGGGACGACAATGTCTTTCTCCCAACTGATCAAACCCGACGGCGTGCTTCCGGCCTTGCGGGTCAACGGCAAGAAGCAGGCGTTGCAGGAGATAAGCGACCGCGCGGCCCTGGTCTCCGGCCTGCCTGCCCGCGAGATCTTCGACGCGCTGTTGCAGCGCGAGCGGCTCGGCTCGACCGGGGTCGGCGACGGCGTCGCGATCCCGCATGGCAAGCTCGCGAAATGCGAGCAGATCTTCGGCGTCTTCGCCCGCCTCGATCGCCCGATTGATTTCGAGGCTCCCGACGGCCTGCCGGTCGACCTCGCATTCGCGTTGATCGCCCCTGAGTCCGCCGGCGCCGACCACCTCAAGGCGCTGGCGATGAGCGCGCGTCTGCTGCGCAACAGCGCCATCGCCGCGCAGTTGCGCGCGACCCGCGACCCGACCGCGCTCTATGCGCTGCTGACGATGGGACCGACGTCAAACGCGGCCTGACATAGCCGGAGATTCAAGTCCCGTGAAAGCGCGCGTCACCGTCACGCTCAAAGCCAGCGTGCTCGATCCGCAGGGCAAGGCGATCGAGGGCGCGTTGCGCTCGCTGTCCATCGACGGCCTCAAAAGCGTCCGCCAGGGCAAAGTCTTCGACATCGAGATCGACGGCGAGGATCGCGACGGGGCGCGCAGGCGTCTCGGCGAGGCCTGCGAGCGGCTGCTCGCCAACACCATCGTCGAGAACTACGCGATCGAGATCGTCTGAGGGTCGATGCGCGCCGCGGTCATTGTCTTTCCCGGGATCAATCGCGAGGGGGACGCGGCGCGAGCCCTGCGCCGGGCGAGCGGCAGCGCGCCGGCGATCGTCTGGCACGCCGAGGATGCGCTGCCGCCCGGGACCGATCTCGTCGTGCTGCCCGGCGGCTTCTCTTACGGCGATTACCTGCGCTGCGGAGCGATAGCGGCGCGAGCGCCGATCATGCGGGCGGTCCGCGAGCATGCCGCGCGCGGCGGGCTGACGCTCGGGATCTGCAACGGCTTCCAAATTCTGTGCGAGGCCGGTCTGCTGCCGGGCGTGCTGATGCGCAACGCCAATCTGCGCTTTGTCTGCAAGATGCAGCACTTGCGGGTCGAGAACGCCGAAACCGCGTTCACCTGCGCTTACGCTCGAGGGCAGGTGGTCAAGTTCGCGATCGCTCACGGGGAAGGCAATTTCGTCGCCGATGACGAGACCCTGCGAGCGATCGAGGCGCGGGGCCAGGTCGCGCTGCGCTATTGCGACGCCGATGGCCGGGTCGACGAAGGCTCAAACCCGAACGGCTCCGAAAACGGCGTCGCCGGCGTCTTCAACGACCGGTTCAACGTGCTCGGAATCATGCCGCATCCGGAGAACCTGATCGATCCGCTGGTCGGCGGCGTCGACGGCCGCGCGCTGTTCGAGGCCCTTGCCGCAGCGTAAGGGCCCCCGCCATCCCCTCCCAATGCCCGACGATCGCGCAAAAAACCGAAGCCGTCGGGATTTTGCTATACTTTAGGTAAGGAAATTCGCTATCATCGTGATGGGATAATCCGACATCATGACTGATTCGCTCGAAAGACTCTTTGCCGCAATTCTGGAGGCGCGCGACCGCAACCCTGCGGATTCGCGCACGTCCAGGCTGTTCCGGGACGGCGTGCAGAAGATGGCCAAGAAGCTGGTCGAGGAGGCGATCGAGGTCGGCCTCGACGCGGTGCAGATGAACCGTGAGTCTGTGATCCTAGAGAGCGCAGACATGCTCTACCATCTCGCGGTCGTCTGGGCGGAATGCGGCGTGTCGCCGGCCGAAGTAATGGGCGAGATCGACCGGCGCGAACGCGTTTATGGGATCGCGGAGAAGTTGCCCAAGCAGGCCGGGGCCGCGCAATTGCGGCGGTTGACGCCATTCTCCGGCCGCCGCAAGGCCGTCTCCTGATCGGGGTCGTCGTGAAGTCGGCGCCCGCGCCGAATCGCCCACTCACAGCACGATCGGGTTTTGTCCGCCGTCCATCGAGATCGTGACGCCGGCGACATAGCCGGCTTTGCTCGAGGAGAGGAAGACGACGACCGCGGCGATCTCCTCCGGCGAGGCCATCCGGCCGATCGGAATGCGCTCGACGCCGCGCCGCCGCGCCTCCGCGGTCGAGATATTGGCGCGCAGCGCCTCCGCCGCCATGCCCTCCGCGACCCGCCCGGTGTCCGTCAGGCCGGGACTCACGCCGACGACCCTGACGCCTGAGCCGGCGTAGGCCGCGCCGAGCCCCGCGGTTGCGAGCATCAGGGCGGCGTTCGCCGACCCGCCCGCCAGATGGGTCGGCGAGGCGACCTTGCCCCCGGCGCCGATGATGCTGACGATCACGCCGGCGCCTCGCCGCGCCATCCGCTTCACCATCGGATCGATGGCGTTGATGTAGGAAAAGAACTTGGCGTCGAACGCCTCTCGCCAGGCCGCGGGGTTCAATTTTTCCGGTGGCGTCCGTCGGGCTGCGCCGGCCGAGTTGACCAGAACGTCGACCGGACCGAGGCGAGCCTCGACCCGGTCGATCATCTCGGCCGCGGCGGCCGGATCGGCGAGATCGGCGGCGACGCCAATCGCGCCCCGGAGAACTGCCAGGGCCCGGTCGACGTTCTCTTGTGATCGCGAGGCGATGGCGATCCGGGCGCCCTCGGCCGTGAAAGCCTGGGCGCAGGCGAGGCCGATCCCCTTCGAGCCGCCGGTGACGAGGACGACCTTGCCTACGAGACCAAGCTCCATCGCGTCGCCTCGCGCCGTCGCCGCCGAGAGCCGCCCTACGCCAGATGCTTGCGCAAAAAGGCCGTCGCCCGGCCCCAGGCGAGTTCCGCAGCCTGGCGATCGTGGATCGCCATCCGCTGCTCGTTGACGAAGGCGTGATGGGCGTCATAGCGAAAGAACTCGCAGTCCTTTCCCGCCGCCTTCAGCGCCTTCTCGAAGTCGTCCACGGCCTTGGGCGTGACGAAGTCGTCATGGCTGGCGAAATGGCCCTGCAGCGGGATTTTGACGTCCGACGGCTTGACCGCCTGTTCGGGCGGAAGTCCGTAGAACGAGACGGCGGCCGCAAGCTCCGGGATTCGCGCCGCGCCGATGACCGCGACCGCTCCGCCCATGCAAAAGCCGGCGATGCCGGCCTTGGCGCCGTTGCGCTTGAGATACTGCACGGCCCCGCGCACGGTCTCGTCGGTCGCGTCGATGAAGTTCAGCGACGACATCTCCTTCGCCGCGGCTTCCGAGTCGTGATAGGGCACCACCACGCCCTTGAAGAGATCGGGCGCGAGCGCGTCGAAACCGGCGAGCGCGAAGCGGTCGCACATCGCCTTGATCTGCTGGGAAAGACCCCACCATTCCTGGATGACGACGAGCCCCGGCGCGTCGCCGCGCGCGGCGTTGGCCAGGTAACCCCCGGCGTCGCCGCTGTCCGGACGTTTGAACGTGATGTCGGCGCCCATTCGCTCCTCCTTTGTCTTCTGTCCCGCGACCGGAGCATGCGGCCCCCGGGCCGCCGCCAGAACGCAGCCGAAGCGTCAGCCGAGCTTCGAACCGTTGGTCATCAGCATGACCGAATAGAGCGAGGTCGTGCCGCAAATGAACAGCCGGTTCAGCTTGGCGCCGCCGAACGTCACGTTGGCGACGATTTCGGGGATCAGGATCTTGCCGATCAGGGTTCCGTCGGGGTCGTAACAGTGAACCCCTTCCTCCGCGCTCGTCCACACGCGCCCGTGCCGGTCGACGCGAAAGCCGTCGAACAGGCCCGCGGTCGATTCGGCGAAGATTTCGCCGCCCTTGAGGCTCTTGCCGTTCGGCGACACGGTGAATCGGCGAATGCAGCGGGGTCCGTTCTCTTTGTGGGTCGCGCCGGTGTCGACGACGTAGAGAAGCTTTTCATCGGGCGAAAACGCCAGGCCGTTGGGGCGAACCATGTCGTCGATCACGCGCGCGACCTCGCCGCTCTTCGGATCGATGCGGTAGACATGGCAGCCGTCGATTTCCGGCGGCGCCCGGTCGCCCTCGTTGTCGGAGTCGATGCCGTAGGCGGGATCGGTGAACCAGACCGAGTCATCCGATTTGACGACGACGTCGTTGGGCGAGTTGAGGCGCTTGCCCTTCCATTTGTCGGCGAGAACGGCGATCGACCCGTCGAATTCGGTCCGGGTCACGCGGCGCGTCAGATGTTCGCAGGTGACGAGCCGGCCCTGATTGTCGACCGTGTTGCCGTTCGAGTTGTTGGAGGGCTGGCGAAAGACCGAGACTTGGCTCGACGCCTCGTCGAAGCGCAGCATGCGGTTGTTCGGGATGTCCGACCAGACGAGATAGCGGCCGGCGGCGAACCAGGCCGGACCCTCCGACCAGCGGGCGCCGGTCCACAGCCGTTCGACCCGCACATAGCCGGCGAAAAGCGGCTTGAAGCGCTTGTCGAGGACGACGAGGTCAGTCCCTTCCACCTGGCCGTAGTACATCGCACGATCCTCCCTGCAGTTGCGCCGCTTCGCCGCAAGGTTGGCTCAGCCAGCCGGGAACCGCAAGAGACCGGAGCGCGGGAGCTTGCGGTCAGGGTCCGCATCCTCCACATTCTTTCCTCATGAACGACTCGCCTGAGCGGGATAGCCGCTCGCGCCTCGTCGCGGTGTTGGGGCCGACCAACACCGGCAAGACCCACCTGGCGGTGGAGCGCATGCTGGGTCACGCCTCGGGCATGATCGGCCTGCCGCTGCGGCTGCTGGCGCGCGAAATCTACGATCGCATGGTCAAGGCGCGTGGGGTCGCCCGGGTCGCGCTCGTCACCGGCGAAGAAAAGATCGTCCCGGCCCATCCGCAGTATTTCGTCTGCACCGTCGAGGCGATGCCGCTCGACCGCAAGGTCGAATTCCTGGCGGTCGACGAAATCCAGCTCTGCGCCGATCCCGAGCGCGGCCATGTGTTCACCCACCGGCTGCTCAACGCCCGCGGGCGCGCGGAAACCATGCTGATGGGCGCTGCGACCGTCGCTCCGTTGATCCGGCGTCTTGCCCCCGAAGCCGAGATCCAGTTCCGGGAACGCTTCTCCCGGCTGACCTATGCAGGCTCGAGGAAACTCGCCCGCCTGCCGCGGCGCAGCGCGATCGTCGCCTTCTCCGCCGACGCGGTCTACGCCATCGCCGAGTTGATCCGCCGGCAGCGCGGCGGCGCGGCGGTGGTGATGGGTTCGCTCTCCCCCCGCACCCGCAACGCGCAGGTCGAGCTGTTCCAGTCCGGCGAGGTCGATTTCCTGGTCGCCACCGACGCCATCGGCATGGGCCTCAATATGGACGTCGACCATGTCGCCTTCGCGGGCCTGCGCAAATTCGACGGAAGGCGGACCCGCGGGCTGTTCTCCCAGGAGATCGGCCAGATCGCCGGGCGGGCGGGGCGATACCGCAAGGACGGCGCGTTCGGCGTCGCCGGCGAGGCTCCCGACCTCGATCCCGACATCGTCGCCGCGGTCGAGGGCCACGTCTTCCCGGCGGTCCTGGCCGCCGAGTGGCGCAACGCCCGGCTCGATTTCCAGTCGCTGCAGGGGCTGATGCGCTCGCTCGCCGCGCCGCCGCCCGCGCCGGGATTGAGACTGTCCGAGGAGAGCCAGGACGAAACGACTTTGCGCCAGCTTTCGAGCGAGGACGTCGTGGTCCGGCGCTGCCGCGACCGCGCCAATCTGATGCGGCTGTGGGAAGCCTGCCAGACGCCGGACTTCCGCAAGACCACGCAGGACGAGCACGCCCGCCTGATCGGCGCCCTGTTCGAACATCTGACCCAGGCGAACCGCCGGGTGCCGGAGGACTGGATGCAGGGCCAGTTCTCCGCCCTCGACCACGACGACGGCGACATCGACGCGCTGTCGGCGCGGCTCGCCCGGGTGAGGACGCTCGCCTATATCGCCAATCGGGCCGACTGGCTCGCTGATCCGCCCGCCTGGCAGGCCCGCGCGCGCGATCTCGAGGACCGGCTCTCCGACACGCTTCATCAATCGCTGATGCAGCGCTTCGTCGACCGGCGCACCAGCGTTCTTCTTCGGACATTGAGCCAGGGCGGCCGTCCCGTCCTCGGCGGGATCGGCGCCGACGGAGCTGTGACGGTCGAGGGGCACGTCGTCGGCAAGCTCTCCGGCGTCGATTTCGAGCCGGAGCGCGGCGCTTCGGCGCTGGAGAATCGGGCGCTGCGGGCGGCGGTCGAACGCGCGGTCGCGCCGGAAATCGCCCGCCGGTTCGGCGAACTCGCGAGCGAGGAGGACGACGCCTTCGCGCTTCGGCCCGGCGGCTTCGTCGACTGGCGCGGGCAGGCGGCGGGCGAAATTGCCGGCGGCGGGCCGTTCGCGCCGCGCGTGCGCATCTTCGGCGAATTCGGCGCCGAGGCCGCGCGCGAGCGGGCGGCGAGGCGGCTCGAAGCCTTCGTCGCGGCGGAAGCGAACCGCCGGCTCAGGCCCCTGAAGCAGCTGAGCGACGCGATGGCCGACGGGCGGCTCAGGGGGCTCGCGCGCGGCGTCGCCTACCAGATCGTCGAGCGGTTTGGCGTCCTCGACCGCGGCCAGGCCGACGAGCACATTCGCGCGCTGAGCCGGCAGGAACGGCGGACCCTGAAGAGCCTCGGGGTGCGCTTCGGCGCCTTTTCGCTCTACCTGCCGGCCCTGCTGACGCCCGAGGCGCTGGCGATCGGCGCCATGTTCGCGGATCTCGCCGCGCCGCGCTGGCGGCCCGCCGCCGACCGCCTCAGCCTTCTGCCGCATCCGGCGCCGCGGCCCGAGGCCTTGAGCCTGCGGGGCTTGCGCGCCGTCGCGGGGCTGGCCCTGCCGGTCCTCGCGCTGGAACGGCTCGACGCGCTCTCGCGGGCCGAGCCCGAGCGCCCAGGCGTGGTCGAACTGACGGCGGAGTTCGCCGCCGGTCTCGGCTGGACGCTGGGCCAGACCGAACAGATCCTGCGCGCGCTTGGGTTTCAGCGCCTGCGCAAGGGCGATTTCTCGGCGGCGAGCCTGTGGCGCCGCCGCTCGATGGCGATGAAGGCGCCGCCGCGCGGCGCCGCCGCGCCGCCCGCCGTCGCGGAACCGCGCGCCGCGCCCTCGACCGTTCCCGCCCGGCGCGCTCGTCGCCGGCGGCAGCGCCGCCGCGCCGCGGCGGGAGGGACTTCGCCTTGAGCGAGACGCTGGAGGCGCTTCAGGCGACCGAGACCTGCCGCGTCGACGTCTGGCTGTGGCGGGCGCGGTTTTTCAGGACCCGAAGCCTCGCCGCCCGCATCGTCGAACAGGGCGGGGTCCGCCTGTCGCGCAGCGGCGCTCGGACGCCTTTGGACAAGCCAAGCCGCGAAGTGCGCCGCGGCGACGTGCTGACATTCGCTCGAGGGCCGCGATGGCTGGCGGTGAGAGTCGAGGCGCTCGGCGCGCGGCGCGGCCCGGCCCCGGAGGCGCGGGCGCTGTATAGTCCCATGGATGAGCCGGCAGGCGAGCGCGCGTCGCGCGCGCCCGGCGGATAGATCTGACGCTCGGTTCCTGCGCCATATTCGGTTGGGGTCGACCGAATTACGGTGATGGGGTGGACGGCGCCCCGAACGGCATCGACTGTGCCAAGATGGTCGTTGTCACCAACCCATCTGAAAGGGAAGCCGTCGATTGCGCAAGTCTATCCGGAATTTGACTTCTGTCACGCGTGTCGGGCTCGATCTGGCGAAGAACGCATTTCAGGTTCACGCCGTCGACGCGAAGGGCGAGATCGTCGTCGCGCGCAAACTGACGCGCGGCCGGCTCGTCGCTTTTTTCGCCGAGCTGGCGCCGTGCGTGGTGGCGATGGAGGCCTGCTCCTCGGCGCATCATTGGGGCCGGGCGCTGGTCGAACTCGGGCACGAGGTGAAGCTGATCCCGCCGGCGCATGTGAAGCCCTATGTGAGGCGCAACAAGAACGACGCGGCCGACGCGGCGGCGATTTGCGAGGCCGCGGGGCGTCCAGGCCAGCGGTTCGTTCCGGTGCGCTCGATCGAGAACCAGGCCGAGCTGATGCGCCACCGGGCGCGCGAGCTGCTGGCCGGCCAGCGCACCTCGCTCATCAACGCCTTGCGCGGCCACCTGGCCGAAATCGGCGTGGTCGCGCCGCAGGGCGCGCATCACGCCTATGACCTCAAGCGCCTTGCCGCCGATGGCTTCGACGACAGCGGCGAGATCATGGTCCCCGATTGCGTGCGCGCAGCGCTTCGCTCGCTCGTCGGCCAGATCGACGCGCTCGACGCGGCGATCGGAGCGATCGACAAGGAGTTGGCGGCGTCGGTCAAGGCCGACGAGACCGCCAGGCGGCTGATGACCATTCCCGGCGTCGGCCCGGTCACCGCCTCGGCGATCACAGCCGCCATCCAGGACGCCGGCGCCTTCGCCTCGGGGCGCGAGTTCTCAGCCTTCCTCGGCCTCACCCCGCGCCAGAGTTCGACCGGCGGCAAGGAGCGGCTCGGGCGCATCACCAAGATGGGCGACCGCTACCTGCGCAAACTTCTGGTGGTGGGCGCCTGCGCGACGCTGCGCCATCGCCAGGGCCATAACGACGCGCTTCGCCGCTGGGCGAGCGCGCTCATCGAGCGCAAGACGGTCACATACAAGTTCAAGCTGACCGCGGTCGCGCTCGCCAACAAGGTCGCGCGGATTATCTACGCGCTGATGACCAAAGGCGGCCAATACGACGACCGTCCGGTCGCGGCATAGACCAAAGAGGCTCTTCAAGGGGAGTTTCGCCGCAAGGCGATCAGAATCGAGGGCGCCGACGAAGTGATGTGAACCAACGGCGAAGGCTCTTAAAGCCCGTGCATGTGTCCGCGCCAGTTCGAGCGCGATACGGTGATTGGGGCGAAGAGCCATGCGGACGAATCATCAGGGCCAGCGGAGCCATCCATTCCGCGTCAACAGGCCGTAGACATGACCGCGCCCGAGACGTTCGCAAAGCCTCGACGAAACCCTTGACCAAGGGGCGCCGTCCAGACATGACACGCCCGTCTTTACTTTTTTGCGTGGGGTGTGAACTTGCTCGTATGAGCCGCACGCTCAGCGGCGACAGGCTTCGCTGCGAGACGAATGGGTAAAGGCGGGTGCGTCATGGCGCACCGTAATGGCGGATGCCTTAATCGGGCCCGTCCGGTTCTGTGCGGGGGGCGCTCAGCAATGGGCGTCCCTACCGCGATGCTTGTCAATCCCCAATTGGTGATGGCGGGCCTCTCCCGTCTCAGCCTCCCGGGATCGAGGCGGAAGGCCAGTAAGGCACCCCCTTCGCCGTAACCCCGATTCTGGCGGCAAGGCGCACGGATCAGTTCGATGCGCTTTAGGTGTGGGTCAGCGCGTGGCAAAGGGCTTTGAGTTGGCGGATCTTGCCGGAGTTAAGCGAGTAGCGGACGGCAATGCCTGTGAGGACAGAATCATTCGGGCAGTCGACAGCATGTTCTGCTCCGCTGTAACCCGTAGCGCCGCCGGTGTTCACGACACTGCCTCCGGCGAAGTCGGTTCCGTTCCAAACCTTGTATCGCAACTTGATATCTTTGATGTAGGAGTTGGTGTTGACGACGAGCATGACGCCGGTCGAAACAATGTTCTGTCCGAACGGGGTTTTGAGCGACACTCCCGGCAGTCGCGGCTTGGGTCCGGTATAGACATTCGTGGTGATGCTCGGATCGGGCGCCGGCTGATATTGACCCCCGCTGCTCGTCTCGTATTTCGTGCAGGTGATATTCAGTTTATCGACAAAGTTGTCCAGGTTGGCGGGCGGTTCCTTGTATACGCCCAAGGCCGTTATCAGCTCGTTGTCCCCACCCACATTTCCAACGCAGTTGACCGAGTTCCATTTTGACAGGTCCTTGGTGTTGCCAGTATCGTAGAGGACACTTGTCCCGATTTCACCGGCGCTGACCTTCCACACCGTGGAGGCCGCAGCATCGCTGCACCCACACCCTACCAGGATAGAACCTCCAACGATTGCAACCGTCAGACATCGATGACTCATCTGTTCCTCCTTGGATCTACGAGGTTCAATTATTTCACAAATACGATTAGGATGAGGAGCGGAATGGAAATATAGCGCGTGCATGACCGTAGATTTCTGTGGTTTGTCCAGTGAGCCTACTTACACTTGTAGTTGGGTAAGCCGGAGCACTCCCCCGACTTGCACTTGTGGTCGTTGCCGACCGACCCTGCCTTTCCGCATGAGGCGCCCTTCGCCAGCTTGGCGTGGCAAGCGTTGAGCTTCGTATCGAGGCCCGCGTCACACCACATCCCGCCGCCGCAGTCGGTGTCCGACTTGCATACGCAGGTTCCGTTGGTCCCGAAGCTGCTGCTGCACTTCCCCAGCGCGCAGGCGTCGTCGACGAAGCAGCTCCCGCCCATCGCCACCGAGCCTGGCGTGTAACAGCGGGAGAACTTGCAGGCGCCCCCCTTGCACTGGTGCGCTCCTCCGACGGCGTCGCAACTCGCCCCATCGGCCTTGAGCGCCTGGCAGGCGTTCTTGGTCAGGTCGGCCCCGCCGTTGCACCATTTCCCTGGGCAGTCGGCGTCCGACTTGCAAACGCAGACCCCGGGGAAGCCGCCGACGCTGCTGCACTTCCCTTGGCTGCAGGCGCCGTCGATGTAGCAGGTTCCGCCCATGGCGACCGAGCCGGGCGTATAGCAGCGCCCTAACCCGCACATGCCGCTCTGGCACTGGTGCGCGCCCCCGGCGAGCGCGCAGGCGGCGCCGTCGGCCTTGAGCGGCCGGCAGGCGTTCTTCGTCAGGTCGACCCCGTCGTCGCAATATTCGCCCTTCTTGCAGTCCGGATCGGTCTGGCACTCGCTCTGCTTGGTGACATATCGGGAGGCGGCTATGTAATGGTAGATGCTCCGGACTTCCGCAGTCTCCTGATTGCACATCTTGTAGTCGGTGGAGCGAAACCCGGCGTAACCGTGGTCTTGGCAGTCGGCCAAGCCGCCACGCTGCGCGTACTCGTCGTCGAGACCGAAGGCGTGCCCAACCTCGTGCTGATACGTGGTGTCGAGGGTCATGGTGGAGAAGTTGTTGAACGCGATGGGGTTCGACTTGTACATCTCGCGATCGTTGACCTGGAACTGAGTGGCGAAGTCGGCCGTGAGGAAGTCGCCATCGCGCAGCAGGGCCAAGGTGGCCTTGGGAAAGTCTTGGTCGTTCAGCCCGCGGAGGAGCAGCTTCAGATCGAAGAGAGGGGGCTTCGCCGGGTCGGAAGGGTCGTTGATGGTCCAGTAGGTCTGGGCGACCTGCTTGAAGTTGTCGAGGATGAACGCCTTGGGGGTGGTGGAGGTCGCCGGCAGCACGCCATACTGGTCCGCCACGAACACCGTATCGAATTCGGGCACGCGACAGCCCTCGACCAGTTGGTCCCCCAGGTTCACCGTGTTCGCGGCTTTCTGCCCATAGCGGAACTGGATCTTGCCGAGCAAGATGGCCGCGTTGTCCCGGTCGCGCTTGTAAGCGTTCGCCCCGTTTTTGCCGTCATAGTCGTGCTCGCGCCCGGGGACGAATGTGGTCGCGCCACAGAGGGTCTCGGCGATCGGGCGGGCGCTCGAGGCGAGGACAGGCGCCTTGCCGGGCGCGGTGACAACCTCGGTCTGCTCGTAAATGCGCCACGCGGTCCCATTCATGTCGCTTGAGCCCGGGTTGCCGGCAGCGTCGACAGGCCGCCGCCCCATGGAAAGATCGATCGAGCCGCCATGCAACTGATGGATCTGGGCCTTGTAGGGGATGATCATGGTCCACCGGCCGCCGGACTTGCTCAGGATGTAGACGTACTTCTGCTGGGTGGCCAATTGGCCATAGAAGTTGTAGTGGCCGCGGATCACCTTGGCCTCGAGGTCGGCGGAGGAGAGCTGGCGTTTTCCCGCATTGCCCATCGTGCTCTGGGTCACGGCCGCGACATCGTCGCCCTTGGTGTCGCGCTGGCGATTGCATTGCAGCACGATCGCGTCCCAGGTCTTGTTGCCGATCAGGTTGCTGGGAAAACTGGAAAAGAGCTGCTCGTAGAATGCTTCGTCCAGCACCGTGGCAGGGGTGGGGCTGGCGCCAGCGCCGCCCGCGACGCTGTCGCAAAGATCGGCATGGGCCGGCGCAACGGCGAGCGCCAGACCTGCGCATGCGCATAGGCTTCGCAGGATCCGTTTCATGTTCGAGGCTCCTACCACTTGCGCTGGGAGGGACGTCGGCGCCTCGCCCGCGCATTTCCCAGAAACGTGCAGGTAATCTTGTGTAGTTTCTGCTCAGGATCAGCAGTAATTTGCGCTCCCGATCGCGAGATTGACCAGTTCTATCACGGGATACGTGCCAAACATGACACTCTACCTACGTCAGCAGCAAATTCATCCGCAGTCGCTGGCGCGCCGCATTTCCTTTACGGTCGCAGATTGGCGTTGTGAAACCTTGCCGCCAAATATCTAGATTTGAAAAAAAACTCTTGAACTCATGTACTTAACGAACACGCACTTGTCGCGAAAACATTCCGATGCCGCTCGAAATCACATAATCACGAGAACTTGATCAGTAAAATGCCCGCCTGTCAATAGCGGTTCTCTATTCACTCTCAATGATTGGTGTTAGAACTCTCTTATGCTTGGAATTACGGTGATGGGACTCTGAACTGCACCCCTCGCCTGAGACAGGCCAGCGACCGCGTCGAAAAGGGCGCCCGGCGACTTTCGCCGGTCCCGAACAAGGTCCTCAAAACCCCGCCGCCAGCGTCCCCCGCTGCCGCGGGTCCGAGGCGCCGGTCAGCAGGCCGTCGGGGGAGCGGGCGATGGTGTTGGCGGAGCCCATCGCCTCGCCGACGACGACCTTGTGGCCCATCGCCTCCAAAAGGCGGATGGTGTCGGGCGAGATCCCGCGCTCGATCCTGAGTTCGTTGGGCCAGAGCTGGTCGTGGGCGCGCGGCGCGTCCACGGCTTCCGCCACGTTGAGTCCGTGGTCGATCACATTGACGATGATCTGCAGAACAGTGGTGATGATGCGCGAGCCGCCGGGGCTGCCGGTGACGAGCTCGACCTTTCCGTCCTTGAGCACGATCGTCGGGCTCATCGACGACAGCGGGCGCTTTCTCGGCCCCGGCGCGTTGGCCTCGCCGCCGAGCAGGCCATAGGCGTTGGGGGCGCCGGGCTTGGCGGCGAAATCGTCGAGTTCGTTGTTGAGAAGAACGCCCGTGCCGTCGGCGACGAGCCCGCAGCCGAATGAGAAGTTGAGCGTATAGGTGTTGGAGACCGCGTTGCCGTCGCCGTCCACGATCGAGAAATGGGTCGTCTGATCGCTCTCGTAGCGCTGCGGCTCGCCGGCGCGGATTTCCGCCGCCGGGCGGGCATGGTCGGGCGCAATGAGCGAGCGCAGATGCGTCGCATAGGCTTTGGAGATCAGCCCCGAGACCGGAATCTTGAAAAAATCGGGATCGCCGAGCCATTGGGCGCGATCGGCGTAGGCGAGCTTTTCCGCCTCCGCCATCTCATGCAGCGAAGCCGCCGAATTGAGGCCCTGCTCGGCCAGGGGATAGCCCTCGAGAATGTTGAGAATTTCGACGATATGCACGCCGCCGGACGAGGGCGGCGGCATCGAGACGACGGTGTGGCCGCGATAGGTTCCGCCCACCGGCGCGCGCTCCTTGGCGCGATACTCGGCCAGATCGTCCATCGTCATCCGTCCGCCCGCCGCCCGCACCGCGTCGACGATCTTTTGCGCCACCGGGCCGGTATAGAAGCCCGCCGCGCCCTCGGCGGCGATCGTCTCCAGGGTCGCGGCGAGATCGTCGAGCGCGATGTGATCGCCGACCTGGGGCGGGCCGCCGTCGGCTTTGAGGAAGATGCGGGCCGAGGAGGGATGCCGGGCGAGCATCGGGGCGGCGAAGGCGAGCGAGCCGGCGAGATCGTCGTCGACGGTCAGGCCCTGACGCGCGAGCGCGGCGGCGGGCGCGATCAGATCGGCGAAGGAGAACTTGCCCGAGCCGTATTTGCGCCAGGCGAGCTCCAGCCCCGCGACCGTGCCCGGCACGCCGATGGCGAGGCCGGAAAAGCGCGACTTGAACGGATCGGCCTCGCCGTTGGGGTCGAGAAACACGTTTTCGGTCGTCCCGGCCGGCGCCGCCTCGCGATAGTCGATCGCGGTCGTCTTTCCGAGATCGGCGCGGTGGATCAGCATGAAGCCGCCGCCGCCGAGATTGCCGGCGCGCGGCAGGGTGACCGCGAGCGCGAAGCCGACCGCGACGCCCGCGTCGACCGCGTTGCCGCCGAGCCTCAGCACCTCGACGCCGATCCGCGAGGCCGCCGCGTTCTGGGTCACCACCATTCCGTGCCTGGCCTCGACCGGCAGGGCGGTGGCGAAGCGGGAAAAGATCGGCGCCGGATCGGCGATCGCCGCGGCCGGCGCGAGCGCGAGGAAGGCGAAGGCGAGGGCGGCGAGGTGAAGCAGTCTCAAGGCGTCGGTCTCCTGGCGACAGTTGAACTTACGATCATAGCGTAGCGCAAATCGCAGCGGGTCATCGCGTGCGAAGCGATGCGATCCAGGGGCCGCGCGCTTGCGCGGCGGCCTAACCGATCGCCATCACCGCGCCGCGCGCGAGGCGGGGCGCGAGCTTGCGCATGTCGTTAGGCGCAATCGCGATACAGCCGGCGGTGGGCGTCAGGCCCGGCCGGGCGAGATGGAAAAAGATCGCGCTGCCGCGGCCTCTCGAGCGGCGCGAGAAATTGTGGTCGAGCACGAAGGTCAGATCATACAGATGATCGTCTCGCCACATCCTGTCGGTGCAGTCGGCGGCGGGCAGGCGCACCGGGCGGTTGTAGCGCCGGCTCGCCGGGTCCTCACACCAGCCCTGGTCGCGCCGCATCGGCTTCAGGGGCGCGCCGCCCGCCTGCGGCCGCGGGCGGTCGGGACGGTAGTAGCCCCAGAGCAGCGCGAACCGGCCGGCCGGCGTCCCTCGATCCCCCTCGCGCTTGAGCCTGATGATTCCCGCAGGGCCGAGCGCGCAAGGAACCCGGAACGGCCCGGCCGTCAGCCAGCCGCGCGCCTTGGTTCCAGCGATCGGGCGGACGCGGAGGAGGGAAAGGCGCGAAGGCCGGACCATCGCGATTCGGCGGCGACGAAATCGCATGATGAAAGGCCCCCTCGAGTCCCGCCAGCGTCAATCCAGCGTCGTTCTGAACCGGAGCAGCGCCAGGATCGCGAACACGGGTATGAACGTCGTCAGCATTGCGAATTCGAACCCGATCTCGCTCCAGTTGGCGCCTTTCAGCATCACCGCGCGCACGACGCGCAGGAAATGCGTCATCGGCAGCAGGTTGCCGAGGTCCTGCGCCCATATCGGCATGCCGTGGAACGGGAACATGAAGCCCGACATCAGGATCGAGGGCAGGAGAAAGAAGAAGGTCAGCTGCATCGCCTGCATCTGCGAGCGCGCCAGGGTCGAGAAGGTATAGCCAAGCAGCACCATCGAGAGCACGAACACCAGCACGCCGCCAAGCAGCATCGCCAGATTGCCGACGAACGGCACGTGGAACAGGAAGTGCGCGGCGGTCAGGATCACCGTCACCTGCACCGCGCCGACGATGAAGAACGGCAGCACCTTGCCGAGCATGATCTCGAACCCGTTGGCGGGCATCGCCAGCAGGTTCTCCATCGTGCCGCGCTCGATCTCGCGCGTGAGCGCGATCGAGGTCATCATCACCATCGTCATCTGCAGGATGACGCCGAGCAAGCCGGGCACGATGAAATATTGCGAAATGCCGTCCGGATTGTAGCGTTTGTGCACGACGATCGAAAGCTGCGAGGCTTTGGTTTCCGCCGCCTGCGCCTCCAGCCCCTGCTCGCGCAGCAGGGCCCGGCTCCCGATCTGATTCAGAGCGCCGACAGCGCCGCTGGCGGCCGCCGGATCGGTGGCGTCGGCCTCGACCAGAATCTGCGGCTTGTCGCCACGGTCGACCCGCGCGCCGAAATCGCTGGGGATGATGACGAGGAACGCAACCGCGCCGCTCTGGATCAGCCCCTCGGCCTCGGCGAAGGTCTTGGGCCGGGCGACGAATCGGTAGTAGTTGCTGACCTCCAGCGCCGAGACGATGGCGCGCGAATAATGATCCTGGCCGGTGGCCAGGAGGGCGGCGTTGAGCCGCTTCGGATCGGTGTTGATGGCGTAGCCGAACAGGATCAGGAGCAGGACTGGAATGACCAGCATCATTGCGAAGGTGACCCGGTCGCGCCGCATCTGCACGAATTCCTTGGCGAGAACCGCGCCCAGACGCACGAAGAAGAGCCGGATCATGCGGCCCTCGCCGGAGGGGGCGACGCGTTCGCGCCGCTCATGAAGTAGATGAATACGTCCTCGAGGCTGGTTACGCCGGGCTCGACCGCCAGCCCTCGCTCGGCGGCGAAAGCCTGAACCGCGGTCGCCATTCTTCCGCCTTTGGCGCCGACGACATGCAGCGTCGCGCCGAATGGGGCGACCTGGCTGACGCCGTCGAGCGCCTTGAGTTCCGCCAGCAGCCCCGGACTCGAGTCGTCGTGAACGACAAAGGTGGCGAGGCCGGATTCGCGAACCACCTGCTCGACCGTGCCGGTCGCCAGCATCTTGCCGTAGGAGATGTAGCTGATGCGATGACAGCGCTCCGCCTCGTCCATGTAATGGGTCGAGACGAGGACGGTGACGCCGCCAGCGGCGAGGCGGTGAATCTCGTCCCAGAATTCGCGTCGCGCCTTTGGATCGACGCCCGCGGTCGGCTCGTCGAGCAGAAGCAGCTTCGGATGGTGCATGATGCAGGCGGCGAGCGCCAGGCGCTGCTTCCATCCGCCCGACAGCGTGCCCGCAAGTTGGCCTCGCCGCGAGGTCAGGCCGAGGTCGGCGAGAGTTGACGCCACAGCCGTTCGCCGCGGCTCGAGGTCGTAGAGGCGAGCGACGAAAAGGAGATTTTCCTCGATCGTCAGATCCTCGTAGAAGGAAAATCTCTGGGTCATGTAGCCGACCTCGGCCTTGATGCGGCGGCTCTCGCGGATGACGTCGTAGCCGAGCACCTTCCCCTCGCCCGCGTTGGGGGTGAGAAGCCCGCAGATCATGCGGATGGTCGTCGTCTTGCCCGAACCGTTCGGCCCCAGAAAGCCGACGATCTCGCCCGCCGCGACTTTCAGCGAGATGTGATCGACGACGGTCGCAGCGCCGTAGCGCTTGGTGAGGTTCGTCACGTCGATGACATTCATGGTCGTGGCCGTGGCAGATCGACGTCGACGATTTGTCCCGGCTGCAGCCGAAGCGGCTTGTCGTTCGCGGCGCGCGCCTCGATCAGATAGACGAGCGTTTGGCGGCTCTCGAGCGAGTAGATGACCGGCGGCGTGAACTCGGCCTCGCGCGCGATATAGCTAATGAAGGCGGTGAGGTCCTTTTCGCAGCCGTCGCAGCGCACGTTGAGTTTCTGCCCGAGCGCAAGCGAACTCAGCGCGGGCTCCGGCACATAGACTTTCACCTTGACCGCGTTCTCCGGCAGGAACGAGACGACCGGCGCCGAGGGGCCGGCGACGTCTCCGACGCGCCGGATGATGTCGGAGACATAGCCCGCCGCCGGCGCGACGAGCTGGCGCTGCTCGAGCCGCCATTTGGCGTTGTCGAGCGCCGCCTGGGCCTGGGCGACCTTGTTGCGGGCGGCTATGATTTCCTCGTCGCGCGCCGGCAGCTTGGCGACGGCGAGATTGGCGGTCAGCTCGCGCACGCGCGAGGCGGCGACGTCGTAGGCGGTCTGGGCAGTATCGAGATCGGCCTGGGAGGCGAAGCCCCGGCTGAACAGGTCCTTGCGGCGATCGAGCGTGCGCTTGCTGTCGTCGGCCTGCACCTGCGCGGCCTTCAGGCTCGCCGCGATTGCGGCGATCTCCTCCGGACGGCGGCCGTAGAGGATGTTGGCGAGATCGGCCTGCGCCACGGCAATAGCGGCCTCTGCGTTGTGGACGGCGATCTCGGCGTCGGCCGTCTCCAAAGTCGCGATCCGGTCCCCCGCTTTCAGCTTGTCGCCGCGCCGGACATATTCGGTCGCGATCCGCGCGACCTCGATCGGCGCGACGTCCACATATTCGCCCTCGATATAGCCGACCGCGGCGTTGGACGGCGGGGCGCAGGCGGGCAGGATCTTTGCGATCAGTGTGACGGCGCAGATCGTGTCGAGGATCATGGGTCTATCTTTCGCGCAAGCTCGAGGGCGGCGTCCAGGTTCGCGAGCACGACGCGCTTGATGGCGGAGGCTTCCGAAGGCCCGATGTCGCCCCAGCCCATCCGGCGTAAGACCGCCGGGCGGGCAAGGCGGAAATAGACGATCTGGGCGATCAGTGCGAAGACGGCGAGGCGCGTCGCCTCGCTTTCGGCCAGCGCGCCGGTCGCACGCGACCAGATCGCGCAGGCCCGCGCGTGCATTGGCGCCATTGCGCCGACGAACAGGCGCTCGAAAGCTTCCGACGGCTCGAACATCTCCCGCAGCACGAATCGCGCGATCGGCCGCGCCTCGGGGCGCGCGACAATCGCCTCGATCAGCGCGTCGGCGATGCGCGCCAAACGGACGCGCGCCTCTTCTCGCGAGAGCGTCTCGATTTCCGTGGCGTCGCCTTCTGCGCGGGTGAAGACCTCGCTGATCGTCGCCACCACGAAATCCGCGCATCCGGCGCGCAAGCCCTCTTTGCCGCCGAAATGATAGGCGATCGAGGCGATGTTGACGCCGGCCGCGGCGGCGATCGAGCGCGTCGAGGTCGCCTCAAAGCCCTTGGCGCCGAAAAGTTCGAGCGCCGAGCGGATCAGCGCGGATCGCGTCGCTTCGACGCGCGGGGATGAAAGGGAGTGGGGCCGCGGCATAAGGCAGAATAGCCTCGCCGCCAAAATCAATCAATCGATTGATTGAATCGTCGGCTTGGAAGCGACGATTGACGTTTTAAGCCTGACCGAAGACCGCGATCGAAGTCGGATTCGGACAAAGGGCCGCAAAGCGCAATCCCTCTCTTCCGGGCGCGGAGCGGCGCGATTCTCGAGACGAGTTCCGGGGCTGGGCGGCGCGCGGTCAGGAAGAATTCCCGCCAGATTCGGGAGCTGACGCGGGGAAGTTTTCGAATTAATGAAGTCTTGGGCGATGGGAGAAGTGTCTATCCTTCCAAGGTCGCGGGCTGGCGTTGAAGACTTTGTGCGTCTTGCTCCTCCCGGCAAGCCGGCCCGCGACTTTCTTGCCGCGCGCAGCGCGCAATAAGGGAGGATATGCGCGTGATGCTTTGGCTGGGGTGGCGTTGCGTTCCGCTCGGCGCCGCCCTTCTCGCGGCGGCGACCGCTTGCGCCCGCGCCGATACGATCGTGCTCCCGACATTCGACGTTGTCGCCACAACTCCGGCCGGCGGGACGATCGATCTCTCGAAATTCCCCGGCGCCACGCAGACCGTGGACTCGAGCGACATTCAAACCTGGTATGACTCCACCTTGACCGAAGCCATGGAGCGCCAAACGCCAGGCGTCACGGTTGGCAACGTCTCCGGCAACGACTTCCAGCCCAACCTCAGCTATCGCGGCTTCGAAGCGACGCCGGTCAGCGGAACCCCGATCGGCCTGGCGGTCTATCAGAATGGCGTCCGAGTCAACGAGGCGTTCGGCGACACCGTCAACTGGGACCTGATCCCCGCCAACGCGATCGACAGAACGACGATCGTCTCTACCGACCCCGCCTACGGCCTCAACGCGCTGGGCGGCGCAGTGCTTGTGACGATGAAGAACGGCTTCACCTGGCAGGGCTTCGAGGCGGACCTGCGCGGCGGCTCGTTCGGGCGCGCGCAAGGCGCGTTTCAATACGGCAAGCAGGTGGGGGACTACTCGGTTTATCTCGCCGGCGAGGCGATCGGCGACGCAGGCTGGCGCACTAATGGAATGTCGCAGATACGCCGGGTCTACGGCGACGTCGGCTATCGCGCCAACGGCGCGGAGGTGCATTTCAACCTGACCGCCGGCGACAACTTCTTCGGCGCGGCGTCGGCGGCGCCGCTCCAGTTGCTGCAGCGGAGCTGGAGCAACGTCTATACGGTTCCGCAGTCGTACAAGAACCAGTTGGCGATGTTCGGACTCACCGGGAACTACGTCGAGTCGGGAACGCTGAAATTCCAGGGCAATGTCTATTTCCGCGCGTTCAATCAGGCCCATGTCGACGGCAATACGACCGAGGTGGGATCTTGTCCGCCCTTCTCGTGCCTGAACGGCGCCCCGGCGCATGACACCCTCGGCCAGATCATCCCCGACCTTTCGCAGAACGGGGCGGTCGACCTCGGCGAAATCGACCGCTCCTGGACGCAGTCCCGATCCGTCGGCGGCAACTTTCAGGCGGTCGACACTGACAAGCTGTTCGGCCACGACAATCAGCTGACGGTCGGCGTGTCGCTCGACTACGGCTGGACCAATTTTTCCGGCAATAGCGAACTCGGCGTGATCAGCGACGCAGGCAATTCCTTTCCCGTCGCCGGAGCCGGCTATATCATCGATCAGCCCGACAGTTTTCTCTCCCCGGTGTCGATCCAGGCGACCAATCTCTACGCCGGCCTTTTTGGAGTCGACACGTTCAACATAACGAAGGCCTTCGCCCTGACGGCGGGATTTCGCGCCAATTACGCCGGCATCGACCTGACGGACCGGAACGGCGGCCTCGTCACCGGCTTCTCGACTTACTCGCGCATCAACCCGGTCGTCGGCCTGACCTATCAGGTCACGCCGGCAATTTCAGCCTACGCCTCCTATTCGGAGGCCAATCGCGCTCCGACCCCGCTTGAACTGGGATGCGCCGATCCGAACCACCCTTGCATCGTCGACAATTTCTTGAGCTCCGACCCCCATCTCGATCAGGTCGTGGCGCGGACCTTCCAGGCCGGCTTTCGCGGAAATCAATCTCTGTACGACGGCAAGCTGCAATGGTCGGCTGGCCTATTCCACACCATGCTCGCTAACGACATCCTGCCGTTGCAGAGCCCCGCGAGCGGTTTTGGCTATTACGCCAATGTCGGCTCGACCCTTCGCCAGGGCGCGGAACTCAGCGCGAATTGGCGCGACGCTCGCTGGACGGCCTACGCCAACTACACTTATATCGAAGCAGTTTATGAATCGAACTTCCTCAAGCCGTCGCCGTTCAATCCAATGGCTGACGTGAACGGCCTCATCCCGATCACGCCCGGGACACAGATCGCCGGCATTCCGAGGCAGACGCTCAAGGTGGGCGTCGACTACGCCGTCACCGACAATTGGAAGATCGGCGCAGAAATGGTCGCGGCCGGCAGCCAGCAGATCGCGGGCAATGAGAACGGCGCGCTGCCGCCTGTCCCCGGCTACGCGGTGTTCAATTTTCATACCTCGTACCAAGTCAACAAGCAGCTTCAGGTCTATGGGCTCGTCCAGAACGTCTTCGACGCCCGCTACTATACGTCCGGCGGCCTGTTCGACGTGACCGCGTTGCCCGCAACGGCCCCCCAGTTGACCGACCCGCGCAATTTCGGAAACGCGATGCCGTTCGCAATCTACGCCGGGTTGAAATATACGATGTGACGCGCGAGATGTTGCGTAAGCGTAAGAGTAAGAGGCGAGGCGCATGGAAGGGTTGAACCTGTCCCCGATAGGACTGTTCCTCGAGGCGGGCCTCGTGGGCAAGTTCGTGATGGGGGTGCTGTTCGTCGCCTCGCTGTGGTGCTGGGTGCTGATAATCGAGGGCGTGCTTTCGGTCGTTTGGCTTGGCCGCGCCGTTCGTGAAGCGCGCGCCGGTCGGGAAGTCGCCAAGTCGCTCGCCGTCGTCGCCATCGCCGGGGACGAGGAGGTCCGACGCCGCATTCCAGGCGAATCGGTCAGCGAATTGAGGGCGCGGGTTTCGGACGCAATGGCGCGCGCCGCGCGCGAATTGCTGACCCGCTCTGAGGGCGGCTTGCCCAATCTGGCGGTCATTGCCTCGGTCGCGCCGTTCGTAGGGCTTTTCGGCACCGTCTGGGGCATCATGACGAGCTTCGCCGCCATCTCCCAGGCGCAGGATACGAGTCTCGCCACCGTCGCGCCGGGGATTGCGGAATCGCTCGCGGCGACAGCTTACGGCCTTGCGGCGGCGATCCCCGCCTCCATCGGATACAACCGCATCGGGGCGGCCTATGCCCGCCTTGGGCAGGAGATGGCGTCGCTGGTCGAGGAGCGCGCGATCGCCCTCATCTCGCGACCGGCCGAGGTGACGCGCGACGAAGTACAGCGCCGTCGGGCGGAGGCGCCGTGATGGCGATGAAGCCCGGCAAGATCGGCGAAGGCCTCTACCAACCGCTCGCCGACATCAACGTGACGCCGCTGGTCGACGTGATGCTGGTGCTGCTGATCGTTTTCATGGTGACGGCGCCGATGCTCGCCGCCGGGATCAAGGTCAACTTGCCGAGCGCCCGGACGGCCCGGCCGCTCGAGAGCAAGGACCCGGTTGTCGTTGTGGTCGCCAAGGACGGAGCCGTTTCGGTCGGGAAGGATCAGGTCTCGCCCGATCAGCTGGCGGCGGCGGTCAAGGCGAAGCTCGCGGATTCCAACGGAATCGTTCAGTTGCGGGGCGACAGGGAAGCGGCTTACGGCGACGTCGTCTCGGTAATGGACGAACTCGCGGCCAACGGGATCGCCCGCATCGCCATTGTCTCGAGCGGCCGTCATGCCGCTTCCGCGCCGGCGCCGGCGCCTTCGCCCCGGCCATGACCGACGCCGCGTTTGGCGGGAACGCCTTCGATTCGCCGCCGTTCAATCCGGCCTGGCAGCGCCCGGCGGTCGTCGTGTTCGTCGTCGCGCTCCACGCGGCTGCGCTCGCCACATTTCTGTATCTGGCGCCGAGCCCGCGCGAGCGGCCGATGGAAGTCATCGTCGACATTCAGCCGGAATCGACGCCTGCGGAGGCGCCGGCGCCGCCTCCCGAAGCGCCGAAACAACCCGGCGCCGTGACCGAACCGCCGGCTCCTCCGCCGCCGCAGGCGATCGCGCCGCCGCCGAACGAGACCCCGCCCGTCGTCCGGGCGCCTGCGCCCACGACAGAGACTCCGCCGCCGCCCGAGCAACCGCCGCTCCCGTCGCCCGAGCCTCCGCCGCCGAGCCTCCGCCGCCGCCGGTGGCGGAAACTCCGCCGCCGCCCGAGCAACCGCCCCTCCCGCCGCCCGAGCCTCCGCCCGCCTCGGCGCCGGTCGAGCTTGCGCCGCCGAAGCCGCCCCCGCCCAGACTTCCCCGGGCATTGCCGCGGGTGGAGGCGCCAAGGCCGCCGCGGCCCAGGCCAGCGCCCCGACGCGCGCCTGCGGAAGCCAGGCCCGCTGCGGCCCGGCCGACACGGGCCTCCCCGTCGACCAAGGCGTCCCGGCCCGCCGCGGCCGGCGGGGCGTCGCTTTCGGCCTACATGGCGGAAATCAGCGCTGCGATCCGCGGCCGCCTGTTCTATCCGCCCGCCGCCCGCGCGCGCGGCGCGAAGGGCGTCGTCGGCGTGAGCTTCACCATCTCCTCCTCGGGCGCTCTGACGTCGTTCGCGATCACCCATTCTTCCGGCGACCGGGACCTCGACGCGGCCGCACGGACGCTGGTGCGATCGACTCATTTCCCGCCGCCGCCGGGCGGCCCGGCCCAAGTCTCCACGAGCTTCAACTATGTCCCCCGCTAGCGGCGCCTCGCCGCGCCTGAGGGCGCTCGTGCTCGGTTCGGGCGGGGGCGGCGGCGTGCCGCAATGGAATTGCGGTTGCCGCGTGTGCCGCCTTGCATGGCAAGGCGACGGCCGGGTCAAGCCCCGCACCCAGTCGAGTCTCTGCGGTCAGCGTCGACGGCGAGCGCTGGCTGTTGCTCAACGCCTCGATCGACCTGCGCCAGCAGATCCTGGCGACGCCCGCACTGCAGCCCAGGGGCGAGGGCCGCTCGTCGCCGATCGCCGGCGTGCTGCTGACCAATGCCGACGTCGATCACGCCGCCGGCCTTCTGGCGCTGCGCGAGCGCCAGCCCTTCACGATCTGGGCGACGAATTCGACCCTGGACACGATCGGCGCCAACCGGATTTTCGACGTCGTCGATCGCGATCTCGCGCCGCGCCGCGCGGCTAGACTCGGCGAGCGGTTCGAGCCGCTGCCAGGCCTCAGGCTCGAATTGTTCCCGGTTCCGGGCAAAGCGCCGCTGTGGCTCGAGGAGGGCGAGGTGAAGACCGATGAGATCGGCGAGGGCACGGTCGGCGTCGCCGTCGAAGCGGCGGGACGCCGGTTGGTCTATGCTCCCGGGTGCGCGTGCGCGACCGACGATCTGCACGCCAGGATCGCCAAGGCCGACGCGCTGTTCTTCGACGGTACGCTCTACGCCGACGACGAGATGATCAAGGGCGGCCTCGGCGACAAGACCGGCCGGCGCATGGGCCACATGCCGGTGTCGGGGCAGGACGGCACGCTCGAAGCGCTCGCCCGTCACACAAATCTGCGCCGGATATTCACCCATATCAACAACACCAACCCGATCCTCATTGAAGGCTCGCCCGAACAAGCGAAGGTGAAGGCGGCGGGATGGGAAATCGCATATGACGGAATGGAGGTTGCGCCATGAATAGGCATTCGCCGTCCGAAACCTTGAGCCCGGAGGGCCTCGAGGCCGAGCTGCGCGCGGTCGGCCCTCAGCGCTATCACGATCTGCACCCGTTCCATGATCTTTTGCACGACGGCAAATTGAACAAGGGCCAGGTGCAGGCCTGGGCGCTCAACCGCTTCGTCTATCAGGCGGCGATCCCACGCAAGGACGCTTCCCTGATCGGCCGCTGCGAAGATCGCGAATTGCGCCGCGAATGGCTGCATCGGGTCACCGATCACGATGGCTTCGGCGACGACATCGGCGGCGTCGAGCGCTGGCTGATCCTGACCGACGGGCTGGGACTCGACCGCGGCTACGTGATCTCTCAGGAAGGCGCGCTGCCGGCGACAAAATTCGCGGTCGAGGCCTATGTCCATTTCGTGCGCGAGAAGCCGCTGATCGAGGCGGTGGCGTCAAGCCTGACCGAACTTTTCGCCCCTTCGATTCACAAGCGCCGCATCGCCGGCATGCTGGCCAATTATAGTTTCATCGACGAGACGGTGGTGGCCTATTTCCGCCGCCGGCTCGATCAGGCGTCGCGAGACGCGAATTTCGCCCTCGACTATGTCAAGCGCAACGCGCGGACGCTCGCCGAGCAACGGGGCGTCGTCGCCGCGCTCAAATTCAAGACCGATGTCCTGTGGGCCCAGCTCGATGCGCTGCACCACGCCTATGTGACCGGCGCCATTCCGCCCGGCGCCTTCCGTCCGAGCTGAGCCATGACCATATGACGACAGAACTCGACTTAAGTTCGCGGCCGCGCCTGCCCAGGGGCGTCAGGCTCAGGCGCGACGACGTGCGCGAACGATGGACGCTGCTCGCCCCGGAGCGGATCTTCGAGATCGACGCCACCGCGGCGACGGTGCTGCAACTTTGTGACGGCGAGCGCGATCTGGCCGCGATCGTCGCCGAACTGGCCCAGCGCTATCACGCGCCGGCGGCCGTGATCGAGAAGGATGTCGTCGCTATGCTCGGCGACCTCAAGGCCAAGAGAGTGCTTGAAACATGACCGTCCACGCCCCGCCTCCGCCCGCGCCGCCGATCGGCATCCTGGTCGAGCTTACCCATCGCTGTCCGCTTGGCTGCCCGTATTGTTCGAACCCGCTGGCGTTGGAGCGACCGGGCGCCGAGATCGACACCGAAACGTGGAAGCGCGTGTTCAGCGAGGCCGCCGCGCTCGGCGCCCTGCACGTGCATCTGTCCGGCGGCGAGCCGACGGCGCGGCGCGATATCGCCGAGCTCACCCGGCATGCGTCGCAAAGCGGGCTCTACACCAACCTCATCACCTCGGGCGTCGGGGTCGGCCAAAAGCTGATGGACGACCTTGTCGAGGCCGGGCTCGATCATGCGCAGCTCTCCTTCCAGGGCGCCGACAAGGAGACCAACGACCGGCTCGGCCATTATGACGGCGCGTGGGAGCGCAAGCACGCCTTCGCGGCGATGGTGACGAAAGCCGGCCTGCCGCTGACCATCAACGCGGTCATCCATCGCGGCAATTTGCATCAGGTCGGCGCCTTCATCGGCTTGGCGCTCGAACTCGGCGCGCGCCGGCTCGAAGTCGCCCACACGCAATATTATGGCTGGGCGCTCGCCAACCGCGCCGCCCTTATGCCTCCGAAGAAAGACGTCATGGAGTCGATCGCGCTGGTCGAGGAGGCGCGAAAGCGCCTCGAGGGCAGGCTCGTCATCGATATGGTGGTCCCCGATTACTACGCCCGCTATCCCAAGCCCTGCGCCGGCGGGTGGGGGCGGGTCGCGATCAATGTCTCGCCCACGGGCAAGGCGCTGCCGTGTCATGCGGCCGAATCAATTCCGGGCCTCGAATTCTGGAACGTGCGGCAACATTCCTTGAGCGAAATCTGGCGCGACAGCCCCGCCTTCCGGGCCTTTCGCGGCACCGATTGGATGCAAGAGCCCTGCCGTTCGTGCGAGCGGCGCGAGATCGACTGGGGCGGCTGCCGCTGTCAGGCGCTGGCGTTGGTGGGCGACGCGCGCGCGACCGACCCGGCATGCCACAAGTCGCCCCACCACGCCCGCATCGCCGCGATGGCCGCCGCCGAGGCCGAGGCCGACGACGCCGCCGCGATCCGCTGGCGCTCGTTGAAATCGACGGCCAGGGTCGAGGCCTGACACATCTGATGTCGCCTGCCCGCGTTTCTCACGAAACTTGGGCGCATCTGGCCGGGTTCCACTGCGTCGAGATGACCCTCGATACGGCGGCTGTGGTCGGGTGGCTCGGCGACACAGGCGGCCGGGCAGGATTTCGCAATAGCAGTGACCGGTTTTCCGACAAGAATCCTGCTAAAATTCCCGCGAAAGCGCGGCGGCGTCGTAGCGCCCTGGCTGGCGAGTCCGCCGCGCGAAGTTTCTACCGCCGGAGACGCGAAAGCCATGTCCGATAAGACCATATTGATCGCGGGCGCCGGGATCGGCGGACCGACGCTCGCCTACTGGCTGAAAGCGGCGGGATTCGAGCCGACCCTGATCGAGCATGCGCCCGCGCTGCGCGGCGGCGGCTATGTCATCGACTTTTGGGGCCTCGGATATGACATCGCCGAGCGCATGGGTCTGATCGAAGACGTCAATCGCGTCGGTTATCACATGCGCGAGCTGCGGATCGTCGGTGATGATGGCCGGCGCGTAACCGGCTTTGGAACCAAGGTCTTCGGCGAGCTGACGGGCGGACGCTATGCGACGCTCGCCCGCAGCGACTTGTCACGATTGTTATTCGACAAGGCGAAGGGCGGGCTCGAAGTCATTTTCGACAATGAGATTGTCGGTCTTCAGGAGCGGGCGGATCGCGTCGAGGTTCAACTCGATCATGGGGGCGAGCGCCGGTTCGATCTGGTCGTCGGCGCCGATGGCCTGCATTCGGACGTTCGAAGGCTCGCGTTCGGGCCAGCGAAACAGTTTGAAAAGCGGCTCGGCTACTCGGTCGCGGCGTTCGAGGTCGATCATTACCGTCCGCGCGACGAGGACGTCTATATGATGTATGGCCAGCCGGGCCTCATGCTGGGGCGTTTTACCCTGAATGACGACCGGACGCTCTTCCTGTTCGTTTTCGCCGACGACGGCGGCGCTCTGCCGGCGACGCTCGACCAGCAGAAGGCGATGCTGCGCCGGCGCTATCGCGACGGCAAGTGGGAATGCCCGCGCGTCCTCGACGAACTCGATCGCACGCAGGAACTTTATTTCGACAGCATCAGCCAGATCAGGATGGAGCGCTGGTCGAAAGGCCGGGTCGCGCTCGTCGGAGACGCCGCGTTCTGCGTGTCGTTGGCGGCTGGGCAAGGCTCGGCCCTCGCCATGATTTCGGCTTACGTGCTGGCGGGCGAACTCGCCAACGCGCGCGGGCGCCATGAGGAAGCCTTCGGCAGATACGAGGCGTTGTTGCGCGACTACATCGCCGGCAAACAGCGCGGCGCCAAGCGCTTCGCCGCCGCCTTCGCGCCGAGGACCCGCTGGGGCCAAGGCTTCCGCAATCTGGTGATCAGGACATTCGCGATCCCCGGCGTGGCCAGGCTCGCGGTCGGCAGAGATGTCATCGACGCCCTGCGCCTCCCAGAATACGATTGGCGGGCGCTTTATGAATTGGCGGCGTAGAACGGCGCCGAATTGTCCTTAGCGGCAAATCCTTCGGTTCGTGACAGTTCTCAGGCGCTGCCTCGTCAGGCGTCCGTAAAGCTAACGAAACATTGGCGCATGGCGCCGTTCGGCGCCAGTCTGGCTCGCCCGCTCGAGGGCAGCGCGCATCCGTTGCTCAAAAACAACCGGCGGCGCATAGGAGGGGCGTGAAGTGACGGGAACCATCCTCATTTACGGCGCGAACGGCTACACCGGCAAGCTCATCGCGGGTGAGGCGCGCGCAGGGCAAGCGAGCGTCGTCCTCGGCGGCCGAAACCCCAACAAGCTGAAAGCGGTCGCGGCGCCGCTCGATCTGCCCTGGCGGGCGTTCGATCTCGCCGATCGAACACGGCTGGACGCCGCGCTCAAAGACGTCGCCGTTGTCCTCTGCTGCGCCGGCCCGTTTTCCGCGACGGCGCGGCCCATGGCCGACGCGTGCCTGAGGAGCGGCGCGCACTATCTCGATATCACCGGCGAGATCGACGTGTTCGAATCGCTCGCCGCACGCGACGCCGAGGCGAAGCGGGCCGGGGTGACGCTACTGCCGGGCGTCGGCTTCGACGTCGTTCCGAGCGATTGCCTGGCCGCGCATCTGAAGCGCCGGCTTCCCGACGCGACCAATCTGACCATCTATATCTCCGTCGGCCCCAGCATGTCGCGCGGCACCGCCAAGACCGCGATTGAAGGCTTAGCCGACGGCGCCCGGGCGCGTCGCAACGGCCGAATCGTCGCGGTCGCACCGCCGAACGCGGGCTCGTGCGATTTCGGGCGCGGCGAGAGGCCGACGATCCAGATCGGCTGGGGCGACGTCTCGACCGCCTTCCACTCGACCGGAATCCCCAACATCGAAGTTCATTTCGAGGCGTCGCCGGCGCTGAACGCGCTGGCGCGCGTCCCCGGTTTCGTCCGGTCGCTCGCGGCGCTATCGCCAACGCAGCGCCTCTTGAAAGCCCTGGTCGACCGTCAGCCGGAAGGACCGAGCGACGAGGCCAAACTCAAGGGGCGATGCGTGCTGGTCGGAGCCGCGAGCAACAAAAAGGGCGAAACCGTCCGCGCGCGTCTGAAAACCCCGGAGGGCTATACGCTCACCGCCAGGACCAGCCTCGACGCGGCGACACGGGTCGCAGCGGGAGAGTTCAAGCCCGGCTTCCAGACGCCGAGCCTCGCCTTCGGCCCCGACTACATCCTCGGCTTCGAAGGCGTGATGCGGGAAGAATTGAACGGTTGAAGGGGTCGCGGGCCGGGGAGGCGTGGGTCGCCCCTCCGATTTGAATTAGAAGTGACCGTGCCCAACAATGAAATCAGAAACCGCCGCCTCACCTGCAGCATTGGTCGACTTAAATGGAGGACCAGATTTAATTGCTGCCCCTTGTCTAATGCAGCCCGCGTTTGCCACGCGCTCCGCTCCTCAGCGCGCGCCGACCAGCATCTTGAGCAATCGGTCGAACCGGTCCCGGGCCATTGACACGACGTCGAGGATCCGTGAATCAAGTTCGTCCTCGGCGACGGCTTGCGGGTCAAGGTCGGGCGAGCCGCCGCCCATGCGCCGCACGGTTGCGCGCATACGATCCGCCAGGAAGATCGCGAGAGCGCGGTAGAAGCGGCAACCGAAGGCGAGGTCCGCCTCCAGCCTGCGCGCAAGCCGTTCCTTGTCGAGAAAGAGGGCGAGTCCGTCGCCGACTGCCGTTACGGTCGCGGAGGGCGGCGCAGAATCCAAGAACGACATTTCGCCGACGATCTCGCCGGCCCCCAGCCGCGCAATCTCGCCCACCGCGTATTCGGTGATCACGCATTCGCCCTGCAACAGGAAGATGACCAATTCCAGCGGCCGTCCTTCCTGGATGAGGATTTCCCGGTCCCTTACCGGGCGCTGCACGCCGGCCCGCGCCATCCACGCGACGTCGGCGTCCGTGAGCAGCCCGAATACGAAAATCGACACTGCCGCCTAGCCTCCCGCATCGCTGGAAATTCAACCCTTTCCGGCGGTTCTGTCAAACCCCGAGGCGCTGGCGCGGTAGGCCGGAGAGGGCTGGAACGCGCCAAGCCGGCGTCGGCTGTCGAATCCGTTGACGTCTTTTGCTGTCGAGAGGACGTCGCCTTCGGCCCCGACTACATCCCGGCTTCGAGGGCCTGACGCGGGAGGAGCTGAACGAATGAAGCGCCGGCCCGCGAGAGGCGGGACGTCGGTCTTCTGACGCGGCCTACCCGGGCAATTCCCGTTATTGCCGGCGAAGCGAGGCAATCCAGCCCTTCCGCCGCCGCGAACTGATCAGAAACGAGAGCGTTCCCGTAAGGGCGGGCGGCGCCGGAGGCGCCGGATCGCCACGGCGCTTCGCGCCTCACGACGACGGTGCGAACCTCGCCGAGTTCGATCCTCGGGCGCGAGTCCATGCGGCCGATCGGAGGGTCGTCGATCGCGTCGCCCTCGCCGGCTCTTTCGGCGACGATGCCGAAGCGGCGCGCTGGCTGGTCGGAAACTTCTGAGGACCGGGAATGCGGGAGCGGATTTTGCGGCCAGCCCGGATGTCGTCTATTTTCACTGGAGCACGATGTGATTTCGTGGAATCGCATCCGGATCGAGCGGGACGTCCGTGCTTGCGGCAACCGGTGAAATGTGCCAGCATTGCTAATAAGTATCGGCGTTTTCAGATTAGCCGACAGTATATATTGGGCGCTTTCGCGAACACGCGGCGCCGGCTTCAGGTTCACCAGCCTATTCCTCAAGGGAGGGCGCAATGGCCTACATTACGACCGGTCTCAGCAACGGCGGCGTGACGACGCATTACAAGTTCTCCTACGATCAGGCCCTCGCCGCGCCCGCCGGGCCCGAACCCGCGCGCACGAATGCGGTCATCGCCGCCTGCGAGGCCGACTATAATCTGATGAACGGCTGGTTCGGCGGCGGGGTTTCCGTCACCGGCATGTCGGTTCAGGTGACGACGCAGAGCAACGGCGCGAGCTGGAGCGGCAGCGCCAGTTCGTCGACCATCAAGCTCAAAGGCCAAGGCGCCGCCTACAGCAACAATCCAGCCTATCTTCGATTCCTGATCATCGCCGAAGTCGTAGAAATCTTCATGATGGCGCAGAACATCGGCTGGTTTCAGGGGTCCAACGAAGGCAGCAAAGGCGAGGGCCTTTCGCGATTCCTGAGTGGACAGTTTCTCGCCGAGAACGGCTTTTTGGCACTTGGAATCGGCGCAGATTACGCGGTCGCGGACCTTTGGCTCAACTCGACCCGTCAAGACTTCGTCAACAACGCGCCCGACGACAATGGCTACAACGCGACCGCCGGCTGCACGACCCTCTTCATCTACTATCTGTTTTCCCAGCTCGGTCACGGGATCAATCAGATCATCGCCGCAGGCGCTTCGACGCTGGCCGGCGTCTACAAGAATCTGACCGGCGACGCGGCCGATCCCTTTCCGCGGTTCAAGGGCATTTTGGACTTGTGGTTCCCTTCGCGGACCTCATCCGCCGTCGCCGGGCCCAATTTTGACGACCCGTGGCCGCTGCTTGCGGTCGCCTACACCGGCGTCTGGCGCTCAGGCAGCGGCCCCTATTACTTATGGACCGCCGCCGACCAGGGCCACTTCCTGAACAAATGGCAGACCCTGGCGGGCGAGAATCTGCGTTTGACCGACATCGAGGTGACCGCGCTCAACGGTCAACGGCTGTGGTCTGGCGTCTGGGAGGAAGGGACCGACGGGCACTACCTCTGGATCGACGCTGACGAGTCTCATTTTCTCGCCAAATGGAGCGAACTGGCGGGTCATAACCTGCGGCTCGTCAGCATCAAGCATTACGACGGCTTGTGGGCGGGCGTCTGGCGCGAAGGCGCCGACGGCTATTACCTTTGGATCGACGCTGACGAGTCTCATTTTCTGGCCAAATGGAGCGAGTTGGCGAGGCGGCATTTGCGGCTGGTCGATTTCGACGTCTACACCGTGAACGGTCGCAGGTTGTGGGCCGGCGTCTGGCGAGAAGGCTCGGACGGCTACTACCTGTGGATCGACGCGGACTGGAATCACTTCGTCGCCAAATGGTCCGAACTCGCCTCGCAAAACCTTCGGCTGGTGGGCGTGCGCACATATGACGGTCTGTGGGCGGGCATCTGGCGCAGCGGCTCGGACGGCTATTACCTGTGGGCGAACGTCAGCGAAGCCAATTTCATCAACAAGTGGCGGGAACTCGCTGGCGAAAATCTGCGTCTGATCGATATGATCGCCGCGCCGCTCGACGCATCGGGCGCGGCGACGGGCGCGATCGCCTTCGGCGGCGCCGATGCGGGTTCGACCGGCGAGCCAATCGCATCGTCGGAAATGACGGGCCGCGGGGCGCAATACCGCTCCGCTCCGGCGGCCGGAACGGCGGCCGAGGACGGCGGGGCGGGGACGGGTCGCGGCGGCGGCGGTCCTACGAGCGCGGCTGAGACGCGCGAGAGCATGGGCTCGGCGCCGCGCGCGGACCGGCCTTCGGCGGGCTCAGGCAAGGGCGGCGGGTCGGCTTCCGGGACCGCAGCCAGGTCAGCGCAGGCAGGCGTCGGCGCGGGCGGCGGCGCGGCGTCCGACATTCGGACGCGCGCCGCGGGACATGGCGGGGGTGAAGCCGAGGTCGCTCGAAGCGTCGGCGGCGCGTCGGCCGCGCGAGGCAGGGGCGGCGGTCAGGGCGACGGTGAGGGCGGATCGTCGAGCTCGACATCCGAACCAACCGGCGCGAGCGAACTCCATGGGCGCGGCGGCGAGCCGATAGCGAAATCCGGTTCGCGTCGGAAGTGATTCGAACCCCGAGGGAGGGCGCCCGTTCGGCCCCTACCTTCGGCGAAAGACCGCCAGCAGCGCGAATTACGCGGGCAGCGATCGCGCCGGGACGGATCGACGCGGCGGCCGCGTTCATTCCGGCGCCTGAGGGGTCGCGGCAGCGAATTCAGCCGCCACCCGCGCGGACGGCGCCTCGCCGTGCTTGTCGACCCCGAAATAAAGGGTGCGGTGCGGGAATGGGATCTCGATCCCGAGTTCGTCGAAACGCCGCTTCAGACGGCGGTTGAATTCGCGCAGCACTTTCCACTGCTGAATGGGCCTCGTCTTGATCCGGGCCTTGATGATGACGGCCGAGTCGGCGAATTGGTCGAGGCCGAGCACCTCGATCGGTTCGAGAATGCGCCAGCCATAGTCCGGCTCCGCGCGCAACTCCTCCGCGAGCGCGGTTACGACCTCGACCACCTCGTCGACATCCTCGCGATACGAGACGCCAATGTCGAACAGCGCATACGAGAAATCCTTGGTCAGGTTGCGCACCGTGCCGATTTCGCTGAACGGCACGACGAACACGGTGCCATCGAGGGAGCGCATGCGGATCGAACGGATCGACAATTGTTCGACCAGGCCGGTGCAGCCCGCCACCGTGACGACGTCGCCGACCGCGACCGAGTCCTGCGCCAGAATGAACAGCCCGTTGATCACGTCCTTGACCAACGACTGGGCCCCGAGGCCGATCGTGATGCCTGCGATTCCGGCGCCGGCGAGCAGCGGGGCGATATTGAGGCCGATTTCCGACAACAACACCAGGAGCACGACGCCGCTGAGGACGATCGCGAGCGTCCGGCGCGCCAGCGGAAGCAGGGTGCGCATGCGTGCGCTGCGCTCGACCGGCGATCCGTCGCCTCCGGTGCGCGACAGATAGACCTCGATGAAGACCCCCGCCAGCTCCCAGATCGCGACCGAAATCGCCAGCGACAACACAATGGTCCCCGCGCCTTCCAGCAGACGCTTTCCTGCCGCCGTCGCGAGCCAGCTGACAGGATCGAGGCCCCAGACCTCAATGAGGAGCATGAGCGCAACGAAATCGATCGCGCCTCGGACCGCGCCGATGAGGACGGGCGCGTATCGGTTGACCCGCTCCTGCAAGAAGGGCAAGCGCCGCGCCAGGTCCGGACTGATCGTCAGCAGCCGGTTCGCGAGATCGACGCCGCCGAGCGTCACAAGGCTGGCGACGACGATCACGATCGCCGACAGCGCGGAAGCGCGCATCAGGAACGTGAAAGTTCCGGGGGCGCCCGACGCCCACAGCGCATAGCCAGCCAGAATGTAGGCGATCGCCACCCAGTGCCAGGTCTGGGCGACGCGCGCGCGCACGCGCGGCATGATTCGACGCCTGTCGGCGCGGTCTCCGCCCAGCAGCGCTCGGGCGACCGTGGCGCGGTTTTGCAAGACCAGCATGACGATGAGGCTCGCGAACGCCAGTGCGGCCAGTTTCGTCAGCAGTTCGATCGCCGCCGGGTCGACGCCCGCCTGGAGAACGAACGCCAGCGCGAAATACCCGTAGGCCGCCAGTCGCGTCAGTCGGGTAACCCAGACCAGCCAATAATTGGCGCTTTCTTCGTCCAGCCCCAGGACGCCCACGACGCCCGGCGACGGCGTCAGCGTCGCAGCCGCGGCGCCAATGACCGTTCGCGAAACGAGCCAGGCCTCAAGGAGAGCCAGGGTCGCGGCGCTCGCCGCCGGTTCGACGAAATTCGTCAATGCGGCGAGCGACCCATAGCCCACCGCGGCGAAAACGAGCAGAGGCGCCCACCTCAGCGCGATGTCGCCCGCAAGACCTGCGACCCGGCGCCAGGTTGGTCTCCGGGCCCCGGCGCGCGACCGGAGGCGGGCGGGCCGCAGAAGGGTTTCACACACGCCTTCCGCCAACAGCGCCAGCGCAAAGACGCCAAGCACGACGGCGACGCCCTCGGCCCATTCGAGCCGCAGCGCCGAATCCGCCGCAAGCCGCCTTGCCCATTCCGACAGCCTCGACCATGGCGCGAAGCCAGCCAGCGCCGCTGCTCCGGTGACGACCCGGCGCATCCGATTGGACAAGAGCTCAACCAAGGCGTCGCCCATCGCACGCGGATACGGCCTGGTCGTCGCCGCGGCGGTCGCGCCCGATTCGGCGGCGCGCGCAGCGATGAGCGCTCGCAACTCCCCGATGAGGCGGTCTCGAGCCGCAGGATTCTGGAGAGTGCGCGTGAGCGCCTGGAGCTCATCGGTCGAGGCGGCGCCGGGCGCCACGATCGCCGGCGCATCGGCGCGCGCGACGGTTGCAAACGCCAACGCGGCGACGACAATGGCCGGCAGCGCGAGTCGAATGAGAGCGCATTTCAACTTGGCCTCCCTTGAGGGCTTCCGTTCGAATGGCGATCCGGCATGAGAGCGCCAAATCGCCCGCTCAACGCGTGCTTGCGGCGGCGAACGACCGCGCAAGGGACTTGGGCGCCGCGGGGGCGGTCGATCGCAATGGTGGGCCGGCGACGTCTTGCGGACGACGAACCCCAACGTTGCGCCGAGGAAGTCGCCGCCGGCGTTCGCGGCGACCAGGGATCCTCCCGCTCGTGCGGGCAGAGCGCGCCAACTGGTCTCGCTCCGCGGCTTTGCAGGACAAAGCCACCCCGAATGTCGATCGGCGCGGCCATACGACCTTGACGTCCTCGATCGGGACATTGGGCCCGGGCCGACCAGCGTCCGGTCGTATTTTGACCGAAACCCAAGCTGATTAGCAGGTTGGGTTCGCAACCTCAACGCGCTGAATCGGGTCAGCAAACGCCGATGTCGGCAGGTCGGACAATTTGGCTGTCCCGCCGCCGCGACCCTACTTCTGACAGAAGACCGCCAGCAGCGCTTCCTTCTCGCGCGCGGCGATGTCGCCGGCGCTGAGCGGCGCGGATGCCGCCGAGTCGGCTTCACTCGCGCCGAGGAACGCGCTGAGCGGGTCCGGGCCGACGATTGGGCGCCAAGCGGCGAGCGCGACGCCGGCGACGCGCTTCGGCTCGTCGGCGATCGGCGCGACGAGGCCGATCAGGCCTCCGCGCCGATCGAACACCGGACCGCCGGAGCCGCTCTTCTCCACCGCCGCCATGACAAGGGGCCGCGCGGCGTCGCCGCCGAGCGAAGCCGGGCTCGCCGCGACCCGCCGGCCGGCGAAGCTCAACACGACGAGGTCGGGCGTCAGGGCGCCCAGGCGCGGCGCTTCGCCCTTAGAGCCGAAATCGCCCGCGATGATCGCAAGACCGGTCGCTTCGTCCACGCGCTCGAAGCGAACCGGCTCGCCGGCGACGCTGGCGCCGGGGCAGTCGCTAGGTTTGAGCGCCGTCAGCGCTTTGCCCGGCGCGATCACGAGCGCGGTCGCGGTCAGGGCCGGACCAGGCGGCGAGGCAGGCTTTCCGCTTACTTGGGGTAAGCCCGCCGCCGACCCCTTGGCCGCCGCGGCCTTGGCGGGCTCGGCGTCGCGGACGGCGAAGGGTTCGAAAGAATTGGCGACCGCGATCGCGATCCGGTCGAGCAGGGCCGCTTGCGAGACCGGATATGAGAAAGTGAAGCCTCGGATCGGCGGGCTCGCGGCCGCGTTCTTCTCGAAGCGGGTATAGAATTTGGTCGCGCCGTCCTGCCCCGAGACGACGAAGAAAGCGTCTGGCTTCATCGCCTTGTAGGCGATCTTGCGGGTCGCCGTTCCGGCCGCAAGCCGCGCGTAGAGAGCGTTCAGGTCAGGGTCGGCGCTCCGGGCGAAATCGAGCCTCACCCGTCCGGTCATGAGCTTTGACGGCGCGCCGATCTTCGCGCCGGTCCTGGCGTCGTCAATGATGTGAAAGCCGACCGCCTCGCGCGCGGTCTCGCCCGCGGCGAGCAAGGCCTGCAGGGTTCCCGCCGACAGCGCGCCGCTGGGGGGCGCCTTGACGCTCGCCTGAAAAGCCAGGATCGCGTCGCGGGTGCGCCTGCCGAATTCGCCGTCGACCACGCCGTTATAGAATCCGAGCCAGGTGAGCGCGTCCTGCGCCGCCCTTCGCGTCTCATCCGGCAACGCAAGGAAGGCCGCCTTCTGCTCGGCTTTGGAGGCGTCCGCGGTCGTGGACGCTGCGACGGGCGGCGTCTGGGCATGGGCGCGCGGCGGCGCGAGAATGGCCGCCGCCAGTGCGAGCGTCAAAAAGCCCGGCGTTCTCTTCATGGACTTACCCTGCGGCCTTCTGGTCGATGGCGCTCCGGCCATGCTAGGGCATGAATTGAATCGAGGGAAACCTTCGCTCCGCGCAAATACGATTTGCTGGGGGCGCGCGAGCGGCTGTGGCGTCGAATCAGATCTCGAAATCTCGCGACATTTAATCTCGGACTCCGCCGCGCCGGCCATATCGACCGCGAAACTGACGACGTTGCTATGAAGTCAAACCGGCTATCGAGTTCGTCAAGAACGCGGAGGCCTATTTGCCGCCGAGCCTGCGTTCCTGCTGGAGCCCGTCAAGGATCGACGGAACTCGGGCGTCGCTCGATCGGCGCCCCGTCGCCGGCCGCCGCCCTTCAAGCGATTCTAGTCGACGGCGCGGCGGCCATGCTAGAGCAAGGGTCGATCGACGGAACCGCGGCCCTGGCTCGCCGCGTCGTTTCGCTCCTCGTCATGACGAGATGAGCGGCGCTCCCGTCGGGCCGGGGTCGAACCATGCTCCATACTTTGCGCTCTATCGCCTTCCTCGTCTTGCTGATGACAGCCGGCGCTGCGAGCGGGGCGGAGGTCAAGCCCTATGCGCGCGAGGACATGGCGAGCGACGTTGTGCGGCTGACCGCGACGCTGCGCGGCGAGACGGCGGCCATCGGCGCGCAAGTCAAGGGTAAGACGGCCGATGAGTTGCGCAGGGACGTCGCTTCCGCCATCGCCGCGTCCAAATTCGACGCCGCGCAGAAGCTCGCGGGCGCGGCTGTCACCGCCGCCCCCAAGGACCCGACCAACTGGCTCGTCCTGGCGAAGGTCGCGATCAAGGCCGACGACGCCAAGTTCAACCGTCGTTACGACCTCGTCACCCGCGGCGCGACCGCGGCCTACGCCGCCTATCAGCATTCGTCGACGCCTGACGCCCAGGCAGAGGCTCTCGCCGTTCTCGGCGATCTGCTGGCCAGGCACGAGCTGTGGCGCCCCGCGCTCGACGCGCTTCACGCCTCGCTCGCCCAGCGCGACTCGATTGACCTGCGCAAGACCTATGACCACATGCGCGAACAGCACGGGTTCCGCATTCTCGACTACAAGGTCGACAATGAATCGGCCTCGCCCCGCGTCTGCTTCAACTTCTCCGAGCAGCTCAAGCGTAAGACGGATTTTTCGCCCTACGTCGCCGTCTCCGGCGCGTCGGACACCGCTGTCTCCAACGAGGACCAGCAGATTTGCGTCGAGGGCCTCAAGCATGGCGAGCGCTATGCGATCGTGCTGCGCCAAGGCCTGCCGTCGGCGGTCGGCGAATCCCTGCTGAAGTCGGCCGATTACGAAATCTATGTGCGCGACCGCTCGCCGCAGGCCCATTTCGCCGGCAGCGCCTATGTGCTGCCGCGCCAGGGCCAGCAAGGGGCGCCGCTCGTCACCGTCAACACGGCGAAGGTATCGATCGACGTCTACCGCATCGGCGACCGCAATCTGCTGGCGACCGTCAACCGCGACGACTTCCTCAAAGCGATCAATTCCTCACGCGCGCAGGCGATCGAGCAACAGGACGGGGCCAAGGTCTGGAGCGGGACGATGGACGTCGCCTCCGAGCTCAACAAGGACGTCGTCACCGAATTTCCCGTGCTCAAGGCGGTCGGCAAGATGGCTCCCGGCGTCTATCTGATCACCGCGCGCCCGTGGAAGGGCGCGGCCAAGCCCGGCGACTCGGACTCAGGCGAGGCCGTGCAGCTCGCGACCCAATGGATGGTCGTCTCCGACCTCGGGCTGACGACGATTTCGGGCGAAGACGGCCTGCACGCGATCGTGCAGTCGCTCGGCGCCGCCGAGCCGCTCGCCGGCGTCGAACTCAAGCTCGTCGCGCGCAACAACGAAGTGCTGGCGGTGAAGACGACGGGAGCGAACGGAAGGGTTGATTTCGATCCCGGGCTTTCGCGCGGCAAGGGCGGCTCGGCGCCGGGCCTCCTCGTCGCCACGCTCGGCGACGACTATGGCTTCCTCAACCTGACGCAGAACGCCTTCGACCTCACCGATCGCGGCGTCGCCGGCCGCGACGCGCCCAAGGGCCTCGACGCCTTCCTCTACACCGAGCGCGGCGTCTACCGCTCCGGCGAGACGGTGTTCGCCGCCGCGCTGTTGCGCGACGCGAAGGGCATGGCGAAGACAGGGTTGCCGTTGACGCTCGTCGTCAAGCGCCCGGACGGCGTTGAATACAAGCGCGCGACCCTGGCCGACGAGGGGCTTGGCGGACGCGCCTTCGCCATCCCGCTGCTGCCGGGCGCCGCGGCGGGCAAGTGGAGGATCGAGGCCTACGCCGACCCGAAGGGCGACAGCATCGGCGAGGTCGATTTCCTGCTTGAGGACTATATTCCCGAGCGGCTCGATTTCAACCTGCATCCGGCCAAGCCGGTCATCGTTCCCGGCGAGCCGGTCGAGCTCTCGCTCGACGCACGGTTCCTGTATGGCGCGCCGGCGAGCGGGCTCGACGTCACCGGCGCAATCCGTCTGCAGGCGGTCGCGGGCGCGACGCTCGCCGGCTATCCGGGGTATGTCGGCGGCCTCGCCGACGACGACTTCACCACCATCGAAGCCCAGTTCACCGACAAGGTCCAGACCGACGACAAGGGCCATGCCGATCTTTCGGTCGACCTGCCGGACGGATCGTCCACCCGGCCGCTGGAGGCCAAGCTCATCGTCGACGTCGCCGAAGCCGGCGGCCGCACGGTCGAGCGAACGGTGACGTTGCCGGTTCGGGGGAAGAGCGTCACGGTCGGGATCAGAAAGGATTTCGACGAGACTCTGAGCGCCGGCGACACGGCGACCTTCGAGGCGATCGCGGTCGCGCCGGAGGGCGCGCGGGTCGCGCGCAAGGGCGCCGAATGGTCGCTCTATCAGGTGACCAACGACTATCAGTGGTTCAGCGCCGATGGCCGCTGGAGCTTCGAGCCGGTCAAGTCATCAAAGCGCATCGCGAGCGGAACGATCGATATCGCCGCCGACGCGCCAACGAAGTTTTCCGCCGCCGTCGGCTGGGGCCGGCACCGGCTCGACGTCAAGACGCTGGACGGCGAGGAGACGAGCGTCATATTCGACGTCGGCTGGTCAGGCACGGCCAGCGCCGACACGCCCGACAATGTCGTCGTCACTCTCGACAAGACCGACTACGCGCCGGGGGAGGAGGCGAAGCTTCGCATCGCCGCAGCCGCCGCCGGCAAGGCGACGATCGCGCTCGTCGGCCAGAGGGTCGAAAGCTTCATCGACGTCGATCTCGCCAAGGGCGACAATGTGGTCCCATTCACGGTCGGCGCCGACTGGGGCCCGGGCGCCTATGCGGTGGCGCTGACCCACCGCCCGCTCGACGTCGTGGCCAGGCGCATGCCCGGCCGCGCGATCGGGATCGCCTGGTTCGCCATCGCCCGCGATTCGCACAAGCTCGACATCACGCTCGAAGCGCCCGCGCTGGCGCGGCCGCGCCAGTCGATGACGCTGCCGCTCAAGGTCGCGGGCCTCGCGCCGGGCGAGGAAGCGCGGGTGACGGTTTCTGCGGTCGACGTCGGCATTCTCAACCTGACCGGCTTCAAGACGCCCGATCCGGGCGCCTATTTCTTCGGCCAGCGCAAGCTTCCGGTCGACATCCGCGATCTGTGGGGCATGCTGATCGACGGCATGCAGGGCGCGGCCGGCGCCATCCATACCGGCGGAGACAGCGGGGGCAATCTCGAGGGCAATCTGCCGACGCAGCAGCCGCTGGCGCTGTTTTCCGGCGTCGTCAGGCTCGACGATCAGGGGCGGGCGACGGTTTCATTCGATCTGCCGGCCTTCAACGGCTCGGTCAGGCTGACCGCGGTCGCGTGGTCGAAGGACAAGGTCGGCTCGACGCAGGCGGACGTCACGGTTCGCGACTCGGTTGTCGTCTCCGCCACGCTTCCGCGCTTCCTCGACGTCGGCGACCGCTCGCAGATGCATGTCGAGATCGACAATGTCGAGGGCGATGCGGGCGACTACAGGCTCGATCTCGACATTCACGGACCGCTGACGGCGGACGCCGACGCGATGACCAGGACGGTGCGTCTCAACGCCGGTCAGCGCCAGTCGCTGTCGATGCCGATCACCGCCGCCGGCGTCGGGACGGCCGAACTCGATCTGAGGCTGACCGGACCGAAGACCGACCTTGTGCAGCATTTCAAGCTCGGCCTCGCCTCCGGCGCGCCCGACCTCTACCGGCGCACTGTGACGCCACTGCCGGGCGGCGCGACGCAGACGATCTCTGGCGATCTCGTCGCCGATTTCATTCCAGGAACCGGCTCGATTGCAATTTCCGCCTCGCCTTTCGGCGCGCTCGACGCGCCGGCGCTGCTGCAGGCGTTGCAGCGCTATCCCTACGGATGTTCAGAGCAGACGGTCAGCATCGCGATGCCGCTCCTCTACGCCAACCGGCTCGCCTCGATCGAGAATCTTGGCATCGACCCCGATCTCGACGGACGCGTCAGGCAGGCGATCGAGCGCGAACTGAACCGTCAGAGCGCCAGCGGCGCCTTCGGCATGTGGAGCGCTGACAGCAATACGGACGACGTCTGGCTCGACGCCTTCGTCACCGACTTCCTCACCCGGGCGCGCGAACGCAATTTCGCCGTGCCGCAGGAGGCGTTTGAACAGGCCCTCGACCGGCTGCGCAACGAGGTGGTCAATGCGCCCGAGCCGACCAAGGAGAGCGCGCCGGCGCTCGCCTACGCGCTCTATGTCCTCGCCCGCAACGGGCGGCCGGTGATCGGCGATCTGCGTTATTTCGGCGACGCCAAGCTCGACATGTTCGCAACCCCGCTCGCCAAGGCGCAGCTCGCGGCGGCGCTGGCGATGCTGGGCGACCGCGCGCGCGCTGGAAAGCTGTTCGACGCGGCGCTCGATGCGCTCGAGGCCGAGCGCGACGACGGGGTCTCGCGCCTCGACTTCGGCTCGCGCCTGCGCGACGCCGCCGCGGTGCTGGCGCTTGTCGCCGAGGCCAATCTCCCGGCCGGCGAAATCAGGGGCGACCCCATCGCCCGCGCCGGCGCGGTCGTCGAGGCGGCGCGGGCCGTGCGCTCTTTCACCAGCACGCAGGAAAACAACTGGATGGCGCTCGCGGCGGAAGCGCTGGCGGAGCATTCCACCCTGAGTCGGTTCAGCGTCGACGGAGAGCCGGTGAAGGGCGCCGTCAATCGCCGCTGGAGCGGCGCGGGGCTCTTGGGCAAGACGATCGCGATCGCCAATTCGGGACAGAATACGGCTGAGCTGGTGACCACGATCTCCGGCTCGCCGATCGCGCCCGAACCCGCCGCCTCGAACGGCTATGCGATCGAGCGCACGTTCTACAAGCTCGACGGAACCGCGATCGACCTCAAATCCATCGCCCAGAACGAGCGCGTCGTCGTGGCGCTGAAGGTGACGGAGTCGCAAGCGCGCGCCGCCCGCCTGCTGATCGTCGACCGTCTGCCGGCCGGGCTCGAGATCGACAATCCGGCCTTGGTCGACGGCGGTTCGGTCGAGGGCTTCGGATGGCTGACGAAAGACATCGAGCCGACCCATACGGAATATCGCGACGACCGCTTCGTCGCCGCCTTCGACCGCGAGCCCGGCCAATCGGCGTTCATCACCATCGCCTATGTCGTGCGCGCCGTCGCGCCCGGCCACTACGTCTATCCGCCGGCGACGGCGGAAGACATGTACAATCCCGAACGCTACGGCCGCACGGCGTTTGGCGAAATCGAGGTGACGGCGAGGTGAGGCGCAGGTCCCTCATCCGGCGCTTCACCCAATCTCCCGCGAGCGGGAGAAGGGACAAGCATCGCTCGCGGTGGAGGGGTTGGAGTGAAGCCGCCGCCGTCGCGGTCGCGCTCGTCCTGTTCGCCGCCCTGGCGGCGACGATCGCCTGGCCGCGCTACGTCGCGAGCCTTGGGCCGATCGACCTCACGGCCTCGCGCGAGGGTTCGACCATCGTCGTCGATCGCGACGGGCGGTTGCTGAGGCCGTTCACTCTGCCCAACGGGCGCTGGCGCCTGCCGGCGACGACGCATGACGTCGATCCGCGCTACCTTGCGATGCTGGTCGCCTACGAGGACGGCCGGTTCTATCAGCACCGCGGCGTCGATGCGCGCGCGCTTCTGCGCGCGGCCGCACAATGGCTCCTGCGCGGTCGCGTCGTCTCCGGCGGATCGACGCTCTCCATGCAGGTCGCGCGCCTGATCGAGCCGCGGGCCGAGCGCACGCTCGCGGCCAAACTGAGGCAGATCGCGCGCGCGCTTCAGATCGAAGGCCAGGTCGACAAGGCCGGCGTTCTCGACCGCTATCTGACGATCGCGCCGTTCGGCGGCAATCTCGAAGGCGTGCGTGCGGCCTCGCTCGCCTATTTCGGCAAGGAGCCGTTGAGGCTGACCGTCGCCGAGGCCGCGCTTCTGGTCGCGCTGCCGCAATCGCCCGAGCGACGCCGCCCGGATCGTTTCCCCGAAGCGGCGCGCCGCGCGCGCGACCGCGTGTTGGATCGCGTCGCGGCGCGGGGCGCGATCAGCGTCGATGAGGCCGCCGCCGCCAGGCGCGAGCCGGTCCCGCGCGGGCGTTCGCCGTTCCCGATGCTCGCCGCCCACGCGGCTGAGGAAGCGGTCGCCGCCGACAAGAAATCGACGATCATCAAACTCTCTATCGACGCGCGGCTGCAGGCGAGACTCGAGGCGCTGGTCAAGGAAAGCGTCGCGCGACTGGGGCCGAAGCTCTCCGCCGCGCTGGTTGTCGTCGATAATGCGAGCGGCGAGATCCGCGCCCGAATCGGCGCCGCCGACTACAGCGACGCCGCCCGCGACGGCGCGATCGACATGTCTCGCGCGCCGCGCTCGCCGGGCTCGGCGCTGAAGCCCTTCATCTACGCGCTGGCGTTCGAGGAGGGCCTCGCCCATCCGGAAACGGTGCTGTTCGACCGGCCGGCGCGCTACGGCGCCTATGCGCCGCGGAATTTCGATCTCGGCTACCAGGGGACGGTGACCGCGCGCAAGGCGCTGCAGATGTCGCTCAATCTGCCGGCGATCGAACTCCTGGCCGATGTCGGCCCGGCGACCTTCCTCGCGCGCCTGCACGGCGCGGGCGCGGATATCGCGCTGCCGAAAGATGCGCCGGTCGGGCTCGCCATCGGCCTCGGCGGTCTCGGAATCTCGCTGACCGACATCGCCCGGCTCTATGCGGGCTTCGCACGCGGCGGCGAAGCGCCGGCGCTGATCGAGCGGCTCGACGGCGCGCCGCCGATCATCGGGCCGCGCCGGGTCACCGACCCTGTCGCCGCCTATTACATCGAGGACATCCTGCGCGGCGCGGCCCCGCCGGCCAATGCCTTGAGCCGGCGCATCGCTTTCAAGACCGGAACCTCCTATGGCTTCCGCGACGCGCTGGCGGTCGGCTTCGACCGGGGGACGACGATTGCGGTCTGGGTCGGGCGGCCCGACAACGGCCCGACGCCCGGCCTGATCGGTCGCGAGGCGGCTGCGCCGATCGTGTTCGACGCCTTCCAGCGGCTCGGGCGCGAGATCGAGATCATCCGGCCGCCGAGGGGCGTGCTGAAGGCGAAGGTCAGCGCCGACCTGCCGCCGCCGTTGCGCCATCTGCGCAAGGACGCGCCCAAGACCATGGCCGCGACCGAGACGGCCGGGCTGAGAATCGCCTTTCCGCCCGACGGGGCGCTGATCGACCTCGGCCTCAAGGAGGGCGATCGCGATTCCTCGCTGGCGCTGAAGGCGCTGGGCGGCGCGCCGCCGTTCACCTGGTTCGTCAACGGCGAGCCGGTTGGCGAGGCCGACAAGCGCCGGCAATCCGCCTGGAAGCCCGACGGCGCCGGCTTTGCCCGCGTTTCCGTCATCGACGCCCGGGGCGCCTCGGATTCGATCATGGTCCGCCTAGAGTGAGGCGAAAGCCGTCATCGCGCGCGCATGTGAAGCGATCAAGACCCATCGCCGCAACGCCGGAGCTTCCAAATCGCTACGCCGCATGGACCCTGGAGATTCAAGGTCTATCGCGGCCCGCGATCCCGGCGAACGGCGGCCCTCTCTCCGGACTGAAGCAATTGCGCCAGCGCGCCGCGCAGGCCGTGCATCTGATCCAGAAGGTGCAGAATCACCCCCAGACCCGCGTCATTGACGCCCATGTTGTGCTTGAGGTCCCGGATCAGGTTCGCGCGCGCCAAATCCGTTTCGGTGAAAGTCGGCTCGCTCGCGGTCCGGGACGGAACGATCCATTCCTCTTCGATCCATATCGCCAGCGTCTCGTGATCGAGGCGGGCGCGTTGCAGAAACTCATGCTCGGCGATGGTCATGATTGCATCTCCTTGCGGGGATCATAGGCGGCCGGCGGCGTCCAGCCGGAAAGGAATGCGTCCAGATCCGGGTCGGGCGCCTGCGGCATCATCACCTTCAGCTTGACGAGTTCGTCCCCGGCTTTGCCACGCCGCTTGACGCCCTTGCCCTTGAGGCGAAGAACGTCGCCGGTGTTCGCGTGCATTGGCACCTTCAGCATCACGCTTCCGGTCGGGGTCGGCGTCCTGACCTCGCCACCGAGCGCGGCCTCCTTCAGCGTGATCGGCAGGTCGAGAAGGATGTCGTCGTCCTGCCGGGTGAAAAAGCGATGAGGCTCGATCGCAATCTCGACCAGCGCGTCTCCGGGCGCGCCCTCCGCCGGCGCCGGGGCGCCCTTCCCGCGCAGCCTCAGGATTTGCCCGTTCTCGATCCCGGGAGGAATCGTCACGTTCAGGGTTCCCCCCTGAGGCAGGGTGATGGTCTTGGTCGCGCCGTTGACCGCGTCGAGAAAGGGGATCGTGAGGCCGTAGTGCAGATCCGCGCCCGGCGCGCGCCGCGCCTGCTCGCGGCTGCGGCGCAAAAGCTCGGCCAAGAGATCGTCGCCTTCCGCGAAATCCGCGAAACCGGACTGGCTCTCGTATCGACGGCCGCCGGGACCGCCGGCGTAGTCGCGATAATATTGCGGATGGGGCGCGGTCTCCGCGCCCGAGGCGTCGATCTCTCCCGCGTCGTAGCGCCGCCGCTTTTCCGGGTCAGAAAGCAGATCGTTGGCGGCGGCGACCTCCTTGAACTGGTCCTCCGCGTGCTTGTTTCCTGGGTTGAGGTCCGGGTGCAGTTTCTTGGCCAGGACTCGATAGGCTTTCCTGATCTCCTCGGCCGAGGCCGTCTTGGCGACGCCAAGGATCTGATAGGGGTCTTTCAAGCGCGCCTCCGAAGCCACGGGGAAGGACGGAGATGTCCTAACAGATTTGCGGCCGTCGTCTCCAGATGGTCGAAGGCCGGGAGATATGACCATGAAGGCTAAGACAGTTCTCATCACGGGGTCGACCGACGGTGTCGGCCGGCATGTCGCGGAGCACCTGGCGGCGGAGGGCGCGCGGGTGATTGTCCATGGGCGCGATCGCGCGCGCGGCGAGGCGTTGGCGGCGCGGATCGCCGAGCGGGGCGGGGAAGCGCGCGTGTTGATCGCCGATCTGTCCTCGCTCGCCGGGGTTCGCTCGCTCGGCGAGGCGGTGCTGAGCGAAGGCCGCGGCCTCGACGCGCTCGTCAACAACGCCGGGATCGGCACGAGTGGCGCGGAACGGGAGCTGAGCGGCGACGGCTTCGAACTCAGGTTTGCGGTCAACTACCTTGCCGGCTTTCTGCTGACGCGACTCCTTCTGCCTTTGCTCGGGGAGCGCGGACCGTCGCGGATCGTCAACGTCGCTTCCGCCGGTCAGCAGCCGATCGACTTTTCCGACGTGATGCTGACGCGCGGCTACAGCGGCGTCAGGGCCTATCGGCAAAGCAAGCTGGCGCAGGTGATGTTCACCTTCGATCTCGCGGAAGAGTTGGCGGGACGGAATGTCACCGTCAATTGCCTGCATCCGGCCACCTACATGGACACGACCATGGTTCGCCTGAGCGGGGTTCCGCCGATGAGCACGGTCGAGGAGGGCGGCGCGGCGATTTTGCAACTCGCGAGGTCGCCCGAATTGGAAGGCCGCAGCGGAATCTATTTCGACGGCATGCGCGTTTCCCGCGCCGCTTCGCAAGCCTACGAGCCGAGCGCTCGCAAACACTTGCGCGCGCTCAGTTTCCAACTCGTCGGCATGGCCGATCCGCTGGCCGCTTAGCCCGCCCGCGCGCTCCGGCTCCGCCTGTGGGGACTGTGCAAAGACCGGCGACATCGTTGACAGGTCAATTGCGGTGAGGAGGGCCAGACCTGCCGGACAGATCGTGCGCACCCTAAGGTGGACTTGTCGCGCGCCAGCGACCGCCTCGGCGACGAGGCGGGGTCCGGTTTATAGTGGCCGGCAATGCCGCACCCGTTCCCGCTACGCCGTCTTGGTCTTCTCTGGCGCGTCATCGTCGCCGGCATCCTGATCGGCGCGCTCTACAGCGGCAGCCGGTATGGATCGCCGGAGGTCGGCGCGGTGGTCGGCGCTTCGATGTCCGCCGGTTACTTCGGGCTTGAACGATTTGTGCTGCGGCGCAACGCCGGGGGAGTTGTTCCCCCTCTGCCATTTCTCGCCTATTTCGCGCTGCGCTCGGCCCTTTATGTCGTCGTCATCGTGGTCGCAATCGTGGCCGCCGGAGAGCTCGTGACGGGCAGGTTCACGGGGATGGACGGCGTCGACCTCTTGTTCTCACTCGGCTTGGTGGTCGGCGCGAACCTCTTCATTAGCGTCAATGACCTTCTCGGTCCGGGCGTGCTGTTCGCCTTCGCCGCGGGGCGCTACTACAGGCCCAGGATCGAGGAGCGCGCGCTGCTCTTCATTGACATGCGCGCGTCGACCGCGCTCGCCGAGCGCCTCGGCGAGTTACGCTTTCTGGACCTCCTCAACCGCTTCGTCGCCGACGTGTCGTTCGGCGTCGCGGAAGCCGGCGGCGATATTCACAAATATGTCGGCGACGAGGTCATCGCGACATGGCGCCTTGCGCCCGGCGCCAACGACCCGGCCTGCGTGCGCGCTGTTTTCGCCGCGCTCGACCGAATCGCAACGCAGGGTCCCGCCTATAGGCGCGCCTTTGGCGTGATTCCCGATTTCCGCGCCGGCCTTCACTGCGGCCCCGTGGCCGTCGGCGAACTCGGCACGCTCAAGAAGGAAATCGCCTTGATCGGCGACACGATGAACACCACCGCGCGTATTCAGCAGTCGTGCCGCGAGACCGACAATCGCGTGCTCGCCTCCGCCGCCCTGCTCGAACGCATGGCCGCGCTCCCTGCTGGCGTTACGCGGCGCAGGCTGGGCGAGCTGGCGTTGCGCGGCAAGGAGCGCGCGCTCGAGCTCTATGTGCTGGAAAGCATCGCCGCCAACGAATAGACCCCATCACGCCTGCGCATCCAGCCCGTAGAGCGTGTGCAGCGTGCGCACGGCGAGCTCGGTGTAGGGTTCGTCGATCAGCATCGAGAACTTGATTTCCGAAGTCGTGATCGCACGGATGTTGATCCCCTTTTCGGCCAGCGCCTTGAAGGCGCGCGCGGCGACGCCGGAATGGGAGCGCATGCCGATGCCGATCGCGGAAATCTTGACCACGTTCTCGGCGCCTTGAAGTCGGGCGTAGCCGATCGTCTCCCGCCGCTCCGCCAGGATTTGCTTGGCCCGATCGAATTCGGCGCCCGCGACGGTGAAGGTGATGTCGGTCGTCGTGGTGTCGCCGGAAACGACCTGGATGATCATGTCGACGTTGATGTTGGCTTCGGCAAGCGGCACGAAGATCGCGGCGGCGACGCCCGGCTTGTCGGCGACCTCGCGCAAGGTGATCTGCGCCTCGTCGCGCGAGAAGGCGATGCCGGTGACGATCTGCTGCTCCATGATGTCCTCCTCCGCGCAAATCAGGGTGCCGAGCCGCGGACGGGCGGGGTCGTCGAAGGACGAGCGCACATAGAGCCTGACCTTCTGCAACATCGCCACTTCGACCGAGCGCACTTGCAGGACCTTGGCGCCGAGCGAGGCCATTTCGAGCATCTCCTCGAACGACACCTTGTCGAGCCGGCGCGCCTTGGGGACGACGCGGGGATCGGTCGTATAGACGCCGTCGACGTCGGTATAGATGTCGCAGCGGTCGGCCTGGATCGCGGCCGCGAGCGCGACCGCGGAAGTATCGGAGCCGCCGCGCCCCAGCGTGGTCACCCGGTTGGTCGGCTCGTGCAGACCCTGGAAGCCGGCGACGACGGCGATCTCACCCTTCTCCAGACGCTCGATCAGTCTCGACCCGTCGATGCCGCGGATGCGCGCCGCGCCGTGCGCGTCGTCGGTGATCAGCGGAATCTGCCAGCCCTGCCACGAGCGCGCCGCGTGTCCCATGTCCTTGAGCACCAGGGCGAGCAGCCCCGCGGTGACGAGTTCGCCGGAGGCGACGATCGCGTCGTATTCGGGATTGTCGAAATGCGAGCCCGCTTCCTTGCACCAGGCGACCAGCTCGTCGGTCTTGCCAGCCATCGCCGAGACCACGACGGCGACTTCGCTCCCCGCTTCGACTTCGCGTTCCACATGGCGGGCGACGTTGCGAATGCGTTCGACGCCGGCGAGCGACGTGCCGCCGAATTTCATCACCAGACGCGGCATGGACCTTCAAGCCTTGGGGGAGGCGCGCTCGGGCTCGCGCAACGCATGGCGGCGGCGTATAATGGGGGTGGCCGGACGGGTCAACGCCCCGGCTGTTACGGGGATCGAATGCCGCCGAGGGCCGCGCCGAGCGTCATTTCCGCCGAAGTCGCGCATTTCGATGCGCTGGGCGACGCCTGGTGGGACCCCGATGGGCCAATGGCGCCCCTGCATCGCCTGAGCACGATCCGCATCGGCTGGGCCCGCGACGCGATCGCTACGCATTTCAAGCGGGAGGCGACGGCGGGCGCGCCGCTCGCCGGCCTCGGCCTGCTCGACGTCGGCTGCGGGGCGGGGCTTTTCGCCGAGCCCCTGGCGCGGCTCGGCGCGGACGTCGTCGGCGTCGATCCTGCGCCGAAATTGATCGAAGCCGCGCGCCGGCATGCGGAAGAGACCGGCGCGCGACTGACCTATCGCGCCGCGACTGTCGAGGACATGGCGGCGGAGCCGCGGCGCTTCGACGTGGTGAGCGCGATGGAGGTCGTCGAACATGTCGCCGACCCGGCGCCTTTCATCGCCGCCGCGGCCTCGCTGATCAGACCCGGCGGCCTTTTCCTCGCCTCGACGCTCAACCGCACGCTCAAGAGCTTCGCGCTCGCGATTCTCGGCGCGGAATATGTGCTGCGCTGGCTGCCGCCGGGAACCCACCGCTGGGACCAATTCGTCACGCCGGCGGAGCTTCTCGCCGCCGCCCGCGCCTCGGGCCTGAAACCGGTCAGGACGAATGGTATGACCTACGATCCGCTGCGCGCCCAATGGCGGCTGTCGCAGGATGTGAGCGTGAATTATCTTTTCGCCGCGCGGAGGCCGCGGGTCTGAGCGGCGCGCTATTTCTTCTCCGGACATTCCTTCATCAGCCGATCCATCGCCTGGGAGAAGCCGATCAGCGAATAAATGTCGGTCGAGAGGTGGCCTCTGAGGGATGAGGCCTTGACCACCAGTTTCGCCCCCTTTCGCATCTGGGCGATCATTTCGCTTTCCCGAGCCGCATTCTTGACCCAGAGGTCCGAGCCCTTGGGCAGCATTTCGAATGTCACCTGGTCGACCACGGCGACCGGCGGCGCGCCGGCCGACGAGGTCTTCGATCTCGAGTGGCGTTTCGCCGCAGTCTTGGCTTCAGGCTTCGAATTCGGCATCGTCCGCGCCCGCCGAGACGTCGAAGCCCATAATGAACGAAACTTCGTTGCGCACGCCTTCCGCGGGGCGGTCGGAAATGAAGGCGTAGCCAGGATCGCGGTTGAGGCCGGCGGGTTCGCGCGACTTCGGCTGGGCGAGCGTGTAGCAGATGCGGCCCTTTCCCGCCTGGCCGACGAAGACGTTCCAGTCGCCGAAACTTGCTACCAGCGCTGGCTTTGCGGCTTGCTCCTTCTTGTCCACGGTCTTCTTTCGCGCCGCATGGGCCGGGACGAGTGCGCACGGCAGCGAGATCGCGGCGATCGCAATGGCGACGCCGGCGCGTCGACAAGACATAAACGCGGGGAAATTCATCGAATTGGGTCCTCCGAGCCGCCGGGGCGTCGCGGCGATTGGCTGACTTGGCCAGCTTTCCTTGCCGATGGATCGGGGCAAAATTCCGGCCCTCGGCTTTCCCGGTCGGCGCAAGCCCTGTAAACCTGCCCTTGGTTAATGAAAAATGAGTAAAATTCGGAGCCCGTGAATGAGAGCCCTGATCTGTCCGACGTTGGGTCCGGTCGAGAACCTGATCGTGGCCGACGTCGAGCCGCCCAAAGCGGGCGCGGGCGAGGTCGTGGTCGAGGTCGCCTATGCGGCGCTCAATTTCTTCGACACGCTGGTCATCGAGGGCAAATATCAGGTAAAGCCGGCGCCGCCGTTCTCGCCCGGCGGCGAGTTTTCAGGCCGCGTCGTCGCTCTGGGGCCGGACGCCCGCGGCTTCGCGATCGGCGATCGCGTGCTTGGGCTTCCCAGCGGCTTTGGCGCCTCGCGCGACCAGATCGCGATCGCGACCAGTCGGCTAGTGCATATTCCCGACGGGCTGGCGCTCGACAAGGCGGCGGGTCTCGCGATTACCTATGGCACGTCGCTGCATGCGCTCGAGCAGCGCGCCGAACTGAAGCCGGGCGAAACCCTCCTGGTGCTGGGCGCTTCGGGAGGAGTCGGGATCTCGGCGGTCGAGATCGGAGCGGCCATGGGGGCGCGGGTGATCGCCTGCGCGTCCTCGGACGATAAGCTCGAATTCGCCCGCCGCTACGGCGCCGCCGAGACCGTCAACTATTCGAACGACGACTTGCGGGCGCGCCTGAAGGAACTCGCCCCCAAGGGCGTCGACGTCGTCTACGATCCGGTCGGCGGCGCGCTGACCGAGGCGGCTTTGCGCTCGCTCGCATGGAAGGGGCGGCTGCTGGTGATCGGTTTCGCCTCGGGCGAAATTCCCCGCCCGCCGCTCAATCTCGTCCTCCTGAGGAGCAGCGACATCCGCGGCGTCTACTGGGGCGAATTCGCCGCAAGGGAGCCGGAGGCGCAACGGGCGAACATGTCCAGGCTGCTCGCCTGGGCCGAAAGCGGGACTTTGAGCGTGCACATCCACGCAAAATACGCGCTGGAGGACTTCCGCCAGGCGTTCGAGGCCATCGCCAAGCGCCGGACCCTGGGCAAGACGCTGCTGCGGCTCAACGCGTCGGCGTGAGCGCCGGCCCTTGCAAAGCATGTTGCAGCGCACAATATGCGGCCCGGGACGAGACGCCGAGGCCAAGCCGGCGAGGCGACGATGAGCGAAGCAAAGACACCCCATGTCGAGATCCGGCGCCTCTGGCCCTCGGACGTGGAGGCGCTCCGCGATCATCTGCTGCGGCTCAATCCGGTGAGCCGGCATGAGCGCTTTGGCGGCGGCATGTCGGATGAATTCCTGATTCATTACGCTGAACATTGCTTCGGCAGGGGCGATCTCCTCTATGGCGCGTTTATCGATGGGCGCCTCATCGGCACTGCCGAGTTGCGGTCCAATCTTGCGATCTGGAGCGAGCAGGCGCCGTTCGGACGCCAAATCCATGCGGAGGCGGCGTTTTCGGTCGAAGAGGGCTACCGGCGTCGAGGCATCGGCGAGGAGCTATTCAGGCGCGTCGAGCGCGCCGCCAGCAACCATGGGGTCGAGACGATCGAGATCGTCTGTCTGGCGGACAACGTCGGGATGCGGCGCCTGGCGGAGAAGTTCAAGACTGTGTTTGCGTTTGAGGAGAATTCGCTCACCGGCCGGCTGACCGCCCGGCGGCCGACCGCCTTCTCGCTAATGCGGGAAGCCTCCGGCGACGCGCTGGATTACGGCGCTTCCGTGGTCGACGCCCAGTTGCGGGCCCTCAAGCCCCCGCCGCCCAAGAACCGCCTGAAGAGGTCGGGGCGGGCGCCCTTGCGGAAGCGCGGTCGGCGGGGGTCGGGGAGTCGCAGCGCAGGTCACTGTGGCGCAAACACCCGGATTTCGGCATTCGCATTCCCCGCCATCGGAACAGCCACGAATAGTCGGTCCAGCGCCGGCACGAAGAGGGAGGTTCGCGACCCTCTGCGGGTGGAAACGCTCGATGTTTCGGTGAGGCCCGAAGCCGCGTCGAATATGGCGACGTGTCCGTCGCCGCAGCTCACATAGAGCCGCTTGCGCGCGCCATCGTAGAAGACGTCGTCAGCGTCGCCGCAGGTGCTCGCTTTGCTCAGAACCTCCCCTGTCGCCGTGTTGATGGCGAAAACGGAGGCGGGCCAGCGGTATCCCGAAAAGAGCCTGTCGCCGGCATCGTCGAGCGCCATAGGGAAATTGGCGACAGCCAACCACGGCCCCATGGCATTTGGCGATAATCTTCCCCGAGGACCTCTCGATAACCGCGATCTCATGGGCGGTCGGCAGGTTCACGTAGATGCGGTTTCGCCTTGGGTCGATCTGAAAGCCCTCCGGATGGGCCGGAAGCCGAATATCGGAAACCTTCTTCCCGGCGGCGGGGTCGAGTGTCGCCAGCCCGCCGCCGCCATAGCCCACCACCAGCCGCCCCGCTTCGTCGGTGCGGATATCGTCAGCGTCGTCGCCAAGTTTTATCGTTCCCGCCGCGGCCAGATCATCCCCCTTGAACAGGCGCACGCTGCCATCGTGGCGTTGGAAACCGCGACGACGCCGGTCTCGGGCGAATAGCCGATCCCCTGCGGCTCACGAAGGCCTTGATCTGGCGGATCACCCGGCCCGACTGGATATCGACGACGGCGACGGAATTGTCGCCCAGTTCGCTGACGAACAGCCGCTTACGCGCAAGGTCGACGGCGAGGTGATCTATCCGTCCTGCGACCTTTCCGAGGCTGATGGTCCGCTCAAGCGCCAAGCCGGCTCTGGGCGAGCGACTTGGCCGGAAGCAAAGGCCGCCGAGGCAGAAGGCAAAAACCGACGCTGGCCAGGCGGCGTGCATCATGGCGCCTTTCATGCTGCGGCCCCTAGCATTCGGCGCCACATGCACGGCGTTCAGGCCGGCGCGAAGTCGTTTTGCCAAGGTCACGGCGTCGCCGTTGGCCCAGAAGTGAACGAAGAACACGCGCGGCTCTTCATCGAGCATGTGATTGTGGATCGCCGTGACCTCGATGCCGTTGTCCCGCAAGGCCTTGATCAGCGGGTTCACCTCGGCGGCGAGCGCCACAAAATCACCGGTGATCGCAGCCTTGCCGTCGCCGGTCGGCTGAAAATTGATCCCGATCGCCGAGCCCATCGCGCCGGGTATCGGCATTCCGTCTTGCGTTATGCGGTCGGATCGGGGGATGCCGAAGTGGTAGACGCCGCTATTGTTCCGCCCCTTGTAACCGATCGCCTCGTCGATTTTGGCCGTGTCGACGCCAGATCGGCTGTGGGGCTAGCCGGGGCCGCGCCCGGCTCCAGCGGCGTCGCGCTTTCTTCCAACGCCACCCGCGTCATTTGGGCCAGTTGTTCGGCGTCGCCTCTTCCGGAGACGTGCATGTAAAACGTCGGCGGACTGGCGCGCAGCAAATGGTTGTGCACCGCTGTGACTGCAGCCCTTCGGCCAGCAGCTTTTTCATCACGGGATTGACCTCGGCCTCTGTCAGCACGAGATCGCCCATGATCATCGTCGCCTCTCCCTTCGGCTCGAACGCTATCCAGCCGCCGAGCGCAAAACCGGGCTTGAGCTGGACGCCGTCGAGGGTGACATTGAGATCGGTCCTGGGTAGCCCGTAGCGATGAACAGCGCCGCTGACAGCCGCGGCGCGGCCAAACACGAGATCGATTTTCTTCCAGTCCGTTTCGGCCGCTGTTGCGTGCGCTGCGCACAGCAGAGAAAGGGACGCCAATCGCATCATAGCGCGCACGTTGGTTCTCCTTGATGAGCGGATTCAGAGGGGCTCGATTCCGAACACTACTGGCATGCAATTTATTCGAACGCGGCCCAGCAATTCGCTGAGTCGGTTCGCGCTCCAGCGTCAGTCGAGCTTTTCGGTTACCTTCTTGACCTCTCCCGCATTGATCAGGGTGACGGAGGCCACGGCTTTGCCGCCGTCGAGCATCGGAACGACGCTCACCGCGCGGAATCCGTTGTTAGCCTTGACGGCGATCGCGACCGCAGTGCTGAGCGACAGCTTAGCCTTCCCCATAGCCTCGCTCTGTTCCTTGGCGTCTTTCAGGTCGTCGGGATCGGTGATCGGCTCGGACTTTTTGATCGAGCCGGATTTGTGGTCGACGACCACCTCAGAGAATTGATCCCCTTTCATCGTGTACACCGATAACTGCAATGCGCCGTCCTGAATCTCAAATTTGCCCGAGATTGGCTTGCCTTCGCCCTCGCCCGCCTTGAGCCCTTGATCCAGGGAGACGCTCGCTTCCGAAAGCGCCTTTGCGAGCGCGGCGGGGTTATCGTCGTCCCCGGCCCGAGCGGAAGAATTGGCTACAGCCAGAAAAGCCGCGAATGCCATAGCGATGGCTAAGCTCTTGCTCATCATTTTGAACCTCCTGTTTCGCTTGGGTTGAATATCTAAAGGCTGGATTTAGTGCGTCGCCGTCACCACCCCCGCGGCATAGAAAGCGATGCCTGCAGCGCAACTGGCCGCGAGAACCGAAATCATTCCGACCTTGAAGCGGAAGATCGCAATCGCCGCGCCGAGCGCAAGGATGAGAACTCCAAACGTCGAGGCTCGCGGGAATGGGTGCGTCAAAGCTGAGGCCGAAGCTGCCGATACGGAGCGTTCCCCGAAAGACCGTATGAACGGCGAACCAGATGGCGAGGTTCAGCACGACGCCCACGACCGCCGCCGTTATGGCGGAGAGCGCGCCGGACAGGGGCTTGTTGCCCCGGAGCTGTTCGATGTAGGGAGCGCCGACGAATATCCAGAGAATACATGGTGTGAACGTCACCCAGGTGGCGAGCAGACCGCCCAGAGCGCCGGCCAATAGCGGCGGCAACATTTCCGGCGCGCGGGACGCCGCCAGGAAGCCCACGAACGTGAGCACCATGATCAGCGGGCCGGGCGTGGTCTCCGCCATGCCCAGCCCGTCCAGCATTTCGCCGGGACTGACCCAGTGATAGTCGCTGACCGCCTTTTGGGCGACATACGCCAGCACCGCGTAAGCTCCGCCGAACGTCACCAGCGCCATCTTGCTGAAGAACAACGCGATTGTGGTGAAGACGTTAGCCCTTCCGGCAACGGCGGCCAGTGCGATCACGGGTGCGATCCATAGCGTCAGCAGAACGCGGCGGCGCCGATCGCGCGAGTAGCCGATGGACGCGCATGATCGGGGATAATTTCGCCAAGCAAACTTTCATACTCCGAGCCGACTTTCCCTTCTTCACGGGCATTGCCGCCGACAAAGGCCGAGAGGCCGGCGCGCGCGCCAAGGAAGCCGATCAGGCCGGCCGCCACGATGATGGCGGGAAACGGAACGGCGAAGAAGAAGATCGCTACAAAGGCGACCGCTGCCAACGCTTGATGGGCCGGCTTTTCAGGGAGCGCCGGCCGATCCTCATGATCGCTTCAACCACAATCGCCAGCACGGCGGCCTTCAAGCCGAAAAACGCCGCCGCCACGAAGCCGACATGACCCCACAACGCGTAGGTGATGCTAAGGGCCATCAACGCGACGATCCCAGGCAGGATGAACAGTCCGCCCGCTACGATCCCGCCGCGTGTGCGATGCATCAGCCAGCCGATATAGGTCGCGAGCTGTTGCGCCTCAGGTCCGGGCAGGAGCATGCAATAGTTGAGCGCATGCAGGAACCGGCTTTCCGAGACCCATTTCATTTCCTCGACCAGAATGCGGTGCATGACAGCGATTTGACCGGCCGGACCGCCGAAGCTTAAGGCGGCGACACGCAGCCAGACGCGGAAGGCCTCTCCGAGCGAGACGCCATGAGCGGATCGTTCCCGGCCATCAGAGTTAGAAAATGAAAGCTCATCGGTCATGTCAGGCCCCCTTTTTATTGGTGGGCCAATTGTGAGTCTCGTTGGTTGCGTCGCGGCACCAGCGATAGAACGCGTCATAGAGCGTCATCCCGGCTTCGAGCTGGACCAGATCGTCGGCATACGTGCGCGACAGGCCGAGCGAGGCGGCGAGAAGGCCAGGCGCTTCCGGAGCGAGGTCGAGGCGCGACGTATCGGCTCCGCGCACGATTGTCGCCAAGCGGAGCAGGGCTGGCGAGGCAAGCCCGAATTCTTCGATCATCACGTCGAAGGTGCAGGTTTCGCCCCGATGGCTCCAGAACGCGCCTTCGATGTCGAAAGCAGCCGCGCCGAACTTTTCGGCCACAGCAATGACTTCGGACGGCGCGACGAACAAGAAAAGCGCCGTTGGATCGACAAAGCGGCGGACGAGCCACGGGCACGCTATGCGGTCGATTTTTGGCCGCTCCCGGGTGACCCACACGGTCCTGCCTTGAGGGTTGCGCGGCGGCAACTTGGCTAGGGGGACGAGCGCGAAACCACTCCGCGCCCAGCCTGCAATTCCGTCTTGAAGCAACTCGGCCTGTATTCCGGCCTCCCGCAGCAGCGCGGCGACGCCGTGGCTGAGTTTGAGGCCTTCGCGACAGATCACGATGGCAGACCGGGCGCGAAATTCCGACGCCCACTGGCTGACCAAATTCAATGGGCGCCAAAGCGAACCGGGGACGGGCCGCGGGTCGGAGGCGCAGTCGTCGTACGTCCGCACATCGACAAGCGCGGGGCAGTTGGGCGTGCCTATGAGACGACCGAGCTTTTCAGAGGCAATGATGTTGATAGATGACATGGCGCGTCCTTGCGTGTTAGCGGGACGCGATACTTCAGCATGTCGCCTCATGGGGAGATCGCTTTCCCCATATCTCAATTTGATCGCCGCCCGCCCGCCTGTCAAGAAAAACCGGTGGCGTTCAGGCGCCGCCGGATCTAGACGCAGGACTGTCGTCCAACCATCGCTGGCCGTAGCCCGCCCTCCGAGTCTCGATTCAGCGCAAATGATTCTCGGCCCATCGGCGAGGTCTCAAGCCGGCCCGCCGCCGAGGCTGTCAAGATAAACGTGTTCGACCCCGCAGCGGTCGGTGACAATGTGCCGGCCGGCGCTCTCGGTCCTGATCAACTCGCGGCTGATCGGAACCTTTCCATGACCGCCGGGGAGGTCGAGCACGTAGGCCGGCGTCGCCAGGCCCGAGAGGCGCGCGCGCAAATGGCGCATCAGCTCCTGGCCGCTGGCGATCGGCACCCGCCAGTGCGCGGTGCCGGGGGCGAGGTCGCCGTGGTGGAGATAATAGGGCTTCACCCGCGTTTCGACGAAGGCGCGCATCAGCGCCTCGAGCGTCTCGACGTCGTCGTTGACGCCCTTCAGCAATACGCTCTGGCTGACCAGCATCGCCCCCTCATCGCTCAGGCGCCGGCAGGCGGCGCGGGCGGCCGGGGTGAGTTCGCGCGGGTGGTTGGCGTGCACGCGCGACGACGACAGTCTTTTCGCCAGCGCTGAGCGCGCGCGCCAGCGCCGGGGTCACGCGCTCGGGGTCGGCGACCGGCAGGCGGGTGTGCCAGCGCAGGGTCTTGACGTGATCGATCGCGGCGATCGCCGCCGTCGTGCGGCCGATTCGGCGCGGCGACAGCGTTAGCGGATCGCCGCCGGTCAGGATCACCTCCCAGATCGCCTCCCGTCCGCGCACGTAGTCGAGCGCCGCCGCCAATTCGGCCTCGCTCAGCGAGGCCGACCCCGGCCCGATCCGCTCGCGGCGGAAGCAGAAGCGGCAATAGACGGCGCAGACCGCGTTGAGCTTGATCAGCGCCCGGTCGGGATAGCGGTGCACCAGCCCCTTGACCGGGCTTTTCGCGTCGTCGCCGATCGGATCGTCGGTCTCGGCCGGGTCGCGCTCGAGTTCGCGGGCGTCGGGAATGAACTGGCGGGCGATCGGGTCGGAAGAGTCGCCGCGGCGGATCAGCCCGGCGAGCGCCGGCGTGAGCGCGATCGCATAGCGCTCCGCGACCGCCTCCATCTCGGCCAGCCGCTCCGGCGCGGCGAGGCCCGCCTCGATGAGGCTTGCCGGCGTGGTGAGGCGGCGGTCTTTGTGAGCTGGGGTCATGCTGGCGGAAGGCTGAAACATGGCCGCGTCTATATCAGCCGCGCGGTCGCGCTTCACCCTTCTCGGTCGCGCATGGTGCGGACGGCGGGACTTGAACCCGCATGGCCTTTCGGCCGAGGGATTTTAAGTCCCTTGCGTCTACCGGTTTCGCCACGTCCGCGCGCGGGCACTTCTGTCACGTTTTGCCGACGAATTGAACCTGGGCGCCGAGCGCACTTTTTGCGAAGCCCGAACGTGACATCGGCGGCCCGATTCCAATCGCCTTTGTCAATTTATTCTTCTATAAATACTAAATTAATATGTAATACATTCCGCTTCTCTGAGGCGCAACCAGGCGGCGAGCCTCCGCCAGGAACCGGGACGCCGATCGCCGGCGCCGTCGAGCGGAGATTTTCGAGGCGGCGGTAAACGGGGTTCCAAGCGATTGAAAAGATTGAGCGCGCGCGGAAAAGCGGCGGTAAAGCCCCAATCGCCCTTCGCCGGACAAGTTCATCAGGATCGCCGGGAAGGCGAGGCGTACTGAACGCTTGCGCGCCGATGTTCTGGCGGCGGGCCTCGATCGACGCGCTCGCTTCAGCCTCAGCCCGGTCCGGCGATCGGCGGCTGGAAGGCGAGGCCCATGTCCCAGGGAAAGTAGATCCAGGTGTCCTGCGACACTTCGGTGATGAACGTGTCGACCAGCGGCCGGCCGAGCGGCTTGGCGTAGACCGCGGCGAAATGCGCCCTCGGCAGCATTTCGCGCACGACCTTGGCGGTGGCGCCGGTGTCGACCAGGTCATCGACGATCAGAAGCCTCGCCCCCTCGTTGAGCCTGGCGACATCAGGCGCAATGGTTTTCAGGACCTGGAGTCCGCCCTGGTTCTTGTAGTCGTGATAGGAGGCGACGCAGACCGTCTCGATCACGCGCACCTCCAGTTCGCGCGCCACGATCGCGGCCGGAACCAGGCCGCCGCGGGTGACCGCGACGATCGCGTCGAACGGGCCGGCGGCGGCGAGGCGCCAGGCGAGCGCGCGCGCGTCGCGATGGAACTGGTCCCAGGAGACTGGGAAGGCCTTGTCGCGGGGGGCTGTCACGGCAACTCCTTGGCGTGGAAACGACGTCTCTGTAGCAAGCCTCGCGGCGCCGGGCGAGGGCCGGCGCGATCGATCAACAGCTTTTGCCCGTCGGTTCCGGGAGCGGCGGACGCAGGCGGCTCAAAGCGGCCGCGCATCGCGGCCCAGCGCGGCGATCATCCCTTCGACCGCGAGACGGGCGGCGGCGACCGCGCCTTGGTCCTTGCCGCGCACCACGATCTGGTTGCTGAAGCGCCCGTCCTTGAAGGCCGGGTAGGAGCCGATCGCCACCTCCGGATGGGCGGCGGCGATCGCGCCGAGGGCGTCGCCGTAACGGCCCTCGGGAATGGCGTCGGCCGCGACGACCTCGACCAGCATCGCCACGCCCGTGTTCATGGACTTGACCGCGAAATCCAGCATCGCCTGCATGACCGAGGGCACGCCGGCGAGCACGATCACGTTGCCGATGCGAAACCCCGGCGCCTTCGAAATCGGATTGTCGATCAAGTCGGCGCCGGCCGGAATGCGCGCCATCCGCCGCCGCGCCGCGGTGAGATCGGCCGGAACATAGCGCTCCATCATGACCGCGAGCGCCCGGGGGTCTTCCGCGATCGGGACGTCGAATGCGCGCGCGACCGCGTCGGCGGTGATGTCGTCATGGGTCGGCCCGATGCCGCCCGTCGTCACCACGTAGTCGTAGCGCGTTCGCAGGGCATTGAGCGCCGCGACGATTTCGTCCGCGAGGTCGGGAACGACGCGCGCTTCTCGGACGTCGACCCCGATCCGCGCGAGATATTCCGCGATATAGCCGATATTTCGGTCCTTGGTGCGGCCGGAGAGGATTTCGTCGCCGATCACGAGAACGGCGGCGGTTACGGTCGGCGGTCCGCTCATGCTGAAAGTCTCCGTCAAGCGCCCGAGCGGGGGCGAAAATCCTTCTGCCCCGCGACCACGCCTTGTCTTATGAGCGGCGCGCAGCATATTTGTAGTCTTAGCGACGACATCCGGCAAAAGACCCCTGCGGCAAAGGAGCCCTGGTGACCACAGCGACGACATTCGTGCATGCGGCGGACAAGGCCTCGCGCCGCAGCGGGCAGATTCGGCTGCACGGGCCGGAGGATTTCGCCGCAATGCGCAAGGCGGGCGCGCTGACGGCTGAGGCGCTCGATCTCATTGGTCCGCTGGTCAAGCCGGGGGTGACGACGGCTGCTCTCGACCGGTTCGTGTTCGAATTCGCGCGCGACCATCACGCCTATCCGGCCCCGCTGAACTATCGCGGCTATCGCAAGTCGATCTGCACCTCGATCAATCATGTCGTGTGCCACGGCATTCCGGACGATAAACCGCTGCGCGACGGCGACATTCTCAACATCGACGTGACCCTGATCGTCGACGGCTGGCACGGCGACGCGAGCCGCATGTTCGTCGCCGGGGAAGCGCCGCGGCGCGCGCAACGGCTGATCGACGTCACCTATGAGGCGCTGTTGCGCGGGATCAAGGCGATCAAGCCCGGCGCCACCACGGGCGACATCGGCTTCGCCATCCAGTCCTACGCCGAGAGCGAGCGCTGTTCGGTCGTGCGCGACTTCTGCGGCCACGGGCTGGGGCGGTTGTTCCATGACGAGCCCAACATCCTGCACGTGGGTCGAAAGGGGGAGGGCGTTGAGCTTCGCCCCGGCATGTTTTTCACCGTCGAGCCGATGATCAATCTCGGCGGATACGGCGTAAAAATCCTGTCGGACGGCTGGACCGCGGTGACTCGGGACCGATCGCTGTCGGCTCAGTTCGAGCATACGGTCGGCGTGACCGAGGCGGGTCATGAGGTATTCACTCTTTCGCCGACCGGCGCGGATCGCGCTCCGATCCGATGACGTCGACGGGCGACGAGCAGGACGCGCCGCCGCACTACCACGGGCATCGTGAGCGCCTACGCAGCCGCCTGCGCGAAGCCGGCGCCGCTGCGCTCGCCGATTATGAGCTTCTTGAGCTTGTGCTGTTCCGGGCCATACCGCGTCGCGATGTCAAGCCGCTCGCCAAGGCTCTGATCGAGCGCTTCGGCTCCTTCGCCGAGACGATCGCAGCGCAGCCGCAGCGATTGGCCCAGGCAGGCATGAGCGATGGCGCGATCGCTGAGTTCAAGCTCATCGAGGCCGCGGCTCAGCGATTCGCCAAGGGGATCGCGAAGAAACGCCTGGCGATGGGCTCCTGGAGCGAGGTCGTCGATTACTGTCGCACGTCGATGGCTTTCGAGGGCCGCGAGTTCTTCCGGATCTTGTTTCTCGACAAGAAGAACGGCTTGATCGCCGATGAGATACAGGGATCGGGCACCGTCGATCACACGCCGGTCTACCCGCGCGAAGTCATGAGGCGGGCGCTTGAATTGTCGGCGACGGCGATCGTGCTCGTGCACAATCACCCCTCCGGCGACCCGGCGCCATCGACGCAGGACGTCAAAATGACTCTGGACATCATGGCGATCGGCAAGCCCTTGGGCGTAACCGTGCACGACCATATTATCGTCGGCCGAGACGGACATGCCTCGCTCAAAGGGATGCGACTGATCTGAGCGCGCGGCTTGGACCCCGAAAATAAGCTTCGAAGCAAAATTTCAGCACAATTCGCAACGAGCGTGCCTGCCGCTTGCGATGTCTCCTGTCGGTCGGGCCGTTGATTTCGCCGTTTGAACGGATACGCTTATTCTTGACGGACGAAGTTGAAAATTCCGGTCATGGTGGGGGAAGGTTGTCGATCCGATGAAATTGCGATCGATAAAGTCGAGATTACGCAAATGGCGGGAATTTCGGACTTATTTTCTGGTCGTCATCGCTGCTTACGTTCTGACGCTGGGCTTCGGCTCGTTGTTGTCGCCATTGCGCGCGAATCTGCAAAATCTCGTCTTCGATCAATACCAGCGGTGGCATCCCAGGCCTTACAATTTCGACCAGCCCGTACGCATTGTCGACATCGACGACGAATCTATCCGACGCATCGGACGATGGCCCTGGCCGCGCCAGACCATGGCGTCCATCGTCGACGCCCTGGCCAAGGCGAAAGTCGCCGCGGTCGGATTCGACATTCTCTTTTCCGAAAAGGATGAGTCAGGCTCGAACGGCGACCTCGCCTTCGCCCAAGCGATCGCCGGTCGCCCGGTCGTCCTGGGCACCTACTTCACCACCACGAGCAACGCGGCCAAAATCAGAATCCCGGTGAAAGCCGGCTTTTCGTTTCTCGGCGAGCCTCCCGGCCCGTTTCTGAACCACTTTAGCGGAGTCCTCCTGCCGCTGCCCGAACTGACGGAAAGCGCGGCGGGACTAGGCTTCATGAACTGGCTGCCGGACAACGACCAAATCGTTCGCCGGGTCCCGTTGCTGCTCGATGTCAACGGCCAGGTCGAGCCGAGCCTCGCGATCGAGACCTTGCGAGTCGCGCAAGGCGCTTCGGGCTATCTGGTGAAGTCAACCAACGCGTACGGCAAAGCCTCGGCAAGCGGGGGTTTTGGCGTCGCGGCGATCAAGGTTGGCGACATTGTGATCCCGACCCAACCCGCGAGCGACCTGCGGGTGTGGTTCGCGAAGGACGACCAGCGCCGTTCCATTCCCGCCTGGAAGGTACTCGCTCCCGGCGCCGATTTGTCCGATCTCGCCGGTAAGATCGTCCTCGTGGGCGCAAGCGCCTCGCTGCTGTCGGATATCGTCGCAACGCCGCTCAATCCATCGACGCCGGGAGTGGAGGCGCACGCGCAACTGATCGAGCAGATTCTCGACGGGGTGACATTGCTGCGGCCTGACTGGGCGCCGGGCGCCGAACTTTTGACCGGCGCTCTGGTCTCCCTCACACTGGTCGCGATCGCGCCGTTGATACCCATCCTGTGGACAGCCGTCGCTGGCTTCGCCGCCGCCAGCGTGATGATTTATGTGAGCTGGATCGCGTTCACCCGGCACGGCGTGCTGTTGGACCCTGTGGTTCCGAGTCTTTCGTCCGGATTCGTATTCCTTGCGGCCGTTGGGCAGCTCTACGGTCAGAAACGGCAGCAGGTGCATGAAATCCGCTCGGCGTTTGGCAGGTTTGTCTCCCCCGCCGTCGTCGCGCGGCTGGCGGAGCATCCGGAGAATTTGCAGCTCGGCGGGCGGCAACGCGACCTGACGCTGCTGTTCTGCGACATTCGTTCGTTCACCACGCTCTCCGAAGGCCTTTCGGCGGTTGAACTGACAAAATTCCTGAACGAATATCTGACGCCGATGACCAATGTCGTGCTGAAGGAGATGGGCACCGTCGACAAATACATGGGTGACGCGATCATGGCGTTCTGGAACGCGCCGCTCGACGATCCCGACCATGGGATTCACGCGGTCCGCGCCGCGCTTGAGATGCGCCAAACGCTCGCCCATCTCAACAACCAATGGCGACACAGAGCCGAACAGGCGGGCGAGGAGTTTCGGCCGGTCAAATTCGGAATCGGCCTGAATACCGGAGAATGCTGCGTAGGCAATCTGGGGTCGACCCTCCGCTTCGATTATTCCGCGATCGGCGACGAGGTGAACGTCGCCTCCAGACTCGAGGGCTCTTCGAAGTTCTTTGGCGTCGATATCGTCGCCAGCGCCGCCACGCGCGAGGAAGCTCGAGAATTTGCGTGGCTCGAAATCGACAAGGTCCAGTTGAAGAACAAGACGCGCTCCGTGCCCGTCTATGTCTTGGCCGGCGGCGCCGACTACGCCGCCAGCGAGGAATTCAAAAACCTGCTTGCGCGCCATGAGAAAATTCTGACGGCCTACCGGACCCGCCGGTTTGCCGACGCGATGCGCATTGCGGCGGAGGCGGCGAAATTCGCGCCCCTCGATATTCACGGCCTTTATTACTTCTATGAAAGGCGTTTTTCCGAGCTGGCGGAACTCGAGCTTCCCGAGGCCTGGTCGCCGATCATCGCTCTGGACGAGAAATAACCCGCCCGCGCGATGGCGATCCGCCGGCGTCGTTGCAATTTCGAGCGCTTCGGCCGGGCCGGGGGCGGGGGAGGCGGCGCGATCCGACTAGAACAGGTATCGCAGACCGAGGCCGCCGTGGATGGTGTTTCCGGCAGGCTGGCCTCCGAGGGTGCCGACCGCGAAGGCGTCGATGACCATCCGCCGGCTGACCCGATAGCCGATGCGCGCGCCGTATTCGACCCAGCCCGAGTTCTCGATCGGGTAGGGAGCGACCGTCCCGAAGTCGAAGACGTTGAACTGAGAACCGAGTCCCGCGCCGAACCCGTAAGCGTACGCCGCACTGACGTTGACTTCGAAACTGCGGGCGAAGAGATGGGTGTATTGCGCCCCTATCCTGGCGACATTGAGCGTGTCGACGCCGCTTTGGACGGTTGCGGGGTATGGATTGAGCGGACCCGTCGCCTCGGTGTATCCGCCTGTCTGCATCCAGTTGCGGCTCAAGTCCCCGTAGACCGCCGCCTCGTCGATCGGGGTCAAGCGATCGACCCAGCCGACGCGGCCAAATATGGCCGCGTTTCGATCGATCGCCGACGCGCTGCCGAGGCCGGTCGTCAAGCCGTTGGGATAGTATCGGTTATAGCGAACCTGCTCGTAGGGCGTCACGCCGCCGCCGATTTCGAAAAAGGGCCGGCTGCGGCCCCAATCGACGAGATCGTAGACCAGCGAACCGGCGAACATCGGAGCGTTGTTGACGGTCACGCCGTCGGCCGAATATTGATTGTAGGAAAAGCCGCCCATCACGGTCAGCCGATCGCTGAGACTCCATCGCCCGTGCGCGCCGAGCGCGAACGAACCGATCGCCCCGAAGCCCGAACTGCAATTGGAGCAGTTGATCTGCTCGGTCGCGCCGAGCAGGATCGAGGTGAGGATCCTGTTGGTGATGATCTGGCTTTGTTGCGATCTCGCGAGATTGTTGAGCGAGTTGGCGATGTCGGAAATCGTCGAGGTGGGCGAGGAGACGAGGTAATAGGCCTGGTTGGATTCATCGAGCGTGTAGCGGTACCCGCCCACGACCGGCACATTGGCGAGCGCAAAGGCGTTGGAGGCGATCGTCCCGCCATTCGTGGTGACGACAATTGGGATGCCGGCGCCGGTCGTCTGTCCGCCAAGGCCGCCAACGTTGCGAATCGTCAGCAGCGTCGAGCCGGTCGCTGTTCCGCCGTTGACGATGATCCGGTCCGAATTTGAATTCGACCCGCTCAGAAAGGCGTTCAGGGTCACGTTGGCGCCGGAGCCGACATAGGCGCCGACCGTCAGCGTCTTGAAAGCGCCGCTCGCGCCAGGCGGGGCGAACACGACCGCGCTATTGAAGACGCTCAGGTTTGAGACCGTCGACGGTCCGGTCAGATTCCAGGTCGCGCCATTCGTCAGGTTGACGTTGGAGGTCGACGTCGCGTCGGTGAAGATCGCCCCGGTCAAGGCGGAAGCGTTCGCGTTGAGCGTGACAATGCTGCCGGCCGCGGCGTCGAGGAGGTTGTTGGTTCCCGCATCGGCGACGGTGGCGTTGAAATTGATCGTCGCGGTCGAGGGATCGGCGAAGATAAGATCGCCGGATTGGTTCATGATGTTGAAATTATCGAAGGTCGCGACAGCGTTCGTCGCATTGATGAATTCGATCGCGTTCCCGGCAGTGGAGACGGTTCCTCCGCCGGTCGCCGTGATGGTCGGAGAGGCGCCGCTGAGCGCGAACGCCGGGCTCGACGTCTGAGCGGTCGTGATGTTGAGCGGGCCAGAGGCGGTGACGGCGCCCGAGAAAGCTTCGACGCCGACCGAATTCGCGCCCGAAACGTTGATCGTCGCCGGCCCCTCGACGGATATTGCGCCGCCCGCCGCCGCGAAAAGGGCGGCGTCCGCACTGCCGTTCAGGGCAATCGTCGTCGCGCCCTTCAGCGTGGCCGAACTGCCGGAGTCATTAACTTCCACACCGCCCGCATAGTCGCCGTTCACGTTGATCCCCAGCGTGTCGCTGGTCGAGATGGAGCCGCCCTGAGTGGCGTAGAGCGCGTAAGCGGCGCCGTCGATCGTGAATGTGCTCGGGCCGTTGAGGGCGATCGTCGAGCCCGGGCCTTGCGCCCACGCGCCGTAGGCGTATGGCGCCGTCCCGGTCGTGACCGAGAGCGGGCCGGAAACATTGATCGTGCCGCCGCTCCCGGATTCGTCCGAGTTGGCGTAGAGCCCGACCGCGCCTAGTCCGGTGGTCGTGATCGTCGCGCCAGCGAGATCGACTTGCGACCCAGAGCCTTCAGCGTAGACGCCAAATGCGCTGAATCCTGTCGCCTCCGAATTCGCTCCCGAAGTCGAGATCGTAACTGCTCCGCCCGACGCTGTGACCACCCCGCCGCCCGCGGCGTAAAGTCCGATCGCGCCGTCGCCGATCGTATTCAGGGAGTTCCCGTCTCCAAGATTGGTCTGCGAACCGGGGCCGTAGACAACGACCGCGTGCGCATCCTGGCCGAATGTGACGATGTTGGCGTTTGTCAAGTCCATCGTCCCGCCGGGCGTGAGATCCGGACCGTAGCCATTGCTGGCCCCAAACGCGGCGACGCCGAGGGTCTTGACGCCGACTCCGTCCAGGGTCGACGTCCCGGTCGCTGTTAGCGACGAGCTCAAGCCGCTCACCGCCAAGCCGATCGATCCGTCGCCGATCGTCAGGATCGTGGTCCCGCCGCTGAGGGTGACGCCGCCGCCGCCGCCGCCGCCTGATTGCGCAAGGACGGCGGGCGTGCCGGCCGCGACGGTCGTAATCGACCCGCCGGTAAAGTTCGCGATTCCCCCGTTCGTCGCCACGACTCCGACGGCGTCGGCGCCGCCGGTCGTGACATTGACGCCGGACGCCGTGATCGTGGAACTTGCGTCGGTGACTAAGAGACCGAGCGACCCGGCGCCCGAAGTCGTCACATACCCGGTAAGGGGTACGGGAATGAGATTGACGGATCCTCCGGTGTCGGCTTGCACGGCGGGGGTTCCATCGGCGGTGGTCGAGATCGTAGCCAGACCTCCGCCGTTCGACCAGGTTATGCTGGCGCCAGAGCCTGATGCCTGCACCGCGATCAGGCCACTCGTCGCCGACGCGTAGCTCCCTGAAACAGCGCATGACTGTCCAGGGCCAGCGAAAACACTGACAGGATAGTTGTCGACGCAAGCGGCGCTCGCGGCAGAACTCAGGGCCGCAAAACTCGTGGAAGCGAGAAGCCAGGCCGCGCGCCTCGCCGATCTTGCCCCTATCGCCCGCACAAAGCCCCTCCCTACGAAAGCGCCGGCGAAACCGGCTTCGGCGCAGCCGGCGTTCGATCAGAGCGTCGGGTCAAACAAAAACCAGCCAAACTCGACGCCGTCGACATCCAGCCTGGTTTGAACCCCCCAATCCCTATCACGAAAGCGGTTTGTCCGGACACGCATAGCATTTTTATCAACATATGGAGTTGCAGGCGCGCGGTTGGGCGGCGCCCGGCGCGCACGGACACGAAGACAATCGAGCCTTCCGCGTCCGACGATATCCGGCCAGGCCAAGCCCCGCAAAGCCGAGAAGCAGCATGGCCCAGGTGGAAGGCTCCGGGACGCTGGCCGCGCTAGCGCTGGTCGTTACGAGAAGCGCGCTCGAACTGGAGCTGAGAAACTGGCTCAGCGCGCTCAGCTGTGGAAAAGAATCGACTGTGAAGTCAAACGTCAGCAAGTAGGTGTTGTCAGGCGTCGTTGCGAACGTTTGATAAAACGTGTCATAGTTGCCTGACGAATAGCCACCGAACCAAAGCGCGGGAACGCTTGTTCCGTCGCTCTGCGTTTTGGCGTCGCTTCCGGCTGCCGCATTTGTAAGCCTCCATGTTCCGCCCAGCAGGTTTTGTCCGCCGTTGAGAGTGACGCTGATGTCGGTCAAATATTCGTACGCGGGCAAATCATAACCGCCGATCCAGATCGTCGTTGTCGCCGCATTCGCGGTGAATTCCAAATCGTAGCGGATCCCGGACTGACCCGGCGGATCGATCAGCGACAGCAGGGTGACGGCTTGCGCGGAGGATGTTCCGAGCAAAGCCGCAGCCGCGATGACGCCAGCTATTGCTTTCGATAGTTTCCCCATTGCAGACACCCTTAAACCTCAATTCTTTGACCGCCTGACGCGGCCCTTGAACATGCCCCTAGCGCCCGCACAGCGCCCCTCCTCCGCCAAAGTCCGCGTTGGCGTAACTCGTGCCCGAGCACAGCGACGGGTCTGAGCACAGCGAACCAAGGTTGACCGGCGTCGACGACATGCTGGCCCGGTTCGATCCCCCGACCCGCTTGACCAAGGCCGTCTGACCGGAATTGAGCAGTTGCTCGCAATCGCAGCGCCGCCCCTTCGCGCAGCTGTTCAGCTGCTCGTCCAAGCTCACGCCGTTGCGGCGCGGACACACAAATGCGCGCCCCTCCACCAGCGTGACTCGCGTCCGCGCGTTACGCACGTCGATGTCCAGCACGGTGCCGCGGACGCCGATCGCCGCTGTCGGGGTTTGGATATTGTAGGCCTTCTTGTCGAGGGCGCCGGTCGTGAAGCGAAAAATACCCTTCGCCAGGTTCACCGCCATCTTCTGCGTGCCGACATTCCCGACGTAGACGAATTTATCCAGTACGATGCGCGAGGTTGGGCCGACGGCCAGGTTAGTCGAATCGAGAAACACGAGTTTCGCGAGCGAATCCGCCCCGGTGCGCACCACCTCGTCCCGAAACACGGAATCTCCTACCGTGAGCGGCTTCGACGCCCCGGCAAATTCGCGCGTCACCTGATTTTTGGCTGCGGTCGCTGACCCGATCGACTGCTGTGCGCGCGCCGAACCCACGGCGCCGAATGCGCATATCATCCCGATCAACGCGACGATCGCCAAGCCCCGACGAATCGCCATATCGCCTCACGCAAATAGAATTCAAGTAAATCCCACACAACTAATAAATTGCATTTACCGCCAATTGTCAATCGCCGCGATTCGATTGGGGATTTGTCTCCACCCCGCGCGCCGACGCTAGGTCGCCTGGCGTATCGATGTCGAACGAGACGCTGGCGTCGAAAGCAGCGATCTCGACGACGCTACGGGAATCCAGGGCGCTAACGAGCCGTCGCGCGCCCTCGTCGCCGGTCAGACGCGCTGCCTCTTCGAACAAATGTCGGCCGAGAAGAACCGGATTGCCGCGCCGGCCGTCATGCAGTGGCGCGGCGGCGCGCGCATGCGGCCGGGCTAGAAAGGCGTCGATCAGGGCGTCGATCAGACGCGCTTCGATGTTGGGCATGTCGCCGAGCAGGACCAGCGCGCCGGCGACATCGGCCGGCAGCGCCGCCAGACCCGCGCCGAGCGAGGTGGCGATGCCGCTCGCATATTCCGGATTGAAGACGATCGTCGCCCGAAGGCCGGCGAGCGCGTTCTCGACCGCGCGCCGTGCGTGGCCGACGACGACAACGACCGGACCGGCCTTTGACGCCAGCGCCGCGCGCACGACCCGACGCACGATTGGCTCGCCGTTCAGGGCGGCGACGAGCTTGGTCTCCTCGGCGCCGCCCTGCGCGCGAAAGCGCGACGACCGCCCGGCGGCCAGGACGACGGCGGCGATCCTACGCACGCGGTTCTCTCGGCTGCGGGCGCGAGGCGATCTCCATCAGCAGCCCGCCTACGCCCATGGCGCGGATATCGGCGTCGTGGGTCGGCACGCCGGCGAGCATCCGTTGCAGGACCCAGTCGAAACCGTTCTCTCTCGGTGAGCGCGCGCAGCCCGGCGCTCCGATGATTGGCATGTCGCCGCGCGCGGCCATAAGCAACAGATTTCCCGGATCGACCGGCATGCCGAACCGCTCGATGCGCCCTCCGAACGCCTCGACGGCGGCGGGAATGACATCCCGCCGGTCGGTGATGGCCGAGGCGCCGAAGACGATCAGGGCGTCGGAGTGCTGCGACAGCCGCGCCAGCGCCTCGGCGAGGGGAGCGGTCTCATGCGTCGTCGTCTCGTGCGCGACCACCTGTGCGCCGGTCGGCGCCAGGCGCGCTTCCAGCGCACGCAAAGTCTTGGCGACGACGCTGGCCTTGAGGCCCGGCAGCACCGTCGAGGCGACGCCAACGCGCAGGGGGCGGAACGGCGCGACCGACACCGCCGAGCATTCCCCGAGCGCCGCGAGCACGGCCTCGAGCGTGGGGCCAGGGGTCGAGAACGGAATGATCTTGACTGTCGCGATCATGTCGCCCGCGGCGACGGGACGGTGCAGAGGCAAGGTCGCGACTGTGATCGCCTCATCGATCGCGTTGACCCGGTCGATGGCCGCGGCGTCGAAGATCGGGAGCCCGGCGGCCTCCGCAAAGAGATTCACCCGTCCGGTAAACGGCGCCGCGCAACGCACCGAATCGCCCGCAAGACGCTTCGCCAGCCGCAGCGCCGCATCGTCCTCGACGACGTCGCCCTCTTCGAGTTGGGCCGCCACGACGTTCCTGACCCCCGCCGCCGCCAGCGCGCGCAAGCGTTCCTTGGTGACGATTTCGCCTTTCTTCAGCGTGAAGCCTTCGACCCGGACAGCGTGGGCGGCAATGGCGCCCTCGGCCTCATCGAGCGGAACCGATCCGAATTTCATCGCGCCGCGCTTTCCGACCGAAGCGGCTTCTTCCGCAGTGAAGCCACGATCTCGCCGATGATGGAAACCGCGATCTCGGCCGGACTGACCGCGCCGATGTCGAGGCCGACCGGCGCATGAATGCGCGCCAGCGCCGCGTCGTCGAAGCCTTGCGCGCGCATGCGCTCCAATCGTTTGGCGTGCGTCTTCCGGGAGCCCAGCGCTCCGATGTAGAAGCAGCCGGCCGCGAGCGCGATCTTCAGCGCCGGATCGTCGATCTTGGGGTCGTGCGTGAGCAGACAGACGGCGGTGTATTTGTCCAGCGGCGCTTCGACGAGCGCCTCGTCCGGCCATTTGGCCAGGACCGGCGTTTCCGGAAACCGTTCCGGCGTCGCGAAAGCGGTGCGCGGATCGATGATCGTCACCTCGAGGCCGGCGATGCGCGCGATTGGCGCCAGCGCTTGGGAAATGTGAACCGCTCCGACAAGCATTAGCCGCGGCGACGGCGCCTGGACGGTGAGGAAATAGTCGATGCTGTCGACCGTCGCCGCGCCGCTCTTGCCGCCGCGCAGCGCTGTCTCCAGTTCGACCGCAAGCGGGTCTGCGCCGATGGCCTCGCCCTCGACGAAGCGCTGGTTTCCGTCGGAAAGGCGCGTCACCATGACGCCGCCACGCCGCTCGCGCCGCGCCGCGTTCATCGCCTTGAGGACGGCGAGACGCATCAGCTCAGCTTCTCGACATAGACCTTGATCCGGCCTCCGCAGGAGAGCCCGACACGCCAGGCGGTTTCGTCGGCGACGCCGAATTCCAACATGCGCGGCGCGCCTTCCGCGATCACCTCCGCCGCCTCCTCCACCACCGCGCTTTCGACGCAACCGCCCGAAACGGAGCCTAGGAAATTTCCGTCGCCGTCGATGACGAGGTGCGAGCCGACCGGCCGGGGCGCCGAGCCCCAGGTTTCGACGACGGTCGCGATCGCGACCTGGCGTCCCGATTCGCGCCACGCTTCGGCGGCCGCAAGAACGTCTTCCTCCCGTGTCAACATCGAAATAACCCTTCCCATCTCGCCGGCCTCTAAGGGGCGATGAACCCCACTCTGGCGTGACTGCCGTCGCAATATGGTTTTCGCGCCGAATGGCCGCAGCGGCAAAGCGCGGTCTTCTCGACGCGGTCGATCGTGCGCCCCGTGCCCGAAATGATCTCGACCGGGCCCGCAACGCCGAGCGGCCCGTTCGGATAGGGAGCGATCGCGAGCACGCCGTCCCGCGCCTTGAGCGCGACGCTGGTCGTCGTCGCCGGTTCGCCGGTGGCCTGGAACCCCGAGCCGACGTGCGAGCCGTCGCAATAGGGCTTGTTCTTCGACTGGCCGCAGCGGCAGAGCGTTGCTCGAGGCCCGATCGGAACGCCCGAAAGTTCAATCTGGGCGTGAACCGCGAGCGGGCCATTTTCGCGCACAGCGATCGTGTTGACCTTGGGATTTGTCTCGCCCTCGCCGCCATCGTGGCGCGTGACGCGGATCGCCCCGGAAGGGCAGTTCAGCGCGACCCGCACCAGGTCTTCGGCGCGCGCCGCGTCGGGATCGATCCACGGCCCTTGGACATTGGCCTTGAACACCCCCGGCTCGCCAAGCACGCACCGGCGGGCATGAATGCAAAGGCGGCTGTCGAAGCGAATCGTGGCCGACTTGCCCGTGACGGTTTCAACGGTTTCCTCGCTCATCTGCCCTCCTTCCGCCGCCCGCGTCCCCGCCGCAAGCGAAAATGGCCCCGAGGGACCGGTTCCGCAAGGCCGCGGCGAAATCTCAGACAGCGGCCCGCAGCCATGCTTTCGGGTCGGTGGAGAACTCCCGCGCGCCTGACAGCGCCTGGCAGAGATCGGCCATGCTGGCGAGGTTGTGGATCGGCCGGAAAGAATCGACATAGGGCAGCATCGCCCGCACGCCGCCGGCCCTGGCGGAAAATCCGTCGAAACGCAACAACGGATTGACCCAGATCACCCGCCGGCTCGATTTGGCCAGCCGCTCCATCTCGGCTTCGAGCTTATCGACGCCGTCCCGTTCCAGGCCATCAGTGAACAACAACGTGATTGCGCCTTGGCCGAGCACGCGTCGCGACCACTCGCGGTTGAACTGGAACAGCGCCTCGCCAATTCGCGTGCCGCCCGACCAATCGACCGCGAGCGCCGAGCATTGCGCCAGCGCGTCGTCGGGATCGCGGGCGCGCATGGCGCGCGTGACATTGGTCAGGCGAGTGCCGAACAGGAAGGTCGAGACGCGCCGCCGCTCCCCCAGCGCGTGCAGGAAATGCAGGAACAGGCGCGTGTACTCGCTCATCGAACCGGAAATGTCGCAAAGCGCGACAATCGGGGAGGCGCGCTGGATCGGCGCGCGAAACTCGAGATCAATCGCTCCGCCCGGCTGCAACGAGCGGCGAAAGCTGCGCCGGGCGTCGATGCGCACCCGCCGCGCGCCGGGCGCAAAACGCCGCGTGCGGCGATCGTCGTCGGGCATCGCCAGATTCTTGATCGCCTTGCGGGCTTCCTCGATTTCCGCCGCGCTCATCTGCGCGAAATCCTTGGCGCGCAGAATCTCCTTTTCTGACATGGTGAAGCGCGCGTCGAGATCGAGCGAGGGAACCTCCCTGGCCTCGTTGCGCGGCGTCTTGAACAGGGCGTCGGCGACGCGGCTAGCCCCGGCTTCGGCGCGGTTCGGCTTACGCTGGCTGGGCGCCTGTGGCGACAGCATCGCGATCAGCTTCTCCAGCAGGCCCTTGCGCCGCCAGAAGATCTGGAACGCCTGGTCGAACAGCAGGCTGTGCTCATGCTTCTTGATCAGGACCGCATGCAGCGTCGCATAGAAATCATCGCGATCGCCGAAGCCCGCCGCCTCAACCGCGTCGAGCGCGTCGAGCACGGCTCCCGGGCCGAGCGGCACGCCCGCCTCGCGCAGCGCGCGTGCGAAATGGACGATGTTTTGCGCCAGCGCGCCGCCGCCCGCGGGCTGCGCCTCCGATCGGGCAGTCATCCGGGCCGGGGCTCGCTCTTGGCCCGGGCGAGCCGCGGCGCGCCCATCCTCAACCCCCTTTTCTCGCCGGCTTCGGCATCCGCTTCTCGTGCTCGAAATAGGCCTTCATCGGCGCGAAGTAGAAGTCTCTCCAACCCCCATTCTCATAGCTCGTGCGCCGGTCGGGCACGCCTCGGTGGAAAAGCGTCAGCCGAGTGCCTGTCTTCGTCGGCGCGAGTTCGACGGTGAGGGTCGAATCCAGGTCGGCGGCTGTGAAGTCGGTGGTGCGCCAGGATTGCACAATGCGCGCGCCGGGCGCCAGCGCGAGCGTCTTGCCCGAGATGTAGCCATCCCAGGCGGTAAACCGACCGCCGACGCGCTTGGCGATCTTGGCCGCGCCGCCTGTCATCGCGCTGTGGACCGCGCTGTCGAGCCATGCATGGTAAACGGCCTCGGGCGGGGCGGGCAGGGTGCATTCGAGCTTGAAGTCGTACGTCATCCGGGTCGCGCCTTTTGCGCTAATCAAGCTCCAGGCGGCGCAGTTCGGCACGCGTCTCCTCGATCAACGTCTGCGCCCTGGCGCCCTCGATCTTGGCGATGTCGTCCTGATATTTCAGCAGCACGCCGAGCGTATCGGACACTTGCGCCGGGTCAAGCGCAACCGCGTCGAGTTCGGTGAGCGCCGCCGCCCAGTCGAGGGTCTCGGCGACGCCGGGCGATTTGAACAGATCCTGCTTTCGCAGACGCTGGACGAAGGCGACGAGTTCGCTGGTCAGCCGTTCCGGCGCGCCCGGGGCCTTGGCGCGCACGATCGCCATTTCGCGTGCGGTGTCGGGATAGCCGACCCAATGATACAGGCATCGGCGCTTCAGCGCGTCGTGAATCTCGCGCGTGCGGTTGGATGTGATGACGACGATCGGCGGGTGAGGCGCCTTCATGACGCCGATTTCCGGAATGGTCACCTGGAAGTCGGACAGGATCTCCAGGAGATAGGCCTCGAAAGCCTCGTCGGCGCGGTCGATCTCGTCGATCAGCAGCACCGGCGCGCCCTCCACGCTCGGCTCCATCGCCTGCAGGAGCGGGCGTTTGATGAGATAGCGCTCGGAGAAGATGTCGTGTTCGATGCGGTCCTTGTCGTGTTCGCCGGCCGCCTCGGAGAGCCGGATCGCCATCATCTGCGCCGGGTAGTTCCACTCGTAGACAGCGGTCGCGACGTCGAGGCCCTCGTAGCATTGCAGGCGGATCAGTCTGCGGCCGAGGGAAGCGGCAAGAACTTTGGCGACCTCCGTCTTGCCGACGCCCGCTTCCCCTTCGAGAAACAGCGGCCGGCCCAGGCGCAGGCTCAGGAATAGGACGGTCGCCAACGACCGGTCGGCGACATAAGACGCGCGCTCGAGCAGCGCCAGCGTTTCGTCGATCGAGGCCGGCAGGGTCTGCGGTTGAGGGGGCATATGGGCTCCGCCACCTAAAGCACGACTTCCTTCTCCCGTTCCCGGGAGAAGGTGGCGCGAAGCGCCGGATGAGGGTCTTCGGCTCTCCTCGGGCAGCCCTCACCCCAACCCCTCTCCCGCACGCGGCAGAGGGGGGGCGTGGTCCCTCAGCCCGCCGCGGCGACCGCGCGCCTCGCCATCACGCCGATGAGATGGGCGCGATACTCGGCGTCGGCGTGGATATCCGAGTTGAGGTCGTCCTTGGACACGGCGACGCCTTCGAGCGCCGAAGGCGAGAAATTCGCGTTGAGCGCCGCCTCGAGCGCGCTCGCGCGGAAGACGCCGTCCGCCCCCGCGCCGGTCACCGCGACGCGCACGCCGCCTGCCGTCTTGGCGACGAACACGCCGACCACCGCATAGCGCGAGGCGGGATTGGCGAATTTCATGTAGCCCGCCTTCTGGGGGACGGGGAAGCTCACCTTGGTGATGAGTTCGCCCGGCTCAAGCGCGGTCTCGAACAGGCCCTTGAAATAGTCTTCGGCCGCGATGCTGCGCTTGCTGGTGACGATCGTCGCCCCGAGCGCAAGGGCGGCGGCGGGATAGTCCGCGGTCGGATCGTTGTTGGCTAGCGAGCCGCCGATCGTGCCGCGGTTGCGCACATGGGGGTCGCCGATGCCGGCGGCGAGCTTGGCCAGCGCCGGAATCGCCGCCTGGACAACGGGGCTGCGGGCGACCTCAACGTGGCGGGTCATGGCGCCGATCACGAGGGCGTCCCCCTCGCGCGCGAGACCGGCGAGCTCCGGGACGTTCTTCAGATCGATGATGGCGGTAGGCGCGGCGAGCCGCTGCTTCATCGTCGGCAGCAGGGTCATGCCGCCGGCGAGCGCCTTGGCGTCCTCTTTTGCGAGGGCGGCGAGGGCGCCCGAGAGCGTGGTCGGGCGATTGTATTCAAAGGCGTACATTTTGATGTCTCCGAATGAGGGCGTCGGAGAGGCGGCCCCGTTTCGCCGCCTCCGGTTCGATTCATTCCGCGGCGCGTTTCGTCACCGCTTTTTGCGCCGCGCGCCACACAACTTGCGCGGTCGCGGGCATCGTCACATTCTCGTGGCCGAGCGCGTCGGTAATGGCGTTGATGACGGCGGGCGGAGATGCGATCGCGCCCGCTTCGCCGCAGCCCTTGATCCCGAGCGGATTGGACGGGCAAGCCGTCTCGATCGTATCGACCTTGAAGGACGGCAGGTTGTCGGCGCGCGGCATGCAATAGTCCATGTAGCTCGCCGTCAGCAGCTGGCCGTCTGCGTCGTAGTGCGCGCCTTCGAGCAGCGCCTGACCCACGCCTTGCGCGATCCCGCCATGCACCTGACCCTCGACGATCATCGGGTTGATCAGCTTGCCGAAATCATCGACCGCAGTCCACCGGTCGATGGTGGTGACGCCGGTTTGCGGATCGATCTCGAGTTCGCAGATGTGCACGCCGGCCGGGAAAGTGAAGTTGGTCGGGTCCCAGAACGCTCCCTCCTTCAGGCCGGGCTCCAGTTCCTGGCCATTGAACTTGTGGGCGGTATAGGCGTTCAGGGCGACCGAGCCGAAATCGATCGACTTGTCGGTGCCTTTGACGGTGAACTTGCCGTCCTTGAACTCGATGTCGCCTTCCGAGGCCTCGAGCACGTGGCCGGCGACCTTTTTCGCCTTGGCCTCGATCTTGTCGAGCGCCTTGGAGAGCGCCGACATCCCAACCGCGCCGGAGCGCGAGCCATAGGTGCCCATGCCGAATTGCACTTTGTCGGTGTCGCCATGGATGATCGAGACGTTGTCGATCGGTATGCCCAGCCGCGAGGAGACGAGTTGGGCGAAGGTCGTTTCGTGACCCTGACCGTGGCTGTGCGATCCAGTCATGACTTCGACAGTGCCGATCGGATTGACGCGGACTTCAGCCGACTCCCAAAGTCCGACGCCGGCGCCGAGCGAGCCAACCGCCTGTGAGGGAGCGAGCCCGCATGCCTCGATATAGGCCGAAATGCCGACGCCGCGCAGCATGCCTTTGGCCGCCGAGGCCGCTTTGCGCTGAGCCACGCCTTTGTAGTCGGCGAGCGCCAGCGCCTTGTCGAGCGCCTTGGGGTAATCGCCTGCATCATAGGCCAGGATCACCGGCGTTTGATGCGGGAAGGACTTGACGAAATTCTGGCGGCGGAATTCGGCCGCGTCCTTGCCGGTTTCGCGCGCCGCGATCTCGACAATGCGCTCGACCACGAAGGTCGCTTCGGGGCGGCCGGCGCCGCGATAGGCGTCGACCGGCGCCGTGTTGGTGTAGACCGCGTCGACCTCGCAGTAGATGTTCGGAATGTCGTACTGCCCTGACAGCAGGATCCCGTAGAGATAGGTCGGCACGGACGACGCGAACGTGGACAGGTAGGCGCCGAGATTGGCGATCGTGTGCACGCGCAGGCCCGTAATCTTGCCGTTGGCGTCGAGCGCGAGTTCGGCGTGAGTGACATGATCGCGGCCGTGCGCGTCGGACAGGAAGGATTCCGTGCGCTCCGCCGTCCATTTGACGGGCCGATCGATCTTCTTGGCGGCCCAGGCGCAGACGGTTTCCTCGGCGTAGATGAAGATCTTCGAACCGAACCCGCCGCCAACGTCGGGCGCGACGACGCGCAGCTTGTTTTCGGGAGCGAGTCCGATGAACGCCGAGAGCACGAGCCGCGCGACGTGCGGATTCTGGCTCGTCGTATAAAGCGTGATCGTGTCGGTCCCCGAGTCGTAATCGCCGACCGCGGCGCGCGGCTCCATGGCGTTCGGGATCAGGCGATTGTTGACGAGATCGAGCTTGGTGACGTGTTTCGCGGAGGCGAAGGCCGCGTCGGTTGTCGTCTTGTCGCCGACGTGCCAATTGAAGACCGTGTTGTTCGGCGCGGCATCGTGCAATTGGGGCTGGCCGGCGTTGGCTGTGGTCGCCGTGTCGACAGCCGCCGGAAGTTCGCCGTAGTCGACGACGATCTTCTCCGCCGCGTCTTTCGCCTGAGTGTAGGTGTCGGCGATGACGACCGCGACATGGTCGCCGACATAGCGAACCTTGCCTTGAGCGAGCGCCGGATGGGCGCCGGCCTTCATCGGCGAGCCGTCCTTGGAGTGGATCATCCAGCCGCAGATGAGGCCGCCGACCTTGTCGGCCGCGAGGTCGTCGCCGGTGAAGACCGCGACCACGCCCGGCGCCTTGAGCGCGGCCGACGCATCGAGCTTGTCGATCGTCGCGTGCGCGTGCGGCGAGCGCAGAAAATAGGCATGGGCCTGTCCCGGACGATTGACGTCGTCGACGTAATGACCCTTGCCGGTGATAAAACGGATGTCTTCCTTGCGTTTGACGGAGGCGCCAATGCCTGTCGCGCTCATAAGTCTCTCTCCCTTGGAATTGCTCTCTTCGTCCTGCTACTCGGCGGCCCGGGGGGTCGCGGCGGCGCCCATTTCGCGCGCGCCCTGGACGACCGCCTTGACGATGTTGTGGTAGCCGGTGCAGCGGCAGATATTGCCCTCGATCCCGTGGCGGATCGTCGCCTCGTCGAGCCCTGCGCCTTCGCGGTTCACGAGGTCGATCGCCGCCATGATCATGCCAGGGGTGCAGAAGCCGCATTGCAGGCCGTGATTGTCCTGAAACGCCTGCTGCATCGGATGCAGCTTGCCGTTCTTGGCGAGGCCCTCGATCGTCGTCACCTGCGCGCCGTCACAGGTCGCCGCGAGGATCGTGCAGGACTTGACCGCCTCGCCGTCGAGATGGACGACGCAGGCGCCGCACTGGGAGGTGTCGCAGCCGACATGCGTGCCCGTCAGCCGCAGATTTTCCCTTATGAACTGCACCAGCAAGGTCCTCGGATCGACGTCCGCAGAAACCGCCTTGCCGTTCACCGTCATCGAGACGTGAACCATCCCTTTATCCACATCCACCATTGCTTCCTCCATGAAACGTCTTGCGTCGTTCCGCCACCGGTTGGCGTCTGCCCGCCGATGACGGCTTCGTCCTTGATTTTCTCGGGCGCCCCGGCGGGCGCCGCCAGCGCCGGACCATCGCCCGCGGCGGCGGCGAAATTGGCGAAAAACTTGTCGGCCATGTTCTTCGCCACGCCGTCGACCAGGCGCGCGCCAAGTTGAGCCATTTTGCCGCCGACGTGGGCCTCGACGTGATAGCTGAGCAGCGTGCCGCCCTCGACGTCGGCGAGCGACACTGTCGCGCCGCCCTTGGCGAAGCCGGCGACGCCGCCCTCGCCCTCGCCTACGATCCTGTAACTGACGGTCGGCACCAGGTCGGTAAGTTCGACTTTGCCTTTGAAAGTGGCGCTGACCGGTCCGATTTTGGTTTTGACGACGGCGGCGAAGCCATTGTCGCCCGTCCTCTCGAGCGACTCGCAGCCGGGAATGCAGGCCTTGAGCACCGCCGGATCGTTGAGCATCGCCCATACCTTCGGCCGGTCGGCCGGAAGCGTCGCCTCGCCGGTCATCGACATCGCCATGCGCGCTCGCCTCCCCTCGCGGACCAACCGGTCGCTCGATCAGCCGCAACTCGCGCACGTCCTCGACAGACCGGACGGTCCAGGGCGGGCTCCAACGGCTTCTAGGAAGATTCTCGTACCCGCCGCTGGCGCCAAAGTCCATATAGGGAGAATCCCACCGTTATATCCAATTGGATATAGAGAGCATCCAATTGGAATTTAGAATCGAATGCGATCTGCGTGCGACGGCGTTCCGACCAATCGAGGAGCGCCGCGTCGCAGCCTTTCAAGACGAAGAGAGACGGGGAGCGGTTTGCCGGCGGGCCGGCGTCCGGTCCAGCGGCCGATTTTGTGGGCAGTTGCCGTCGCGAGCGTCGGCGGATAGGTTGGTCCACGGCGACGAACGCAGTCTCGAACGTCGGCAGAGTTCGACGCGCCTGACGTTCGTTCAAGTCGAGCGGCCCGATCGGTTGGGGGTCGAGTCGAAATAAAGCAAGTCTGGCACGTTTCGTGCGTGTCGGGGGGAGACCAAGGAGGGCGGATTGGCGCATGGATAATTTCCTACAGCAGCTGATCAATGGGCTGACGCTCGGATCGATCTACGGACTCATCGCCATCGGCTATACGATGGTGTACGGCATCATCGGCATGATCAATTTCGCCCACGGCGACCTGTTCATGCTCTCGGCCTTCATCGCTCTGATCCTCTACATGGTTCTGACCCAGATTCTGCATTTGGGCTCGCTGCCGCTCGCTTTCATCATCGTGATGATCGGGGGGATGGCGCTGACGGGGCTGTGGAACTGGGCGATCGAGCGCGTCGCCTACCGGCCCTTGCGCCGATCGTTCCGGCTGGCGCCGCTGATCTCGGCGATCGGCATGTCGATTTTCCTGTCCAATTTCGTCCAGGTCATTCAGGGGCCCCGCAACAAGGCCGCGCCGCAACTGCCCAATCACATCTACAATCTGACGGGCGGCGCCTACAATGTCACGCTGTCGCTGCGCCAGGTCCTGATCATGGTCATGACCGTCATTCTGCTCGCGGCCTTCTGGTATCTCGTCAAATACACGTCGCTCGGACGGGCGCAGCGCGCCTGCGAGCAGGATAGCAAGATGGCGGCGTTGCTCGGCATTGACGTCGACGCGACGATCTCGATCACATTCGTCATCGGCGCCGCCCTCGCCGCGGTCGCCGGGGTGATGTTCGTCATCTACTACGGGGTGGTCGATTTCTCCGACGGCTTCGTGCCCGGCGTTAAAGCCTTCACCGCCGCGGTGCTGGGCGGCATCGGCTCGCTGCCGGGGGCCGTTCTCGGGGGACTGCTGATCGGCCTCATCGAGGTCTTCTGGTCGTCCTACTTCACCACCGACTACAAGGACGTGGCGGCGTTCATGATTCTGGCCATCACCCTGATCTTTCTGCCCTCCGGCATTCTCGGTCGGCCCGAAGTGGAGAAGGTTTGAGCATGACTGCCGCGCCTCAGGATTCTTCACTCGCCGACGACGCCGTAGGCTCCGGGCAACTGGTTCCCGCGCTTCGATCGGCGGCGGCGGTGGCGCTCGTCGCCTTCTGCCTGGCGTTCCCGATCATCAGCTATCACGCCGAAGAGAACATCAACAACGCGCTCGTGCTGCGTAGCCGCTGGCCGCTCACATTCACGCTGACCGCGATCGTCTTCATTTTCGTTTTTCTGCGCCAGATGGCGCGCTCCGACTGGCGGGTGTGGTTCGACCGGGTCGGCTCGATTGCGGTCGGCGGCATGGGCGGCGCCTTGGCGCAGGCGGCGCGCGAGGGCGAGGGGGTGGCGCCGCCGTCGCGCGCCCGGACCGCGTTCTCGCGTTACTTCGGCCCATTCATGCTCGGCCTGGTCGTGTTGTTTCCGCTGATCTCGCTCGGCCTGCTCGGGCCGGCCAGTTCACTGAAATGGGTCAACAATTACGGCGTCCAGATCCTGATCTACGTGATGCTCGGCTGGGGGCTCAACATCGTGGTCGGCCTCGCCGGCCTGCTTGATCTCGGATACGTCGCTTTCTACGCCGTCGGCGCCTATTCCTACGCGCTTTTGTCGACGACCTTTGGCCTGTCGTTCTGGATCTGCCTGCCGCTGGCGGGAATGCTCGCCGCGATGTGGGGAATCATTCTCGGCTTTCCGGTCCTGAGGCTGCGCGGCGACTATCTGGCGATCGTCACCCTGGCGTTCGGAGAGATCATCCGGATGGTGCTCGTCAATTGGGTCGACCTGACCAACGGCTATGCGGGAATCGCCGAAATTCCCCATGTCACGTTCTTCGGCATTCCCTTCGACGACAACGACAACGGATTCGCGGCGATCTTCCATCTGCCGTACACGCCGATCTACCGCACGATCTTTCTCTTCTATCTGATCCTCGCCCTGGCGCTATTGACGAATTTCGTCACCATGCGGCTGCGCAGACTGCCGATCGGGCGGGCGTGGGAGGCGCTGCGCGAAGACGAAATCGCCTGCCGCTCGCTGGGCATCAACACCACCAACACCAAGCTGACCGCGTTCGCCTTGGGCGCGATGTTCGGCGGCTTTGCCGGATCGTTCTTCGCCGTCCGCCAGGGCTTTGTCAGCCCCGAGAGCTTCACCTTCATCGAATCGGCGACGATCCTCGCCATCGTCGTGCTGGGCGGCATGGGTTCGCAACTCGGCGTCGCCATCGCCGCGGCGGTCATGATCGGCGTTCCCGAGTTGATGCGTGAACTCTCCTGGCTGAAGGTGGTGTTCGGCCAGAACTTCGATCCGACGCAGTACCGCATGCTGCTGTTCGGCGTGGCGATGGTCGTCATGATGATCTGGAAGCCGCGCGGCCTCGTTTCGACGCGCTTGCCGTCGATATTCCTCAAGGAGCGAAAGGCCGTGTCTGGCGATCTCGTCAAGGAGGGGCGCGGCTGATGAACTGGCTGAACAGCGCCCTGCTTTCGATCGAAAATCTGACCATGCAATTCGGTGGCCTCGTCGCGGTGAACGCGTTTTCCTTTTCGGTCGGGCGCGGCGACATCACCGCGCTCATCGGCCCCAACGGCGCCGGCAAGACCACCGTCTTCAACTGCGTCACCGGCTTCTACAAGCCGACCGAAGGGCGGCTCGCTTTCGCGCGCGACGGCATCGCCACGCCCGAGGACGTGGCGGCGGTCACCCGCTCGAGCGGCCGCCACGCGACGACGCCGAATGGAGAATTGTTCCTGCTCGAGCGCATGCCCGACCACGAGATCGCCCGCAAGGCGAAGGTCGCGCGCACCTTCCAGAACATCCGGCTGTTTCAGGGCATGACGGTGCTGGAAAACCTGCTGATCGCCCACCACAATCCGCTGATGCTCGCCAGCGGCCTGACGGTGCTCGGCCTGTTCGGCGTGCCGAGCTATCGCCGGAAGGAAGCCGAAGCGCTCGACCGGGTGAAATACTGGCTCGACAAGATCGACCTGACGGACAGGGCCGACGATCCCGCGGGCGAATTGCCCTATGGCGCGCAGCGCCGGCTCGAGATCGCGCGCGCCATGTGCACCGATCCGGTGCTCCTTTGTCTCGACGAACCGGCCGCCGGACTGAATCCGCGCGAATCGGCCGACCTGAATACGCTGCTGCGCTCGATCCGCGCAGATCACAATACGTCGGTGCTGCTGATCGAACACGACATGTCGGTGGTGATGCAGATTTCCGACCACGTGGTGGTGCTCGACTACGGGGTCAAGATCGCCGACGGCACCCCGGCCGAGGTGCGCGCCGATCCGAAGGTCATCGCCGCCTATCTCGGCGTCGCCGACGAAGAGGAACTGGAATCGATCGAGAAGGAATTGGAGCAATGAGCGCGGCGGCCCCGGCGGCGCCCACGCCCACGCCCCTCCTCACTCTGCGCGGGATCGAGACCTTCTACGGCAAGATTCAGGCGCTGAGGGGCATCGATATCGACGTCAACAATGGCGAAATCGTCACGCTGATCGGCGCCAACGGCGCCGGCAAGTCCACGACCATGATGACGATCTTCGGCGCTCCGCGCGCGCGCCGGGGCAGGATCACCTTCGACGGCAAAGACATCACCAACCTGCCGACCCACATGATCGCGCGGCTGTCGATCGCCCAGTCGCCCGAAGGCCGGCGCATTTTCCCGCGCATGACCGTGTTCGAGAATCTGCAGATGGGCGCCTCGATCAACGACTTCGCCCATTTCGACGAAGACCTCGAGCGCGTGTTCGCGCTGTTCCCGCGTCTCAAGGAGCGGGCGCCGCAGCGCGGGGGAACGCTGTCGGGAGGCGAACAGCAGATGCTGGCGATCGCTCGCGCCCTGATGAGCCGCCCGCGCCTGCTGCTGCTCGACGAGCCGTCGCTCGGCCTCGCGCCGCTGGTCGTCAAGCAGATTTTCAAGGTAATCGCGGATCTCAACGCGCAAGACGGGCTGACGGTCTTCCTGGTTGAGCAGAATGCGTTTCACGCGCTGAAACTCGCGCACCGCGGCTACGTCATGGTCAATGGCGCGATCACCATGCAGGGCGGCGGCGCCGAGTTGCTGGCGCGCCCCGAAGTGCGCGCGGCCTATCTCGAGGGAGGCCATTGATGGCCGGCATATTGTGGGACAAGGGACATTACGGCCTCTTAACCTTCATCCTGCTGACGCTGGTTCTGGGCGGGTTGGGCGCGTGGGCGACCGGGCGGGCGATGGCGCTCACCTGGCGGCCGCTGCCGATGCTCGCCGCCTACATGGTCCTTCTGAGCGCGGGGGTGCGCTTTCTGCACTACGCGCTTTACGGGGAGCCGTTGCTGTCGCTGCAATTCTTCATCATCACCTATGTCTGGACGATGGCGGTCGGCGCGCTCGGCTATCGAGCCATGCGCGCGACCCAGATGGCGACGCAATATTCGTGGGCCTATCAACGCTCGGGACTGAACTGGCGTGCGAAGGGCGGCGGCTGAAGACCCAGTCGAAGCTGCGGGTTGAGATTGGCGTTTTTTAAGGTGACTCGCGCGCGAAAAAGAGATTGTATCGGCGGCCAAGGTGGAATTGCGTTCTGCCAGGGTGCGCGAGGGAGGGCCGAGCGCCCCAACAACCCAAAGGAGTAGGTGTATGTCAAAGCATTGGTTGTCCGGCGTCGCGCTTGTCGCCGCCCTGGCGTTTTCCGGCGCCGCCAGCGCTCAGATCAAGATGGGCGTGACCGGACCGATCACCGGCCCGAGCGCCGCGTTCGGCGCGCAGTTGGTGCATGGCACCCAGCAGGCGGTCGACGACATCAACAAGGCCGGCGGCATCCTCGGCCAGAAAATCACGCTCGAGCAGGGCGACGACGTCGGCGATCCGAAGCAGGGCGTGTCGGTCGCCAACAAATTCGTCGGAGACGGCGTCAAATATGTCGTCGGTCCTTTCAACTCCGGCGTCACCATCCCGGCTTCGGACGTCTATAATGAAAACGGGATCCTGATGATCACGCCGTCGGCGACCAATCCCAACGTCACCGACCGCAAACTCTGGGATGTGTTCCGCACCTGCGGCCGCGACGACCAGCAGGGCATGCTGTGGGCCGAATATGCGCGCGACCATCTCAAGGGCCAGAAGATTGCGATCGTGCACGACAAGACGACCTACGGCAAGGGACTCGCCGACGCGGCGCGCGCCAACATGCACAAGTTCGGCATCCACGAAGTCCTCTATGACGGCGTCAACACGGGAGAGAAGGACTATTCGGCGATCGTCTCCAAGATCAAGCAATCCGGCGCCCAATATCTGATGTGGGGCGGGTTGCAGACCGAGGGCGGCCTCATTGTTCGCCAGATGCGCGACCAGGGCCTGAAGACGGTCATGATCTCCGGCGACGGCATCACATCTGACGAGTTCGCCCAGATCGGCGGCCCGGGCGTCGAAGGCACATTGATGTCCTTCGGTCCCGATCCGCGCAGGAACGCGGCCGCGAAGGAGGTCGTCGCCGAATTCAAGGCCAATAAATTCGATCCGGAGGCCTACACGCTCTACTCCTACGCCGCGGTGCAGATCATGCAGCAGGCGGCGGAGAAGGCGAAGTCCCTCGATCCGAAGAAAATGGCCGCGGTCATGCACTCCGGCATGCCGTTCCACACCGTCATCGGCGACATCTCCTATGACAAGAAGGGCGACCGTACGACGGTCGACTATGTCTGGTACGTCTGGGAGAAGGGTCCCGACGGCAAGATTTCCTACAAGCAGATCGGATCGTAAGTCCCTTTTCGCTTGCGGTGAGGAGGGGAATACGTCGACCCCCTTCTCCTCTTGCGGGAGAGGGGATGCAGGAAACCCGCCGGAAACGGCGGGTTTTTCTTTCGTGTTGCATCAGTGAGCGGCAAGGAGCGGATGGGACATGATTTGGCTTCGAGCCGGCGCCGCGACCTTCGGCAGCGCCTCGATTGCTCCGTCAGTCTCGCTTGATCCCGGGTCCATTCGCCTTTCGTCCAGCCGTCGCAAACGGCGCCTTAGGGAGGAAACCCCATGCGTAGAACCATCGCTGCGATCGGCCTTGGCGCCGCGATCGCGCTTTCGCCATTCAGCATCGTCGCCGTCTTGAGCCAGACGGCGGCGCCGGCTGCGGCGCATCACGCCAGGCCGCACAAGCCGACGGGATCGTTCCGCAGCCAGATGCGGAACAGGAGCAATCTCAGCAAGGAGAGGGCGAGGGCGGGCGCCGAATACATGCGAACCCTCGGAAAATGAGGCGCCAATCGGCGCGTTCTTCTCCTCGCTCCCATTTCCCGCGCTATTCTCACCCCCGCGCCCTCGCCCTGAGGCGCCGCGAAGCGGCCTCGAAGGACGGTTCCGGCGGACGGAATCACCCCACCTGCGCGAACCGCGGGAAGGTCTCGATCAGCCACAGCGAAACGCTCTGGAAGCCGCCGGTCAAGAACGCGACGCCGGTCACGACCAGCAGCACGCCGACCGTCTTCTCGATCCGGCCGAATTGCTTGCGCATGTGGGCGGCGGCGCGCATGAACGGGCCGATCGCGACGGCGGCGAGGATGAAGGGCACGCCGAGGCCGAGGCTGTAGACGGCGAGCAGGGCGGCGCCGCTGGCGACTGTCTTCTCGCTGCCGGCGACGGCGAGAATGGTCGCCAGGATCGGCCCGATGCAGGGCGTCCAGCCGAACGCGAACGCCATGCCCATCGGATAGGCGCTCCAGGCGCCGGCGGGACGTTCGATTTCGAGCCGCTTCTCCCGCATCATCGCGCCGATCCGGAAAACCCCAATGAAATGCAGGCCCATCACGATGACGCCGATGCCGGCGATGATCGACAGCGCGTAGCTCCATTGTCGCAACAGCGCGCCGAATTCCGACGCGGTGGCGCCGAAGGCGACGAAGACGGTGGAAAAGCCGGCGACGAACAGAAGGGCGGTGACGAGGATGTCGCGCCGCGCCTTGGCCTCGCCCTCGTCGACCAGCGCCTCGACGCTCGCGCCCGCGAGGTAACAAAGATAGGGCGCGGCCAGCGGCAGCACGCAGGGCGAGACGAAGGAAATGAGGCCGGCGCCGAAGGCGGCGGGAATCGAGACGTCGGTCATGCCGGCTAAATGGCCCCTGGCGGCCGCAGCGTCAAATGACGCCGCGGCAAGGACGACGCCGTCGTCATCGAAGGCGAGCTATCCAGTCAGGCGGCGGAGAAGCGCACGCGACGCCGGACGGGTTGAGAGAATTGCAAAAACCCGCCATCGTGATGCATTGTGCTAGAAAACGAAAGCGCCATATTGAGTCATTATGGCGTTCCCGCTAGCCGTTGACCGTCGCGGCGGCTTTTTTGGCCCGGCCGCCCGAGCGGGAAGGAGGGAAGCGAATGTCCGTTGAGTTCGTCAGCCGCAGCTACAGTCTCGTCGGTCCCGAGGCAGGGAAGGCGGTCGCCGCCGGCCTCGCTTCGGCGCGATGGTACTCCGCTCCGATCCCGCGCGCCGAACTGAAAGAGCTTATGCGGCGCGACGACCGCCCGGCGATCCGCGATACGCTGATCTGGTTTTCGGCGCTGATCGCGTCCGGCGGATTCGCCTATTATTTCTGGGGGAGCTGGGCCGCGGTTCCCTTCTTCGCCATTTACGGGGTGCTCTACGGTTCGTCCTCCGACAGCCGCTGGCATGAATGCGGCCACCGCACCGCGTTCAAGACCCAATGGATGAACGACGCGGTCTATCAGATCGCCTGCTTCATGATCCTGCGCGAGCCGGAAATCTGGCGCTGGAGCCACACCCGCCATCACACCGACACCATCATCGTCGGCCGCGACCCGGAGATCATCCAGCCGCGGCCGCCCGACCTTCTCGACATGGCGCTCAGCGTCTTCTCGCTCAAGCAGGGCTATGTCGCCCTCGGCAAGCTCGTCATCCACGCCGGCGGACGGCTGACCGACGAGGAGATGACGTTCGTGCCCGAGTCGGAACGCCCCAGGGTCTACAAGGTCGCGCGGATCTGGCTTGCGATCTTCGGTCTGGTGATCGTGGCCTGCGTCGCGACGCGCTCGATCCTGCCGGCGATGTTCGTCGGCCTGCCGACTTTCTATGGCGGCTGGCTCGCCTACTATTTCGGCGTGACCCAGCACTTCGGCCTCGCCGAGGACGTGACCGACCACCGGCTCAATTCGCGCACGATCTACATGAACCCGATCTTCCGGTTCCTGTACTGGAACATGAACTACCATGTGGAGCACCACATGTTTCCGCTCGCGCCCTATCACGCCCTCCCCAAGCTCCATGCGGCGATCAAGGCGGATTGTCCGCCGCCCTATCCGAGCACCATCGCCGCCTATCGCGAGATCCTGCCGACGCTCATGCGCCAGCTCAAGGATCCGACCTACTTCGTGCGGCGCGAACTGCCGCCGACCGCCCGGCCCGCCCGACCCGCGCCGGCCGGGGCGGCGGCGCCGGCGCAGGCTTGAGAAGGGGGAGAGAGCGCAGATGAGCGGGACCTGGATCGACGCCGGCGCCGCCGATTCCATCCTGCCCGAGGATGTCGGGCGTTTCGAACATGCGGGACATTCCTACGCGCTCTACCGCACCGCCGACGACCGCTATTACGCGACCGACGGCATGTGCACGCATGAGGACGCCGAACTCGCCGACGGCTTCGTGATGGACACGATCATCGAATGCCCAATGCACAACGGCCGCTTCGATTTCACCACCGGCGAGGCCAAGGGAGCGCCGGCTTGCGTCAATCTCGCGACCTATCCGGTCAAGGTCGAGGGCGGCCGCATCCTGCTGGAGGTCGGCTGAACGCTTTGTTCCGCGATTGGCCTTGCGCGGACGACGGGTCGAAGAAGGCTAAAAGGCGTCAGCTCGCCCGTCTCGCCAGGGAAAGCCATATTCCGCCCCCGATCAGAACGCTTCCCGAAAGCCGGTCCATGAGTTTCGCCCGCGCCGGCTTCATGAACCAGGCGCGGCCCAGGCCGGCGGCGACCGCCCAGGTGGAATCCATCACGCCGGCGAGAACGACCGCGCTCACGCACATTGCCGCGAGCTGTGGCCCCGGAGGCAGCTTCGGGTCGATGAACTGGGGCAAGAAGGCGGTGAAGAAGACGATCGTCTTCGGGTTCGATATGGCGACCAGAACGCCGCGCGCCAATCGCGCCCGGTCCGTCTCGACCGGCGCCCGCCCGGAATCTCCGGCATGCCGCCAGGCCTGGACGCCGAGCCAGACCAGATAGGCCGCGCCGGTCCAGCGCAGAGCTTCGAACAGAAGGCCCGCATGCGCGACCACCCAGTTCAGCGCCGCGGCGATGACCGCGAGCAGCAGGGCGTTGCCGAGCGTCGTGCCGACGACCGTCGTCAGAGCCGCCCGGACCCCTTTGGTCACGCCGGTCGAAATGACGAGGGTGACGATCGGGCCCGGCGTCGCCACGAGGACGGCGGTGATGGCGATGAAGGCGGTGAACAGAGCGACGTTCATCGTCAGGGTCCTCCAAGGCGGGCGGCAGGGCCTAACGCGTCGATCGGCCGGGATCTCCTATCAGGTTTCCCGCGCTTGGCGCCAGCCGCCGCCGACCCGCCGATCCAAGCCCACGGCAATGGAATCCAAGCCCACGGCAATGGAATCCAAGCCAGCGGAAGCCGGATCCAAGCCAGGGGAAGCGGAATCCAAATAAATGTCTTCCGCGAAATGAGCCTTTTCAAGGGTTTAGTCCAGAATCCAAATTGTTTTTTTCTCCGGCTCCTTGATCCCCGTCAAACGCGTCCCGCCGGAGCCGGGACAAGCGGCCCTCGGGTTCATCGCCAAGGCTAACACAAGTTCGGCTTTTCAGGAAGCGAATGTCGCCATCGGCGGCGGCGGGCCGCCGGCGCCGCAATGCGCCGACGCGGGGCATTATGCAGAAAGCCGTCCGGGTAAGGCGGCGCGCTCAAGGGGCGTCGTGAGACGCCCGTCTCTGGACCGGCGACGAGCGCCCCTGACCGGGATGAGGCTCGCAAAACGAGGCTCGGCGAGAGGTCGACGGCTTGGCCCGCCGGCGGCGAGCACAAGCGAAGGAATTGGGGATTGAGTAAGCTATGACCGTAGTCCCTCCGGGTTGATCGGCAGGCAAGGCACGGTTAGCTTTAGGCCGGTTTTGGAAGGCGCGGCTCGTCGGGGAGCGTGGCGCTTCTAACCGGGAGCGCGGAGGCCGGGGGTGCACTCTCCGAGCTCTTTACATTTCGGGGCAGAGGTCGCGCGTGGCAGGCTACCCGCAAGTGCTACTATCCGGAGAATACCTTAAGCTGGCCGAAGAATTCCACGCAGCATATAGAGCCCTTCCCCAAACACCGCCTCCATCCTGGCCGCGCTATTTCTTGTTGTGCCATTCGATTGAGCTTGCGTTGAAGGCGTATCTATTGTGGCGTGAGGTCAGCACGAAGATGTTAAAAAATAAATACGGCCATAACTTAACAAATTTGCTAGTCGAAGCCGAGAGGTGTGGACTTGCAACAAAACCGCACATTATGGATGACGTCGTATGTCTCAGTGAAGCGCATTTTGAGCACTGGGCGCGATACGTAAAGGAAGACAGCAGGCCAGTTTTTGTGATCGATGAATTCGAACCAACCGCGTCTGAGCTGCTTCAACAGGTCAGGGAAGCAATCTTTCCCCCTATCCCGGAAAGCTGACTTTCCCTTGGCCGTCAACCAGATAGACTGCGAGTGTTGGGGGCGAGCCGGGCGCTATCGGATGGCCGGCCTGGTGGAGCTGTTCGGCGCCGACGCGGCCCTGTCTGACGTTCTCATGGCGCTGGCCTCATGCGAGCGGCGGGCGGACTTCTCTCGGCCATGCGGGGCAAGAGGTTCACGGACCTCGGTATTGCAGCCCCCTAACCATCCAATCCGCTCTCATCGGTTCGATTAGACTTGCCGTGGCCGTTTGATTGGGATCAGTATGACCCTAAGGGAAGGCTGGGCTGTGACCGCGGACGGGCCGTTCGCACATTTGCCCGCCATCAAGGGGGGCGATGCTGCACTCCGAGGCGTCCAAATTCATATTATTGGCCGAAGTCTGTTTGTTGGGGATCGCCGTGCAGCCTCGCTCGGTGCACGCGGAGACCTACACCCTCACGAACCTCGGGGGCTTGACGCGCAGTACGGGTAACTACGTTGAAGGAATAAACGCTTCTGGTGAAAGCGTCGGGTTCTCAGTAACTCCCAACACCCTTTATGTCACCCAATTAAGTGGAGTAGTTTGGTCAAAAGATGGGACGCCCACAGCGCTTCAAGGCCTCGGCGGTACAAGTAATCCAGCAATAGCCATCAACAACGCCGGGACAGTGGCTGGGTGGGCGCAAAGTGCCGATGGTATCAGCCACGCTGTCGTGTGGTCTGCATCGGGTGCGATCGCGCCCTTGGGTGAATTCTCAAACTGGAGCGCTAGTAACGCATTCGCGATCAACGCTGGAGGTCAGACTGCTGGGTTTTACGCAGTCGGAATCGCGGCCCGACCGAGGCCGCAGCGGCATGGTCTAAAAGCGGAAGCCCGACTGAGCTGAACGGATTGGGCGGAATTTATGGAGCGGCCTATGGGATCAACGCGTCAGGCGTCAGCGTGGGCTATTCGATGTTTCAGGACAGCGGCGCTACATTTCCGGTCAGTTGGTCAGCCAATGGTACGGTAACGGCCCTCCCGCACCTCGGGGGTGGCGGCGAGGCATTGGCCATTAACAATAAAGGCGAAATTGCTGGGTATTCCATTTCCAGTATGCCCGGCCATATAACCGATGCTGTCCTGTGGTCAGGCGATGGTGCGCCAATCGTCCTTCCTGGTCTTGGCGGAAATCCAACCGTTGCGCTTGCGATCAATAATGAAGGTCAGGCGGTCGGAGAATCGTCCGCCAGATAATGGCGCGACAATTGACGCCATGGATGCCATGCTGTGGTTGGCCGATGGTCAGGCTGTTGATTTGGCGAGCATTCTCGGGCTCAGACTGGAGCCGGACGTACGCTACCGGAATTAACGACCGCGGCCAGATCGTGGGCAACGGGACATACGACGGCCAATACTTGGCTTTTCTTCTAACACCCGGAGCCGTCCCTGAACCCTCGACCTGGGCCATGCTGCTTCTCGGCTTCGCGGGCCTCGGCTTCGCGGGGTATCGCCGGGCAAGAGCGGGCCACGCGACGCTCGCCGCCTAGCCGCTAATCGACGCGAGATTACGGCGACACGCCCGTCTTTACCATTTTGTCTCGGCGCCTGCGACCATCGCCCTTGGGCTTGCGTCCCTGCTTGCCCGGGGTTACGACGCGGTTATGGGGATCATAGGACAATATCGCTTCGCGCACAAAAAAATGTAAAGACGGGCGTGTCGCCGTAATCCCAGACGTTGACCAGTGCATCCAAGGCAAGGTCGATGGCCCATCCAGGTGAGTTTATTTTAAGTGTGAAACAGTTTGTCAGTTCTTTGGATAAGGCCCGCCAACAAATACTTTAGTGGCTCCGTCAAGTTCTTGTGCTTCAAACATGACCCAACCAACCTTGGGATCTCTAAATTTTGCCTCGAAGTAGTTCTCTTTTGATCTTGCGTCCTCTTCTTTCCAGCCCATTGATTTGTATTTTCCACGATAGAAATCAACAAGCGTTGAGAGCCTTTGCGGCGTTTCAAATCTCAAATCTATCCCTTTTGAATAACGGATCTTGGCCGCATCCGGTGGCATCGGGATTGCGGGATCAACATCACCCACTTTTGCATATTTTGGCCCGCTATCCAATTTCACAGCTCCCGCCGGCGGCGAGTTAGTGAAAGCCGGGATGGAAGAGAAAGTGGTGTGTTCTTCGTACCCGATATTACCCTTTTCGTCTTTCAGGAAGCCATCAACCGCAATAAGCACATGGGTCTTGGCGTCGGCCCTGGCGGTATATTGCTGTTGGTTTTTGCCGTCGGTAGATTTCCAGACTAGTTTGATCTCAGCGCCATCGTTGCTGCACTCAGTGGCCGGGGCTGGCGGCAAGCGGAATAGGAGTGTGTCTGGCAGAAATGCCGAACCATCAAATTCGGACGGCCGCTGATCGGCAGTGTCCGGGCTCTTGACCGAGGACCAAGCCGTCTTGCCCGAGACCAAAACTGTTGAAACGAATTTACCGCCCTTGGATACTGAAACTTCCTTGATTTGGTCTGGCGGGCTGAAATCGCGGGTGACGGTATGATCCGGCGCGCCTTTGTCGAGATAGTTGCTGAAGCGACGGATAGGAGCGGTGGCGGCAGTGGCCTTGAGTATTTCCGCTTTGTCGCCCTCGCAATCAGCGAGGGCAATGGGCGCAGGCGCCAGGAGCGCCAAGGCGGTGGCTAAAAGTAGGTATTTCATCACAAAACCTCTCGAACAGGGCCCCCGCTCAAGTTAGCCGGTCACGCGGGGGTAAGGCTCAAAGCGCCACTCCGGGTCGGGGTTACGCTGACACGCCCGTCTTTACCGTTTTGTCTCGGCGCCTGCGACCATCGCCCCTGGGCTTGCGTCCCTGCTTGCCGGGGTTACGACGCGGTTATGGGGACCATAGGACAATACCGCATCGCGCACAAAAAAAATGTAAAGACGGGCGTGTCGCCGTAATCCATGGGCGAAATCATGGACTGGACGCGGTTCTACAACCACCGCAGAATGCGCTCGACCCTGGGATATCTCAGCCCGATGGCCTATGAGAAAAAACGGCTTGGCGAAAAAGAAACGCTCGCCGCATGATCGCCCAGCCAAGGGAGACGTCAAACAGGGGCAGGTTCACGGATGCCAGCAAGAAGCACTGCCTTTAAGACAGGCGCGTTTCGGCGAGGGCGAGATTGGGAGTGTATGGCAAGAGAGGCTGAGAGCCGCTCCGATCCGCCTACCCACGTTTGCGCGTGAGCGCGCGCCGATCATCATTCCTGCTCGGCGGCGCGGCGGCGATTGCTCTCTCGATTGCCCAGGCCGCCAACGCGATCAGCATCAATGATCCAGTCGCCGCCGCCGCAGGCGGAATTGCCAACTATTATGATAGCGCCAACCAATTTCCAAACACGGTAAGCCTTTGGGGCAAGTTTTTTGGCGGATTTTCCTCGTTCTGCACTGGCTCTCTGATCAACGCGCGCACGGTTTTGACGGCGGCGCACTGCGGATCGATCCTATCGTTTACCGGTCAACCATCGATATCGTTCGCGCCGATCGCCGGGCCTGGCGATCCCCTGTTCACCGCCACTTCCAGTTTTTTCCTGAATTCCAACTACTCCACTGGTCCTCAAAACGACATCGCGCTGATTTCGCTGGCGACGCCGGTCACGTCTGTAACTCCGGTGACGCTGATCGACACGAGCGCTCCGATTCCGGCGCTGGGAACAACTCTGATCATGGCCGGGTATGGGTACCCTGGAACGGGGACCGCTTTCTGCGACCCCGCCGACAGCAAACGGCGAATGGCCACGACCAACCTCGGCGCCTACCAGCCGGTTGGCGGGGATCCACAGCCATTCTATCAGGCTGAGTTTCGCAATCCGTTGAGCCCGAATAATCCAAACTTCTTCGGCCTCACGGTTCCCGTCCCTCAATTTTCCGGCACGACGAATCAAGGCGACAGCGGGGGGCCGCTCTTCATTCAGACCGCGCAGGGCCTCGTGCAGATCGGGCTGGTGCAAGGAGGAAACGGTGGACCCAACTGCACCTATGGCGACATAGCCACTTGGACGCCAGTCAATCTGTTTCGCGGTTGGATCGCGCAGAACGATCCCTTACGCGAGGCGACTGCGGCTCCCGGGAATTTCAACTGGAGCAACCCGGCGGCCTGGGTGGACAACGTGCCGGGAGTCGTCAGCGCGGCGCCGAACAACATGGTCGTCAGCTACACCGCCGGCGCGCGCTATTACGATGTGACTCTGAGCAACGCGGGCACGATCACGCTCGACATGAACCCGACGATCGACACGCTGGCGATCGCCGGGGCGCAATCGCAGCTCGTCTTGCCCGCGGGCTTCACGCTCACCGCCGTGATCGGCGCAACGCTTTCCGCCGGCACGCTCGCCATGACCGGCGGCACGCTTGTTTCGCCCGAGATGCTGATCAGCGGCGGCCTGCTCACGGGCAATGGAACGATCGCTGGCCTCGCGAACTTTCCAGCCCCGTGCGGCGGCGGGACATGCGTCAGCGTCACCGGCGGCACGGTGGCGCCGGTCGGCCTCCTGAGCATTCAGGGCGACTACAGGCAGACTGGCGGGCTGCTGCGGTTCCAGCTTGGCCCCGCCGGCGCAAACGGCAAGCTTGCGGTCGCCAACACCGCCACGCTGGGCGGCGCGTTGAGCGTGGCCGTAACGCCAGGACTTTACGGGCTATCGACCTCCTACCCGCTGCTGACCGCGAGCGCGATCAGCGGGCGATTCGCGCAATTCGTTTCCTCCCCGCCGCCGTCGGCATTTCTATCGTTATCCGGGCCGTTCTACGGTCCCACTTCCGTCGATCTGACCCTGACGCGAACCCCGTTCGGCGCGGCGCCCGGACTGACTGCGAACCAGCGGGCTGTGGGCAACGCGCTCGAGGCGGCTTACTCGACGATGCTCACCGGCCCGGCCGCGGCGCTCTACTCCAATCTGCTGATGTCGGGCACAGCCAACGCGCTGTCGCAGCTGTCCGGCGAGGGCGCGACCGCGGCGCAGAACACGACCTTTATGAGCGGCCACATGTTCGATTCGCTGCTGATGGACCAAGGCGCGTTCTGGCGCACCGGCGAGACCGCCGACGGCAATGGCGTCACCTTCCATGCCACACCGCTCGCCTATGCCGCCGAGAAGCCGAATCCGGCCGCGTTCAAGGCGCTGAAGCAATCGCCGCCGTCCGCCGATGCGCCGCGGACGTGGCGGGTGTGGAGCGGCGGTTTCGGCGGCGTGCAATCGTTCAACGGCGACGCCTCGATTGGCAGCGCTGACGCCCGCACCGCCGCCGCCGGCGCCGCCATCGGGGTCGACTACCAGGTCGACCCGACGCGGCTGGTCGGTGTTGCGGTCGGGGGGAGCGAGTTCGCATTTTTCGGCGCCGGATCGCGCCGCGAGCGGCGACTTTCTCGGGGGCCATGTCGGCGCGTACGGGGTTGAGACGTGGGGAGCGCTGTACGCCGCCGGCGTCCTGAGCTACAGCCGGTTCGACAACGACGTCAGCCGCACCATTGCGGGGGTCGGACCGACCGAGTCGGCAACCGGCCGATTTGCGAGCGACCTCTTCGGCGCGCGGCTGGAAGTCGGGCGCGGCTACGCGCTGCCGTGGCTCAACGTCACGCCGTTCGCCGCGCTGCAGACTGCGACGCTCTGGCAGCGCGGCTTTACCGAGACGAGCACCGGCGGCGGCTTATCGGGGATTCTCGGGCTGACCTATCAGTCGCAGACGACGACTTCCGTGCCCACCTACCTCGGCGTGCAACTCGACACCCGCCTGGCGCTGGCGAACGGCATGATCTGGTCGCCATTCCTGCGAGCGGCCTGGGTGCACGAGTTCAATCCCGACCGCTCGATTACCAACTCTTTCGTGTCGATACCGGGTACGCTGTTCACGGTTGACGGCGTGCGCGCCTGGAGCGACGCGCTGAAGCTCAATGCCGGCATGCGGCTTGCGCTCAATCAATATGCGTCGTTGTTCGCCGGTTTCGAGGGCGAGTTTTCCAACAGCGGCCAAAGCTACGCGGGACGTGGAGGGATCAGATTTAGCTGGTGAGCGCGCTCGCGCTCCATTCGAGCCGGCCCCGTGTGAGTTTGCGCGCAACGACGACCTCGCCCTTCGCGTCGACGGCGTGAACCTGAAATGCGTTCTTCGCCAGATCGAGCCCAACGCGCGTGACAGAAGTCAAATTCCGGATAGACTTGCCCATGGACGGCTTCCCTTTCAGATGGGTTGGTGACAACGACCATCTTGGCACAGTCGATGCCGTTCGGGGCGCCGTCCACCCGTACCCTGATCGCGCGGTTCTTGGAGCGCTCGCCCGCTGGTCACGCGAAGTGACGCGTAGCGGAACGTAGCGTGACCAGCGGGCGACGGCCCGCAATGGCGTAGCCTCCCTGAACCGAGCCGATTTGTCGGGAGCGACCCATACCACCCTGTGGCTTGACCACCTTGATGGGACCTGTGCCCCGACGGATTGGCCGCGATCGACGCCCCGTGGGGAGTTCGCGCCGGATGCGCAAGCCGCGCCCCGAGCGCCAGTACAGGGATCGGCGAGGGTTGCGGCGGCTCGAGCTTGAACTGGGAGAGGGTCGATGAGCGATCAAAGACGATGGTACGCCGGCGTCGATTGGGGAAGCCAAAACCACTGCGTGTTCCTGACCGACAGCGACGGGCGCAAGATCGGCGAGAAAATCTTCAAACACGGCGGCGAGGGACTGGCCGAGATGGCCGCCTGGCTGATGGCGGCGAGCGGCGCCGGAGAGCCAGGCCAAATCCATGTCGCCATCGAAGTCCCGCACGGGCCGGTGGTCGAGACGCTGATCGAGCGCGGCTTCAAGGTCCAAGCCATCAACCCGAAGCAGATGGACCGGTTTCGCGACCGCTTCACCATGGCCGGCGCAAAGGACGACAGCCGCGACGCCGAGGTCATGTCCTCCTGCCTGCGCACCGATCCGCGTTGCTTCCGCCTCCTCGCCGCAGCCGATCCGATCATCGTCGAGTTGCGCGAATGGTCGCGCATCGCCGAGGACCTCGGCGTTGAACGGAACCGCCTCGCCAATCGCCTGCGTGAGCAGCTCATCACCGTAATCCGGAACCCTGCGAATTCTCGTCTGTCACGCGGGTTGGGCTTGACCTGGCCAAGCACGTCTTTCAGGTCCACGGCGTCGATGTCGCGGGCAGGGTCGTCTTCAACAAGTCGGTCAGGCGCGACAAGTTGCTGGCGTTCTTCTCAGGCCTGCCCAAATGCCTGGTTCCAGTGACAGTGTACTTTACTGACGACAACGCTTCGCCGGAGTAGTTTAATGCACTGTCACCGGAACCCCGAGGTGCCGCGCCGCTATCCCGACCGCATCTTGCCCAAGACCGCCGAGGTGGCGGTCAAGCTCCGGGAGCGCACGCTGACCAACCTTTATAACCAGCGCCCGCACTCGCTCGCCGACGCCCACGAGGCGCTAGACCGCGCCGTCGCCGCCGCCTACGGTTGGCCGGAGGAAGTTTCTTCGGAAGACGCGCTCGCAAAATTGTTGGCCGTCAATGCTGAGCGCTCCAATTCAACAGCAGGTTGAGGAAGGGTGCAGAGCGAGTCAGGGCCACTTCGCTCCAGGAGCGTGGCGGGAAACCCCCTAGGAGGTATCTTTGCTTGAATCAGCTTGATTTGATTTCGGCTCTGCCTTGGCGCAAGTCCGTATTCACTACGTATGCGCTCAGCCTCTCGTTCTTCGAGGCCGTCGTCCTTGACGCGATGGTTCGGGGGGGCGGCCGCGAAGCGATAATCCTGTCGGATGTCGCGGGGATCCGCGCCGCGCTCATGGAACAGGGCGCGCGTCGCGCCGGTCGAGACTATCAGGTCGAGCCAGTCAAGGCCGAGTTCGGCGTGTTTCATCCAAAGCTATCGCTTCTACTATCCGACGATGATTGCCACCTGCTGGTCGGATCCGGGAATTGACCTTCGGAGGCTGGGGCGGGAACTTCGAGGTATGCGAACATGTCCATGCGAGCTTTGCGCCAGACGCGATCGAAGACGCCGCAGATTTCTTTGAGTACTTATCTTCAGCCCAAGGGCTGCGGCATGGTGCCGCCAAACACTGCGTGACTGTCGCCGAGCAACTACGGTCAGCGGCGCGCGCCGGGACACGCACGGGCGACATCCGCCTCTTCCACAGTCTCGACGGCCCGATATCGGAAAAGCTGGTACAGGCGGTTTCGGACCTCGGAGGGGCGGAGCGCCTGGTGGTCGCGGCTCCCTTCTGGGACGGCGGAACGGCCATCGACCAGCTGTGCGAGGCAATCGGTCTGGATCACGTGTTTGTCCACTCGCACGCCGGCGGAGTCGTAACTGGGACTTTTGGGTCGAACTGGCCGTCGGGGTGCAGTACCACCGTGCACTCGGTCAGAACTCGAGGTGATGCAAGAGGAGGCTCCGAGGCGTCTGCACGCTAAGGTGTTCGAACTCGCCTGCAAACGGGGCCGGATAATCCTGTCGGGAAGCGCAAACGCAACGTCGGCCGCCCTTGGTGCAGGCCGCAACGTCGAAGCCTGCATCGCGCGCATCCATCGCCAGAAAATCGTCGGCTGGCATTTCTCCGCTGTCGAACCCCCTGCTCCGAACCAGCTGACGGACGAGCCGGAGGCGAAGGGCGAGGAGGATGCCGGAGTCCTGAGAGCGGTGCTCGAAGTCGACCAGATCGTCGGGCAAGTGCTAACGCCGCGGATGCTCGGACAGGCAAGCATCTTCCAGATCGCCACGGGCCGGCCCAAACCCCTTGGAACAACGGATATTGGAGCTGACGGCCAGTTCAAAGTCGCCGCCCCTGGACTGGAGCTGGAATCGTGGAAGGGCGAACGTCTCGCGCTGCGGGTCCAAGACAATGACAACAGACGCGCCGAAGGTTTCATATCAGTCGCAGCCTTCGCGGAGATTTCCCGGCGCGCAGGAGCCTTGGCGACGAGGCTGATGGCCGTCATCGCCGGCACAGAAACTCCCGCGGACGTCGCCGCCATCTTCAGCTGGTTTAACGAGGATCCCGGACGCCTGTCGGACGCCCTCGCGGAGCGCATTGGCGGAGCGTCATCCGGAGGGAAGGAGAAACTTCCCGACAATCGAACAATCGCCGTCGCCGAACTCGACCCAGCGTATGCGATCTCAGTCGCCTCGCACCTCGCAGCTCACGCAAGTGAAGGGGCGGGCTGGCGCCGGTTCATGGAGCACGTCTTCGCCGCATTTCGCGAACGGCGCAAGCCGTTCGGTGGAACGCCTTCGGGGCGCCTTGGAGAGGATGACGAAGACGTGCCAGAAAGCAGCGAGGAACCGGCGCAGCTCGATCCCGCGGTCGGGCGCTCGCTGGAGATATTCGAAGAACTCCTGGGGCTCATGCTTCGGGCCGAAAACGCGTCACGGCACGCCTTCACTGCGTTTGACCTGACGCAGTACGTCTCCGACCGGCTGCAGCCCGATGCCGCGACAATTGTGGTCTGGCTTGAGCGCCTGGTCGAAACCCTTTCGCATATCCCATGCCCGGCGGAGCGGCGGGAAGAGGTAGCCGCAGGAATCCTGACGGTTCTCGGCGCGGCGTCCCGGGACGGAGCGTCGCTGCGCATGGCCCGTACGCGGCTGATCCGGATCGGAGTGGACCTCAGCGCGAATGCTCCGCCTCAGACTGCGGCTGGAGGTTTCCGGAGCGTTCTTCCTCCCTCCCTTGGCTTCGTGGATCTGTGGACGGAGGTACAGGAAGTGCGGACCTTTCGCGAGCAGACCAAGGCATATCTGGTCGCGCTGGAGCGCAAGACGCCCTCGACCGAGTACGTCGATCTAGAACAGGCCGCGCCCAAGGAATGGCCAATTCTCAGGGACGCCTTCGTGTCCGATAGCGCCCGCAGCAGGATACTGGTCGCACCAGAAGGAACGTCCGCGTGCCCGCGCTGTCAGCGTGGCCTCCCGAAGATCGAGATTTTCAAGCTGCGGACCGTACATATCGCCACGGCGACGAACTGTTGCGGCCGTGTGATCGTGTGCGGAGACTGAGAGAGAATGGCGCGGCCGTCGATCGCTGATCTGACCGCGTCCGCGGCAAGTTCGGACGGGCCGTTCTTCGTTCCCCCGATCGCCTTCAAGTTCGGAGGGGTCGATCCCCTTGGACTTCGTCAAATTAACTTCGACCTTATGGATCAGGTGCTGCCTGGACTGAATAACGTGGCCCGCCACGTCCGACCCTTCGTCGTAGTCAGCTGGGCGTGGCACCGGGCCATTTACATCGCGAAGACGCAGGGGCCCGAGAGAATCAAGGTCGACGACATCCTGGATTTCGTCGACCGGATTGACGTCCTCTTCGTATGGTCTCAATTTCTTCGCGACCCAAACGCCGACCTCCCGGGGCGCCAGGTTCTCGATCAGCTCGTACGGTCGGACCGCTGGGTGTTCGGCGGCTCTGAATGGCGCAATCGGCGGAAAACGCGACGTTACTCAACCGCGCTGATGGCACCAATCAACTACGGACCCGCGCTAAAGACGCTGGGCTGGGTCGAGCCGCATCGCGATTATCCTGGTCTCTTTTTGCCCTCGGCAACAGCGGCGCCGGCCATAATCGCGCTCGAAGCGCAGCTTTCCGAATACCTCGACGCTGCGGCCTTCACCCGCTTCGGCGAGGTCGAAGTTCCCGCAGCGGAGGTCTCCGCCTGGTCCGAGGCCTGGGCATTGGACGAGCCGAGTGGGCCCGAGCAGCAAACAATGGCCGGGATGCTTCTGGGCGACAAAGCACCGACCGCTAGGCGGAAAGGTTGTGCACTCATGTTGGCCGCCGCCGCCAACGTCTCCAAGGCCTCCATCGACGACATCCGCGCCGCCATGGCGGGCACGCCGTCTAACTTTGTTCCTCCAGCCGGCCTTGAACCGACGCAGGCTGCGTGGCGCGACGTACAGGTCCGGCAGCTGTTTCGGCTGGCGCTCGAAGCGCTCTTCTACTGGGCGGCTTATGAGCTGAAAGACGCACCGAAAACGACGGACGGCCTCGTCTCTCGGTTCCTTGACCAGTACGCCGGAAATGGGGCCCGTGACGTCGCCATCGAGTGGTTCGCTTCCCACGCTGCAGCCGGGGGTGGTCCCACCGAGCTGCTTTCCCGAATCCAAGCGGCCTTGAGCGATCCGTCTCTGGCCCTAGTAGCAGCGATCGTTGACGGCCTGAAGCTCTGCCTCTCAGAAGCAGCGGAGCGCAGCACGGACTTCGCGCGCACCGACCGCCTCCCGCTGATCCGGGCCAGACGGGACGCCGAAGCATGGATAGCAGGATCGACCAGGGATTTCTTGCGCAACGTGTTTGAGACCTGGATTTTCGCCCAGCACGTTTACTGGTCGGTCGGGCGTGGACTCGCTGACGCCCGCGTCAGGGGAAAAACGATTCTCCGCCTGAAGGTGGTCCTCGAAGAGAACGGCTGGTCGCTGGCTCCCGGCGTGTCAAACCTATCGCAGCCTTCGCCGACCGCCGACAGGCTGCAGACGGCGCTGACTCTCGCCGGCGAGTGCAGCCTTACCAACTACGTGGATTCTGACACTTGACGCCATCGTCTGACGCAATTGCGGTGACACGCAATTACGGTGATGGTGTGGACGGCGCCCGCACGGCATCTGGTTCTGGATTTGAACCGTGCCAAAATGGTTGTCGTTAGAGCGACCATTTGAAGGAGCGCCGTCCATGGGAAAATCTATCACCGAATTCTCGTCTGTCACGCGGGTTGGGCTTGATTTACGGTGGATTTACGGTGACACGAGCATAATTACCATTATTCCCGAACCTCGAACCGCCACCAGCCTCCCGGTCGGCAAGGTCAACACGGCGCGCGCCGTCGCCTCTCACTTCGCCCTCCACCTCATCCTCAGCGTCGGCAGCCTCGAACTTGCGTTCTCGCCGGGCCCGGAAATGGAGAACCCCTCGCGCTCATAGAAGCGGCGCGCGCGGGCGTTGGCTTCGTTGACCTCGAGTTCGATCACGCCCGGCGAAAGGCGCTTGGCCTCGTCGAGAAGCGCCAAGGCCAATCCCGAGCCGCGCTTGGCCGGCGCGACGCAGATCTGGTCGAGATAGCCGTTCTGCGGATCGATTGTCACGAAGCCGGCCGGCCGGCCGCCGCCGTCAAGGCCGACGACGATCAGGCCGCCGCCCGCGTGAAGCGCCCGCAGGCGGCTTTCGAGCCAGGGCCGGCGGGCGCCGAAATCGATCGCAAACCCCGACTCGCTCCAGGCCGCGACCCAAAGATCGATCAGGGCCGGGAGATCCGCCTCGGCGAAGGCGCGCAAGGCCCGGCTCGGCGCCGTCACCGTTCCGTCAGTTTGATTTCGATCCGCCGGTTGTGGGCGAGCGATTCCTCGTCCGTTCCCTTGTCGATCGGCTGGAATTCGCCGAAGCCGGCGGCGGCCAGCCGCTCGGGCTCGACGCCCTTGCTGATCAGATATTGCACGACCGAGACCGCGCGCGCGGCCGACAGTTCCCAATTCGACTTGAACTGGCCGCCTCCAGTCACCGGGCGGCTGTCGGTATGCCCGTCGACGCGCAGGATCCAGGGAATGTCGGGCGGGATTTCGCGTTCGAGATTGAGCACCGCCGCCGCCAACGTATCGAGCGACTCCTTGCCGGCGGGGCTGACGTCGGCCTTTCCGGTGTCGAACAGCACCGAGGATTCGAACACGAAGCGGTCGCCGACCACCCGGATGTCGGGCCGAGAGCCCAGAATTTGCCTCAGGCGGCCGAAGAAGTCGGAGCGATAGCGGTTGAGCTCCTGGACTTTCTGGGCCAGCGCCACGTTGAGCCGCGCGCCGAGATCGGCGATCCTCGACTGCGCTTCCTTGCCCGACGCCTCGGAGGCCGCGAGAGCGTCCTCGATCGCCGCAAGCTGCCGGCGAAGCGCGGCGATCTGCTGGTTCAGCACCTCGACCTGAGCCAGCGCGCGGGCGGAAATCTCCTTCTGCGCGTCGAGCGCGGTCGTGGCCGCGGACGCCTTGCCGCTGGCCGAGCCGGCGTCGACCGCCTGCTGGGAGGCGGCGTCCTTCAGACGCTTCTGCTCCCGCTGCGCCTGGTCGAGCGTCGCGGTCAGCGTGGCCATCTTGGTCTCATCGACGCTTTTTTGCGTGCGCTCGAGCGCCAGGAGGTTGGTCAGCTCCTCGATCTGCCGATTGAGCCTGGCGAGCGCCGCGTCCTTGCCCGTGACCTCCCGCGACAGGAAGAATTGCGCCAGCATGAACACCGACAGGAGAAAGATGATGACCAGCAGCATCGTCGACAGCGCGTCGACGAACCCCGGCCAGTAGTTCACGGCCTCGAACCGCCGTCCACGCGACAGCGCCATGCAACCTGCTCCTCAACAATCCTCCAGCGCGTTCGCCGCAACCTGTGGCCCGCGCTCGGTGAGCGCGACCCCTGACGCGCTCGGCGACCCGCGTCTACAGAGTCCGCGTCAGCGCGTTTCCAGCTCCTCGAGCAGGCGGCGCAGCAGCTTGCCGATGTCCTCCTGCTGCACCGCTTGCGCTTCGACCCAGTCGCGAATTTGCTGCTGTTCGGTGCGCATGTGGCCGACCAGCGCCTGAATGCCTTCGGCGAGAGTCGCGATCGCGGCGGCGTTGCGCTGATGCTCGATCGCAGGCTGGGCGGGTTGAACGACGACCGGCGCCTCCGGGACCGGCTCGACCAGCGGCGTCGTCTGGACGTGGCTCGCCAGAAATTCCTCGAATTCGGAATAGAAGCGGTTTTGCGCCTGGCCGGCCTGTAGGTCGAGAAAGCCCAGGACCAGGGAGCTGGCGAGACCGAACAGCGAGGAGGTGAAGGAAATGCTCATGCCCGCGATCGGCGCCGATAGGCCGATTTTCAGGGAATCGAACATCGAAGTCGTGTCGGAGCCGGTCTTCATGCTGTCGATCACCCCGCTGATCGAATGCACTGTCTCCAGCAGGCCCCAGAACGTGCCGAGCAGGCCCAGGAACACCAGGAGGCCGATCAGATAGCGGCTGAGTTCGCGACCTTCGTCGAGCCGGGTGCCGATCGAATCGAGGATGGCGCGGGTCGTCGTGGTCGAGAGGCCGCGCGCGCCCGCGCCGGCGTTGAGCATCGCCGCCATCGGCGCGAGCAGACGGGGCATCTTGACGGCCCTGGCCGTATGCGCGCCGGTCAGTGAATTGACCCAGCGAATCTCGCGAAAAAGCCGAATGACCTGACGGAACGCGAACAGCGAGCCGATCGCCAATATTCCCAGGATCAGCCCGTTGAGGCCCGGATTGGCGCTGAAGGCCAGCGCGATCTGCCTGTACAGGATGAGAGCGACGAATCCGACCAGCACCAGAAAAGCGGCCATTCCGACCAGGAATATGCGCGGGGAGGTGAGGAGGCGGATATCCGAATCTGTCGCCATGGGTCGCCGAATCGAGCCTCGAGAGAACGCGTATGGTCGCGCGATATGACCCTAGCAGATTTGATTGCGCGGCGCCGACAGGGCCGGCGCCGGGCGCCTTACGCTTACGCTGCGTTGAGCTTCGGCTTGAGCCAGCCCCGGTTGGAGAGGACCTCGGCGATCTGCACCGCGTTGAGCGCGGCGCCCTTGCGCAGATTGTCGGAAACGCACCAGAGATTGAGGCCGTTGTCGATCGTCGGGTCCTCCCGGATGCGGCTGATATAGGTCGCATCCTCGCCAGCCGCCTCGTGCGGGGTGATGTAGCCGCCGGGCTCGCGACGGTCGATGACGAGGCAGCCCGGCGCGGCCCGCAGGATCTCGCGCGCCTCGTCGGCGCTGATCGGCTTCGCAAACTCGATGTTGACCGCTTCCGAATGGCCGATGAACACCGGCACCCTGACGCAGGTCGCGGTCAGCTTGATCTTGGGGTCGAGGATCTTCTTGGTCTCGGCGACCATCTTCCACTCTTCCTTGGTCGACCCGTCCTCCATGAAGACGTCGATCTGGGGAATGACGTTGAAGGCGATGCGCTTGGGGAATGTCTTCGGCTCGACCGGATCGGAGACGAAGACGGCGCGGGTCTGCGAGAACAGTTCGTCCATCGCCTCCTTGCCCGCGCCCGAGACCGACTGATAGGTCGCCACCACCACCCGCCTGATGGTCGCGCGGTCGTGCAGCGGCTTCAGCGCCACGACCAGCTGGGCGGTCGAGCAGTTCGGATTGGCGATGATGTTCTTCTTGCCGAAGCCCTTGGCGGCGGCGGCGTTGACCTCCGGCACGATCAAGGGCACGTCGGGGTCCAGGCGCCAGGCGGAAGAATTGTCGATGACGACGCAGCCCCGGGCGCCGATCCTGGGCGAGAATTCCTTCGACACGGCTCCGCCAGCAGACATCAGGCAGATATCGGCGTCGGAGAAATCATAATGTTCGAGCGCCTTGCACTTCAGCGTCTTGTCGCCGAACGAGACCTCGCGCCCGATCGACGAAGCCGAGGCCAGCGCGACGACTTCGGAAACGGGAAAACGCCGCTCGGCGAGGATCGAGAGCATCTCGCGCCCGACGTTGCCGGTGGCGCCGGCGACCGCGACCTTGTAGCCTGCCATTTGCGAAGAATTCCTTGTTCGCTCTGATCGCCCCTCCGAAACGCGTCCGCTTCGGGCGGACCTCTCAACCCCGGCGCCCCGCCGGGGGAGGGGAGCGGCGGGCGCCTTTCAGCCGTGCGCCCCGCCTTTGAAGGGCGGGCGCGTTGTTGTCGTCGGTTTCGACTGATGGGGCGGCATCGAAATTAGTCCAGCGTAGGCGCGAACGCGCGCCGACGGACTTTTCGCAAACCACGGCGGACGCGGGTTGTCAAATGCGGCGAACGCTCCCCGTCTCCCGTTCGGGAGAGGGGCCGGCGGCGAGGGCGGCGGCGGCGGTCGAATTGCGCCTTGCGGGCTTTGTAAGCGGCCGGACGCACGACCCTGTGTTCGCCGCGGCGGCGCCGTTCGGCTCATATCCGTCCGCCGCGCCCGGAAAGTGGAGGTTGAACGCTATGAAAGCCTCTGACCTCGACCGAAAGTTCGACGACGGCCAGATGCGGTCGTTGGCCGGGTTACGGGGACATTTTACTCAATCCCCTGTCTTCTCGCTTCGGCCCGCGCTTCTTCCGGCGCGGCGCATCCGGTGCGAGAACCGCGTCATCTCGGCGCCTACGCGCTTTTCAGCGCCGCCATCGTCAGGAGTTTCGTCCGGCGGAAGATCGCCCATTGCGCGGAGCGGGGCGAGCGTCTATACCGCGCCGGCTTTTGAGCGCAAAACACTTCGCTCGAGCCCCGGAGATGGGCGCTTAGCTCAGCGGTAGAGCACTACCTTGACATGGTAGGGGTCAGAGGTTCAATCCCTCTAGCGCCCACCATCTCCATAGTTTCTCCACACTTTTCATGAGGGCTCAGGGACTGTCTTCGGCTTGGCGCTGGCGGCCAGAGGGAGCCAGGCTGACGAAAAGCTTGTCATCGGCGGATTTGGGAACGACGGCGTCAATGAATGTGAAACGATCGAACGGCGGGCGGGCGGCGTCGCGCATTCTGGTCCGCCTGGCGCTGTTCGCCGCCCTGGCGCTGGCGATCGGCCCGGCTTCCGCCCAGGGCCCGGTGAAGGGCAAACACGGCGATTGGGAGACCCGGTGCGAAACCCCTCCCGGCGCGGCCTACGAGCAATGCGCGATCGTGCTCAGCGTGGTCGACCAGGATCGCCCAAATCTCACGCTCGTCATCATCGTGCTCAATACCGCGGACCGCAAGGCGCGGCTGATGCGCGTCATCGCGCCGCTCGGCGTCTTGCTGCCTGCGGGCGTCAGCTTGAGAATCGACGGAGAAGAGCTTGGCCGTCTGAGTTACCTGCAGTGCCTGGCTAACGGCTGCATCGCCCAGGTGGCGCTCGACGACAAGCTGCTCGACAAGCTGAAAACCGGGAAGACGGCGACCTTCGGCGTCTTCCAGACGCCAGAACAGGGCGTCGGCGTGCCGGCGCCGCTGGCCGGCTTCAAGGAGGCCTATGAGCAATTGCCATGATCTTTCCGGCATGGAAAGCCGCTCCGCTTTTTGGGTAATATTCCCGGCCGGGAAATGTCGGAGTCCTCAAAAATGAACATGCGCGCCGCCGCAATTCGCCCGCTGGCCCTCTTTGCAGCTCTCGGCCTTCTGGCTGGCTGCAGTTCGGTCGGATCGTACTTCGGACATCACGATCCGAACTCCGACCTTCTGAACCAGGGCGCCGACCCGCGACCAGTCGCGCGCCCCGCCGCCAATCCGAGCGAGAAGCTGAATGTCTTGCCGGTGGCCTCCAGGGACATCAATTGTCCGCCAGTCGACGTCGCCGATGGCGGCGCCGCCTTGCGCGTGGGCGGGCCCGACAACCCTTCGGTGCGCTATCAGTTCAACATCGGCGACACGGCTCGCGAGTGCGATCCCGCCGGTCCGCGGCAGGCGGCGATCAAGGTCGGCGTGGCGGGCGAGGTGGTGATCGGACCGGCCGGTTCGGCCGGGACGTACACCGCGCCATTGAAAATCTCAGTGACGCGGCAGAGCGACAATAAGGAGGTCTTTTCGAAGACCTATCGGGTCGAGGCCACGACGGACGGAATCAACGCGGGTAAGTTTCGGATTGTCTCCGAACCGATCATGCTGCCTCTCAACACGCTCCAGCTCGCGGAGGTTTATTCGATCAGTGTCGGGTTCGAGGGCGGCGCCGCCCGCGGCTCCGCGCCAAAACATCACCGGCGCAGGACCTCCGGCTAGCCGAACGGTGGAAAGGCCGGCCGTCGCTGCGTTGACAAAGCTCGCACGATGGGGCTAGCTCGCGTGGTCAGTCAAAGACACTTCGCGGAAGAGTCCGGCAACATGAGGTCGCCGGCGCCGAAGGCGCAACCGCCCCGGAAACGCTCAGGCCGTAGGGACCGCGCAAGTGATGACGCTCTGGAAAGCGGCGCGCGTCGTCACGATGCGCGCCCACCGACGGGGGCAACCGCGTCAAGGCGGGAAATCTCTCAGGTGATCGGACAGAGGGGGCGTCCGCGAGCACCGAGGCCGCTCATCGCGGTCTGGCGCTGCAACGGCGCCTTGTTCTCGACCGGTGGCCCATGAGCGAGAGCGTGATTCTGAAGACGCCACTTCACGCTCTGCACGTCGAGCTCGGAGCGCGCATGGCGCCCTTCGCCGGCTATGAAATGCCGATCCACTATCGGGCCGGCGTGCTTGCCGAGCACCTCCACACCCGAAAAGCGGCCGGTCTTTTTGACGTCTCGCATATGGGACAGGCGCTGGTCGAGGGCGCAAACCACGCGAGCGTCGCCGCCTTTCTCGAAACGATATGTCCGGCTGACCTCGTCAATCTGGCGCCGGGACGCCAGCGCTATACCCAGGTTCTGAACGCCGACGGCGGGATTGTCGACGATCTTATGGTCACTCGCCCTCCGGACGCGGACGGGACTTTGCGGCTCGTCGTCAACGCTTCGCGCAAGGCTGTCGACTTCGCGCTCATTCGCGAACGCCTGCCTCGGGGCGTTCGGTTGACGCCGCTCGGCGCGGCGTTGATTGCTCTCCAGGGCCCGTTCGCCGCGGCGGCCTTGGCCCGGCTTGCGCCCGGCGAGAAGCTGGAGTTTATGCCATTCATGAGCGCCCGGCCGGCGCGGCTGGCCGAGTTCGAAACCTTCGTCACTCGCTCCGGCTATACGGGCGAGGACGGTTACGAGATCTCCCTTTCCGCGACAGCCGCCGAAACCTTCGCCCGTCTACTGTTGACCCAGCCGGACGTCGCGCCGATTGGCCTCGGCGCCCGCAATTCATTGAGACTCGAAGCCGGCCTTTGCCTCTACGGCCATGAACTCGACGAGACGGTCGATCCCGTCGAGGCGGGGCTTGCTTGGTCAATCCAGAAACGCCGGCGCGTCGAGGGGGGCTTTCCGGGCGTCGCCCGCATCAGAAGCGCGCTGGAGAACGGGCCGAGCCGTCAGCGTGTCGGCGTGCGCCCGGACGGTCGGGCCCCGGCTCGCGAGGGAACGGAGATCGTCTCGCTCGAGGGCGCGCCCATTGGGGTCGTCACCTCCGGCGGCTTCGGCCCGAGTGTGGGCGCGCCGATCGCGATGGGATTCGTCCGTCGCGCGCGCGCGACGCCCGGAACGCCGGTCGGTCTCGTCGTGCGCGGCAAGACGCTGAGCGCGCGAGTCGCCGCCCTGCCTTTCCACCCCCACGCCTATTATCGCGGTTGAGCAAAGGAAGGACCCATGTCGCAGATCCGTTACACCAAGGATCACGAATACGTCCGCGTAGAAGGCGCAGACGGAGTCGTCGGAATCAGCGAACACGCGCAGCAGCAGCTCGGCGATGTCGTCTTTGCTGAAACCCCGCCTTTGGGGAAGGCGCTGAAGCGGGGCGATCCGGCCGCCGTGGTCGAGAGCGTCAAGGCGGCGAGCGACGTATTCGCTCCGGCCTCGGGCGAGGTCGTGGCCGTCAACTCCGAGGTTGAGGCGACGCCGGGTCTAATCAACGAGGATGCGCTGGGCCGCGGCTGGCTGTTCCGCATCAAACTGGCTGACCCGAGTGAACTCGCCGGTTTGATGGACGAATCCGCGTATGCGGATTACGTCAAGACATTGGCTTGAACGATGCGCTACCTGCCGCTCGACGCAAGTGAACGCGAAACGATGCTGATGCGGATCGGCGTCCCCGACATCGGGGCGCTGTTCGCCGACATCCCCGCTGATAAGCAGATCGGGGGTCTGCTCGACATGCCGCTGGCAATGAGCGAAATGGCGGTCGAGCGGGCGATGTCGGCGATGTCCAGCCGCTGTATCGCCGCGGGTTCGACGCCGTTCTTTCTCGGCGCCGGCGCCTACAAGCGCCACATTCCTGCGAGCGTGGATCACCTTATCCAGCGCTCGGAGTTCATGACCAGCTACACGCCCTACCAGCCGGAGATCGCTCAAGGGACGCTGAAAGTCCTGTTCGAGTTCCAGACCCAGGTGGCTTCGCTCACGGGCATGGAGGTTGCCAACGCCTCGATGTACGACGGCTCGACCGCGTGCGGCGAGGCGATGCTGATGGCCCACCGCCTGACTCGGCGCAGCAAGGCGGTGATTTCCGGCGGGCTGCATCCGCAATATGCCGATGTCGCCGCGACGCTTGCGCATATGGCCGGCGATACGATCGTGCGGCTGCCTCCGGACTCGACCGTTAGCGAAGACATAGTCGCCGCTATCGACGGCGAAACGAGTTGCGTCATTGTCCAGAGTCCCGACTTCTTCGGCAATCCGCGCGATCTGAAGCCCATTGCCGCGGCCGCGCATGCTCGCGGCGCATTGTTGGTTGCTGTCTTCACCGATCCGGTCGCGCTCGGCGCGTTGCGTTCGCCAGGCGAGATGGACGCCGACATCGCGGTTGGCGAAGGGCAGGGGCTCGGCAACGCGCTCAATTTCGGCGGCCCCTATCTTGGCCTGTTCGCGACACGCGCGAAGAACGTGCGCCAGATGCCAGGCCGCTTGGCTGGCGAAACTATCGACGCGGCAGGTCGGCGCAGCTTCGTGCTGACGCTCTCGACCCGAGAGCAGCACATCCGTCGCGAGAAGGCGACGAGCAACATCTGCACCAACTCAGGTCTGTGCGCGCTCGCGTTTTCGATCCATATGACGCTTCTCGGCGAGACGGGTCTCAGACGACTGGCGAGCGTCAATCACGCCAACGCGGTTCAGCTCGCCGATCGCCTCGACGCAATCCCGGGCGTCGAGATCATCAATGCGCACTTCTTCAACGAGTTCACCCTGCGGACCCCGCGCCCTGCCGCCGAACTGATTGATGAGCTGGCGCGGCGAGGAGTAATTGGCGGGCTACCGGTGTCTCGACTGTTGCCGGATGCCGGACTCGATGATTGCGTGATCGCTGCGAGCACCGAAGTCAATGCTGACGCTGACCGCGCCGCCTACGCACAAGCCCTGGCCGAGTGTCTGCAATGAAGCCTCGATGAAGGTGAGCTAAATGACTGTTCAGGGCCGCCCGACCCGCCCCGAAATCTCCGTTGCGCAGACCCGCTCGGCATTTACGGGAAATCGCGCGCTCGATATGGAGGAGGCGCTGATCCTCGAGACCGGGCGCCTTGACGCCACCGGGGTCGATATTGAAGAGCCGCCGCCTTTTCAATCGAGATTGGGTCCCCACGCGCGCCAAAGCGCGATTGATCTGCCTGGCCTCTCCGAACCGGAGGCGGTGCGCCATTACGTGCGCCTCTCGCGCGACAATTATTCGATCGACGCCGGAATCTATCCGCTCGGCTCTTGCACGATGAAGCACAATCCGCAACTCAACGAAAAAATGGCGCGCCTGCCGGGATTCGCGGATGCGCATCCGCTCCAGCCCGTCTCGACCGTACAGGGCGCTCTGGCCGTTATCGAGGCGCTCGCCAACGCGCTGATGACGCTGACCGGCATGAGCGCAATCGCGATGTCGCCCAAGGCCGGCGCGCATGGCGAGTTGTGCGGCATGATGGCGATCAAGGCGGCGATTCAGGCGCGCGGGGAGGCGGAGACGCGGAGGGTCGTGCTGGTTCCGGATTCGGCCCACGGCACGAATCCCGCGACAGCGGCGCTGATCGGTTTTCCGGTTCGCCCGGTTGCGGCGGGAGGAGACGGGAACGTCAGCGTTAACGCGGTCCGGGCGGCGCTCGCGCCCGACGTCGCGGCGATCATGTTGACGAACCCCAACACCTGCGGTCTGTTCGAACGTCAGATCGTCGGGATTGCGGAGGCCGTGCGCGAAGCGGGCGCCTATTTTTACTGTGATGGGGCGAACTTTAACGCCATCGTCGGCAAGACGCGGCCGGGCGATCTCGGGGTCGACGCCATGCACATCAACCTCCACAAGACCTTTTCGACCCCTCACGGCGGAGGCGGCCCGGGCGCGGGCCCGGTCGCGTTGTCGTCACGGCTTGCGCCCTTCGCACCGGTCCCATTCGTCGCGCGCGACGGCGAAGCATTGCGCCTGGTCGAGCATGCGGAAGGTTCGGCGTCTTTTGGCCGTATGACCGCATTTCACGGTCAAATGGGCATGTTCGTCCGCGCGCTGAGCTTCATTCTGTCCCATGGCGCGGATGGATTGCGCCAGGCCTCTGAAGACGCGGTGCTCTCGGCCAATTACGTGCGCGCTTCACTCAATGACGTGATGAGCGCGCCGTATGGCGAGCGGCCCTGCATGCATGAAGCGCTGTTCGACGATCGATGGCTGAAGGACACGGGACTGACGACCCTCGACTTCGCCAAGGCCATGATCGACGAAGGCTATCATCCGATGACGGTTTACTTCCCGCTGATCGTGCACGGGGCGATGCTGATCGAGCCCACGGAATCGGAATCCAAGGCGAGCCTCGATTTGTTCATCATGACCTTGAGGGATCTCGCTCAGTCGGCGAAGGCCGGCGAGCGCGATCGCTTTCAGTCGGCGCCGATCCACGCTCCACGCCGCCGCCTCGACGAGACGCGGGCGGCGCGTCAGCCGGTTCTGCGCTGGACGAAGCCCGCGCCCGCGTGAAGCCGCCGCGCGAATTGAGCAGGGCGCCATCTTTCTTGTGAAACCAAAATGGACTTGCACGAATGTTGTCGAATGCCCGCCGCATCACGTTGAAGGTCAACCCGTCGATGTCAAGCAAACTGGGGCGCCTTGTCGCCGCAGGAGTTCTGGCCGCACTTGCCGCAGGAGCTCTCCCAGTCGCTGGCCGCGCGCAGCAACCGGCGCCAGCCGCGCCCGACGCCGCCGCTGGCCAGGCGCCCTCGTCCGGATCTCCCCCCGCAGCCGTGCAGTCGCCTCCTGCCGCTCCGGCCGCGCGCGCGCCGGCTGCCGGGCCCGAAGGCTCTAAGCCCGGTCAATCGGCCAACCCGCCAGGCGACGCCTCCACTGGGGAAACGGTGGACCTATCTGCGCGCCCGTTCGCCTTTGCCGAGGGCAAGGCCGACAAGGACGAAATCTACAGCGCCATTCTCGGTTCGCTCGGCGTAGTCAAGCGCGAGATCGAAAAGGCGGGCCTGACGCCGTCAGGTCGACCGCTCGCCGTATTCCTCGATTCCGACGACACCGGCTTCAAGTATCGCGCCGGATTTCCGCTAGCGGTTGCGCCCGAAGGCAAAACAGCCCTCTCCGACGCGGTGAAGATCGGTCAGACGCCGGCCGGAAAGGCGATGCGGTTCCAGCACCTCGGCGCATATGCCGACATCGACGGCACCTATGACGCCATCACCGCCTACCTTGATGAAAAGGGCATCGACGCCCAAGATTCTTTTATCGAGGAATATGTGAACGACGTGAAGAACGAGGACGATCCCACCCTCCAGGTCAACATTTATGTGCTGCTGAAATGACGCGGCTTCTGTGCATTGGCGGCGGCGCGCCGCCCGCCTATTGCGCCGCCTCCGAAACGGCGGTCAACGCGGCGGCGCCGGTTTCGAACTGCAGCCGCGCGAGGCGCGCATAAAGGCCGTTGGCCGCAAGCAGCGACAGGTGAGTGCCCTCTTCGACGACGCAGCCAGCTTCGATGACGAGGATGCGGTGCGCGTTGACAATTGTCGCGAGCCTATGGGCGATGACCATCGTCGTGCGACCCCTCATCAGCGTCTCAAGGGCGCTCTGCACCAGCGTTTCGCTCTCGGCGTCGAGCGCCGAGGTCGCCTCGTCGAGCAACAGCACTGGCGCGTCCTTGAGGATTGCGCGGGCGATAGCGAGGCGCTGGCGCTCGCCGCCCGACAGCGTGACGCCGCGCTCGCCGATGAGCGTATCGTAGCCTTGCGGCAAGGCCGAGATGAAGCCGTCCGCCGCCGCCTGTCTCGCCGCCGAGGCGATCGCCTCACGCGTCGCGCCCGGAGCGCCGTAGGCGATGTTGTCGGCGACGCTGGCCCCGAAAATGAAAGCGTCCTGCGGCACCAGAGCGATCTCAGCGCGCAAATCGGCCGGGTCAAGCCTGGAGATGTCGACGCCGTCGAGCAAGACCGCGCCGCGCGCAGGATCGTAGAAGCGCAACGCGAGTTGGAAAAGCGTCGACTTGCCGGCGCCCGACGGGCCGACGATGGCGACGACCTCGCCCGGCGCGATGCGGAAGCTCACGTCTCGCAGAACAGCGTCCGCATCGCGTCCGGGATACGCGAAATCGACAGAATTGAACGCAAGTTCGCCTCGAACGGGCCGGACGAGCTTGACCGGCTTCGCGGGCGCCGCGATGCGCGGCTCGACCGCCAGCAACTCGCCGATGCGCGCGGCCGCCCCCGCAGCCTGCGATATTTCGTTCCAGACTTCCGACAATTGCCCGAGCGCGCCGGCGCCGAATACGGCGAAGAGCACAAATTGCGATAGCGCGCCGCCCGTCATGCGCCCGGCCACGACGTCCCGGGCGCCGAGCCAAAGCACCACCACGACGCTCGAGAAGGCGAGAAAGATTGCGGCGATAGTGACGAGCGCGCGCGCCTGGGTCATCGCCCGCGCCGCCTCGTAGGCGCCGTAGGCGGCGTCGCGAAAACGCCCGGCGGCGAATTTTTCGGCTAGGAACGATTGCATGACGCGCACCGCAGACAGGCTCTCGGTCGCGAAGGCGGTCGCTTGGGCGAGAGTATCCTGGGCGCGGCGCGACCGCTGGCGGACGGCGCGGCCGGCCGCGTAGAGCGGCAGCACGATCACCGGGATCGCCACGAGCACATAGACCGAGAGCTTCGGGCTGGTGAAGACCATCATCGCGGTCGCGCCGACGAACAGGAACGCGTTGCGCAGCGCGATCGAGGCGGAGGAACCGAAGGTCGCCTTGAGTTGCGTCGTGTCGGCGGAGAGGCGCGAAGCGATCTCGCCGGTCTTCTCCGAATCGAAGAAGCTGGGGTCGAGTCGCGTAAGATGGGCGAAAAGGTTGGAGCGCAGGTCGGCTACCACGCGCTCGCCGAGCGTCATGACGAAATAATATCGCCCGCCCGAAGCCAGCGCCAGCACCGCGACGACTCCGATCAAGCCCAGAAAATAGTCGCGAATGAAGGCGGCGTTCGAATCGGAGAAGCCGTGGTCGATCATCCGCCGGACGGCGATCGGGACGACGAGGGTCGCCGCGGAGGCGACGACAAGCGCCGCAAGCGCCGCAACGATCCGGGAGCGATAGACGAGCGCGTAGGGAAGCAGCGGTTTCAGGGCGCTTAGTGAGACGCGGGGCGCCTTGGTCTCGACGCCGGCGATTGAACTCATTGTTTGCGGGACTCCCTGCGACTATGCCGCTCTACGCATGATGTTTCCGCCAAAATCAAGGCGGCCGGTTGACGAGCTGAACATGAGCGGCCTGAACCGCTCACGGCCGCGCTTTCGGCCGGGAGCGGAAGGATGCGGTCAAACGCCCGCTTGCATCACACATTCTGCTGCATTATAGAACCGAGCTTCTCTGGAGCCGCCCGACCTCGTGGCGGCTCTTCATTTTACTGCGCCAGAGACCTGCGATGAAACCCGACATTCACCCCAACTATCACATGATCAAGGTCGTCATGACCAACGGCGTCGAATTCATGACCCGTTCGACCTACGGCGAGGAAGGGGCGACGTTGCAGCTCGACATCGACCCGAACACGCACCCGGCCTGGACCGGCGGCTCGCAACAGCTCGTCGACCGCGGCGGGCGCCTGTCGCGCTTCAATAGCCGCTTCTCCGGCCTCGGCATCGGCCAGAAGAAGTGAGTCTTCGAGCCTGATCCGGCGATTCGGACAAGTTCGGGCTATGCGGCAGGTCGAGCCGGGGGGAAGGCGTATCGCCCCGCATCCTTCGCACGCTCGTTATCTCTCCGCCGCCGGTCGTCGCGATTCGCGCGAAAGCCTTGGCCAGCGGTTCACTGACCACCTTCATGTGCCATCCGTTGGCGTGTAGCAGCGTGCGCTCGTCGCGCATGATGCCGACGTGACCTTTCCAGAACACGAGATCGCCGCGCGCCAAGGGCGCCCCGGGGCCCTCGATGGCGACCCGTGCGCCCAAGATTGCCTCCATCATGTCGCTGTCGCGCGGCGAGGCGATTCCCGCGGCGTCGAGGGCGGTCTGGACAAGCCCGGAGCAGTCGATTCCTTCCGATGTTCGCCCGCCCCATAAGTAGGGCGCCTCGAGGAAGCGCTCGGCGACCGCGACGAAGTCCGGTTCGTAGTCCCTTGCGCCGGAAAGATGGCGCGCCCAAAGATGACTCCCGCCTTCGGTGACCTCGAAATCGCCGTCCCGTCGCACGATTGTTACTTGTGCGCCAAGCGAAAGCGCCATGCGTGGCGGCAGCTTGACGCTCGGTCCAGGATAAGCATGCGTGCGCACAGCGGCGATCCGGTGCGTCGGCTCGGCAAACTCGCCGAGCGCCGCCGCCGGCAGATAGCCGACATATTGGTCACGATCGAGCTGCGCCCAGGCCCACGCGCCGCTTTCTTGGTAGACGGTGACGATTTCGCCGTGGAGCGCCTCGGTCTCCTGCGATGAGCCGGAATCAGGTGAGCGCCTGAGCGGCGCGCTGGCCGCAACGACCTGCCTTCGCTGACCCTCGACATATCTGGGCGCCTCAAGGAGTCCACGCAAGTGAGCCGCCGCCAGATCCGCGCGGGCGGGGGTCAGGCGGCGGTCGAAACCAGTGGAAGACACGGGGCTCGTCGGCGGGGATGGCCTCAACGGTCGCGGGTCCTGTTTGGCGAAAGGTCAACCGGCGGCTCCGGAGACCGGCAAGTCATGTCCTTCCCGAAGCCGCATTCAAAGTATATCACTTTTCTGGAGGGAGACCGCACGCCATGGGCGCCTTGCCGCACGATCCAAGGGATAACTTGCGCGCTTCCTTCGACCCCTACGGCGCGGTCACGCATGAAGTAATCAACCAGCCGGTCGAATTGTGCGACTACAACCTCTACGGAGGCGACGCGGCGTTGAGGGAGGCGGTGCGGCGCGAAGGGGCCGCGTGGGCGGCGGACGGCCTCATGGCCTTCGGGGCAAGCTCGGGATCGGCGGAATCCTTGGAGCAGGGCGTGCTGGCGAACAGGAACCCGCCTGATCTCGACACCCACGACCGCTACGGGCGTCGCGTCGACCTGGTGCGCTTTCATCCCGCCTATCACGCGCTGATGAAGGTCGCGATCGAGGAGGGGATCCATTCCTCGCCGTGGACGAACCCGGGGGAGGGCGCGCATGTCGCCCGAGCGGCGCGTTTCTACATGCAGTCTCAGGTCGAGGCTGGCCACGGCTGCCCGATCACGATGACCTTCGCCGCGACTCCCTGCCTGAAATTGCAACCCGACCTGGCCCGGCAATGGCTGCCGAGAGTTCAGGCCCGCGTCTACGATCCGCGCAATGTGCCGGCGGAACAGAAGCAGGGCGTCATGATCGGGATGGCGATGACGGAGAAGCAGGGGGGATCGGACGTGCGCGCCAATACGACGCGGGCCATTCCGATCGGCGCTGAAGGGGCGGGCGGGACATACGAACTCGTCGGCCACAAGTTCTTCGTTTCGGCGCCGATGTGCGATGCGTTTCTCGCCCTCGCCCAGGCGCCTGGCGGCCTCTCGTGTTTTCTTGTGCCGCGCTGGCGCCCGGACGGGACCAAGAACCCCCTGCAGATCATTCGCCTCAAGCGCAAGATGGGCAATGTCTCCAACGCGTCGAGCGAGACCGAGCTGCGCGGCGCGCTCGGCTGGATGGTAGGCGCGGAGGGACGGGGCGTGGCGACCATTATCGAAATGGTGGCGATGACGCGGTTCGACTGCATGATCGGCTCATCGGCTGGCATGCGCATGGCGACAAGCCAGGCGATCGACCATTGCCGACAGCGCAAGGCTTTCGGCGCGTTCTTGATCGACCAGCCAATCATGACCGCGGTGCTTGCCGATCTTGCGATCGAGGCCGAGGCGGCGCTGACGCTGACCATGCGCATCGCCCGCGCGCTCGACCATCGCGATGTCGAGCATGAGGACGCGCTGGTTCGAACTCGGGACGGCGATCGGCAAGTACTGGATCTGCAAGCGCGCACCCGCCCACGCCTGCGAGGCTCTCGAATGCATCGGCGGCTCTGGGGTGATGGAGGATTCGCCGATGCCGCGCCTCTATCGCGAGGCCCCGGTCAACGCGATCTGGGAAGGCAGCGGCAACGTCCAGTGCCTCGACATCGCCCGCGCCATCCGCCGTACGCCCGAAACGCTCGACGCCTATTTCGCGGAGATAGGGTCAGTCAAAGGAGAAAGCGTGGCCCTGGACGCGCATGCCGCGGCGCTGAAGGACGATCTGGCCGATCTTTCGGATTTCGAGTCTTGCGCTCGCGACCTTTGCGACCGGCTCGCGGTCGGGTTGCAGGCAGCGGCGCTCGTGCGCGCTGGGTCGCCCGCCGCGGAAGTCTTTTGCCGCTCGCGCCTGGAGACGCGAGGCGCCCACAGTTACGGCGCGCTCGGAGGCGCTGATCTCAGAGCGATCGTCCAGCGCGCCGCGCCTAGATGACCCCCCTCTCCCGTTCACGGGAGAGGGGTTTTGGGTGAGGGGAAGATCTCAAGCCCTCATCCGGCCCTTCGGGCCGCCTTCTCCCGCAACCGGGAGAGGGGCTACTTCTTGCCCAGCGCCTTATCGGTCACGATTGTCGTGTAAGCTCCGGTTGGCTCTTTCGAGATGACCGGGTCCGAGCCGCCGGTCAGCAGGGTCTTCACGGTGCGCTGATAGTCGGCGACGTCGAGACGGCCGTCGGAGCCCTCGGTCAGCTTGTTGATCTCGCTCATCATCTGCTTTTGATGATGCTCGGTCTGAGCGCCGGTCGAATCGTTGTCGAGCACGATCTTCACTGCTTCGTCGGGATGGGCGCGGGCGTAGTCCCAGCCTTTCATCGACGCCTTGACGAAACGGGCCATCTTGTCGACGAACGCCGGATCCTTGAGCTTGTCCTGCATCACATAGAGGCCGTCTTCGAGCGTCGAAACGCCCTCGTCTTCATATTTGAAGACCACGAGCTGGCTAGGCTTGTAGCCGGCGTCGATGACCTGCCAATACTCGTTGTAGGTCATGGTCGAGATGCAGTCGGCTTGTTTCTGAAGGAGTGGATCGACGTTGAAGCCCTGCTTCAACACCTTGACGCCGCCCGGCGAGCCATCGGTCTTGAGGCCGAGCTTGCCCATCCAATTGAGGAATGGATATTCGTTGCCGTAGAACCAGACGCCGAGGGTGCGGCCCTTGAGGTCGGCAGGGGTTTTGATGCCGGTGTCCGCGCGGCAGGTCAGCTCCAGGCCGGAGTGCTTGAACGGCTGGGCGATGTTGACCATCGGCACGCCCTTCTCGCGAGCGGCGAGCGCCGCCGGCATCCAATCAACGACGACGTCCGCGCCGCCGCCCGCCAGCACCTGCTCGGGCGAAATATCCGGGCCGCCCGGCTTAATCGTCACGTCAAGTCCGACGTCCTTGTAGAAGCCTTTGTCCTTGGCGACGTAATACCCGGCGAATTGCGCCTGCGTGACCCATTTCAATTGCAGCGTGACCTTGTCGGCCGCCTGCGCGGCGCCCGCGGCCAGCATCGCCGCCGCGGCGGCCAATGCAAACAAGCTCTTCCTCATTTTACATCCTCCTCTTGAACCACCATATCCCCACCGCCGCGCCCGCAAATATAACGCGACGAGAAGCTCAACCCTCCCTCGCACGATAGGAGGCATGCCAGAACGTCATCCGGCGCTCCACGACGGCGACGAGCGCATAAAACAGAGACCCTGTGAGCGCGGCGACGACGATGGTCGCCCACACCATGTCGATGCCGAGACGTCCGACTTCCGTCGAGATGCGAAAACCCATGCCGACGGTCGGCGTGCCAAAGAATTCCGCGACGATCGCCCCGATCATCGCCAGCGTCGTATTGATCTTGAGCGCATTGAAGATGAAGGGCATCGCGGCGGGCAGACGCAGCGCCAAAAGGGTCTGCCAGTAGTCGGCGCCGTAGGTCTTCATCAGATCGCGTTCCATGGCGCCCGCGGCGGAAAGCCCGGCGACCGCATTGACCAGCATCGGGAAGAAGGTCATCACGACGACGACCGCCGCCTTCGACTGCCAGTCAAAGCCGAACCACATCACCATGATCGGCGCGATGCCGACAATCGGCAGCGCGGACACCAAGTTGCCGAGCGGAAGCAAGCCGCGTTGCAGGAATTGCAAACGATCGACGAGGATCGCGACGACGAACCCAGAAGCGCTGCCGACAACATAGCCTGCGACGACGCCTTTGATCGTCTGCCAGAAATCCGCGGCGAGAGTCGGGACGGAGGTTGCGAGCCGCATTGCGATCGCGGAGGGCGGCGGCAGGATGATCGTCGGAACGTGGAGCAGCCTGACGCCCATTTCCCAAAGCGCCAGCACCGCCAGGCCGAAGGCGAGCGGTGGCAGGAGATCGGCAACGCGGCGGAAGCTCACGGCGTGAATCCCATGCGCCGGTGGGCCAGGCGCCCGGCGAGGGCGATTGCTCCGACGAGCGTCGCCGACAGCGCCGCGGCGGCGAACAGAGCCGCCCAGATCTGCACCGTTTGCCCATAATATGAACCGGCGAGCAGGCGCGCGCCCAGGCCGCCATCCTCGCTCTTCGTGACTTCCGCGACCACCGCGCCGACTAACGCCGCGGCGGCGCCGATCTTCAAGCTCGCGAAAAAGAATGGCGCGCTTGCGGGGGCGCGCAGTTTCGTGAAGGTCTGCGACCGTGTCGCCGAATAGGTGCGCATCAGATCGAGCTGCAGCGGCTCGGGCGAGCGGAACCCTTTGACCATGCCGACCGTGACCGGAAAAAAGCACAGATAGGCCGCGATAACCGCCTTGGGCGCGACGCCGGTAATGTTGAATTGGTTGAGGATGACGACGATCATCGGCGCGAGCGCGATGATCGGCACGGTCTGCGAGGCGACGATCCAAGGCATCATGGATCGCTCCAGCCAGCGAACGGACACGACGAGGGCGGCGAGGCCGATCCCGAGCGCAGAACCGATGACGAAACCGATCAGCGTTTCTTCGAGCGTGATGGCGCCGTGGTAGACGAGGCTGCGCTTGGAAGTCGGCGCGGTGGCGAACACGAGCTTATAGAGCTCGCCCATGACCTGGTGAGGCGCCGGAAGCTTCGGCCGCTCCATGTTGAGCGAATCGACAAGGAGATCGCGGGTCGAATAGTCCGCCCTACCCGCATTGGCGAAGGCGTCGCGCTGCAACTGTGCGTTCATCAGCGCCGCGGCGAGATACCAGACCGCGATGAGAGCCAGGACGACAGTCGCAAGGGGGAGGGCGGATCTACCCGTCATACGAATGCCCCTCGCGCAGGCCGCGCCGGACGCGGTTGGCGATCGCCATGAAGTGCGGCGTTTCCCGAATCTCCAACGTACGATCGCGCGGGGAGTTGCATTCGATGACGTCATAAATCCGGCCCGGGCGCGGCGACATGACGATGATGCGTGTCGAGAGGAACACCGCTTCTGGAATCGAATGGGTGACGAACAGCACGGTCTTGCCGGTCACCTCCCACAGTCGGAGCAACTGCTGATTCAGCATGTCGCGGACGATCTCGTCGAGGGCGCCGAATGGCTCGTCCATGAGCAGGAGGTCGGGATCGAACGACAGCGCGCGCGCGATTGAGGCTCGCTGTTGCATGCCGCCCGACAATTGCCAGGGAAACTTGTTGGCGAAACCCGACAGGTTGACGAGTTCGAGCCCCTTCGCGACCCGTTTCTCGCGCTCGGCCTTATCGAAACCCATGATCTCGAGCGGCAGAGCGATGTTGCGCGCCACGCTGCGCCAAGGATAAAGCGCCGGCGCCTGGAACACGTAGCCGTAGGCGCGCTTGGCGCGGGCGTCGCGCGGGCTCATGCCGTTCACTCGGATCGCGCCGGCGGTCGGCGCCTCCAGATCGGCGACCGCGCGCAACAGCGTCGTCTTGCCGCAGCCGGAGGGTCCGATGAAGGAGACGAACTCGCCGCGGGCGACTTTCAGATTGATATTGCTGAGCGCCTGAACCGGACCATCGCCGGTATCGAAGCGCAGTGAAACCCCGCTGATGTCGATTGTCGCATCGGCGGGCGACGTTTTGCCTGCCACGGGCGATGGTGCCGACGCTACGCCCATGTTCGTCTTGTCCCTCTACCGCGCGACGCCAGTCGCCGCGGTGAACTCCTTGAATTTCTTCAGCGCCCGCGCGTCCGCCGTGAACGGCTGGCGTTTGATGAATCGGCCGCGCCCGAGTTCCGCCTGAACCGTGCCGTCGCGAAACACGACCTCCCCGCGCGACAAGGTGTAGCGCGGCAGTCCCGTCACTTTCTTGCCCTCGAAGACGTTGTAGTCGATCACCGAAAGCTGCGTCCTGGCTGCGATGGTCTTGTTGGCCTTGGGATCCCAAACCGTGATATCGGCGTCGGCGCCCGGTATGATCGCTCCTTTTCGCGGATACATGTTCAGGATACGGGCGCTGTTGGTCGAGGTCACGGCCACGAATTCGTTCATCGTGAGCCGCCCGGTCTCGACGCCGTAGGTCCATAAGACCGGCATGCGGTCTTCGAGACCCCCGGTCCCGTTCGGAATCTTGGTGAAGTCGCCGAGGCCCAGCTCCTTCTGTTTGGTGGTGAACGCGCAATGGTCGGTTGCGACCACCTGCAGCGAGCCGGCGCGCAGGCCGTTCCAGAGATCGTCCTGGTGGATCTTGTCCCGGAAAGGCGGCGACATCACGCGCCGCGCGGCGTGCCGCCAGTCTTGGTTGTAATATTCGCTCTCGTCGAGAACGAGATGCTGGATTAGCGGTTCGCCGTAGACGCGCTTTCCCAGCGCGCGCGCCCGTGCGATCGCCTCATGCGCCTGGATGCAAGAAGTGTGGACGATGTAGAGCGGAACGCCCGCCTGATCGGCGAGCATGATCGCACGATTGGCGGCCTCGCCTTCGACGTCGGGCGGGCGAGAGAGCGCATGGCCTTCCGGTCCGGTGATCCCTTTGGCCATGTAGTGCTTCTGCAACGCGAAGACGAGGTCGCCGTTCTCGGCATGCACGAGCGGCATTGCGCCGATTTCGGCGCAGCGCACAAACGAGGCGAACATTTCCTCGTCGTTGACCATCAGGGCGCCCTTGTAGGCCATGAAATGCTTGAAGGTCGTAACGCCGGCCCTCACGACCTTGGCCATGTCTTCGCGCACCTGGTCGTTCCAATAGGTGACGCACATGTGATAGGAATAGTCGGCGACGGCGTCCTTGGCGCGCTTGTCCCAATCGGCCAAGGCCTCCATCAGCGGTTGATTGCGGTTCGGGATGCAGAAGTCGACGACCATCGTCGTGCCGCCCGAAAGCCCCGCCTTGGTGCCGCTCTCATAATTGTCGGCGGAATTGGTCCCCATGAACGGCATGTCGAGATGGGTGTGCGGATCGATTCCGCCGGGCATGACAAAGCAATCCGTCGCGTCGAGCGAACTGTCTCCCTTCAGCCCCTCGCCGATCGCCTGGATGGACTCGCCTTCAACGAGCAGGTCGGCCTTGTAGGTGCGGTCGGCGGTGACGATCGTTCCGCCTTTGATGACCAGCGACATGTTGGAATCTCCTCTTCGCTTCCTGACGGGATGCAGCCTCTCCGCCTCGCGCGATCCCCTGTCAGGACACGACTTCGGCCTTTTCGAGCACCGCGTGCATCAAGACGTTGGCGCCTGCCGTCGACCATTCCTGCTTGATGTCCTCGCTTTCATTGTGGCTGACGCCGTCGACGCAGGGCGTGAACACCATCGACGTGGGCGCGACGCGCGCGAGATAGCATGCGTCATGGCCGGCGCCAGAAACGATATCCCGATGCGAATAGCCGAAGCGCTCGGCCGCGCGCCTGACCGCGTCGACGCAACCAGGGTCGAACGCGACCGGCGCGTAGTTGAACACCTGCTTGAGCTCGAAGGTGAGGCCGATCTTTTTCGTGATCGCCTCGACGCCCTCCCGCAAGGCGGCGTCCATTTCGCTCAAGGTCGCGTCGATCGGGTGGCGAAACTCGCAGGTCATGAAGACTTCGCCTGGAATCACGTTGCGCGAATTTGGATAGGGATTGAGCATGCCGACGGTCGAGACGCCGAGCGGCGCCTTCGAGAGACCGATGGCGTTGACCAATTCCACGATCCGCGCGGCGCCGAGCAGGGCGTCCCTGCGGCGCGGCATCGGGGTTGTGCCGGCGTGGCTTTCGAAACCGGTCAGGCGAATTTCGTACCAACGCTGACCCTGGCCGTGCGTGACGACGCCGACGTCCATCGACTCGTCTTCCAGGATCGGCCCCTGCTCGATATGCAGTTCGAAGAACGCGTGCACCGGGCGGGCGCCGACCGGCTCCTCGCCCATGAAGCCGATGCGCTTCAATTCGTCGCCCAGCGCCTTGCCCTCGCCGTCGAGACACGCGTAGGCGAACTCCTTGGTGTAGACCCCGGCGAAAACGCCCGAGGAGATCATCGCCGGCGCGTAACGCGAGCCCTCTTCGTTGGTCCAGTTGGCGACTTCGATCGGACGGCGGGTTTTGATCTTGAGGTCATTGAGCGAGCGGACGATCTCCAGCGCGCCGAGAACGCCAAGCGCGCCGTCGAACTTGCCGCCGGTCGGCTGGGTGTCGAGATGGCTGCCGACCATGACGGGCGCGAGCGCGTCGTCCTCGCCGCGGCGCCGGGCGAACATGTTGCCCATCTGGTCGATCTTGACCGTGCAGCCCTCGGCCTCGCACCATTGCTGGAAAAGCTGGCGGCTTTGCCGGTCGAGGTCGGTCAGGGTCAGGCGCTTGCACCCGCCCTTGGGCGTCGCGCCGATCTTGGCCATCTCCATCAGCGCATTCCAGAGCCGCGCCCCGTTGATGCGCACATTCGACAAATCGGCCATCGCCGAGGGCTCCCCCAAAGATCGCCGGACGCTATTATAGGTTTGACCAAACGGTCAAATGGCGTAGACCTTTAGCGCGACGCCCAACCTTTAGGCGGCGCGGGTCATTTTGTCGCAGGGGCGCGGGCGACAGCTCTCCGTTACAGGCGGGCGGAGCCAATGGCGCGGGCGAAACCGAGACCGACCATCCGGGAGGAGAACGAGCGGGCCCTGCTCGGGGCGGCGGAGTCGATCTTCGCCGAACTGGGGTTCGCGGGCGCGACCACGGCGGCGATCGCGCGGCGCGCGGGGGTGCCGAAGGCCAATCTGCACTATTATTTCGCCACCAAGGAAGGGCTCTATCGCGCGGTGGTCGAGCGCGTGCTTCACGCCTGGCTCGCCGCCGCCTCGTCGTTCGACGCCAGCGAGGACCCGCGCCAGGCGCTCACGGCCTATATCGGCGCCAAGATGGATCTGGCGCGCGAAATGCCGCTCGCCTCGCGCATCTGGTCGGCGGAGATCATGCGCGGCGCGCCGATCATCCAGGATTTCCTCGACACCACCCTGACCGAATGGGTCGTGTCGCGCGAGCGGGTGGTGCGCCGCTGGGTCGCGGCCGGCAAGCTGAGGCCGATCGAGCCGAGGGTGCTCTTCTACATGATCTGGGCGACGACCCAGCAATACGCCAACGCCGCCCATGAGATGGCGACCCTCAACGGCGGCAGGCCGCTCGACGACGCCGCCTTCGAACGCGCCAAACGCCAGGTGATCGAGACCATCCTGAGCGGGGTCGCGGGGGGATAAGGCGGGAAGCGGGAATTAAATGCTTTTGCTGGATGTTTAATTACGCGGGGCGTGAAACTATCGCAAGCGAAAGGGAAGCTTTCGAAAATCCAGGGGAAGGAAAAGAAAGGCCGCGCGGAAGGAAAGGAAAGCCCGGGGGAAGGAAAGGAAAGGACTTTCCTTCCGCCGATCGGGTCTTTTCAGGGGCTTGCGGCGAGGCTCGGGGAGTTTTCGTGCTTGCCGGCCTCCGCGCCCTTTCGCGGCCCGTCCTCCTCCCGGCCTTCGGCCGCCGGCGCGGGCGCATCCGCCTGCAAGTTGGCGGCGATGCGGTTGATCTTGGACAGCAGCTTTTCGCGCGCCTGGTCGTCCTCGACCTGGCTGGCGGCGCCGATCTTCTGGTAGCGGTCGAGCCGGTCCAGCACCTTCAACAGAGACGTGATGGCCTTGATATCGCCCGCGGCGACCGCTTCCCCCGCCAGCCGAATCGCCGCGGCGAGGCGCGCCAGTTGCAGCTTGGCGTGAGCGGCGCCGTCGTCGACGATCCGGCGATCGAGCGCCTCCCGGACGATCTGGCGGACGCGCTGGCGCGTCAGCCGCTCCTCGCGCGCGATCTCGTCGCAGGCCCAGCCCTCGCGCAAGCGCGCCAAGATGCGCTCCCGCCGCAACGCCCGCCCGTGCGCGTCCGGCCGCCGCTTCGGCGCGCAAACCATCTCTTGACCCATGCCAGCCTCGCTTTCCGCCGCGTTTTGGGGCGGCGATCGATCGAAGGGAGCAGGGTAACATGAATTTTGAAAATCAGAAAGAAATTGCCGATAATTATTTTTTGGCTCTTATCGCGGCAGCGGTTGGTCCTCAAAAAATCGGGCCATCGGAGCCGAAGACCCGCAAGGCTTCAACGTGTCATGGCCGGCCTTGACCGCCTTGACCCGGCCATCTACGTCGACGCTGGCGTCGCTCGTTGCAATTTCAAAAAGACCCGTTATTCCAATAGATTGCCGTGGCCAAGTGTGAACCCGATTGGTTCTGCAGGGCATGATCGTCGATGGCCGGATCAAGCCCGGCCATGACGGCAAACGCGATGACAGCCTATTTTCGAAGGCGCTCCGACGCGTTCCATGCCGCGCGTCGACGGCGTTTCGTGGCGGTCGGCGCGTCAGAGTCGAATTCGGCGGTCGAAGTTCGCCCTGCGGCGGCATAGCCGCCACAGGGCGTCGTCATTCAGTTCACGCGGCGGCCTTGATGGCGTTGGCGTAGACGGCGGTTTCGAACTCCAGGTAGCCGCCGACCGACGGAGGATCGACGAAGGGCAGGATCTGCGTCGCCCAAAAACCGCCGAGGCCGTTCTTGCGGTCGATCCAGTAATAGAGGTTGGCGAGACCCGCCCAGGCGAGAGACCCCGCCGGACGGCCGGTCGGCGCGTCCCGATCGTTGATCATGAAGGTGATCGCCCAGCTCTTCGGCATGCCGGGGAAGAACTCGGCGTAGTTCGAAAGGCTCGGGATCACGCCGGGCAGGCCCTTGATTTTCATGTCGCCCGGCAAATTGTTCTTGGCCGCCATTTCGACCGTCTCCTTCTTCAGCACGCGCCCGCCCGGTCCCTGGCCGTCGTTCAGCCACATCCGGATGAATTTCACATAGTCGGGCACAGTCGAGTAGACGCCGTGTCCGCCCATATGCACCTCGGGATTCTGCGGCAGCGTGAAATCGGGGAGGGGCGTCAGTTTTCCGCTGTCGTCGCGCTGGTGCATGATCGCCATGCGCTTGCGCATCGACTCGTTCATCGAGAACGCCGTGTCCGCCATGCCGAGCGGCGTGAAGACGCGTTCCTTCAGCACCTCGCCGAGACGTTTGCCGGCGACGCCTTCGACCACCTGGCCTGCCCAGTCCATGTTGGTCCCGTATTCCCACCTCTCGCCCGGATCGAACAGCAGCGGCGTGCGGAGCGAGGCGTGCGACGCCGTGATCACGCTCGGCTGACCGTGCTTCTGCGCGAGCCGATTATAGGTCTCGTTGAAGAAATCGTAACCGAAGCCGGCGGTGTGGAGCAGCAGCATCCTGGTGGTCACGTCCCGCTTCGGCGCCCGAAACCGCGGCTTGCCGTCGGCGTCGAACCCGTCGATCACCTGTAGCTTGCCGATCTCCGGAGCGTAAGTCTTCGCCGGCGCGTCAAGGTCGAGCTTTCCGTCTTCGACGAGCTGCAGGCAGGCCGTGCCGGTCAGGGCCTTGGTGGTCGAAAAGATCGCAAACACCGTGTCCGCGGTCATCGCCTCGCTGCCGCCGAGCGCGCGCTTTCCCGCGGCGCCCTCGTAGATGTCGCCGCTCCGATCGGTCGCGATCGCCACCACGCCTGGAACGCCGGGAGTCGAATTGACCGCTTTGTTCAGGACGGCGTCCGCCGCCGCTTTCAGGGACTGAGACATCTGTTCCTCCTCGCAGGGACGAACACGGTCTGTCGGTGGTCCGACAGCCGAGCCGTCCATTGGCCTCTTTTCTACAGCCCGGCCGCTTCTGGGCGGCGCTCAACAATTAGCACAGGCAATGCGGGACTGTCGCAACCCAATGCGACAATCTCGCGACCAAGGATCCGGCGTTGATCAGACGCTGAATTGGGTTGGGAATTACGGTGATGCGCCCTCCAATACCTTTTTATCGCCATGCGATATTGTCCCACGATCCGCATCAACTGCGTCGTCACCACAAGCAAGCAGGGAGGCAAGCCCAATGGCGATGTCGCAGGCGCCGAGGCAAAATGGTAAAGACGGGCGTGTCACCATAATCCAGGCAATTGAACGGCGCGGCTCGACGTAGAGCGGTCATCGCGGACACGGGGGATTCCGGACATTGGAAAAAGCCTCATGACCCACGGGGCGGCGCGCCTTTCCGGTTTGCATTTCAGTGCGAGTCCGCGAGGCTGAGCGCCAGCGAAAGAGCGCCAACCGACACGAGGGCGATGGCCCAGGTCGCATCGAGATTGAACCAACTCCGCGACACGAACTTCAGCCCCAAATAGCGGTAGACCAGCCACGCGGATAATCCGCCGGCCGCGATCATCGCGGCGGAATGGACAACGGAGACGAGGACGGCCATTCCGAGGTTGGCGCCGATAAGCATGCTGGCGGCCTCATGACCTCGGTCGAGCCCGCTGGCCTGGCAGAGCCCGAGATAGATCGGCACCAGCATCAGTCCGGCGCCGTGCGCGAGCGCCGCGGCAAATGACCAAAGGCCGACTTGTGTTGGGCGTATCCGCGCCAGCGATCGCGGATGCCGCCGGTCGAGCAGTCGGAAGACGCCGAAGCCGATGACCAGGAGACTGGCGCCGATCCGGATTTGCCGCTGCCAGTACACGAGAGTGACCAGCAGCGAGAATGGAAGGATCATCAGGAGCATCGCGAGCAGATGGCCGGCCGCGAGGGCCCAAAGCGCCGCCACGAGTGCGCCTGGACTCTTTTCCATCATTCCGGCCGAAACCGCGAGCGGCCACCCCATCCCGGGATTCACCCCGTGGTAGAGGCCGCTCGCAACGACAGTCAGCCAGAGTCCCGCGACGGCCCAGTCGACCCCGCTACCGGTCAAGCCGATGGATAGCAGAACGAATCCGTCGAGCAGTCGCCGCCGTCGAGCCGGATCTGATGCGCCCGGTATCCGTCCGGGAAACTTACCCAGTAGTCCTTCGCCAACTCCAGGCCGCCGGCCGGGCCGGCGATCGCCATGACTTCGACGCCCGGCACGCCGTCGGGATAGAACTGGTCGTCCCACGTGGAATAGAGCGAGTTGGTCCAATAGACCCGTTTGCCGTCACGGCTGATCTCGACCATCTGTGGGCCGCCTGCAAAGACGTTGCCGTTCGGATGCGCCGTCCGGCGAACGATGCCGCCAATATGGACGGAGCCCGCGAGCTTCGGCTTCCTCGGCTCGGTAACGTCGTATTGGCGCATCTCGCCGGTTCCCCAGCAGGCGACGTACAGGAATTTGTCGTCCATGGAGAGGTCGATATCGCTAATCAGCGGCGGCGCCGCGCCAAATCCCTGCAAAAGGGGCGGCAACTGGTCCTTGGGCGCAGGCTCTGGCGGGATCGTCGCCGTTTTTTCGATGTGGAACTTGCCGTCTTCGCGCCACCAGGTCCAAATCGAGCCTTCCAGATTCGTGGTGTCGACGACGACGCCCAGAAAACCGTACTCTCGCACGGGGTCGTGCGCGGGCCGGACCTCCAGAGGCATCTGGTGATTGGCGCCGAGGTCGATCGTCTGCACATTGCGCCGGGCCCGGAGATCCCAGAAGTGGACACGGTGGCCGTACTTGTTCGAGAGCAGGTCTTCCGGCACGATCCCATTCTCGAATTGTGGCGGCAGCCCCCATTCGCTCGACACCATGTAATCGCGCGGCAGGTTCCACCAGAAATCATAGTGCAGCTTTTGCGGTCCGCGATCGATCTCCCAGCGGCCGAGGATTTCGAACGTTTCGCAGTCCATGATGAAGATGCCTGGCGGCCCTTCCGTGCCGTCCTTCCCGGCGCCGCCAAGCGTGCTGATGTAAATGCCTTCCGGCCCGCAATGGACGGTGTGGGGCCGCGAATAGCCCGTTTTCTTGAATATCTCCTCCGGCTCGATGATCTTATGGATCTTCGCCTGGGTCGGATGGGGCTTCGTATCCACCACATAGATGCGCGACGAGCGGATGCCGGGAATGATCAGATAACGCCGCTCGACGAACGTGTGGCTGGTGAGCGGCGACAAAGATGATGAGCAAGCATTCCAGCCGAAATGGTGGAACTCGTCGCCCTTGTACGGCATCGTCACCGTGTGGACGATCTGGCTATACGTGGGCGAGCCGGGCTTCACGTCGATCACGGCGATCGCGTCGGGCTTCGAGAAGTCCGGGCTCAGCAGAGCGGTGTACGCAAATTCCTCGGGCGGAGCACCCATCGCAAGTTTCGGCGATGCGTGAAAAGACGGATCAGGCCTCATCGTCATAGGAGTCTCCTTCCTGATTGCGTCGAAGCGGAACTCGACGGCGTTTTTTTTGATCGAACTTTGGCGCAGCCAATGGCTTTGCCCATGACCCAATCCGCGAGGGCCATAGAGCGGACAGACGCAAGCGTAGCCGAAGGCGGCCAAGACCTGAGGCTGTCTATCCCCGACGCTCCCATCCTAGTCTAGACTCAACGAGCCTGACTAGATACCGAAATCGCCGACACCGAGCTCGGGCGAAACGCTAACTATCTGCGTCGAATTACGGCGACACGCCCTCCGCGGCGGACCTCTCCAAAAGCGTCCGTTCCTTCGATCGTGATTTTCCATTCCACCGCCGCCATGGTCGCCACCGCCCGCCTCCTCAATCAAAGAGATGGCGATGAGCCGGCGATAGCTAACAATTCGTAACCGACCCCAGGGAAGTTACCGGTCTCTCCTAACTCCGTCACGGCTGACGTCCGCCGCGCTTCGCGCGAGCAAGCCTTTGCGGCTTGGCGCGAGATCTCCAAGACGGGCGCTACTGCCTGACCTCGCCTCTCAAAAAAATCGGCTCTCTTGCGCTCGGCGTTCGCTTAAGTTGACGATGCCCCCAAAAGCATTCCGCGCTAAGGAAGGACAGGCGGCGAAGCCAACGCGACGCTCGGCAGATGTCCGCGCGCGAACGTCGCGACATGCCCGATATGGGCGTCCGATGCTGCGACGAGCCGCGCTTCGTCCCGAGCCATCGTCGCTTCGAAGATCTCGACGTGCTCAGCCGCGATGACAGCTGGATCGGGCAGCGCCAGCCAGGCGACATAGCGGTATCGCAACGCCTTGGCGAACACTTGCGCGCGCAGCTGCCTCAACAGGCGCAAAGGACAGGCGCTCGCGATCGCATCATGGAAGGCGGAGTTCCGGATCTCCCACGTTGGGTCGCCCCGCTCGCCCGTCTCGATGATGCGGCGCTCGGTATGGGCGAGCTGGTGGAAGGCCGCGATGACCTGGCTCTCCCAAATTTCGTCGCCGTGAACGAGCGCGAGACGGAGAATGTCGGCCTCGACGAGCTTCCGGGTCTCGGTCAGATCGTCCAGATCTTCCTCCGACATCGTGTCGACGCGGAAGCCGTGCCGCCCCTCGAAGGCGATGAACTGTTCGGCCGCGAGTCCGGCCAGCGCCTCTCGCAGCGGAACTCATGCTCACCCCGTAGCGCGCACAGAGCGCTGTCAGGAGGAGCCGCTCGCCGGGTTTGAACTTACCGGTAATAATGTCGTCGCGGAGACGCTCCGACGTGATCTCTGCTAGTGTCTGGCGGCTCGCTTCAATCGTCGAACGGGCGCTGCCGGAGTGCCTCGGCATGAATTCTCCCCCAAAAGGAAAAAGCGAATCTCTATTGATAATTGATGATGAGTCTTTCCACGGCCGTGACAACGAGGAAAATCGCGACGGCAAGGGACGAGGAAACGATGATCGCGGCGTAAAGGAGGTCGGACCGGTAGTTGAAGGTCGACTGGATGATGACGGCGCCGAGTCCCTTGTTCGCGCCTATCCACTCGCCGACGATGGCGCCGACCACGCAGGCGGTGGAGGCGATCCGCAACGAAGCGAACAGGAACGGAAGCGAGCGCGGCGCGCGGAGCTTCCAGAAGATCTCGAACCCGCTCGCGGAGAGAACGTGCATCAGATCCTTCTCGCTGGCGCTCACCGATTCCAGGCCACGCGTCATGTTCACCAGCGTCGGAAAGAAGCAGATGATCGACGCGATGATCACCTTTGGTAGAATCCCGATGCCGAAGATGAGGACGATGATCGGCGCGAGGGCGAGAACAGGAATCGTGTTGAGAAACAGCACGACCGGAAAATAGGCTTGCTCGACCCGCTTGTTGTAAACAAATCCGATCGCCAGGAGGATGGCGGCAAGATTGCCGATGATGAAGCCGAGAATGCTCTCGATGAAGGTCGGCACCAGGTTCTGCCACAGCAGCAGCGGATCGACGGCGATGCGCAGCATCACCTGCCAGGGCGTGGGGACGATGTACTTCGGGACGCCGAACAGAGGGATGAGAAACTGCCAGAAGGCCAGGAGGGAGAGGGCTCCGAGAACTGGAAGCACGACGCGGGATGTCACGGAGGCGCGCTGACCGCGGCCGTTCAGCATGTTCGCAGCACTGCTCTCAGATGGCCCATTCGCTCGACAAAGGCCGGATTCTCGCGGATGGCCCCCGAGGCGGCAGCCTTCACGGCGCGCAAATCTTCGAGTTCCCGCAGCCGGCCCGGATTGGAGGCCAGGACGAGGACGCGCTCGCCGAGATAGGCCGCCTCCATGATGCTGTGGGTGACGAAGAGGATCGTCATGCCCGTCGACCGCCAGATATTCAGCAGCTCCTCATTCAGGCGATCGCGGGTGATCTCGTCGAGGGCGCCGAAGGGCTCGTCCATCAACAGGATGCGCGGACGCGACAGCAGCGCGCGCGCAATCGCGACACGCTGGCGCTGTCCGCCCGAAAGCTGGTGCGGATAGGCGTTCTCCCGGCCGGCGAGGCCCATCATCGTGATCAGTTCGGCCGCGCCGGCTCCGCCGCGCTCATCGCGGCGCTCGACCCGCGCGCCCCGGCCGACCTCGTCGGGCAGGCGCAGATTCTCAATCACCGTGCGCCACGGCAGCAGCGTCGAATCCTGGAAGACGAAGCCGACGTCCCGCCGGCGCCGCGCCACCGCCGGCGGTTGGCCGAAGACTTCGATCGCGCCCGCGGCCAGATCGAGCAGGTCGGCGATGACCCGCAGCAGCGTCGACTTTCCGCAGCCTGAAGGGCCGATGATGGTCAGGAACTCTCCGTCGGCGACCTCGATGTCGAGACCGGCCAGAACCTTGTGGATCCCGGCCGGGCCCTGAAACGCCACATCGACGCCGGCCGCCCGGAGGGCCGGAGGCCGGGCTGCCAGAGACGATCGCCCATCGGACCCAGACTGGAGTCCGGCCGGCATCAGTATTTAGGACGATCGGCCGCGGTCCGCTCGAGGATGGCGGTGGTCATTGATTCATTCAATACCGGCTTGGTCGCGCCCTTGAACATTCCGATTTCGTTCATGAGATCGATCTGGTTGCCGATGTCGGACGGCTTGAAGCTGCCCCAGCCGCTTTCCTTGGTGTTGGCGTCGAAGGAAAGACCCAGCACGAGCGGGATGGTCTTTTTCTCGATCGCGAGATCCAGGTTGGGATAGGCCTTGACGGTGATCTCGACAGCGTCATCCGGGTGTTCGTGGGTATAGCCCCAGCCCTTTGCGACGGCGGTCAGGAAGCGCGCCAGGATATCGGCATTCTTGTCGAGGGCCTGTTCGGTGGCGAAATAGACGTTGCCGGGATCGATGATGCCGGCGGCGCTCTCCATCATCGTGATCCGCTGGGGACCAATGACCGCCAGCGCCTGCGTGTTCGTGATCCAGCCGGTGACCACGTCGAGCTGGCCGGTCGCGAGCGGCGTCATGTCGAAGCCCATCGTCGAGATGTTCAGCTTCGAGGGGTCGAGCTTGGCCTTGGCGATCAGCGCGTCGAGCGTGGCGCGGGCGGTCGGCTGGATTCCGATACGCTTGCCGTAGAGATCTTCGGGCTTATGCACCGGCGCCCTCGGCAGCGAAAAATAGGCGAAGGGGGCCTGCTGATATCCGGTGGCGAAGAGGCGCACCGGGGCGCCTGCCGAGCGAGCCAGCAGGAGTTGCGAGACGCCGGAAAACTGGCCGAGCTGGGCCTGACCGGAGACGACCGGCGCGAGCGTCGCCGAATTAGGGCCGCCCGGGCTCATCTCGACCTCGAGGCCCTGATCCTTGAAGTAGCCGTTGTGGACGGCCACGATGTCCCCGATCTGCCCGTTGCCCATCAGCCAGTCGTACTGGATCACGACTTTCGCGGTGTCGGCGCGGCTTGACGTCGGCGCCAGGAGGCTCACGCCCGGTCCAGCGCCGATGGCGCCGAGGACGGCGGCACCCTTCAGAAGGCGGCGACGGCTGATCGTCGCGACATGCCCGTTCTCGAGACTGCTCATTCCATTTCTCCAAACCTCTTGCCGGCCAGCTCATCCAGCCACGAGTATATCTCCCAGATATAATCGTCCGGATCCGTGAAATAGACGCAGCGCGCCTGCCAAGGGTAATCCTTTGGCGGCGAGACGAAAGTCACCCCCCGCGCGACCAGCTGCTCGTACAATGCGTCGACCTCTTCGGGCTTCTTGAGTTCAATCGCGCCGATCGACTTGTGCACGCCAGGGGCGGCCCTTTTATTCGAAATGCCGACCGTCTTCGCGATGTGGTCGATCTCCCACAGGGCAAAGGCGACCTGCTTGGTCTTGAAGTCCGCGAACCCCTCGGCCTTTGTGCGCAGGGTAAAGCCGAGCTTGTCGCGGTAGAAAGCCACCGATCGCTCGACGTCTTCGACCAGGAAGCAGAAATCGGTGATTGGGGGCATTCCAAAGGGCATTGCAAAACTTTCGAAATTATGACCGACTCTCGATAACGTAGCAGAAAGAGAGAATTGGTCGAGGCCAAAAAAACGGCACTATGATCATAATCGAATTACGGCGACGCGCCCTCCATTACCGTTTTTGTTCGCCATGCGATATTGTCCCATGAACCGCATCAACTGCATCGTCACCCCGAGCAAGCAGGGAGGCAAGACCAATGGCGATGTCGCAGGCGCCGGCGCAAGCCCCCCAAGGTTTGCTTCCGTCTAACCGCCCCAGCGCCTCTACCGCCCTGGATACCAATAGGCCGCCTGCGGCTTCGTCCGGTCGATGACGACGAACTGGTCGGCGAAGACGCGGTAGGTCGGGCTCCATTCGCCGTCGGGCCATTGCACGCGGATTTCCGCGCGCTCGGCGGTCCCGAGGCCGACGTGGATCCAGCCCGAATGTCCCGAGGCGTCGCCGCCGCCGATTTCGACCACGCGGGTCTGGACGCGGGTTCCGGTCTTGATAGAAATCTTCGCCCCGACCGCGTCGCGGTTGGGGTTCGGCTCGACGAGCCTGATCTCGGTCCAGTCGCCCATCGGGATCGGCGGCCCGTCGCCGTTCCTGGCCCCGAGGTTGCGGAACAGCGAGACGTTCGAACCGCGGTTGATCTGCAGGATGTCGAGCATGCCGTCGAGGTTGAAGTCGGCGATCAGCGCGCCGCGGCCCTTGGCGCCGCTGGCGATTCCGGCCTCTTTGCCCGCTTCGGCGAACTTGCCGCTCCATTGGCCGAGCAAGAGGTTGCTCGGATCGTAGGCGGCGAAATCCGGCATCTGCTCGAGATTGCCCTTGGAGACGAAAATGTCGCTGAGGCCGTCGTTGTTGAAATCAGCGAATTCCGCGTGCCAGGCGGTCGAGGGCCGCTTGTCGCCGCCGGCATAGGGGATGTGCGCGGTCACGCCGACTTCGCCGGCGATGTCGCGATAGACCGGCGCCTCGCCGCGCCCGCCCTCTTCGGGATCGAGCTCCTGCAGCTTCTCGTCGCCCATCGAGGTGAGAAAATATTGCGGATAGCCGGAGCCGTCGATGTCGCCCTCGGCGATGCCCATGCCGTAGATCGACAGATGCCGCCAGCCGTCGGCGCGGGTGTAGAGCCTGGGCGTCTTGCCCGGATCGATGCGCCACATCTGCTCCTCGCCGCCGCGATAATATTGCCGGTCGTTGGAGACCCGCAGCGACGGAACCCCGGACTTGTTCCAGTCGGTGAACAGCATCGACAGCGCGCAAAAGCCGGGCGCGAGCGGGGTGCGAACCGAATAGTCCGGCCTGTCTCCAGGTTGAGGGCGAAAGAGCGAGTTGTCCTCGCAGGCGCCCCAGGGGGAGCCCGGCGCGTCGCGGTCGACGTAATGGCCGATCGCCAGGGTCGGGAATTTCCGCCCCGGCTCCCACTCGGCCGCGAACGAGGTCGTCCAGCCCGAATCGCCGTCGAAATTCCATTCCCGGTTGGCGATGGTGAAGGTGCAGTCCGGTCCGCCCTTGAGCAGGAGGTTGCCGCCGACGCGCAGCACGAACAGATCCATGTGGCCGTCGCCGTCGATGTCGATCGGATAGGCGCCGATGATGTTCTCGGTCTCGTGGCGGCCGGTAGCGAAAGTGAGCGGCTTTTCCTCGAATTTGAGCGGGCCGCCGGCCTTTGACCGGTTGACGAACAGGCGCGCCGGATTTTTGCCGCCGGCCAGGAACACCGACGGAAAGCCAGAGCCGTCGCAGTCGAGCGCCGCGCCGCCGCCGCCGACGAAGAATTCCCATGGGCCCCCGTAGACGCTGTGAACGCCCGCAGCGTCGGCCTCCTCGCGCATCAGCGGAATATCGCCGAGCGGCTTCTGCGGGCCTTCGGTCGCCCGGGCCGCCGCCAAACCGAGGCTGATGAAGGCGGCAAGCAGGCAAACGGCGATCCGCATCACTGCGCCTCGATGACGAGCGAACGCAGGAAGGCGACGATGCTGTCGCGCTGCGCCGGGTCGAGCGCGAGATAGGCCTCGCGCGAAAACCGCGCCTCGCCGCCGTGCGCGACGATGACCTCGTCGAGCATGCGGAAGGCGCCGTTGTGGCCGTAAGGCGCGGTCGAGCCGACGCCCCACAGCCGCGGGGTCAGGAACACGTCGCGCTCGACGAAGCGCTGGGCCTGCAATTCGTTGCCGAGCGCGTTGACGGTCTCGTCGACGATGAGATGGCGCTTGAGGTCGCTGTAGAGCGGGATCAGCCACTCGCCCTTGTCGTTCCTTTGAAGCGTCCTGGCGAAGGGCAGGGCGCCGAGATCGATGCGGATCGGCTTCTTCACCTCGGAAGTCCGCAAGGTTCCAGCCATGTCGTAGGGCGCGGGATCGGTGAAGACGAGCGATTTCAGCGGCAGGACGGAGATGTGGCACGAGGCGCAGCCGATCGCGCCGAATTCCTTCGCGCCTTCCTTCGCCGCCTGCCGCCAATCGTCCGGCAGATCGGCCTTCACCGTTGGCGGCGGCAGGGTCGCCTGAAACGCGACCAGGGCGGAGACGTCGCCGGCCGTCATCGCGTCCGGGACGCCGCTCTCGGCGAAATCGTGGCTGCCGGTCCACCGCACCCCGAAGCGCTCGACCGCCTCCATGCCATGATGCGAATTGAGCGCGTTGATGGTGAACTGGCGCAGCGACGCAAACACGCCCTTGCGGCTGAACGGGCGCACGATCAGGTCGGCGTCGACGCCTTCGACCGAATCGAGGTCGACGATGCCGTCGGGATGCGCGACGATCCAGCCGAACCGCACGCCCTTGGTGACGAGATCGGCGCGCACGTCCTGGCCGGTCGCGCAGGCGCGCTTGACGGCCTCGGCGCGGATCGCCTGCAAGTCGGCGGTCATTTCGCGCGCCAGCAGCTCGACCAGCCCGGCGCCCATGATCGCGATCGTATGCCGCTCGCTCGAGAAGGAGGGGTCGATGTTGTCGAACTCAGCGCTTTCGAATCCCTCCGAGACGAAGGCGTTGGAGACATCGTCGCCCGAGCCGCCTTCGATCGGATCGTTGTGGCAGCCGAAGCAGGAGTTCGAATCGGGACCGCTGGTGCGGCTGAAGGGCGGATTGACGCCGCGCTTGCGCTTGGTCGGGATGATCGCCTGCGTCGCCTTCGGGCGGCCGGCGCCGTCCGCGGTCGTGAATTTCGCCTTGAACAGTTGACGCCCGCGCTCGATCAGGGCGGGGAGGGCGGCGGGACCGGCGGCGGCGAGCGCATCGAAATCGAGGTGCGAGCGCGGGGTGAAGACGCGCTCATCCCAGCTGCCCGCAAAAGCAAAGCCGGCGGCCAATGCGCTCAGAAGGCCGCCGAGGACGACGGCCAGTCCGGGGCGACGTTTCATCTCCCTCATGCCTCGGTTGCCAACTCGCCGCCCTCCCTCGGGCAAGTCGCGGGATTGTTCTCCGATCCTTTCACGAGCGCGGCCGCGGTCGCAAGGGGGACCTCCGCCCAAGCTCTTCGGATCTAGCCTTAAGCGCGACGCGACTTGTGCTCCATTAGTCAAAAGTCGCGGTTGTTCAGACCTTCCGGCCCGTTGCGCCGCCGCTCGATCGCGAGTTACTGTGAATATCCCGAGCGGCCGCCCGGGGAAGATGCGGTCGAAAAGTCTTTACCGGTCCTCGAAGGACCTCTAGTGGAGGAAACCTCATGAAAATTCTTAAAGCGTTGGCGCTTGGGGCGGCTGTGTTCGCCTCGGTGAGCCTGACGTCGCTCGCCGCGATGGCGAAGAACGTGACGGTCGGCGTTTCCTGGTCGAACTTCCAGGAAGAGCGCTGGAAGACCGACGAGGCGGCGATCAAGAAGGCTCTCTCCGCGCACGGGGCGAAGTATATCTCAGCCGACGCCCAAGGGTCGCCGACCAAGCAGCTCACCGACGTCGAGGACCTGATCTCGAAGGGCGCCAATGTGCTCATCGTTCTCGCGATGGACTCGGAAGCGATTCTTCCGGCGGTCAAGAAGGCCAACGACGAAGGCATCCCGGTCATCGCCTATGACCGACTGATCGAAAGCCCCAACGTTCTCTACATCACCTTCAACAACGTCGGCGTCGGCCGCATGATGGCCAAGGCGATCGAGGCCGCCAAGCCGGCGGGCAACTACGCCTTCATCAAGGGAGACAAGGGCGATCCGAACGCGGACTTCCTGTTCTCAGGGATCATGGAGGTCCTGAAACCCGCGATAACGGCGGGCAAGATCAAGAACGTCGGCGAGTCCTACACCGACGGCTGGAAGCCCGATAACGCCCAGAAGAACATGGAGCAGATCCTGACCAAGAACAACAACAAGGTCGACGCGGTCGTATGCGAGAACGACGGCATGGCCGGCGGCGTCGTCGCCGCGCTCAAGGCGCAGGGCCTCGCGGGCGTGGTTCCGGTCTCGGGTCAGGACGGCGACCATGCGGCCATCAACCGCATCGCCCTCGGCACCCAGACGGTCTCGATCTGGAAGGACTCCCGCGATCTCGGCAAGGCGGCGGGCGACGCGGCGGTCGAACTCGCCGACGGCAAGAAGATGTCCGCCATCCCCGGTGTAAAGCCCTTCTCGGGCGGCGCCAAGCACGTAACCGTCGACGGCATCCTCCTGACCCCGCTCGCCATCACCAGGAAGAACCTCAATGTGATCGTCGACAAGGGCTGGATCACCAAGGCGGAAGTTTGCGCCGGCGTGAAGCCCGGCACGGTCGCTTTCTGCAAGTAAGTTGACCACGCCTTCGCGCGATGAAACAAATAAAGGCCGCGCCGTCCACATGGCGGCGCGGCTTCTGGATGAGACAACGGCGCCCGCAATGTCCGGCGCGGCGTCGACCGAAAATAAGGATCGGGAGGGAGCATGACCTCTGCAGCGCCGGGCGTGGCCACAGCCCCAAACGAGCCGGCGATCCGCAGGCTGCTGCGAGCCACCGAGGTCGACACGCGGATGCTGGGAATGATCGGCGCGCTGCTGCTGATCTGGGTCGGATTTCACATTTACACTGTGATCGTCAACGGCCAGGGCCTGTTCCTGACCCCGAGAAATCTGTGGAATCTGTCAGTCCAGACATCCTCGATCGCGGTCATGGCGACCGGCATGGTGCTGATCATCGTCATGCGCCATATCGACCTTTCGGTCGGGGCGATCCTTGGCTTCGTCTCGACGATCATCGGCGTTACGCAGGTCTATGTCCTGCCCCATTATCTCGGCATCAACAACCCCGCGATCTGGATCATCACCGTCATCCTCGGCCTCATCGTCGGCGGAGCGATCGGCGCGTTGAACGGCTCGCTCGTCGCCTATCTCGGCATTCCGTCCTTCATCGTCACCCTCGGCGGACAATTGTTCTGGCGCGGCGCCGCATGGTGGGTGACGACCGGTCAGACCATCGCCCCGCTCGACGACCGCTTCGCGCTGATCGGCGGCGGACCGCTCGGTTCCATCGGCGCCGCGGCGAGCTGGGCCCTGTGTGCGCTGGCTTGCGCGGCGATCGTGTTCGGCCTCTATGCGGGGCGACAGAGGCGGGCGCGGTTCCGCTTCCCGCAGCGGCCGATGTGGGCGGAGGCGACGATCGCGGCCGTCGGCTGTTTTGTCGCGGTCGGCGCGACCTGGGTCGTCAATGACTATCCATGGCCCGAACGCGTGGCGGCGAACTACGCGGCCGCTCACCATATCGCGGCCCCGCCCGGCGGTCTGTTCATATCGACCGGCTATGCAATTCCGGTGTTGATAGCGCTGGTCGCCGCCGTCGCGATGACCTTCGTGGCCACCCGCACCCGCTTCGGCCGCTATGTCTATGCGATCGGCGGCAATCCGGAAGCGGCCGAACTCGCCGGCATCAACACCAAGAAGATCACGGTGTTGGTCTTCGCCTTGATGGGCGTGCTGGCGGCGATTTCGGGCTGCATCGAGTCGGCGCGCCTGGATTCGGCGACCAACGTTCTGGGTCAGTTCGAAGAACTTTATGTCATCGCCGCCGCGGTGATCGGCGGCACGTCGTTGCTAGGGGGCGTCGGCACGATCTACGGCGCTTTGATCGGCGCGCTCGTCATCCAATCGTTGCAGTCCGGGATGGTGCTGCTCGGCTTCAACTCGGCGTTCCAGCAGATGGTCGTCGGAGTCGTGCTCGTCGGCGCCGTCGGACTCGACACCTATTACCGCCGCAGAACCGCCAAAGGGTGAGGCATGGAAGCCGCCGTCCAAACTCCCCTCGTCGCCATGAAGGACATCTCGATCGCCTTTGGCGGACTGAAGGCGGTCGACCGCGCTTCGATCGACCTCTATCCTGGCGAGGTGGTTGGCCTGCTCGGTCATAACGGCGCCGGCAAATCCTGCCTGATCAAGATTCTTTCGGGCGCCTACCGGCGCGACGAGGGAGACATTTTCATCAATGGCCAGGCGGCGACGATCAACAACCCGCGTGACGCCAAGAATTTCGGCATCGAGACGATCTACCAGACGCTGGCGCTCGCCGACAACGTCGACGCCGCGTCGAACCTCTATCTCGGCCGCGAACTCCTCACCCGCTGGGGCACGCTCGACGACGCGTCGATGGAGGCGGAGGCGCGCAAGGTGATGGGGCGGCTCAATCCCAATTTCCGCCGTTTCAAGGAGCCGGTGATGGCGCTGTCGGGCGGCCAGCGACAGTCGGTCGCCATCGCGCGCGCGATCCATTTCAACGCCCGCATCCTAATCATGGACGAGCCGACCGCGGCGCTCGGGCCGGCGGAAACGGCGCAGGTCGGCGAACTCGTCAAGCAGCTCAAAGCCGAGGGCATCGGCATTTTTCTCATCAGCCACGACATCCACGACGTCTTCGACCTCGCCGACCGCGTAACAGTGATGAAGAATGGCCAAATCGTCGGTAGCGGCCGGGTCCAGGACATGACCAAGGACGAAGTGCTCGGGATGATCATCCTCGGCAAATGCCCGCCTGGCGCAACTCCCGGCTTGGGGGCGATGGAGAGCTGAGGCGATCGACGTGACGGCCTTATGACGCCTTACGGGGCGACGTCGCCCTTTCTCGACCCGACAGTTGAGTGAGCGCTGGTCTCAGGTCTCGGCCAAGACGTCGAACGTGATTCGCGCGGCATCTATCTTTGACGTCGCCGATGCCGAGCGCTCGGTCGTCAAAAAGGGAGGGACGCGGCCGCCCCGACGTCAGGGAGCGACGGCGTCCTTGCCGCCAGTGCAGCCGCACTTATGCGCGAGAACCGATGAAGGTTCGTCCCCATGCGTCAGCGTGAGGAGGATCTCACGGGCAGGTGTCCCAGAAGCCGTTCCGCTGGGTCGAGTCGGTGTAGTACCAGCACAAGCCCGGCTGGGGCGGCGGGGGCGCCCAGGCGACCGCCGTGCCGGCGGCGATGAAGCCGATCGCCGCGCCGGCCGCGATCGCGCCGCCCGGCGCCCAGCGATAGGGCCGCCCAACCCAGGCGCCGCGATAGACGCCGCCGTGATAGCCGACGTTGCGGTTGACGTTGACGTTCGCGTTGCGATTGACGTTCACGTTGGAGTTGCGGTTCACGTTGCGGTTGACGTTCGTATTCCGGTTGACATTCGCATTGTGATGCACGTTGCGGTTCACGTTCCTGCTGTGGTTCATGTTGCGGTTGACATGGGCCCCCCCGCGAGCCCCGCCGCCGTGGCGCGGCGCCGCCGCTCCCGGCTCAGTGAGCGCCAACAGGCTGGCGACGACCATCGCCGTTGCGGCCAAAAATCTCGAACTCTTCATCGCTGACGACCCTTCCTGGTTAGCTTTCATTCTGCATCTTGGAAACGAGCGCCTTTGCGGCGTCTTGGTCTTGGCTGTCCCACTCGGATGGCCCGCGGGAGCTCATTTTCCGTCGATGTCGGGGACATCGGCGGCGGCGTTTCCGCCCTTCAGGTCGATGTCGACCTCGTCGATCCTGCCGGTGTATTTGAACGGCATTCGATCCGCATAATCCTCGAGGATCGGGGTGCCGCGATCCTCGCCGACATCGAGCGTTTCATCGACCGAGTAGATGTAGGGAACCGTGTGGTCGATCGTGGCTTTCGCAACTTCGGCGCCGTCCACCTTCATCACGTAGGCGCCGCCTTGGCCGAATTCGCCCTTCTTCCCGTCGTACGTGAAGTCCACCGTCACAACATGATCGCCGGGCGCCAGCCTGCTCGGTCCGCTGATGCGGATGCCGTCGTTCGGTTGTTGCGTATTCTTGTAGGCCCAGACAGGCTTGCCATCGAGCGCCACCAGACCCCAGCCGGCGAACCGGCCCCCCTGCGTGACGATCACGCCCTCGGCGCCCTCATTGGGCACGCTGAGCTTCGCGGTGACGGTGTAGGACGTGTTCTTCACTGTTGGCGCAGTTCCCTCAGGAATGCGAACCGTGCCCTGGCGATACGCAAAGCGCGAGCGCCCCCGGGTCAGGCTCGGCTTCTGGAACATCGCCTCGACCGTCGCCTGCGGAGAGAAGTTGAGCGGCAGGACGTTGTTTCGGCCGGCTTCCGCCCACCAGAGTTCCTTCAATTCGGCGAGCTTCTCCGGCTTCTCCTTTGCGAGATCGTGCCCCTGACTGAAGTCGTCATTGAGATTGTAAAGCTCCCAGTTGAAGCTCTCGGGCGTCAGGCCCTTCGGCTCCGGCTCCCAGGCGAAGACGAGCGGCGTCGTCGACGCCATCCAGCCGTCCTCATAGATCGCGCGATTGCCGAACATCTCAAAGATCTGCTTGGTGCGGCGGTCCTTCGCCTTGGCGTCGCCCCAGGTGTAGGCCATTGACACGCCGTCGAGCGGCATCTGTTTCACGCCGTTGATGATGTCCGGGGCCTTGAGGCCGGCCGCCTCGAGAATCGTCGGCATGATGTCGGTCACGTAGTGGAACTGATCGCGCATAGCCCCGACGTCCTTGATGCGGGCGGGCCAGCTCATCACCATCCCGTTGCGCGTGCCGCCAAAATGCGAGGCGTAGCGCTTCGTCCACTGGAACGGCGAATCGAAGGCCCACGACCAGGGCACCGGCATATGATTATAGTGAAGCGGTCCGCCGAGCTGATCCTTGATCGAATAGAGGTAGTCGAAGCTCTCCCTTGCGCCGTTGCCGATGACGGCGATCTCGTTTGACGTGCCTTGCAGGGTGCCCTCGGCGCTGCCGCCGTTGTCGCCCTCGATGAAGATGATGAGCGTGTTGTCGAGTTCGCCAGCCTCCTTCACCGCGTCGATGACGCGGCCGATGCTGGCGTCGTCGTATGCGAGATACGCGGCATAGATCTCCGCCATGTGGGCGAAGAGCTCCTTGTGCCTGGCGTCGAGCGAGTTCCACGCGGGCATGTTGGCCGGACGCGGGGTCAGGATCGTGTTCTCAGGGATGACGCCGAGCTTCTTCTGGCGCTCGAAAGTCTGCGCGCGCAGCTGGTCCCAGCCCTGGTCGAACTGGCCCTTGAACTTGGCGATCCAGTCCTTGGGCACATGGTGCGGCGCATGGGTTGCGCCCGGCGCATAGTAGATGAAGAAGGGCTTGTCGGGCGCGAGCGAATGCTGCTGTTCGATATAATGGATCGCCTTGTCGGCGAGGTCGGCGTCGAGATTGTAGTTCGCCCTCGCGGCGCCCGTCAGCGCCTCCTTCGGCTCGACCGGCGACGTGTTCTCGAACACGGTCGGGTCCCACTGGTCGGTGTCGCCGCCGATGAAGCCGTAGAAATATTCGAAGCCGAGGCCGGTCGGCCACAGGTCGAACGGGCCGGCGGCGCTCGACTGCCAGCCGGGCACGTTGTGGTTCTTGCCGAACCACGCGGTGTTGTAGCCGTTCTGGCGCAGAATCTCCCCGATCGAGCCGGCGCTCTTCGGCATGACGGAATCGTAGCCAGGATAGCCGAGGCTGCGCTCCATGATGATGCCGGTGTGGGCGTTGTGCTGTTCGCGCCCGGTGATCAGCGCCGCGCGGGTCGGCGAACAGAGCGCGGTGGTGTTGAAGCGGTCGTACTTGAGGCCGCGCGCCGCGAGCGACTCCAGGGTCGGCGTCGGAACCGGACCGCCGAACGCGCTCGACGCCCCGAAGCCGACGTCGTCGGTCAGGATGAGCAGCACGTTCGGCGCGCCTTCGGGCGCCCTCACCGGTTGGGGAAAGTCAGCCTTCGAATCGGCCGTCGTGCGCCCGATGGCTCCTTTGAACGGCGGAGGCGGGTAGGGCAGAACGGAGACGTCCGGCGGCCCGGCGTTGTTGGCCTGGCCCGGGGCGCCCTGGGCGACCGCGCTGGTCGGATCGAGTACAATCAAGGCGCTTAATGCCGAAGTGACCGCCAGCGCGTAGCGGGTTGCAAACGAACAACTCATAATAACTCTCCAACCCTGCCGCAACCCTTGTCCAAGCCCTTGCAGTTCTGACGGCACGCGCAGCTATTTGCCCTGCACGACTTCGGGCGGTTGATGCTCGCCTTTCAACAACTCGGGACGCGGCTGATAGAGGCGCAGCACCATATAGAATGGCCCCGCCGCCGTGAAATCGGCCCATGGGACGAATTGACTGGCATTCTCGACCCGAAACCCCGCCATTCCGGATTCAGTTTCTTGGCCGCGCGCTAGATCGCGGATCGCCGATCGTGAAGGAAGTTGCGATTGAACCGACCATTAGATACTCGGGCGATTTGCTTGCCTCGGATCAGCGCTCGCAAATCTCTGCCATGAAAATAGCATAGGATGCGTTGGCGCTATGCGGCGTGAGCATGCCTTCGAAGGTGACGCACCGCCACCATTTTCATTCATAACAGCGCGCCCCCCGGGCGTTGGTTGATTACTGCTTAGCCATTGATTTCAATGGTGCCGGTTGAGGGACTCGAACCCCCGACCCACGGTTTACAAAACCGTTGCTCTACCAACTGAGCTAAACCGGCTTGGGGCGTCCGGACTTGGCTACCAGCGAGGCAGGGCGGGCGCAAGGCTCAAGCGCGTCATTCAGCCGGAAGCGACCGTCGCCGTCCAGGGCCCGCCCACGTTGACGGCTTCATCCATGCCGGGCCAGGGCGGCATGGTGACGGCGACGAAGCAGAGCGGCGCGCCGCTCTCGGCGCGGAACTGAAACGTCGTTCCGAGCGGAATTGTCACCGACGTTCCGGGGCGAAGCGCGTCGGTCCGTTCGTCCTCATCCTGCCGCCGCCACAGTTCGCCGCGCCCGGAAAGCACGTACCAGATCTCCTCGACCGTCCGGTGCCTGACCGCGTGCGAGGTCGCGCCGGCGGGCAGTTCGAAATGCGCCATGCTCCCCCCGCGAAGGCTCAAAAGCAGTCGAACGGCGGTCCCGTCCGGCGCCGTCGCATCGGATGCGGCGCCCAGAGTTTTCGATTCAAAACGCGTTGAAGCCGGCATTGGAGGGGCCTCTCGCTCACCAGGCGGGACAATCGGCCCCGCCACATCCTTGTGACGCCATGCCTTGGCGCGGCGTTCGGCGCCCTGCTAAGAAGGGACATGACGACCGCGAGTCTAACCGGCGAACAGGCGCTTGACGAATTCCGCGCGGCGGGCGCGCTGCTCGAAGGCCATTTCATCCTTTCGTCCGGGCTGCACTCGCCAGTATTCCTGCAAAAGATGTTCGTGTTTCAGGACCCGGCCCGCACCGAGCGTCTGTGCCGCGCGCTGGCGGAGAAGGCGCGCGCCGCGTTCGGGCCGATCGACATTGTCGCCTCGCCCGCGCTCGGCGGCATCGTTCCCGGCTACGAAACGGCGCGCTGGCTCCGCGCCAAGGCGATCTTCGTCGAGCGCGAGAACGGCGTGTTCAAACTGCGTCGCGGATTCTCCATTCCCGTGGACGCGCGGGTGCTGATGGTCGAGGACGTCATCACCACCGGCCTTTCCTCGCGCGAGACCCTGGCGGCGCTCGCGGAACATCCCGGAAAGATCGTCGGCGCCGCTTGCCTCATCGACCGCTCGGGCGGTCAGGCGGACATCGGCGTGCCGCGTGTCGCCCTGGCGACGATCGAGATTCCGGCCTATCCCGCTGACGCGTTGCCGCCCGAACTCGCGGCGGTGCCTGCGGTCAAGCCGGGAAGCCGCGTGACCGCGGGCGCGACCTGAGCTTCGGCGAATTTCTCCAGGAGGGTGATCGATGACGGCGCTTCGCTTGGGCGTGAATGTCGACCATGTCGCGACTGTCCGGAACGCGCGCGGCGGAGCGGTCCCCGATCCGGTGCGCGCGGCCCTGATGGCGATCGAAGCCGGCGCCGACGGAATCACCGCGCATCTGCGCGAGGACCGCCGCCATATTCACGACGAAGACATGCGGCGGCTGAGGGCCGCGATCGACAAACCGCTCAATTTTGAAATGGCCGCGACCGAGGCGATGCTCGACATCGCCTTGAGCATCCGTCCGCACGCCTGCTGCCTGGTGCCGGAGAAGCGCACCGAAAGGACGACTGAGGGCGGCCTCGACGTGGTTGGCGGTTTCCGCGCGCTCAAGCCGTTCGTGACCGAACTCGGTCGGGCGGGAATCCGGGTCTCGATGTTCATCGAACCTTCGCTCGACGCCCTGACGGCGAGCGCGGATCTGGCGGCCCCGGTGGTCGAGCTGCATACGGGCGCGTGGTGTGACGCATTGGCGCGCGCAGACCCGGCCCGAGCCGACTATGAATTCGGCCGCTTGCGGGTGGCCGCCGCGCAGACCGCGACGCTGGGGCTCGAATGCCACGCCGGCCATGGCCTCGACTACGTCTCCGCGCGCCTCATCGCAGCCTTGCCTCAAGTCGCCGAGCTCAACATCGGCCATTTCCTCGTCGGCGAGGCGATCTTCGTCGGGCTTGCCGAAAGTGTGAGGACCATCCGCGCGGCGATGGATATGGGGCGCGCGGGCGCCGAGGTGCGCCAATGATCATCGGAATCGGCAGCGACCTCTGCGACACCCGTCGCATCGAGCGAACCCTGGATCGATTCGGCGCGCGGTTCCTTGACCGCTGTTTCACCGAAATCGAACAGCGCCGCTCGGAGCGCCGCGCGGGACGCGCGGCGTCCTACGCCAAACGATTCGCCGCCAAGGAGGCCTGCGCCAAGGCGCTGGGAACCGGGCTCAGGCGCGGGGTGTTTTGGCGCGATATGGGCGTGGTCAACTTGCCATCCGGCCAACCGACGATGCGTTTGACCGGGGGCGCCGCGGAGCGGCTAAAGGTTATTCTGCCGCCCGGGACGGAGCCGTTCATCCATCTGACCATCACCGACGAGCCGCCGATGGCCCAAGCGTTCGTGGTCATCGAAGCGCGCGGGACGCATCAATGATTCGGCGAGAAAGCCAATGGGCGCCGGGCGGAGCGATCCCGCGTCCCGCGCGTAAGATGTGGCTTCGAAAGACGCGAACGAGTCGGGCGTTCGTGCGCTTATGGGGGGGCTGGCGGCGCTGAATTTCGTCTCAGCCGCCGCAAAGGCTTGAAATTGTGCGATTTACAATACAACAAAAATACTATGTTAATTATGAGCGCGCTACGGGGCGCCGATCGCCGAGAGAGGGCGACGACGGCGACGCCTCTGTCGCCAGCCGACGTCCGTGCGTCGATAATGATTGGTTAACCCACTGGCGGCGCTGCCGAAAAGCCTAGAAAAGTCAGGCCAGAGGGGGATTTCGTGACCTTTATGCAACATAGTCCCAGGAAAGGCGATTCTAAGGCGTTTTCGCGACAGATAGGAGTTGAGCGGCGGCGCGAGGAGGGTATGGTGTGGCGTGTGAGCGGGACATTCCCGGTCGCGGACGGGTCGACGGCGTCATTTGCAAGGGGCAAACCGCCAACATCCGGGTAATATCGGGAATAGGGGGCTGACTGCCTTCGATCAAATGGGTTCGCAAGCGGGCCACATGAACTGAAGGTGAGAAGAAAACCAAACCCCGCCACGTTTAACTGGAGGTTAAAATGACGCTCATTAAGAGCCTTCTACTCGGTTCGGCGGCCGGCATCGTCGCCGTCGCCAGCGCGCAGGCGGCAGATCTTCCGACAAGGAAGGCGGCGCCGGTGGAATATGTTAGGGTCTGCAACGTCGGCGGAATCACCGGCTGGGTGATGCCGGGCTCCGACACCTGCATGAAGATCAGCGGCTACATCACCGCTCAGTTCGTGGGCGGCAATCTCAGCACCCAGTACAACTGGGCGTCGACCTCGGCAATCAGTGCGGTCACCGGCATTACTTTCCCAATTGCCACAGTGCGATCCTCGCCACGCCTTCTCGTTCAGGCCAGCGACGCTCAGTTGAATTCGACTTTTTACCGTAACGCGATCGGCTGGTCGACCCGCGCCAACATCGGATTCGACTTCGCCTCCAATACCGCCTGGGGCCCCCTGATCGGGCATTTTGACCTCAACACCGACGTCGGCAACGGTTTAGACGCCCTCGGCGGCGACACCTACCTGAACACAGGCTATTTGACCTGGGCCGGCATCACCGCCGGTAAGGCGCAGTCGTTCTTCTCGTTCGTCGGCGGCGGCGAGAACTGGGCGAACTTCTTCTCGCCCGACCGCAAGGGCTTCAACGAGCCGCTCCTGCTGGCCTACACTGCCTCCTTCGGCGGCGGGTTCTCGGCGACGCTGTCGGCGGAAAGCCAGGGCGCGGTCGGCGGGTCGGGCGGCGGCACCAACATGACAGGCGCGGCCGGCTCCAACCCCGGCAACATCACGTTCGGCGGCCAGCGCTGGCCGGACATCGTCGGCGCCTTGCACGTCAAGCAGGCCTGGGGCGAGGCCCAGTTGTCGGGCGTGCTGCACAACGTCAACGTGCGAGATAATAGCTTCTACAACTTTGGAGTGGGTTGCGGCGCCGGGTTTCTCGGTGTTTGCGACGGATCGGAAAACAAGGTTGGATGGGCCATCGACGCCGGCGTGAAGGTCAACCTGCCTTCGTTCGGCGCCGGAGACAACTTCCTCATCACTGGCGCCTACAGCCAGAACGCGGTCTGGTACTCCGGACTGCCGGACGCCATGTGGGGCGAGCATGGGCAGACCAACGGCAACGGACAGCCGATGTATCTCGCCGACGCTTACTTCAACCCGTTCACCAACCAATGGTCGCAACCGACCGCGTGGACGATCTCGGCTTCGATGGAGCACCACTTCACTCCGCAGTTCTATGTTAACCCGGAGGCTTCGTACGGTCAGATCAGGTGGAGCAACCAGGGTGGCTGCAGCGTTTGGACCCCGGGGTGCACCGTTGGCTCACTGCTCGGCGGCGCGCTTTCGCCGACCGCGACAAGCTGGCTCGTCGGCGCGGATATCGGCTGGAACCCGGTCACCAACCTCAACTTCGATCTGGAGTTGATGTATCAGGACACCCAGCAGGATCGGCCGAACGGCTTCCTGGGAACGGTCTACAATCTGGGCGGAGCAGGCGGCGCTTATTTCGTGCCCGGCGCGTGGGAAGGCAACAGCAGCGGCTTCGCTGGCCGTTTCCGCATCACCCGCTACTTCTGATCGCGACCCGATCGGACGAAACGAACGGCCCCGGAGCGAAAGCTCCGGGGTTTTTTTGTTGTCCGCTCGACTCGTCTCAGAACTGGCGAACGCGCATTGGTCCGCAATTTGCGCTTGCGCCCGCCTGCGCGGCGTTCGTAGATTGGCCCGGCCCGCGTTTGAAGGGCGCGGCGTGACGTCCACCACTTCGCCGTCCGCTTATTCGCGCCGTCGCAAGCAAGCCGATTTGTCATGAATCAACCGCGCGGCCGCGCCATGAAGACTCTGGCGCCGACGAACGTTCAGGACTGGCTTTAGGCGATGATGCGGCAATACGAATTGGTCGAGCGGGTTCGCCGCTACAATCCGGCTGCCGACGAAAGTTTGCTCAATCGCGCCTATGTTTTCGCGATGAAGGCGCATGGCAGCCAGACTCGCGCTTCGGGCGATCCCTATTTTTCCCATCCCCTCGAGGTCGCGGCGATTCTGACCGAATTGAAGGTGGACGACGCGACGATCGTGGCCGCCATGCTGCACGACACGATCGAGGACACGGCCGTCTCGCGCAAGGACGTCGACAAGGCCTTTGGCGACGAGATCGGGGGGCTTGTGGACGGCCTCACCAAGCTCGGCAAGCTCGATTTCGTCACCAGGCATGCGCAACAGGCCGAGAACTTCCGCAAACTTCTGCTTGCGGTCGCCGACGACGCGCGGGTTCTTCTGGTGAAGCTCGCCGACCGCCTGCACAACATGCGCACCCTCAATTTCATGCCGGAGGCCAAGCGCGCGCGCATCGCACAGGATACACTCGACATCTATGCTCCGCTTGCCGGCCGAATGGGCATGCAGAGCATGCGCAGCGAACTCGAGGATCTCGCCTTCCGCTGTCTGATGCCCGAGGCCTATGCGCTGATCGTATCGCGACTGGAGCACCTGAAAGCCGGGAACGGCGCCATCATCGCCCGCATCGAGGCCGAACTGACCGACCAGTTCGCCCGCCGCGGCATCAAGGTCGAAGTGAAGGGCCGCCAGAAACAGCCCTATTCCATCTGGGGCAAGATGGAGCGCCGGTCGATCGCCTTCGAGCAGCTTTCCGACATCTACGGGTTTCGCATTCTCGTCGACAGGGTCGCGGACTGCTACGCCGCGGTTGGGGTCGCGCATACGACCTGGCCGAGCGTGCCCGGGCGCTTCAAGGACTATATCTCGACGCCGAAACAGAACGACTATCGTTCGATCCACACCACGGTCATCGGTCCGGGCAGCCAGCGGGTCGAATTGCAGATCCGCACCCACGAAATGCACGAGATCGCCGAATATGGGATCGCCGCGCATACGATTTACAAGGACTCGCGGACCGACGGCGACAGGCCCGGGGTGAGCGAAAGTCGCGCTTATCGAGGTTTGAGGCAGACTATTGAAGCGCTGGCCGGTGACGATTTGGAAAAGTTCCTCGAGCATACCAAGCTCGAGCTGTTTCACGATCAAGTTTTCTGTTTCACGCCCAAGGGCCGCCTCATCGCCTTGCCGCGCGGCGCGACGGCGATCGATTTCGCCTATGCGGTCCATACCGATGTCGGGAATTCCGCGGTCGGGGCAAAGATCAACGGCCGGATCGCGCCGCTGATTTCGGTCCTCAACAACGGAGACGAAGTGCTGATTTCCCGATCCGAGGGCGGTTCCCCGCCAGCGGCGTGGGACAGCGTCGTCGTGACTGGTCGCGCTCGCGCCGCAATTCGACGGGCGACGCGCGAAGCGGCGAAGGTTCAATTCGGCGGGTTAGGCCGGCAGATCGTCGAACGCGCGTTCGAGCGGGCGGGCAAGAAATTCGCCGAGGCCAAACTCAAGGCCGCGCTTCCGCGTCTCGCGCGCGCCTCGATCGAAGACGTGTTCGTCGGCGTCGGTCGCGGCGAGATCTATTCCGCCGACGTCGTTCGAGCGGTGCACCCCGACTTCAAGGAGGAACGTAAGGCCGGGCCGTCCGCGCCTCAGAACGAAAGCGGTTGGTTCGGCTTGCCCAAGGCGGCCGACCTGATGTTCCGCGTCCCAGGCAACTCTGACGCAGCCCTTGCCCTGCCGCTCCGAGGCATCGATCTTGATACGCCTGTATGCTTCGCGCCCAAGGGCGGTGCGGTTCCGGGTGAGCGCGTCGTCGGCATTCGCGCGTCCGATGGCATCGTCATCTATCCAATTCATTCGCCGGCGCTCGTCGAATACAATGATCGTCCGGAACTTTGGCTCGATGTGCGTTGGGATCTCGAGAACGCGCCGGTCGAGCTCTATTCGACCCAGATCGAAGTGACCGTGCTCAACGAACCCGGCGCGCTCGGCGTCATCGCCACGACGATCGGTGAATATGGCGCCAACATTGACGCCGTTTCGTCCTCGCCCAGCGGCGCGGATTTCCGCGAACTTCGGGTCGATTTGCAGGTGCGAGACATCCAGCATCTGAACGCCATCCTGGCTCAGCTGCGCGGCAAGAGCGTGGTCCACAAGGTCGAGCGCCTGAGCGGATAGAGTCGCCGATGCCCCTCTATTTCGCCTATGGCGCGAACATGAGCGTCAGCGCAATGTCTCGGCGCTGCCCGAGGTCAAAGGCGATGGGTCTGGCGCGGCTCCCGGGCCATCGGCTCGCGGTCATGCGCGAGGGATGGCTGACGGCCGTGCGCGATCCTTGCGCCGCCGTTCATGGCGTGTTGTGGGATCTGGCCCTCCGCGATATTCCGAGGCTCGATCAATACGAGGGGCTGCCCCATGGCCTTTACGCTAAGGCAAGCCTGCCGGTCATCACGACAGGGGGCGCAAAGTCGGCGCTGGTCTATCTGGGAGCTAACGCCGGGCCGGGAAGGACAATTCCCAAGTATTTGACCGAAGTCGTCACTGCGGCGCGAGGTTGGCCGTTGCCGACCGAAGCGATCGCGGCTCTCGAGTATTTGCTACACCGCGAGACGGGGGGCTAATCGACCGGAATTGGCGATCCGGAGCTCAACGGGAGAACGCCACGCGACGCGACCGGACGTCAATTGGTCGCGGACCGCTCCGGAGCCGCGCCCGTGACGCCACCCAAGCTAACCCACACGTTCGGATCGTCTTGAGCCTGGCGTTTGTAGAATTGGTAGCCGGTCGCGCTCCAAGGGCGAATCGTCTTCGACAGGTTGTCGAGTACAAAGTCGCCTCGGTCGGTCTTGATCGTCAGGATTGTATGTCCGTCGCCGTTCAGATCGCGCACGATCGTCATGAGCAGCGCCTGACGAGGGAAGCCACGATCGATGAGCAGTTTGCGCTTGAACAGCGCATATATCTTGCAGTCGCCCTTGCCGTCGATCGGGTAATCCCAATGATCGAGCGTGGCGCCCCAGTGGTCATAGTTGCTGATCGGCTCAATCGCGCTGTTGGCGAAAGCGTTAACCCGATTGAGCGTCTTCCAGACATGCTGGTCGAGACGAATGTTCATCGGTCTTAGCTTGCCAAGCGCGCATTCTTCGGCGTGACGGTTGCAGAAGTCGACCCAGCCGTAAGGAATTGAGGTTTCGGCCCCGACGGGCGCCGAGGTCGCACGGGGCAAGCCCGGTTCCGACGCTTCGCCGAAGCTGTTCCATGCTAAGCCAAAGATTACCGCCATGGTCGCGAAGCTGAAGAGCCGATTGAGCATGATGCGTCCGCCGTTTTCAATACGGACAGCATCGGGGCGACCGCTTGTCGGTCGGAGAAAAAGTTCAGTCGAATTTTATGGATCAGCTGCAACGGGCGAAACAGAATTTTTTAACATTGACAATTGTCTTGTCCCATAGGCTCCTTTTGTGCGCTTCCGTTTCGGAAGAATTATCCATCGATAAGTCAAACGCGTCGGAGCTTTATATCGTTTGGCCTTTGTTAGCGAAACCGCCTCTCGACGCGGTCGGGAACAGGCTTTCTGCGGGACGCTTGCTGGAGTTGCCGCGATGACAGAGAAGGTCGCGAGCGGCTCGGGAAGGATGCGGCTGCGCAACGCAAGCCTGGCGGCCGCCGGGTCCGGGTTCTCTCCCGCTCGCGTCTGGCAAACGCGCGCCGCATACGCGTCGTCGAGTTCCTCGGATTCCGTGCAGCCCACGCGAGCGAAGTCGAGACGATGCGCCGCCATCCAAGTGCGCCTGCCCGCTGTGATGAGGTTGGTCAGCAGCGCGTCCGCCCGAACGTGTCGCGCCTGGTCCAGGCGTTCGACGGGTCGAACAAATCTTGTTCGGCCTTACTGTATTTCAGATCACCCGATAGGATATCCAAATTCTAGATCACGTACGACTTCAGTGGCGGGAAGCCATTGAATCCGACCGAGGAATAAGTCGTCGTATAGGCGCCGGTACCCTCGATCAACACTTTAGCGCCAATCTCGAGCGAGACCGGCAGCAGATAGGGCTCCTTCTCGTAGAGCACGTCGACGGAGTCGCAACTCGGACCGGCGATGATGCAGGGGCCGAGCGGATCTTCGTCGTGAGCCGTGCGGATCGGATAACGGATCATCTCGTCCATCGTCTCGGCCAGGCCGTTGAACTTTCCGATGTCGAGATAGACCCACCGCCGCCTGTCGTCCTCAGACTTCTTCGAGATCAGCACCACCTCGGCTTCGATGATTCCGGCGTTGGCGACCATGCCGCGGCCAGGCTCGATGATCGTTTCGGGAATGCAGTTGCCGAAACGCCTGCGCAGCGCGCGAAAGATCGTTTGCCCATAGATCCGCACGCCGGGCACGTCGCTCAGATAGCGCGTTGGGAAACCGCCGCCGAGATTAATCATCGCCAGCTGGATGCCGCGCTCGCCGAGATCGTGGAAGATCTCGGCCGAGGTCTTGAGCGCGCGGTCCCACATCCGCGGGTTGCGCTGCTGCGAGCCGACATGGAATGAGAGCCCATGGGCGACAAGGCCCAGGCGATGGGCGCGCTCGAGCACCCGCGCCGCCATCTCGGGCGCGCAGCCGAACTTGCGCGAAAGCGGCCATTCCGCGCCCGCCCCGTCGCATAGGATCCTACAGAATACTTTCGAGCCCGGCGCCGCGCGCGCGACCTTCTCGACCTCCGCCTCGCAATCGACCGCGTAAAGACGGACCCCAAGCGCGTAGGCGCGGGCGATGTCCTTCTCTTTCTTAATCGTGTTCCCGAAGCTGATGCGGTCAGGCGTCGCGCCCGCGGCCAAGACTTCATCGATTTCAGTCGCGGAGGCCGTGTCGAAGCACGACCCGAGCCGGGCGAGGAGGCTGAGAATCTCCGGCGCCGGATTCGCCTTGACCGCATAAAAGACGCGCGTGTCAGGCAGCGCGTTGGCGAAGTCCAGATAATTTTCGCGCACGACGTCGAGATCGACGACGAGTCGCGGGCCCTCCTCCCGGTTGCGGGTAAGGAACTCCTTGATGCGATCGGTCATGGCGGCATCCCCAGCTGCGCGGATAAAGCGTCCGCGGCGGGCAAATGAAGGAGTGACGGCGATGCGACTCTCGGCTCCGCGCGTTGGAGACGCGAAGCCAAGCGGTTGACCCGCCGCCGCGACCGCCCGCGCCGATCTCATCGAAAGCTCGACAGCCGTCGACGATCGCGCCGCGCGATCAGATGCTGCGCCGTAGCCATGACTCGCGCGAGCGCCAAAGGCCGCTCCAGCGTTCACAGCCATCGTTCGGAAGGGATATTCCCGTCCGCACGCCCGGCAAGAAAGACAAGCCTCTTTGGGCGCCGACCTTTGGAGGGCCGACAGAGACCAAAAAAGCCCGGTCCGTCGTTGCTTCAAGCCGCGTCCCCCGTTTGGCGGGGTGCGCCGGTTCGCCTCCGGCTGCCGGTCTTCCAAGGGCGGTTGACTGGCCTCTTGTCCAGATTCCCGCCGACCGACACGCGACCACAGGCACGTGCGTATTGGGCAAACACTTATTTGTTCGAAAAGCGTCCAGGCGCAAGAAGTTTTTTCGGTCCGGGTCAACAATTCTCCGAGAGCGTCGCAAAATCGTTAGACAACGGAGATTTACGCCTGCGCCAAGGCGCATCGGCTCGAGCGGGAACGAGGGCTGAATGTCGTCCCCGGTCGCCAGTCTTCCGGGGGCTCCTAGCGCTTCGTGTGGTCGGATGAGCGGTCCCGTGATCGCATTTGAAACGATTCCAAATTGAATCGTTTCTAATCTTGGCGCTCTGTTCTTGTTCCCTCGACGCGCCTTTGCTATCGGAAAGCGCGCGGCTGCGGATCTTGACCCCGTCGGCCGATGAGGTTGTTATGTCGATTCGATGGAGCGGGGGCTTCGGCGCACGCACGCTCGCGGACGTCTTTTCGTCCGCATCGCGTTGCACCCGCCTATCGACCGCAGACGAGCGAGTCCGCCAATCCCGGGGCCGGGACTTTCGGGGTTGGGCGGCTGACAGCGCCGGCCCCGCCGCCAATTCGACGCGCCATATTCGCTCCGGTGGGCGCGCCGCGCCGCTGCGGAATGGTCGACCAGCATTTCCGACCGCGCCATGAGCGAACATGTCAGAAACGTTCGGCGACAGCCAGTCGAACGGAGGTCGAATTTGAGTTTCGGAATCTTGGCCAGGATGATTCAATGACGAGCAAACGCCTTGTTTCGATTCTGGGGCTCGTGCTGGCGCTGCCTTGTTTCGCCGACGCGCCGGTCGCCGTCGCCGACGAGGCGGCCAAGGTCAGCGTGACGCTGAAGGACCATCGTTTTTCCCCAGCCGAGCCGACCGCGCCCGCGGGCAAGCCCATCGTCATTGAGGTCGATAACCTCGACGTGACGCCCTCGGAGTTCGAGAGCAAGCCGCTGCGGGTCGAGAAGGTCGTCCCCGGCGGCGGCAAGGTCACGATTCGGGTTCGCCCGCTCAACCCCGGCCGTTACCGTTTCTTCGACGATTATCATGAGGATACGACCCAGGGATTTCTGGTGGTCAAGTGAGCGCGCGCGCGGTTCGAACGGACAAGGATTGACGACCCTTATGCTTGGCGCGCTGATAATTGTCTTTCGCGAAGTCATCGAGGCCGGCCTGATCGTCGGCATTGTCATGGCGGTGACGCAGGGCGTGCACGGTAGTCGGCTCGCCATTGCTGCCGGCGTCGCCGCCGGCGTCTTGGGCGCGTTGCTAGTGGCGGCCTTCGCAGGCGAACTCGCACAGGCGATGGCCGGCGTCGGTCAGGAGATCTTCAACGCCTCGATCCTCCTCGTAGCCGTCGTCATGCTGATCTGGCATAACGTCTGGATGGCGAGCCACGGCCGGGAGCTCGCCGCTGAAGTCAAACGGGTCGGCGACGCGGTCAGGACGGGCTCGCGCCCGATTTTCGCGCTCGGCGTCGTGTGCGCGGTGGCGGTGATGCGCGAGGGCTCGGAGGTCGCCCTGTTCATGTATGGGCTTGCCGCCTCGGCGGGTTCGACGGCGTCGGAGCTCGTGATCGGATCAATTCTTGGCCTGCTGGCGGGAGTCGCTGTGACGGCGGCCACTTATCTCGGACTGGCGACGATTCCGCAGCGCCGCCTGTTCGCAGTGACGACGACTCTCATTAGCTTCCTCGCTGCGGGTCTCGCGGCGCAGGCGGTGCTGTTCCTGCAGCAGGCGGGCGTGCTGACGATGTTGAGCGAGACGGCATGGAACACCTCCGCCATCTTGTCCGACACGAGTCTGTTTGGTCGTGTGCTGCATACGCTGATCGGCTATGATGACGAGCCGTCGGTGTTGCAGGTCGTTGCCTACGTCGCGACGCTGGCGATCATCGCCGTCCTGACCAAGGCTTTTGGACCACGCCGCGCGCCGGCCGCCAAAAGGCGCAGCGCGGCGCCAGCCGGCTGAAGCTGTCGGCGGAGGCCGACGACGTCGCCCTTTCACAAAAAAGACGCAAGGAAACCTCGCAGTGCGCGAGTCGTGGCGACGAGGACGCGAGGCTGGCGTTGCGTCAGGGCGAGGCTCCCGAAGCGCGGCCAAAATTAGGACTGCCGCGCGCGGGGTGGCGACATCGAGTTCGCCTGCGCCGACGCCAGAGCGTCCGATTGCAAAGACGCCACACGGGGAGACCCGCCATGGCATCCGCATCGCGAGTGACTTTCGGACCCGACGCTCGCCCGGGGTCGGTGAAGTTCCGCAAAATCGAACTGCGCGATTGCTTCGCCGCGCTTGCCGAAGGTGTCGATGAGCGCATCGGCTGGAAGCGCGGTTGAATAAGCGCCGCGCCTGGCAATTTGCCCGAATCTGAGGCGCTTCGGACCTTCAATGCATCAGCGGCCCCCATGACGGGTCGCTGGCGTAGTTGGGCGTCGGGACGAGAAATTCGCTGTGGCCGAAAATGTCGGTCATGTAGATTTTGGGGCCGCCCGAGCCGCCGGAATCGCGAAAGAACATCACATAGAGGCCGTTGGGCGAGAACGTCGGACCCTCGTTGTCGAAGCCTTCGACCAGGATGCGCTCGCTTGAACCGTCGGGCTTCATTACGCCGATGCCAAATGATTGGCCCTTAATGCGGGTGAATGCAATGAGGTCCCCGCGTGGCGACCAGATCGGCGTGGAATAGCGGCCTTCGCCGAAGGAGATGCGCTTGGCCGGGCCGCCAGTCGCACTCATCACGTAAATCTGCTGCGAGCCGCCGCGATCCGATTCGAAGGCGATCTGCGAGCCGTCGGGCGAATAGGTCGGCGAGGTGTCGATTGCCGAGTCTTCGGTCAGTCGAGTTGTCGCGCGGGTGCGCAAATCCATGCTGTAGAGATTGGTGCTTTCGCCGTCGGACAACGACATCACGATCCGCTGCCCATCCGGTGAAAAGCGTGGCGCGAAGGTCATGCCGGGAAAATTGCCGACCGGCTCGCGCTGTCCGGTCTCAAGATTGAGAAGCGTGACCTTCGGATCGCCGACGCCAAAGGACATGTAGGCGACCTGCTGGGCAGAGGGCGAGAATTGCGGAGTCACAACGAGGCGCTCTCCGCCGGTGAGATACTTCACATTAGCGCCGTCCATGTCCATCACTGCCAGACGCTTCGTCCGCTTTTTCTTCGGGCCGCTCTCGTCGACGAAGACGACGCGGGAATCGAAAAATCCCTTCTCGCCGGTCACGCGCGAGAACACGGCGTCAGCGATCATGTGCGAGACGCGCCGTGCATTCGGCGCATCGGTAGAGTATTGCTCGCCGGCGACCTGCTCGCCCGTCGCGGTGTCCCACAGGCGGAACTGCGCGGTGACATGCCCGCTGTCCTGACGGAGAACGCGGCCAGTCAAAACGAATTGCGCGTTGACCGTCTTCCAGGCGTCCATGTTGGGCCGCACGTCCGGATTAGTTATCCTTTCGGGAAAACTCGCCGGATTGAGCGGCAAGAGAAAGATCGAACGGGCGAAATCGGAGCTGACGACTGCGCCGATTTTGTCGCTGGCCTCTTCGCCCACGAATGGCGTGACGGCGATGGTCACGGGTTTGAAATTGGCGCCGGCGTGGACGTAGATGTCACCCGCGGCGTCCGAGGGCGCGCAGCCGAGCGCGATGAAGGATAGGACAAACGCCGCCAGAGCGGAAAAGCGAAGAACAAAGGAAGAGAGATTCATTAGGCGCTCTCGAGGGACAAAAGCAGAGCTTCTTCGCCCGGCGTCATCGGGTGGCTAACCGTGGGTCGAAGTGGATGGTCTTGGTCTTCCATTGCTCATAAAAGGGGCGATATTGCGCCGGCACTGGGAGCGGATTGCAGCTCTCGACAGCCTTCATGACGCTCTTGGCCTGCTGTTTGAGCGCCGGGTTCGACGGCGGATTGACAAGTTTTGGGGGCTGCAAAAGCGAACCGTCCGGCTTGTAGGCGAGGCGCACCCGCGCGACGTAAGGGTCGGCGTCGGCTGGCTGGGGCGCCGGCTTCCAGCATCGCAGATAGGTCTTGATCATCCAGGCGTCGAAGCCCGCCTGCTGCGCGTGCGTCATGTGCGCGGGAGGATTTTCGATCGCAGCAACCCCGTGCGGCGCGGCCGAGGGGGCGACAGCGACTGGCGTCGGCTTGGCCAGCTCGCTCGTGGCTGGCCTGGACGGGCGCGATCCGTGCGGCCAGATCCAACCCCGCCCGAGAGCGGCAGCACCCAGGAATCCGACGAGCGTCGCGATGACAATGAGGATCGGGTTTGCGGACAAGGGGATTGCCGCTCGTCGGCGATTTATCGGCACAGGTCTTGTTGGCTCGCGTCCCATGGGCGTCGCCTTCATCCTTGAGTGTCTCGCGGATCGAAGTGGATGGTCTCGACTTTCCACTCCTCGAAATAGGGAGCGTATTGCGGCGGGACGTGCAGAGGATCGCATTTCCTGATCGCACGCATGGCGCTTTCCGCGTGCGCCCGCCAAGCCGGATCGGTCGGCGGATTGAGAAGGACGGGGCGGGCGGAGAGCGAGCCGTCGGGTCTGAAGATCACCTTGATCTCGGCGATGTAGGTGTCGCCCTCCGGCATCGTCGGCGGGGGACTCCAGCAATTGAGGTAGCTCTCCGTCAGCCAGGCGTCGAGCGCCGAGGCCATCGAGATCGACATGCGCTGCGCCTCATGATGCGGCAGGCCCCGCGGCGTCGCGCTCGCTTCCTCAGCGGCTTGTGACGGCTTCGAGGGCTTGCTCTCTCCGATTAGCTTGGCGATCGCGTTCGGGTCGTAGCGGCGCGAGGGCGCCCTCGGTTGCGGCTCGGTCTTCACGCGCTCCACCAACTTGGCGAGTTGGTCGGGTTTCGTCCTCTCCGGCGGCGGCTCCTTGGGCCGTTCAGCCGGCGTCTCGCCAAATCTCGGCCGCTCAGGCGGCTCCGGCGGGTCTTGAGCCGCAGCCTTCAAAGGCGGCGCCGGCTCGGGCTTCGGCGGAGGCGGGGGCGGGGGGGCTCAGGTTTGGCGGCAGGCGGGGGGGCCGGCTCCGCGGCCGCGCGCAGATCCGGCGGCGTCTCGGGCGGCGCCGGCGGCGTTGGCGCCGGGCGGGGAGCGGGCTTGGCGTTCTTTTCGCCGTTCATGATCTGGTTGAGGTCGGTCTGCGAGATGGTCTCGATGGGAATCGATTCGGGGCTGTCCTCGAATTTCGGCGCCGAGGCGAAGCCGAGCACGATCATCGCCAGCAACGCGCCGTGCAACGCGCCGGAGCCCGTCAAACCCCAATATGACCGCCGCTCTTCCAAAGCCGCTCCCGGCTATTGTTTGATCGGCTCGGTGACCAGGGCCACCTTCTTGAACCCGGCCTCAGTCACGGCCGCCATGATCTGCGCCACGCGCCCGTAGGGAACAACTTTGGAGGCGCGAAGATAGATGCGCTGGTCGACGTCGTTTTGTGAGGCGGCCTGAAGCTTGGCGACAAGATCGGCGTCGGCGATCGGCTGGTCCATCACATAGAGTTGGCCTTGTTCGTTGAGCGACACTGCAATCGGCTTCCGGTCGACGTTAAGTGCGGTAGCGCTCGCCCGCGGGAGATCGACCGAAACGCCGGTCGTAAGCAATGGAGCAGCAACCATGAAGATGATCAGCAGCACCAGCATCACATCGATAAATGGCGTCATGTTGATGTCGGCCATCGCGCCGTAGCGCGGCACGCCGCGGCGGCCACGACCATTCTTGCGCGCGCCGCTGACAGTCATGCCCATCGTCTCGCTCCGCCCGCTCAGGAAGCCTTCTCAGCCGAAAGGTGATGATCGATCTGCCGGGAGAGGATCGCCGAGAATTCGTCGGCGAAGCTTTCCATCCTCGCCTGCGCCTTGGAGACGTCTCCCTGTAGCTTGTTGTACGCGATGAGCGCCGGGATGGCGGCGAAGAGGCCGATCGCGGTCGCCAGCAACGCCTCCGCGATTCCTGGCGCGACGACCGCGAGCGAGGTGTTCCTCGAGGCGGCAATCGACTGGAATGCGTACATGATGCCGAATACGGTGCCGAAGAGTCCGATGAAGGGGCCGGCAGAGGCGACGGTCGCCAGCACCAGCAGATTTGACTCGAGCCGCTCGACTTCGCGGGCGATCGAGACGTCAAGAACCTTGTCTATACGCGCGTGAAGTCCGCGGAACGAGCCGGCCGCCTGTTGGAACGAGCGCTTCCACTCCCGCATCGCGGCCACGAACAACGCCGCCGCGCCGCTGTTCGATTTGTCGGAGAGCGACGTGTAGAGTTCTTCGAGCGACTGGCCAGACCAGAAAATCTGCTCGAAATTCTCCATTTCGTTCCTGAATTTATGAAACAGGCGGGTCTTGTCGAAAATGATTGTCCAGCACCATAGCGAAGCGAGAAAAAGGCCAACCATCACCGCCTTGACGACGATGTGCGCCGACCAGAACATCTCCAGAATGCTCGTTTCCGGGGTCGCTGCGGCCGCTACGTCGGCAGGAGTCATGGGCGTTTTGAACCTTTTTTGGCGGGACGTGGGGCCGGGCCGCGAACGATGACGAAAGCGAGCTTGAGGGGGGTCTGACCTGTAAATCGGCCGAAACTTGGGCTGGGTTCGACCGCGGAGAGACCCGAGATTATCCATGCGACTTAAGACTCTCTCAGGGTTAAGGTTGGGTTACGGGATTGAGGTGGGGTCGCCGCGGGTTTAGGCTCGAGGTGAAGGGTTTCCCTACCCAAACCGCGAAGACATCATTATCGTGGCAGCGCCGCGCACGATCGCGACTCGCGGGGAGGTGGAATGATGGGGGCTTTGGAAGCCTTTTGCTGGGAGTGGGCTTCAGCGTTGCTGCGGTGGCTGCATGTCACGGCGGCGATCGCCTGGATCGGCGGCTCGTTTTTCTTCATGCATCTCGACGCGTCGCTGCGCAAACGCGCCGGCGAGGATCCCACCATCTCCGGAACGTCATGGCAGGTGCATGGCGGCGGCTTCTACCAGATGAGCAAATACGCCCTCGCCCCGGATTCGCTGCCCGATGAACTCATCTGGCACAAGTGGCAGTCCTATTGGACCTGGATGAGCGGCTTCGCGCTGCTATGCGTGGTTTATTACGGACAAGCATCGTTTTTTCTGATCGATCCCGCCGTCATGCCGCTGGCGCCTTGGCAGGCCGCGCTGATCGGGATCTCGGCCTTGGCTCTGGGATGGATCGTCTACGACCTGTTGTGCCGCTCACCGCTCGCCGCCAACGAACCGCTGCTGGCGCTGGTCGGATTTGGCTATGTTGTTGCGACGAGCTGGGTGTTTACGCTTGTATTTTCCGGCCGCGGCGCGCTCATCCATACCGGCGCGCTGATGGCGACGATCATGACCGCCAATGTCTTCTTCGTTATTATGCCCAACCAGCGCAAGAGCGTCGCCGCCCTTCGAGCCGGCGAAAAGCCTGACCCCAAATGGGTGAAGACGTCAAAGGTACGTTCCACTCACAATAATTACATCACGCTGCCTGTGCTGTTCCTGATGCTGTCGAGCCATTACCCGATGACCTTTTCGAATGCGAGGGTCATTCCCGCGATCGTCACCTGTGTCATCGTCGCCGGCGCATTGGTGCGCTACTTTTACAACGTCTGGCACCTCGGTCACGACCGCGCGCCCTGGTGGGCCTGGGTCGCGGCGGCGTTCGCCATGCTTTGCGCCTTTGGCTTCGCCGCGACCGCCTCGCCCGGCATGCGCGAGCTCATCGGCCTTGCAGAGCTTCCGACCGCGGTTGCGGCCGCTGGACTGCCGAAGGCTCCGCCGGAGGTGGTCGATATCGTACAGACGCGCTGCATGATGTGCCACGCGGCCGAGCCGATGGAGGAGATCGGCGAGGCGCCCAAGGGCGTGGTCCTGGACACACCGGAACATATCGCCCGCTTCGCGCCCGCCATTCTCATGCAGGCGGTTTTGACCCATGCGATGCCGCCCAACAATTTCAGCGGCATCACCGACGAGGAACGCGCCACGCTCGGCCGCTGGCTCAAGACCGAGATGGCCAGGAATTGATGGGCGCCCGCCTTTCCCCCACCGAGCTTGAAGCGGGCCGACGCCTGATGGCGCGGCTCGACGCGTTCGCGGAATTTACCGACGAGCCGGGGCGCCTGACGCGGCTGTTTCTTTCCGACGCGCATCGGCGCGCCGCGCGCGCCCTGATCGGCTGGTGCGCTCAAGCAGGGCTCGAGCCAAGGATCGACGCCGCCGGCAACGTGGTCGCGCGCTATGAGGGAAAGCGCACGGGCGCGCCGGCCCTGATGCTGGGCTCGCATATTGACACGGTGCGCGATGCCGGGCGCTACGACGGCAATTACGGCGCTCTGGCCGCGCTCGCCGTCGTCGAGGCGCTCGCCCAGCGAGGCGAGCGGCTGGAGCACGCGATCGAAATCGTCGGGTTCGGCGACGAGGAGGGCGTTCGCTTTCGGACCACCCTCACCGGCTCGCGGGCGCTCGCGGGAACCTATCCGCGGACCGCGCTCGACCAAAAGGACGCCGCCGGCGTCGCGATGCGCGACGCGCTGAAGGACTTCGGCTGCGATCCGGAGAAGGCGGCTTCTATCCGTGCGGAAAACGTCGCCGCTTTTGTCGAGGCGCATATCGAACAGGGCCCGATTCTGGAAGCTGAGGGCTTGCCGGTCGGTATCGTCACCGCGATCAGCGGCGCGACGCGGCTCGAAGTCGCAGTCGACGGCATGGCCGGGCATTCCGGCGCGACGCCGATGAATCTGCGCCGCGACGCGCTGGCGGCCGCAGCGGAAATGACGCTGGCGATCGAGGCGCGCGCGCGCCGCGAGGCCGAACTCGTCGCCACCGTGGGGCGTCTCGAAGTCTGGCCTGGCGCGGCCAACGTCATCCCCGGCGTCGCGCGCTTTTCAGTCGATCTTCGCGCGCCGGACGATGCGCGAAGGGCGGTCGCGCTCGCCGACCTGAGCGCTGCTATCGACTCTATCGCCGGCGCGCGCGGCGTGCGCGCAAGCGTGGCCAAAACCCATGAGGCGAACGCCTATGTCTGTGATCACGGCATTATCGCCGGACTGACGCGGGCGGTCGAAGCGCTTGACGTTTCCCCGCGGCTGCTGCCGTCAGGGGCCGGGCACGACACGATGGTCATGGGCGGGCTCTGCCCCGCCGGCATGCTGTTCGTCCGCTGCAAGGGCGGCGTCAGCCACAATCCGCTGGAATCGATCACGGTCGAGGATTGCGCGACCGGGCTCGCCGTGCTTACCGGTTTCGCACGGAATTTTCGCATCTCGTGACAATTGAATGGAGACGATCATGAGCGAGCGCTTCTTCGGCGACATCGCCCCGGTGCGCTACGAAGGACCCAAGAGCGACAATCCTTACGCCTTTCGTCACTACGATCCGGCCCGCATCGTCATGGGCAAGACAATGGCCGAGCACCTCCGTCCGGCCGTTTGCTACTGGCACAATTTCGCCTGGATGGGCTCAGACATGTTCGGCGCGCCCACCTTCGAGCGGCCTTGGGACGGCGAAACAATGAAAGGGGCGCGCGTCAAGGCGGACGCGGCGTTCGAGATGTTCGCGACTCTCGGCTTTCCGTTCTTCACTTTCCATGATCGCGACGTTGTGCCCGAAGGGTCCAGTCTGGCCGAGTTCGGCCGCAACCTTGCCGAGATGACTGATGTGTTCGCAAAGAAAATGCAGGCGACCGGGGTCAAGCTGCTGTGGGGCACCGCTAATCTATTCAGCCACCCTCGCTACATGGCGGGCGCGGCGACCAATCCTGACCCGGACGTGTTCGCTTATGCCGCCGCGCAGGTCAAAAACGCCATTGACGCCACCAACAAGCTCGGCGGCGCCAATTACGTGCTTTGGGGCGGGCGCGAGGGCTACGAGACGCTGCTCAACACTGACCTACGCCGCGAGCAGGAGCAACTCGGGCGTTTCCTGTCGCTGGTGGTCGAGTATAAGCACAAGATAGGCTTCAACGGAGTCTTACTCGTCGAGCCGAAGCCGCAGGAACCGACCAAGCATCAGTATGATTTCGATGTCGCGACCGTGTTCGGATTCCTGCAGCGCTTTGGCCTAGCGCGCGAGGTCAAGCTAAACATTGAAGTCGGCCACGCGGTGCTTGCGCATCATTCCTTCGAGCACGAGGTCGCGCTTGCTGCCTCGCTCGGACTGCTTGGCTCGATCGACGCCAACCGCAATGACTATCAGTCCGGTTGGGACACTGACCAGTTCCCCAACAACGCAGCCGAACTCGTTCCCGCGCTCTATTTCATTCTGAAATGGGGCGGCATCGCGCCCGGCGGCTTCAACTTTGACGCCAAGGTGCGCCGCCAGTCGACCGATCCGGCCGATCTGCTTCTCGGCCACATCGGCGGGATCGACGCTTGCGCAGAGGCCCTCGCCGCAGCTGCGCGATTGGTCGAGGACGGCAAGTTCGACGCCCTGCGCGCTGAGCGTTACGCCGGCTGGAACGAGCCCGCAGCCGAGCTGATGCTGAAATCCGGCGCGACGCTGGAGTTGATCGCCGAGCGCGTCGCGGACAAGAAGATCGACCCGAAGCCGAGGTCGGGACGACAAGAGTATTTCGAGAACCTGGTCAGTCGCTACCTCTGAGGAGCAGAAAAAACGTATCGTCGACCGTGTTCGAGCAGTCGGCTTTACTCAATATTTGTCGATTGCAGCGACAATGCCGGATCAGCGTCGCCGTGGGCGGTGACGCCTGTCGGAGTCGACATGATCAGGGGCGCCTTTCTCCTCGCGTTGGCCGGTGTCGCGCTGGCGTTGGCGGCGTTGTCCCGCGTTCCGAATTTGGCCCAGACGAAGGTTTCCGTCGCGCCCGCGTCGTCCAGAGCCGCGCCGGCTACGCAGTCCGAGGAGGTCCGGTCGGCGAAAGAGACCGCGCGGGTCGTGGAGGAATATCGAGCAACCTCGCTCGCCGCCGACTCGCGCGGCCAATACTCCGCCGACGCTCTTGTGAATGGTGACCCGGTGAGAATGATGATCGACACTGGCGCGAGTTCAGTCGTAATCTCGGCTTCGACTGCCGCCCGCATCGGTATCGTTCAGCGTCCGGGCCCGAAATGGCGGGTCAAGACCGCCAACGGCGAGACGATGGCCTCGCCCGCCCTCCTGAATAGCGTGAGCTTCGGCGGCCTCTACCTGAAGAATGTCCAGGCCCTCGTCCTCGCGCCCGAGGCGGGCGACGTGAACTTGCTCGGGGCGAGCTTTCTCAAGCGCCTGGTCAGCGTCGAGCAACGCGACGGTGTCCTGATCCTGCGCCAATAGATGCGCCGCTTCGAGCCGGAATCCGCCATCGTTGAAACGCGGGATCGCCGACGGCACGCGCGTTTCAACGACGACAAGCGGATGCTTAAGAACTGGCGTCTCGGGGGTTCACGATTCCTGAGACGAGGCGCGCCGTCGGCTCTCCGCCTTAATCAAGGCGTTCCGAACCGAAGGACGCGATTTTGGTCGGGGAGGAACGCCGATTTGGTGCAGGACGCGGGGTCTGAAAATGCGGCGGAGAAATTTGGCGAGAGCGCTCGCGGCGCAGACCTGGCTCGCCACAACTCCGGTGACCCATATTCAAGGCTGCATGGCGGCCGTTCCGGTGAACGGCCGCAACGTCGAACCGATTTGCGGCTTCGCCGCAGGCGCGCTTGTCTTCGCAGTCCTCAAGCACTTCAGCGATCTCGCAGGCTCCGCCGTCGCGCAGGATTGCTATCCGGCTTTCAACCACCAATAAGGGCGGAATGGGCCAAGCCTTGCTACCCGCCTCGGCGGCGGTGCGACCGACGCGGGATAACTGACGTTCACAGAGTCGCGCTAGATTGCCGCCCTAATCCAACGTTGTGAGGGATCGTACGACCGTGTTCCCCAAGCCGTCGTCGCAGCTCGCCCCGAACACCTACGCCTTCGAATCCCGGCCAATGGTCGAACCGTCAGGGTTTCGCGAATACGACGCGCGCTGGCTGTTCGAAAAGGAGATCAATCTAATGGGTGCGCAGGCACTTGGGCTGGGGCTGGCGCGCTTGCTGAAAGAGATGAATGTTCCTCGCCACGTCGTGGTCGCCCACGATTTCCGCAGCTATTCGGCCTCGATCAAGCTGGCGCTAACCGTGGGGTTGATGGCTGGCGGCGCGAAGGTTAGCGACATCGGCCTCGCGATTACCCCAATGGCCTATTTCGCCCAATTCGCACTTGATGCGCCGGCAGTCGCGATGGTGACTGCGTCGCACAACGAAAATGGCTGGACCGGGGTAAAAATGGGCGCGGCGAGGCCAGTCACCTTCGGCCCAGAGGAAATGGCGCGCCTGCGCCACATCGTCATTTCCGGCGACTATGGATGCGAATCCGGCGGCGGATATGAATTTGTGCCGGATTTTCCCGACCGGTACATCGCCGATCTGACCAGCCGCCCCAATTTCAGCCGCAAGCTCAAGGTCGTCGCCGCCTGCGGTAACGGCACGGCGGGCGCCTTCGCGCCCCGACTCCTCTCCGCACTTGGGGTCGAGGTCGCGCCGCTCGACTGCGATCTCGATTTCACCTTCCCGCGCTACAACCCTAACCCGGAAGATCTCAGGATGCTTCACGCAATGGCGGTAGCGGTGAAGGAGACAGCGGCGGATGTGGCGCTTGGATTCGACGGCGACGGCGACCGCTGCGGCGTCGTCGACAATGAGGGCAAGGAGATCTTCGCTGACAAGATTGGCGTGATGGTGGCGCGCGACCTCTCGCAGCGGCGCCGCAACGTCACCTTCGTCGTCGACGTCAAATCGACCGGCCTGTTCGCGACCGACCCGGTTCTGGCCGCGAACGGGGCCGCGGTCGATTTCTGGAAGACGGGCCATTCGCACATCAAGCGGCGGGTGCGCGACATAAATGCGCTTGCCGGCTTCGAGAAGTCCGGCCATTTCTTCTTCAACGCGCCGCTCGGGCGCGGCTATGACGACGGCTTCGTCACCGCCATCGCCGTCCTCGATATGCTCGACCGGAATCCGAAACAATCGATGGCCGATCTCTACCGCGAACTGCCTAGGACCTGGAGTTCGCCGACCATGTCGCCATTTTGCGCCGATGAAGTGAAATACGAAGTGGCGAATCGCGTCGTTGCGCGCCTTGAGGCCATGCGGACCAGGGGTGGTCTGCTGGCTGGACAGGCCATTCGCAATGTCTTGACCGTCAACGGCGCTCGGGTGACGGTCGAGGACGGAACTTGGGGGCTCGTGCGCGCGTCGTCGAACAAGCCTGAACTCGTCGTTGTCGTCGAGAGCCCGGTGTCGGAAGCACGGATGCGCGCGATGTTCGGCGCAATCGACGGAATATTGCGCGAGAATCCGGAGGTCGGCGCCTACAACCAGACGATGTGAGGCGAACGGCATGGGGGTGCGGGGGTATGTGCTTCCAGATCTGTTGCGGCCTGGACTAGCGTTGGTATTCTGCGGCACGGCCGCGGGAACGGCGTCGGCCGCCCGGGCCGCGTACTACGCCCATCCGCAAAACAGGTTCTGGCGGACATTGTACGACGTTCGACTAACCCCGAGGCTTCTTAGGCCCGAGGAATATTCCGAGCTGCCGCGTTGGGGCCTCGGACTTACCGACATCGCCAAGCATGTAAGCGGGATGGATCGCGAGCTGCCGCGCGGAGCTCTGGGACGCGACGCCTGCGCGACGCTGGAAGCCAAAATCAGGGCGGTCGAACCGATTTTTCTCGCCTTCACCAGTCTCGCCGCCGGCCGGCGCTTTCTCGGGCGCGCGGCGGGCTTCGGCGACAGCGGCGAGCGCATCGGCGCTACCCGGATTTGGCTTCTGCCATCGCCGTCGCCGACGGCAGCCTGGAACTGGGACGCCGCGTGGTGGCGCAGGCTCGCGGAGGAAGCGAAAGAATAACCTCAGACGGCCGGCTACCCACTGTTAGCGGCTTCGAGGGCCGAACTCAGCCGCAAGGCGTCATTGATCACGATGGCGCCGCGCCGCCGCTGGATCAGGCCTTCGCGCTCCATCGCGTTAATCTCCCGCGACACCGTCTCCCGTCGGGTGTTGATCAGCGCCGCGAGTTCCGACTGGTTCGGCGGCGTAACGATGACAGCGCGCTTGGGGTCTTCCTGGTCGGGCCGCGCAAGGCGCAAGAGCTCGGCGTGAACACGGCTGCGGACGTCGAGCACGCCCAGTTCGCCGACCCGGCGGGTCATCGCGCGGGTGCGCGCGATCAGCGTTGTGACAACCGCCTCGGCGAGCGGGCGATGAGAGTACATCGTCTCAACAAACACCTTGGCCGGCATTTTCGCCATGAGCGAATCGTTGACGGCGAATACGCTGAGCGAGCGCGGTAGGCCATCGATGGCGCTCATTTCGCCGAAGAAGGAACCGGCTTCCATGTCGGTGAAAATGACGTCTTGCCGCGCGTTGTGCAGCACCGCTCTGAGCCGGCCGGTCATGATGAAATAGACGTCGCGGTCGTTCGCCGTCTGATCGAGGATCCAGGACCCGGCGGGCGTTTTGAGCCACGCGCATTGGCGATCCAGGACCCGACAGGATTCAGGATCGAGGGTCTTGAAACAGCGATGCGCCGCGAGCGTGTTCTGCACCACCATCGAGTTCCGCCAATCGGTTCAGCAAGCGTGGCGGAACGGAGGCGTTGCGTCAAGCGGCGGCGAAATTACACGAGAATGATGGTGAGCCGCGCTTCTGGGAGGCGGCCGAGAGGCGGCGTGAGGCTGCTCACGGGCCGGGTTCGAACGGCGTTGCCGCGTGAGGCCGCTCACGGGCCGGGCGGCCGGGCGCCGTTAGGGTGGATGGAGGTTGAGGCGACGAGGCGGGCGAGCGTTGGCCGCCTGGTGGCTTGCGCGCAATTCGCGCGGGCGGGGAAAGCGATCGCGCCGACGCGGGACGCGTTCGGGCGATGGCGAAGTCGGCTGGGGGGCGAGTGAGGATTCCGCGTGGACGCGCCTTGGGGACGGGCGTCGCGCGCGGCCCCGCGCCGGAGCCTCCCGCCCGCGCGGGGAGACGGGCGCGGCGCCTGGGCTTTCCGCGGGCTCGGGCGCCGCGCTTCTGGGAGGCGGCCGAGAGGCGGCGTGAGGCTGCTCACGGGCCGGGTTCGAACGGCGTTGCCGCGTGAGGCCGCTCACGGGCCGGGCGGCCGGGCGCCGTTAGGGTGGATGGAGGTTGAGGCGACGAGGCGGGCGAGCGTTGGCCGCCTGGTGGCTTGCGCGCAATTCGCGCGGGCGGGGAAAGCGATCGCGCCGACGCGGGACGCGTTCGGGCGATGGCGAAGTCGGCTGGGGGGCGAGTGAGGATTCCGCGTGGACGCGCCTTGGGGACGGGCGTCGCGCGCGGCCCCGCGCCGGAGCCTCCCGCCCGCGCGGGGAGACGGGCGCGGCGCCTGGGCTTTCCGCGGGCTCGGGCGCCGCGCTTCTGGGAGGCGGCCGAGAGGCGGCGTGAGGCTGCTCACGGGCCGGGTTCGAACGGCGTTGCCGCGTGAGGCCGCTCACGGGCCGGGCGGCCGGGCGCCGTTAGGGTGGATGGAGGTTGAGGCGACGAGGCGGGCGAGCGTTGGCCGCCTGGTGGCTTGCGCGCAATTCGCGCGGGCGGGGAAAGCGATCGCGCCGACGCGGGACGCGTTCGGGCGATGGCGAAGTCGGCTGGGGGGCGAGTGAGGATTCCGCGTGGACGCGCCTTGGGGACGGGCGTCGCGCGCGGCCCCGCGCCGGAGCCTCCCGCCCGCGCGGGGAGACGGGCGCGGCGCCTGGGCTTTCCGCGGGCTCGGGCGCCGCGCTTCTGGGAGGCGGCCGAGAGGCGGCGTGAGGCTGCTCACGGGCCGGGTTCGAACGGCGTTGCCGCGTGAGGCCGCTCACGGGCCGGGCGGCCGGGCGCCGTTAGGGTGGATGGAGGTTGAGGCGACGAGGCGGGCGAGCGTTGGCCGCCTGGTGGCTTGCGCGCAATTCGCGCGGGCGGGGAAAGCGATCGCGCCGACGCGGGACGCGTTCGGGCGATGGCGAAGTCGGCTGGGGGGCGAGTGAGGATTCCGCGTGGACGCGCCTTGGGGACGGGCGTCGCGCGCGGCCCCGCGCCGGAGCCTCCCGCCCGCGCGGGGAGACGGGCGCGGCGCCTGGGCTTTCCGCGGGCTCGGGCGCCGCGCTTCTGGGAGGCGGCCGAGAGGCGGCGTGAGGCTGCTCACGGGCCGGGTTCGAACGGCGTTGCCGCGTGAGGCCGCTCACGGGCCGGGCGGCCGGGCGCCGTTAGGGTGGATGGAGGTTGAGGCGACGAGGCGGGCGAGCGTTGGCCGCCTGGTGGCTTGCGCGCAATTCGCGCGGGCGGGGAAAGCGATCGCGCCGACGCGGGACGCGTTCGGGCGATGGCGAAGTCGGCTGGGGGGCGAGTGAGGATTCCGCGTGGACGCGCCTTGGGGACGGGCGTCGCGCGCGGCCCCGCGCCGGAGCCTCCCGCCCGCGCGGGGAGACGGGCGCGGCGCCTGGGCTTTCCGCGGGCTCGGGCGCCGCGCTTCTGGGAGGCGGCCGAGAGGCGGCGTGAGGCTGCTCACGGGCCGGGTTCGAACGGCGTTGCCGCGTGAGGCCGCTCACGGGCCGGGCGGCCGGGCGCCGTTAGGGTGGATGGAGGTTGAGGCGACGAGGCGGGCGAGCGTTGGCCGCCTGGTGGCTTGCGCGCAATTCGCGCGGGCGGGGAAAGCGATCGCGCCGACGCGGGACGCGTTCGGGCGATGGCGAAGTCGGCTGGGGGGCGAGTGAGGATTCCGCGTGGACGCGCCTTGGGGACGGGCGTCGCGCGCGGCCCCGCGCCGGAGCCTCCCGCCCGCGCGGGGAGACGGGCGCGGCGCCTGGGCTTTCCGCGGGCTCGGGCGCCGCGCTTCTGGGAGGCGGCCGAGAGGCGGCGTGAGGCTGCTCACGGGCCGGGTTCGAACGGCGTTGCCGCGTGAGGCCGCTCACGGGCCGGGCGGCCGGGCGCCGTTAGGGTGGATGGAGGTTGAGGCGACGAGGCGGGCGAGCGTTGGCCGCCTGGTGGCTTGCGCGCAATTCGCGCGGGCGGGGAAAGCGATCGCGCCGACGCGGGACGCGTTCGGGCGATGGCGAAGTCGGCTGGGGGGCGAGTGAGGATTCCGCGTGGACGCGCCTTGGGGACAGGCGTCGCGCGCGGCCCCGCGCCGGAGCCTCCCGCCCGCGCGGGGAGACGGGCGCGGCGCCTGGGCTTTCCGCGGGCTCGGGCGCCGCGCTTCTGGGAGGCGGCCGAGAGGCGGCGTGAGGCTGCTCACGGGCCGGGTTCGAACGGCGTTGCCGCGTGAGGCCGCTCACGGGCCGGGCGGCCGGGCGCCGTTAGGGTGGATGGAGGTTGAGGCGACGAGGCGGGCGAGCGTTGGCCGCCTGGTGGCTTGCGCGCAATTCGCGCGGGCGGGGAAAGCGATCGCGCCGACGCGGGACGCGTTCGGGCGATGGCGAAGTCGGCTGGGGGGCGAGTGAGGATTCCGCGTGGACGCGCCTTGGGGACGGGCGTCGCGCGCGGCCCCGCGCCGGAGCCTCCCGCCCGCGCGGGGAGACGGGCGCGGCGCCTGGGCTTTCCGCGGGCTCGGGCGCCGCGCTCCGATGGGCAATGAAACAGGTATCAACGCCATCACCGCGACAAAGGGAATAGTGCACACTGACGGACGCGCCGACGCAGTAGCGACGACAATTCCAATCATTTGACCGGGAATTCAAGGTGGGCGCGGCCGTGGCCGCGTCTAGCGCGCAGCCGACGGAGGCCGCCCGGCGTCGATTTGGAAACCTCAGAGCGTTCCGCCCCACCTGGCGCGTCCCAACCCTCTCTGCCGTGCGTCGGACGGGCCGCGAGATCGCTCGCTTTGGGTCCGTGCCGAGCGAGGCAGGCGTTGTAGGCTATCGGCTTCTGATACTGCGCACAGGCGGAATTGTCGTGCGCTAGCGCGCGACCGGCGAGCGCAAGGGCGACAAGAACGAGGAGGATGATCGTCGCGCGCGGGTGCATCAATTCAGGCGTCATCATTTCAGCTACGCAGCGTCGCGCCGGTTTTCCGCGAAACATCGGCGACGATCTTCGCGACCGCGGCATCGATTTCGGCGTCAGTCAGTGTGCGTTCGCGCGGTTGCAAGGTTACGGTGACGGCAACCGATTTGGCGCCTTGAGGAATGCCTTGCCCATGGTAGACGTCGAACACGCCGACGTCGGCGACGAGCGCGCGAACTGCGCCCCGCGCCGCCCTGAGAATATCAGCGGCCTGAACGCTATTGTCGACCACGAAGGCAAGGTCGCGGTTGACCGGCATGAAATCCGAGCGCTCGAGTTTGGGCCGGGCCTTGGTCGGTCTCGTCTTTGGCGCGGGGATTGCGTCCAAGGTGATCTCGAAGGCGACAATCGGTCCCTCGGCATCGACCGCCTCGCAGACGCTTGGGTGCAATTGGCCGAACCAACCGACGACATTCCTCGGACCGAACTGCAGTGCCGCTGAGCGTCCGGGATGCAGAAAGGTGGGACCGCCCGGGACGACCTGCACCGCGTCCGTCGCGACGCCGAGCGCGGCCAGCACCGCCATCGCGTCTCGCTTGGCGTCAAAGACGTCGACAGCGCCGCCGCCGCTCCAGTGCCGGCCTTCACCGCACCCTTTGGCCATGCCGCGCCGCACCGCCGCCGCAGCAATACGCTGGTCATTTTCACCCGAACCGAGAAAGACCGGTCCGACCTCGAATAGCGCGACGTCGCTCAAGGCCCTCCGTGCGTTGCGTTCGGCGGCCGCGACAAGACCGGGAACGAGACTCGGGCGCATGTGAGAATGGTCGGCCGCGATCGGATTGGCGAGCGCGAGCGAAGCGGCGCCGCCGCCGAATAGTTCCGCCGCCGCCCCGGAGATGAAGGACCAGGTCACCGCTTCGCGCAGCGAAAGCGAAGCGAGCGCGCGCTTGGCGAGGCGCGTGCGTTTCTGAAGCTGGGTCAGCACGGGTCTCGGCACGCCGCTGTCGAGCCTTGGCAACGGCGTTGGCGGCGCCCGGTCGACGCCGGCGATGCGCAGGATCTGCTCGACGACGTCGGCCTTCACTTGCACGTCCGGCCGCCACGAGGGTGCGAGAACCTCGCCTTCCCTGACCACGAACCCGAGGCGAGTCAGGATTGCCTCGCCTTCGTGGCGCGGAATGTCGACGCCGATGAGCCGCTTGACCTCGCTGTAGGGGAAGTCAATCGAGCGCCGCGGCGCTGAAGGGCCGCCCGCCACAACCATGCGCGAAGGCTCGCCGCCGCAGATCTTGACCACGAACTCGGTCGCGAGATCGCAGCCAGGGACGCAGAAGGCGGGATCCACGCCGCGTTCGAAGCGGTAGCGCGCGTCGGTGACGATACCCAGCCTGCGGCCCGTATTGGCGATGTTGGCGGGGTCCCACAAGGCGCTTTCGATCAGAACGTCGCGGGTCGCCGCGTCGCAGCCCGAGTGCTCGCCGCCCATGATTCCGGCGATCGATTCGGCGCCCTTCGCGTCGGCGATGACGACCATGCCCTCATCGAGCGCATATGTCTTGCCGTCGAGCGCCAACACGCTCTCGCCATGACGGCCGCGGCGCACGTGCAGATCGCCCTCGACCTTGGCGTGGTCGAACACGTGCAGTGGCCGGCCTCGGTCGAAAGTAATGTAGTTGGTGATGTCGACGAGCGCGTTGATCGGTCTCAGACCGATCGCCCGCAGGCGCTTCTGCATCCATTCCGGCGAAGCGCCATTCGTCACGCCACGCACGAGCCGCAGAGCAAACGCGGGGCAGAGGTGCGCGTCGGCGGGCGTGAAATCGAGACGCACGCGGGTCGGGCATTCGAAGGCGCCTTCGAAGCGCTTAGGTTCAAGTGTCCTCAAGGTCCCGAGGCCGGCCGCCGCGAGATCACGAGCGATGCCGGCGACGCCGGTAGCGTCGGGGCGGTTCGGCGTCACCGCGATGTCGATGACCGGATCGTCGAGCCCGGCCCAGCGTCCGTAAGGAACGCCGACGGGCGCGTCGTCCGGCAACTCGATGATGCCCTCGTGGTCGTTTGAGAGCTCGAGCTCGGCGGCAGAACACAGCATGCCATTCGATTCAACGCCGCGGATGACGCCTTTGGCGAGCACGATCTTCTTGCCGGGAATATAAGCGCCGACCGGCGAGAACACGCTCTTCATTCCGGTGCGGGCGTTCGGCGCGCCGCAGACGACTTGCACCAATGCGCCGCCCGCCTCAACCATGCAGACTTTGAGGCGGTCGGCGTTGGGATGCTGTTTTGCCTCGATGACCCGTGCGACGACGAAACCGTCATATTTGGCGCTTGGGTCCTCCACCCGCTCCACTTCGAGGCCGACGCGCGTCAGCGCGTCGACGATCTTCGCTAGTGAGGCCGAGGAATTGAGATGGTCCATGAGCCAGGACAGGGTGAATTTCATGAGAGCGGTTTCATTTTCGTCGCTTCGTCACGCATTCTTGCGCCCGGCATTTGGCATAGCCTCACCCGCTCAATCCTCCCGCCAATGTCGGGATGTCGAACGGCTTGAAACCGTAGTGGTTGATCCAGCGCAAGTCCCCGTCGAAGAAGTCGCGTAAGTCGGGCATGCCGTATTTGAGCATCGCCACGCGGTCGATGCCCATGCCCCAGGCGAAACCCTGGAATACTTCGGAGTCGATGCCGCAATTGGCTAGCACGTTCGGGTGCACCATGCCGCAGCCGAGTATTTCGAGCCAGTCATGGCCCTCGCCGATGCGGATATCCCCGCCGGAGCGGCGGCACTGGATATCGACCTCCATAGAGGGCGACGTGAATGGGAAGTAGCTCGGCCGGAAGCGCATGCCAATCCGCGGCGCCTCGAAGAACGCCTCGCAAAATTCCTCCAGTACCCATTTGAGATTGGCGAGCGTCGCGCTCTCGTCGACGACTAGGCCCTCGACCTGATGGAACATTGGGGTATGGGTCTGATCGGCGTCGCGGCGATAAGTGCGGCCGGGGCAGATGATGCGGATCGGCGGCTGTTGCGCCAGCATCGCGCGCACCTGCACCGGGCTGGTGTGGGTGCGCAATAATTTGCGCTCGCCATTCCTGTCGGGCTCGAGAAAGAACGTGTCGTGCATCTCGCGCGCCGGGTGCCCGGGCGGGAAGTTGAGCTTGGCGAAATTGTATTCGTCGCTCTCGATGTCCGGGCCTTCGGCGACCGAAAAGCCCAAGTCGGCGAAAATCGTCACAATCTCGTCCGTCACATGGCTGATCGGATGAATGCGGCCAGTGTCGACCCCGGCCGGAAGCACCGGAAGCGTCACGTCGACCGCCTCGCGCTTCAGCTGCGCCTCGAGGGTGGCCCTTTTCAACACCGCGCGCCGAGCCGCCAGCGCCGCGGCAACCTGATCCTTCAGCGCATTGATCGCCGCGCCGTGAACCTTGCGATCGTCCGGCGACAACCTGCCGAGCGTCGCCAGAAGCGCGGAGATCGAGCCTTTCTTGCCTAGGGCGGCAATGCGCACGCTCTCGAGCGCGCTTTCGTCGTCTGCGGCTTCGATCGCGTAAAGGGTTTCCCGCTGCAGGGCGGCGAGGTCGGACATGACGGGCATTCTGTATTGGTGCGGCGCCGACTCTCTCCTCACGCCCCGGGGGGAGCGGGAGGCGCAAACGTTGCCTATGGACTTCCGTCTTTCGACGGCCTTTGGCGTCGGATGAGGGTTTCGTTTGGCAGGGAGAGGATCAGGCCCGCGCCCCAACTCTCCCCGCGCGAGCGAAGTGATAGCAGAGGAATTGCTCACGCCGCCTTGGGTAAGTGCTCCTTCGCCTGTTCGATGATCGCGGCGAAGGCCGCGGGCTCCAAGATGGCGAGCTCGGATAGTAGCTTGCGGTCGACCTCGATGCCCGCCCCGGCGAGCCCGGAGATAAACCGGCTGTAAGTTAGCCCGTGTTCGCGCGCGGCCGCGTTGATGCGTTGGATCCAAAGCGCGCGGAACTCGCGCTTGCGGTTCTTGCGGTCGCGGTACGCGTATTGCATCGACTTGTCGACCGCGGCCTTGGCGGCGCGAATCGTGTTCTTGCGGCGGCCGAAATAGCCTGTGGCGGCTTTCAGCACTTTCTTGTGCTTGGCGTGGGAGGTTACGCCGCGTTTGACGCGTGACATCGCTCTTAATCTCCGGGAAAAGCCTAACCGTTCGGCAGGAAATACTTCTTGACGTTGTCGCCGTCGGTCTTGAACATGACCGCCGTGCCGCGCAGATTGCGGATCTGCTTGGGCGTGCGCTTGATCATGCCATGACGCTTTCCCCTCTGGGCATAGACGACCAATCCGGTACCCGTGATCTTGAAGCGCTTTTTGGCGCCCGATTTCGTCTTCAGCTTTGGCATTTGGTTCTCCTCGGCCTTTACGCCCATTTGAATTCTAAAGCGGCGCAACGCCTCGCACGCGTCGAAAGAAGCAGTCTCGCACGCGTTGAAAAAAGCAAAAAACCGCCACGGCAGCCGTTTCCGGCCGAGCGGTTCTCGTAGGTGGTTGCTAGTATGCGAATAGGGGAGGGAATGCAAGGGCGTGGATCAAGCTTGCGGCGTACTGGGTGACGGGTCTGGATTAGGTCGCAAATTATTTAGCATATGTCTTTAGTTTGTTACAGGATTTCGACGAAGGTTCTGACGGCCCTGATTGTCGCAGCGGAAATGCCGCAGGAAGCGGCCGAGCCGGATCCTGTCGCCGATCGTGGTGTAGTTTTCGGCGTTGCGGTAGGGCCTCCAGTGGGAGCCAGTGTTCGGGCCAAAGCCGCCTTCTCGGACGCGGCGCTCCAGGAAAACCTCATGCTCGCCGCGGATCGCATTCGGCTTGTGTCCGCCCACCTGGCCCGGCGACACGCTGCCCGTCTCCTCAAAAAAGACGGACCCAGTTGACGACGGTGCTCACTCCAACGTCGAACCGCGCCGCTGCCTTATGGCGCGAAAGTCCGCCCTCCAAAATCGCCGCCACCACACGCTCCCGAAGATCAATCCAATAGGGCTTGCCCATCCAGGCTGGCCTCGTTCCAGCCAGCACCTTCAATCTGAACAAAAAGTGATTCGGGAATCCCAAGCCGATTCAATCAAAAATCATCCCGCTCTATACTCTAAAGCATTACGAAACCGTCGGACGGGCTCTTGGAGATAGTGATACGTGAGGCGATTGCTCTCAGTCCGTCGAACCCGCGTTCGCTTCACCCAAGCATACTCATCCCCGCTTGATTTCTAGCAGCATCGCCATAGTCTGGCGGTGGTTATCGTCGATCTTGTCGGCGAGCCGGCGCACTTCCTCGCGCAAGTTCATTTCGAGAGTGGAAATGCGCGTCTCGTGCGCCGCAAGTCGGGTGCGCGTGCCGGATACGAAGGCCGCACCAGTCACGACGCCGGACGCGATGGCGATGAACAGACCGGAAATCCACGATAAGAGGCCGACTGTGTCGTTGGAGGGCGACGGGTCGAGGAGCGGCGTCATGTCAGGTATCGCCTATCAAACGGCCCGCCGCGTCATTGGCTATCGCCTGCGCCCGGACGGCGAGGGCGACGCCATTGAAGAACCTCTCCTCGCCGCCGCGCTCCTCCTGCGCGGCGAGCGCAGCGATGAGCACGCCATAAAGCCGCCGGACTTCGGCAAGAGTGGCGGCGTCGATCGCCTTTTCGACGTCCTGTCGCGTCATCCCGTCCGCCGATCCGTTCAATGAAGCCCGCGCGTCCATGCCCCGTGGATGACGAAAGCGATGGCCGCGAGCAGAATGACGACGCCACCGATCGCGGCCAATAAGACCGCCATCGCCCACGGGTCGAGATAGAGCGCGGCCAGAAAGAGGCCAGCGAGCATCAGCAGGGCGGACATTGGAGGCGTCCCTAGAGGTCAAGTGAAAGCTTTGAGTTCCGCCGTCAGCGCGGCGAGGTCGAAGCCGTTCGGCGCCTTGGCGCTGGCGCGCTCGATCGCGTCGGCCCCGAGCGCGACATGGAGCTCGCCGCCGGGCGCCGAGGCGTATTTCGCCACCGCCGGCCAGGTCACGGTTCCCATCATGCCCCAGGTGTTCACGATCACGCCGTTGTCGTTGTAGCCGAGGCCGACGAAGCAATGACCCTCGTTCGGGTTGGCGTCGCCGGCGACGCCCCATGTGAAGCCGGTCGCTTGCGGGAACGGCCGGACCCATGCCGTCGGCAACTCGACCCCGAAATAGACGTTCTCGAACAGCCAGATCGCCTGCTTGATCCGCGTGACGTCGGCGGCGTCGACATTGGCCCAGCCCTCGATCTTGCCCGAGCCGTCGGCGAAGAAGCCCTTGTCGCGCCACATATTGAGCACCGTGACCTCGTCGCCGCCCTGGTCGGTCGCCGGCTGGCCGTCGACATAGCCGGTCGAGGCCGAGTAGAAGGCGACCGTATCGGCGCGCGTCGGCGCCGGATCGCCATTGCGCGCGTTGCCGCGCCATGCCCCGATGATGTGGGCGGCGCCGGCGGCGGTGCAGTCGCCGAGCGCGTCATTGCCGAGCACGTCGCGCATGCACGGCTCCGCCGCATAGGACCAGTGCGAGACGCGCGGCGGCACGGGGATGTCGGGCGCGATCAGATCGGCGAACATCAGCCGGTGAGCGGAGACGCTCGGCCTGGTGCGGCCGAGGCGGAAGGTGCGGAGGGGCATGGGAATTTCCTCGGGTTTTTATGCGGGTGTTATGAGGGCGACCGGGACGGGCGGCAGAGGGAGAGTTCCATCCTCCAAGAGGTCGACTGCGGGTTGCATCGGTCCGCTTCGGCGGCGGGGCCTTGTCTTACTTCGGCACCAGCACCGCGAAGAGCTTGGCAAATGCAGCCACCTGGGCGGCGGCGGTCAGAATCTGATTGTTGATGTCGGCGAGCAAGCCGCCGCACGATTGGCGGAGGCTTAGTGGGATTCCCTGTGTCTGCAATGATGATGTCACCCGCAGGCCCGCGATGACGGCGAGACGGGCTTGCGCGAACGCGATCACGGGCCCTTGCGCGCCGCCGGGAATTGCAGGCGGCTTTGGCGGCTCGGTCAGGCCCGCAATCCATTTCGCAAGGCCCGGAACGTAGCCCGGCTGGCCTTCCGTCCCGATGCCGGCGATGCACATGTGACCGATCGGGTCCCACATTTCCGGGGGATTGGAATTTGGGATGATCTGCCTGTCCATGGAATCGGCGATCGAGAGTTGTTTGAGGATGTCCGCCTTGCGATTGATGATCGACCCCACGGTTCCGGACGGAGCTGGCGGCGTAAACAGACCCCCGCCGCCCGGCGGAGTGAAGCCGCCCTCGCACTGCGGCCATGGGATGCAGGCCCGGGCAGGATGGACGCCGCGCCGGGCCGGGGCGGCGTGCGCGCTGGCGAACGATGTCGCCGCCAAGAGCGCGGTGAAGGCGAGGGCGAGAAGTTTCATCGAAAATGCACTCCAATCATAAGGCCAACAGCAGCAGCCGCCAGCAACGCGGCGATGAAAATGACGAGAACGGCGCACGGCGGGGCGTCGAGGAAGGTCACTTGACTGCGGGCCGGCGGCCGAGCGCGCGATCCAGTTCACGTCGGACGGCGTCCTCCTGCTTTCGGCGGTAAAGGAAGACGGACTTTAGGCCGTCGTCGAGACCACCCGATCCTTTCGCGCGCCGCCATTTTCTGCGCCGCCAGTCGCTCGGCGCGTCGTCAAGGCCGCAGACCGCGAGGACGCATCAGGCCATATCCGCCAGCATCTCAGCTCCCCGCCTTGACGAGCGCGGCGCGCAGCCTGGCCAGCGCCTGCGTCAGGTGGTCGATCGCGAGCCCGATCGAGGCGAAGTGCGCCTCGCGCGCCTCCAGCGCCTTCACCCGGCGCTCGAGATCGGCGATCTTCTGGAACGTGTCATCGGTCACTTCGCCGAGGTCCTCAGCGCCGCCGCCTTCACTTTCGGTGGGTCGGGCGGCGCGAGCGGGCCGGGCTGGCTCGAGGAGAAGGCGTGGATGATGATGTTGAGCGGCATCGCGATCAGCGCCGCCCAGGCGATCACCTGTTCGGCGTGGGCGACGCCCGCCGCCTGCAGCATCGGCGCGGTCAACCCGGTCAGCACCGCATAGGCGACGTTGAGCCAGATCGCGTATTTCGGGTCAATTCGCATCGGAGTCTCCTTGCCGGGTCGGACTGCCAGCCCTTCGGCTGCCTCCAGGCGGTCGTTGAATTCAGGCACGAGCTGTTAGGCGAGCTTCATCGAATTGATGAGAATCTGACGGCGCTCGGGGTCGCTGACTGGCGCGATCGCGCGCGCGAGCGCGCGGTCCTTTTCGGCCATGACGCGGCTTGCGCGAGCCACGGAGAGATCGGCGATTTCGCTCACGCCGCGATCGCCTTTTCAAGCGCCGCACAGGTTTCCGGGCCCGCGTCGCCATCGATGAAAAGATGATGACGCTCCTGGAAGTCGACGATCGCCGAGCGGGTCTTGACGCCCTCGATCCCGTCAACGCTCAACGGCATGCGGGGGACGCTCAGCCGATTGAGCGCGGCCTGGACCCATGCGAGCGACGGAGGCTCGAGGTCGTGACGCGGATTGGCGGAGGGCGTGAAACCAGGCGGGGGCGCGAGCGGCGCCGCGGGCGCGATGTCTGGGCGCCAGACGTGGGGCGGCGGCTCGGCATGGAGCATTTCGACTTTCGCGACGAAGGCTCCCCAGACGGCTGGGTCGGACGTGATGTCGTGGTGGCTGCCGCCAGCCGCGCCGAGATCGGCGTGCTGGCAGAAGCCAGTCCATCCGTTCGCCGCGCTGGCGACCTTGCACGGGATCCCGTTCTCATGCAGCCGGAAGGCCACGATCGCGGCCAATGCATCCCATTCCGGGCCACCTAAGCCCCTGGCCGCGTATCCCGCCGCCTCGATCCCCTCGCTGAACGGATTGAACGTGCAGGCGTGCCAAGCCTTGTTCGCCCAAGCGACCATCTGGATCGCTTGGCGGCCATCTTCGCTCAGGACGATGTGCGCCGAGACCTGGCTACGCGCCATTGCGAACCAGCTTACCGATCCGGCGAATGAACCCTCGCAGTCATGGACGACGATCAGCCGGACGCGATTGCCGCAACGCGAGGAGAAGTTCGGCGACGGCGTCGACGTTAGGCGCGGGAGGATCATTGTCAAAGCAGCACCGCAAGTCTGTAGATGGCCCAGCCGATCGCGATGACTAGCGCGATCCACGGAACAACGACGCCGATCGCGCCCATATCGGTTAGAAGGGAGTTCACCGGAAAGCCTCGAAGACTTTGGCCGTCGAGCCCTTGCAGAGTCTTGACGGGTTATGCGCCTGACGCGCCTAGATCTCGTTCCCGTCGTCGTCGACCGGCCCCGTCTTCATGTTCTTCATCGCCCTGACGAAGGCCTCCGGGACCGGCGTCGGCTCGCATACCAGCGACCCGCGCATCCACAAGATCACGCCGCCCTCGTCGCCCTCGTGCGTCGCCAGCATCGCGTGGTCTCCGTTCGGAAACTTGCCGTTGACCGGCGGGGTTGCGATATAGCCGCCGAGCGCAAAATTGAGTTGTCCCGGCGTCAGTTTGGCGAAATGGGTTTTCTTGTCGAACTGCGTTTTCAGATGCGCCAGCGTCGTGCAATGCGGCTCGGCTAAGGCGGGGGGCGCTTCGATAAGCTCAGCACAGGCTGTCACCGAAGTGAGAGCAAGGGCGATCATCGGGATATGCCGCATGAATGGCCTCCTTTGAGGCTCGGGGTTAAGTGTCTGAATCCTTTGCAAATCGAAACTTGTCGCCTTCGGAGCCACACATTGCTGGCCTTGCAGAAGGCGCCGAGCAGGTCGCCGATGACGTGCAGGTGATGCTTGCCGTCGCCGAACGGCTTGTCGTTGAAGATGAAGATCGGATCTCCGCGCGTAGCCTCGTCGTAACGCCGCGTGCGAGGCTCGGGCGAGACGAGGCGATGTCCGTGGCGCGTGTGATCACTCCTTTGCCGGCAGCGCGCTGAGCGCACTCCGGTCCAGCACGTATTCCTGCGCCTCGTCGCCGATGCCGAGCGGATCGCCGACGCCGCGCCCGCGGCGGTTCAAGCCGCGCTTGGCCAGCATCGCGGGGCGCCCCCGGCCCATCTCCTCGCGCGCCTCGCGCAGCGTCTTTTTCATGCCTGCGTTGAGGGCGACCTCGAAGGCGCGCGGAACGCCGCCGTCGCACCGCAGCCACAAATCGACGCGCTTCTCCGCGTCGCGCGGAACGAAGGCGACCAGCTCCGCGTGGTCGGGAAGCGACGCGAACGAAGCTGTGACCGGCAGCCCTAGCATCGAGTTGACGGTGAGCGGCGCATAGCAGGCGAGCGCGACCAAAATCACCGGCAATGCGACCTTGGCGGCGAGCGGGGCGCCGGAAGTACGAAACAGCCACGCGGCGATCGTCGCCATCAGGGCGAGAAGCAAGCCGAACGAAACGACGAATGCGGAGAAGAACATCATGGCGTCGTCCCCGGCGTATAAGCGCTCGACGAATGGTGATAATATTTGTCGGTCACATTCTCGAGCGGCGGGGAGCGCAGCGTGATCCTGCCCTCGCGGTCGAGATCGAAGCTCTCCACGTTTTCCGTCTGCTTGACCCGATCGAGGGTGACGTCCTTGGCGAACACCATCTTGAGTTCCGGGTTGACCGCCCAGATTTCCACTCGGACCTTCAGCCCCAGATCGGTTTGCTCGCCAGCGCCCACGGCCTCGTGGCTGGCATAGAGATTGATCGCCACATCGTAAGAGCCCGGCGCGACGCAGCGCAGGCTCACCGTTTCCTTGTTCGATTCGACGGTCGTCTCGCTGCCGTCGGCCAAGACCACGTGGCCGTCCATGAAGCCACGATTGTCGGCGTCGAGCTTGGCGCAGCCGACGTCGCGGGAGCCGTAAAACACCGGCTTGCCGCGCGGGGTCTGAACCCAAAGGTCGACGTCATCGTCCTTGGTGACGCTCCAGTCGGCGGTGATGAGATACTCCGCCTTTTCTTTCACCCCGTCCGTCTTGGCCTTGGTCGGCGCGACAGCGACGATGACGACGCAGACGACACAGAGGAGCAGATCGGCGAGGCCGATCCAAATGGGGGAGTGGTCTCTCATTCGACCGACTCCGGCCAGTGGCGGATAATGCTGCGGCCCCCGTCTACGGAGTGCGCCGAAAGGTCTTGGCTGACGGCTCCGGTCGACAGGGATCGCCAGGCGACGCGATGGAAGCCGCCGCTCACGTTCGCGCCCTCCTGATTCCGTTTTCGAGATTGAAGGTCATCACGGCGATAAGCGCGGCTGCCGTGACGCCGGACGCGGTGGTGAAAAGTGACGTCGAGAGCGCGCCGAAAGAGGCCGCCCCGGACATCAGCGCCTTGGCCTGCAGCGAGAGGCCGATCGTCGTCCCGGCGAGGCCAGCCATCACGCACAGGCGTTCGGCAAGGTGGCCGAAAGCGCCGTCAATAGGCAACTGCGCGCGTTCGCCGCAAAGCGCAGGGCTGGCGAAAAGCCAAGACGCAGAATCGCACTGCCACGCTTGCCAACCCAGCCGAACCGCCGTCCCGATAAACAGCGCCGCGATCACGCTCGTCATCATGGAAAGGTCTTCGCGCCAGATCGTTTGCGGGACTCCGTCGAGCCAAGCGAAGAACGTTATCGCGGTGACGCCTAAGCAAATCACGAAATGTGATAGGAACGTGAGGCGGCTGACTTTCATTTATGATTTCCCTGTCTGTATATCGTCGCGATGGCGTCGAATCCTTGCCGTGTTCGGGACGGAGGATTTACAACGTCATGACAATGGAAGAGCCGCTCAGCGCTATGCTGCAGATCAAGACCTGGAGCTGCGAAAAGGCGGCGTTCGAACGCGCAGCCTCGCGGCTCGGCCTGTCGCTATCGACCTATGTGAGGATAGCGATGCGCGAGCATTCGGCCGCCGTTCTCCCCCGCTTCGGCGCGCGAGCCGGGTTCGCGATGATGAGCGCGGGGAACGAACCGCTTACAGCCGTCGCAGTCTCGTTTGGCGGCGCGCGTCAGCAATTGCCGCCAGTCACCGTCAGAGCCGACCAGCCCAAGGCCGTCAACGTGCCAGGAGTCGCGCACCAGTTCCCGGTCGCGGTGATGCTTGACGGAGGGCTGTTGATAGTCCCGACGCCGCCGGCGATCGAGAAGCCGCCGTTGATCTGGTTGCCCTGGTAAACGATTCCCACGAACGGGATTTGACTCCCGTTCTCGACATAAGCGCTCTCACCCCAGAAGCGCGACGGTCCATTGATGATGTTACTGCGTAGGTAGGCATTGAAGAACGGCGACTTGATGTCGATTGATGTCGTTCCCCAAATGGTATCGTTGACCAAGGCGGCGTCGAAGCCGTCGAAATAGGCGGGATACCAGCCCTCGGTATTGCTTGCCACGGGGATTGACGTGTTGGCGATGATATTGTCGTTCATCTGCGTGTCTTGCTGGAACGCGCCCTCGTGCTGTCCGTAGCTCAAAACGATGTAGCTGCATCCACTCGACAATAGTGACGAACCGCTTGAAAATGTGACTGTCATCGTTGCGCCTCCGCGCGCGGTGAACGCCGAAACGATCCTTCCACCATCGACGCCAATTCCACCCGTTGCGCCTCCACAATTTCCACCCTTGATGGCCCAGCCATAGCCGACCGGGCCGCTGCCGGGATTAGCGCCCGAACTCCAGAGCGAGGAAAACGCCGGATCGGTGACAATCGGGAGTGTGCAATAATCTCCCACAGGGCAGCCTGCCGCAGTAATCATCAGTTGGGTTGGCGATACATACGACACATTTCCGATTGTTACCTGTTGAAAATCGCCAAGCCCGTTTCCGCCCAATGTATTGACGACTTCGGCAGTCTGACCGAACACGGCCCCGTTGATGTAAGTCGCATCAACATTTCTGGCCGAGATCGCCGCCTTGGTCGCCAGACTCCAATGACTTTACGGCGACGTTGGTCACGAAATACCCGCCAAACCAAGCTGCGAATGGATTTGCCGGGCCCGCTCCCGTTGACGCCTCGCCTGGGCCGATCGCCAGCATCCCCTTCGCAGTCGTCGTTCCAAGCCACAGGGAATGGCCGGCGATGGCGTCCCGTAGTGAAGGCGTTGAAACGAAAGTAATCGTGGTCCCGAGAGGGCAATCACTCATGTTGCCGACCGCCAGCGACAGCGACGTTGCGCCATAGGTTACAGCGTTTCCACTGTTCCACTGAGAAGGGGCTGGAGTTTTATACTCCGCGGCGCAGGCCGCGCCGTCCCACACCGTCCATGCGCCGAGCGCCATGTCGGCTGGCGGCCCTCCGCCGACCGGAAGCGTCGTCGATCCGAGCGCGCTGTCGCCGGTCGTCGTGACGGACGCAAATTTTGGAAGCAAGGCGACGCCGATGTGCAGTTTATCGACGTCAAGGCCCTCAAGACCCTGCTCTCCATAAATCGCGACCGCGTTGACGGATGAAGCATTAGGGTCGGGCAACACGTTCAGCCATGTCTGTTCGGCGTGTTGCTCGGCGTCGGATCCGAGGCCGGCCGCGAATATGGTCGGATCGCCAGAGCAGGCTGTCAGCGCGCACAAAAGATAGACGTTGAGCCCTCCGACGTCGCGCACCGGATAGTTTGATCCGATATAGGCGACTGTGGCGTCATAGGCGATGCAGGCCCCGCCCGGCGTCAGCGAAAGGTCGAAAGTGCCGCCCGAATAATCTGCTGAAATGACATAGTATGGCGGCTGCTTCGAATTGGTGAAGCCGGGCGGAAGCACGTCGTCGAACGAACTTCCAAGAGCGCCAGATCCCGTAAAAACAATCGCATCCCCGACTGCGAATGGCTGGCTGGCGATCGCGAGCTTAGCGCAACCCCCCGTTCCCGAACTCAGCGTCGGCGTCGCGGCGCTGACAGCAAAGTTTACGAGCGCCTTGGTGATCGAGGCGCAGGGATGTGACAGTGTTCCGCATGTTGAGTCGTCAATTCCGCAAGCGTTGTAACCAGACGTTCCACAGCTTCCCGAACGCGGATCGACCGTGCTGGCGACGTAGCGCGCGGCCAGCGGCGCGGTCATGCCGCCGCCATGATTGGTCAGAAGGAACAAGCTCTCCGACGTATCTCCACCGGGCTCAAGCGCCGCTTTCTGATACCAGTCGAAGGTCGCCGTTCCCGATGCGGTTGGCGTGGCCAGCTTCTGTGAGTAGAGATAGGTCACATGGGCGGTCGACGCCTGAATCGGAATGTCGGTGCAAGTTCCAGCTAGCGCGTCGGCCTGATTGGAGTCCAGCGTATAGCTGGACCCGCTATCATTGCAGACGAAGTAAGGCGTCGCCCGGAAGGGCATGTAGGCCCCGCCGCTTTCCTGGCATAGCCCGTGGCTTTGCAGCGCTGAGCCGGAATAGACGAATCCGATCGCGTCGCCGTTGGAGTAGGTGTTGGTCTGGTGAACGACCGGGTAGGCGCCGCTGCAATCGATCGCACTGACGGCAGTCAGCGTGGTCGCAGGGGCGAGCGCGTAGGAGTCCGGGGTGAAGCCTCCAGCCGCGACGTAATACTCGGTGTTGGTGCTGTACCCAAACGTCGCCGCGCTTTCGACCACGACGCCCGTTCCGACGCGCCGGCCCATGGCGCGGTGCTGAACGAACGGGTTGCCCGACGCGACCGTGACCGCCCCGCCGCTTTGCAGCACGCGCGGGTAGCCGCCAACCGGCATGACGATAGCGCGTAGTTCGTGCGGCCCATCGCCATAGCTCGCCGGGTCGAGGATGGCGCACTATTCGTTGACCGGCGCGGCGGTCGAGGTTCCGTTGCCTGTGACCAGGACCCCGTTTCGCACGCCTCCATTATCGAATTCCGTCGTCGACGTTAACCGCGTTTACCCACGATCCGCCGTCGGCTCCGATCTGGACGTAAGAGATGCCCTGCGGGTGCTCTGCGATGACGCAGATATTCGTGACGGCGGTCAGCACTTGGCGTGGAGCGCCAGCAATGTCCCAACGGGCGATGACATTCGCGGTTCCGTTGAGGCCGGAGGTCGACAGTGGCGACGGCTGAGCGGTCGCTCCGCTCGATCCTGATCCGGGCACGATCGCAGAGCTTGAGGTCCCTGGGGGTCGCGCTGCCATGGATCGACCCGTCCGCCCCGGGCGCCAACGCCAGCAGAAAAACGAGTGGGAGAAGAAGATTTTTCAACATGAACTGCCTGTCGTAGTGCAATACTTGATTAAAACCGAGCCGCCGCCGCCATAGCCGCCGGCTCCCACGGTCCCGCCAGTCTGCGCCGCGCCGCCGCCGCCGCCACCCGCGCCGCCATCGCCAGCCGTCCCGCCATTGCCGCCGGTTCCGGCAGTGCTGGTTGCTGATTCCTGTCCACCGCCACCACCGCCGCCGCCAACAATCAATCCGAGATTGTCAGCCCCCGAACCGCCGTTGCCGCCGCCGCAAGCTGTCCCGCCTGCCGCGGAGTTTGTTGCTCCGCCCCCGCCGCCGCTGGTGCCGGTCCCGTCGACGCCATTGGTGCAGGTCCCGCCCGTGCTGGCGCCGCCTCCGCCCCCGCCAGGGACGTACCCAGTGCCGCCGGCGCCGCCACCCGTGCTGGAGCCGGGGATAGCGCCGCTGACGCTCCCGTCGCCAGCGCCGCCGCCTCCGCCACCACCCGAGCTGTTGCCGCCGCCTCCGCCCGCGCCGTTTGCGCCTTTGGCGCCCGATCCCCCACCACCGCCCGACCCGGTCGATACGGTGCCGCTTTGACCACTATTCGCCGTCGATCCGCCGCCGCCGCTGTAACCGGAATAACCGACACCTCCCGCAGTCGTCCCGACTGAGTCGGTGGCGCAGTCCGCCACTTCGCGGAGGGATGCATTTCCGCCTGAAGGCGCGACGCGGCAGTTCATGCCCGTGCCGGTCGGACAGGCGCTGGCCCCCGCCGACCAGTCGACGCATGTTTTTAGGCCTTGATAGGTTCCGGGGGCATCGGTGCCGATCGTGATATGGATGACGCTGCCCGCCGAAAGGCTGATCGCTGTCGCCATGGACACATAGGCGCCAGCAGAGCCGCCAGCGCCCCCGTTGCCGCCAATCGTTCCGTCGCCGCCTTTTCCTCCAGCCCCGAGGGCATAGGCGTTGAAGTGGTCGCAGCCTGGCGGCATCGTAAACGTGTTGACGCCAGGCGTGGTGAAAGACCGCACTCCAGTTGCGCAACCGCCAACCTTCACGTCGCCCGCAATCCCCGAGCCGATGACGTTCTGTGCGAGCGCGAAGCTCGGCGCGAAGGCGAGGAGCGCGGCGAGAAGCAGGCGGCGCATCATGACGCGTTGTACCCTTGCGCGTTGCAATAGCCGGTCGTGACGCCGGACGAAAAGGCCGCCGTCACCGCTGTGTTGAGCGCGAACTGAATCGGGGCCGGGAAGACCATATTGTTGCCGCCGCCGCCGCCATTGTTGGGAATGACGAAGGTGCGCGTCTTGGTCCCGTCGGAGATCGCGACCGTGATCGCCGCCGTCCCGGCGTCGCTGCGCCCGCATTGCATGCTGGTCATGTATTCGTGAAGCGAGGCGCTGCCGGAAGCGGCCATGATCGTGAAGGTTCCGGTCCCGGTGCTCGATCCGCCGTTGTCGTTGAAGTTTTGCGGAATCGCGTAGGGCTGGTTGACGAGTTTGCCGCCGACCGTCATCTCCTGCGCGACCTTCTGGCCGTTCGTGACCGCAGTCGGCTCCGATGTCGCCGCCCGGCCGCCGCCGTTGAGCGGATTGTCGGAATCAGTCGCGCCGCCCGCGGCGATACCCTGAACACCGTTGCTCGCTTCTTGGATCAAAAGCCGCAGAAGCGCTTCCTGCGTGCATCCAGCGGTGTTGTAGGCCGCGCATACGGTCGCGGCGGTGGTGCCGAGCACGCCGTAGATGTTGGCGAGGTTGCCGCCGCTTTCGAGCGCGAGCGCCGAAGTGTTGAGATTGGTCCCCGCATTGGCGGTGACGCTGCCGCCGGAGTTCTGCATCGGCGAGCCGAGCGTCGTGTTGATGGCAGACTGCAACGCCGAGGTCGCCGCGCCGGATGGCAGCGGCAGCGAGGCCGCGCTGACCGGCTGGGTGGTGGTCCCGGTCGGGTCCATGCGAACCGGAGAGCCTGACGTCCCCATCTCTACGCCGGACGAGTTGTACCAGTCGCCCATCAGTGCGCGATATTGCGTGAGCTGGGCGAAGCCCTGCTTGCCGGCGGTCAGCGGATTGGAGGTCGGCGAGGCCTGATAGGCGCCGCCGACGCCCGCGAACAGCGACGAGCCGGCCGTCCAGGTCGCGCCGTCGGCGGTTGACACGCCGGAGCCGGAGCAGTTGGCGCACTGAACGTTGAGGTTGTTCGATGTCGAGCCGATGACGCTGCCGGAGCCGTCGACGATCTGGGTTTTCTGCGAGCCGCCCGTCTGATTAGACGCCGTCGCCGCGCCGCCCAGCGTCCCGAGATTGAAGGTCGGGGTCGCGGCGAAGGCGGGCAGCGTGCCGGAAATGCCAAAGGCGGTGTTGCCGATCGACCCCCCAGCCTGGAATGGCGAGCCAAGCGTCGTGTTGATGGCAGACTGTAGCGCTGAGGTCGCCGCGCCGGACGGCAGCGGCAGAGAGGCCGCGCTGACCGGCTGGGTCACGCCCGACCCGTCAACCCGCAGGCCGCCGGAGGTGTTGAGCGAGAGCGGATTGGTCTTGGCCGTCGTGTAGGTTGGAGCCGAGGTTGTCGTCGCGCCCTGAACGAGCGGGCCGGTCTGGCCCGATGTCGTCGAGGCTTGGGCGCTTGTAAGAGGAGCGGTGTTCGTGCCGATCGTCCCGAGATCGGTAATTTCAGATGTCTGATTGGCGCTGGTCGCCGCGCCGGTGGGAAGGGGCAGGCTGGCGGCGCTGACCGGCTGGGTTGTGGTCCCGGTCGGGTCGATGCGAACCGGAGAGCCTGACGTCCCCATCTCTACGCCGGACGAGTTGTACCAGTCGCCCATCAGCGCCCGATATTGCGTGAGCTGGGCGAAGCCCTGCTTGCCGGCGGTCAGCGGATTGGAGGTCGGCGAGGTCTGATAGGCGCCGCCGACGCCGGCGAACAGCGACGAGCCGGCCGTCCATGTCGCGCCATCGGCGGTCGAGACGCCGGAGCCGGAGCAGTTGGCGCACTGAACGTTGAGGTTGTTCGATGTCGAGCCGATGACGCTGCCGGAGCCGTCGACGATCTGGGTTTTCTGCGAGCCGCCCGTCTGATTGGACGCTGTCGCCGCGCCGCCCAGCGTCCCGAGGTTGAAAGTCGGGATCGCGGCGAAGGCGGGCAGCGTGCCGGAAATGCCAAAGGCGGTGTTGCCGATCGACCCCCCGGCCTGGAAGGGCGAGCCGAGCGTCGTGTTGATTGTCGTTTGGAGGGCCGCAGTCGCGCCGCCCCCGAGAGATCCAAGATTGACAGTCGGAGTCGACGCGAAGGCCGGAAGCGTCCCTGAGATTCCGACCGTTCCCCCACTGCTCTGCATTGGGCTGCCGAGAGTGGAGTTGATGGTCGTAAGCGCAGTGTTCCCGGTGGTCTGGAGCGCCGCGGTTGCGGCGCCAGACGGCAGCGGCAGGGCGGATGCGCTCACGGGAAGGTCCGTGCCGCCGCCGACGCCTTGCACGGTGACGACGCTGGCGTTGGGCGAGCCGGCCGATCCGGTCGGGACCGAGCCGCCGCCGCCGCCGCCACCGCTTCCGCCACCGGCGCCCGTCGGCAGTCCAGAGCCGCCGGAAATGTTGAGCGCCGTGGCGCCCGCGGTCTCTAACGCCGCCAGGTAGGTCGCTGAGCCGACGGTGAACGCCATCCACGACCCGGGCTGGATCACGTCATTTGCCGATGTCGCGACTACGCTTGAGTCACCGAGTTGGACAAAGGCCGCGTTCGAGCCGGTGTTGTAAACGATAACGACCGTGCCGCTCGGCAGCGCCACGCGGGCGCTCGACGCGCCGACCGTCAGCTGCGAATAGGCCGGCGTCGGCGTGAAGCCGCTGAAACTGGCGGAGAACGAGCCCTGCACATATCCAGGATGCGCGGCCGTAAAGATTGGGCCGATAGCAGGCGAAATAGGGACGAGAGCGGGGACCGCCGATCCGCCGGTGTCGTAGTACGATTGCGCCTGCGCGGGGACGGGCGCCGCGATCGAGATCGCTGCGGCGCCGAGAAGACCGAAAAAAATGCGCTTCATTCTTTGGCGCCCCTTACGATGCTGACGGATTGGCGTTGAGGTAGTGGATCGAAAGCCGGACCTGGCCGCCGGTGAAACTGCCCCCAGCCGATGTGACGATGAGATTGGTCGCGGCATAGAACGCCGTCGGGCCAATCAGCCCGTAGTTGGTTGACCCGGCCGGCAGGCTGAGGCCAGAGCCGAACTGGTTGAGGGTTCCGGTCACGCCGACTTCGTAGGAAGTCGCGCCCGTGATTGTCGTCACCACCCGCGCGCCGACCGCGAGCAGGATGCAGTTGGCGGGGATAGGGACCGAGGCCGTCACCGAAGCGCCGGACAGCGTGACGAGCGTCTCGATCACGCCGAACTGAGTGTTCGCGCCGTTCGGCGCCGCGGCGACCGTCGCTAGCGTGGGCGCGAACCCTTGCTCGACAATCGTCCAGGCGTTCGAGCCGTTACTCTCGATTCCAATGAACCCGTAGGCGACGTTGACCGCTTCCGAGGCCGCCCCGTTGATCGTGTCGGCGCCGGCGGCCGCCAGTGTGATCGTGTTGACGCCAGAGCAGGCGCCGGTCTCGTCGACCACGGCGAGGCGGGTTCCGGTTGGATAGGCGCTCGCCGCCGGCAATGTCACGACGCGCGCGGCGGTCAGCGCCGTGTAGGCGATCGTCCGGTCGCTCGCGAGCGCGGCGTAGGCGGCGTCGCTGACAGCCACGCGCGTATTCGTGACGACCTCGGAGAGCTTTGCCGCGGCGAAGCCGCCCGCCGTCGCGCCGTCCTGAACGACCAGGCGATTGTTCGTGGTGTCGACGACGACCTCGCCCTGCGCGCCGGTAAAGGTCGCGATGTTGCTCGCGGTGTTGCGCCGAAGTTGTAGCTGCTCGCTCAAGGGGCTGTTCCTAAGTCAATGACGTCGATGACGGCGTCGGAGGTCGATCCGAAATCGTCGGCGACTGATGCGAACGCCGTTGTCGAACCGAGGTCGAGCGGCAAGCCGCTCAGCAACTGGACGGCGATCGGATGGACCGTGGCGACCGAGGTCGACCCGAGGTCGACGCTTCCCGTCACCGGGTCGGTCGTGAACCCGAAATCGTCGGCGAGCGTCGGCGCTGTCCCGGTGTCGCCGAGGTCGAGCGCAAATCCGGTCTGGAGCTGCGCGGCGATCGAGTGGACATACGGCGGCGCCGACGCCGTGTAGGCATAGACGGCGCAGGTCGAGAGATCCTCGGCCGAATTGCCGAACAGGTTGAAGCTCTGGAACTTGAAATAGACCGTCTGGCCGAGGAAATTCGACGGCAGGTTATATTTGACCACGGCCCCGTCGAGCCGGGCGAACGGCGCGCCGCTCGAGTGCGCCGTTGGGGCTGTCCCGGCCTGGGCGCGCGAGAGGCCGGTCAGATTGTAGGCGTTGGCCCCCGTCAAGGTCGCCGTCTCGTAGGAGAGCAGCTCGCCGTCGACCAGGCTCAGCGTCGCGCCTTGCTGCGCCGCCGCCTGCGACGTCCCCGAAAGAGAACCGCCGCTCTCTGAAAGATCGACCGCAAGCGTATCGACCGAATCCCATCCGGCCGCCGCGGGCACGCTGGCGGTGAGGAAGCCCTGGCGAAGCGGCGCGGCTATGACTCCAATCTGGGAATAGGTGACGTTGTCGACCGAGGCAAAGACGTTGGCGCCGCCCCACTGGTTCGATCCGCCGCCATCGATCCCCGACGCGCCGAGCCATATTTGCTGGACATCGTTCGTGACCGCAGAAACCGGCGGCTCGAAGATCAGAGGCGTGTTGACCGGAACCGCGGGGACCGCCCAATCCGGCGCAAAGCCGCCTGGCGATGCGGTCTGGTAAAAGGCCGGGTTCGAGACTCCGGTCACCAGCTCCTCGCAGGTGAAGGCGAGAAGCCCGTTGTCGTCTTCCTCGATCTTGATGACGCGGACCGGATAGTTCGAAAGTCCAAGGTTCGCATCGGTCAGAGTGACGACATCCATTGGGTCGAGCAGGCAGTATTCCCACGACAGCTTGAAGGTGAATTTGGTGCGCACGTAGAGCTCGCGCTGCAGAATCGTTTGCGCGACGATCGGCCCAACGACGAACTCATCGCATATCTCATGGCCCTGGATCGTCGATCCGACGCGCGGGCCGAAAATCTCGATCTGCGCCTGATCGCGGGCCTCGACTGGCGTCGCCGCATACTGGTTGGAGCGGGAACTGATCTCGACCCGCTGAATGGTCGGCAGCGAGAAGATGTCCGCCCGCTCGACCAGCACCGGGTCCTTGTTGCCCTTTTCGTCGACGAAATCGAGATCGGTCAGGGCATAGACCGGCGTGAGATTGGGCGTGTAACTGGTCGAAGGCGCCGACGTATAGGTGATGACGACCGGCTTGCCCTCGTCCGCGGCGCAGAAAAGATAGGTCCCGCTCGGCGACATGCCGTAAGTCCCGCCGACGGTCGGAAAGACGCCCCCGATGAAGACGAACGGAATGTTGGAAAAGGCGTAGACGACGCCGCCGTCGGAGACGAACTGACTTGCCAGGCAGACCTCGACGATCGCCGGGACGGTCGCGCCGCTCGATGCCGGCACGGGAATGGGAACCGAAAATTGGCGGCTGTAGGTCGCCGGCGTCCCGGCCGAGACGGCGGTATCGCCATAGGGGATGAATTTAAGCTCGCCGCCGCTCCATACCGCCGCGCAGGACAGGAGTTGCAGCCAACGGGTGAGAACGCTCGATCCCTGTTCCTGGCTGGTCAGGACCGGAGAGAAGGCGATCCCCATCGCCCTGCAATAGGTCTGCAGCGATCCGTCGCCGCTCGACCCGAACAGCGATGCCGCATTGATGCTTGCCGCATTGAACCCGGCGCCATATTGCGCGTTGGTCAGGAAGTCGTAGATGACGATCGCCGGGTCGGCGTCGATCCCGTTGACCCCGGTCCCGGCGGCGACTCCGACAATCTCGACATTATGGTTGCCGATCGAGGCCGATGCGCCAAGATTGTACCCGCCGCCCCAGAGATAAGCGGTTCCCTGGTAGGCGAGCGCATTGTACGGATAGAGCGCGGCGAGATAGGGCCAGACGATCTGCGGCGTTGTGCCGTCGAACCAGCCGAGACCGAGCTCCAGCGGCGAATAGAATACCGACAGGTTTTTCCAGATGGTCCCGATGCCGGCGATCGGCCCCTCGCACAGGGCCATGATGAGGTCGGCGTAATAGGTGTAACTCGCAGAGGCCGCAGCGCCGCCGCCGCCGCCGAACACGCCGCCCTTGCCGCCGCTTCCCTTGCCGCTGCCGCCGGGCCGGGCCTGAAAATTCGCGTACCAGATGAGGTTCGGCGACAGCTTGTTGCGGCCCCAGACGATCGGAATCGGCAGAATCGAGACGGAGGTCTGCAGCTGCAGGCCCGTATAATCAGGCTTGGCGTTGTCGCTGCGCCGAAGAAACGCCATTTCAGCCCCAATAACTGGCGAATCTCGCCGTCTTCATGCGGTCGGAAAGCTCATAGCTGCGCCTGACCTCGTCCTCGACCACGCACCGCTGCCGGCGCGAAGGCGTGAACGACCGTCAGCGGATCGTCCCTCACCACGATCCCGCCATGGGCGAAGCATCGCCCGATGCGAAACAGGAAGACATCGCCCGGCCCCGGCGTGCCGACCTGGACCGAGCGGGCGAGCAGAAACCCGAGGTAGCGCTCCTCGTCGCGGTGCAGAAACCAGTCTCGCGTGTAAGGCCGCGGATCGAACGGCTCGGTGAGGCCGAGGTCGCAATAGACCCTGACCAGCAGCATCGCGCAGTCGACGCCGACGCCCTTGACGTCGGCCGCGTGATGGTAAGGCGTGCCAATCCAGGCGCGCGCGGCGGAGACGACCGCCATTCGCTCGGCGATCTCGTCAGCCTGCGCCATTGCGCGCCCTCAGTAGGCAAGTTGCGGCGGCGGCACGTAGGGGAAGCCGCGGAAGTTGGCGAGGTTGTTGAACCTGCCCTGGCACGTCGCCTGGGTATGATCGCAGCCCGCCGCGACGACAAAGGCGTCGCCCGTCGCCGGGGCGAAGGGCAGCGGATACATCAGATAGAGCGCCACGCCAGGGGCGACGCTCTTGACGGTTGCGCGCAAGTTCGCGTTGGCGCCGGACGAGAACACGCATGAGCCCTGGGCGTGGATCGCCTGCGCGCCGGTGAAATTGATCCGCGAGGAGGTCGAACCCGCCCCGCAAACGCCGCTGACCGAGAATGTCCCGCGAATGACGCCGCATCCGGAATCGTAAAGGGTGTGGTTGCAGGTTGGCGAAAACAGGTTTCTCGGCATGTCATAGTCGAGGATGACGAGGTCGCTCGCCACCGTCAGGACTGCCGACGTGCGCCCGACCTGGTCGACGGTCGATATTCGGCCCTGAAACATTCGGACCCCGCCGACGACCGATCCGTTCGGCGCGGTCAGGAAGACCCGGTCGCGTGTGACCGGCTGCCCATCGAAGGCGCCGTCGCGAAGCGCGATGAGGAAAGGCGCGCCGTTGATGAGATCGGACGGCCGGGCCGCAATCGTGATCTGTTGCTTGTCGACGTCGAGCCCGATCGACCCATTGTATTTGAGGCCCTGCACCAGGGGGCCGTCCGCGAGGAACGTGTGGCCGTTGTAGGTGACCGGATAATCGACGTTCGTCCATGTGTAGAGCGCGCCGGTCGTGGCGATGAAGGTGAAGCACTCGGCGAAGGCGATCGGCGCGTCAGGCGCGGCGCGCGCCGCGTTGATGAGGTTGATGACCGCCGTCGTGGTCGATTTCATGACGCGCGCACCGACCGGAATTTGACGCTCTGAGCCGTCCAGAGATTCGCCATGAACTGCTCGAAATCCTGGTCGTCGGCGTCGAACCGGCACTCGAACGCATAGGTGAAGGTGGCGCTCACGATGACGCCGCCCCAGGCGCCGACGTGAACACGAGGCTGTTCGGGGTGCTCAGCGACCAGCCGGAGGGCTGATTGACGCCGTTGAGGTAGACGTTCGAAACGGCGGTCACCCAGCCGACCGGCTCGAGAAATCCGCCGAGCGTGCGGGCGAAGGTGAAAGTCGTCGTCGATCCGTCGCCGGTCGCGAAGGCCTGGGCGGTCGCGCTGTCGTCGGTCGGGTCGGCATAGAGGAAGGTGCCGAACTGGCCCTGCATTTGCAGGAACAGGCCCATGAGGCTTTGCAGCGAACTGAGCGCCGAGGCTCGGGAACGACGTCCGCGTCCGAAGCGAGGCCGTCGAACGTCAGCTCGAATTGCCAGATCGGGTTCTGATAGAGCGCGTCGCGGACCTCGCGGCCCGAGACGTGGCTTGCGACCAGGGTCGAAAACGTGGGTTTCTTATGCGACGCTCCAGCCTTGGCCGGCCAGCGTCGGGAAGGAAGGCGGCGTAGTCATGGCCGCACCGTCGACAGGCGCAGCGTCCGAAGGGCGAAAAGCTGCGTCATAAATTCCTCGAAATCCTGGACGTCCTCGGCGAAGCGGCAGAGCCACAGCAAGCCGAAATCGGCCGTTACGGCGACGCCGGGCGCGGGCGCGGTCGAAAACGTGATCGCCGGCGCATAGCCAGAACTCGCCGTCCACCCGCCAGCAGCGACGCCGTTGAGATAGACTGCCGTGACCGCCGATGCGCCATAGACGGGCCAGACATACGATCCGATCGATGCGACAAGCGGAAACGTCGTGGTCGCGCCGTCGCCGGTCCCGATCGCCTGGCTGTTGACGTCCGAGAGGCCGGGCGGGGCGAACCAGAACGGCTCGGCCTGACCGCTCATCGCCTCGAAGAAACCAGCGATCGTCTGCAATTCGAGACTGGAGCGCGGCCGACCGCAGAACCTCGTAGGTCAGTTCGACGTCGAAGTAGGGGTTGGCGTAGCGATGCCCGCGGCTCGATCGGCCGGACACGTGATTGGCGAGCAAGGTCGAGAACTTGGGCTTGACGTGAACCGACCATCCGATTGTTGCGATAGCCGGGAAGGTCTGGAACGACGGGGGCGTCGGTGAAGGCGTCGGCGCCACCGGCGGCAGCGCCTGTCGCAAGCCGTTCGACCAGTCGCCGGCGTTCCAGTTGCCGGTGTCGCCCCACGCGGAATTGTCGATCGGGAAGGTGGGAAAGGGCCGGGCGTCCCAGTTCCACACGCAGGAGAACGCGAACTCGACCATGATGACGCCGCCGACCGAGGCGTTGGCGCCGTCGACATTCCAGTATTCATAGACCGCTTCGAGCGCGAGCGCCTGCAGGGTGTCGTCGCGCCTCGGCAGATAGCCGAGGCCGCCCGCGTTGTCCCAGATCGACCAGAACGGGGCCGCGCTCTCGGTCGACTTGGCGTCGAAAAAGACGTTGGGCTGGTTGGTCGCCTTGTCGATCGCCGAGAACCCATATTCGAGCAGCAGGATCGATTTGGAGTTCGGTCGCCACTCGGTTTGCGGGCCTTGCGGCGCCCAGCCCGAGCCGGCGTCGTAGATCGCCTGATGAGGATTGTTCCACCACCAGCGCAGTTGCTTGTTGGCGAGGAGTTCCTGGCCGGAATAGTACGCATTGCGCGATTGCGTGAGCCGATCGCCATCGGGCAGCGATACGATGAGCCCCGACCCGTTCGGATCGAAGCCGCGGCCCAAATTGTCGCCGTCATTGTAGAACCAGTCAAAATACTGGCCGCCCTCGATCGCGCCCTTGAGATAGCGCGTGTCGTAGATGCTCGGAACGCCAGAGAGGCCAAGCCCGCTCATGGACGCCGGCGACGGCGGCCACGGGCCGGATGGCGCGGGGCTAAGCCAGTTCGTTGTCGCGTCGATCCCGCCGCCGCCGGTCGTCCAGTCGGTCAGCGGCAGGTAATCGTCGAAGGCCGCGTAATCGATGTTCGAATGGGCCCATAGCTGATCGAGATGAGGCCATTGGCCGTTTTCGCCCGGATGCGGCCATCCCATCCAGCTCGACCAGTCCGCGGAGTAGACGATGAGGTTCTCGAGCCCCGCGAGGTTCTTGGTCAGGCCTTGGCCGTCGAAGATTGAGCGCACGTCATCGGCGAGCGTTTTGAGGCCGGCGACGAACGGATAGTCCCAGATCGCATAGCCCGATCCGTCGACCGTGCCTGCCTTCGTCCAGCCCGGGCCGCGGATCGTCTCGAGGCCGCGCAGCTCCGAGCCGAGCGAGAACAGGTTGACCCCGCCGGCGACCGTGCAGAGCCATGCGTAATGCAGGATCATCCGCCGGTAGGTCCAGTCGAACTGCGGGCCGGAATAGGCGACGGTCTGCAAAACGGCGTCGGGCGCGAAGTCGCCCGGCGCCGCCGAACCCAGAAAGGCGCCGACCGCGCTTGTCGCTTCGCCCGAAACATCGTCCGGATAGGCAATGCGCCCGCGCCAGGGGAACCCAGGTCCGGTTCCGAGCAGGAATGGATAGAAGATCACGCGAAAGCCGCGCGCTTTCAGATCCTGAATGCAGCGGACGATGCTTTGATCGCTCGGCGTCCCGCCGTAAACGAAGTTCGTCGTGCCCGGCAGAGCGGGCAGCGGGATGATCCCCGGATAGTCAGCTTGCGTGAGGCTCGAGACGCGCCAGGCATCGGTGACGAGAACGCCGCCGACATCAACCTTGAAGTCGCCGAGCAGGTAGTTTGTCGATGGATAGATGCGGCACGCCGAGGCGTCCTCGGAATCAAAAAACCAGGCGCAGACGAGCGAAACGGTCTTGCATTCCGGATGCTCGGCCTGCAGTTGGTCGATCGACAGCGAATAGTCAGTGGTCGGGAAACCGCCGCCGTAGGTATTGATGTTGTGATAGGGCCCGAGGCCGTCAGCGACCCTTTGCGCGCCGGCGTAAGCAAGCGTGTCATAGACAAATTCGCCGCTCGCCGGCAGCAGATGGACTCCAAGCGCATGAACCACTTGCGCCTCAGCTTGTGCGCAGGCGCTTGAGGCCAAGCGCGGAGCCGTGCCGCACCGCCTCGTCGATCGATCGCAGCATCTGATGGCTGTTCGACTTCATCCATTGCGAGACCGACCCGGCGTCGAGCGCCGAGATATGGAAATTCGTCGTCGGATGGATATGGACTGCCGAGGCGCGCTCGCTCGCGGGAGCGCCGCCGTCACTCAGAAGCGAACGAAAGGCGCCGGCTTCGGCGGCCGGCATTATGAGCTCGTTGTGGTGGATCAGGGTCAGCATGTCCTGGGGCGCCCGCCACATTCCGATATCAGCCGATGCGACCGCGCTAGCCATGCTCGCGACGGACGCCTGCGCGGCAGCGGCGGGTCCGGCTGCGAACGGTCCCATCAGCGGCGAGAGAAAACCGAAAACACCGGCGAAGGTCTCCGCCGCGGATGAGAATATCGAGCGGATTATCGCGGATCCTTGCGCGGCCATCGAAGCCGCGGCGCCGCCTTGCTCTGCAGCCGTGCGCGCAGCGACGCCGGACGTCGTCGCCGCAGTCTTCATTGCTTCCGCCAGACCGTAATGCGCGGCAGTCGCCTCGCACCAGTCGGCGAATTTGGTCAGCAGGTCTTCGAGCGCATGCCTGAACGCCACATGCCAGGTCGTCGTCCCGGAAATGAGCCCGCGGGTTTGGGACTCGAAAGCCTGGACAACGGAATCGGTGAATGACTGACAATCACGCTGCTGCTGCTGCAGGGCCGAGCGGGTCAGCGACGTGATCTCGTCGTCGCGACGGCGTGTCGCATCGATCATCATGTTATCTATCCGCTGGCTGGCGGCGAGCGATTGCTCCTCGAGCCCGGCCTGCCTCTGCAACGCCGCGAGTTCGGCGGCGTATTCCTCGTCGAGCGCCTGGCGCGACAACGACAGCTTCTGCTGTTGCGATATCTCGGAGAAACGGGCCCCTTCGGCGTAGAGGTTGAGCTTCTGCTTCAGCCCGTCGGAAAGAATCCTGATTTCCTCCGCGGTCGAGAGCCTCGCCGCCCTGATGGCGTCGCCGTAAGCTTCGTCGTCGCCCGAGCGCAGCGCCGCCGCGGCCCGGCCGCGGTCGGATGCGAAGGCCTGGTCGAGCGAGGCGGTCGCGGTCAGCGCATCGCGATAGGGTTGGAGCCGGTTCGCGTCGAAGGCGCGCGAGGCGGCGTCGGCGAGCGTATTCAATTGGCCGCTGATCTCGCCGAACGGCGCCGAAAAGCTCCGCAAGGCCTCCTTCGCGTCTCCGACGCCTGAGACGAAATCGGCGATCGAGGCGCTAAAGCTGACGGAGACGTTTGCGTCGGTCATCGCTGATCCTTCGAGGCGAAGCGCCCGATCAGAGCGCTCCGTTGGCGAGCGTCGCCTTCAGTTCCGCGATCGTCGGCTGACTCGGCGATGCGGCGTCGCCCGGCGCGCCATATCTCAGCGCCGCGGCGATCAGCCAGTGGGCCGGCGGGTTGCGCCGCCATTCGGCGCGCAGCGCGAGAAAACGCGGGATCGTGAGTTGATCGAGCGCCTGATCCCAGCTCCACCCGGTATTGGCGACGACGCCCGCGATCAGGGCGTCGAAATCGATTTTCCCTCCCCACGCGACGCCTCCGGCGTCGCGAGCGTATTTGCCTGTCGGTCCTCCGCATGTCCGGGGCGCAGTCCAGCCGCCTTGGCGACCGAGGGAAACGCGTGGATCAGCTCGCCCACCGAGAAGGGGAGGTCGAGAAAGTCGGCATAGGAGAGCGCAGGATCGACGAACGCGACCGCGCGCCAGGTCGCCTCCGCAAGGCGATCGAGTTGCGCCTCGCCGAGACGCGCGACGCTCTCATTCGAGATCGAGGGTCCGCCCGCTTCGAGATAGATGTCGAAGAGCGCCGGCTGGATCGCCTTGACGGCGCGAAACGGCAAGTGCGGCACCGCCCATCGTCTTCCGCCCAGTTCGACGACGAACGTCTCGTCGCTCATGCCGCGTCACCGAAGTTGAGCTGGCAGACCTGGCCGGCGGCGTTGGCGAAGCACTGGAAGTCGAGTTCGGGGATGAGAAAGTCCTCGACCTTGGTGCCGAACGAAAGCTTCTCGGCGACGCAATTGTAGAGCAGCACCGAGAACTGCTTGCCGGTGCTCGGGTCGGAGGCGAAGAGATTGGCCGAGAAGGCAATCGAGGGGCCGATCAACTGGGAGCTGACCGCGATGCTCTCGCCGCTCGTGGCGACCGTATAGGTGTAGGAAATCAGCACCGCGGCGCCGGCGTCCGCCGCCGAGAACGTGTAGACGCCCGCCGAGACCGAATATTGTCCGCCGGCCGGATTCGAGGCGACCGCCTTCAACGGCAGCGCGGAGCTCGCGTAGGCGACGCCCTGATCGGCGACGAAGGTCGCTTGGTTGGTCGCCGAGTATGTGTAGGGCGAGGACGCGGGAACCGTCGTCGTCTCGCCGAACTGGGTCTGCGTGGCGCCGACGCTCGGGGTCAGGCCGAAAAAGAGCGAGCCCAGAGCCTGTCCCGAAATGCGCGCCATCTTCGCCTTGCCGGTCATTTTTTTGGCGCCTGAGCCGATAGCGACCGGAAAGTTGTACTGGCCATAGAGCGCCTTGGTGGTGGTGGCGATGTTGAGCGACACTTCCTGGGCGAGGCCGAAATTGATCGGCGAGCCTCCCGCCGGCGTGCCGATCAGCACGCCCGAGCCGAATACGAACATGAAGGTGGTCTCCTCGGTCTATGGGATCGTCTTTCGACGGCGCGGCCTATTGGGCAGGAGGGCGCGGTCGCTATCGTTCGGCGGAAAGTGTTCCGTCATTTCTCACGGCCCAACCAGCCGCACGCTCACTACCGCGAGACCGTCGCCGTCGAGGTCGCCGGCGTCCCGCACCGGAACGCCCACGATCCTGCAATCGTGAACGGCGCCGCCGAGGGTCTGGCGGCCGAGGCTTAGGTCGGCGCCTACGGGCGCGAGCGCGGCGTCGATGGCGTCGAGCGCGGCGTTGAGGGCGCTCGCCCCGGGGGTCGCGGGATCGCGGGCGTCGAAATAGAGGAAGAGCCTCGCCTCGAAGGTTCGTCTCGGCGCGGCCGGCGACGTCCACTGATAGGTCTCGGGCCCGGATTCGAGCTGGAAGAACGCCGGGCGCAACGCGGCCGGAACCTCGCTCCAGAGCTTCATCCGTCGCGAGGCGAGGCCCCATGGAAAGGCCGCCGATACGGCGGCGAACAGGGCCGAAAACGCGGCTTCGCAACTCATGTGTCCGTCCAGGCTTCGGTCGCAGCATCGGCAAGCGCGGCGACAATGTCGCCCCTCGTTTCGTCGAGCGAAGGGCGCAAACAGGACCGCTCAGCAATGAGTGAGCCGGGATGCTCGACCCCGCGCGCGAAAGGCGATCCGCCGCCCGCGAGGAAGGCGAGCGCCCGCGCCTTTGCGGGCAGAATCTCATGCGCTCCCGTTTTGCCGCCGTATTCCTGGATCGCGGCGTATTTTGCCTCGCCGATGGAGCCGACCGATGCGAGGAAGCCGTCGCCATCGGCCGATACGTCGGTCATGATCGATGCCTTCAACGCGCCCGTACGCGCGCTCAGGACGGCGCGGTCGAGCTTGTCGTTCCTGGCCATCTCGGCGAGCGCGGCGGAAAGCTCAGAGGCCTTGGCGCAGAGCGCCTCGGCGAGCGCGGCGGGGTAGGCGTCGAGCCGCGCGCTGGTCTCATCCAGGCCTTCGATTTGGATCGCGAACATCAGACCGCGACCCTCCTGTAAGGCCGCAGCATCGCCAGGATCGGCGCCGAGATCGCGCTCGTGTCGTAGGAAATGGTCTCCTGACCTCCGACCGATGCCGACCGCAACCCGATGTGATCGGCGGCGCGAAAGCGCTCGGCGGCGAGTTCGAGCGCCGCTTGCGCAACGTCCTGAGGGACGAAGCCATACGAGATCGAAAGTGATTGTCCGGCGTCGGCGATAGAGAAGGCGTAGACGCCGCCGCTGACAGAATATTGCCCGCCCCCCGGCGCGACCGCGACAGGGGTCAGCGGCGCCCCGGTGGAGGCGTACACGACGCCGAGATCGGACGCCCAGGGTCCGAACGGCGCGAGCGCCGCCACCTGCAGCGGAGCAGACGCCGGCACTTCCTGCGGCTCGCGCTGCACGGCGTAGCCGGCGCTGTAGGAGACGATGAGGCTTTGGCGGCCGGTGCGGTATTGAGTCCCGAACAGATCGAGCGCCTGCGGCTGGCCGGGAGGCGCGGCGTCGCCCGGCTGCAGGGCGTAGCCGGTCGATGCGCCGGGGTCGGCGTCTAGATCGGGCGGAACGACAATTCCCCGCCACAGAACCGAGTTCACTTGTAGAACCGGCCATTGCCTCAAGTAGACGCGGCGCGTCTCGAGATCGATCGTCTCGGTATAGGCCTGCGGCAGCAGCCCTGGGCGACTCAGCGCGGCAAATATGGACCGGCTTGCCGCGGTGACGAGCGCGGCAAGGGTCGCGTCGTTAGGCCCAGCGGTGGAAGGCAGGCCGAGCCAGGCCTTCAGGGCGGCGAGATTGGTCAGGTCGTATGGCGACATCGGGCGCTCGCAAGACGGCTGCGACAGCAGTGCGGCGGCGCGCGCGAGCAGAATCCGCGCCGCCGCGATCGACGCGGCTGAAGCTCAGCCGTTGCCGATATTGGTGAGAATTCCGACGCCGAAGGGCGCGTAGACAGCCAAGGTCTCTTCGGCGTAGACGCCGAATTCGCGACGGCGCGTGCGCAGCGGCCAGTCGACGCGATAATAGTCGCGCCGCGTGAGGACTTCGGCGACGTTTGGGGTCTGGTTCGACTGATACCAGACCGGCAGCCGCTCGCACAGCGCCAGGACGGTGCCCGGCGGCAGATCGGGATGCACGTTGACCGGAATTTCAATGCCGCTATACGGATTGTAATACCAGCGGACGACGCCCGAGGCCGAGAATTCGTAAGGCTGCGACTGCCCGGCGTCGACCATGTAGCGAATCAGCGGCCCCGAGGCGTTGGTCAAGCACTTCGACGTGATGTTCCGCTGTTCCTGGGCGTGGACGTAGATCACAGTCGGCGACAGCCGATAGCTGTTCCACATCTGGATCAGCATGTTGTCGATCTCGACGATCGAGCCGCGGCCGGAGGCGGTCAGGAACGCGCCGGTTCCCGCAGTTCCGGAGGCCAGCGCCTGCACATAAGCGCTGTTGGCTGGATTGAAACCAACGGTCAGCAGGCCGTCGAAGGCGAGCGTCGGATTGCGGGAATTGTCAGCGGTGATGACGGTCGCAGCCTGCTGGCCGGCGGCTAGCGGCGCGCTGAAGGTCGCGCTGTTGATGGTGGTGATGGCCTGCAAGGTCTCCGAGCCGGCCGGTCCGACATACCAGGCGTAGGCGACGGCGCCGTTGACGATCGGGGCCGTCGCACTGAGGGTCTGGCCAAGCGTGACCGCCTGCGTCGCGTTGGCGCTGCGCATCGATGAGCCGCCGTTGAGCGTGTAGGTATTGCCATCGTTGCCGGTGATGGTCTTGCTGGTGGCGACGCCGCTCGCCAGGTTCGAATTGCGATAGCCTTCGAAGCTCAGGGCGACGACGATCGCCGAATAGGTCGCGGCCGGCAGAGTGCCGCCGGCGCCGGAGGCCGTCAGCGTCGGCGCGCCTGGCGTGCCGAGCGCGAGCGACGCGTTGCCGCCCAGGAGCGCGGTTTCTTCCTTCCGCATCGTCTTCTGGAGAAGGCGCAGGGTCGCAGTGGCGTTGAGGTCTTCAAACCCCTGCGCGGCCGCCTCGGCTTCAAAGGTTACGGTGTCTTCTTCGCCGAGCGTCAGATAGGGGGCGACCTGGGGCTGCGCCGAATAGGACATGCTCGCGGTGCGCTGGCCTTCGGGCACCCAACCCATAGAGTCATAGCCCGAGCCGGTGATCGAAGTGATGGTGCGCCAGCGCGCCGCATCGCCGGGATTGAGGCGCGCGACCCGCGGAAGGGAATTCCTCAGCGGGGTGACGATCGGAAACAGGTTCTTCGCCGGCGCCTGCAGGTCATAGGCGGAGAGCCCGGTCGCCAGGCTGACGTTCTTGGCGAGCGCATTGTCCGAGAGCGCCTCCTTGGTGAGGCGCAAGGTTTCTTCCGTCGTCTGCGAAAAACTCATGATGGCTTCCTTCGAGGTTGGCGTTGTCGGCGACGATCGGAATGGGGCGCGCGAAGCGGGCCAGAGAATCGGGGTCGACGATGATCGTTCGTGTCGGCTGCGGCATTGCGGCCGTTTTCGTTCCGGCGACGCCGGCCGGTTCGCCGCCGATGGAAAATGAATCGCGCGTCTGGAGCGACCGCGCTCGCGTCATTGCGCCTGAACGAACGCGGCGGCCGAAGCTGACAGGGGTTGACCGATCGCCGCCGTGAGCAAGGCGATGGCCCGCTGCGCCTCGGCCGCCGCCTCGCCGGACGCCGCGGCGTCCGGCGATCCTCGTATCCGAGCCCAGCCATAGGGCCGTCGCGGAACATCGGAGACTTCGAAGATGAGCGCTTGGCGCCGTCGACGATTCAATCGGCGCGGGTGGTTTGAGTCTGTATGCCTGCGGCGACGCTCAGAAGCGCGGCGGCAACGGATTGGCGAGGCTGAGTTTGGTCAGCGCGAGCGCGCGATCCTGCGCGGGGAGGGCGGCGAGCGCCCTGACGGCTTCATCGACGCCGGCGAAAACGTCCGCCTTGCCGTCGGCGCTCTTGGCGATCGAGCGCAGCGCCGCCTTCGCGGGCAGCGGCTGGGCCTCGAGCGTCGCGACGCGCTTCGTGAGATCGGCGAGCGTAGGCGCGACCCCGTCGAGCGCTTTGCGCAAGGCTGCGTTCTCTTCCCTCACCCGTTCGATTCCGCGCGCCGCTTGCGAGAGCGAGGCGGCGGCCCTGGCGAGGGCCTCGGGCGTCTCTGGCGATACGCCCGGCGTCGGTGCGGGCGCGGCGGATTTCTCAGCCGCCGCTTCGATACGCCTCGAAGGCCGTTCTGCGGCCTGTTGCGAGGCTTCGAGCGGGGACTCGGAAGACGATAATTCGGATGGGCCGGCGAGGGCGGCGAAGGCGCGCTTTTCAACGACGCCGTTCTTGACCACGTCGAAAGTCGCGTTGGGCAGGCAGGGCAGATCGACCAGCGAGATTTCCCGCGGTTCGGCGGTATAGCGGGTGAGGCCGTTGTCGGGGTCCGGCCAGCGCTTCACATAGCGGCCGCCCTGGCTGAATCCGGTGTAGACCCCCTCGCAGACTTTTCGCCATTCGTCGTCGTCGACGATTTTCGCCGCGATCACGATCCGCTTGCCGTCGTCGTCGAAGGCGATGTCGGTCAGTTTGCCGGCGGCGACGTGGCCATGCATGGCGCGCACGGCGCCCAGCGATTTGCCGCCGCTCGCGGCCAGCGCCTCGGCCGACCATTTCTCGAAATAGGGCCTGCTCGACGCATAATCGCAAATCTCGCCCGAACGATCGGGCGTTTCCGCGGTCGCGATCCCGGTGACCAGACGCCGATCGAGATCGACCTTCGCCAACGGCAGGAACAGATCGAGAGCGGACATGCGGGCTCCATCGGGACAAGCGAGCGCAAACGCCCTGGCGGCGCGGGCGCGAAAACGAATTGCGGCGGATGCGGAAAGAGCGGAGGGCCGGGGCGCTCTCGCCACCCGCACCATCTCCACTGTATCGAACTATGCCACGACCGGCGTAAGCGGTCAAGAAAATGTTCTCTTTTTGTTCGAGGCCCCGGATCAGGCCGCCGACGCTTCGAATAAACCTGTTCTCAAACCCCTCCTGCGTCGCCTGCAGGCGCAGCGCCTCCCGGCGGCGCCTTCGACGTTCCGCCAGCCGCCCCCAGCCCCAGCTCCGCCCGCGCCTCCTCGCGCGTCTTGATGCCGGCCGAGACGAGGATCTCGAGCGTCTGGGCCTGTTGCAGCGGGTCGATGGCGTCGTCGCCGACCCAGACGAATTCGAGCTCGGGCTCGCCCATGCAATCCTGGATCACGCGGTCGAGCGCGTTCTTGACCCAGGCCTTTAGCGGCACCAGGCCTTCCTGCGTCGCCTGCAGGCGCAGCGTCTCGCCGGTCGCCCGGTTGACCTGGTTGACGAAGGGCGAAGCGGGCACCGAAAACGCGAAGCAGATCACGCGCGCGAGCCATTCGTCGTAAAGGTCCTTGAGCGGCGGCTGGCGTGTTTCGATCAGCCGGAAGTCGGCGGGCATGAACTTCGTCATCCGCCGCCGGGCCGAATTGCCGCTCATCAGGGCGTCGAAATAATCCTGGAACGAACGGATCTGGTCTGAGGTCCATTCCTTGGGGAGCGTGGCGAAGGCGTCGGGCGAGGAGCCGGTCCGGTAATAGTCGAGGGTGGCGGCGTCGCGCCTCAGCGCGATGTTGACGGTCAGCGCGATCTGTTCGACCGGGCTCATGCCGTAGAGCTTATGGACCCGTGCGTTGCGCGGCAGATAGAGAAGCTCGTCGGCGGAGAAATCGGCCGCCGGGAGCCCATGCAAAACCTGCTGATAGGCCGGGTCGGGCGGCTCGGGCGCGCGCCCGTCCTCGCCGATCAGCGGCTTGATCGTCGCCCCGTCGACGATGTCGAGCGAATAGAGTTTTCCGGCGCGGTTGAAGCGCGGATAGATCGTCGCCGCGTCGATGACGAGCAGGTCTTCGATCAGCATGCGCAGCCAGTCGCCGAAGGAGCGGCGCCGGTCGGGCCGGCTGAGAAACGCGAGCGCCGCGTCGATCCGGGCGGAGGCGTCCGGCAGGTCGGCTCGGGCCCGCGCGCGCACCGCGTAGCTCTGGGCGGCGACCTGGTCTTTTCGGGTCTCGATAACGGCGCGCAACAGCGGCAGCGCGTCGGCGAGCGCGCGCAACTCGGGGAAGGAGAGGCCGCTCTCGCCGCGCGGAATGTAGTTGAGGTTGGCGCCGAACGGATAGTCGAACTGCCGCCCCTTCGCCTCCGGCGGCGCCTGGGGCGCCAAAGGCTGCTGCGGTCCGAACCAGGCGTCCGGCGCGGCGCCGGTGATTGCATAGCGCGTCGCCTGGGCGAGGCGCGCGAACACGCCGGGGGTCAGCGGGCGTTCGATGGCGTCCGGGGACATGGGATCGGTTCCTTGGCTCTCCCCTCTCCCCGATAGGGCGTTCGAAGAACGCCTGTCTTTCGACGGTCTATGGCGGGAGAGGGATTGGGGGTGAGGGGTCGCTGCGCCGCGGCGCCTTCGCGTTCCGTTAGGGATTGGCGGTTAGCTTGAAGGGGTCGAAGTTCACGCCAGGACTGGAGGACGGCATGCGCGGTTGGATTGCGCTCATCGCGATCGTCCTCAGCCTGCCGGCCTCCGCCGGCGCTGCGCCGCGCTGGACCTTCTGCGTCGCGGCGTCCGAGACCGGCAAGGACGTGTGGGTCACCGACGTGTTCGCGGCCGGGCGCGATCGTCAGCGTCTGGAGTATATTTTCGAGAGCATGCTCGAGCGGGCGGGCGCGACGCGACCGGACGCGCAATGCCCCCTGCCGCGCGAGGACAGGACCGACGCGGTCAACGCCCAGTTCGACGCCGAGGAATTCAACCGCAGGCTCGGAGCGAGGCTGCACGAGGTGGCGGCGAACGAGTTCCCCCCGCCGCGGTTGCGCTGACGGCCGGCGATCCCAGTCTGAAATTTGAAAACGCGAAGTCTCGAGAGCTAGTCGGAGATGCGCGCGATCGCCGGCTCTCGCTCGCCCGACCATTCGAAACGATAGAGGCCGCCCGGAGCGACCGACTGCACCACATGCGGCCACAGAGCCGCGAGGCAGGTTCCCCCGGCATGGCGCACCGAGGGATAGACGACGCCGTTGAGCCCTCGCGCCCTCGCGGCGTCGGCGATCGCATTGCCCGCCGGATAGCCGATCGCCGGGTCCGGATCCAAACATTGAAGCGGGCCGGCCGTTCTCAGGTCGACGAACTCGCCCGCCATGCTCGCAAACAGCTCCGCGTACTCGACCACGCCCTTGTATTGGCCGGATCTTCCGAGGAAATCGGCCATGTGATAGGCGACCTCGCGCATGCAAGTCTTCACCTCGAGCGCCGCATACCATGCCCCGCGCGCGGCGTTGAACCGATTGGGCTCCAACGGCTTAGAATAGGCGAAGGACGCGTTGATGAAGGCCGCATACGGCGCGCCGTGCACGAACTCGTCCCGGTCAATGCCTTCCGCCCCCCACTCCTGAGCGAGCAGGCGATGGCTGGTCGCGCCTTCGATTTCAGCCAGCGCCGCGATGTCCTCGGCCGAAACCAGCGCCTCCAGAACCGGAGGGCGCAGACGGGCGGACGTCACCAGCCGGACGGTTCTCGGAAACGCCTCCCGGACGACCGGCAACCCGTTCAGCGTCCGCACCGCTCACAGGCCGCCGCGCACCGCGTCGACATAGCGGCGAACCTCGAGCATCCTGGGAATGCCGCCCTCGATCATCGCCTGAATCGGCGTCCGGCGATCGAACAGGGGACCCCGGTTCTCCCGGCGTATCCACTCGTCCGACGTATTGTCGCTGAACAAGAGGTGCAGGCCCTTATAGATCCCGACCAGCGCCGAGACCCGCGTCAGCTGATCCTGGCTGAGCGTCGGACGGTATCCTCGCTTGATGCGGTCGAGGCTGCTTGCCGACACGCCGACCAGGCCGGAGGCTTCGGCGTTCGACAAGCCCCATGCTTTTGACAGGGCGAGGAACGCCTTGATCGCGACTTCCGACAGACGCACGCGATCTCTTTCCTGAGAAAATGTCTGCGGCTCGGCCGGGGTCAATGGCCCCAGCCGGGCGCCGCGAATCGCAGCCGGCATGTCGCACCTCCTGACGGAACTATGCGCGTCATTTGGTGGAATGTCCAGCGAAGTCATGCGTTCCCGTCGATTTGCGCGTCGTTTCGCTCGCCGCGAAGGTTGCCTATCCGTCCGCGCGCCCCGCCCAAAACTCGATCATCCCGCCCGAATTCCGCCGGTCGAGGCCCAGCAGGTCGGCGAGCGCCCAGACCAGCGCGTCGGCGCGGTCGGGCGAATAGCCGGCCGCTTTGGAATCGAAGTCGGGGGTCAGCGCGCACAGCTGATCCTCGAGCCTGGCGAAGGTCCCGGCGTGAAAGACCAGGCCGCGTTCATAGGCCGCCGCGACCGGCTCGGCGCGCAAAAACTTGCCGCGGGTCGCATGAACCGCGCGCACCGGCAGGTGCGGATCGCTCTGGCGCAGCACCTCCGTCACCATGTCGCCGCCGTTGTTGATTTCCGCCACCACCCGGTTGGCGTTGAATCCGCGATAGGCCGCGCCGACCCGCGCGCCCCAGGCGGCGGGCGTGTCGCCCTGGCTCGAGAGGTCGGCGAGCACGTAGAAGAAGCCGGTCGACGCCTTCGCCGCGACGATCAGCCCGCATTCGTCGGCGCTGGCGCCCGAACGGGCCGGCGGATCGACGGCGACCACGACTTCCGAGAATTCCCGCGGGGCGGCCTCCGGCGCGACGCGCTGGCGCTCGATCAGCGCGCGCGTCCATAGGGCCCCCGGCGTCTCCTCGACGATCTCGGCCATGAGCTCCTGGCGCCCGATCGCGCGGCCCTGGTAGCGCGCGGCGATGCGCTCCAGAAACGCCTTGGCGAGATTGCCCGTGTTGTCGAAGGTCGAGCCGCGGGTGACGATCGCGTCCTTGTCGCCCGCGAGATGCCTGATGATCCTGGTCGGGCGCGGCGTCGTGGTCACGACCACCTGCGGCTTGTCGCCGAGACGCAGGCCCAGCAACGCCTGATCGAAGGTCTCCGGCTGCCGCCAGGCGGCGAGCTCGTCGCACCAGAGCTTCATGTGCTGCTTGCCGCGCAGCCGGTCGGGCTCCTCGGCCGAGAACAGCGCGGTGACGGCGCCGTTCGGCCATTCGATCCGCGCGGCGGCGGCGAGGTAGCGGGGTCGTTCGTCCCTGCGGCAACAGTTGAGAATGCCGGATTCGCCCAGCACCATGGTGTCGCGCACGTCGGCGACGGTCGGGCCGACCAGGTTGACGATCGGATAGCTCTTCGCCCAGTGACGCACGGCCTCGGCGCCGGCCCGGGTCTTGCCCGCGCCGCGCCCGGCCAGGATCAGCCAGATCAGCCAGTCGCCCGGCGGCGGGGCCTGGTCCGCGCGGGCCCAGAAGTTCCAGTCGTGGAACAGCTGCGCGCATTCGAGCGGCGACATTTCCGCGATGATCCTGGCGCGCTCGCCGGGATTGAGACGCAGGATGTCGCCGATGCGCACGATCGGTCCGCCCCGGACAAGGGGGCGCCGCGGCCGGCCAATTCTGGGCGGCCGGGCGGGCTTCGCCGCTTGGACTTTCATTCCTCGGGCTTGTCCGAATGGAGACGGGCGGCGATGGTGTTGATCTTGTTCATCAGCCGCTCGCGCTCTTCATCGCCGTAGGGCTCGATCGCGCGGTTCGCGCGGGTGAAACCGTGATAGCGGTCGAGCCGGTCGACGATCTTCAGCGCCCGGTCGATTGCGTCCAGATCGCCGTCCTGGACCCGGTCGGTCAGGGTGAGGATCATGTTTTCGAGCCGCGTGATCTGGAGCCTGGCGAATTCGGCCGCGGGGGCCACCCAGCGCCGGCGCAGCTCGTCGCGCAGGATCTGCTCGGTCTTCCTGCGCGTGAGCTTGGCCTGAACGCCGATCTCGTCGAGGCTCGCGCCGGCGACCAGCGCGGCCAGAATGCGCTGGGCGCGGGTCGGCGCGGCTTTCTTTGTTGCTTCCGGAGAGGCTTCGGGGGGCATGGGCGCCTTCTTTGATCTTGGAGGGAGAGCGCGCGGCAAGGCGGCCGCCCGCGCGCGAGGGCGGAGCGACAAAGCTGCGGCTGTCGGGAAGCGGCCGAGACGCTGGACGCGTCTATCGACCTTGCCCCACTATGCCTCGACCGGCGTCAAAGCGCAAGCTTTTGTTCGTGTTTTGTTCGAAACAGACGCGATTTGGGCAGAAAAAATCAATTAAACCAGATGCTTGCCAAGTGCGCCGACCGTGTTCGCCCGGTCGGCGCCCCGCGCCTTCACTCCCTGAGCAGCTCGTTGATGCCGGTCTTGGACCGCGTCTTCGCGTCGACGGTTTTGACGATCACCGCGCAATAGAGCGACGGGCCGGGCGAGCCGTCGGGCAGCGCCTTGCCCGGAAGCGAGCCGGACACCACGACCGAATAGGGCGGCACATAGCCCATATGAACCTTGCCGGTCGCGCGGTCGACGATTCTGGTCGAAGCGGACACGAAAACGCCCATCGACACCACCGAGCCCTCGCCGACGATGACGCCCTCGACGATCTCGGAGCGCGCGCCGATGAAGCAGTCATCCTCGATGATGGTCGGGTTGGCCTGCAGCGGCTCCAGCACCCCGCCGATCCCGACGCCGCCGGAAAGATGCACGTTCTTGCCGATCTGGGCGCAGGAGCCGACCGTGACCCAGGTGTCGACCATCGTCCTCTCGTCGACATAGGCGCCGAGATTGACGAAGCTCGGCATCAGCACGACGTCGCGCGCGACATAGGCCGAGCGGCGCACGATCGCGCCCGGAACCGCGCGCAAGCCGGCGTCGCGAAACCGGCGTTCGCCCCAGCCTTCGAATTTCGAGGGAACCTTGTCCCACCAAGCCGCGGCGCCTGGGCCCCCCTCGATGAGCGAATTGTCGTTGAGGCGGAACGACAGCAGCACCGCCTTCTTCAGCCACTGGTTGACCTTCCACGAATTCGGCCCCGCCGCGCCCGGGATTTTCTCGGCCACCCGCGCCCCGCCGCTATCGAGCAGATCGAGCGCCGCCTCGACCGCGTCGCGCACGTCGCCCGTGGTTTGAGGCGTGATCCTGGCGCGATCCTCGAAAGCCTCGTCGATCAGCGTCTGAAGGCGGGCTTCGGTCAAAATCGGCTCCTCGAAATTCGGGGCGCGACCTTTCCCGCGCGGCGAGGGAGATTGTCAATGGCGCGGAGGAGCGGGCCCGCGCGAAAGCGCGGCGGAGGGGGCGCGCGGCCGCCTCGCCCGGAGGACAATCTTAAAAACCATAAATGATATGTTATTATTTCCCCTGACGGCCGCCTTTTGCGGGGCGGCGGTAAACGGGCGCGTAAGCCCCTGATATTGCTCGACCCGTCAGGAGAAAGCGGCGGTAAACGTCGAGCGCCCCCTCACCCTGTCACCTCAAGCGCCAGTCTGCCCGTCAGCGTCTTGCCGTATTCGTCGAGCGCCTCGACGCTCACCCGATGCGCGCCGGGCTCGAGGTCGCCGGGCAGGCGGGCGACCCAGATATGCGAGGAGGGATCGGCCCTGGCCCAGCTTTTTTTCGTCGCCCCGTTGCGGCCGAAGACCTCGACGACGAACGGATCGGGCCGGGCGCTGCGGGTCATTGCGACCGGCGCCCGGTCGCCGATCCTCATCGTCACCCGCGTCTTCTCGCCCCCGTCGAACACGTTGGCGATCAGGCTCGACGCGCCCAATGCGGCCCGCGGGACCGGCGATCCGAGCACGCGCACCTGGGGCAATTCGGGATCGGCGTCCCGGCTGAACCCGTGGAAGCGGCTGTCGATGGAAAGCCGCATCTGCCGTCCATTCGGCTCCTTGGCCGGGACGAAGCGCGTCGTATGGCCATTGCCGTCGACCGAGAGGACATGGAACCCGTTCGGCGTGCCGTCGCGGCTGTCGGCCGAGGCGACGCCGCGATGGTCGAGCGGCCCGCTCCACCACGAGCCCGACAGCGTGGTCAGCACATGATGGTGGTGCGGCTCGGGCCCGGTCCAGCCGTCGGCGGCGCCGAAATAATGGTGCTCGGTCGTGTGCGTGTGCCCGGCGAAGCTCACGGTGAAGCGCCGGCCCTCGAGGAGCTTGAACAGCTCCTCCTTGTTGACGAGGTTCTGCCAGGTCTCCCGCCCGAGATAGGTGCGGATCGGAATGTGCATGACCACGATGACGAGCCGGTCTTCGGGCGTCTGCGCCAGCACGGCGCGCGCGAACTCCAGCTGTCGCGCGTCGAGCCTTCCCTCGTACGCGCCCGCGCCCCGCGGCTTGCTGGGATCGAAGCCGAGATAGTCGACGTCGTCGAGCATGAGGAAGAGGGTCTTCGCGTAGAAGAACGCATAGTAGCTCGGCCCGAAGACACGCTTGTAGGTCTCGCGGCTGTATTTTCGGTCGGGTGCCTCGAAATTGAGATCGTGATTGCCGCCGATGTTCCACCACGGCAGGCCGATCGCGCCGATGATCGCGTTCAGGCGTGGAAAGAGCGACAGATCGTCGAACATGATGTCGCCGGCGGTGAGCCCGAATTTGGCGTCGACGCCGGCCAGCGCCGGAATCGCGTCTTCGCGGATGTAATCGACCTCGGCCTCGGTCTCGGGCTGCGGGTCGGCGAACATCACGACATCGAAGGCCGTCGGCTCGTCCTGCCGGCGCAGCGCGAAATCGAGCGAAGCGGGCAAGGGCGGCGTCGGCGCGAGACCCGCGAAAGTCAGATTGAGCTCCGCGGGCGAGCCCTTGGGCTGATGATGGCGGTAGAAGCGCGGCAGGCCGGTCAGCGGATCGACCGGCGGCATGAACCCCGCCGGCTTGACGACGAAGATCGTCGCCTCCTCCGGCAGCGGCAGCGCATAACGCCCGTCGGCGCCGGTGACCGCGACCTCCCGGCCATTGGAGACGAGCACATTGGCGAGCCCCGGATTGGCGCCGCCCGCCGCCCCAAATCCGTCCCGGTCCTCGAAGACGACGCCGGAGATTTGCGCGCCTTCCGCTTCGGCCGGAGCGGGCTCGATCGCCGCCAGGGCGAGGCCGCTCGCGGCGCCGATGAGCATGTCGCGCCGCGTGACTCCGTCGCTCGCGGTTCCCGACATTCTTTTGGCCTCCGGCTAGCTTCGGAGGCATGAGACTACGCGCGCCGCCAATATACGGGAAGAGCCTCTGGGAGCGGCGGTCCCTACCCCCCGACCTGCCCCCGATGCCTCAGGAACGCGTCCGCCAGCACGCACGCGACCATCGCTTCGCCGATCGGAACGGCGCGGATGCCGACGCAAGGATCGTGGCGGCCTCGCGTCACGATCTCGGTGTCCTCGAAGGCGCGGGTGATCGTTCGGCGGGGCGTCAGGATCGAGGAGGTCGGCTTGACGACGAAGCGGGCGACGATCGGTTGTCCGGTCGAGATTCCGCCTAAGACGCCGCCCGCGTGGTTGGACAGAAACCGCGGCCGCCCGTCCTCGCCGCGGCGCATTTCATCGGCGTTCTCCTCGCCGGAAAGTTCGGCGGAAGCGAAGCCGTCGCCGATCTCGACGCCCTTGACCGCGTTGACGCTCATCAGCGCGCCGGCGATCTCCGAATCGAGCTTGCCGTAGACCGGCGCGCCCCAGCCGGCGGGCGCGCCTTCGGCGACAATCTCGATGACGGCGCCGATCGAGGAGCCCTTCTTGCGGATGTCGTCGAGATAGTCGGCGAAACGATCGGCGGCTTCGGCGTCCGGACAGAAGAACGGATTGCGGCCGACCTCGTCCCAGTCCCAGCGCGCCCGGTCGACCTTGAGCGTTCCCATTTGCACCAGCGCGCCGCGAATGCGCACGCCGGGCGTCACCTTGCGGGCGATCGCGCCGGCGGCGACGCGCGCAGCCGTCTCGCGCGCCGAGGCCCGCCCGCCGCCGCGATAGTCGCGCAGGCCATATTTTGCGTCATAGGCGTAGTCGGCGTGCCCGGGACGATATTTGTCCTTGATCTCGCCATAGTCCTTCGAGCGCTGATCGAGGTTTTCGATGAAGACGCCGATCGGCGCTCCCGTCGTCATCTGTCGGCCGGAAATCTCATCGATCATCACGCCGGAGAGGATGCGCGCCTCGTCCGGCTCGCGCCGCTGGGTGGTGAAGCGCGACCTTCCAGGGCGGCGCCGGTCGAGTTCGGCCTGGAGGTCGGCGACGTCAAGGGGAATTCGCGGCGGGCAGCCGTCGACGACGCAACCGATCCCCGCCCCGTGGCTCTCGCCGAAGGTGGTGACCCGAAAGAGATGACCAAAACTGTTGTGCGACATGGCGACCCGACGCCGCGTACATAAGGGAGCCTTCGCCGCCCCGTCAAACCGCGGCCGGCGCTCAGGAACAAGCGATTTTCGCGACGCGCCCGATGTTCATTCCCAATTCATCTTGGCGGGCGCATTCCATTCCTGTGCAGAAAACAATGGGTCGAAAGACCCGATACGGAGAATGACCCATGCTGAAGACACTTGCCGCGATCGGCCTCGGCGCCGCGCTCGCCCTTTCGCCCCTCGCCGCTTTCGCCGGAGACACAGCGGCTCCCGCCGCTTCGGACTCGACGGCCAAGGCGCCGATGAAGAAGAAGACTCATACGGCGCATAAGTCGCACAAGACGAAGCACCACATGAAGAGCAAGAGCAAAATGGCCCCGGCTCCCGCCGAGGAGCCGAAGGGCTGATCGATCGACGCGACCCGAAATCGGGGTTGTTGAGACCCGCCGCCCCGTCCCTCGGATGGGGCGGCGTTCTTTTTTCTGGCGCCAAAGGAATCCGCGCTCGTCCAGACCCGGCGCGAGTGCGCCCTTGCCGATGTGCGCCCCCCGCGCCAGACTCAGCGCGAAGCAGGGAGCGGATAAGTGGCGGGCGCAGAGTTCTGGTACGAATTCGCGAGCACCTATTCCTATCCGGCGGCGATGCGTGTCGATGCGCTCGCGGCCGCTCTGAATGTGAGCCTCGCCTGGCGACCATTTCTGCTCGGGCCGATATTCGCCACTCGCGGATGGCGCGATTCTCCATTCAACATCTACCCTTCCAAGGGCCGCTACATGTGGCGCGACGTGCAGCGCGTCTGCGACGCGCTGGGGTTGCCGCTGAAACGGCCGGAACCCTTTCCGCAGCCGAGCCTGCTGGCCGCGCGGGTCGCGCTGGCGCTCGAAGGCGTGGAACGGGCGAACTTCTCGCGCGGGGTCTACGCGGCCGAGTTCGGGCGCGGGGCGCCGATTTCCGATCGCGCAACAATCGCCGAGTTGCTCGCAAGGCTCGGCATTGACCCGACGGCGACGTTGCAACGGGCGGAAAGCGACCTGAACAAGGCGCGGCTGAAGGCCGAATGCGCGCGCGCGGCTGAAATCGGAGTCATCGGCGCGCCCTGCCTTGTCACCGAAGACGGGGAAGTTTTTTGGGGCAACGACCGGCTCGAACAGGGCCTCGCCTGGGCTGCCGGGGCGCGCGCGTAAGGCGCGCAGCGTAGCGTAGGTTTCGCCCGGCGCGCAATCGGCATGGACGTTTCGGCCGCCTGGACTTCGGGCGTGATTCGTTCGAGGTTCGCCCTTACCCCGTGGGAGGCGGAGACCCGGGGCTGGGTCGTCATGGTTGGCGGAACCCCCTTTTTACGACCGCCAGCCGAAGGATGCCGTAGTTCGCCGAACCAGTCGGCCGACTCCTGACCTACGGCAGTCGTATACTGGCGTCGTTCGTGTGGACTGCAAGCAAAGGCAGGGAAGCGAGATGGCCTTCGATTTGATTTTGCGCAACGCGGCCCTGCCGGATGGGCGCAAGGCGCAAGACGTCGCTATCGCCGGCGGCCGCATTGCCGCAATCGAGCCGAGGATCGAAGCCGAGGCTGGTCAAACGGTCGACGCTCGCGGCTACCTCCTCGCCCCGCCCTTCGTCGATTGCCACTTTCACATGGATGCGACGTTGTCGCTCGGCCTCCCGAGGCTCAACGTCTCGGGCACGTTGTTGGAAGGAATCGCTCTCTGGGGCGAACTGAAGCCGAAACTGACCCACGAAGCCGTCGCTGAACGCGCCCTGCGCTACTGCGATCTCGCGGTGTCGCAGGGCCTGCTCGCCGTGCGTAGCCACGTCGACGTCTGCGACGACCGGCTTCTCGCCGTCGAGGCGCTGCTCGAGGTAAAAAAGAAGGTCAAGCCTTATCTCGATTTGCAGCTCGTCGCTTTTCCGCAGGACGGCTACTTCCGCTCCCCTGGCGCTGCGCGCAATCTTGAACGGGCGCTCGATCTCGGCGTTGACGTCGTCGGCGGCATCCCGCATTTCGAACGCACCATGGCGGATGGAACGGCGTCCGTGAGAGCCCTGTGCGAGATCGCGGCGCGGCGCGGGCTGATGATCGACCTGCACTGCGATGAAAGCGACGATCCGATGTCGCGCCACGTCGAGACCCTGGCCTGGGAGGCGCAACGGCTCGGCCTTGGCGCGCGAGCGACGGGATCGCATCTGACCTCGATGCATTCGATGGACAATTATTATGTCTCGAAACTGCTGCCGTTGATCGCCGAATCCGGCATCTGCGCGATCGCCAATCCGCTCATCAATCTGACCTTGCAAGGCCGGCACGACACTTATCCGCGGCGGCGCGGGATGACGCGCGTCGCCGAAATGCGTGCGCTCGGCGTTCCCGTCGCGCTCGGCCAGGATTGCGTCATGGACCCCTGGTACAGCCTCGGCGGCGCGGATATGCTCGACGTCGCCCACATGGCCGTGCATGGTGCGCCGATGACGAGCCGCGAGGCGATTCGCTGGACTTTCGACGCGGTGACGGAGATCCCGGCGCGAATCCTCGAACTCGAGGACTATGGCCTCATCGTCGGCGCCCACGCCGATATGGTGCTGTTGCAGGCGGCCGACCCAATCGAGGCGGTGCGGCTTCGCGCGGCGCGGCTCCTCGTTATCCGCCGCGGCAAAATCATCGCTCGCACGCCTGCGCGGACGACGGATCTCTTGCTGGAGGGAAGGCCTGCAAGCGTCGATCCGGCGTCTTATGCGCCGCGGACCGTCAGTTAGTCGCCAACGAGGAAATCAGCATCCTCACGTCGCCAGGCAGCACTTCTTGAATTTCTTGCCGTTGCCGCACGGACGCTGGTGCTTGCAAATGAGCATGGACTGAAGCGCTCAGACGTCGGGCGGAAGCCGCCTCACGAACGGGCGCGCCTTCCGAGTGCGGCATCCCGAATCGCGCTGAGAGTGGCCGAGGGGGCGATGGCTTCCGGATCGATCTTCACATGCACGATCGAGGCGAGGCCGGTCGCAAGCGCGCGCTCGAACGCAGGAAGGAACTCGGCTGTCTCTTCGACAGTCTCGCCATGCCCTCCGAAAGCGCGCGCGTAAGCTGCGAAATCTGGATTGCGCAACGTGGTGGCGATGACGCGGCCAGGAAACTCGCGCTCCTGGTGCATGCGGATCGTGCCATACATCCCGTTGTCGATCAGTACGACCACGACCGGCAGCTTGTATTGCACCGCCGTCGCGAATTCCTGCCCGTTCATCAGAAAGTCGCCATCGCCGGCGAAACACACGACGGTTCGTCCTGGAAAGACGCGCGCGGCCCCGATCGCCGCCGGCAGCCCGTAGCCCATCGAGCCGGAAGTTGGTCCCAATTGCTGTTCGATTCGACGGAACCGAAGAAAGCGGCCGGCCCAGATGGCGAAATTGCCGGCGCCGTTCGTGAACAGCGCATCAGGGACCCGCTTGCGCAAGCCCAATATGATTTCACCCACCTGAACCCGACCGGGATTGGCCGGCGCTTGCTCGCTCCAGGCGAGGTAATCAGCGCGAGCTGCGCGCGTTTCCGCCGACCAGCGAATTGTGGGGGGCGGCTGAAGGCCCTCCAGTGCCGAGCAGAATTCCGGGGTGGTCGCAATGATCCCGAGCGTCGGATGATAGTTGCGTCCAATCTCGCGCGGGTCGGCGTGGACGTGGACGAGACGCTGGCGAGGCGCGGGAATGCCAAACAGTGTATAACCCTGGGCGGCGGCTTCCGACATGCGTCCGCCCACGAGCATGACGATCTCGGCCCCCTCGATGCGGGCCTTCAGCTTCGGATTGACCGAAAGTCCGATTTCGCCAGCAAAGTTCTCGTGTTCGCCGTCGAACACGCTCGCGCGGCGAAATGATCCGGCGACTGGCATGTCAAAACGCTCGGCAAATCCGGCGAACGCTGCGCTGGCGCGCTCGGTCCAGCTCCCTCCGCCGAGAATGGCGATCGGCCGTTCTGCGTTCCAGAGCATCTTCTGCAATTCGGCCATTTGGGTGAGGCCGGGCCAGATCGGGACCGGCGAAACCCGCGGCGCATCGGCGACATTGGCCGCCTCAACGAGCATATCCTCGGGAAGCGCGATCACGACCGGGCCAGCCCTTCCCTGCATCGCGATGTGGAATGCGCGGTGGATGACCTCGGGGATTTGCGCCGCCGTTTCGATCTGGGCCGCCCATTTGGCGATCGAGCCGAAAAAGGCGCGATAATCCATCTCCTGGAACGCGCCGCGTCCCAGCATCGCCCGCTCGACCTGGCCGACGAAGAGGATCATGGGAGCCGAATCGTGCTCTGCGATATGCACGCCATGCGCGGCGTTGGTCGCGCCGGGACCTCGCGTGACGAAGCAGATTCCGGGCCGGCCCGTCAGGCGCCCCTCGGTCAGCGCCATCATCGCCGCGCCCGCCTCCTGGCGGCAGACCATGACCTCGATCGCGGCGTCGTGCATCGCGTCGAGCGCGGCCAGGTAGGACTCGCCTGGAACGCAATAAACCCGTTCCACGCCCTGCGCGACCAGCTGATCGACGAGGATTTGTCCGCCCGATCGCATCGCCCCGGCCTCCATCGTCACTCACCCTCCGTCGGTTGAAACCATGTCTGTCAGGTCGCGGCGCGCTTTTCAATTGCGACGAGACGCCTGTGCGCCTTGCGCTCGGGCGGCGTTCCGGCCATGCTTCGGGCATGCCCTTCGCAGCCGATCGCCCCGCGGAATCCGGCGCGCTGACGACTCTGGACGCTCGTTCGCGCGAGATTTTCCGCAACATCGTCGAGTCCTACCTGTCCACCGGCGAGCCGGTCGGATCGCGTCATCTGTCGCGCGTGCTGCCGATCTCGCTGTCGCCCGCGTCCGTTCGCAACGTAATGCAGGATCTGGAGGAGCTCGGACTCATCTACGCGCCGCATGCGAGCGCCGGCCGGCTTCCGACCCAGCAAGGGCTGCGATTTTTCGTCGATGCGCTGCTGGAGCTCGGAGATTTGGGGCGGGAGGAGCGGGCGCGCATCGACAGCCAGGTGAGGGCGGCCGCCGAGGGCGGCGGCTTCGAAGGGGCGCTCGCCGAAACGACGAGCCTGCTCTCCGATCTGACGCGCGGCGCCGGCGTCGTGTTGACGTCCAAGACCGACGCCCGGCTCAAACACGTCGAGTTCGTGCGGCTGGAGCCGGACAGGGCGCTGGCCGTCCTTGTATCGGAGGACGGCTCGATCGAGAACCGGGTCGTCGCCACGCCCCTCGGCATGCCGGCTTCCGCACTCGCCGAAGCGAGCAACTTCCTCAACGCGCGCGTGCGAGGCCGAACTCTGTCGGAAGCGACGGCGGAAATCGAAGCGGCGCGACGCAACGCGCGTCAGGAGCTCGACGAGATCGCCGCCCGCCTCGTTGAGGCGGGCCTCGCGTCGTGGTCGGGCGGGCCAGAATCACGCGACCAGCTCATCGTGCGCGGCCAGGCGAATCTGCTCGGCGGCGTGCGCGCCTCCGAGGACTTGGAACGCATTCGCACCTTGTTCGCCGACCTCGAGACCAAGACCGACGTCATTGATCTTCTGCACCGCGCCGAGACTGGCGACGGAGTCAAGATTTTCATCGGGTCGGAGAACAAGCTGTTCTCCCTGTCCGGGTCGTCGATGATCGCGGCGCCGCTGCGCGCGAGCGACCATCGGATCGCGGGAGTGCTGGGCGTCATCGGACCGACGCGGCTCAATTATGGCCGCATCGTTCCTATGGTCGAGTACGCCGCCCAAGTGCTGGGCGAGCTGAAACGGTCGCGCTAGCGGGCGGCGCGGTTCGGAACAGACGGGAGCAGTAAAATGTCGAACATCGAGACGTCGCCGCACAGCCTCGGCGAGGCCATCGAGCATCTGGAAGGCGAATGGGCGGCAATCGCTGCATTCGGGGTTCTCCTGGTCGCGCTGGGCATGGCCGCGCTGTTCTTCTCACTGTTCGCGACCATCGCGACGGTGACCCTCAACGGCGTCCTGTTCCTGATCGCGGGCGCGGCGGAGATTGGGATTGGCATGCACTCGCGCGGCTGGGGCCAGTTCTTTCTCTGGCTGATCGGCGGCGTCCTTTACCTGGCGGCCGGCATTTTGTGCATCGTGAACCCGCTGCTCGCCTCCATCGGGCTGACGCTTCTCTTGGGCGCGGGTCTGGTCGCGGCGGGCGTCCTGCGCGCTTACCTCGCCACGCGTCTGCCCGCCGCCCCGCCGCGCGGCCTGGTTTTCCTCGCCGCGGCGGTGACGATCCTGCTCGGTCTCATCATCGTTACTCACTGGCCTTTGGACAGCGTATACGTTCTGGGAACCTTGCTCGGCGTCGACTTGTTGTTCCATGGCGTTGGCTGGGTGAGTTTTGGTATGGGACTGCATTCGCGGCTCTGACCCGCCCGGGCGTACCGCACGCAAACGAGGAGCCAGCAATGTCGAAATGGGTCTATTGCTTCAGCGCCGAGCGGGCTGAAGGGAGTGGAAAGATGCACAACCTGTTGGGTGGGAAAGGCGCGAACCTGCACGAAATGGCCGCGCTGAGCCTGCCCGTCCCCCCCGGCTTCACGATCACGACCGAAGTCTGCGCCTACTTTTACGCCAACGGAAAGACCTACCCGGCAGAGCTGGAGGGTCAGGTCGACGCCGCGCTGGCGGAAATCGGCCGGCAGACCGGTCGTCGCTTCGGCGACGCCGCCAATCCGCTCCTGGTCTCGGTGCGCTCGGGGGCGCGCGCTTCCATGCCCGGCATGATGGACACTGTCCTCAACCTCGGGCTCAACGACGCATCGGTCGAGATCCTGGCCAAGAGCTCGGCCGACGAGCGCTTTTCCTACGACAGTTATCGCCGCTTTATCCAGATGTATTCGAACGTCGTGCTCGACGTCGACATCCATGAGTTCGAGGACCTCCTCGAGGATTACAAGGAGGGCAAGGGCTACGCGCTCGACACCGACCTGACCGCGCCCGATTGGCGCTCCGTCATCGACGGCTACAAGGCAAAGGTGGCCGAGGCGACGGGCAAGCCGTTTCCGCAGGAGCCGCGCGATCAATTGTGGGGGGCGATCGGCGCGGTCTTCTCGTCCTGGATGAATCAGCGTGCGATCACTTATCGCAAGCTGAACGGCATTCCCGCCGAATGGGGCACCGCGGTCAATGTGCAGGCGATGGTGTTCGGCAATATGGGCGAGACTTCGGCCACCGGCGTCGCCTTCACCCGCAATCCATCGACCGGCGCCAATGAGCTTTACGGCGAGTTTCTCGTAAACGCTCAGGGCGAGGATGTCGTGGCCGGCATACGCACGCCGCAAAATATCACCGAGGCGGCGCGCAGGGCCGCCCATTCCGACCAGCCCTCGCTCGAAGCATTGATGCCAGAGGTGTTCGGCCAATTTGTCGCCATCACGAAATTGCTCGAGACGCACTACCGCGACATGCAGGACCTCGAATTCACGGTGGAGCGGGGCAAATTGTGGATGCTCCAGACCCGCAACGGCAAGCGCACCGGGGCGGCGGCGCTCAGGATCGCGGTGGAAATGGCCAATGAAGGCCTTCTCACACGCGAGGAGGCGATCGCGCGGATCGAGCCCGGAGCGCTTGATCAGCTCCTACACCCGACTCTCGACCCCAAGACCATGCCGGCGCCAATTGCGACGGGTCTGCCGGCGTCTCCGGGCGCGGCGAGCGGCGAGATCGCTTTTTCGGCCGAAGACGCCCAGGCTCTTCATCAGAAGGGTCGAAAGTCGATCCTGGTGCGGGTCGAGACCTCGCCCGAAGACATTGCCGGCATGCATGCGGCCGAGGGCATCGTGACGACGCGCGGCGGCATGACGTCGCATGCGGCGGTTGTCGCCCGCGGCATGGGCAAGCCCTGCGTCTCGGGCGCCAGCGCGATTCGAATCGACTACGCAGCGCAGACCATGACCGCGGGCGGGGTGACGCTCAAGAAAGGCGACGTCCTTACCATCGACGGCGGCGCCGGTCACGTCATTCAGGGCGCGGCGCCGATGGTGAAGCCTGAGATGACCGGCGATTTCGCGACCCTGATGACCTGGGCGGACGCAGCGAGGCGGATGAAGGTGCGCGCCAACGCCGAAACGCCAGACGATGCGCGGGTCGCGCGCTCATTCGGCGCCGAGGGCATCGGCCTTTGTCGCACCGAGCACATGTTTTTCGACAACGAGCGCATCATCGCCGTGCGCGAAATGATTCTCGCCGACTCTGAGCAAGGACGCCGCGCGGCGCTGGCCAAACTGGCGCCCATGCAGCGCCGCGACTTTGCCGAACTGTTCGAAATCATGACCGGGTTGCCGGTCACGATCCGCCTGCTCGATCCGCCTCTGCATGAATTCCTGCCGAACACCGACGAGGAGATCGAGGAAGTCGCCGCCAACTTGGGGGTTAAGCCCGAGAAACTGCGCGCCCGCGCGGCAGAGCTGCACGAGGTCAACCCGATGCTCGGCTTCCGCGGCGTGCGCCTGGCGATCCGCTATCCCGAGATCGCGGAGATGCAGGCGCGGGCCATTTTCGAAGGCGCGGTCGACGCCGGGCGAAAGACCGGCGCGCCCGTCACCGCCGAGATCATGATCCCGCTGGTGATGGCGCGGCCCGAACTCGACTCGGTCAAGGCGATCATCGTCGCGATGGCCGAAACGGTCGCCAAGGAGACCGGCGTCTCCGTGCCCTATCATGTCGGGACCATGATCGAGCTGCCGCGCGCGGCGCTGCGCGCCGGCGACATCGCCGCCAGCGCGGAGTTCTTCTCCTTTGGCACCAACGACCTCACCCAGATGACGCTTGGCGTTTCTCGCGACGATGCGGCGTCGTTCCTAGGGATCTACACGGCCAAGGGACTGTTGGCGGCCGATCCGTTCGTGACGCTGGACACCGAAGGCGTCGGCGAGCTGATTCGCATCGCGGCCGAACGAGGCCGGGCGGCGCGTAGCGAGATCAAGCTCGGCATATGCGGCGAGCACGGCGGCGATCCGGCCTCGATAGCCTTTTGCGAGACGGTGCGTCTCGACTATGTCTCATGCTCGCCGTTCCGCATCCCGATCGCCCGCCTCGCCGCGGCGCAGGCGGCACTCGGGAGGAAGGCCGTTTCGACGGCGTGAGGCGATCTCAACCGGTCAACGGAACGACGCGCTCAGAGGCGCGTCTGGGGATCACCGCGTTGCTTCTTGCTCGGGTCTGCACCTGCCGCAGAGATTTGAAACCGGAGGCTAAGTCAAGGAGGTCGTCATGACCGTCCGGAGCGTGCCTCTTGTCCCGCCCGCGCCAGCGGTTCACCCAAGAAATCTGCCGGTCTGGCGTCTCCTCTGGGAAGCGGCGCGTTCCAGCCTGTCGATCTGGCCGGACTACGCTTTCGATGCGTTATACGTTCGAAACCGTGTGTTGGGACTTGAAACCATACTCGTCAGCGATCCCGCAGGCGTGCGTCACGTGCTGACGGCCAATGCCGCAAATTATCGGCGCCCTCACGCCGTCAATCGCGTCGCGCGCCCGCTAGGCGGCTCTGGGCTCTTTCTTGCGGAAGGCGCTGATTGGCGCCGCCACCGCCGTCTCCTGGCGCCGACGTTCGCGCTCGCCAGCATCGGCCTGTTGCTGCCGCATTTTCGCGACGCGGGTCTTCATTTGCTGCTTTCGGTCGAAAAGTCGCCGCGAGCCAATCTCTCGAAAGCCTTTCAGGACACGGCATTGGAGGCGGTCTTGCGCGCGTTGTTTTCGACGCCGGAAAGCAGCGAGCGCGAGAGGTTGAGCCATATGGTGCGCGAGTATGTCGAAGGACCCGGACGCCCAACCCTATTGGACGGATTTTCGACAAGCGAAAACGCCTTCGCCTTCGCCAACCGCAAACGTGCGCGCTTTCAGAAGCACTGGTTCGCGGCGATCGACCAAATCATCGCGCGCCGCAAGGCGTCGCCGCCAAAGGCGGGCCATCGCGATCTCCTTGATCTGTTGTTGAGCCTTAGCGACGCCGAAACCGGTGAGGGGCTATTGGACGCCGAAATCCGGGACCAATGCGCGACCATGATTTTCGCGGGTTCCGAGACGACGGCGCGGATGATGTTCTGGGCCAGCTATCTCCTGGCGATGGACGCGGAAGAACAGGCGAGCGTCCGTAAGGAAATCATCGCTTTTCCGCCGGAGCGGATCAACAGCCTCGACGATATCCAGAACTGGCAGCGGTTGCACAACGTGCTCTTCGAGGCTTTGCGGCTCTATCCGCCGGTTCCCCACATCCTTCGGGACGCCAACGGACCCGACGACATTTGCGGCGAAAAAGTCAGCGCCAACACGCAGGCGTGGATCAGCCCCTGGGTGATGCATCGTCACCGGCGCTTCTGGGATCGGCCGACCAAGTTTTCCCCGATCAATTCGCGGGAAAAGCAGCCCCCTGGACGCAGACGCCAGCCTATCTTCCATTTGGCGCGGGACCGCGCATTTGCATCGGCCTTTCGTTTGCGTTGTCGGAAGCCCAGATTGTCATGGCGCAGTTGTTTTCACGCTACAGGATCAGCCTGTTCGATGCGCGGCCTGTTTTGCCAATCGGTCGCGTAACAATTGAACCGTCTTATGAACCCTTGTTTCGACTGGAAACAGCGTGAAATTCAAAGCTGGGATGCGCCGCCGTCATCACCCCGCGAGCGCCGCCGCCATGCGCTGCTGGAGGATCTGGATCGCCTTCAAGGGCCGCACCATGACCTTGAAGCGGTCGATCCTGCCCTCGGCGTTCCAGCCGATGATATCGACGCCGTTGACCTCGACGCCGTCGATCGCGGTGATGAATTCGAGCGCCGCCGAGTTCGATCCGATCCACTCCTCGACGTAGCGGAAATTCTCGCCCAGCACGGCGACTGCGGCGCTCAGGTACTTCGCCGTGATTGTCTTGCCGTGCTGGGGCTTGTGAACGACGGGCGAATGGAAGACCACGTCATCGGCGAGCAGAGCGTCGAGTCCGTCCGGGTTGCGCGTCGTCACGATCGCGTGCCAATCCGCCAGCGCCTTCGACATCGAGAGCTCCCCTGCATCGCCGGCTTGCTTTGCCGACGCTCTTGTCCTACGGGCAAACGTGGGTTGGGACCACCGGAGAATTCCATGATCGCGCTCGACGAAGGCGAGAAGCTTGCGTCCGCGAACGGCGTCACGATCTGCTACCAGACGTTCGGCGAAAAGAGCGATCCGCCGATGCTTCTGGTCATGGGGCTCGGCGCCCAGATGGTCCAGTGGGATGACGGCTTTTGCGAACGTCTCGCCGCCCGCGGCTATTGGATGATCCGGTTTGACAATCGCGACATCGGAAAATCGAGCAAAATCGACCTGCCGCCCTATGATCTAGCCCAGTCGTTCGCCGCCGTTTCGGCGGGGAGGCCGGTCGCCGCGCCCTATCTGCTGAAGGACATGGCGGCGGACGCAATCGGCCTGATGGACTTTCTTCACATAGAGAGCGCCCATGTCGTCGGCGCCTCGATGGGCGGAATGATCGCGCAGGAAGTGGCGATCCGCTGGCCGGAGCGCGTCCTGAGCCTGACCTCGATCATGTCGACCACGGGCGAGTATGGCCTGCCTCCACCCGATCCGAGAGTCCTTGCCGTCTTTCAGGCGCCGCCGCCCCGAACGACGGAGGAATATATCGAGGCGAACCTCACCGCCTTGAAGCTGCTTCGCGGCCCCGGCTATCCCGAGGAGGAGGCGCGCGATCGACAGCGCGTCGAGCGCGCCGCCAGCCGCGGACTCTCTCCGGAGGGCGGGATTCGGCAAATGCAGGCGGTCCTGGCCTCGGGCAGCCGCAAAGCCTCGCTCGCCGGCGTCAAGGCGCCGACCCTAGTCATTCACGGCGCCGACGATCCGCTCGTGCGGCTCGCAGCCGGCGAGGACACCGCGCGCTCGATCCCCGGCGCCAGGCTTGTGGTCATCGAGCGCATGGGCCATGCCCTGCCGATGAGCGCCTGGCCGCAAATAATCGACGAAATCGCGAGCATCGCGCGGTGATGACGCGCCCGGGACCGCTATGCGGCCCAAACGGAAGCGGGCGGAGACCGGCCAAACTCAACCTGGATGTTTCAACCGTTTCAGTGGGTTGCATAATTTATCCTTCGGAAAATCGGAATTCATGATAGGGTGTCTTGTGTTGTTCGGTTGGTCGGCGCGCGGCAGACGGCGGCCATGCCCGGATTGCGGTTCGACATGACGCCCGGGTTGGCTTTCCGCCGCTGGATCGCGGGCGCTGAAATGTGTAGCCAAGAGGCGGGCGCGCAGGCCTCTGGCGACGTCAAACTCGGCAAGCGGGTCAGGCCGTCGCAACGGGTTCGCCGCGCCGCCGCGGTATCGCGGCCGCCGAACCGCAGCGCGACAGTTGCACAGTTGCAGAAAATGGCGCCCAATCGATTGAAAGGATTGAGTCGCTAACAAAAGCGCTCAGGCGGTGGGCCGCCCCCGAAAGGCATCAAACGCGTTCAGGCCGGGCGTCGGGGCGAGCGAGCGGAGGTTCCGCGAGATGAGTTTCGCCAAACTGAATGGCGTCGTGGTCCACTATCTCGACGAAGGCCCGCGCGATGGGCGGGCGCTGGCGTTCGTCAACGCGCTCGGCAGCGATCTGCGCATTTGGGACGACGTCGCGCGCATCCTCTGCCCCGATTTTCGGCTCGTCCGCTGCGACACGCGCGGCCACGGCCTTTCCGAATCCCGATCCGATGACGGCAATGTCACCGATTTCGCCGCCGATCTTGCGGCGCTGCTCGATAAGCTCGCTGTCGTCCGCGCGACCGTCGTCGGCGTTTCGATGGGCGGCCTCATCGCCCAGGAGCTTTATCGTCAGCTACCCGACCGCGTCGCCGCGCTCGTTCTGTGCGATACGGCGGCCAAGATCGGAAATGATAAGTCCTGGGACGGGCGAATTGCCGAGGTCGAGCGCGACGGAATCGAATCGGTCGCGGACTCCGTTCTCCAGCGCTGGTTCACAGCCGAATTTCGCGAGCATCGTCCGGATGAGCTGATCGGCTGGCGGCTAATGCTGACGCGCACGCCCCAACAGGGGTATCTCGCCGCATGCCGCGCGGTGAAGCGCGCGGACCTGCGCCCGTACGCCAGTTCGATCGCAGTGGCGACGCTTTGCCTCGTCGGCGATCAGGACGGCTCGACTCCGGTCGCGCTGGTGCGCGAGACGGCGGGGCTCATCGCAGACTCACGTTTCGAAATTCTCGAGGGCGCTGGCCATCTGCCCAGTATTGAAAGGCCCGAAGCTGTGGCGGCCCTCATCGCAGAGCACGCGAGGCGGGCGATGGCGTAAGGAGGCCCTTCGAGCCTGCCGGCTCTCTCTTCGACGCGTCCAAGGCGCAGGGCCGGGGAAAAGCGTTGGGCGCCGTCATGAAGCGGGATTTGACGCCCTTCCCGCGCGAGGCGCGAGGGAGTATAGACACGCGCCGTTTTGTCGGTCCGGCCGGCGCCGGCGACCCCGGGGTTTCTTTGAATGTCCGAACATGTTTCGAGGGAAGGGGCCCCGCCTTCGACCTATGCCATCGAAACTGAATCCGGCCCACATTCGGCCGGGAATTTCTGGATCCTGGCTCTCGGCTCGATCGGCGTCGTGTTCGGCGACATTGGCACCAGCCCGCTCTACGCCCTCCAGACCGCGCTCAGCCAGTTCAAGGAATCGGGACTTGCCGCTTCCGACGTCATCGGCGTCGTCTCGCTGATCATCTGGGCGCTGCTGATTGTCGTTACAGCGAAGTATGTGCTGTTTCTGATGCAGGCGGACAATAAGGGGGAGGGCGGCATCCTATCCTTGATGGCGCTCGCCCAGCGCGCAATCGGGAAACCCAGCGCGATCGTGTTTCTGCTCGGCGTCGCCGGATCGGCCCTGTTCTCGGGCGACGCAATCATCACCCCTGCGATTTCGGTCCTTTCCGCGCTCGAAGGACTGAAACAGGTCGACCCCGACTTGGCGCGCTTCATCCTTCCGGCGACGATCGTCATCCTCGTGCTGCTCTTCACCGCGCAGAGCCGTGGAACCGCCGGAGTCGCCGCCTTCTTCGGACCGATTATGGTCCTGTTCTTCGCGATCAACGCGGTGCTCGGCATAGTCCATATCGCCGCCGCCTGGAGCATTCTGGAGGCGTTGAGCCCGATCCCGGGCCTTAGTTTCATGCACGCGCATGGATCGATGGGCGTCATCGTGCTCGGCAGCGTCTTTCTGGCGGTGACCGGCGCGGAAGCTCTTTATGCCGACATGGGCCATTTCGGCCGGCGGCCCATCCGCGCCGCTTGGCTGTTTGTCGTCCTGCCGGCTCTCATCTGCAATTATCTGGGTCAGGGCGCCTTGATCCTCAACAATCCCAAGGCGGTGGAGAATCCCTATTATTTGCTGGCGCCGAGCTGGGGTCTGGCGCCGCTTATCCTGTTGTCGACCGCGGCGACCGTCATCGCGAGTCAAGCGGTGATCACAGGCGCCTACTCGGTGGTCAGCCAGGCGATTCAGCTCGGACTGCTGCCGCGCCTTGAGATCATTCATACGTCCGACACCCAGGGAGGGCAGATCTTCATCCCGCGCGTGAACCGAGTCCTGCTGCTCGGCGTACTCGCGCTGGTGCTGTTGTTCCGCACCTCTGGCGCGCTCGCCAACGCTTATGGCATCGCCGTTTCGGGCACCATGGTCGTCGACGCCGCGCTCGCTTTTTTCGTCGTTTGGAAGCTTTGGCGTTGGCCGCTATGGGCGTCGCTGGCGCTTGTGTGCGCGTTTCTTTCGATCGATATCGGATTCTTTGTCGCCAACCTCTACAAGGTTCTGGACGGCGGATGGGTGCCGCTGACGCTCGCCGGGACAATGTTCATCGTGATGTGGACGTGGTCGCGCGGCAGCGCCATCCTAAACGTTCGGACTCATCGGGACTCGATCCCGATGGCCGACCTTCTCAAGATGCTTGAAAAATCCAAGCCGGTGCGGGTGCCGGGGACGGCGGTGTTTCTTACCAACGACCCGACCTCGGCGCCCTCCTCGCTCATGCACAACCTCAAGCACAACAAGGTGCTGCACGAGCGCGTCCTGCTGCTCAACGTACGTACGGAGACGACTCCGCGGGTCGCGGCGGCAAACCGCTACGAGATGACGAGCCTATCGCCTGACTTCAAGATGGTCACGCTGCATTTCGGCTATATGGAACAGCCGCACATTCCGCGTGCGCTCGCGGCCATGCGCAAGGCCGGCCTCAAGTACGACATCATGACGACATCGTTCTTTCTTGGCCGCCGCACTCTGAAGAGGGCGCCAAATTCCGGCATGCCCCAGTGGCAGGACCGCTTGTTTATTGCCTTGACCAAACAAGCGGCGAGCGCACCGGACTTCTTCAATCTGCCGTCTGACCGTGTCGTCGAACTTGGGGCGCAGATGAAGGTTTGAGGGGCGCGCAGAACGTTGTCCAGCAAGGTTTATCTCATTAATCTCGACCGGCATCCCGAGCGATTGGCCCATATGCGCGATCAGTTGGGCGGAATCCTCTTTGAGCGCATTGCCGCGGTGGACGGGGTGACGTTTGCGGCGACGACAAAGGGCCTCAGTCGTTTTGAGCGGGCCTGCCTTGCGAGCCATCAAAATGCTTGGCGACTGTTCCTGGATAGTCCCCACGCGTGGGCTTTTTTCCTCGAGGACGATCTGCACCTCTGGCCAGACTTTCCGTCGTTGGTCGAAGACAGCGCCTGGATTCCACCCGATTCGCATGCCGTGAAGCTCGACACTTATTTTCAGAAGGTTAAGCTCGGTGACAGAAGACGCATCCTCGGCGGCCGCGAGTTGGCGCGACTTTACACTCGACACGAAAGCAGCGCCGCCTATCTGTTGACCCGCGCGGGCGCCACGCGCTACCTTGAGTTGACAGCGAACCCCATATGCCCGGCGGACTATTCCCTTTTTCCCAAAAACCCACGTCGCCTAGGCTTACACATTTATCAACTCGCGCCGGCCGTCGCGATCCAGGACCACCTACGTCGAGCGGAAGACGGTGGCCAAACCTTCGCGACCGCCATGGACAGCGGTGATAGGTTGCCGCCCGTCCCCCGACGCATCGGCCCTGAAAAGCTTTGGCGGGAGGGCGCCCGGCTAGTCGATCAAATGGCGGACGGCTGGGAGGCCATTTGCCTACGAGCGCTCTTAAAGCTGGAGACAACGACTGTCGGAGTTGGCTAGGCGCCCCGTAGGGGCGTCAGCCGACCGACGCCAAACGGCGACTCGATCCGGCCCTGCCGCTTACCCACCTATATTGAAGCTCGACAGTGTCGCCATATTGACGATGTCTGAATCCTTGGCGCCGAGCGAGACAATTTGGACCGGCTTTTCCAATCCTACGATCAGAGGCCCGATGACCGTGGCGCCGCCCAACTCCTGCAGCATCCGAGTCGAAATGGCGGCCGAGTGGAAGGCCGGCATGACGAGCACATTGGCAGTGTCTTTCAAGCGACAGAACGGGTAGGCCGCCATTAGCTCTTTGTTGAGCGCGACATCGGCGCCCATCTCTCCGTCATATTCGAAGTCCACACGCTTGGAATCGAGAATCCTTACCGCCTCCTGCACGCGCTGGGCACGCTCGCCCGGCGGATGACCGAAGTTGGAAAACGCGAGCATGGCGACACGCGGCTCGTAGCCGAGTCGCCGCGCCACGCCAGCGGCTTCGACCGCAATGTCCGCGAGGTCCGCGGCTGTGGGCATCTCGGTAATCGCGGTGTCGGCGACCAGGACCGGGCGACCGCGCGAAAGAATCAGCGAGACTCCGACAACGCGATGACCCGGCTTGTCGTCGATCACACGGCGCACTTCCTCCAACGCGATCGAGAAGTTGCGTGTGACGCCGGTAACCATTGCGTCCGCGTCGCCCCGGGCCACCATCGCTGCACCGAAGTAATTTCGGTCCTGATTGATCAAGCGCTGGCAGTCGCGCAACAGGTAGCCCTTTCGCTGTAGACGCTCAAAGAGGAATTGTGCGTAGAGCGCGTTGCGCTGCGACAGCCGCGCGTTGTGGATTTCAATTCCCTTATCGGAAAGGTCAAGGCCCGAGGCATCGGCGGCGGCGCGCACGCGTTCTTCGCGGCCGACCAGAATCGCAGTGCCGAGGCCCTGGTTGACGAACGAACAGGCGGCGCGGATGACCTGCTCTTCCTCGCCTTCGGCAAAGACGACACGCTTAGGCATGCGTCGGACGCGCTCGACGATTCGCTGCATGGCGCCGGCGATCGGGTCGCGCCGCGCCGACAATTGCGCCTTGTATGCGTTGAGATCGACGATCGGACGCCGCGCGACTCCAGAGGCCATCGCAGCCTTCGCCACCGCTATCGGCACGACGTAGATGAGTTTAGGATCGAACGGAACCGGAATGATATAATCCCGTCCGAAACGCGGTCGGGCGCCGCGATAGGCAACGGCGACCTCGTCGGGCACATCTTCGCGCGCAAGGTCGGCGAGCGCATGCGCGGCGGCGATCTTCATCTCCATGTTGATCATCTTGGCGCGCACGTCGAGCGCGCCGCGGAATATATATGGAAAGCCGAGGACGTTGTTCACCTGGTTGGGATAGTCGGATCGTCCAGTTGCGATGATCACGTCGTTCCTCGCCTTCTGCGCCTCCTCGGGAGTGATTTCAGGATCTGGGTTCGCCATTGCGAATATGATCGGGTTGGACGCCATGGCCTTGACCATGTTCGACGTCAACGTGCCCTTGGCCGACAAGCCGAAAAATATGTCGGCGCCGACCATCGCTTCCTCGAGCGTTCGCAGGGAAGTATCGATTGCATGCGCCGATTTCCATTGGTTCATGCCCTCTTGGCGACCGCGAAATACGACACCCTTAGTGTCACAAAGGATTACGTTTCTTGGCTCGAAGCCGATCGACTTGATGAGATCGAGACAGGCTATGCCTGCTGCTCCGGCGCCATTGCAAACAAGGCGTGTGGTCTTGATGTCGCGCCCAGTCAGATGAATTGCGTTAATCATGCCTGCTGCAGCAATTATGGCGGTGCCATGCTGGTCATCGTGAAAAACCGGAATGTCCATGACCTCGCGCAAGCGCTCTTCGATGTAAAAACATTCGGGCGCCTTGATATCCTCTAGGTTGATCCCGCCAAACGAGGGGCCAAGATATTTTACTGCGTTAACGAATTCTTCTGGGTCTTCAGTTGCAATCTCAAGATCTATAGAGTCGACGTCGGCGAATCGCTTGAACAGCACCGCCTTGCCCTCCATCACTGGCTTGGAGGCCAGCGCCCCGAGATTGCCGAGGCCAAGAATCGCAGTGCCATTCGATATAACGGCGACCATGTTGCCGCGCGTGGTGTAATCGTAAACAGTCGAAGGATCGGCGGCGATCGCTTTGACCGGGACCGCCACTCCCGGCGAATAGGCCAGGGATAGGTCACGCTGGGTCGCCATGGGCTTTGTAGGGACGATCTCGAGCTTTCCAGGCCGGCCGCGCGAGTGAAATTGGAGCGCCTCCTGATCGGTGATCGATTGTCGCCTGCCGGGTCCGTCGACCTTGTCAGCCATGGTAAAATCCCAATTCGATTTCTCTCAAAGTATGTGGAGTGACGAATGGCCTTTGCCACACGCGCGGTTCGAACGGCGACTGATTCTTCGCGTTAAACGTCCACGCGCCGCAGCTTCGGCATCGTCAACTTTCTCCGTGCGCCCGTTATCCCGGCCGGCCCACCGCAGTCGCTTGGCTATGTAGGCATAGTGAGGAACGACGGCGCATTTGGCAACTCGACGTTGACGATTCGACGATGACCGTCGTTCAACGCGGGCGGACCGTTTCCGCCCGAACCGCCCCTGTTCCTCCGCGTCACCACGCTTCGCGCGCTAACTGAAAGCGCGTTCTTGAGTTCAATCCCTCGTGCGAGGCTTGGCGCGTTGCAGTGACCGGCTCACAGCCGGTCGCGGACTTCGCGCTTGCGTAAACATAAAGACATGTTTATATCATTATGTTCACTCGCCAGGGCGATATGAATGAATTCATCCTTTGACTTCGCCTTTGATATGCCCTTTGAGCACGAACAGGACGTGATGCCAGCTCTTCGCCAGGCCACGAACCGTCGAATAGTGGTTCTCGACGGGGCGATGGGGACCAAAATTCAAGAATTGGGACTCGGCGAGGGCCATTTTCGGGGGAAACGTTTTCAGTCTTGCGAGTGTCAACTGGAGGGAAACAACGACCTTCTGACATTGACTCAACCGCAGGCGATTGAGGATATTCACCTCGCCTACGCTGCGGCGGGGGCGGATATTCTGGAGACCAACACCTTTTCTGCGACATCGATCGCGCAGGCCGATTACGGTATGCAGGATGTCGTGTACGAGCTCAATCGCGATGGCGCGCGTCTCGCACGGCGGGCAGCGATCAGGGCGGAGAGGACTGACGGCAAACGCCGTTTTATAGCCGGCGCGCTCGGACCCACGAATAGAACCGCCTCGCTCTCGCCCGACGTCAACAATCCCGGCTTCCGCTCAGTAACCTTCGACCAGTTGCGGATTGCGTATGGCGAGCAAATTCGCGGCCTGCTCGACGGCGGCGCCGAACTCATCCTGATCGAGACGATTTTCGATACGCTCAACGCCAAGGCCGCGATTTTCGCCTGCGAAGAAGTCTTCGCCGAGCGCGGCGTGCGTCTGCCGCTCATGGTGTCGGGAACTATCACCGACCGTTCGGGACGCACGCTCTCTGGACAGACGCCGACCGCGTTCTGGCATTCGGTCCGCCACGCGCGGCCCTTCACCGTCGGGCTCAATTGCGCGCTCGGCGCAAGCGCAATGCGCGAGCATCTGGAGGAGATATCCGGCGTGGCGGATACGTTCGTTTGCGCCTATCCCAATGCCGGACTTCCCAACGCGTTTGGTCAGTACGACGAGAGCCCGGAGGCAATGGCGGCCCAAGTCGCCGAATTTGCGCACGCCGGTCTCGTGAACATCGTCGGCGGCTGCTGCGGCTCGACGCCCGAACATATCCGGGCGATTGCGGAGGCCGTTCGCAACGTCAAGCCCAGGACGATTCCAACGATCACGCCTATGATGCGTCTTTCCGGTCTAGAGCCGTTCACGCTCACTTCCGACATCCCGTTTGTCAATATCGGCGAACGCACCAACATCACCGGCTCGGCGAAGTTCCGCAAATTGATCACCGGCGGCGATTTCTTCGGCGCCCTCGCGGTGGCGCGTGACCAGGTCGCCAACGGCGCCCAGGTCATCGACGTGAACATGGACGAGGGGCTCATCGACTCCCAAGCCGCCATGACCGAATTTCTCAATCTTGTCGCTTCCGAGCCGGACATCGCCCGGGTGCCGGTGATGATCGATTCCTCGAAGTTCTCAGTCATCGAGGCCGGGCTCAAGTGCGTGCAGGGCAAGGGTATCGTCAATTCGATCTCGATGAAGGAAGGCGAGGAAGAATTCCTGCGTCAGGCAAGGCTCGTGCGCGCCTATGGGGCGGCGGTGGTGGTGATGGCCTTCGACGAACAGGGCCAGGCCGACACGCTTGAGCGAAAGGTCGCGATCTGCGCCCGCGCTTACAAGCTTTTGACCGAGCAGGCTGCCTTTCCGCCCGAGGACATTGTCTTCGATCCCAACATCTTCGCGATCGCGACCGGCATTGAGGAACACAACGGCTATGGCCTCGCCTTCGTCGAGGCGACGCGGCGAATTCGCGCCGAACTGCCGCACGCGCACGTGTCGGGCGGCGTCTCCAACCTGTCGTTTTCGTTCCGCGGCAACGAGCCGGTTCGCGAGGCGATGCACGCGGTGTTCCTCTACCACGCCATCCAGGCCGGAATGGACATGGGCATCGTCAACGCCGGACAGCTCGCGGTTTACGACGCGATCGAACCCGAGTTGCGCGAGGCCTGCGAGGATGTCGTGCTCAACCGGCGCGCCGACGCGACCGAACGGCTGCTTGCGATCGCCGAGCGTTTCCGCGGCGCAGGCGCCAGAGAGGCGAAGGCGCAAGACCTCGGCTGGCGCGAATGGCCGGTCGACAAGCGCATCGCCCACGCTCTGGTCAATGGCGTCACCGACTACATCGAGGCCGATGCCGACGAAGCGCGCCTTGCCGCCAGGCGCGCGCTCGACGTCATCGAAGGCCCGTTGATGGCGGGCATGAATATCGTGGGCGACCTGTTCGGCGCCGGAAAGATGTTCCTGCCGCAGGTCGTCAAATCAGCGCGGGTGATGAAGCAGGCGGTGGCGAAGCTGCTGCCCTACATGGAGGCCGAGAAGACGGCGGGCGGAGACGGCCGCCGGACCGCGGGCACCATCGTGCTGGCGACCGTGAAGGGCGACGTGCACGACATCGGCAAGAACATCGTCGGCGTCGTACTCGCCTGCAACAACTATGAGATCATCGATCTCGGCGTGATGACGCCGGCCTCGAAGATCCTCTCGGTGGCGCGCGAGCGCAAGGCCGACGCGATCGGGCTGTCGGGGCTTATTACGCCCTCGCTCGACGAGATGGCGCATGTCGCGGCCGAGATGGAGCGCGAGGGCTTCGACATTCCCCTCCTGATCGGCGGCGCGACCACGAGCCGCGTCCATACCGCGGTCAAGATTCATCCGCGCTATACGCGCAGCCAGGCGGTGCACGTCAATGACGCGAGCCGCGCGGTCGGCGTCGTGTCTTCGCTGCTGTCGCCGGAAACTCGGACCGCGACCATCGAGGCGGTGCGCGCCGAGTACCTCAAAGTCGCGGACGCGCACGAGCGCAGCGAAGCCGACAAGACGCGCACGCCGCTAGCCAAGGCGCGCGCCAACGCGCTTGCGCTCGACTGGAGCGCCTATCGTCCCGCGACCCCGACTTTCCTCGGCGCGCGCACATTCGACGATTGCGAACTCGCCGATCTCGCCCGCTACATCGACTGGACGCCGTTCTTCCAGACCTGGGAGCTGAAGGGCCGCTACCCCGACATTCTCGACGATCCCGAACAGGGGGCGGCCGCACGCGCCCTGTTCGAGGACGCGCAGACAATGTTGAAGCAGATCATCGAGCAGAGGTGGTTCGCGCCCAAGGCCGTCGTCGGCTTCTGGCCGGCGGCGCGGGACGGGGACGACGTGCGGCTTTACGCCGACGAGACCCGCGCGGCCCCGATCGCCAAGCTCCACACTTTGCGCCAGCAGCTCAGCCGCCGCGACGGACGGCCCAATCTGGCGCTCGCCGATTTTGTCGCGCCCGCTTCGAGCGGGGTCGGCGACTTTCTGGGCGCCTTCGTCGTCACCGCCGGCGCCGGGGACGATCAGATCGCCGAGCGCTTCGCCCACGCCAACGACGACTATTCATCGATTCTGGTCAAGGCGCTGGCCGACCGGCTGGCGGAAGCCTTGGCCGAGGCGATGCACGCGCGCGTGCGCCGCGAGCTCTGGCCCTACGCCGCCGACGAAGCCTTCACGCCCGAGGAGTTGACCGCCGAGCCCTATCGCGGGATTCGCCCCGCCCCCGGCTATCCGGCCCAGCCCGACCACACCGAGAAGGCGACCCTGTTCCGCCTGCTCGACGCGGAGGGGAGAATCGGGGTCAAGCTCACCGAAAGCTTCGCCATGTGGCCGGCCTCATCGGTGTCGGGCCTCTACATCGCTCACCCCGAGGCATATTATTTCGGCGTCGCCAAGGTCGAGCGCGACCAGGTGGAGGACTATGCGGCGCGCAAGGGGATGGCGGTCGCCGAGGTCGAGCGCTGGCTGGCGCCGGTGCTGAACTATGCGCCGGCGCCTGCGGAGGCGGCGGAGTAGCAGCGAATAAAAGCCCCGTCATTGCGAGCAAAGCGAAGCAATCCAGAGGGGGTCAAAGGACGGCGGCGTCCGCCGCTGGATAGCTTCGTCGCCCTACGAGCTCCTCGCAATGACGGCATGGGTCGGGCGAAGACGGCGTTTACCGCCGCTTTTCCCTAATCGCATCAATCTTTTCAATTACTTATCGTCTCGTTTACCGCCGCGTCGGATTTTTGCGGCGGCGCGAGGGCGAGCGGGGCGGGCGGCGGCGCGAGCGGCGCTGGAGCGAGAAGGGCGGGCGCGAAGCCGTGAAGGCGTTCCAGTTCGCGGGCGACTTTGACCACGCGGTCGACGGCCTTGAGATTGCCGTCGGACATCGCGCTGTAGGAGACCAGCATCGCCTCGCTCAATCGCCTGATCTGCGCCTGCAGAAAGATCGCCGGCTGGTCGATCGGGCGCCGGGCGAAAATCTCGGCCGCCATTTCGCGCATGCGTCGTAATGACAGCCCTTCGCGCGCCGCGATATCGGCCGTCGACAGGCCCGCGGTCAGCCATTCGAGGATCCGCGCCTCGCGCAGCGCCATTTCGCTTTTCGTGGCGCGCTTCCTGCGCCTGGCCTTGATCCTGGTCCCCGCCTCGCCGCCCGTTTCAGCCATCTCCCAATTCCTTCTGTAATTCATAAGTCATTGTAACATAGTTTGCAATTTTCAGGAAGGATATGTTGACAGGACCTTTCGGCGGTCAACCTCGGGGGCGCATTTAGAAGCGGACCTGTCCGCGCAGACCGACGGACACCACGGTCGAATTGTTCGCGACTGCGGGATTGACGAGGGCGGGCTCAACGGTCTGAGCTTTGATCGCCGGCGCGATCACCTGAACGTCGGCGGTTAGGCGAAACCACTTCGTCATCGCCACATTGTAGAAGGCTTCGAGCCCGTACTCGTCGCCGAGCGTGATCAGGGGGCTTAGGTGCTGTTTCAGGACGTCGCTGTAGGCGTAATAGAAGACGCCGACGCCGAACCGGTCGTGTAGCCGTCCCGGCAGCGGGCTCGTCCCTCCAACGCCGCCCAGCGCCGACCATTTCAGCGAATTGGGGTTGCCGTCCGACCAGGCCGCCTGTCCGAACAAACCCCAGGACTTCGACGGTTCCGTCACACTTCGCCAGAGCGTCTGCTCGAACGAATAGCCGATCCAATAGCGCCCGCGTTTCTCGGTCGTCTCCGATCGCAATTCGGGAGGAAGACTGTTTTGGGCGTCCTCGCCCCATAAAGCTCGGGTTATGAAGGCTCGAATGAGAGCGGCCCTGAAAACCGGGTTGTCGAACTTGCTGAGGTCTGGGAGGCTTTCGAAGTTCGTGCCCTTTTCGCTGCTGATGGCGGCCATGAACGTATCGGTACGGGGGAGGCCGAACGGGGCGCTCGAGACATCCATGGACCCTCTGACGGTCACACCCGCGCTGAACGGATTTTCAAACCCGGTGTAGTTGATTGCATCGGTCGGATCGTAGACCATCAGCGTGAAGGAGAACGGGTTGACCTTATAGATGCCCATGGCGCCGAACGCCGCGACCGGCACGATGCCGCTCGGCGGCCCGACGAATGCGGTGTTCCAGAACAATCCGACGCCGCGTCCGCCGCTGAACTTGTGCCCGGCGGCATAGAAGTCGAACATGTTCGTCTTGCCGGCCAGGAGTGTGAAATTGGAGCCGAAGCGCTGCGAGACGTAGACGCTGCTGAAGTCTCCGCCCGGCTGGTTCTGGACGGGAAACGTCATCGCCGTGTTGTTGGGGATGGTCGTGCCCCCGACTTCTCCCGGTGTCGTGCCGAAATTGTATTCGCCGTGCACGTGAAGGCGGAAGCCATCCCAGAGCCCGAGCTTGCCGCCGTCGACGTCGAGGAAGAGATCGCCCTTGCCGCCGAGGTCGAACGTGTGATCGACATTTCCGGCAGTCGGCCCCTGGTAGAATCCCGTCAGCGAAGGAAGGACCATGATTCCGCGGCTCGCCAGATCGTCGCGCACGCCGCCCCAGTCGCCCGTGAGGGCGGAGCGGTCGGACAAAGATCCGCCATAGGGGCTGACCGGCGCAACCTCCTGGGCGCGTAAATGGCAGTTCGCCAGGCTCGCCAGCATCGCTGCGGCGCATGCGGCCGTGAGCAACAGCGGACGACGGCGGTCAAATCCCGCTTGAACCGGACTCCGTTCCTTTGTCATCCCTGAACCCGGCAATTCCCGCTCACGTCGCAATCGCCCGTGTTCTCATACCGCGCGTCGCCGCCATGCGGCGCAAACCTCATTCCATGAACCAGCCGTGGCTCACGACCAGTGACTGTCCGGTCAGCGCATTGTTCGGGAAGGCGGCAAAAAACAGCGTCGCCTCGGCAACGTCCCGGACGGTCGTGAATTCGCCGTCGACGGTCTCCTTCAGCATGACGTTCTTCACCACTTCGTCCTCGGTGATCCCGAGTTCCCTGGCCTGCTCGGGAATCTGCTTGTCGACGAGGGGCGTGCGCACGAACCCGGGGCAGACCACGTTGGCGTGCACGCCGTATTGCGCGCCCTCCTTGGCGACAACTCGCGCGAGGCCGATGAGGCCATGTTTGGCCGTCACATACGGCGCCTTGAGCTTCGAGGCTTCCTTCGAGTGCACGGAGCCCATGTAGACGACGCTGCCGCCGCGACCCGATTTGTACATGTGCGGCAGGCAGGCGCGCGTCGTCAGGAAGGCGCCGTCGAGATGGATGGCCAGCATCTTCTTCCAGTCGGCGTAGCTGAACTGTTCGAGCGGGTGCACGATCTGGATGCCGGCATTGCTGACGAGGATGTCGACGCCGCCGAACGCCGCGACCGTCGCGGTGACGCCGGAATTGACGGCCTCCTCGTTGCAGACGTCCATCGCGACCCCGATGGCCTCGCCGCCTCCTCTCCGAATCTCCGCAGCTGTTGAGTCTGCGGCTTCCTTGTTCAGGTCGGCGATGGCGACTTTCGCGCCTTCGCGCGCGAAGGTGAGCGCGATCTCCCTGCCGATTCCGCTGGCGGCGCCGGTGACGATGGCGGTCTTGCCCTTGAGCTTCATGTCATTGCCTCACTTGGCGAGATAGTCGTGGACGACCGTGCCCAGGCCCAGGGTCATGTCGGACAGGATATGCACGCCGCCGATGACCTCGCGCACCGGCAGCGACGCCACCGGCGCGAGCGCGTGGTGGAACAGCTCCAGCGCCGCCGGGCCTTCCCAGGCGCCCTTCACCGTGATGTCCTCCATGAAGTAGCGCACGATCTCGCAGATGCGCGGGCTGCCGTCGACGTGCGGAATGATCTTCAGGAGGAAGTTCGGCGCCGACATCGACGCCAGGATCGGCTCGTGGAGAAGCGCGCGATGCTTGTAGCCCATGGTCGCCACGGCGACGGGGACGGGGCCGTATCTCAACACCCCGCCGAGCGTGTCCTTCTCGACCCGCAGCTCGGGAAACGCCAGTTTCTTCGGAAAACCCCAGAGCTCGCGCCCGCCGGCGATCGGCGCATGATCGTTGAGGTACATTGCGTGGACGTAACCTCCGCGTTCGCCGCGGAAGCTGACCGGGATTACCTGGCCGCTTTCCGTATAATCGCCGAAACCGGTCGAGTTCGGCATGCGGATGAATTCGTATTTGACGATCGGATCGGTCATTTCCAGCGGCGCCGGAATCACCGCGCGCAGCGCGTCGGGGTCGGTGCGGTAGGTGACGATGAAGAACTCGCGATCGACGAAGCGGTACGGTCCTGGCGGAAACGCCGGACTGGTCAGCGGCATCGCGAACGCCCGCTTCCGGACTTCAGTCTCGTCCATGCGAAGATCCCTTCCCGGCGTTGATGCTAGAGCTCGAAGACGCGTACGCCGTTGCCATAGTTGGTGATCCGGCAGGCCTCGGGGCGCCTCAGCACATTCTCCACGTCGTGCTGTCCTCCCCGCCAAAGGTCGTCGATCGTGGCTCGCGAGAACTCGTAATCCTTGAAGTCGGACGACCCCGTGTTGTGGCGATTGACCAGGTGAACCAACGACAGCGGGCCGCGCACACTGACCTCGGCGAGCTTTTGCACCTGCGGATCGGATCGCAGCGACTGCGGCAGCTTGGCAATGACGTCGGCCAGAGTCGTGCGCAACGCCTCGATCTTGCGGATCAGCGTGTCGGTGAGACGCTGCTTGCTCTGGTACTGAATGTCCTTGGCGCGCTCCTGCGCCTGGTTGAGGTTTTGCGGCAATTCGCCCTTGCCGCTGAACAGATCGACGGCCACGACCAGTGCGCTGATGCGGAAATCCTCGCACACATATTGCAGCGGCGTGTTCGACATGATGCCGCCGTCCCAATAGAACTCGCCGTCGATCTCCACCGGCGGAAATCCCGGGGGGAGCGCGCCGCTGGCCATGACGTGGGACGCACCGATCACATCGTGCGCGCTGTCGAAATAGACCGAACTCCCCGGTGCGCACGTTGACCGTGCCGAGCGAAATCCGCACGTCGCTGTTGTTGATGCGATCGAAGTCGACGAGTTCGTTGAGAGTCGCGCGCAATGGCTCGGTGTCGTAGAAGCTCATCGCCGCCTGGCTTCCATCGGGCGCGAAATACGGGGGCAACAGCCGCGGGGCAAAGAACCCGGGAACGCCGAAGGTCGCCACCGAGGCGGCGCTCATCCGGTTCATCAGCGGGCGCGCGAAATCCATTCCGGCAGGCAATACGAATGGCGCATGGGCCGAAACGCAATTCCAGAAGTCGTGCAGCCGCTCGACCCGGCGTTCAGGCGAATTGCCGGCGATCAGCGCCGCATTGATGGCGCCGATCGACACGCCGGCGACCCAGTTCGGCGCGAACCCTTCCTCGGCGAGGCCATCGTAGACGCCAGCCTGATAGGCGCCCAGGGCGCCGCCGCCCTGCAACACCAGGACGCGGCGGTCGTGCTTGTCGAAGGCCGGCGCCGCGGGCGAAGACGCCTCGGATCGAGTCTTGCTGGCGGTGGGCATCTCAATCACCTTTTCCCGGCGGCTGCGTCCTTCGGGGTGCTTCTCGGCCATCACGTCGGAGCAGGTGATAACTGCGGGGATGTTGGCGACCTGCAAGGTCCAGTCAGGGTATCTCGACAGGTCCTCGATCGCCTTGAACTTGCCTGTCGCTTCCTGAAGGTGCTGGAAAGGCCCACTCTGCGTGTAGATCGCGTCGACGACGCCCTTTTCCAGCGCGGTCTCCAGCGGACGGAAGGCCAAGTCATGCTTGTGGTCGCGCTTGAGCCAAAGCTCGGACGGGTTCTCCATCGGCGGCCCCACCATGGCCGGATCGTTGTACCAGTCGTCCGCGTATGGGAACTCGACGATCTCCACGTCCTTGCGGGTCATGCCGTTCACACGGAGCATCAGCTCGATGCCTTGCTCCTCCTGGATGCGCCACCAGTCGTTCTTGATCGTGTTGAGGCTCTTGGAGAGGCCGATCTTCTTTCCCTTCAGCTCGACCATTCGATTGATGTCGTCCCTCGCGCGCACCATCATGCAGCCGCCTTCGCGCGGCGCGTGGGTCAACCCGAGGAGTCTTGTCCGGCGAATGTCCGCGTGGACGTGGATCGGTGGGAACAATCCGCCGAAGCGGATGAGGTTGTCGAGATTGTGGATGTAGTGCGGGTACCAGTCGTTGTCGGGCGTGGAGCGCATGAAGGCGTACTTCACGCCGATCTTCTTGTACTCCTCGCGGGTCCAACCGAGTTCCTGGTCGACATTGCTGGCGGAAACCAGCGGGCAATTCGTGTACCACACCTCTTTCCAGTTGAGCGGAACGGTGCTGAGTTTCTGCGTCGTCATGTTGGATTCCCACTTATTGATCGGGTCGAGCGACGCCGTCTCACAAACCGCTATATCGCTTCAGCGAGCGCGTCGAACAGCCCGTTATGGGCGAGCGAGAGCATGCCTCCCGAGACGTCCCTGGCCTTGAATCCGTTTTGCAGAAGGATTCGCGTCGCCGAATAGGCTCGCTGGCCAGAGCGGCAGACGACATGGATCTCGCGGTCGCGCGGCAGCTCTTTGAGACGCGTCCGCAATTGGCCGAGCGGGATGTTGACCGCGCCCGGAACGCCCTCCACCGCGAGCTCGAACGGCTCGCGAACGTCCAGAACGAATGCGTCCTTGACCGATTCCCAGTGGCTGATCGGCATGTCGCCCCGCAGCACGTCAGCGGCGACCATTCCGGCGAAGTTGACCGGGTCCTTGGCGCTGCCGAACTGCGGCGCGTAGCAAAGCTCGGCCTCCTCGAGGTCGTAGACCGTCGCGCCCATCTGCATCGCCATCGCCAGGGCGCTGATCCGTTTGTCGACGTTGTCTTCGCCGAGCGCCTGGGCCCCGAGCAGACGCCCATCGGACTTGCGGAAGATCACCTTCATCGCGATCGGCCTCGCGCCCGGGTAATAGCCCGCGTGCGAATTCGGATAGAGGTAGATTTTCTCGTAGTCCTTGTCGTCGATCCGGTTGAGCGTCTTCTCGCTGGCGCCGGTCCAGGCGGCCGCAGCGTTGAACAGGCCGATGATCGACGTGCCCTGAGTGCCGCGAAAGCGGGAGTTGCGCCCGGCGATCACGTCGGCCGCGATGCGGCCCTGCCGGTTCGCCGGGCCGGCGAGCGCGATCAGCGCCCATTCGCCGGTGATGAAATCCTTGACTTCGACGGCGTCGCCGACGGCGAAGATGTCCGGATTGCTGGTGCGCATCTGGTCGTCGACCCGGATCCCGCCGCGCTCGCCGATCGTCAGGGCAGCAGCCCTGGCGAGGGTGGTGTCGGGGCGGACGCCGAGGGCGATGATCACGATATCGGCCGGATGGACCTTCCCGGACTTGGTCTCGACGTCGACGGCGCCGTTCGCGGCCGGCTTGAACGCCGCCACGCCGTCACTGAGCGCAAGCCGAATTCCGTGCCGCTCCACGTAGCCCTCGACAATGCGCGCCATTTCCCGGTCGAGCGGCGCCAGGACCTGATCGAGCATCTCGACCAGCGTGACGTCGAACCCGCGATGGACGAGGTTCTCAGCGGTTTCGAGGCCGATGAACCCGCCGCCGACGACCACCGCGCGAGTCTTCGGCCTCAGCGTCTGGAATCCCGAGTACCGGTGCATGCCCGAGAGAAACGCAGAGCCTTTTGCGATCCATTCCCGGATGGCCCGCGCGTCGGGCACGGTTCTGACCTGGAAAACTCCCGGCAGGTCGATGCCCGGCAATGGCGGACGAACTGACGGCGCTCCGGGCGACAGCACCAGCTTGTCGTAGGATTCGGTCGTCACCTTGCCGGTCGCGACATCGCGCAACTCGACGGTCTTCTTTTCTGGCGAGATCGCGATCGCCTCGCAGCCGGTTCTGGCGTCGACGGCGAATTGCGAGCGGAATGTTTCGGCGTCCGCCACCAGAAGGCTCGATTCCTTTTCGATGACGCCTCCGACATGGTATGGCAATCCGCAGTTCGCATAGGAGACATAGGGCCCGCGCTCGACCATGAGAATTTCGGCCTTCTCGTCCAGTCGGCGCAGTCGCGCCGCACAGGATGCGCCACCTGCCACGCCGCCAACGATGATGACTTTCATGAACCGCTCCTCTCGCTGGCCGGACCTTGACCATTTTCCGCCGGCAGGCGCATTCGCAATTCTTGACAATCGGCGTCGTTCCCTGCGGCCTTTCGAACCGCCGCGGGCGGGTGGGTCCCGGTCTCGGCCCGCCGCTTTCGGCGAATGCGCGCGGCGCACGGTCGCCGACGCCATGCCATTGTTCCGCCTTTCTTTTCCAGCAGGAACGGCGGGAATGCCCAATGGCTGCTTCGGGGCGCGACCCGCATGAATTTGTCGCGCCCCGCCGCAGCCCGGAAAGAATGGCGTCCGCAATCGGGCGAGCCGGGGACGCGCCGGGTCGGCGCGCTTACCAACATCCCCGCGCTGATCAAGCAGTTCGACATTGATCCGGCGCTCGTGCTCGCAGAGGCGGGCGTCAGCGCCGAGGCGCTCGCTCACCCGTCTGGCCGCATCGGGTGGGAAAGCCTTGCGCGGCTGCTGAAGGTGGCGGCGGCGCATACCCATTGCCTCCATTTCGGCCTGCGCGCCGGCCTCGAATGGCGGCTGTCGGACCTCGGCCTTCTCGGCGAACTGGTTCGCCATGCGCCGACAGTCGCCACGGCGCTGCACGACCTGGTCGTCAACCATCATCTCAACAGCGAGGGCGCGCTCGGGTTTCTCCTGCGACGCGGCGAATGCGTGGACCTAGGCTATGCGATCTACGTTCCATTTGCGGAGAGTACCGGGCACATCTACGATGCGGTGCTCGCCGTCATCGCGAACATTATGCGCGAGATCTGCGGTGACGAATGGCGTCCTTCCGAGGTCTTCCTTGCGCACTCGGCGCCCGAAGATATCGAACCGTACCGCGCATGTTTCCGGGCGCCGTTGCACTTCGACTCGGCGCTCAACGCCGTCCGCTTCCCCGCCAGATGGCTGACCAAGCCTGTGGTTGACGCCGATCCGAAGCGCCTCCACCTCGCTCAGGCGCAGGCGAGCCTGGCCGAACAGGGCATGCTTGCCGACAAAGTTCACCGGGCGGTGCGAACGCTGCTCCTGCACGGCAAGGCCGCGGGCGCCGACGTTGCGCTCGCTCTGGCGATGCACCGGCGCACGCTCAATCGCCGATTGAGCGCCGAAGGCATGACGTTCCAGCAGGCGCTCGATCGGGTCCGATTTGCAGTGGCGCAGGAGCTGCTACAGAATTCGGCGCTTCCGGTTTCGGAAATCGCTTACGCTTTGGGCTATGCGGACAGCGTCGCATTCATTCCTGCATTCCGACGCTGGACGGGAACGACGCCGGGCGCCTGGAGGCGATCATCAGTTCATGGCGCCGGAATCGGTGGCGTGAAAATCTGAGATCACAAGAGCGCCACCTCGGCGGCTCGAACCGCGGCGGTCCAAGTTTCTGTATACACCAAACGCATCCGGCAGTGTGCCGGCAGTTGCCCGGTACCGCAGCGATCCGCGATGGCCGCTCAACGTCGATTCGCGACGTTCGAATGCTTGGGATGAGTGTTGCGCGCCGAGTAGAGCTGACGCGTTCGAAGCTTGTTTCGGGAACGGCCGCTCCTGTGCGCATTCCTTCCGTATCGGGACCAGTCGATATGACCCTTTCGGCAAGTCGTCGGCGAACGACCCGGCTTTAGCGCATTGCCGTCATCCAAATCGGTCGTCTTTTGGCCGCCTTCCCTTTAAAGCGGCAGCACGACTTGGACCGCTGCGATTTGATTTTATTCGCAAGGATAAGGATGAGGCTGGGCGGGGAGCGGTCGCGCGTGCGGCCGTCAGGCGGGTTCGCGCCGACGTCGCTTCACCAAATGGCCTCCAATTAAGACGCCCGACTTCTCCGTCACAACAGACATGCAATGTTCATATTACGCATCAACCTCCGAACATGTCGTCCATCACCGCCGTCGTCGAGTCGCAGGCGTGGTTGAGACAGGGAAGCCCGAACCCGGCCTCGAGGGTCCGTAACAATGAGTAGTGATCATAGGGCTTGTCGCTCGTCCGAGCGTTCGGAGCATAATTCGTTTCGACCAGCATGACGACCCGGTTGGGCGCGTTCGAGAAGTCGTTCTCGTCCCAGACCAGCACAATGGCGTTGCGGCCGCGCTTCCAGACCGGGGAGGCTTTGACGCCGTTCACCAGCTTCGCCACCATCGCGTCGCCTTGCGCGATCAGCAAGCTCCGCTCGGCGTCGGTCGAGCCGGAGCAGATTGCGGCGCCGCCCTTAACAAAGCCGTGCATATCGTGGCACTGATTGGGGACGATGACCGATAGATCCGCCACGCCGGATTGAAGATCGGCCCACAGGCCGTCAGCTCCATCGAAATCCGCAACCCTGGCGAGGCTGAGCGCCGGGTCGTCGCCAAGCTCGATATTTCGGAAATAAGCGAACGGGTTGTGCTTGACTGCGTAGAGCATCCGAATCGGGCCGGGCCCGAACGCGCTGGCGGGGCTCAGATTGGACCACGCGCCATCGGAGTAGTTGACGCCGAACAGGCCGGAATCAACCGTCGGCAGGCTCTCTTGATAGGTTTTCCAGCTTAGATGCTGGGCGACAAGCTGATCGGCGATCGATTTGGGGGTGAAGGGAGCGGACGGGTAGTCGTGAAGGGCGCAATTGTTGGGGGTCGGCGCGCCTGACGCCCTGATCTCGCCGTTGCACTGGCTCGAATTCTCGGCGGTCGCCGCCACGGGATTGTCGGAACCGGGGTCGCCGATCGGCGTCGCGGCGTTGTGACAGCCCTTGCTGCCCGGCGCGTTGTCGACGCAGCCCTTGCCCGCCCAATCGGGCCAGGAATCGCTCGCCAGACCGAAATTCGAGCCGCCGACGATCTCGTGATAATTCGGGGCGCTCGGATGCCCGACCGCGAAATAGTTGGTCGCCGCGTTGGCGACCTTGGCGTAGCCATTGATAAAGGGCGCGCTCCGATTTCCGATTATGTCGGTATCCGTCTGGTTTTCCATGATGATCAGGAACACATGATCGAGCTTGCCGAAGCCGCTCGGCGGCACGCCGAGTTCGACGGCCCTCGCTTGCCCGCCGAGCACGAACGCCGTCATCAGCAGCGCCATCGCGTGTTTATTCATTCCTGTCCCCCTAAATCGTCGGAGTCGAAGTCAATATCCGCGCAATATACCGCGCAACTTCAACATCGCCATGACGGCGCCCCGGCGCGAATCGCCACGCCGCGGCGAATTGAGACTGTCCGCAACGATAAGGATAGGACGGAATTCGTTGGGCGTGCGACCGCCGGGCGGGTTCGCCCTCACGTCGCATCCTAAGCGGCGTCCAATCCGACGCCGTCTCAGCCGGGGGCGTTCAGGGACTGGAAGCGGCCAAAACTCCGCTCCGGTCCCGATCGCCTCTCCCGCGTTGGGCGCCCGACAAGCCGTCTCTCCTCAATACCGCGAATGTGGCAAGAGGGGCGGCGCAGCTAGAACTCCATCTCGAGCTCCTCGATCTCCTCCTTTTCAGCGAGCGCCGCCTTGCGCCACTCGCGCATCGCCGGCAAATCCCAGATGCGTTCGGCATAGGCGTTGATCTCGCCGTCGAGCGCGACGTCGTAGGTGCGAAACCGGCTCACCACCGGCGCGTACATCGCGTCCGCCATGCTGATCTTGCCGAACAGGAACGGTCCGCCATAGGCCTGGAGGCATTCGCTCCAGATGACGAGAATCCGGTCGATGTCGGCCTTCGCCTTCGTCCACACCTTGAAGCGCGGGAATTCGGCCTTGATGTTCATGGGCAACGCCTGCCGGAGGGCGATGAACCCCGAATGCATCTCGCCGCAGATCGAGCGGCAATGCGCCCTCTGTGCCTGATCTTTAGGCAGAAGCCCCGCTTTTGGCGCGATCTCGTTCAAAAATTCGCCGATGGCGAGCGTATCCCATACGCGCATGCCCTCGTGGGTGAGGCAGGGAACGAGGATCGAGGGCGACAGCAAGAGGATCTCGGCGCGCGCGTCGGCGTCGTTGGGCTCGACGATCTCTTCCTCGAAGTCGATGCGGGCGAGCTTGGCCATCAGCCACCCGCGAAGCGACCATGACGAATAGTTCTTGCTGCTAAGAGTCAGCGTCGTTCGCGACATTTTTTCCTGCCGAGTGTTGACGGTCGACCGCGGATCATTCCACTCTGTCGCAAAGCAAGCGATATGCCAAAGACGATTCGCGGCGCCCCTTGGCACATCGCTTGCTAATTAACGTGGCGGGGGCGAGCAAGCCGCGGCATGATGTACGATGCGTACCAACAGATAGCCGACGCCGGCGACCGGGTGCGCTCCCTGGCCGAGAACACGCATGCGGTCTTGGCCTCTTGGTCGTCGAATCCCTTCGCTCCCCCGTGGCGGCGCATGGCCGCCTATTACGAGCTGGTCGCGCTGGCCGGGTTCACTCACGCGCGGCCTGACTTCGGCATCGACAGCGTCGAGGTTCGCGGCAAGCCGGTCCCGGTCGAAGAGCGCGGGGTGTTGTGGACGCCGTTCTGCAAATTGCAGCGCTTCCAGAGGCAAGGCGGCGAAGACGATCCGAAGATTCTCCTCGTCGCGCCGATGTCCGGGCATTTCGCGACGCTGTTGCGCGGAACGATCCGCACGCTGTTGCGCGACCATCAGGTTTTCGTCACCGACTGGGTCAATCCGCGCAACGTGCGCCTCGAAGACGGCGGATTTGCGCTCGAGGACTATACTCAGCACCTGATTGATTTCGTGCGTTTCATCGGCGAGGACTGTCATGTCGTCGCGGTCTGCCAGCCGACGGTTCCGGCGCTGGCCGCGACCGCAATCCTGGCGCAGGAGGGCGCCAATATTCAGCCCGCGAGCCTGACGCTGATGGCCGGGCCGATCGACGCCCGGATCGCGCCGACCAAGGTCAACGAGCTCGCACAGGAAAAGCCGATCGAGTGGTTCCGCCAGAACATGATAGGAATCGTGCCGGACAAGTTCGAGGGCGCCGGCCGGCGCGTCTATCCCGGGTTCCTGCAGCTCTGCGCCTTCATGGGCATGAACGCGGAGCGGCACACCAAGTCCTTCGTCGAGCTGTTCCACCACCGCGTCGCGGGCGACATGGAAAAGGCCGACGCCATCCGCGACTTCTACAAAGAATATTTCGCCATTATGGACATGAGCGCGGACTTCTACCTCGAAACTGTCGAGCAGGTGTTTCAGCACTATGTGCTGCCGCAGGGTCGGATGAAGCACAAGGGCGTGACGATCGAGCCGCGCGCGATTCGAAAGACGTTCCTGCTCACCATCGAAGGCGAGAAGGACGACATCTGCGCGGTCGGCCAGACACTCGCCGCGCAAGACCTCTGTTCGGGCCTGAGACCCTATATGAAAACGCACCATTTCCAGGCCGGGGTCGGCCATTACGGGGTTTTCAACGGCAAGCGCTGGGAAACACAGGTCTATCCGGTCCTGCGCAACCACATTCAGTCGAGCCGCTGACGCGGTCCCTCAGCCCTTCAGATAGGGCGCATGCAAGACGAGATCCGCCGGGTTGAAGCGGTCTTTGGCCGTCCAGGACTGGTGCCAATAAGGATAGATCAGCGGCGGCTGGCTGACCTTGTCGAGCCGTGCGCGCTCGTCGGCGGTGAGTTTCACATTGACGCAGGCGAGGTTGTCGCGGAACTGCGCTTCGGTCCGCCCGCCGATGATCAGCGACGTCACCGATGGCCGTCCAAGAAGCCAGGCGAGCGCGACCTGCGCCCCCGAGACCCCGTGCGCATCCGCGATCGCCACCACTTCGTCGACGATCGCCCACAGCGCGTTCTCGTCGCGCACCGGCGGCTCGGTCCAACCGGCGAACTGGCGCGAGCCTTCGGGCGCCGCCTTGTTTCGGCGGTGCTTGCCGGAGAGGAGACCGCCGGCGAGCGGACTCCACACCAGGACGCCGAGCTTCTGATCGACCGCGATCGGCAACAACTCGTATTCGGCCTCGCGGGCCTGCAAGGTATAATGAATCTGCTCCGAGACAAAAGGCACACGACCGTCGCGGCGCGCGACTTCCATCGCCTTCATCATGTGCCAGCCGGAAAAATTCGAGCAGCCGACGTATCGCACCTTCCCGGAGCGCACGAGACTGTCGAGCGCCTCCATCGTCTCCTCGAGCGGCGTCAGGCCGTCCCACTGATGAACCTGATAAAGATCGATCACGTCAGTGCGCAGCCGCTTCAGGCTCGCCTCGCATTCGCGAACGAGATGCCACCGCGACAGCCCGCGGTCGTTCGGCCCTTCGCCCATCGGGAAGCGCGCCTTGGTCGCGATCAGCATGCCTGGCTTGCGGGTTGGCATCGCTTCGCCGATCAGCTCTTCCGAGGCGCCGGCGGAATAGACGTTGGCGGTGTCGATCAGGTTCACGCCGGCATCGGCGATGATGTCGATCAGCCGGCGCACCTCCGCGAGCGGGACATTGCCGACCTTGGCGAAATTGCCCTTGCCGCCGAACGTCATTGTGCCCAGCGTCAGCACCGAGACTTTCAGGCCCGAATTGCCCAACTGCCGGTATTCCATCGTCTGCTCCTTTTCGATCGCATGGCTTCTCGACCGGGAGCTAACATTTCACCGCGGCGCGGCCAAGCCTACGATACGCCGCCGCGGGCCCAAAAGTTCCCGCCCCATTTCCCATCCAGGGCGGGCTTGCCGCTCAAAGGCGTTTGAGTGCAATGTCGCTCCATTCGCTTTCTCTTCATCCCCAGGAGCCTCTCGTGGCCTTTGCCAGTCTTCGCCGCCTCGCCGGCGCCGCCCTCTTCTGCGCCGTGGCGATCAGCGCCTGCGGCGCGCATGCGGCCGCCGCTCCGCAACCCGACAGCACGGTCGACATGGCCAAGCTTTTGCAGCCTGGGCCTCTGCCGGAACTGTCGATGGGCGAGCCATCGGGCGTGCCGATGATCGAATACGGCTCCCTCACCTGCCCGCATTGCGCGACCTTCAGCAGGGAAGTTTTCCCGGAGTTGAAGGCGGCCTACATCGACACCGGGAAGGTGCATTTCATTTTCCGCGAATTCTCGCGCAACGCCCTCGACGTCGCAGCGTTCGTGCTCGCCCGCTGCGTCGGCGACGACAAGACGTTCGCCGCGATCGAGTTGCTGTTCGCCGAGCAGGACAAGTGGGCTTTCGTCGACAAGCCGCTCGAGCCGCTCATCGCCGCCATGCGACCCGCGGGACTTACGCACGACAAGGCGATGGAATGTCTGAAGGATCAGGCGAAGGCCGACGCGATCGCCGCGATCGCCAAACGCGCCAACCAGGAAGTCCACATCAGCGGCACGCCCACCTTCGTCATCGCCGGCAAGGTCTATGGCGGCGAACTGACGCTGGACCAGATCAAGGCGATTCTCGATCCGTTGGTCAAGAAGTGAGCGCCGGCGCGGTCGCTCGAACCTGACGTCCCGCCTACCAGGCGAGAAACCGCCGTCCGGCAACAGCGCCCGCGACCGCGCAGATGAGCGTTGCGAGCGGATACCAGGTCGCGACGAACAGAGGCGAATCGTCGGGGCAGTGCGAGGCGTAGAGCAACGCCGCGACCCCGGCCGAGGCCGCCCCGGCGAGCGCCCCCGTCCATCCCGGATGTTGCGGAGCCCCGGCGCGCATCGCCATGATCAGCGCCACAAGCAGCGGGGCGGCCATCATCGGAATCATCGTCGTGCAGTATTTTGCGTTCTCGCCGACCAGGCGGGGGAGCCATTCGCTGGAAGGCACGACCATCAGTTCGACCACGACCGCGACGCCCAGCAAAACCAGCGGGGCGAACAGCCACAGTGCGAGCGCGCCGGGCTTGGCCTCGGGTCGAGCGAGGCGCAGCAACAACAGCAGGGACGGCGCCGCGAGCGCGAAGGCGTCGACGAATTTGAGATTGAAGCGCACCGTCCGGACAGCCTCGGCGAAGTCAGGCCGAGGTCCGACAAAAGCGAGGTAGAGGGCAAGGCTGACGAGGAGGCCAATCGAAAGCGCGGTCGCGACCCGGCGGCCCATATGCCCCGGCTGCGAGACCGGATCCGCCGAGAGCGCTGCGATCAGTTCAGAAGTCTTCACGAAATGGAACTCCGCCAGGCGGCGCCGAGCGACTTGAGGGCTCGATGCAGCGCCACTCGCACGGCGACTTCGGTCATCGCCAACCGCGCCGCGGTCGCCGTGATCGACTGGCCTTCGAGCGAAATCGAACGCACGATGTCGCGCTGCCGCGGAGGAAGCGTTTCAATGAGCCTGCGCGCGTCGCTCAGAGCATGTGGGTCCTCCTCCTCCGGCGCGGCCAGAAAGTCCTGAAAATTCTCGATTGGGTCAGCCCGCCTCACGCCCCGCCGGCGCATGGCGTCGATGATCTTGTGACGCGCGATCGCATGCACCCATGGCGCCAGCTTCTGGCTGCGATCCCAGGTGTGGCGTTTGAGATGGATCGCCAACAAGGTCTCCTGTACTGCATCCTCGACGTCCGCGTCGCCGACTCGCGCGCGCGCAAACGTTCCTCGCGCCATCGCCCGCACCGAACGGCCGATGTCTTCGAGGAGGCGCCGATAGGCGCGCTCGTCCCCGGCGACCGATGCCTTCATCATCTGGGACCAAGGATCGTCCGGGGGCCCATCGACTGGTTGGGCGTTCATACGGCCTTCGTTCCGTCCTGACTGGCGTTACGGGTCTGGGGAATTTTATTTTTGCGCCGGGCGCGATCGGCGTGGGACTCCCTGTAACATGCCCCCGCCCGTCGGCGAAGAACCCAACGTCGATCTTCCAGGGCGCCCAGCCGAAGGGGCTTCGCGTGACTTTCGCCAGTCGATTTCGCTCAAACCGCTTCGAATCGGACAGCGTTGGCGTCGGTTTCAAGGCGGAGCATTTCAATTCCATCATTCAGGCGGGCCCGAAACTTGGATTTTTCGAAATCCATGCGGAGAACTACATGGGCGCCGGCGGACCGCCGCATCGGCGCCTCGAGGCCATCCGTGAGCGATACCCGCTGTCGCTGCACGGCGTCGGCCTTTCGATCGGATCGCCGGGGCGGCTGGACAGGGCGCATCTGCTGCGGCTGGCGAAAGTCGCCGGGCGCTATCAGCCAGCGATGGTTTCCGAACACCTGGCGTGGTCGACCCACGAGGGCTGCTTTTTCAATGATCTGCTGCCGCTGCCCTACACGGCCTCGACGCTCGCTCGGGTCTGCGAGCACATCGACGCCGTTCAGAATGTCCTTGGCCGGACGATCTTACTCGAGAATCCCTCGACCTACGTCGCGTTCGGCGAGACGACGATGAGCGAGACGGATTTTTTGGCTGAAATCGTGCGCCGATGCGGCTGCGGCCTCCTGCTCGACGTCAACAACGTATTCGTCAGCGCGACCAATCATGGCTTCGACCCTTGCCGCTACCTCGCCGAGTTTCCTCTAGGCGCGGTCGGCGAAGTCCACCTCGCGGGCTACGCCGACAACTCCGACGACGCGGGCCTGCCGCTGCTGATCGACGCGCACAATTCGCCGGTTCGCGACGCCGTCTGGTCGCTCTACGCCAACGTCCTGCGCCGGCGTGGGCCGATCGCGACCCTGATCGAATGGGACAACGACGTGCCCGCATGGGAGGCGCTTTTAAGCGAAGCGGGCCGAGCGGAGCGCGTCATGGCCGCCACAATCGCAAATGTTCCGGAACCGACCCTTGCCGTTTGAAACGACGATCGACGCCTTCGCGGCGGCGCTGACCGATCCGGCGGCGCCCCCGCCGGCCGTGACGCATGGGCGGCTCGGCGCGCCCGACGCGCGCCGCTTCTCGGTCTATCGCAACAACGTCGCCGTCGGACTGATCGGCGCCCTGGAGGCGCGCTATCCCGTGTCGCGCCGGATCCTGGGCGCCGACCTCTTCCGCGCCATCGCGCAAGCGTTCGCAATTCACCACCCGCCGCGCTCGCCGGTCATGATCGCCTACGGCGCCGATTTTCCCGACTTCATTGAGGCCTATAAGGAGGCGCGCGATCCAGCCGCGGGCGATTTGGCCAATGTCGCGGACGTCGCGCGTCTCGAGAGCGCCTGGGTCGAGGCCTACCATGCCGAGGACGCGCCGGCTGTGACGGTCAACGACCTCGGCAAACTCAGTGCCGCCGCTTTGCCGCGAACCCGGGTCGAATTTCATCCCGCCGCCTTCCTGTTGCGCTTCGCGACGCCCGCCGCCTCGATCTGGGCCGCGCATCAGCGCGGCGCCCATGCCAGCGCGCCGACGAGCAGGCTCGGCGAGGACGCCCTGATCGCGCGCCCAGGCCCGGACGTGTCGGTGCGCGTCCTGCCGCCTGGAGGTTACGAATTCGCGGCGCGCCTGCGCGGCGGGGCGACGCTTGTGGAGGCGGCCGAGTCGATGCGCCTGCGGGACTTCGACTTTGGAACCCATCTCGTCGGACTGGTCGAGGCCGGCGCGCTCGCTTCGATCATCGCCGGAGAACCAGCATGAGCGCCGACGCCGCTTTGCCGATGGCGCGCGCGCTGTCCAATTCCGTCGCCCGCTTGACTGGCGCGCTGTTCGGCCTGGTGCCCGCCTCGCTGGTGCTTTTGATCCTGCGCCTGACGCTGGCGCGGCCCTTCTTCGCCTCGGGGCTGACGCGCTGGGACGGCTGGTTCACGCTCTCGTTCGGCACGAAGATTCTGTTCTCCCAGGACTACAAGCTCCACGTCTTTGGCGCTCAGATTCCGTTCCCCGCGCCGGAACTCGTGGCCGCGATGGCGAGCGCCGCCGAGATCGCGCTGCCGATCCTGCTGGCGGTCGGCCTTCTGACCCGCTATGCCGCGCTCGGCCTTCTCTGCATGACCGCCGTCATCCAGCTGACCTATCCCGACGGCTGGGCAAATTTTCATCTCTACTGGGCGGCGTTGGCGCTGGCGATCATGGCCTATGGTCCCGGCTCCGCGTCCATGGACCGTCTGCTCGGCTTCGACGGGTTTGGCGGGAGATTCGGCGGCGCCGCAGGCTGAATCGGCGGCCCGAAACGCGCCGCCGCGGCGCCCGGCCGGATCAAGGATTTGCGACAATATCCACGGCTCGCAACCTATTGACGCGCGTGGCTGGCCGTGGCTTTAACCGCCCTCCAGGACGCTCGGCGTCGCTCATTCCCCTAAAGGAGAAACGACGCCATGTCGCATTGGCCCCGGCACGGACGCATCGAAGGCGCGATCGTGATGATCGGCTTCGGATCGATCGGCAAGGGAACCCTGCCGCTGATCGAGCGTCATTTCGATTTCGACAAATCGCATTTCGTCGTCATCGACCCGGACGACTCGGATCGCCGGCTGCTCGACGAGCGCGGCGTCGAATTCGTGCATATGGCGATCACGCGCGAAAACTATCGCGAGACGCTCGGCAAATATCTGACCGCGGGGAAGGGCCAGGGCTTTTGCGTCAACCTCTCGGTCGACACCTCCTCGCTCGATCTCATGCGTTTTTGCCGCGAGATCGGGGCGCTCTACGTCGACACCGTCATCGAGCCGTGGACGGGCTTCTATTTCGACAAATCGTTGGGGCCCGCCGCGCGCACGAATTACGCGCTGCGCGAGACGGTGCTGGCCGAGCGGCGCAAGAATCCGGGCGGAACGACCGCGGTCTCCTGCTGCGGCGCCAATCCAGGCATGGTTTCTTGGTTCGTCAAGCAAGCCTTGATCAATCTCGCGATCGATCTCGGCGACAAGGGCGCGGAGCCGAAGACGCGCGCGGAGTGGGGACGCCTTGCCCAGCGCCTCGGCGTCAAGGGCGTGCATATCGCCGAACGCGACACCCAGCGCGCAAAAAGTCCGAAGCCGCGCAACGTCTTCGTCAACACGTGGTCGGTCGAGGGCTTTCTGTCCGAAGGCATGCAGCCGGCCGAGCTCGGCTGGGGCGCGCACGAGAAATGGACGCCCGCCAACGCGGGCTTCCATAAGGAGGGTTGCGGCGCGGCGATCTACCTCAACCAGCCCGGCGCCAACACCCGCGTCCGCTCCTGGACTCCGACCGCGCGGGCGCAGTTCGGCTTCCTCGTCACCCATAACGAATCAATCTCGATCGCCGACTACTACACGGTCCGCGACGACAGCGGCGAGGCGGTCTACCGCCCGACCTGCCATTACGCCTATCATCCGTGCGACGACGCGGTGCTGTCCCTGCATGAACTCTACGGCCGCGCCGGCGAGACCCAGAGCGCCCAGCACATCCTCGGCGAAGCCGAGATTCTCGACGGGATCGACGAACTCGGCGTGCTGCTCTACGGCCATTCCCGCAACGCCTATTGGTACGGCTCGCAGCTCTCGGTCGAGGAGACGCGGGCGCTCGCGCCCTATCAGAACGCGACCGGTCTCCAGGTGACCTCGGCGGTTCTGGCCGGGATGGCGTGGGCGCTGGAGAACCCGAACGCGGGCATCGTGGAGGCGGACGAAATGGACTTCCGCCGCTGCCTCGAGGTGCAGCAGCCCTATCTCGGGCCGGTCGTCGGCGTCTATACCGACTGGACCCCGCTGGTGGGTCGCCCGGGCCTGTTCCCCGAGGACATCGACGCCAGCGATCCCTGGCAGTTCCGCAACGTGCTGGTGCGTTAACCGCCGCTTTTCCTGATGGGTCGAGCAATATCAAGAGCTTGCGACTCTGTTTACCGCCGCCCTGTTCGCAGCGCCCAGTCGGGGGCGACTTGACCAACTTGACCAATGCGAATGCCGCGCGTATGCTCTGGGCATGCCGCGCATGGTCAATCTCTACGAAGCCAAAACCCATCTTTCGGCGCTGGTCGACGCGGCCGAGCGGGGCGAGGAGATCGTGATCGCCAAGAACGGCGTCGCCAAGGCGCGGCTTACGCCGATCGGCCCGCGCAAGCGGCTGCGCAAACCCTCCGGCCTGATCCGCATCACCCGCATCGCCGACGACTTCGACGCCCCCGACGCGGATATCGTCCGCCTGTTCGAAGGGGAGGAATGAGCCTTCTCATCGACACTCATGTGTTCCTCTGGTTCGAGGCCGGATCAGAAAGGCTCGCCCGCGGTTTGCGCGAAACGATCGCACGCGCCGAGGAGGACGTCTTCGTCAGCGCCGCGTCGTTATGGGAGATCGCCATCAAGCGGCGCCTGGGCAAGCTCACGATCGAGGGATCGCCGCGCGCCGCGGCGCTCACGGCCGGATTTCTCGAACTCGCGATCGACGGCGCCGACGCGGAAACGGCGGGCGCGCTGGATTGGGACCATCGCGATCCCTTCGACCGCATGCTCGTCGCCCAATGCCTCAATCGCGGCCTGACGCTGGTCACGGCCGACGCAAGGTTGCGGGCGCGACAGGACATCGCCGTGATGTGGGCGGCCTAGCCGCGCAGGGCGCTGTTTACCACGCCCCTTTTCGCGGATGGTCCGGTCATTCGGGACGCGCCGGAGTTTTTCCTCCCCTGCGAAGCGGGGGAGGGGGACCGCGCGAAAGCGCGCTGGAGGGGGCGCGACCGTCGCCGCCGCGAACGATCGCCGCAGCGCGCCGGCTTCGCCGCGATCTCTCGGCGCCGGAAGCGATGCTGTGGAGCCGGCTGCGGGCGCGCGCGCCCGGACCGCCGTCGTTTCGACGGCGGCATCCGATCGGACCCTGTGTGCTCGACTTCTTCTGCGCCAAGGCGCGCATGGCTCCTTGTCGCCCTCGCATTCCCGCTCATCAGCGTGCGCGTAACGCGCTGATGTCGCGACGTCTGAAATTCAGGCAGGTTCTTTGCGGGCGACAGATATGCGTAATTTGCATACGATTGCTGCAAGAAATTGCGATATGCACAGCTTTTCGGCCGTATTTGGCCGATTTCCATCATTTGCGGGGTAAGTCGCGCTTCCGTCACGGCAGCGTCATGCGAATATCACATGAATGTGTGCGTTGCATCATTGACTTTTGCATCGCAGCATCGTATCTCGGGCTCGTCTAGGAAGAGGAGCGTTAGGTCCCGGTCGAACCGGGGCTTCGGTGAGGAGGGCGGTCGCTAAAACAGGAGACCGTCATGAAAATGTTCTCTCTTTCGCGCTTCCTGCGCGCACGCCGAGCCTACTGGGGCGTCGTGGGGGAATTGTCCCGCTATACGGATCGCGAGTTGCACGATATCGGCATCGATCGCGCCGACATTCACGAAATCGCCCGCCTCGCGTCGCGGGAAGAGCAATGAACGTCGAAGGCGGCGCCCGTCCGGGGCGCCGCCTCAGCCGTCACTTCCGATTGTAGACGTCATCGATCCGCACGATGTCGTCCTCCCCCAGATAGCTGCCGGTCTGCACCTCGATCAGCTCCAATTCGATCTTGCCCGGATTTGCGAGGCGGTGATCGGACCCAATCGGCAAATAGATCGACTCGTTCTCGTGCACGACCCGCACGGCGCCGTTGAGCGTCACCTCGGCCGCGCCCTTAACGACGATCCAATGTTCGGCCCGGTGATAGTGCCTCTGCAGTGAGAGGCGTCCGCCGGGTCGAACCACGATGCGCTTGACCTGATAGCGCGCGCCGATGTCGATGCTCTGGTAATAGCCCCAGGGACGGTACATCCGCCGGTGTCGGGTCGCCTCGGGATGGCCTTCCGCCTTCAGCCGCTCGACCAGCTCCTTGACTTTGTGCGTCTGCGACTTGTCGGCGACCAGCACGGCGTCGCCGGTCGCCACGACGACAACGTTGTCGAGGCCGATGACGGCGGCCAAGTGCTCCTCCGAGCGCACCAGCGCGTTGGTCGATCCGATCGCGACCGCGCGGCCCCGCAGGCTGTTGCCGTCGGCGTCCCGAGGACTCAATCGCCACACCGTCGACCAATCGCCGACGTCGGACCAGCCGACGTCGGCGGCGAGAACCGCCGCCTTGTCGGTCCGCTCCATCACCGCGAAATCGATCGAGGTCTTCGGCGCCCTGACGAACGCGTCGCGATCGAGAACGACGAAGCCGAGATCCATTTGCGCCTTTGCGACCGCCTCCCGCGCCGCGGCGGCGATCTCCGGCTCGAACCGCGACAACTCCTCCAGCATGACGTCCGCGCGAAAGACGAAATTGCCGGAGTTCCAGAGATAGCCCTGCTCGATGAAAGCGCGCGCCCGCGCCTCGTCGGGCTTTTCGACGAAGCGCTCGATCCGTCGCACTTGCGGATCGGCCGCCAGCGGCTCGGCGGGGTGAATATAGCCGTAGCCGGTCGCCGGGAAATCGGGCGTGACGCCGAAGGTGACGATTTCGCCCGAGGCCGCGGCGACGCCCGCCTGCGCGCACAGAGCGGCGAATTTATCCGCCTCGCGAATGACATGGTCGGCGGCGAGCACGGCGAGGATCGTCTCCGGGTCTCGTCCGGCCGCCCAGGCCGCCGCCGCGCCGACGGCGGCCGCGCTGTCGCGCCGCTCGGGCTCGAGCAGAATCGTCGCCTGGGCGCCGATCTCCTCGAGCTGTTCGGCGACGAGAAAGCGATAGTCGAAATTGGTGATGACGACCGCGGGTTCGAAAATCGAAGGGTCGCCGAGCAGGCCGACGATCGACTGGAACGTCGACCGGTCGCCGATGAGAGGAATGAACTGCTTGGGCAGGCTTTCGCGCGATTCCGGCCAGACGCGGGTCCCGGAGCCGCCGCACATGATCACAGGCAGGATCTTGGTCATCGATTCCCCGCGTTCGCCTTCGGCGGCGCGCCTCTTCTATCGAATAGCCCGCCCAAGGCAATGCTTCGACATTCATGCCTTGGTCGCCGCTCTTTGGGCGCGGCCCGAGGGAGCGAAGGCGGCCATGCCGGCGGCGGCGCCGAACAGCGCGACGGCGAAGGCGGCGAAGGCGACCGGCAGCGAGAAGCCTTGCGCGATCGCGCCCATCGCCAGCGGCGCCGGCAGGCGGGTCAGCGCGCTGAACAGCGAGGCGGAGGCGAGGCCGACAGCAGGTCCGGCCTCCGACTGGCGGGCCGCGAGGGCGAAGCTGCACGGCACGATGGCGCCGGTGCCGACGCCGATCAGGGCGAAGCCCAGGACGCTCAGCGCAAAGCCGGCATGGGCGGCGACAACGGCGAACCCGGCGGCGGCGACCGCGAACGACCCGACGATGATGCGCTGATCGCTCACTCTGGCGCGCACGCCGTCGGCGTTGAAGCGCAGCGTCGCCTGGCAGGCGGCGAAAAAGGCCGCGCCGAGGCCGGCGATCGAGGCGAGACTCGGCGCCTCGGCGCGCAGCAGCAGGGCCGACCACAGCAAGGCCGCGGTCTCGGCCGCGATCGAGACGCCGATGACGATTCCGAGCCCGATCAGGGCCGGAGCAAACGACAGGCCGCGCATCGACGAAGTCGGGGCGGGGACCGGCGCCGTTCCCTCGCCGCGAGCGGCGCGGTGATAGGCGAGCCCCGCCGCGACGAGCCCGAGAGCGGCCAGGACGCCGGCGGCCCATGGCGCCGGGCCGGCGACGATCAGGCTGCCGAGGATCGCGCCCAACGCAATGCCGGCGGACGCCGCGGCGTGCAGGCGCGCGAGAATCGGGCGGCCAAGCCCGCGTTCGATCCGCGCGCCTTCGGCGTTCATGATCACGTCGACGACACCGCCGAGAAATCCCGAGGCGACGAATAAGGCCGCCACCACAGCCGCCGACGAGGCGTTGAGCAAGGCGCACAAACTCGCCCCGAAAATGATCGCACTGACCGGCAGCACCCGGCTGACGCCGAAGCGGTGCGCCAGCGCCCCGCTCGCCGACATCGCGGCGAGATAGGCGGCGGTGTAGACGGTGAGGATGATCCCGAACGCCGCGGCGTCGATTCCGGCGTGCGTCAGGATCGCGCCGGAGGCGCCGCCCCACAGGCCGATGCCGACGCCGAAGAAGAAAAATACCCCGGCGACCGACGCATGCAGCAGCGCCGAAGCGCGTTTTGCGCCCACGGGCGGGGTCAAAAGTCTGTCGGCGCGCCGCCCGCGGCCTTGCGGCGGGCGACGAAGGCCTCCAGCGCCTCGAAGCGCTCCGGTTCGAACGGCGGGGCGACGAAATCCCGCAGCCGTTCGGCGACTGCGCGCTCGGCCGCGTCGGCGGCGGTTGGCGATCCCGCCTCGCGCCAGCTCTCGTAATTGCGCCAGTCGGAAATCATCGGCGCGAAGAAGGCGGTGCGATAGCGCGACTTCGTATGTTCAGCGCCGAAGAAATGGCCGCCGGGACCGACCTCGCGCATCGCCTCCAGCGCCAGCTCGGACTCCTCCACCCGCAGCGGCCGCAGGAATTCGGCGACCATGGCGAGAAGGTCGGCGTCGAGCGCCATCTTCTCGAACGAGGCCTGCAGGCCGCCCTCCATCCAGCCGGCCCCGTGCATGAGTAAGTTGGCGCCGCCCATGATCGCGCCCCAAAGCGAGAACACGCTTTCGTAAGCCGCCTGCGCGTCGAGCGAATTGGCGGCGTTGGCGTTGGAGGAGCGGTAGGGCAGGGAGAGGCGGCGGGCGAGCTGTCCGCCGACGATCGCCGTCTTCATGTACTCGGGCGTGCCGAAAGCCGGCGCGCCGGACTTCATGTCGACGTTCGAAGTGAAGCCGCCATAGACGAAGGGCGCGCCGGGCCGCACCGCCTGGGTCATGACGAGACCGGCGAGCGCCTCGGCATGCTGCTGGGCGAGCGCTCCGGCGAGCGTGACCGGGGCCATCGCGCCGGCGAGGGTGAAGGGCGTCAGCACCACGACCTGATTGCGCCGCGCCATCTGGATGATGCCCTCGAGCATCGGCGTGTCGAGCCGGAGCGGCGAGGACGAATTGATCACCGTGAACAGCGAGGGCTCGCGCTCCAGAGTCTCGTCGTCGACGCCGCGCGCAATTCTGGCCATCTCGATCGCGTCCAGATTGCGCTCCCGCCCGAGGCTGTAGGCGTGGATCGGCTTGTCGGACAGGGTCAGCATGTCGAACAGCGCCTCGAGATGGCGGACGGAAGCGTGAATGTCGATCGGCTCGACCGGATAGCCGCCCCAGAAATGGATCGAATCAAAGCTCTGCCCCAGGCGGATGAAGTTTTGATAGTCGCGCTTGTTTCCGGGCCGACGGCCTCCGGCGCGATCAAAGGAATTAGGAGCGCTGGCGACCGAGCCGAAGGCGAGATGACGGCCGCCGATCGTCAGAGCGCGCGCGGGATTGCGCGCATGCAGCGTGAACGCGCTCGGCGCGAGGCCGATATGCGCCTCCACCAGCGCCGGATCGAAGCGCACCCGGTTCGAGGCCGGATCGACGTCGGCGCCGGCGCGTTTGAGGATCGCGCGCGCTTCGTCATGCAGGAAATCGACGCCGATCTCCTTTAGCGCCGTCAGCGCGGCGTCATGAATCGATTCGAGTTCGTCGCGCGAAACGAGCTCGAGCGGCGGAAAAGGCGCCTGCGGCTGGCGCGGCGCCTGAGCCGCTGTCGTCGCGCCGCCGCGATCGGCGCCGCGCCGGCGCCGCCGCCCGGCGTCCTGCGGCTGGGTCTCGACGGTCATGCTTGTCCTTGGGTCGGCTGGCCGCGATCAGGGTATCCGGGTCGCGCGCGCGCGCCTCGCGCCAAAATAGCATCGCGACATGCCAATTTGCTCCGCCAGGCAGGATTGCTGAAAAGCGGCGACCGGCTTTCCGACAAAAATCCTGCGTCTTGAAGGCGCGTCGAGCTACTTGGCCGCGCGGAGCTTTGGCGGCTCGGCCGCGGCGGCCTCCACCTCGGCCGGGCGTCCGGTCGGGCCGGCGGAAAAGCGCGCGATCAGCCACGAGCGGAAGAGCGCGACCGCCTCGTTGCTGAGGTCCTCGGGGTGGGTCGTCAGGTAATAGCCGTAGCCTTCGTCGAGCCACAGGTCGAACGGGCGCACCAGTCGCCCGGCCTTGATCTCCTCATGAAAGAGCAGGGGATCGAGAAGCGCCAGCCCGTCTCCCATCATCGCGTATTGCGCCGCCAGCTGCTGGGTGTCGAACACCAGGCCGCGATCGACGGCGATGTCCGGCCGTCCGATCGAGCGCACGAACATCTCCCAGAAAAAATGCCGTTGCCGGCCCTCGATCTTGAGGTGCAGCAGATCGTTGGCGGCGATGAAGCGGGCCGGGTCGACGGCGTCGTGGGATTCGATCAGCCTCGGGCTGCAAAACAGCGTCGAGCGCACCATCCACAGGAGATCGTGAATCGCGTCGGTGACGCGCGGCTCCGAATAGACGATGGCGATGTCGATGTCGCCGTCGACGTCCGGCCCGGTCGTCGGCTTGGACACGATTTCGAGCGAGATGCCGGCATTCTCGGCTCTGAAGTCACGCAGGATCGGGATCGCCAGCCGATGCGCGAACGAGGTCGGCAGCGCCACCTTCAGCACCCGCTTGGGCCGCCCCTTTTCCTTGATGACCTCGCCGAGCGCCTGATCGATGCGGTCGAAGGATTTCGACACAACGGGCAGAATATGCCGCCCCGCTTCGGTCAGCACCAATTGCTGCGGGCGCCGCTCGAACAGCGCCACGCCGAGAAAATTCTCCAGGACGATCACATGACGGCTGACCGCGCTCTGCGCGACCGTCAGGCTGTTGGCGGCGGCGGTGAAACTGAGATGCTGTCCAGCCGCCTCGAACGCCCTGAGCGCGTTCAGCGGCAACCACTTGCGATCCATCCACCCTCCCCGCGGCCCGCATAGGCGTTCACGACATTCGTCGTATCGGCGGGCGCGTCGAGAATCGGTTCATATCCCATTCCGGCCCGGTCGTAAAATATGATCACGCCGGCGGAATCGAAATTGGCGGACGACGCCGTTGGGTAATGGTCGAGGCCGGCGCTCTCTGGCGGAGCGCAAGAAAATCCGGCCGCGCCGGGAGCGTCAGTGTTTGAGCTGCGCCGCGAACTCCTCGAGCTCGGCGCTGGCCGCTGCAGTGGCGCGCCTTGCCTTGCGATAGGCGCGCGCAAGCGTCTCGCCGTCGATCTCGAACATGCTCGCCAGTCGGCGCAGCGTGTGCAGATCGACGCCTTCCGGGGATGCGCAAGTCCTCTCGCCCTTCCCACGCCACGCCGTCCGCGCTAAGGGAGGCGCCGCTTTTTCCACCCCTTGCCCGGTTCCATGCCCGAAACGAACCCTGTCGCGCGCCGGCGCACGTTCGCGATCATTTCGCATCCGGACGCCGGCAAGACGACGCTGACCGAGAAGATCCTGCTGTTCGGCGGGGCGATCCAGCTCGCGGGCGAGGTGCGCGCCAAGGCGAACCGGCGCAAGACGCGCTCGGACTGGATGGGGATCGAGCGCGAGCGCGGCATTTCGGTCGTCACCTCGGTGATGACCTTCGAATATGCGGACTGCGTCTTCAACCTGCTCGACACCCCCGGCCACGAGGACTTCTCGGAAGACACCTACCGCACGCTGACCGCCGTCGACTCGGCGGTGATGGTGATCGACGCCGCCAAGGGCATCGAGGCGCGCACGCGCAAATTGTTCGAGGTCTGCCGGCTGCGCGACATTCCCATCGTCACCTTCATCAACAAGATGGACCGCGAGACGCGCGATCCGTTCGACCTCCTCGACGAGATTGAAAAGACGCTGGCGCTCGACGTCGCTCCCCTCAACTGGACGATCGGCCGCGGCCGCTCGCTCGCCGGCGCCTACGACATCCGCCGCAAGCGCCTGCGGACGCTGGGCGAGGGCGGCGAAGAGACCGCGGTCTCAGGCCCCGACGATCCGCGCGTCGCCGCTCTATTGCCCGAACACGAGCGCGCCCAGGCGCTGGACGAACTTAATCTCGCGATCGAGGGCTTGAAGCGCTTCGACAAGCAGGCCTTTCTCGAAGGCCATTTGACTCCGGTTCTGTTCGGCAGCGCGCTGAAGGATTTCGGGGTCAAGGACCTGATCGACGCGCTGGCGGAATTCGCGCCCTCGCCCCGCGCGCAGGCCGCATCGACCCGCATCGTGACGGCGGACGAACCGAAAATGACCGGCTTCGTATTCAAGATCCAGGCCAACATGGATCCCAACCACCGCGACCGCATCGCCTTCATGCGCGTCTGCTCAGGGCGGCTTCGGCGCGGCATGCGGGCGAAGCTGGTGCGGACCGGCAAGCCGGTCACGCTGTCGGCGCCGCAGTTCTTCTTCGCTCAGGACCGCTCGCTGGCGGAGGAGGCGTTCGCCGGCGACGTGGTCGGCATTCCCAATCACGGACTCTTGCGGATCGGCGACACCTTGAGCGAGGGCGAGGAGATCGTCTTTCGCGGCGTGCCGAGCTTCGCGCCCGAGATCCTGCGCCGGGTCAAGCTCGCCGACGCGATGAAGGCCAAGAAGCTGCGCGAGGCGTTGCAGCAGATGGCGGAGGAGGGGGTGGTGCAGGTGTTCCTGCCCCATGACGGCGCGGCGGCGATCGTCGGCGTCGTCGGCGCGCTGCAGCTCGATGTGCTCGTCGAACGGCTCGAGGCCGAATACGGTCTGCCCGTTTCCTTCGAGACGAGCCGCTTCGAGGTCTGCCGCTGGGTGTCGTCGGCCGACAGGGCGGAGCTGGAGAAGTTCCTGGCGTCCTACCCGTCCTCGCTCGCTTCCGACCTCGACGGCGCGCCGGTGTTCCTGGCCTCGAGCGCGTTCAACCTGCGCTACGAGCAGGAGCGCTGGCCCAGAATCGCGTTCGCCGACGTGAAGGACTATCAGAAGGCGGCGGCCTGAGGTCGAGCGGCGCCGGGCGGGGCCTTCAGAGCTTGGCGACGACGGCCAGCTTTCTGATCTCGCCGCTCTCATAGGCGCGCAGGAAGGCGTCGTAGTTCTTGAACGACACGCATCCGTTGGAATCGCCGTTCGGGCCCAGCATGTAGGAATGGGCGAGCAGCCCCGCCCGGCCGAACAGCGGCTTGTCGCCGATGGGGGTCATGCGCAGCGCCTGCACCCCGTGGAACAACGCCTCCCGCGGCCGCAGTTCATAGACACTGGGCGGCGTCGCCCCGCGCATGCGTTCGTTGACGTAACGGGGATCGTCGAGCCGGTCGCCGTAGCCGGAATGGGCTTCCAGCCGGGTCCCGTCGGGCAGGTAGACGGTGCGGGCCGAGATGTCATAGACGGCGGTATAGCGGTCGTAGCCGGCGATCGGAGCGGAGAAGCCGAACCTTGTGTTGCTGGCGCCGCGGACGTCCGGCGCCGCGCTGGCGACGCGGCCTTCCCGCGCCCGGCCGGCGACGGCGGGTCCGGAATGGCTCCCGAACCCGAACAGCTTCTGGAAAATATTGCGGTTGTCGGCCGGAGCGGCGGTGGCGACGGTCCTGGCGGTCCGCTGCGCCCAATGGCGCGCCGGCGCGGGCGTCGCGGGCCTCGCGGGCGCGGCGAGCTCGGCTGGACGAGCGGGCGGCAACGGCGCGATGTCGGCGATTTCGGGAGCCTCGCGCGCCGGCGGCAGGGGCGCGGCCTCCGGCGTCAGGAGCGCCTCCGGCGGAGCGGGCGGGGGGGCCTTCGGCTCAGCGAGCGCGAGGGAAGGCGCTGGCGTGAACGGTTCGAGCTTCGGCAGCGCTAAGGCGTCCGGCGGCGGCGCGGCGGACCCCATCTCGGCGACAAAACTCGGGTCGATGACGATAACGCCGTAGGGATTGGCGGCGACCTCGGCCGCCGGCGCGGCTGCGGGGGCCGGGGCCGATCGGGCGACGACCGGCGCGGGAGCAGCGGCCTGGCGCAGGTGCAGGGCCCATACGCCGACGCACCCGACGAGCGCGAGGGCGATCGCGCCGGGAACGACCTGCAATAGCGCCTGATGCGGATCACGGCCGCCGTCGAACGAAACATGGTCGAATGTCGCGTCAGTCCCCAGCATCCTACGCCTTACGCTTAATGACTCACGAATGGAGTCAAATTAGCGGGTTTGGGTTTAGCCTTTCTTAACGCAGGCCGCGGCGCAGGCGCAAGGGCGACCCCGGCGCCGTCCACGCCTTCGCCGTAACGCAGCGTCCCCTGCGCTGGCCGGTCTCGCCGCGGAGAGTGCGGAAATATGCTCGTGGCGCCGGAATCCTGACCCATGCCAAGCGAAATATTTCGCGCCGTCCCCCTGCGAGTCGGCGAAAAGCCATGACTTTCGCGACGCCGGTTCGAGGATCGCGCGCCCTCGCCCCGACATTCCGGTCCGCGGGCGCCGGCCTCGCGACCGTCCGCGCCGCCAAGGATACGGCGCTGGACGCCGGGCGAGCGGTTGCTAAGGTCAAACCGAACGCGCCGTTCCTCGCCCGGCAGGGGGACCCGGCGCATGATCGGCACGACGACCGCCCCGGCCGGCATTCGCCGCGGCGGCCCTTGGCAGGGAGAGCGCCCGATGGCCCACATGGACGACGACGTCTTGTTCTCGAAATTGCGCAAGACGTTATTCACCGCGGTCGTCGGCGACGTCCTCGACAAGATGGGTCATCGGCGTCAGTTCCTGCCACAGGCGATCGGGCCCTTGCGGGCCGACATGAAGATCGTCGGCCGCGCCATGCCCGTGCTCGAGGCGGACGTGTTCGACGAGGCCTCGAGCGCGACCCATAGCCCGCTCGGGGCGCGCCCGTTCGGGCTGATGCTGGAGGCGCTCGACGACCTCAAGCGGGACGAGGTCTACGTCGCCACCGGCGGGTCGTTCCAATATGCGCTTTGGGGCGAATTGATGTCGACCCGCGCGTCGCATCTCAGGGCCGCGGGCGCCGTGCTCAACGGTTTCGTTCGCGATGCGGCGGGGATCGAGGCGCTGAATTTCCCTACCTTCTGCCGCGGCGTCTACGCACAAGACCAGGGCCCGCGCGGCAAGGTCATCGACTTCCGCACCGCAATCGAGATCGAGGGCGTCCGTATCGCGCCCGGCGATCTCATCTTCGGCGACCGCGAAGGGGTCTTGGTCATCCCCTCCGCCGCCGAGCAGGAGGCTGTCGCGGCCGCGCTCGAAAAGGCTTTGGCGGAGAACACGGTCGCCATCGCGATCCGCGCCGGCATGAGCGCGCGCGAGGCCTTCGCCACGTTCGGCGTTCTGTGAGCGGGTCGGCGCTTCAGATCGCATTCGCGCCGGCGCTCGTTCTCTTCCACGATCCGTTCGCTTGGCAGCGCCTCACCGCCCCGCGGCGAGGCTCCGCGCCTTCTCGTAAGCCTGCTTCGTTCGCGGCGTCGGCCGGACGGCTGCGCGCTCGGCCAGAAGCGCGCGCGCCAGATTCCACTGACCCGACCGTTCGGCCGCCGCGATCAGGGTCAGGTTGACGATGTCGCGCTGGGCGTGGCTGCCGCCGATTCTGACCGCGTCATAACGGACCGGAAGGATCGCCTCGACCGCGCCGCGATAGTCGCCCGCAGCGAAGCAAAGCGCGCCGTCGATCAGCCGCCGGCCGATCTCGACCATCACCTTCCGGTTGTCGCCGGCGCCGGAGCGCTCGCAGGCGTCGAGCGAGCGGCTGAGGCGCTCGACGTCGTCCGGGTCTTGGGAGCGCGCGGCGGCGAAGGCGCAATGCAGATCGTTGAACGCCATCAGGCAGTCGCCGACATGCGCCATCCAGGCGCGCGCGACCGGCGCCCAACGCTCGCCGACGTCGACGCCCTCGAGTTCGAGCCGCCACAGCAGCGAGGCCGCGTCGACCCGGTCGAGGGTGGCGTCGTCGGCGAGCCTCGGCGCGGCGAAGCGGTCATAGTCGGCCAGAACCTCGGGGTAGCGCTGCTGTTCGATCAGGTACAGCGCCAGATGCCAGCCGTTATGGCCGGCCATGAAATGCGCGCGCCCCCAATCGGCGCGCGAACCCTTGAGAAACGCGACCCCCTCCTCCTGGCGGCTCGCGGTCTCCATCACGTGCGCGAGCGCGTGCGTCGCCCAGGCGTCGCGGGGATTGGCGGCGAGCGCGGCGCGGCCGAACTCCTCGGCGCGGCCGAGGTCGCCGGTCTCCTCGAGCCCGAAGGCGTAGAGGCCGTGGATGAAGCTCGCGAGCGGATTGTCGCGATCCCAGGCCGGCAGAACCCGCGCCGCGCAATCGCGGATGGCGAGCGAGCGGCCGAGAAAGAAATAGGCGTCTTCCGCGAGGCGAAGCGCGAGCGCGTCGGTCGGATGGTCGGTCAGAATTTCTTCCCAGCCGAGGATCGCCTCGGACGCCATGCCTTTCGCCCAGGCTTGCGCGGCGGCGAGATGGCGCTGTTCGCGCGCCGAGGCGCCGCCGATCGCCGCTTCGGCTGCGCCGAGCGCGCTCGTCACCTCCGGATGATCGCCGCGAAAGCCGCCGATCATGAAGAGCGCGGCGATCGCGATCGCGCCCAGCGCGAAGGCCGGATCGCGGGCGAGCGCCTGTCTAAGAATTCCGACCGGATCGCCGGTCAACCCGTAATAGTCGGCGATCGCGCGATCGAACGCCTCGGCCGATTCGATCGAGCCGGCAAGCGGCAAGCTCTGCTGGTCCTTGGCCATCGCCAACGCCCTCGCGGCCAGCGGCCATGCGCGATATTGCAGGCTCGCTGCGATGGGCAGGATATCGTGGATTGATCGTTTGCGGAAACCGGCGAATTCCGGCATAGGCCCGCGAGCCGGCCTTCAGCGGCGGAAGAACCCATGACCATGCAAGGCAAGACCATTGTCGCGACCGGAGCGACGTCGGGCATCGGCGAAGTCGCGGTTCTGGAACTCGCCCGAATGGGCGCCCGCATCGTCTTCATCGCCCGAGACGAGGGCCGTGCCGAGGCGACGCTTCGCAGCCTCGAGGCGATCGCGCCGAGGCTCGGCCATCGCGTGCATCTGGCCGATCTCTCGAGAATGGCCGAGACCCGGCGCGTCGGCGCCGCGATCGCGGCCGGTGAGCCGCGCATCGATGTGCTTATCAACAATGCAGGCGCAATGTTCGCTGACCGGCGCGTGACGCCAGAAGGTCTGGAGCTGACCTTCGCGCTCAATCACATGGCTTATTTCCTTCTAACCTCGGCCCTGCGCGAAAGGCTCGCCGCATCTGCGCCGGCGCGAATCGTCTCCACCGCCTCATCCGCGCATCAGGGCTCCAGACTCGATTTCAACGATCTTCAATGCGCCAGGGGCTACAACGGCTGGAAGGCCTATGGCCGCTCGAAGCTCGCCAACATCCTGTTCACCCGCGAACTCGCCCGCCGTCTGGCCGGAACCGGGGTCGCAGCCAATTGTCTTCATCCGGGTTTCGTCGCCACCCGCTTTGGCGACGCCTCAGGCGGCTGGACGAGTTGGCTGATGCCGCTGGCGAGATCGTTCGCAATCACCGCAGAACGGGGCGCCGACACGATAATCCATCTCGCCTCCTCGCCGCAGGTTGAGGGCGCATCCGGCGCGTATTTCGTCAAGCGCAAGATCGCACAGCCTTCCGCCGCCGCGCGCGACGACGCGGCAGCGAAGCGGCTGTGGGAGGCGAGCGAAAAGCTCGCGGGAATGTGACGTTATCAGTTCAACCTCTGCGCGCCCTCCCGCAATCGCCGTCGGACAGAATTCCCGGTCGCGATCCGCGCGCCTGCTACTTCGACGACACGCTCCGCAAGGTCCAAAAGTCGGTCGAGAGGTCCGGATTGATCAGATATTCGTAGGGCATCAAAAAATAGCCCGCGATGCCCCATTTGGGCCCCCAGGAGTTGCGGACGATGAAGCGGCGTTGCTTGTCGTTATAGCCGACCGCCATGACGCAATGACCGCCGAGCACCTGCTCGCCCGGCGCCGGCATCGGGACGATTCCCGTTTTGGCGACTTTGGCGCTTTCGAAGCTTTCGTAGACCGTGAAGCCGAAGACGAACGGATAACCGTCGGCCAGGCAACCCTGCATATTCGTCAGATTGTGCGTGACCCGGGAATACGACGTCACAACGTCCTTAAGCGCGTCCCTGTAGGCTTTTGCCGGCGGCTTGTCGGTGAACTTGGAAATGTCATAAGGCCAATCGGTCTCCGGCGGCGCGCCAAGCTTGGCGACGGATTTCACCCCGTCGCGAATCTGCGCGCCCGAATCCTGGTTGACGGAGCCCTCGATGACGCGCTCATTGTAATAGATGAACAAGCGCGAAGGTGTGAATTCCTTGACGCGCTGCTTACGCTGATCGAACTCGATCGCCGCGCCAATTCCATTGGCGGTGCAACTTCCCAGCTGACCTTGATCGTATACAGGCGGGCATTTGGGGCGAAGGTCGACCGACGGAGGCAGTCCGCGCCTCAGGCTCATCAGCGGCGCGGCGTAGAGATGGTCGCGTGCGTCGGGCAGATCACGCACCCAACCATAGCCGCCGTGGCTGGAAGGCCTTCTAACCGCCAATGCGGCAAGCGGATCGGAGTCATTATGGCTCGCCGTTCGTGCGGCTGGCCGGTGCGCCTTGGTCTTCGATTTCTCCGCCATCGTCGTCCTCCCTGCTCAAGTGCCACGAACGGCGCTTGCCGCCGCGCAAACGGCTATCAGGCCCGCAGTCGCGGCCGCGATATCAATATTGGGGTCGGGCGGCCCAGGACATCAGGCATTATGGATCGAGTCTCAGCCGCTCCGCAGCCGTTCGGCCATGGCGGGACCTTCGACAGACGTCTAACGACCCTCAAATGCGTCGCAACGAGACTCGCATCGAGAACGAGACCCGCATCGAGTAAGCGTCGCCGGGGAAATTTTGTCCGGGGGTCAGCGATCGGGTCTTCGACCTCCAATTGCCCGGCCTTCGTCATCTTACCTGAAGTGTCGACGACTTTTGATTTCATCATAAGTCGGCCTAACGTTGTTTCAAGTCAATTTGGAAGAAGTCGGGTTTGGAACAATACGGTCATGCAATACTGATTTTTCAATCAAGGCATATCAAAAACGCCCATATGTAATCTATATCACGACAAGGGTCCCTTCGCAAGCCGTATATGTCCAAATGGAGGGCGCTCGACCGATAGAACACTTCGGCGAATCCGAGAATGCCGCGCGGGGTTGCGACGCGCAATCGCCAAATGAGGGACGGGACGATTTGGCGAGCGGCTTACAGAGCGCGAGCCTTGATCGAACCTCGCGGATCGAGCCTCGCGGCTGGAGACGCTGCGCCCCGTTGCCGACGACGTGAGCGACAGCCGCGCGTTTCTAAAGTTGCCCGACGCCCGCTTCCCGGCCTTTCTGCATTGCCAAGTCTTGCCGAGCCGCCGGCCGCCTGGCGCATTGGTCTTCTGAGTTAAAACTGGTCGATGCACGGATCGCCGAAAACCCCGTAAATATTAGCCATCCATTAGGCGCTAGAGCGCACGATTCCACCAATCCCGGGGAAAAGTCCGGACCGCAAGCATGCGGTTTTGCCTCTGTTGGTTATTCCCCCCGGCGAAATGTCTCCGCGGGACCGCTCCGACTTTCCGAAACACTGTCGCCGACAGCAGGGCAACCAACGATTTCGACCGACCCGAAAACGCCTGCGCAACGCGTCCGACGCAGCGCGAGCATCCAGCCTCTGGATGCCGCGTCGAATTTTCAGGACTACGGATCGGCCTCAATGCCCTCGGTGACGTTGCGAGTTTTGAGACACGAGCGTTTGGGCGCGTATTCCGCTTTGATGCGATATTATGATCGTTCGCTTTACTTGATCGGTGTGCGATATACAGCGGATCCTCAACGGGAACGCTGTAGTTAATGTTGCTTCTCATTGTCGGGGGGATCTCGAAGTATCCGGAATAATTCGAAGCCGTAGGATAACGAATAACGACATTGTTGTTTTCCGCAGCGTCACCCGGCAGAAAATGCGCGCCGCCAGATTGCTCCCGTCGCCGGAAGGCTTCTAAATTTGGAGCAGCGTTGCTGATGGTCGGCGCCATGTCCAGCGAGTCGCCGTAAGGATCGATCAGTAAGTAATTGACGGATTGGGATGACGCATACTGCGCGCTCATGTCCGCAATACGCGTGACTGTTCGAGAATCGCCAGTTGGCGCAGAATTGGGGACGGCGAAGAGGTTCGAACCGCTAGCTCCGAAGGTCTCGGCGGCGCCGTAGCTCAGGGCCTCGGGATCCGCCGGGACTGTCGAAAACTCAGTCAAAAGACCGGCGAATGCGACGGCCAAGCTCGACAGGCCGGCGACCGCGAAAGCCGCACCCAAAAGCTTGCCTGACACTTGTCCCTCCCGCGTTTGCGCCGAGCGCCGAGTCCTGGCGTAGGGACGTTTCCAACGGCGGCGAGTCAGTCCGCAACCATACCCAATGTCAGCCGCTTGTCCCCCTGATGAGCGCCGACCCCATTGAAAATCTGCAACGATTTTGAGTTCCTGGCAAGGCCCTTCAATATTGCGCCATCGAAGAGGTAACAGTTGTCCACGCTTCGTAGCGCGTAAGCTGTCCGCAATGTTCGAGTCCTGTTGCGGACGAGGCCCTTGAGAAGGATGTTCGCGGCTCGACGCCGCATTGGCGAAAGTCGGAGCTGCCGAAAGGCGGTCATCGACAATCGACTGGCGCAATTTGCGGGCGAGGCCCGGGAACCGGTGTATGTCGTCATTCATCCCTCGAAAGGCGTCCGCCTTCACCCCATGCCCCAAGCCACGGCGTCTCGGGCACGGGATTCAACGGCGGCTTGCCTTCGGACCAGGCGACGAGGTTGGCGACCACGCTATCGGCCATGGCGCGCCGGGTTCTGATCGAGGCGGAGCCGACATGGGGCAGCAGCACGGCGTTGTCGAGGGCCATGAGGTCGTCCGGCACATGCGGCTCGTTCTCGAACACGTCGAGGCCGGCGGCGAGAATCCTTCCTGTGCGCAGCGCCTCGAACAGCGCCGGTTCATCGACCAGCGAACCGCGCGAGATATTGATGAGGACCCCGTCCGGGCCGAGCGCATCCAGCACTTCGGCGGACACGATATGGCACGTCGCCGGACCGCCGGGCGCGGCGACCATGAGAACGTCGCAGGCCTTCGCCATCCCGGCTAGCGAAGGATAATAGCGATAGGGAACGTTGTCCTGGGCTTTCCGGCCGTGATAGACGACCTCCAGCCCGAAGGCCAAAGCTCGGGTCGCAATCGCCTTGCCGATGCGGCCGAGGCCCAGAATTCCCATCGTGCGGCCGCGCAGCGAGGCGGTGAGCGGGAAGTCGCCCTTCGGCCATGCGCCTGCGCGCAAATGGCGTTCGGCCTGCGGCAGCCGGCGCACCGTCGCGATCATCAGGCCGATTGCCGTATCTGCAACTTCATCGTCGAGCACGCCCGGAGTGTGGGTGACGATTACGCCGCGCCGCGCCGCGGTTTGTGCGTCGACATGGTCGTAGCCGACGCCCAGACTGGCGATGATTTCCAGATTGGGCAGCCGGCGCATGAAGGCTTCGTCGAAAGGCGCATGCGCCCCGCCGAGCGCGACCGCCCGGATGCGCGGGCCCCGCGTTGCGAGCCAGGCGTCGCGATCGGGCTCGAGCCAAAGGCGATGAAGCGGCAGCCGCTCGGCGATGAGGTCGCCGATCATGCCCATACCCTCGTTCGGCATCAGAACATCAAGGGACATCACGCTGGCCACGCTCCTTCCATAGGCGCCTTTCGCCGCCGCGCCGGACATGCCACATGCGGCGTCATGGCGAGTTCCGACGGCAATGGCGATGCGCGACGGCGCCCTATGGTCCGGCGCATCATGCTGTGGGATTTCCGCTCCTACGCGACGCTCGATCTCGCCATCGACGGCCGCCTGATCGTCCTATGCGGCGAGAACGGCGCCGGCAAGACCAATCTCCTCGAGGCGCTATCGCTACTGTCTCCGGGGCGCGGGCTGCGCCGGGCGGAACTCGCCGAATGCGCGCGCCACGGCGGCGCGGGCGGTTTCGCGCTGTCGGTCGAAGTCGAGGAGGAAGGCGCGGCCCGTCAGCTCGGCTCCGCCTGGGCTCCCGGGACAAGCGGGGAGGGCGCAGAGCGGCGCCATCGAATCGATCGCACGCCCGTCGCGTCCTCGCGTTCGTTCTGCGACTGGCTGCGCATCGTCTGGCTGACGCCCTCGATGGATAGTCTGTTTGCGGGACCGGCGAGCGAGCGGCGCCGGTTTCTCGACCGCTTCGTGCTGGCGATCGACCCTGGCCATGGCGCGCGGGTCGGGCGGTTTGAACGCGCCTTGCGTGGACGCAACCGGCTTCTGGAGGAGGGCGGGCGCAATCCGTCGTGGCTGGACGCGATCGAGCGCGAGGCGGCGGAGCTCGGCGTCGCGGTCGCAGCGGCCCGCCTCGAATGCGTGACCCGCCTTCAGGCGCTCATCGCCAAGGAGCGCGACGACGCCTCGCCTTTTCCTTATGCGAAGCTCGCGCTGCGGGGCGAAGTCCAGGAGCTGGCGTCGGGCCGTCCGGCGCTGGAGGCGGAGGAGCGCTATCGCGCGATTTTGCGCGACAATCGACGCCGGGACGCCGCCGCCGGGCGCACGCTTGTCGGGCCCCATGTCGGCGATCTCGAGGTCTGGCACGGACCGAAGGGCGCTCCCGCGGCGAGCGCCTCGACCGGCGAGCAGAAGGCGCTTCTCGCCGGCTTGGTGCTGGCCCATGCGCGCCTGGTCGCCGACATGTCGGGTATCGTCCCGCTGGCGCTCCTCGACGAAATCGCGGCGCATTTCGATCCTTTGCGCCGGGCGGCGCTGTTCGACGCGCTCGAGCGCATCGGCGGACAGGTCTTCCTCACCGGCGCCGACTGGGCCGCCTTCGCGGGACTCGAAGGCCGGGCGAGGATGTTCGAGGTCTCGGCGGAGAAGGGAGTCGCCCCGAGGCGTTAGGCGGGGCGCTCAGGCGTGGCCGGCGTCGGACGACAGTTTGACCTCGTCGACGCCCAGCATCGCCAGCGCGCGGTCGTATTTGTGGGCGAAATCGGCGTCGAAGATGAGGCCCGTGTCGGCGGGGCAGGTCAGCCAGCCGTTGGCCAGAATCTCGCTCTCGAGCTGCCCCGAGCTCCAGCCGGAATAGCCGAGCGCCAGCACCGCGCGAGCCGGGCCGGTCCCCTTGGCGATGGCGCGCAGGATGTCGATGGTCGCGGTCATGCAGACGTCGTCGGCGATCTTGACCGTGGAATCGTTGACGCCGTAGTCGCTGGAGTGAAGCACGAAGCCGCGCCCGGTCTCGACCGGGCCGCCGCGCAACACGCGCACTTCCTCGGCGCGGGCGGGCAGGCGAATCGCCTTCGCTTCCGGAACGATCTCGAGCTGCACCAGCAGCTGGCCGAAGTCGATCTCCTCGGCGCGCTGGTTGATGATGATCCCCATCGCGCCGTCATCGCGGTGGGCGCACATATATACAACCGAGCGCGCGAACGGGCTTTCGCGCAGCGAGGGCATGGCGATCAGGAACTGCCCTTCCAGGCTGGTTGGCGGCGGGGGGTCTGCCCGTTTCATTCGACAACTCTGCGATTCTCGCTCGTGGCGATGCGCGTTGTGGAACGCTAGTTGAAATCCCGCTAACGGTATAGATGAAGGATGATGAAAACACGGCGCCGCCGCCCCCCCAGATTTGTCGCCCCCGGTCGGCTTTCCGAGGGGCGCGCGTTGCGCGTCGCGGAATGCGGGCGATCGGATCGCGCCACAACCCTCGGCGTGCGCCGTCGGGCGAAAGCCGTCGCCGTCGCGCTGACGCTTGTCGCGCTTGGCGGCCCTGCTCTGGCCGCCGACGGCTTCGCGACCGGCTGGGCGGCGAGCGCCAAGGCGCAGGCGCGTCTCGTCGCCGGGACCGACCGGCTGGCGGGATTCGAGATCAGGCTTGCGCCAGGCGCGATCACCTATTGGCGCGATCCCGGCGAAGCCGGACTGCCGCCGAGCTTCGATTTTTCGGGTTCCGACAATGTCGCTTCGGTCGAGCCGGAGTTTCCCGCGCCCAAGCGGATCAAGGAGGCCGACGGCAGCGACGCTTTTGGCTACGAGGGCAGCGTCATTTTCCCACTTCGCATAAAGCCTCGCGACCCTTCGAAGCCGGTCACGCTGGCGCTCCACGCCAATTTCGCCGTCTGCGAGAAAATCTGCCTGCCGGCCGAGGCGCGCCTCACGCTGACGCTGAGCGACGCGGCTTCGCCCTACGCGGCCGAGGTCGAGGCCGCGCTCGCCGCCGTCCCGCGCGCAGTTGCGCCGAAGGCGTTCGGCGACCTCACCGCAGCGGACGCCAAGGGCTGGCGCCTGTGCGCGCCGGATCAAGGAGGCTCGCCGCGCGACCTGTTCGTCGAGCCGCCGTCCGGCTGGTGGCTGACGAGCGCGCCCGAGCCGGGCGCGAAGGGCGAGGACTGCTTCAAGATCGCGCTGCGCGACCAGCCCAAGGACGCGTCCTTGCCAATCGCGCTGCGCCTGACGCTGACCGGCGGCGCCGGGCCGGTCGAGACGACGACGCAGGCGCCGGCTTTGCCGTAGCGCGGCGGCGGCGGCGGCGCGGCGGGTTCGGGATATTGGCCCACTATTGGCTGTTAAAAATCGGCGCCAGGCGGCGCGTGGCCGGCGAGCGAAAGCATCGTGGAAGAGAAAGAAAACCGGGGGGAAGCTTTTGAAAGTCCGCAGGGAAGCAAAAGAAAGGAAAAGGGAAGGAAACGAAAGCTTTTTATTTCCGCAAATCGGGATTTTTCAAGGGGTTGCGCGCGAATCCAAATAAAAAATTTTCGTGTGCGATTTCGCGCTTCTCAAATCTCGCCGCCGCCCTCCCCCTCGCCCTCCGGCGCCAGGGCCGCCTTCGCCTTCCTTGCCTGCAGCCGGGCGGCGATGCGGGTCATCTTGGCGTAGAGCCGCTGGCGCGCCGCCTCGTCATAAGCCTGCGGCGCGGCGGCGGCCGGCTGGTAGCGGTCGAGCCGCTCGAGCAGCTTGAGATAGGGCTGAATGGCCTCGACCGCGCCGCCGGCGAGCGCGCCGGCCGCGAGCCTGAGCGCCGGCTCGAGCCGCATCAGCTGCAGGCGGGCGTGGTCGGCCGCCGGGTCGACGATCCTCTTTTCCAGCGCCTTGCTGACGATCTGGCGGATGCGCCGGCCCGTGAGCCCCTCCTCGCGCGCGATCTCCCCATAGCCCCAGCCCTCCCGAAGCCGGGCGAAGATCCGCGCCCGCCGCAATTCCCGGGTAACGACGTTGAGCCGCCGCTTCGAAGCGGGCGCCGTCTGCTGAACCATGCCGAACTCTCCCGCCGCGCCGCCCAGCGGCGCTCGATCGATGGAAAGGGCAGGATAACATGAGTTTTGAAAATCAGAAAGAAATTGTCGAAGAAATCTTCGCCTAGGCCGTGTGCCCCTGCGTTTTCAGAAAGTTGCGCCAAGGAAATTCACCCGGGGCGGATTCCCTGACGAGCGGGTCGAAGCAAAGAGGGAATTGAGAATGTATTACAGTAATACACCGTAATACCATGACTGAACCCGCGGCTCGAGAAGACGGCGCCCCGCCGCTTCCCGGTCGCCGCCACGGCATTCGGCCTCACCCGCTCCGCTCCGCCCGCCAGCGGGCGGGCGTGGTTCCCGACCAGGCCTTGAAGGCTCTTGTGAAGGCGCTCTGTTCGGCGAAGCCGAGGGCGGCGGCGATTTCGGCGATCTTCCTGTCCTTGGCGAGCAGGCGGCGCGCGGCGTCGAACCGCGCCTCGTCGGCGAGCTCCGAATAGGTGAGGCCCGCCGCGCGCAGGCGATGGGCGAAGGTCCGGGCGTTGAGGCCAAGCGCGCGCGCGACGCGCTCGCGGCCGATCTCGCCTGCGCCGATCTGGCTGCGGATGACCGATTTGACGGTTGCGACGAAGTCGCCGCGCGCCCTCGCCATCGCGTCTTCCAGAAGGGGAGCAAGAATGGCCGCGACGTCCGGATTGCGGCCACGCACCGGCGCGTCGAGGGCCGCGGCGTCGAAGAGGAGGGCCGCGGCCGGCGCCGCATAGTCGATCGACGCCCAGAAGAACTTCGCGAACCGCGCCCTGTCGCTCGGAGGGTCGCGGGTCAGCCGCACCCGGATCGGGCGCCAGCCGGGGCCGCAAAGCGACCGCATCGTATTGAACAGAATGGCCATCGCCCCGTCGACGATCTGATCGGCGGCTTCGATGTCAGGGGCGGTGACAATGTAGCCGCAGGCGGCGACGGCGCCCTGGATGGCGAGGCGGACCGCCCCGCCGGTGTCGCTCGTCTTCAGGCCGTCGGCGATGATCCGCAGGGCGTCGCCCACGGTCGGCGCGTGCAGCGAGACGAGGCCGGGCAGGCCGATCGCGATCGCGCCCATGCGCGCGCCGACGCGCAGCCCGAAATCGTCGCACCCGGTGGCGCGCAGGCTCTCGCCGACCAGCCGTCCGAGGGCGGGATACGGCAATACATTGTCGGGGTCTGAAAAGAGCTCCGGCTCGATTTCGGCGCGGTGCAGGATTTCAGTGGGGTCGACGCCGAGCTCTCTCAGAGTGACGGGAATGGCGGCGGCGTTCCGAACCTTGACGGTGGCCCAGCCTTCGCGGGCGTTCAGCGGAAAGTTCAAACCCTGCTCCCGATCCCGCCTCCCGGCATGTCCCAATCTGGCAATTTATGGCCTGTCCCGTCAATGACGCCGCCCGGCCCGGTCGGGTAAAAGCGGCGGGGCCGACCTAGGGTCAGAATCGTGGCGACCTGCGCCCCTTCGGCGTTCACGCTCGGTTTTGATGGCCCGTCCGTGCGGCCATCGTCGCAAACCGACGCTGCAATCGAGGCTGATCATGCTCTGGAGATGGAGGAAGCCCGCCTCGGCGGCCCTTCCGGTCGCGGCGACGAAAGTCGCAGCGCCGAGGCCGTCGCACTTACGCGATGCGGGCGGCCCGGTTCCGCCTGAGCCGATCCGAAGCGTATGACGCCGAAATCCGCCTATCACCTCCTCGCGAAGCCCGCTGGCGCGGCGTGCAACCTCGGCTGTCAATATTGCTTCTTTCTGTCGAAGGAGAACCTCTATCCGGCGCGCGAAAGCCCGTTGATGCCGGACGACGTTCTGGAGACCTACATCAGGCAGCTGATGCAATCGTCCTTCGGGCCGCAGGCAGAAGTGTCATGGCAGGGCGGCGAGCCGATGCTGCGCGGCATCGACTTCTTTCGCCGTTCGGTCGAGCTCGCGAACAAATATCGCCCGCCGGGCATGCGCGTGCTGCACACGATCCAGACCAACGCCACGCTGATCGACGACGAATGGGCGAGGTTCTTCAAGCAGAACAACTATCTCGTCGGGGTCAGCGTCGACGGGCCGCGCGAAATGCATGACGCCTTCCGCGTCGCCAAGGGCGGCGAGGGGAGCTTCGACGACGTCATCCGCGGCTGGCAATGCCTCAAGAAGCACAGGGTCGACGCCAACATCCTGTGCACGATCCACGCCGCCAACGCCGACCATCCGCTCGAGGTTTATCGCTTCTTCCGCGACGAATTGAAGGCCGAGTACATCCAGTTCATCCCGATCGTCGAACGGGCGACGCCGGAGACGATCGCGCTTGCGAACAAGGGTTGGGGCGGGCTCAAGGGCGCGGACCGGCCGCTCTACACGCAGACCGGGACTCTCGTCACCGAGCGGTCGGTGAAGTCGGACAAGTTCGGCAAATTCCTGATCGCCATTTTCGACGAGTGGCTGAAGCGGGACGTCGGCAAGGTGTTCGTCGTCACCTTCGACGTCGCCCTCGGCAGCTGGCTCGGCCAGCACAATTCCTGCATCGTCTCGCCGACCTGCGGCGCAGCGCTGGCGATGGAGCACAACGGCGACGTCTATTCCTGCGACCATTACGTCGAGCCGGACCATCGTCTCGGCAACGTGCGCGAGACGCCGCTCGGCGACCTCGTCCTTTCCGAGCAGCAGCGCCGGTTCGGCCAGGCGAAATACGACACGCTCCCAAAATACTGTCGCGAGTGCCCCGTGCTCTTCGCCTGCTACGGCGAGTGCCCGCGCAACCGATTCATCAGGACGCCGGACGGCGAAGAGGGGCTGAACTACCTCTGCGAAGGCTACAAGGCCTTCTTCCAGCACATCGACAAGCCGATGCGGACCATGGCCGGCCTCGTCCGCAAGGGGCGCTACGCCGACGAGATCATGGAGATGGGACAGGCATGACGCCAACACCGTCATTACGAGGAGCCATAGGGCGTCGAGAGACGCCCGTCTACCGACGGGCTATGGCGGCGAAGCAATCCAGCATCGCCGCGCCCTCTACCGACTTCATGGATTGCTTCGCTTCGCTCGCAATGACGAACGCGTAAGAGCATGACGCGTTGCGGCAGGTTTAAAGGAGGACGAGATGAGCAAGATGAATAGACGGCAATTGTTTCTGTCCACGGCCAAGGGCGCGCTGCTCGGCGCGCTCGGCGCCGTCGGGTTCCGCACGCAGGCCCAGGCCCAGTCGCCGGCGGCCACCCAGTTCCCCGACAGCACGGTGCTGCCGACCCCAACGCCGCCCTTCAAAGGCTTCATCGAACCGAACCTGGTCAACAGCCACCCGGGTTGGCCGCCGACCGTCATGCCGCCCGAAGGCGCGCCGAACGTGCTGCTCGTCCTGATCGACGATGCGGGCTTCGGCTCGAACTCCGCGTTCGGCGGCCTCGTGCCGACGCCGACCTTGGACAAGCTGGCGAAAGCCGGCCTGCGCTACACCCAGATGCACAACACGGCGCTCTGCTCGCCGACGCGGGCCGCGCTGCTCACCGGCCGGAACCATCACCGGGTCGGATTCGGCATGGTGGCCGAGGGTGCGACGGGCTATCCCGGCTACAATTCCATCACGGGGCCCGAGAACGCACATGGAGCGCTGGCCCTCAAGGAGAACGGCTACTCCACCGCCTGGTTCGGCAAGAACCACAACGTCCCGGTCTGGGAGGCGAGCCCGCAGGGACCATTCGAGCATTTTCCGATCGGACAGGGCTACGACTATTTCTACGGCTTCATCGGCGGCGACACGAGTCAGTGGCAGCCGGGGAGCCTGTTCCGAAATATGACGCCGATCCACCCCTACAACGGCAAGCCGGGCTGGAACCTGATCACCGCCATGGCGGACGACTGCATCGAGTACATCAATACGCAGACGGCGACCGACCCGAAGCGACCGTGGTTCATCCATTACGCGCCGGGCGCGACGCATGCGCCGCACCATCCGACGCCGGAATGGATCGAGAAGATTAGCGCCATGCATCTCTTCGACGACGGCTGGAACGCGGTTACCGAGCGCATCTTCGAGAACCAGAAGAAGCTCGGCGTCGTGCCGGCGAACGCCAAGCTGCCGCCCTGGCCGGACTTCCTCCCCAAATGGGAGACGCTGAACGCCGACCAGAAGAAGCTCTACCTTCGCCAGATCGACGTCTGGGCCGCCTACATGGCCTATGTGGACCACGAGATCGGGCGCGTCGTAGACACCGTCGAGAAGCTTGGCCTGTTCAACAACACGCTGATCATGTGGGTCTGCGGCGACAACGGCATGAGCGCTGAAGGCTCGATGAACGGCACGCCGAACGAGGTCGCCTATTTCAACGGCTACGCCTTCACGGTCGAGCAGATGCTGCCCTTGATCCCGGCGTGGGGCACCGATCAGACCTACCCGCACTTCGCGGTGCCTTGGGCGTTCGCGATGGATACGCCCTACAGGTGGACGAAGCAGATCGCCTCGCATCTCGGCGGCACGCGCACCGGCATGGTGGTGAGCTGGCCGAAGCGCATCACCGACGCCGGCGGGATCCGCCACCAGTTCCACCACGTCATCGACGTCATCCCGACGGTCTTCGACGCGGTCGGCATCCCGCAGCCGACGATGGTGAACGGCATCGCGCAGACGCCGTGGGACGGCGTGAGCATGGTCTATACCTGGGACAAGGCCGGCGCCGACGCGCCGTCGACGCGCACGACCCAGTACTTCGAGATCCTCGGCAATCGCGCGATCTACCACGACGGCTGGATGGCCAGCACCATTCCGGCGGTGACGCCGTGGGAAGGCGTCGCAGGGCATCCGCCGGTCGACGTGCTGAACGGATTCAAGTGGGAGCTCTACAACCTCAAGGAGGATCCGACCCAGACCAACGATCTGTCGGAAAAGGAGCCCGAACGGCTGAAGAGCATGCAGGAGCTCTGGATGATCGAGGCCGTGCGCAACAATGTGCTGCCGCTGAACGCCTCCCAAGTCGCGATCCTGACTGTAGAGCGCCCCGGACCGGCCGCGGGCCGTTCGCAGTTCGTCTATACCTCGCAGAACACCTCCAACCAGTTCGGCGTCGCGCCCTCGATCCTCAACCGCCCCTATAAGATCACCGCCGAGATCGAAGTCCCGCAGGGCGGGGCGGAGGGCGTGCTGGTGACCCAGGGCGGTCGGTTCTCCGGCTACGGGCTCTATCTCAAGGACGGCAAGCCGACCTTCACCATGGACCTGCTCGACATCGAGCGGCCGAAATGGCAGGGGACCGACGCGCTGCCGCCCGGCAAGCACACCCTCGTCTTCGACTGGAAGATGGACCCGACCGGCATGCCGGTCGGGCGCGGGGGGACCGGCACGCTGTCGGTGAACGGCAAGACGGTGGCGCAGAAGTCGTTGCCCCATACCCAGCCGTTCCTCTGGGCCTGGGACGAGACATTCGACATCGGCCTCGACACCGGCACGCCGGTGGACGACGCCGACTATCAGGTGCCGTTCCCGTTCACCGGCAAGCTCGAGAAGATCACCTTCGACCTCGGCGAAACGCTCATGACGCCGGAGGCCATCAAGGCCATGATGGAGGAGCTGGCGAAGAAGCGCGATCGATGATGAAGAGCAGCCTCTCCCCGCTCGCGGGGAGAGGGTCCGGGTGAGGGGCGAGGCGGCGGCCCCGCAAGAGGCCTCCTTTATCCCGATTGAGCTCGAATTTTTCTCGCGCTTCGCTCCGCCAGGCAAACAATGACCCCATCCAGATCGGCTCGAGATTTCGACTCGCGCAACCGCTTTACGCAACGCTCGCCAATTGACTATTCTCTCCGCTTCTCAGGCGGCCGTCTCAAGGCCGCGCTTCGTGACCGGGAAGGACCAATCATGACCATCAAAATCGGCGAACGCCTGCCCAACGCCACGCTCCGCCAGGTGACGCCCGACGGGCCGAAGCCAGTCGAGACCAAGGATTATTTCGCCGGCAAGAGGGTCGTTCTGTTCGGGCTGCCGGGCGCTTTCACGCCGACCTGCCACAAGAACCATCTGCCGGGCTTCATCGTCAACGAAGCCGCGTTCAAGGCCAAAGGCGTCGACGCCATCGCCATGACCTCGATCAACGACCATTTCGTGCTCGCGGCCTGGTCGGAGGCGAGCGGCGCCAAGGGGCATGTCGATTTTCTCGCCGACGGCAATGGCGAGTTCGCCAAGGCCCTGGGCCTCGACCTCGACCTTTCGGCCGGCGGCCTGGGCCTGCGCTCAAAACGCTATTCGATGCTGGTCGAGGACGGCGTGGTCAAGGCGCTCAACATCGAACCGGAGCCGGGCAAGGCCGACATCTCCGGCGCCGAGCATCTTCTGGCGCAGATCGGGTAGGGCGGGCGGCGTCGGAATCGGCGCGAGGGCCCTCATCCGGCCGCGCTTTGAGCGCGTCCGCCTTCTCCCGTTCACAAGGCCGCCGGATTCACAGAACGTCTCGCTTCGGCAGGGCCACGTCGGCCCGTCGCCGTCAAGGCGCTGGCGCGCCTCCTTCGCTTCGCTTTGGCCCTTCGGGCGACTGCGCCGCGCCGACGAGGCCGCAAGAAGAAGGGGATGTGTGAATCCGGTAGCCCTTTCGCGGGCAGAGGGGTTTGGGCGAGGGCCTCAGCCCTTTCGCTTCGCCGACGCCGTTTTCGTCGTCGTCGCGCTCCCGGCCGCCGGCTTCTTCGCCGCGGCCGGCTTGGCCTTGGCCGCCGGCGCCGCCTTCCGCGCCGCCGCCGTCTTCTTGCGTCCGGCGGCCGAGGGCGTCCCCTCGCGCTCGGCGATCAGATCCAGCGCCTGGGTCAGCGAAATCGAATCCGGCGCAATCGATTTCGGGATCGTCGCATTGACCTTGCCCCAGTTGACGTAAGGACCGAAGCGTCCGTCGCGCACCGTCACCGGCCCGCCGCTCGGGTGCTTGCCGAGGAGACGCCCGATGACGTTCCCGCCCGCCGCCTTGGCGGCGATCAGCGCCAGCGCCTCGTCGAGGCTGACGCTCGCCGGGTCGGATCCCTTGGGGAGAGTCGCGTTGACCTTGCCGTGATTGACATAGGCGCCGAACCGGCCCTGCTTGACGCTGACCGACCCGCCCTCGGGGTGCTCGCCGAGAACGCGCCCCGCGCCGCCGCCGCCGAAGCGCGCGGCGCCGGCGCCGCTCTCCTTGGCGACGATGAGGTCGATCGCGCGATTGCCTCCGATCTCCAGCACGTCGTCGTCACGGCCGAGATTGGCGTAGGTCTTGCCGTGCTGCACGTAAGCCCCGTAACGCCCGATGCCGGCGAGGATCGGCTCGCCGCTCGCCGGATGACGCGCGACCTCGCGCGGCAGCGACAGGAGCGCCAGCGCCTTCTCGAGCGTCATGTCTTCGGGCTTGAGGCCGCGCGGGAGCGACGAGCGTTTGGGCTTCTCGCCTTCCCCCTGTTGCACATAGTCGCCGAAGCGGCCGGTGCGCAGGGTTATCTCGTCGCCGGTCTCGGGATCCTGGCCCAGGACGACGACGCCCGGCCGCTCGCCGCCGGCGCCATCGGCGCCGTTCGGCGACAGCACGCGCGTGAACTTGCACTCGGGATAATTCGCGCAGCCGATGAAGGCGCCGAACTTGCCGAGCTTCAGCGACAATTGCCCCTTGCCGCACAGCGGACAGAGCCGCGGATCGAGACCGTCGCCGCGCGCGGGAAAGATATGGGGGCCCAAAAGCTCATTGAGGCTGTCGAGGACCTGTCCGGTTCTCAGATCCTTGATGTCGCCCACGGCGCCGGAGAAATCGCTCCAGAAATCGCGCAGGAGCGCTTTCCAGTCGATCTCGCTGTTCGACACCTGGTCGAGCTTCTCCTCCAGATCGGCGGTGAAGTCGTAGCCGACATATTTGGCGAAGAAGGATTCGAGGAAGGCGGTCACCAGCCGGCCCTTGTCCTCAGGGAACAGGCGCTTCTTATCGAGCCGGACATAGTCGCGATCCTTGAGCACCGCGATGGTCGAGGCATAGGTCGAAGGGCGCCCGATGCCGAGCTCCTCCATGCGCTTGACCAGCGTCGCCTCGGTGTAGCGCGGCGGCGGCTCGGTGAAGTGCTGGCTCGCCTCGATCCGCTCCCTGGCGAGCCGTTCGCCGTCGCGCATAGCCGGCAGGCGGCCAGAATCCTCATCCTCCTCGTCGTCGCGGCCCTCCTGGTAGAGCGCGAGGAAGCCGGGAAAGCGCACGACCTGGCCGCTGGCGCGAAAATCGAGCTTGCGCTTGCCGGCTTCAGCAAGAATGTCGACGGTGGTGCGCTCGAGTTCGGCGCTCTCCATCTGGCAGGCGATCGTGCGGTTCCAGATGAGTTCGTAGAGTTTGGCCTGTTCGGGCTCGAGATGGCGCGCGAGGTCGCGCGGGCGGCGCGTCATGTCGGTCGGGCGGATCGCCTCGTGCGCCTCCTGCGCGTTCTTGGCCTTGGCGGTATATTTGCGCGGCGCGCCCGGCACGTAGTCGGCGCCGAAATCCTTGGCGATCACGCGGCGCGCGGCCGCGACCGCCTCGGGCGCGAGATCGACGCCGTCGGTGCGCATATAGGTGATGAGGCCGACCGCGCCGTCGCCGATGTCGACCCCTTCGTAGAGGCGCTGGGCGATCTGCATGGTGCGCGCCGGCGCGAGGCCGAGCTTGCGCGAGGCCTCCTGCTGCAAGGTGGACGTGGTGAAGGGCGCGTAGGGGTGGCGCTTGACCGGCTTCGACTCGACCGAAGCGACCGAGAACGCCGCTTTTTCCAGGGCCGCCTTGAAGGCCTCGGCCTCGGCGCCCGAGCCGACGTCGAGGCGGTTGATCTTCTTGCCGTCGGCGCCGACCAGACGGGCGGTGAACGGCGCGCCAGCTTCCGTCTTCAGATGGGCGACGATCGACCAGTATTCGCGCGAGACGAACCTCTCGATCTCGAGCTCGCGGTCGCAGATGATGCGCAAGGCGACCGACTGGACCCGCCCGGCCGAGCGGGCGCCGGGAAGCTTTCGCCACAACACCGGCGAGAGGGTGAAGCCGACCAGATAATCGAGCGCGCGCCGCGCCTTATAGGCGTCGACCAGCGCCTCGTCGATCTCGCGCGGATGGCGCATGGCCTCCTGAACCGCGTCCTTGGTGACGGCGTTGAACACCACGCGGTCGACGCGCTTGTCCTTGAGGAGCTTCTTACCCTTGAGAATTTCGTGGATGTGCCAGGAGATCGCCTCGCCCTCGCGGTCCGGGTCGGTCGCCAGAATCACCCGGTCGGCGTCCTTGACCGCGCCGCCGATCTCGCTGAGCCGCTTGGCGGCCTTGCCGTCGACCTCCCAGCGCATCGCGAAATCGTCGTCCGGATCGACCGAGCCGTCCTTGGCCGCCAGATCCCGGACATGGCCGAAGGAGGCGTAGACGCCATAATCCTTGCCCAGATACTTGTTGATGGTCTTGGCCTTGGCGGGCGATTCGACGATCACAACTTTCATTCGGACAAATTCCTTCGACCGCGAGCCACGCCTTCGAGGGTGTGGCCCGGCCGTGCGATTCGATCAGGGCCGGGGGCCGTTAGGGCGCGGGATATGGAGACCAGGGGCCTCCGTGTCAAATGGCGTCCGAGCCGCTCTCGAACCGAGTCGAAGGCGCTATGGGGTCTGACGCAGGGCCCGCGGGGCCAATTCGGGGTACTCGGCCATCAGCTTCGCGAGCACGCCGTTGGTCCAGCCGAATCCGACCTGCAAGGCATATTCGCCGCCGACCCCGTCGGCGCCGCGCCCATCCAATCCCTGCTCGACATTGTACTTCTCGACCAGGACCCCCTCGGCGGCGAAGCCCTCGACATTGTCGCGGATCCAGCGGCCCGCGATCTCGCGCGCGAGATCGCGCTCGCCGTAGGCGTTGAGGCCCTCGACAGCCAGATATTGCAGCGGCGCCCAGCCGTTGGGCCGATCCCATTGCTGCCCGCTCATCGTCAGGGTCGTGCCGAGGCCGCCCGGCTCGAGCAGTCTCCGTCGCAGCGCGCCCGCGACCGCATGGGCCTGTTCCGGCGTCGCGACCCCGAAATACAGCGGGAGCACCGTCGCCGCCGACAAGGCGTCGCCTTGACGCCCCTCCCGCCAAAGGTAGTCGACGAAGAACCCCGCCTCAGCGTTCCACATCAGGCGGCGGATCGCGGCGGCCCGCTTGTCCGCGCGCGCCTGATAGCGCTGGGCGTCGTCCGGGTCGCCTTTGAGCCGATAGGCCTTGGCCAGGGTCTGTTCGAGATGCATCATCAGCGCATTGAGATCGACCGGGGCGATGGCCGTCGTGCGGATCGTCCACAGATCCTTGCCGTCTGCGAGCCAGCGCGAACTGAAATCCCATCCGCTCTCGCCGCCGGCGCGCAAATCCCGATAGACCTCGGCGGCCGGCCGGTTGGCGCGTCGCGCTGTTTCGACGTCCTCCCGATAGGATTCGTCGCGAGGCGCCGCCCGGTCGTCCCAGTAGCGATTGAGCAGCGTCCCGTCGGCAAGGCGCAGCGCATGTCGGTGGGCCGATCCGGCGGCAAGGCCGTCCGCGCCGTCCATCCAGTAGTCGTATTCGGCCTGCAACTCCGGAAGATAGCGGATCAGGACCTCGTGCCCTTCGTGAGCGGCGATGAGTTCGACCATGCAGGAAAAGAACGGAGGCTGGGAACGGCTCAGATAGTAGCTGCGGTTGCCGTTGGGCATGTGGCCGTAGCGGTCGATCAGCGATGCGACGTTCTCGAGCATGTCGCGCGCGAGCGCATGCTTGCCGTCCTGCTCCAGGCCCAGCATGACGAAATAGCTGTCCCAATAATAGATTTCGCGGAACCTTCCGCCCGGGACGACGTAGGGCAGGCTCAACGGCAGCAGCGAGGAAAACGGCTCGACCGGGTCGGGCTCGCGCCGCAACACGCGCCACATGTCCATGATGTAGTCGTGAACGCTTTGATCCGGGCGTGGCCGGTAATCGTTGAAATGACGCGGCGGCTGCGCAAAATGGCGGTCGACAAAGGCCCTCAGATCGAATCCCGGCAACTGCTTGCGCCGTTGGTAATCCGCCATCACTTGCGCCGGCGGCCCGTCCGGAATGGCGTCCGCGAAAGTCTTTTGGTCCGGGAAAAGACTTGCCATCTCGACCGCGCGGTAGAGTTCGCCGAACTCGACCGAAGGCGGCTCGGGCGGCGCCGTCGAGAATGCGACGGCGAGACTCTGGAAGACGAGGGAAAAGGCAAAGAGCCCGGCGGCCAGGGCGGAACGGCGGTTGACGAAGCGCAAGGGGACTCCTCTTTGTCGACCGGCAGGAATGATAGAGAACAAACTCGCCGGGGGCGAGAATCGCGTCGTCAAGGACGGAGCGCCCAGAGGCGATATTCAGGAATGGCGGCCGGGCAGGCGCCCGCCGATCGTTGCGCAAGGCGTCGCGCGCATGCGAAAACGGCGGCCTCCTCTCTTCTCGTCCCGACACAGGATGCGCCATGCCAGCCGACCGACCCTCGAAGGATTCCAAGCCCGTCTGGTTCATCACCGGCTGTTCCACCGGCTTCGGGCGGGAGTTGTCGAAAATCCTGCTGTCGCGCGGCTATCGGGCCGTGGTGACGGCGCGCGATCCGGCGAAAGTCGCCGATCTGGTCGAAGGCCATGGCGACCAGGCGCTGGCGCTGGCGCTCGACGTCGAGAAACAGCCGCAGATCGACGCGGCGGTGGAGGCCGCGCATAAGCGCTTCGGCCGCATCGACGTCCTCGTCAACAACGCCGGCTACGGCTATCTCGCGGCGATCGAGGAGGGCGAGGACGCCGACATCCGCGCCATGTTCGAGACCAATTTCTTCGGCCTCGCCGCGCTGACCCGCGCCGTTCTGCCGATCATGAGGGCGCAGAAATCGGGCGCGATCGTCAACGTCTCCTCGATGGGCGGCTTCATCGGCTTTCCCGGCTCCGGCTATTACGCGGCGACCAAGTTCGCGGTCGAAGGCCTGTCGGAATCGCTCTCCAAGGAGGTCGCGCCGTTCGGGATCAAGGTCGTCATCGTCGAGCCGGGGCCGTTCCGCACCGACTGGGCCGGCCGCTCGCTGAAAACGCCGAAGCGTCCGATCGAGGCCTACGCGGAGACCGCCATCGCGCGCCGGCGCCAGACCCAGGGCTACAGCGGCTCCCAGCCCGGCGATCCCGTGCGCGGGGCCGAGGCGATCATCGCCGCGGTCGAAGCGCCCGATCCGCCGCTGAGGCTGGTGCTCGGCAGCTTCGCCTATGACGCGATGGGGGCCGAGCTCGAGGCCGTGCGCAAGGAATACGCGGCGGGCGAGAGGATCGCGCGCGGCGCGGACTATCCGAAGGGCGGCTGAGGGCGGCGGGGCGCCTTCGCCCCATTGCCGGCCGCCCGACCGTCGCCTATAGGCTCACGGCCCGATGCCGTCCGCTCCGTCTCCACCCGTCTTCGCCCAGCGCCATCTGCTCGGCATCGAGCATCTGTCGCGCGAGGAGATCTTGGCGCTGATCGATCTTGCCGACGAGGCGGTGGCGGTTTCGCGTCAGCTCGAGAAGAAGCGCTCGGTGTTGCGCGGGCGCACCCAGATCAACCTGTTCTTCGAGGCCTCGACCCGCACCCAGTCCTCGTTCGAGCTCGCCGGCAAAAGGCTCGGCGCCGACGTGATGAACATGGCGGTCGGGGCCTCCAGCGTCAAAAAGGGCGAGACCCTGATCGACACCGCAATGACGCTCAACGCCATGCGGCCCGACATTCTGGTCGTGCGCCATCATCAGGCGGGGGCGGTGTCGCTGCTGGCGCGAAAAGTGGACTGCTCGGTCATCAACGCCGGCGACGGCGCGCACGAGCATCCGACCCAGGCGCTGCTCGACGCGCTGACCATCCGCCGCAATCTCGGCCGCATCGAGGGCCTGACCGTCGCGATCTGCGGCGACATCCTGCATTCGCGGGTCGCGCGGTCGAACATCCTGCTGCTCGGCAAGCTCGGCGCCTACGTGCGGGTCGTCGGCCCCTCGACCCTGATGCCGGCAGGGGTCGAGCGGATGGGGGTCGAGGTCGCCCATGACATGCGCTCCGGCCTCGAGGGCGCCGACATCGTGATGATGCTGCGCCTGCAGCGCGAGCGCATGAGCGGCGCCTACGTGCCCTCGGCCAGGGAATATTTCCGCTATTTCGGGCTCGACGAGGAAAAGCTCAGGCATGCCAAGCCCGGCGCGCTGGTGATGCATCCGGGACCGATGAACCGGGGCGTCGAGATCGACACGATCATCGCCGACGGCGCGCAGTCGCTGATCCGCGAACAGGTCGAAATGGGGGTCGCGGTGCGCATGGCGGTTCTGGAGGCGCTGGCGAGGAACCTGCCCAACGGCTGATTCGAGGATGGGAAGGCGGGGTCCCGCGAGGCGGACGGCGTCAAAAAGAACACGAAGCGTCGAGAAAGTCCTCAGCCGACAATTGGTCGTCCGGACCGGCAGGGTCGTTTTGCCCGGCGAGGAGAACAAATCCGCCGCGCCCGTCGGCAAGGTCGATCCCCGCGGCGACGATCATCAGCCGCGACCGGCCTGCGCTCAGTTCAGGCCCCTCGGCGGCCAGACGAAACGGATTGACGCCGGCGAGGGTCTCCTGATCGACGCGACGACCCCAGAATCCCGGGTTGTGGAGCGGCGCTCCCAGGTCCATTGACCCGCCGATTCGAACCCAGCCGTTGTCGGGCAGCTCCGGCGCGAGAGCCTGAAGCGTCCGTTTCGCCCACGAAGTAAGGCATCCGATATGGATATGGAGCTGGTCCTGGCTTCGCGTCAGGCGTGAATTGACGGCGAGCGCGACGTCTGCGCGCCCGAGCGGCTTCCGATGCGCCTTCGACAGGAAGGCGCGGGCGTTCCAGGCGTCCTCGAAATAGTTGGGCGCTCCCTGAGACTGAAGCGACGGATCCTCGACCCCGACGATTTTTCTTGTCGGCGTCAGAATGATGTCCGGCCTCACCAGCGGCGGCCGCAGGACGACATAGCCGCGCTCGGCGCCGCCGGACAGATCGACTTTGAGACAGGGAAAGGCCGCGCCGGTCAGAGCGTGGTTGGCGACACAGGTCTGAACGACCTTCCAAAGCGCCCCACGGCCCGCATTGGCCACGCCTGCGCGCGCGGCGAACGCGAACGTGACGGCGGCCAACATTACGGCGACTATTCTCGACAAGTCCCAACCATTTTCAGCGCCCCTGCTCATGTGCGCGCAAGACCCTTCAGCGACGGATAGCGATTTAACGGTCACTGAAAGTAGGGGGCATATGCGGCGGAATCCAGTCTCGGCGCAATAGGACGCCGCCCGCGGGGCGCGGTCGGCGTCCTTTCGGCAGGCCGGTCGGCGGTTGGGTCAGGCAGGGCAAGGCGCCCGGCGGGCTTCCGGCGCCGCACGGCGAAACCGCCGGCCCGTGAGCGCGAGGCCGGCAAGGCCGAGCGTCATCATCGCCGCGGTCGAGATTTCAGCGGCCGGGGCGGCGGAGGCGTCAGGCTCGAAACTTGCCTGAAAAGCGACATACGGACCGTCCTGAAAGTCCGCCCCCGGGTCGAAACCCGCATCCGTCGCCAACAAGCCGGCGTCGGTAAAGTCGAGGCCCCTGAGGCTGAACAGGGAGAGATCCGGCGCTGCGGCCGAGGGCTCGGCGCAGGCGTCGCAACGCGCGCTCGCAGGTTGTGGATGGGTTGGCGTCGCCGCGGCTGGGACGGTCGGCTTCGCGGGAGTTTTGGCCGAATCGGCGTATTGCTCGACGTCGCCGATCAATGTCCTCGCCCGATTCGCATAAAGGGAATGCGCGCTCATGGGCCAAAAGGCGGCCCCCGCGGCGACCGCCGCCGCCGCCGCCGCCAGCGCGACGGCTGAACTTCGAACGTTTCTGCTCACGCCATTCCCCCTTGGTTGAAAACTCAGTAAAGCGCCTGCCGCCGCGTCGATCGAGAGACTGAGGTCGGCGCCATTTACGAGTTGTGAATCTCCGGGAGATTGACTTTAGATAACCTAACGCCTCGTCTTGGTTATCAATAAGAAATATGAAAGGAAACCGCTGCCTTTGTACTGACGCGACGGAAACGCCCCGCGCGACGCCCCTTTCGCTCGGATCGGATTCAAGCCGCGGCGGCGCCTCGGTTCAGGCGGAGACGAGGCCGCTCGCCTGGGCCAGGCTCTTCAGATAGGGAACGCCGACCTTCAGCACTTCCTCCGCCCCGCTCGCGACCGGCCGCCAGACCGACAGCGCCGCGGCGAGCTGCGGCATCGAAGTGACAAAGGACTCCATCACCAGGTCGCCGGAAAAGCGCGCGCCCTTGAGCGCGGTCATCACCTCGCGCCAGTGGACGTTGCCCGAGCCCGGAACGCCGCGGTCGCTCTCCGAAAGATGGACATACCGCACGCGCCCGCCGCCGTCGGCGAGCGCGTCGGCGAAGCTCTTTTCCTCGATGTTGGCGTGGTAGGTGTCGAGGTGGATCAGCATCGCCGGTTCGTCGATGCGATCGATCAGCGCCATGGTCTGGCGGGCGGTGTTGAGGAGATGGGTCTCGTAGCGGTTGCAGGCCTCGAGGCCGAGCGTCATGCCGTAGTCGGAGGCGCGTCTGGCGATCGGCTTCAGCGCTCGCGCGATCGCGTCGTACTCCGCTTCGGTCGGCGCCGCCCCGGAACGATCTCGACCACCTGGAGGCCGTGACGCGCGCATTCGCTGACGCTTTTTTCCGCGCCCTCGCGGGTTCAGGCGGAGGTCCAGAGGCTGGAGTGCATGCCGAATCGGATCATTGTTGTGCTCCTGGATGGGGCGCGTCGGTCGCCCCGACGATGTGGGCGACGACGGCGTTCATGCTGGTGTCGAGGGTTGCGTCGTCGGCGATGATCGCGCCCTGGCGCAGCACGACGATGCGGTCGCACACCGCGAACACGTCAGTCAGGCGATGGCTGATGAGAATGACGCTAATGCCCTGGCTTTTCAAGGTGCGGATGAGCTCGAGCACATGCTCGACCTCGCGCACCGCCAGCGCCGCGGTCGGCTCGTCCATGATCACCAGTCTCGGGTTGAAGGTCAGCGCCCGGGCGATCGCGACCGACTGCTGTTGACCGCCGGAGAGCTGGCCGGTCATCTGGGTGACCGATTTGACCCGCGCGCCGAGCCTGGCGATCATCGCCTCGGCCTCACCGCGCATGCGCTTGGAGTCGATCAACTTGAGTCCGAGGACCGAGCGCGTCAGTTCTCGGCCGAGAAAAATGTTCGACGCGACGTCGCGCATCTTCGCCAGCGCGAGGTCCTGGTAGATCATCTCGATGCCGGCCTCGCGAATGGCGCCGGGGTCCTTGCCGACGAGCGAACGGCCATCGAAGCGAATCTCTCCTCCGTCCGGACGGTAGACGCCGGTGATCGTCTTCATCAGCGTCGATTTGCCGGCGCCGTTGTCGCCGACCAGGGCGAGGACGCTGGCCGCCTCGACCGAGAAGGTTACGCCGCGCAGCGCCTCGATCGCTCCGAACGTCTTGCGCACGTCCTTCAGCTCCAGGAGGCTCATCGCCGCCGGCCCTCCGAGCTGTTGATGCGGTCGAGCCATACGGCCAGGATCAGAACCGCGCCGATCGCGATCTGCTGATAGAACGGCCTGACCGCGGTCAGGTTGAGCCCGTTCTGCAGCACGCCCATGATCAGCGCCCCGATCAGCGTGCCCACGACGCTGCCGCGCCCGCCGAACAGATTGGTTCCGCCGATGATGGTGGCGGTGATCGCGGTCAGCTCGTAATTGATGCCCGCGGTCGGCTCGCCCGAGTTGATGCGCGCGGCGAACATGAGCCCGGCAAGTCCGGAAAGCGCGCCCGAGAGCGTATAGAGCAGGACCTTCTGGCGCTCGACCCGCACGCCCATCGCCCGCGCGGCGACCTCGTTGTCGCCGATGACCTGCGCATAGATTCCAAAGCGCGTATGCATCAGCGCAACGTGGGCGATGAGCGCGGTCGCGAGCAGAATGACGACCGGGACAGGAACCCCGAACGGACGGCCCTGACCGAGGTAGACGATCGCCGCCGGCAGGCCATAGATCGACACGCCGTTGCTCAACACCAGCGCGAGGCCGCGGGCGACGCCGAGCATGCCGAGCGTGACGATGAAGGGCGGGATCGCGCCCTTGGTGATGAGGAAGCCGTTGACCGAGCCGGTGAGCGCGCCGGTCGCGATGCAGCCGGCGATGCCGACCCACCAGGGGAGGCCGAGGTCTGACGTCAGCATGGCGCCGACCACGCCCGACAGCGCCAGAATCGAGCCGACCGACAGATCGATGCCGGCGGAGCAGATGACGAATGTCATGCCGATCGCCAGCACCCCGAACACCGAGGTCGACAGCAGAATATTGAGGAAGTTGGAAACGGAGAAGAAAACGTTGGAAAGCGCCGCCATCACGGCGGTCAGCGCCGCCAGGACCAGCAGCAATTCGAGGCGAAAGGCGGCGTTGCCGACAAATCGCTCCCGCCATGACGGCGCCGGACGGGCCGGGCTCGCGCGCGTGGACATCAGGCTACCCGTCAATGGTCGGCAGGCGCGCCGCCCGCCGGAGCTCCGAGGCCCGGGGCGGGCGGCGCCAAGGTTGGCCGCTCACTTCACGTATTGCAACATCGGCTCTTTCTTGGCTTCGAGGACGGCCTTGGTCAGGACGAGGGTCGGCACGTAGATGAATTCCGGAACCTTCTCGCCCGCGAGCGCCTTCTTGGCGTCTTCGACCGCCTGCATGCCGACGAGGTAAGGCAATTGCGCGACCGAGGCGTTGAGGCGGCCGGCGAGGATCGATTTGACCGCGTTGGAGTTTCCGTCGACGCCGATGACGATCAATTTGTCCTTGCCCGCCGCGCGCGCCGCCTCGACCGCGCCCAGCGCCATGTCGTCGTTGGCGCAGAAGATCGCCGTCAGGTCGGGATCGCGCTGCAGCGTGTCGTTGGTGATGTTGGCGGCCTTCAGGCTATCCCAGTCGCCGGGCAGCGAAGCGACGATCGTGAGGCCGGGCGCCGCCTTCTTGAGTTCCGCCGCGAAGCCGCGCGCCCGCTTCTCGCCGGTGATGTTGCCCGACAGGCCCTCGATCACCAGGACCTTGCCCTTGGCGTCCTTGCCGAGCACGCCGACAAGATAATCGGCGCCCTTCGCCCCCGCCGCTTCGTTGTCCGAGCCGATGTGGAAGGCGACGTCGACGCCCGCCTTCTTGGTGATTGCGGGATCGAGATTGTTGTCGAGGTCGACGACCGGAATTTTCATCCCATTGGCCTGCTTCAGGCACGGCAGAAGGATCGTCGAATTGATCGCCGCGGTGATCATGACCGCCGGCTTTTTCTCCAGCATCGTGTTGCAGGCGTTGAGCTGCGGCTCGGCCGCCTGATCGGACTCGACCGCCTGGAGGAAGATGTCGACGCCGGCGTTCTTGGCCCCCGTGTCCACGCCCTTCTCCATCGCGCCCCAGAACGGGTTCGACAGCGTCTTCATCAGCACGCCGTAGACCGGCTTGTCCGCGGCAAGCGCGCCCGACGCGGCGAAGCCGAGGGTTACAGCGGCGAACGAGGCGGCAGCGATCCAACGTTTCATCATGACAGGCTCCCTTCACGTTGTTGTTGTTCAGCCAAAGGCCTCCGCGACGGCTTTGAGCCGAAGACGGACGGGTCCCGTGGATTCCCGAACCTTAAGGGTGCAGGGAAGTTCGAGGCGCTCCACCTCGCCTGGCGCTTCGCCCGACAGACGCCGCATCAGCAGCCGCCATGAGAGCGCGGCAAATTCTTCCTTGGGTTGCGCGACCGTTGTCAGATAGGGCCTGAGCGCGCACATCCAGTCGAAATCGTCGAAGCCGACGATCGATACGTCTCCGGGAATTTCGAGGCTCAGTCCGCGCGAAGCCTTGATCGCGGCGAGCGCGCAAATGTTGGTCAGGGCGAAAATGGCCGTGGGGCGATCGGCGCGGTGAAGCTCGAGCTCGATCGCGCCGCGCAGGCTCTCGAGATCATGTCCGCCGTGGACGATGCGCTCGCGTCCTTCGAGGCCCGCTTCGCCAAGGGCGCGACGTGCGCCCGCGATCCGCAATGCAATGTTCTCGAGATGTTTGGAATGGGCGAGAATGGCGATGTCGCGATGTCCAAGGCCGATCAGGTGACGCGCGGCCGCATAACCGCCGGCTTCGCAATCGGCGCGCACCGTGTCGAATTCAGGCGCGTCGGCGCCGCGGTCGATGAGCACGGTCGGCGGCAGACGCGAACCCGCTTCGGCGCGCTTGAGCGAGGCCATGGAATCGTCGCTCGCCGGCACGACGATGAGGCCGTCGATCCGGCGCGCGACCAGCGCCTCGATGCGCCGCCGCTCGATCCCTGTGTCCTCGTTCGAGGAGACGAGGAGAAGATCGTAGCCGTCGCGCTCGGCGAGCGCCTCGACGCCCTGCACCAGGCCCGCGAAAAAGATGTTGGTGATGTCGGGGACGACCATGCCGACAAGCCGCGTCGACCGGCCGCGCAATGCGCTCGCCGCGCGGTCGAGACGATAGCCGAGCGCCGCGATCGCCTCGACGACCCTAAGGCGGCTCGCCTCCCCGACCGGGCGAGCGCCGTTGACGACATTGGAGGCGGTGGCGACTGACACTCCGGCGCGCGACGCGACATCGCGGATGGTGGGCGCTCTCCCCGTCACTGGACTTTTCATCTCCCTGCGGCAGTGGAAATGTCCCCGCCGGCGGATTGTCTATAACGTTATAAGCCTAAATCCCGCCGCTCGCGCCCGTCAAGCGGCAGGCGAGCCTTCAGCTGCGTTCGATCGCCTTCGAGCGCGAGCGCATGACCGTTTCGCGCTGGGCCCGCCGGCAGGAGAGCGGCGGCAGGCCGCGCAGGACGAGGTCCGCGTCGGCGACGGTCTGGCGGCCGATCTCGTAAAGCGATTCCGTCATCGCGCCGGCGCGGTGCGGCGACAGCAGCAGGCCCTCGACCTTGCGCGACGGATCGTCCGGCGGCGCCGGTTCGACGGGAAAGACGTCGGTCGCGGCGCGGAAGCGCCCGCTCTCGACCTGGCGCAGGAATTCGGGAAAATCGACCACGCCGGCGCGACTCATCAGCAACACCGCCGACCCTGGCGCGATCATCTCGAATTCGCGCTTGCCGAGGAAACCCTGGTTCTCGCTGGTCACGGCGGCGAATACGACGATGACCTGGCTCGTCCTGAGAACCTCCTCGAGCGACGCCGGCGCGACTGCGAAACCGGCCATGAAATGATCGGAGATCCAGGGGTCGTAGGCCTTGATCGGGCAGCCGAAGGGGGCAAGCAGCGGGACGAAGGCGCGCGCGAGATCGCCGAACCCGATCAGCCCGACGCGCGCGCCATAGAGCGAGAAGCAGCCCTCGGCGCCCTCGAGCAGCCATTGCTCTCGTCCGGCGCGCATCGCGCGGTCCGCCGTCGTCACCCCGCGGCAGAGGTCGATCGCCATGCCGAGCGCCATCTCGGCGACCGGCCTCGCGAAGGCCGAACCCGGCGCCAGCACGTGAACGCCGCGCTCGAAGCAGGTTTCATAATCGATGTTTTGCAGGAAATTGGTCTCGACATTGATGATGGCGCGCAGTTTCGGCGCGCGGTCGAGCCGGGCTTTCGGCATGTCGCTCTGGCCGATCAGCAGAGCCATCTCGGGGAGACAGGACTCGAGGCGCTCGGCCGGCATCCGGCCGGCGCGATCGTGGATCGCCAGTTCGCCGAGGCTCTCCAGACGCGCCCGCACCGCCGGTTCGAAGATCTCCTCCAGTCCCCGCGGCTGCGGATCGATGACGATCAGCGGTCTGGGCATCCGTCTCCTCCCGGGTCTCATTTTGCGCGCCAGAACTAGATCGATATAGATCACGACGCAAGCAATGGGCGACGGGGCTCGCCCAAGGCGACGACAAGCGCGGCGTTCTCGCCTATATGAGCGCCATGCCGAAACCTTACAGCGCCCGCTTCTCGGTCGCGCCGATGATGGACTGGACCGACCGCCGCTGCCGGGCGTTCCATCGCCTGCTGACCCGCCAAGCGCGCCTCTATACCGAAATGGTGACGGCGGACGCCGTCGTTTTCGGGCCGCGCGAGCGGCTGATCGGGTTCGACCCCGCCGAGCATCCGGTCGCGCTGCAGCTCGGCGGGTCGGATCCGACGCGCCTCGCCGAGGCCGCGCGCATCGGCGCCGAATTCGGCTACGACGAAATCAATCTCAACTGCGGCTGTCCGTCCGACCGGGTGCAAAGCGGACGCTTCGGCGCCTGCCTGATGCGCGAGCCGGATTTGGTCCGCGAATGCGTGGCCGCCATGCGGGACGCGGTTCGCGTTCCGGTCACCGTCAAATGCCGCATCGGCGTCGACGAGCAGGCGCCGCGCGCGGCCCTTCACGCCTTCGCCGCCGCGGTGAAGGCGGCCGGCGCGGCGGCGCTGATCGTTCACGCGCGCAAAGCGCTGTTGGAGGGCCTCAGCCCCAAGGACAACCGCACGGTTCCTCCGCTCGACCATGGCCTCGTCCATGAACTCAAGGCCGCCCATCCGGACTGGCCGATCGTCATCAACGGCGGCGTCGCCGACCTCAATGCGGCGGTCGCGCATCTCGCCCATGTCGACGGCGTCATGCTCGGGCGCGCCGCCTACCAGACGCCTGAGCTGCTGCTCGGCGTCGATCCCGTCATTTACGGCGAGGCCGCGCCGGTCGCCGACGCCTTCGAGGCGATCGAAGCCTTCCTGCCGGCGATTGCGCGGGGATTGGAACGCGGCGAGCGTCTGCACGACTACACCCGCCACCTGCATGGCCTGTTCGCGGGCCGGCCCGGCGCCCGCGCGTTCCGGCGCGTGCTCGCGAGCGACGCCGTGCGCGCCGGGGCCGGGCTCGACGTGTTGCGCCGGGCGACGGCGTGCGTCGGGCGGGGCGAAGACCGTCTCGCGGCGGCGGAGTAGGCGAGGGACGAGCGTCGCCGTCCCTACTTCGCGGTCAGGATCAGCCGATCGCGCTCGACCCTGTAGGCGCGCAGCCGCTCGAGAAAGCTCATGCCGAGCAGGCTTTCGTCGAGCGCGCCGGGACGGGCGACCAGCGCGCTGACGTTGCGGATGACGATCGGCCCGACCGCGACCCGATCGAGCCGGACCTCCGCCGCGCGCGCCGAGCCGTTGGCTGTGCTGACGGGAACGTCGTAGTCGAGGCCGCGAGCGTTGACCCCGGCCCTTCGCGCGTCGGCGGCGGTGAGAACCACAACCGAGGCGCCGGTGTCGAACAGAAGGGTGACGCGCGCGCCATTGACCTTCGCGGCGATCGCGAACTCGCCATTGAGGGACTGGTTGACCATGACTTCGCCGCCCTCTCCGACCTGAGGCTCGGCGGGGAATAGCTCGGACGTGATCCGCCCCGCGATTTCGGAAACCTGGAACCGGTAGGCGTAGGCGCCGGTCAGCGCGATCAGCAAAGCCGCCCAGACCGCGGTCGCGCCGAGGATCCGCACAACATCGGCGGGCCGGATCCAGCTCAGCATGAAGACCAGAAGCGCGGCCAGCATCGCGGCCGCCGCGAAGGCCTGATGATCGAGCCCGAGCGCTCTCGCGTGCGGGGGGATCGACAGCAGGACGCCGGCGGCCGCCGCAAGAATGAGCAGAGGCGCGATCAGGCGCATCAGCGATCCGCGCGGCGCGCGCGGTCGTGAGGCCGGCGCCGGCCGCCGCGCGCCGAACGCGAGCGCGCCGCGCGCAGGCGCTCGTCGAGCCCGGCGATGATGTCGCCGCGCTCCTCCTCGCTCATCTCGCTCCAGGCGGCGATCTCCGCGACCGTGCGGCCGCAGCCGATGCACAGAGCCGACAACGGGTCGACGATGCAAATCTTGACGCATGGGGTCGAAATCGCGGGCGCGGGCATAATGCTCATCTAGACGGCCGAATGGCCGATGAGAAGCCCGCACCAGGCGGCGATCTCGCTCCATTGCTGCGCCGCGCCGGCGACGTCGCCGGTCTGTCCGCCGATCTGCCGGCGCGCCAGCGCCGTCATCGCCGCCGCGCCGATTGCCGCCGCGACCAACGCGGCGACGGCGCGCCCGAGGCCGACCGCGATTCCGCCGAGCGCGATGGCGATGACGAGGGCCGCGCCCCAGGCGGCGGCGAAGGCCCGCGCCTCCAGGCGTCCGGCGCCGGCGCCCGCGCCGTCGGAACGCGCCGGCTCGAGCAGCGCCAGCGGCGCCAGCGCGCCGGCGCGCGAGACCGCGGAAACCAGGATCAGCGCCCCGGCGGCGCCCCAAAATCCATGGTCGAGCGCCGCGGCCAGCGCGCCGACCCGAAGGATGAGCGCCAGCGCCAGCGCGACCGCGCCATAGACGCCGATCCGGCTGTCGCGCATGATTTCGAGCTTGCGCGATCGGCTGGCGCCGCCGCCGAAACCGTCCGCGGCGTCCGCAAGCCCGTCCTCGTGCAACGCGCCGGTCGCGGCGACAAGCGCCGCCGTCGCAAGCCCGGCGCGAAGCAGCGGCGGCAGTCCGAGGGCTTGCGTCAACGCCAGAGCGCCCGATCCGACGAGGCCGACGATCGCTCCAGCGACCGGCGCCGCCCAGGCGATGCGGTTGAAATCCAGGGACTGGCCGTCTTCGGCGGCCAGAGGCAGCCGGGTGAAGAAGCGCAAGGCGTCGGCGACGTCGCAGGCGGCGGGCGCGAGGCGAGCGAGAAGATTCTGGCCGCTCATGCCGCGCCGCCGTCTGGGCGGCGCCCCGCCCGCGGGCGCAGACGCGTCGACAATCCTGCGTCCACGCCGGTCAAATCGCCCACAAAAAAATGGCGACCGCGACCAATCCGATCGCCGCGAGACCGGATTCGACGAGACCCCACTGGCGAACCAGTTCGCGCGCGGCGGCGACGTCGCGGCCGCGCAGCGACAGGATCTGATTGTTGAGCGGCGCCATGACGAAGTATGTGTAAGGCCAGCTCGAGACGATGACGAGCGCGCCAATCGCCCATCTCAGATCCTGCGAACTCGAAATAGGCGAGAAATCCCGCCAAGGCGGAAATTAGCGCCAGGCCTGCGAGCAGCGCCACGCCGCGGCGGTCGCTCGGACCCCATTCTCTCAGCAGCGCCTCCTCGTCGAGGGCCATGCGCGCCGGCTGTTCGACCCAATTGACATAAAACGCGGCGCCCGCGAAGGCGGCGGCGAAGACAAGCGCAAACGTCCCCGAGTTCATGGCGGGCGGCTCCTTAAATTGCGGCCTCCTCTAGCATGAAGCGCAGGACAATGCGCCAGCGCCGCGCGCAACTCCGGGGAGCCGCGCGCGATGCGAGAGGAAACGCGTATTCTGACATTCAGAATTGTTCACGCCAACTTAACCCCACTGCTTTCGATATTCACAAAACCCCGGTAAGAACAAAAATAGAACTTGCGCGCCAGAACAAACCATGCACATAGTTCCTTTCAAGGGAGGCGCGCAAACCGTCGTTGCGGACCGGACGCTGCCCGTGAGAGAAGGACGATGCTCATGAGTCAAGCCAATCTTCGCCTCGTGGAAGGAACCAGCGTGGACAAGACCAAGGCGCTCGACGCCGCATTGTCACAGATCGAACGCGCCTTCGGCAAGGGGTCGATCATGCGCCTCGGCAAGAACCAGAAAGTCGTCGAGATCGAGACCGTGCCGACCGGATCGCTGGGGCTCGACATCGCGCTCGGGGTCGGCGGCCTGCCGCGCGGGCGGGTGATCGAAATCTACGGGCCGGAATCTTCGGGCAAGACCACACTGACCCTGCATGTGATCGCCGAGGCGCAGAAGAGGGGCGGCGTTTGCGCCTTCGTCGATGCGGAGCATGCGCTCGATCCCGTCTATGCGAAAAAGCTCGGCGTCAACCTCAACGACCTTCTCATTTCCCAGCCTGACACCGGCGAGCAGGCGCTCGAGATCACCGATACGCTGGTGCGATCGGGCGCGATCGACGTTCTGGTGATCGATTCGGTGGCGGCGCTGACGCCAAGGGCCGAGATCGAGGGCGAGATGGGCGAATCGCAGCCGGGCCTGCAGGCGCGGCTGATGAGCCAGGCGCTGCGCAAGCTCACCTCTTCGATCTCGCGCTCCAACACCATGGTGATCTTCATCAACCAGATCCGCATGAAGATCGGCGTCATGTACGGTTCGCCCGAGACCACCTCGGGCGGCAATGCGCTCAAATTCTATGCGTCCGTGCGCCTCGACATCCGCCGCATCGGCGCGATCAAGGACCATGAGCAGGTCGTCGGCAACCAGACGCGGGTCAAGGTGGTCAAGAACAAGGTCGCTCCGCCGTTCAAGCAGGTCGAATTCGACATCATGTATGGCGAAGGCGTGTCAAAAATGGGCGAACTGATCGACCTCGGCGTCAAGGCCGGAGTCGTGGAAAAATCAGGCGCCTGGTTCTCCTTCGACAGCGTGCGGCTCGGGCAGGGTAGGGAGAACGCCAAGGTCTATTTGAAGGCCAATCCGGAGATGGCCGACAAGATCGAGCGCGCCATCCGGGAGAACGCCGGCCTTATCGCCGACCGCATTCTGGACAACGAAGGTCCCTCCGACGAAGACGACGCCGACGCCTGATCGGGCTCCTTTGGGCGCGCCTCGCGTCCCGCGCCAGTGAGGCGAGCCCATCCGCCAGGGGCCTGATTTGGTCATCGTGCGCCTGGGGCGCGCGAGGGCGGCGGTTTCCTCCCGCGCGCCGCTCTCGCGCCCCATTGTCGCCGGGCCGCCGGCGCTGGCGGGCCTCGAACCGGACCGCTGGCCTCGGCGTTGACCGGCGTCGGGCTTCGGCCTCGGCGGCCCCCGCTTCGGGCTTCACCTTGATTCCATTGGCGCTCCTTGCGGCCTTGTTCTAGAAGCGCACGGGGAAAATCCGTGTTCAGGGCAACGCGTTCATGAGCGGCGTCAACGAAATTCGATCGAGTTTTCTGCAGTTTTTTGCAAAGAACGGGCATGAAGTGGCGCCGTCGAGCTCGCTCGTGCCGCGCAACGATCCGACCCTGATGTTCACCAACGCCGGCATGGTGCAGTTCAAGAATGTGTTCGTCGGCGTCGAGAAGCGTCCTTACGCGCGGGCCGCGAGCGCGCAAAAATGCGTGCGCGCCGGGGGCAAGCACAACGATCTCGACAATGTCGGCTATACCGCGCGCCACCACACCTTCTTCGAAATGCTCGGCAACTTCTCGTTCGGCGACTATTTCAAGGCGGATGCGATCGAATATTCCTGGCGCCTGCTGACGCGCGATTTTGGCCTGCCGCGCGAGCGCCTGACCATCACCGTCTACCATGACGACGACGAGGCCTTCGATTTGTGGAAGCGAATCTCCGGCTTGCCGGACGAGCGGATCATCCGCATCGCGACCAGCGCCAATTTCTGGGCCATGGGCGATACGGGTCCCTGCGGACCGTGCTCGGAGATCTTTTACGACCACGGCGCGCATATCCCGGGCGGACCGCCCGGCTCGCCGGACGAGGACGGCGATCGCTTCATCGAGATCTGGAATTTGGTGTTCATGCAGTTCGAGACGCTGCCGGGAGGCGAGCGCGTCAATTTGCCGCGCCCCTCGATCGACACCGGCATGGGTCTAGAACGCATCGCCGCGGTGCTTCAGGGCGTGCACGACAATTACGACATCGATCTCTTTCGCGCGCTCATTCGCGCCAGCGCCGACTTGACCGGGGTCGACCCCGACGGCCCCCAGCGCGCCTCGCACCGCGTCATCGCCGATCATCTTCGCGCCTCGGCCTTCCTGGTCGCCGACGGCGTCCTGCCCTCGAACGAGGGCCGCGGCTACGTGCTGCGGCGGATCATGCGCCGCGCCATGCGGCACGCCCAGCTGATCGGCGCGCGCGAGCCTCTGATGTGGCGTCTTGTTCCCGCGCTGACGCGCGAGATGGGTCAGGCCTATCCCGAACTCGTGCGCGCCGAGGCGCTGATCTCGGAAACCCTCAAGCTCGAGGAGACGCGCTTCCGCGCGACGCTGGCGCGCGGCCTCGCCATCCTCGACGACGAATCCAGGCCGCTGGCCAAGGGCGGCGTATTGTCGGGCGAGACCGCGTTCAAGCTTTACGACACCTACGGCTTTCCGCTCGATCTGACCCAGGACGCGTTGCGCGCGCGCGGCCTTTCAGTCGACGTCGAGGGATTCGCCGCCGCAATGGAGCGTCAGCGCACGGAAGCGCGCCGCGCCTGGGCGGGTTCGGGCGAGGCGGCGACCGAGACGGTCTGGTACGGCTTGCGCGAGCGGATCGGCGCGACCGATTTCCTCGGCTACGAGACCGAGACCGCCGAGGGCGTCGTTCGCGCGATCGTCAGGGACGGCGCGGAAGTCAAGATCCTGAAGGCGGGCGAGAACGGTTCGCTGATCCTCAATCAGACGCCGTTTTACGGCGAATCGGGCGGCCAGGCCGGCGATGTCGGCGAAATCTCCGGGCCCGGCTTTCGCGCCGCGGTCGCCGATACGCGCAAGAAACTCGGCGATCTGATCGTCCACGATGTTTCGATCGTCGAGGGAACGGCGCGCCCCGGCATGGCGGTCGAACTCGCCGTCGACCATTCCGCCCGCACCGCCACTCGCGCCAATCATTCCGGGACCCATATCCTGCATGAGGCGCTGCGGCAGGTGCTCGGCGATCACGTGGCCCAGAAGGGCTCGCTCGTCTCGCCGGACCGGCTGCGCTTCGACTTCGCCCATCCGAAGCCGATGACGCCGGCCGAGATCGCGGCGGTCGAGGACATCGCCAACCGCGTCGTGCTCGAGAACGCCGAGGTGACGACCCACCTGATGGCCCTCGACGATGCGCGGGCGCTGGGCGCGCGCGCTCTGTTCGGCGAGAAATACCCCGATGAAGTGCGCGTCGTCAGCATGGGCGTGGTCGAAGACGACGCGAACCACGAGCGCGCCTATTCGATCGAGCTCTGCGGCGGCACCCACGTCCGGCGCACCGGCGACATTGGCCTCATCGCCATCGTCGGCGAGAGCCCGGTCGCGGCCGGGGTTCGCCGCATCGAGGCCAAGACGCGCGACGACGCGCGCCGGCGCCTGACCGGCGATTCGCGCAGCCTCGCCGATCTCGCCGCGCTGCTGCGCAGCCCGCCCGAGGAGGCGGCGGGGCGGCTCGAGGCGCTGATCGACGACCGGCGCAAGCTGGAGCGCGAACTCTCCGAGGCCAGGCGCAAGCTGGCGATGGGCGGCGGTTCGGACGGCGCGGGGGCCGTGCGCGAGGTCGCCGGAGTCAGGCTTTACGCCCGCGCCGTGACCGGGATCGACATGCGGGACTTGAAGACGCTCGCCGACGAGGCCAAGCAGAGCGTGGGATCGGGGGTGGTGGCGATCGCGGCGACGGGAGAGGACGGCAGGGCGAGCCTGGTCGTGGCGGTAACGGCCGACCAGACCGCGCGGTTCAACGCCGTCGATCTCGTGCGGCTGGGTTCGGCGGCGCTGGGGGGCAAGGGCGGCGGCGGGCGCCCTGACATGGCCCAGGCCGGCGGTCCCGACGGCGGCAGGGCCGAGGAGGCGCTAGCGGCGGTCGAAGCGGGAATCCGGGCGCGAGCCTGAAAGGGCCTACACCTCGAGGTCCTTCTGCATCGCTTCGACAGCCGCGCGCAGTCGCGGCATTTCGTCGCGGACGACGTTCCAGATCAGCAACGGCGATAGGGACGCATATTGATGGCGAATCACGTTGCCGATATCGCGAACGCCGATCCAGCGAATGCCGGCGTGCCTTTCCTTGAACGAGTCCGGAATCGCCCGACTTGCTTCGGAGACGATAAGAAGCGCACGCTCGACGATATATTGGGCGCGCCAGTTCGAAGCGAACTGCTCGAAAGTCAACTCATCGGTTTCTTCATTGATTCGAGCGATCGCGACGATCACGTCCTCGAGGGCGATGCGAGGGTCGCGCGCCATCAGAAGACTCGGATGGATTCTCGTTCAATCCGATCACGCAGTCGCGGATGCAGGCCTTCGCGCGTCGTCAGGTCGACATGCGTCGCGAGGCGCTTCTCCAATATCGATTTGACGTCAATCAAATCGAATGCATTGAATCGCAACCCCGGGTCGGCCTCGATGAACATGTCCACGTCGCTGCCTTCGCGGGCCGCGTCACGTGCGGTCGACCCGAAAAGATAGAGCGCGCGAACACCATGCGCTCTGAGCTCTTGTGAGCAGCTGGTCAATTCGGCCAACGCGCGATCTCTCTTCAAGAACGTTTCTCCAGCCTTATTGCTCCAACACCGGACAATTCGCCGACAACGTTGAGATAAGACTGACATTGGCCGCTTGAAATGTTCGTATCAAGCCACCAGCGGCTATCTAATCTTTCGGCCCCCTGTTCGATGAGTTGCGGATTTCCTGGATATAGCTCCTCTGGCTTTCGCGCCACGATCCTTCGTCCCCGGGAAGTCCGATGCCGAGACAAAATCTCCAGAAAGCCCGGACTCGCTTTTTCCAGCGCAAGAATCGTCTTCTTCAGCACGCCTTTCAAACTTACTCCTAACGCTTCCCCGCCCGTCCAGGTCACGGCGTAGTTTCCAGACTTTCTTTGTTTTCTTTCGACAATCGCGGGGCGCGGCAGGATCGCGTTCGTGTCAGAAATTCGAGCCAGCTCGATGCCAAATTGCCGCCGCAAAATGTCATTCTGACTTTCTGCAAACGAAGCGCGCCTGGTCTCAATGGCCTTGTAAACGTCGATGTCGATCTCAATCGTTTGCCAATTCATGCCTGCCTCCTGACAAGACGAATTCTTTCTTATAAGAAAGAATATGAAAAGCCAAGGGAGACTTAGTGGAGGATTTCCTGCGCTCCCGGGTTCCTACGCCATCGCCTTGCTCAGATTCTCGTCGACCTTGTCGAGGAAGCCGCCGGTCGTCAGCCATTTCTGCTCCGGTCCGACCAGCAGGGCGAGGTCCTTGGTCATAAAGCCCGCCTCGACGGTCTCGACGCAGACTTTCTCGAGGGTGGATGCGAATTTGGCCAGCGCCGCGTTGCCGTCGAGCTTGGCGCGATGCGACAGGCCGCGCGTCCAGGCGAAGATCGAGGCGATCGAGTTGGTCGAGGTATCGCGGCCCTTCTGGTGCTCGCGGTAGTGCCGGGTGACTGTGCCGTGCGCGGCCTCGGCCTCGACCGTCCGCCCGTCCGGCGTCATCAGCACGCTGGTCATCAGGCCAAGCGAGCCGTAGCCTTGCGCGACCGTGTCCGACTGCACGTCGCCGTCGTAGTTCTTGCAGGCCCACACGTAGCCGCCTGACCACTTGAGCGCCGCGGCGACCATGTCGTCGATAAGGCGATGTTCGTAGGTGATGCCGAGGCTCGCAAACTTCGACTTGAACTCGGCTTCGTAGACCTCCTGGAAGATGTCCTTGAAACGCCCGTCATAGGCCTTCAGAATTGTGTTCTTTGTCGACAGGTAGACCGGGTATTTGCGCAAGAGGCCGTAGTTCAGCGACGCGCGGGCGAAGTCGCGGATCGAATCGTCCAGATTGTACATCGCCATTGCGACGCCGCTTCCGGGGAACCTGAACACTTCCCTTTCGATCACCTTGCCGTCGTCGCCCTCGAATCGGATCGTCAGCCGGCCCTTGCCGGGAATCCTGAAGTCGGTCGCGCGGTACTGGTCGCCATAGGCGTGGCGGCCGACCACGATCGGCAGCGTCCAGCCGGGAACGAGCCGCGGCACGTTCTTGCAGATGATCGGCTCGCGGAAGATGACGCCGCCCAGTATGTTGCGGATGGTGCCGTTGGGGCTGCGCCACATTTCCTTGAGATTGAATTCCTTGACCCGCGCTTCGTCGGGCGTGATCGTCGCGCATTTGACGCCGACGCCCGCGGCCTTGATCGCCTCGGCGGCTTAAATCGTCACCTGATCGTTGGTTTCGTCGCGGTGCTCGACCGACAGGTCGAAATATTGGAGCTCGACGTCGAGATAGGGGTGAATGAGCTTCTCGCGGATGAGCCGCCAGATGATCCGCGTCATTTCGTCGCCGTCGAGTTCGACAACCGGATTGGCGACCTTGATCTTGGACATCGGACGGATTTTCCTTGGAGGACGAGCGCGGGCGGGCGAGGATGCGTCCCTATAGCATCGGCCCTTGACGCGGCAAAGCCGCCCCTTGGGCGAGGCGCCGTCGAACGGAGAGCGCAGCATGAGCCATTGGCATGACGTCGTCGCCGGCGTCGCGTTCGCGATCTCGGCGGGCGTCGCCGCCGCGCCCGCGCTCGCCGGCCCGCTCGAAGGGACCTGGGGCGGGGCGGATGCGCATGGCCGCTCGGCTCAGGTCGTCATCGCCGGCGATTCCGTCATCGGCGTCTATTGGATCGACGACTATCACGATGCCGCCAACCCGCGATTTTCCGAGGGCGGCGCGCGACTCGACTTCGAGGTCGTCGGGCGCAAGGCGACGCTCGTGCGCCAGGGAGCCGGCGCGCGCATCACCGTTCGCGAGCCGAAAGGCGGCGCGCTTTCGATCAACCTGAAAAGAGATTAGGGGAGAGCCCCATTGCCGCTTTGACCGGCGTTCGTTGGCGTTTGCGCCGGCGCAAGATTGGGGCGGCCGTCGTTGCCGCGCTCATCGCGCAGCCGGCGCTCAGCGCGCGCTCGGGCGAGGTTCAACCCGCGACCGACGACGCGCTGGCGACGTTGTGCGGAATCGTCGAGGCCTCCGCCCGGACCGAAGGACTGCCGATCGATTTCTTCACCCGGCTGATCTGGCGCGAGAGCGCATTCCGGCCGGGCGCGATCAGCCCCGCCGGCGCTAAAGGCGTCGCCCAGTTCATGCCCGGCACGGCCTCCGAGCGCGGGCTCGCCGATCCGTTCGATCCCGCGACCGCGATCCCCGCCTCGGCGAAGCTCCTGGCCGAACTCGCCGGGCGCTTCGGCAATCTCGGCCTCGCGGCGGCGGCCTATAACGCGGGTCCGAACGCTGTCGCCGGCTGGCTTGCGGGCGGGGGATACATGCCGATCGAGACGCAGGATTACGTGTTCGCGATCACCGGCCACGACGTTGAGGAATGGCGCGGCGACAAGCCGCCGGCCGCGGCCTCGCCGGACCCGGCCGAGCCCTGTCTCGCATCGATCGGAAAGCTGCGCGTCGAGCACGGTCCACAGGGCTCGCCCGTCGTCTCGGGCCTCTTCGCGCCCTGGGGCGTGCAGATCTCCGCCAGCTTCTCCAAGGACTCGGCGCTGCGCGCCTTCGCCCGCTTCAGACACGACCACGCAAGCGTCATCGGAGACATGACCCCGTTCGTTCTCGGCTCGGTCCTGCGAAGCAGAGGCTGGCGACCGTTCTATCGCGTGCGCCTGCCGGCCCAGACCGGCGGCGAAGCGAAAAGACTCTGCGATCGCATTCAGGCCGCCGGCGGCGCCTGCGCCGTGCTGCGGAGTTAGCGTGAGTGTCCGGCGCTTCGCCCGATCGTTGACGACGGGCGGCCAAACGGCCTGCTCAGGAACACCGCGCGCACGGGTCGAGACAGCGAGCCTACTCAGGCAGGCCCGCCTGGCGCATGCCGGCGAGAATCGGGCGCCAGAGTTCGGGCAGCATCATTGCGGGCGCGATGCGCTCATAAGGTCCGACGCGGAAGTTCGGCTCCAGTTCCAGCACACGCCGAGCGAGGGATTTCGACTCCTCCATGCGGCCCGCCAAGGCCAGCGCCGCCGCATGAAATACATACAGCGCGCTGAATCGCGCATTGGCTTGCGCCGCCTTGGCGAAATTCATCGCCGCTTCGTCGAAACGCTGGTCGCGGATGCGCAGCATACCGAGCGCCTCAAAGGTGTGAAACGCTTCTAAATCGAACGGGCTGAGCCGCAATGCTCGTGTCGCGTAATCCTCGGCGAGCGCCGCGTCGCCTTTATAGGCGTGAATATGCGCCCCGAAATAGAGCGCGGTGGCGCAGGAGCCGTTCAAGGCGAGCGCGCGAGCGACCGCGCCGGACGCGGCCTCGAAGTCGTGCCCGAGATGAAGGACGGGCATCGCCGCGATGGCGAGCGCCGTCGCATCGTCGCCGCCATGGGTCAGCGCCGCCCGCGCGTGGCGCACGGCCGCCACCGCATCGGCCTCGTTAAGGCCGCCTCGCATGAAGCGCACCTCCAACGCAAACGCAATATGCGCATGGGCGATGGCGTAATTGGGATCGAGCTTCAGCGCCTCTTCCAGGTAGCCCATGCCGATCGCCGCGTCCTTCGGCATGGCCGACTCCAAGTGCGGAAGGGCGCGGAGATAGAGGTCATAGGCGTCGAGGCTGTCGGGCCGCTTGCGCTCAGCGCGCTCGATCTCGGCGCGGCGAAGATTCGGCTCGATGATTCCGACGATGGCCGCCGTGATCCGGTCCTGGAGATCGAACACGTCTTCGAGCGCGCCGTCGTATCGGTCGGCCCACAGGTGCGCGCCGGTCTCAGCCTCGATCAATTGCGCCGTGATGCGCAGGCGGGCGCCTGCCTTGCGCACGCTCCCCTCGACGACATAGCGCACGCCGAGCTCGCGCCCGACCTTGCGGATGTCGACCGCCTTGCCCTTGTAGGTGAAGCTCGAATTGCGCGCGATGACGAAGAGCCATTTGATCCGCGACAGCCCTGTGACGATGTCCTCGACCATGCCGTCGACGAAATAGTCCTGTTCGGCGTCGCCGCTCATGTTCTGGAATGGCATCACCGCGATCGAAGGCTTGTCGGGCAGCGCGAGACGCACCTCCGCTTTTCGCTCTGGCTTTGGTTCAACCGAAGCGGCCGGCTTCGCGTGAGCGGGCCGCCCGACCTGCAGCGAATAGACATGCACCGGCTCGGCGATGTTTTTGAGTTCCGTCTGGCCGAGATCGCTGACCGCCAGATCGAGCCGCGCCTTCACCTGCCGATAGGCGTCCTCGGAAAGACAGATAGCGCCGGGCTGCGCGACGCCCTCCAGCCGCGCAGCGATATTGACGCCGTCGCCCATCAGGTCGCCGTCGGTTTCCTCGACCACATCGCCCAGATGAACGCCGATGCGGAACTCGATGCGCCGGTCCTCCGGCACCCCCGCATTGCGCTCGACCATGGCGTTTTGCACTTCGATCGCGCAGCGCACGGCGTCGACCACGCTCCGAAACTCGACCAGCACCCCGTCGCCGGTGCGCTTTACAACGCGGCCTTTGTGCACGGAAATCGTCGGGTCGATGAGGTCGCTGCGCAGCGCCCTGAGCCGCGCCAGCGTGCGATCCTCGTCGGCGCCAGCGAGCCGGCTGAAACCGACGACATCAGCCGCCAGGATTGCAACGATCTTACGATTCTCGCTCATGTCGCGCTCCGCCGACGCTCAGACTAGCACAACGACCACGCGGGAATCGGGCCCAGCAATTGAATCGGTTCGGTTGCGGGAAGGCGAGCCGCAAGGCCCTGCCAAATCACCTCGCCGCCCGTCCCGCGCGATCGAGCGCGGCGAAGTCGTCATCGGACAGCGTGATCGCCGACGCGCCGACGTTTTCCTCGAGGTGCGCGACCTTGCCGGTGCCTGCGTCGTGCTGAGGAGCTGAGGAGCCACAGCACTCACAACATCATGCTCATAGTCCTCGCAAGCTCGGCCCGCAGCGGGCCAATCGATTACTTCGAAAACTGCGAGCGAAAATATTGTCCCGAATATGACCTTGACATGGAGGACGGTTAGTACGGTAACCATGCGCACGCGAGGGGATAGGCATTGAACCGAAAAGGGGAAAGCGATGTTAGCAACGATTAGGGGCGCAAGTAGGCGCTTGTCGACGGTGGCGGTTGTCGCCGTATCGATTGCGGCGGGATTTGGGGCAACGGCGGCTCGCGCCGACACTTTCCAGGTCTATGTGGGATACGCAGACAATCTGCGCCCGAGCGGGTTCTTTCCGAGCCCGTGGATCGGCGATTGGGAATTGTGTCGGAATCGGCGCTCGCTCAGTCATTCGACTGGCGCCGTCCTCGTCGTCAATACGGGGGCGACCGCGCTCAACATTTCGACCTTCAGCGTGACCATGAATGGCGGCGGCGGTCCGACCTACAACTTCTGGAGCCCAATTACGATAGGCGTCGGACAGAGCGGCGTCTTCACGCAAACCTCTTCCTACAATTTCGACTCCAGCGACAATGCAGGCGGGTCTCCTCCGGGCGGAATCTTGCCGCTCGCCCCCGGCGGCAATGGGATCGGCGGATGCAGCAGCACTGCCGCGGCCCAGGCAACCGCGGGAATTACCGCAACATGCAACGCCAACCAGCCGATCGTGGCGTTCATGGACAACGCGACTTCGTTTTCCTTCAACGATACAGGCCATATCCTCGATACGGGCTTGTATGACTTCGTGAATTATAGCCCTGACGGTAACGAATCGATCAACTGGAACCTGGTCGGCTCCGGTGCTGATCGCGGGGGAACCAACGGCGTCCCCGAGCCGTCGACCTGGGTGATGATGCTGGCGGGCTTCGCCGGCTCGGCTTTGCCGGCTACCGCGCCTCGCGCAAGAGCATAGCGGCGGCCTAGTCTTCCGCCTTCTGTCGCGAAGGGGCCGCCCCGTCGGGGCGGCCCATTTGCTTTCGCCGCGCCTTCATTTCCGACCGGCGAAGGGAGGCCTGCGCTATGGCGGCGCTGGCGCGGCCCAAGCGAGAAGCGGTCCGAGCGCCGGTGAGACCAACCGATCGGTCGCGCCCGCGCCCATCGGAATGCGAAGGCTCCGGACGTCTTCGTTTCCGCGTTCCCCCGGCGCGGAACATCGCGACGCCGACCAGCAGGAGCGAGATGGGCGAGTCACCTCGCCGCCCGTCCCGCGCGATCGAGCGCGGCGAAGTCGTCATCGGACAGCGTGATCGCCGACGCGCCGACGTTTTCCTCCAGGTGCGCGACCTTGCCGGTGCCGGGGATCGGCAGCATGACCGGGCTGCGCTTGAGGAGCCAGGCGAGCGCGATCTGGCCAGGGCTCGCCTTATGCTTGCGGGCGAGAGCCTCCAGCGCTTTGCCCTCGCGCGCGAACGCCCCGGCGTCGAGCGGGGCCCACGGAATGAACCCGATCCCGCGTTGAGCGCAATAGTCGAGCGTCGCCTCGCTCGCCCGGTCGACGAAATTGTAGCGGTTCTGCACGGTTGCGACGGGGAAGAACTTGGACGCGGCTTCGATCTCTCCGACGTTGACCTCCGAAAGGCCGGCGCAGCGAATGACGCCGTCCTTGATCAGCGAGGCGATCGCCGAAAACTGCTCGCTCGCTGGCACTTTCGAATCGATGCGATGCAGCTGCCAGAGATCGATCGTCTCGACGCCGAGCCGCCAGCGGCTCGTGTGCGCCTGCTGGATCAGATACTCGGGCCGGCCGAGCGGGACCCAGACGTTCGGCGCGGTGCGCGCGAGGCCCCCCTTGGTGGCGACATGGATCTTGCCGTAGGGCGCGAGCGCTTCGCGGATCAGCTCTTCGGAGAAGTTGGGACCATAGGAATCGGCGGTGTCGATGAAGTCGACTCCGAGATCGGGCAGCCGGCGCAGGGTGCGCAGAGCTTCGGCCCGGTCCGCGGGCGGGCCCCAAATTCCGCGCCCGACGACGCGCATGGCGCCGAACCCGAGGCGGTTGACGTCGAAGGCGCCGCCGATGCGGAAGCGGCCGGACTGGGCGGCGTTGATCATGACAAATCCTCGCGAGTGTTGGGCGGCGCGATCAGGGCCAGCTCGCCAGCGGCGGCATGGAGGAGAGAATAGAGGCGACGTTGCCGCCGGTTTTCAAGCCGAAAATCGTGCCGCGGTCATAAAGCAGATTGAACTCTACATAACGCCCGCGCCGGACCGATTGTTCCTCGCGTTCGGCCTTGCTCCACGGTTTCGCCGCATTGCGCCTGACGATGTCGGAATAGATCGCGACGAAGCTCTCGCCGACGTCCCGCACGAAGGCGAAATCGTCTCCGAACGCCGAATTGCCGGCGTCTCCGGCGCTGTTGAGATAGTCGAAGAAAATCCCTCCGATTCCGCGTGGCTCGTCGCGGTGTTTGAGATAAAAGTATTCGTCGCACCAGGCCATGAAGCGCTCGGCGTCGGCGGCCTTGGGATGACGCTCGCACGCCGCGCGCATCGCCGCGTGAAAGGCGATGGCGTCGGAATCGTCGCGCGAGCGGCGCGCCTCCAGCATCGGGGTCAAGTCGGCGCCGCCACCGAACCAGGTTTTGGTGGTGCGGACAAGGCGAGTGTTCATGTGCACGGTCGGCACATGCGGGCTCCAGGGATGGGCGATGACCGATACGCCGGCGGCCCAGAAACGCGGGTCCTCGGCCGCGCCCGGAATCTGCCCGGCGAATTCCTTCGGGAAGGTCCCATAGACGGTAGAGCAATGCGCGCCCATCTTCTCGAACAGGCGCCCCCGCAACAGCGCCATCCGTCCGCCGCCGCCCGGCTCGCCGCTGGCGTCCGTGCGCGTCCAAGGCTCGAGGACGAAACGGCCGGGCGCGCGCGAACGCTCGACGCCTTCGAACTCACGCTCCAGCGCCTCCATCGCCTCGACGATCTTGATCTGGATCGTCTCGAACCAGGCCGCGGCGCTGGCGAAGCGGGGATCGCCGTCGATCAATTCGCTCACGGCCCCCCCACCTCTCCCCGAACCCGAGCCACGAGACGCTCGACGTGCCCGACCGGCGTCTCGGGCAGGACGCCGTGGCCGAGATTGAAGATATGCGCGCGCGTCTGAAAGCCGTTTAGAACTCGGTCGACGCCCTCGTCGAGCCCGCGGCCGCCGGCGACCAGCGCCAGCGGATCGAGATTGCCCTGCAGCGCCAGTCGATCGGGCAGCGCCTTGGCGGCGAATTCGGGTTCGACGCTGGTGTCGAGACCGATCGCGGCAATCCCAGGCATGTCGGCGAATTTCGCCAGTTGCGTCGCTGCGCCGCGCGGGAAGGCGATGATCGGCGCCTCGGGCGCGCCAGCGCGCAGTTTGGCGATCAAGGCGGCGAGCGGCGCGACGCACCAGCGCTCGAATTCCGTCGGCGGCAGGACGCCGGCCCAGGAATCGAAGATCTGCACCGCTTCCGCGCCCGCCGCCAACTGACGCAGCAGGTAGGCTGCCGAGGCGTCGACGAGGCGGTCGATCAGCGCGGCGAACGCGGCGGGGTGACGATAGGCGAACAGCCGCGCCGGCGCCTGGTCCGGCGTGCCGCGTCCCGCGATCATGTAGCTCGCCACCGTCCACGGCGCGCCGCAAAAGCCGATCAGCGCGACCTCGCGGGGAAGCGCCGACTTGAGGCGGACGAGCGTCTCGAACACCGGCGCGAGCTTCGCCCAGTCGGGCTCATCGCGCAGGCGCGCGAGGCCTGCCGCGTCCTCGATCGGAGCCAGGCGCGGGCCCTCCCCGGTCTCGAAGCCGACGCTCTGGCCCAGCGCGTCAGGCACGACGAGAATGTCGGAGAACAGGATCGCGGCGTCAAAGCCGAAGCGCCGGATCGGCTGCAGCGTCGCCTCGACGGCGAAGGCCGGAGTGTAACAGAAGTCGAGAAAGGTCGCGGCGCGGGCGCGCAGCTCACGATATTCCGGCAAATAGCGGCCTGCCTGTCGCATCAGCCAGATCGGCGGCCTCGGCTGACGTTCGCCGGCGAGCGCGGCAAGCAGGGGTTTGCGCGCAGGGGAGGGCGGTTGCATGTCGCTAGGCCCTCATCCGGCCCCGCGGGCGACCTTCTCCCGCAGGCGGCAGAAGGCGTTGGCCCCCTCTCTCCCGCTTGCGGGAGAGGGCCAAGGTGAGGGGCGGCTCGGCAAGACGAACGCCTATTCGGCCGCGCGCTTCATCTCGGGATAGGCGCAGTGCGCCGGATCGCTGACGCCCGGGCGCGGCAACGGAATCACCTTCGCCTCTTCAAGGCGCAGGCCGAGCGTCTTCCAGACGTCGACCAGCGCCTCGACCAGTTCGGCGAGTTGCGCCTCGTTGTGAACGGGTGTTGGCGTGATGCGCAGGCGCTCGGTTCCCTTGGCGACGGTCGGATAGTTGATTGGCTGGATATAGATCGCGTGGCGCTCCAACAGCAGCTGGCTGGCGGCGCGGCATTTGCGCGCGTCGCCGACGAATAGCGGCACGATATGCGAGGGATTGTCCATCACCGGCAGGCCGGCCGCGCGCAACGCATGCTTGGCGAGCTTGGCCATCTGCTGATGGCGCTCCCGCTCGACGTTCGAAGTCTTGAGATGCCGGACGGCCGCCTCGGCGCTGGCGGCGACGCTCGGCGGCAGGGTCGAGGTGAAAATGAACGAGGGCGCGTAGCTGCGCACGGCGTCGACCATCGCGGCGCTGGCGGCGATATAGCCGCCGAGCGAACCGAAGCCTTTGGCGAGTGTTCCCTCGATGATGTCGATGCGATGGGCTAGCCCTTCGCGCTCGCTCACGCCGCCCCCGCGGGCGCCGTAGAGGCCGACCGCGTGAACCTCATCGAGATAGGTCAGCGCGTTGTGCTTCTCCGCCAGCGCCACAATTTCGGCGATCGGCGCGATGTCGCCGTCCATCGAATAGAGGCTCTCGAACACGATCAGCTTCGCCCGCTCGATCGGCTCGGACGCCAGCAGCTCTTCCAGGTGCGCCACGTCGCAATGGCGCCACACCTTCTTTTCGCAGCCCGAGCGGCGCACGCCCTCGATCATCGAATTGTGGTTGAGCGCGTCGGACAGGATCAGGCAATTCGGCAGCAGGCTGGCGATGGTCGAAATGCCGGCGAGATTGGAGATCCAGCCCGAGGTGAAGACGAGGGAAGCCTCCTTGCCGTGCAGGTCGGCGAGTTCCGCCTCCAGCCGCACGATCGGGTGATGGGTGCCGGAAATGTTACGGGTCCCGCCGGCCCCGGCGCCGTGAGCCCGCGCGGCGCGCACGGAGGCCTCGATCACCGCCGGGTGGCCGCCCATCGCCAGATAATCGTTCGAGCACCAGACGGTGACTTCGCGGGGCCTGTCCTCCTCGCCCGGAGGACGCCATAGCGCGGTTGGGAAACGGCGCGCGTCGCGCTCGAGATTGGCGAATGTGCGATAGCGACCCTCCGCCCTCAGGCGGACGATCGCCTCCTCGAAGCTGCGCTGGTAATCCATCGCCATCCTTTCGGCGCCTCTACCCCTAGGCTGGAACCGCTTTCCCATTCGCTAACCGGACAGGGCCGCCTTGTCCAGAGCCTCGATACTCATGCATGCGCGACCGATTGTCCCGTTGGTATTTCACTATTTTGGTGAGGCGTTGCTTAACTCGCTCCCATAAACCCGACTCCCGCGCCTTGATCTGCCGCAAGTCTAAGTCTGGAGGCGCAGGGGGATCGTGCGGGGGGATCGTGTTGCCAGCGACACCTTCAGATGTTAATTTTCGGGTAGCGCAAGAGCGAGCCGGACAAAGTGAGCCGCGCCGGCAGAACGCCGCTCGGCGTTCGCGTCAGTATGGAGGACGTCGAATGCCGCCGACACGTCGCGACCTGTTGCAATCGGCGGGCGCTGCCGTCTTGGGTTCCGCGTTGGGAGCGATCGGCCCCGGCGGCGCCCAAGCCGCGCCAGCTGACGACTTCTCGATCGACGAGGCCTTCGCTGATTTCATGCGCGGAATCGGCGGAAGCCCCGCCGACGGGGGCGGCATGGTCGCCTTCACCGGACGAGACCCGATCGTGCGCAGCCATTTCCGCATTGGCGCCTGCATGGCCGTCCCGGCGATGGCCGCGGCTGTCGGCGCGGCGGCGATCTGGAAGGATCGCACCGGACAGAGCCAGGACCTCGAAGTCGATCTGCGCGAGTCCGTTTACAATGTGCTGCCCTATGTCGGCTTGGTGCTTCAGAAGAAGCAGCGGGCGGGCCTCATCGATCCGGACGACCCGCTTCCCGCCGGTTTCACCTGGCGGCCCAAGGTGAACGACCGGGAGCTGCAACTGCCTTTGCTGTTCAACAATCCGCTGTCGTTCGCGTTCTTCGAAACCAAGGACGGCAGGATGGTGACGCCGACCGGCCTCTATCCGAGACATTTCGTAGGCTTTTTGAATATCCTTCGCGCGCCTCCGGAAAAGGAGGCGATCACGAACGCCATCCGGACGTGGAACGCGGACGATCTCGATGAAGTCGTCGCGGAAGCCGGAATGGTGCTGGGCATCCATCGCACTGCGGAGGAATGGCTTGCCCATCCGCAAGGCCAATATCTGTCCGAGCTGCCATTGATCGAGATCGTCAAGATCGGCGACAGCGAGCCCATCCCCTATACCCCGGACCCCAAGGCGCCGCTCACCGGGATTAAAGCGATTTCGTGCAGTCACGTGATCGCCAGCACGACCGCCTCCCGCACGCTCGCCGAATACGGAGCGGAGGTGCTTCACGTCACCCGCGACCAGTCCTACGAGCACGAAGGGATCATTGTCGACGTCAACGTCGGCATGCGCTCGACGCTCTTGAACCTGAAAAGCGCGGAGCACCATCAAAAATTGACGGCGCTGCTGCCGCGGGCGGACGTTTTCGTTGAAGGGTTCCGCGGCCGCGCAATGGGGGGGCTGGGTCTGGGGCCCGAGGACGTCGCCCACGAAAAGCCCGGGATCGTCTATCTGTCCGCCCGTGCTTACGGCTGGGACGGTCCGTGGTGGAACCGGGCCGCCTTCGACATGGAGGCGCTGACGGTGACCGGCTTTACGCTGAAGGAGGGCGGGGGCCGGCCGCGCTTTCCTCCGACGATGGTGCTCAACGACTATATTGCCGGCTACATCGGCGCGGCGGGAATCATTGCCGCGCTGAGGCGCCGCGCCCGCGAGGGCGGCAGCTACCACGTCCGTATCAGCCTCGCCCGCGCGGCCATGTGGTTCATGAGCCTCGGGTCGTTTCCGACCACCGACTTCGACCCGACGGCGCCGGAGCATCGCATGATCCCGCTGCGGACGATCCTCAGGCAGACGCCGTACGGAGAGGTCGACCGTCTGGCGCCGCAGGTAAAACTGTCGAAGACACCGGGAGGATGGCGCGATCCGCTGGTGGCTGTTCGCGGCGGCGACTTGCCGGTTTGGGCCGGGGCTTAGATGATGCGCCGGACACCTGACCGGCCGCCTACTGGATGCGCCCGAAGAGCAATTCGCGAATTGCCGATTTGAGACGGCTGAAGGCTCGCTGCTGGGGGATCGATGACTGCAGGTCGGCGGATAGCCACTCTCGCGCGCGCGGCGCAAGCGTTCGCCGCGACCTGCGCGCTCCTGGCGTCGCTGACTCCGGTGAGCGCGCTCGCTCAGACCGCCGGCGCGGCGGCTGGACCCCAGGGCGCGAACTCCGAGGAAAGCGCGCCCGGGCGATACACGCCTCCCGACCTTCTCGACGGCACGCTTTCGGGCCTCGGCGACGAAGAGGACGACGACACTCCAAAGAGTTCTTATTTCCGCTTCCCGAGCCCGCTCGAGCCGTGGTTCGATTTCAAGCAAAAGGTGCTGCTGCAACAGTACGGGCTGATGATCGGCGGCTCCGAGGGCTTTCTTGGCCAAGATTTCTCGAGCAGTCTGACCGATCAGCGCGGTGCCGTCGGCCAGAAATTCACGCTCAACCTCGCCCAGCAGCTTCTTTTTCAGGGCAGTCCGGAAGCTCTCTGGATTGACGCGGTGATCGAAGACCGGGGGCCGGTCGGAACGGACTTCGCGCCGCTGCAGGCGGGTCTGCAAACCGGCTCGAGCACCGCGACCGCTCCGACCTGGGGAAATTTCGACCTAGGGGTCACTCAGCTCTACCTGCGCCAGAGCCTGTTCAACAACCACTTCCAATGGACGGTTGGAAAGCTGTTCGCGCCAAATTACGTCAATCCATATCCGTTCTTTGACGATAATCGCCAGTACTTGAACCAGATCTTCACCACCAGCGTCACCATCCCGGTCCCCTTGCGCGGCTTCGGCGCGGTCGCCGCGCTGTATCCGGGCGATTTTGGGCTTTACGTGAAGGGCGGCATCTATACGGTCTATAGCGAAGACACTGGCTTCACCGCCGACAGCTTCTTCAACAAGCCGCAATACTTTCGCCATCTCGAAGTCGGCTGGAGCAGCGCGGCAGGCAGCGGCGTTCCGATCCAGGCGCGTGGGCCGATGGACGTCAACAATTTGTCCGTGACGATGTGGGACAAGGACGCGGAGCAGAACGGTCCACCGGCCGCGCACGGCGTCGCGCTCAACGCCAACTACCTCATTCGCGACAATGTGATGGTGTTCGCGCGCGGAGGATGGTCGGAAGGGTGGCAACTGGACAAGAACGTCAGCCTTGGATTCGGCTGGCGGCCCTCGGAGCACTATTCGGACCTGTTCGGAATCGGCGGCGGCTGGGCGCAGCCCGCAAATCCCGCGTTGAGGGACCAGTACATATTCGAGGCCTTTTACCGCTTTCAGGTCACCCAGCACTTTGCGGTCACGCCCGATCTCCAGTGGATCGTCCATCCCGCCTTAAGTCCCGATGTCGGCTCGCTTTGGGTCGCGAGCTTGCGGGCGCGGCTGGCGTTCTGAAGCAGAACGGCACCGGCAGCGTCGCCACCCGCCCGGAGGATATGGACGATGCATTACGCGGACAGAAGGCGGATGTTCTTTGGCCTCTTGGCGGCGATCGCCGCACGGTCCTTGACGGGGATCTGCGCGGCGAACGCGCAGAACGACTCTGATCTGGCCCAGGAACTGACAAATCCGATCGCCGGCCTGATCCAGGTCCCGTTCCAGAATAACTTCGACTGGGGCGGCGGTCCCCACAACGACGCCTTTCGCTACACATTGAATGTTCAGCCCGTCATTCCTCTCCCACTGAACAAAGACTGGAACCTGATTGTCCGCACGGTCATCCCGTTTGCGTCGTGGGATGGTGTGTTTCCGCAGAATGAATCGGGGCTCGGCGACATCGTGCAGAGCTTCTTCTTCTCCCCGTCCCACCCGACCGGGTCCGGGATCGTCTGGGGCGCGGGGCCCGTCTTCCTCTATCCGACGGCGACCAACGCCTTCTTCGCCGGGCGGCAATGGGGCGCGGGCCCGACCGCGGTGATCCTGCGGCTCGACGGACCGTGGACCTACGGCGTGCTGGCCAATCACATCTGGTCGCTGACCGACGTGCCGTCGCCGAATTCCGGCTTGGCAGCCCTGTCGCCCTCGACCTCGGAGACGGAAGAAATGATTGCCGAAGGCCCGACGACCCCGGGGCGATGGCGGATCAGCAGCACCTTCATTCAGCCGTTTCTCACCTACACTTTCCCGACCCACACGACCGTCTTCTTAAGTTCGGAGAGCCAATACAACTGGACTACCCGGCAATGGACAGTGCCGATCAACGCCGGAGCGAACCAGCTCCTCAGAATCGGAGGACAGATCGTCCAGGTCGGCGGTTTGGTGCGCTATTGGGCCGAAAGGCCGACCGGCGGTCCGACATGGGGCCTTCAGTTTCGTGCGACTTGGGTCTTACCGACTGGAAGTTAGCTGGCTTTGACAAGCGGCGCTGGGTCGGCGCGCTGGACAATCGTTCATTTCAGCGTCGGCAAATCGTAGGCCAACAATTCGCCGATGGCGTCGATTGCAATGTCGACGAACGCGCTTTCATCAGGCGCAGGCTCGTTTCGGGCGTAGTGGCCCTGTCTGGGGAAGACCGTCGTCGCCCTTTCGCCCCAGATTCTCTTCACCGCGGCGAGGATGCGGATCTTGTCGTCGATCAGCACGTAGCGCCCGGCGGGATGCCGGCGCTCGACCTCCGCCAGCTCGGTCTCCTTATGCACGTAGATCAGGACATTGCCGTCGAAGGCGTCCCACAGGCCCGAGCGCGCGACCTTGTGCGGCTGAAAGACGGCGTCGCCATCGGAGAGAATAACCGCCGGGCCCCATTGCCGAACGTGTCTGACGACCTCGACAGCGCGAGGATAGAGGCGATCGGCGAACGGATAGTTGAGGAGCCAGTTGGCGACAAGATAGACGGTCGGGTCGTGCGGACGTTCCGATCGCACGCGCTCGAGCGCGCCGAGATAGTCGGCGTAGCCGAGGCTTTCGCGCAGCTCCTCGAACAGCGCCCAGTAGCGGGCGCAGGTCTGATCGCCGGAGAATAGCCTCAGACGGTCTCGCAGGTCGTCCTGAAAGCGGTCGTTGTCGATGAGCGTGTTGTCGACGTCGAACAGGAAGACGATCTCGGCTGGGCTCGTCATCGCGATGTCGCCCTTTCGCCCTTTCGCAATCGGGGCCGCTCGGTCTCGCGCGACTTAAACCGTCATACCTTCACGGTCGAGGCTTGATAGATTTCGTCGATGGACTGAGCCAGCGCCGCGTCGAACTCGGCCTCGCTCATCGAGCGCCTGAGGTCCTGGGCGAGCGCGCGCGAGAAGCTCGCGATCATGCCGTGATTCTGCGCCAGCAGCTTGCAGGCCTCAGCCCGGGTGTAGCCGCCCGACAGCGCGACGACCCGCACGATCCGCTTGTGCTTGATCAGCGGCGCGTAAAGATCGGGTGTGCTCGGGATCGTCAGCTTGAGCATGACCTGACGGCCTTCGGGCAGGGCGTCGAGCCTTTTGGTGATCTCCGCGAGCAAGATCGCCTCGGCCGCGGCCTTGTCGGGGCTGTCGATCGAGACCTCGGGTTCGATGATCGGGATCAGCCCATGCTTTCCGATCTGGTCGGCGAAGTCGAACTGCTGCCTGACGTTTGCCGCGATGCCGTCCTTCGAGGCAAGGTTGATGACCGAGCGCATCTTGGTGCCGAAGACGCCGAGTTTTACCGCTCGGGCGAGAAGCGGATCGAGGTCAGGCATCGGCTTCATCAGCCTGACGCCGTCCTTTTCCGCGTCGAGTCCCTTGTCGACCTTCACGATCGGGACAACGCCCCGTTCCTCCCATAGGTAGGCTGGAACCGGCTTGCCCTTCGCCTCGCCGTCCATCGTGCGCTCGAACAGGATGGCGGCGATCACCCTCGAGCCGTTGAAGGCCGGCGCGGTCATGATGCGAACCCGCATCTCGTGCACCAGCTTGAACATTTCGGCCTCGCCGCTGTAATCGCTGTCCGGAACGCCGTAGTGGCGAAGGGCGCCGGGCGTCGATCCGCCGCTCTGGTCGAGCGCGGCGACGAAGCCCGGCTTGCCCGACATTTGCGCCATCATCTTGTCATTTGACATCGTCGTCATCCTCGCCTCGAAACCTTCAACTTCCGGATTACGCGGTTCGCGCTGATAAGGTCAACGGCGCATCGCCGTTCCCGCGCGCGCCAGCAGGGAGCATCGTCATCACCCCGTCTTGCGAAAGCCGTTGGCGGCCAGTCTATCACTGAACGGGCGCCTGTCACGCGGCGGTTTCCGCGAAGTCGTCAAACAGACCGTCCCGCCATTGCGCCTTGCCTGCCCGAAGGGAGACATGGCGCTCACGCCGGGGGGCGGATCGGACGTCGCCACGCGCGCCGCGGCTGCTCGCCGAAGGACGCCAATTCCTACAAAAGTGCGGCAAACGCGTTCAGCGCTTTGCCGCCGAGGCGCGTCCATTCATTGAACGGTGATCTCGGCCGCCGTTCGGGGAATCATCATAACGGAATCGTGGAGCGTGACCGCTCCGATCGAGTAATAGATTCCCGTCGGCTGAAATGGATATTTCACCTCGCCCAGGATCACATAGCTGGTGGCCGCGCCGGTGAAGGCCGCAGCGATCGACGGATCGACCGGCAATTGCTGACCGTTCGGCCGCGCCGTGCCGTTGGCGTTCGGCCAACTGCCGACGACCGTCCCGGTGGTCGCGCCATTTACAGTGGCGACCTTCAACTCCGACACCACCACCTGGACGTTGCCGCCGTCATATGGATACAGGATCAGGGCCGGATACCCCAGGATCTGGTTGAGTTCGGCGGCGGTGATGGTGGCTGACCCATTGTTGTTGGCTTGAGCGAATATATTGGCCACCGTCGTCGCGCCGAGGGTCACTCTGCGCTGCACGCTGAAGATCTGGCCGCCATAGACGATGAGGCTCATCAGCAGCAGGGCGACCGGCATGATCAACGCCAGCTCCACGGCGGCCAAACCGCCGTCGTCGTTCAATGCGGCGCGCGACGCGCGGCGCGCCACGGCCAGGCGGTTGCGGATCGCTCCCGCCGTCACAGGGGTTCGATCCTGAAGATCTGTGTCGAGGCCATCAGCATTTTGCCGTTCCCCAGGTTCGCGAAATTGAGGCCGAGCGGGCCGCCATAGACGGGCCAGGGATACATCACCACCAGCAGCATGTCGGTGCCGGAGGCGGCGGCGTTGGCGCCGACGTCGACGGTGGGCGTGCCGATGAGTTTGCCGGTGGAGTCGAATTTCGGCAGCAGCGAAGCGAGGTTGGTCGTGCCCGCCGGCAGCGGCGTCAGTTCGACGACCACCTGCGAGCAGTTGAAGAGAGCGGTCAGTTCCGTGCAAATCTGGGTCTTGAACTGAGCCGTCGTCAACGACCCGGTCTGATTGGTCATGACGATTCTCGCGCCCTGTTCGGCCGCGGTTTCGAAGAAGGCCTTGACGAGAAAGATTGTGGCGGCCTGCAGCGTAGCGAGGACAATCCCAAAAAAAATTGGAGCCACGAGGGCGAACTCGACCGCGGGCGACGCGCTCTCGTCCCGGGCGAACAATCGCCCAAGGCGCGAGATGACGACCAACAGCTTACCCACGACCAGCATTATCGCCCAATCCTAGCTGACCCTAGCGGAGGATATTCCGCGCCAATCTTTAACCTGATCTTACGCGCGACCAAGAAAGTCTATTAAAAGCGAATGAATTGTAGGCATAGGCCTAACAATTTCGATTTTGAGTTACTTACGTTTGATCTGCTATATGTTACGCTGCGTCAGCACGACGCTTGGGCGGGGCGGGGTATTGCCGATGTCCGGATGACTGTTCGACGGCGCCACGACTTTCCTGACGCGATTCAGCCCGAAAAGTTCCGGTCGATGCGTTGTGGGAGGGAAACGCAGCCCGCCTCGTATCCCTTGTGGACGGATCTTCGCTGCCTCAGCGAATTGGGATACGGCAGTAAGGTAAATCCGTGGGAGATCACCCGAGTTATCCAAATAAACTAACGTTGACTCGATTTGGTGTTCGGTCCGAACGGCCGTGAATATGGTAATTGTGGCCAAATTCGTCAAATTCTAACTATTGTATTAGCCCACGATTAAAATGTTGACGGTTTCATTCCGAGAGTTTGGCCATTGGGCGCGATGATCCATGTCAGGGTCGGGGCGTCGAAAAAACTGCGAGCGCAACCCATGTCGAACTCTGTCTTCGGCCGCCTGCTTCACAATCGCAACGGCAATGTCACGATGATGTATGCGATCGTGGCGCCGGTTCTCATGTTTGGGGGCGCGGCGGCGATCGACTACGGCCGGGCGGCGCAAATCCACACCAAGCTCAACGCCGCCGCCGACGCCGCCGCGCTCGCCGCGCTGACCCCGAACATGCTGCAACAAAGCGATTCGGTCGCAGAGGCGGCCGCGACGTCGCTGTTCAACGGCCTCGTGGCCGGCATGTCCGGACTGACCCCGGGCGCGACGCAAGTCGCCGTCACCATCACCGAGGGCGCCGACAACGCCCTGACGCGCAGCGTCAGCGTCAGCTACACGACCTCGGTCAACACGATCTTCGCCGCGGTGCTGAGCAAGGACTCGCTCGCCGTGTCGGGCAGTTCGACCGCGAAAGCGCAAATGCCGCCGAACATCGATTTCTACGTTCTGCTCGACAATTCCCCCTCGATGGCCCTGCCGGCGACGCTGGCGGGCGTCACCCAGATGGAGAACCTGACGACGAAGCAGGACGGCGGCAACAGCTGCGCCTTCGCCTGCCATCAGGCCAGCACTAACAATGCCGAGAGCGCCGGCAATCCGTGCGCCGACGGCACGGCGCCGACCCTGAACACCAGCCTCAAGACCGCCTCGCCCCTCAGCGGCGCGGTTTATTGCGACACCTCCAAACACGGCGCGCAGGTCGACAATTACAAGCTCGCCCGAATCAACAAAATCACGCTGCGCCTCGACGAATTGAACGCCGGCGTTTCGACCCTGCTGCAGACGGCGTCTTCGACCGCGCAGTCGTCGCAGTTCTCGTCGCCGCCGCAGTATCGATTCTCGATCTACTCGATGGATTCGCTGTGGTCGATCGGCCTCACCCAGCTGATGCCGCTGACGACCAACTACACCGCCAACTGGACCACCGCGTCGGCCAATTTCGGCGTGATGCAGATGTATTCCAACAACAACAACTGCGCCAATTCGGCTTGCAGTTCGTCCTCCGGCCCCGGCGACGTCGGCACCAACTACGACGACTCGCTCGGCAAGCTGAGCCAGGCGAGCTACATCCCCGATCCCGGCAACGGCACCAACCAGGCCGGGGACACGCCGCAAGAGGTCCTGTTCATCGTCACCGACGGGGTCGAGGACGAGAAGAACGGCAGCCGCCTCCAGCAGGCGATCAACGATCTCGGCAACGCTCCGGGCGGCAATTCGAATAGCACAAACTGGTGCACGGCCATCAAGAACCGCGGCGTCAAGATCGCGATCCTCTATACCGACTATCTGCCGGTGCCGACCAACAGCTGGTATGCGAACTGGATCGCGCCGATCCAGTCCGATATCGGCCCGGCCCTCCAGGCTTGCGCGACGCCGGGCCTGTTCTATGACGCCGCAATCGGCGCCGACCTCGGCCAGGCTCTGGCCGCCCTGTTCGCCGCGGTCACCCACACCGGGCACCTGACCAACTGACCTTCCGACCCGCTGAGCGCGTTCGAACGCGCTCGGCGGAGTCCGTTGGGTTCGGCGTCTCGCGCGTGCGCCGCGTTGTCATAAGCGACGGGTTGGCGCTCGGGATGGCCCGGAGATTTGAATTCGGTCGTGGATTCCCCCAGCGGACCGGCGGCCGTACGCGCCTGCCCAGCTCGCGCTTGCGCCTCTATCGATTGCCGCGCTTCTGCCCGATGGCCACCGACGCCGGCCTTTCCGCAACCGGCCCAGCCGTCCATGAGCTGAAGACCGCGCCCTGCGCGCCTGGAGACGCGCGCACGAGCTCGAGATTGTCTTCCGTGGCCACCCGTTCGTGACGCTCGTTGTCGCTGCGGATGCGATATTGCAGCGCGTCGTCCCGAGCCGGCAGCGTGGCGGTGATACGGTAAACTTCATCCGTCTTTGGCCAGACGCCGACCCTGTTGGTCAGCCGGACGATCTGTCCGATCGCAAACCGGTGAGGCGCGATCTCCAGCGAATGATTGGGCGTGTGGTTGTCTGAAATACTCACGTTTCCTCGCGTTTGCGGCCGAGGCGCGGACCCGGCGTCGCCGCTCGAACGAGCGTGCCTCTCGGCCGGGCGCGGCTGATGATCGAGGATTTGGGGAAGACGCCGCGGACCGGAAGGCTCCGGCGCCGCAAGAAGCTGGATCGGCCAAATCGACGAAGAGAAACAAATCCGCCACGATTGCGGTCGAAATGAGGCTGGGGTTCCATAGAGGAAGGACCGCGCGCCGAAGCGGCGCCCCGGATTTCGTCCAAAAGGCGCCCGCCGCGCCCCCTTCCTTCTTCGCCCCGAACGGCATAGATAGCCTGCCGTTCTCATCCTCATCTTGCGCGCCTTGCGGCGCGAGGGCCCGTCATGACCAAGCCGCGCACCCTGTATGACAAGATCTGGGACGACCATGTCATCGACACGGTCGGCGGCGCGAGCCTCATCTACATCGACCGCCATCTCGTCCATGAAGTGACAAGCCCGCAGGCGTTCGAGGGCTTGCGCCTGCACGGGCGCAGGGTGCGCGCGCCGGAAAAGACTCTCGCGGTCGTCGATCACAATATCCAGACCACCGACCGCAGGGCCGGCATCGCCGATCCCGAGAGCCGCCTCCAGGTCGAGGAACTCGCCAAGAACGCGCGCGAATTCGGCATCGAATATTTCGACGAGTTCGATCCGCGCCAGGGCATCGTGCACATCATCGGGCCCGAGCAAGGCTTCACCCTGCCGGGAACGACGATCGTCTGCGGCGACAGCCACACCTCGACCCATGGCGCGTTCGGGGCGCTCGCCCACGGCGTCGGCACCTCCGAGGTCGAGCATGTGCTGGCCACGCAGACGCTGATCCAGACCAAGGCGAAGAACATGCGGGTGCGCGTCGAGGGCGCGCTTGGTCTGGGCGTCACCGCCAAGGACATCATTCTGGCGATCATTGGCGAGATCGGCACCGCGGGGGGCACCGGCCATGTGATCGAATATTGCGGCTCGGCGATCGAGGCGCTTTCGATCGAAGGCCGGATGACCGTCTGCAACATGTCGATCGAGGGCGGCGCGCGCGCGGGCATGATCGCGCCCGACGAGAAGACCTACGCCTATCTCAAGGATCGGCCGAAGTCGCCCAAGGGCGTCCTGTGGGATCAGGCGCGGCGCGATTGGGATGCGCTGAGGAGCGACGAGGGCGCGCAGTTCGACGCCGAGGTGAGGCTCAACGCCGCCGATTTGCCGCCGATCGTCTCCTGGGGCACCAGCCCCCAGGACGTCGTGTCGATCCTCGGCTATGTGCCGCGCGTCTCCGACGGCCCGACCGAACACAAGCGCGCCTCGATCCAGCGCGCGCTCGATTACATGGGCCTCGAGGGCGGGGAGAAGATGACCGACCTCGCCATTGACCGCGTCTTCATCGGCTCCTGCACCAACGGCCGGATCGAGGACCTGCGCGCCGCGGCCAAGATCGTCGAGGGCCACAGGGTTTCCGAACGGGTCGGCGCGATGGTGGTGCCGGGTTCGGGCATCGTCAAGGCGCAGGCCGAGGCGGAGGGCCTCGACAGGATTTTCCTTGCTGCGGGCTTCGAGTGGCGCGAGCCGGGCTGCTCGATGTGTCTGGCGATGAACCCCGACAAGCTCGCGCCCGGAGAGCGCTGCGCCTCGACCTCGAACCGCAATTTCGAAGGCCGCCAGGGCTACAAGGGCCGCACCCATCTGGTCTCGCCCACGATGGCCGCCGCGGCGGCGATCGCCGGGCGCTTCGTCGACGTGAGGGACTGGCGCCAGCCCTGATGAAAGCCGGCGCTCTCCTCATCGACGAGGGCGAGATCGTCGAGACTTTCGTGCGCGCGTCGGGTCCGGGCGGGCAGAACGTCAACAAGGTCGCGAGCGCGGTCGAGCTTCGCTTCGACGCCCGCCGCAGCCCGAGCCTGCCCGACGACGTCGCGGCCCGGCTGATCAAGCTCGCCGGCTCGCGCGCGACCCAGGACGGCGTCATCGTCATTTTCGCCCAAAGGTTTTCGAGCCAGCCGCGCAACCGCGAGGACGCGCGCGCCCGGCTCGCGGCGCTGCTGGCGAAGGCGCAAGCGCGCGACAAGCCGCGCCGGCCGACCCGCCCGACGCTCGCCTCCAGGACCCGCCGCCTCGACGACAAGGGCCGGCGCGGCGCGATCAAGGCGCTGAGGGGGAAGACGACCGGCGCGGACTGACGACGACGCCCGCACCTCTAAAAGACATAGATTTTTGGGCGAAAAACGCTGGTCTGCTTGATTTCTGCCCCACGCAAAGACAGTCATGCCAAGTCGTCAAAATCAACCAAGGCTCGTAAGGTGTGTGCCCGCTGGCCTATATGCCTCGGAGCTTTAACAGTGAAAGACTACAACGGATTTTCTGGAAAACAGCGCGAGCGCGCTCAGAGATGGCTGAACAAGAGGGTTCCGGTGACAGTGCACTAATCTAGTACTGCAGGGACGCTGAGATGCCTCAACTGGCGGTTCTTATCTTAGTTGCCGCCAGGAATGCACAATATCAACAAATTCAACGGAAAAAGCAGATTGGCGCACTGAACGGATTCGAACTCTGACTTCCATTTTCAATTTGCAACTCGCGTCGCTCGAACGAACGTCCTTCTTGGGTCGATCCCCGACGTTCAATCGTTTCCCGACGAGCATCCGCTCGGGGTCGATGCCGTTGAAAAACTCGAAACACAGTCCGTCGCGAGAATCCAGATTTCGTGCGACGAACCTGCGGACGCAAAGCGACTTCAACAATCCGATCGCGTTTGGAGCGTCGTCCTCCGTTTCCAGCGATTGACGCCGATCTTGTCATTCCCGGCGGGCCAAGCCCGACCGGGAATCCAGGAGCGCCGGCGCCGGACCCTGCCGCGACTTTTGGATTCCCGGTCGCCGCTTTGCGGCGCCGGGAATGACAAGAGCGAGCGAAGCGTCGGATTCGCCACTCTAGCGCCCCGCCGCGTCGAGCGTCCGGCAAAACGCGGCGAATTGAGCTTCCGTCGCATAGGCCTTCTGGGTTCCGCGCCGGGTGACGGAGTCGGCGGCGTAGCGGGCGGCGAGGTTGAGCGCCGGCTCGAGGCCGAGGCCGCCGGCGAAATAGCGCGCGAAACTGCCGACGAAGGCGTCCCCGGCGCCGGTGGTGTCGACCGGCTCGACCCGGACCGGAGCGACGCGATGAACGCTGGCGGCGGTCGCCAGGAGAGCGCCGCGCGAACCGAGGGTGACGATCACCGTCTCCACGCCCTTGTCGATCAGGCTCCGCGCCGCCGCGCCGATCTCCTCCTCCGTTCCGACCGGCATGCCGGTCAGGATCGCGAGTTCCGTCTCGTTGGGAATGAAGAAGCTCACGTCGCGCACCCGTTCGGGATCGAGTTCGGGCGTCGCCGGCGCCGGGTTCAGCACCGTCCTCACCCCATGGCGCTTGCCGAAGGCGATCGCGGCGTAGACGGTCTCGAGCGGGATTTCGAGCTGCAGCAGGATCAGATCGCAGGTCTTCAGGTCCTCGCCCGCGCGCTCGACGTCGGCCGGCGACAGGTCGGAATTGGCGCCCTTGACGATCAGGATCGAGTTCTCGCCCGATGGCTCGACCATGATCGGCGCGACGCCGCTGGAGCGGCCGGCGACCCGCCTGACATATTTTGTGTCGACGCCCGCCAGCGTGAGATTCCTGATCGTGTTGTCGGCGAACATGTCGTCGCCGACCGCGCTCACCATCAGGACCGAAGCGCCGAGCCTGGCGGCCGCGACCGCCTGATTGGCGCCTTTGCCGCCGTGGCCCATTTCGAACCGCGGCGCCTCTACCGTCTCGCCCCTGACCGGCATCCGGTTCACGTAGGTCACGAGATCGACCATGTTGCTGCCGATGACGGCGATCCGCGGCTCACGATTGCTGTTCATGCCCCACCCCTTTCGATTGGCGGCGCCGGAAGGCGGCGAGCCGCCGTCCCCGCGGCCTCGTTCAGCGCTCGCACAGCTTGCGCATGGTCGCCTTGAATTTCCCGGCGACCTGATCCCTCAGCCGATGGCGGCCGTCGACGACGACCTTGCGTCCGCCGCTCCATACGCAGTCCACCAGCCCATCGCCGACGCTGAATATCCATGCGTCGAGTATCTGGTCGCCGACCTTGCCGGCAAGCGTCGGATGATCGGCGCTGAGCGACAGCATGTCGGCGACCGCGCCGGCCGCGAGCCGCCCGGAGCGGCGGGCCAGCGCCTGAGCCCCGCCGGACAAGATCGCGTCGAACATCGCGCGACCGCTCGATCCGCCCGGCGCGGCGCAGACATTGCGCGCCCGTTCGCGCAGGCGCTGGGCGTATTCGAGCTGGCGCAGCTCCGCGGCGACGCCGATCGAGACGTTCGAGTCGGAGCCGACGCCATAGCGCCCCCCGAGACGGACATATTCGGACCCGTTGAAGATTCCGTCGCCGAGGTTGGCTTCGGTCACCGGGCAGAGCCCCGCGACCGCGCCGGAATTCGCCAGGCCGCGCGTCTCGCCATCGTCCATATGGGTCGCGTGCACCAGACACCACCGATCGTCGACCGCGGCATGGTCGATGAGCCAGCGCACCGGGCGCGCGCCCAACGCCGCGACGCAGTCTTCGACCTCCCCGATCTGTTCGGCCGCGTGGATGTGGATCGGCCCGGCGCCGGCGAGGGAAACGACCTGCGAAAGTTCGCCCGGCGTCACCGCGCGCAGACTGTGCGGCGCAACGCCGAGCGCCTCTCCGGGCGCGTCCTTGACCAGGTCGCGGCAGTCCTCGACCAGGCGGGCGAAGGAGGCCAGGTCGTTGATGAACCGCCGCTGTTCCGGCTTCGGCGGCGCTCCGCCGAAAGTCGCGTGGGCGTAAAAGACCGGCAGCAGCGTCAAGCCGATGCCCGCGCCTCGCGCCGCCGCGACGATGCGCTCCGCCATTTCCGCCCGCGACGCGTAGGGCGATCCGTCGGGAGCGTGATGGAGATAGTGGAATTCGCCGACGGCGGCGAAACCCGCCTCCAGCATCTCGACATAGAGTTGCGCCGCGACCGTCTCGACGTCGTCGGGCGTCATCGTCAGCGCGAACCGATACATGGTCTCGCGCCAGGTCCAGAACGTGTCCCGTCCGGCGCCGCGGAATTCGGCGAGGCCGGCCATGCCGCGCTGGAAGGCATGGCTGTGCAGGTTCGCCGGCGCCGGCGCCAGGATCGCATGGCGTTCGTCCCCTTCGGCGGGCGCGGCGCCGCATTCGAGGGCGGCGATCGTCCCGCCTTCGATCGTCAGCCGCACGCCGGATTTCCAGCCGTCCGGAGTCAGCGCCGTGGCGGCATGAATGACTGACAATGTTCGCCGTGGCTCCCTGGGGTCCGCGCAAGACCTTCTGCGCGCTTGCATTTGGAATGAATATCTCTACGCATGAAAAGACAAGCGGGAGGCGACGGCGAAGCGGATCTGATGGCGCAATTGGACGAGCCCGAGCCGAAGGAGACGATCTGGCTGAACGCGCGCCTGGCGACGCTGGCGCGAGGGCGTCCTGGCCTGGGGATCGTCGAGGACGGCGCGGTGGCGGCGCGCGACGGCCGGATAACGTTCGCAGGCCCTGGGGACGACCTTCCCGCCGGGCGGCGCGCGAGCGCGCAGACGATCGATTGCGAGGGACGCTGGATCACGCCCGCTCTCATCGACTGCCACACGCATCTGGTTTACGGCGGCGATCGGGCGCGCGAATTCGAGATGCGTCTCTCCGGCGCGACTTATGAAGAGATCGCCCGCGCGGGCGGCGGCATTCTTTCGACCGTGCGCGCGACCCGCGACGCGAGCGAAGCCGAGCTGTCGCGCACAGCGCTGCGGCGACTGGACGCCCTGATCGCCGAGGGGGTCGGCACGGTCGAAGTCAAGTCCGGCTACGGGCTCGAACTCGCCGCGGAGCGGAAATCGTTGCGGGTCGCAAGGCGGCTCGGCGAGCAGCGCCGGGTCGAAGTCCGTACGACTTTTCTCGGCGCCCACGCCCTGCCGCCGGAATTCGCCGACGACCGCAGCGGTTATATCGCCTATGTCGCCGAAAACATGCTTCCCGCCCTGGCCGCCGAAGGGCTTGTCGACGCAGTCGATGGGTTTTGCGAGCGCATCGCGTTCACCAGGGAGGAAATCTCGCGCGTGTTCGAGGCGGCCCGCCGGGCGCGGCTTCCGGTCAAACTGCACGCCGATCAATTGTCGAACGGCGGCGGCGCGGCGCTCGCGGCCGAATATGGCGCTCTTTCCGCCGATCATCTGGAATTCACCGACGAAAATGGCGTCGAAGCGATGGCGCGCGCGGGCGTCGTCGCGGTCCTGTTGCCGGGCGCCTACTACGTTTTGCGCGAACGGCAACCGCCGCCGGTCGAGGTCCTGCGCAGACATCGCGCGCCAATGGCGGTGGCGACCGATTCCAATCCCGGCACGTCGCCGCTGACTTCGCCCCTTCTCGCGCTCAACATGGCGGCGACGCTGTTCGGGCTTACCGTCGACGAGTGTCTGGCCGGGATGACCCGCGAGGCCGCGCGGGCGCTCGGACTGGGCGATGAAACCGGCGCGCTCGAAATTGGCAAATGGGCCGATCTGGCGATCTGGGACATCGAGCGTCCGGCCGAGCTGGTCTATAGGCTCGGCCTCAATCCGCTGCACGCGCGCGTCTGGAGGGGACAGTGACGGTCACGCTGCGAGCGGGCAAAACGACGCTTGGCGACTGGCGTTCGATCTGGCGCGGCGATCCAGTCGCGCTCGACCCGGCTTGCCGTCCCGCGGTCGCCGCCAGCGCCGAGGCGGTCAGGCGAATCCTGGAGCGGGGCGAGCCGATATACGGGATCAACACCGGCTTCGGCAAACTGGCGGGCGTGCGCATCGCGGAAACGGATCTCGCTCAGCTCCAGCGCAACATCGTCCTCTCACATGCCGCTGGAGTCGGCGAGGCGGCCGGCGCTTCGACGACTCGCCTGATGATGGCGCTGAAGCTGGCGAGCCTCGCCCAAGGCGCCTCCGGCATCCAGCCGCGGACGCTTGCTCTGCTCGAAGCGATGCTCGCGCGCGACGTCTTGCCGGTCATTCCATCGCAGGGGTCGGTCGGCGCATCGGGCGACCTCGCGCCGCTCGCCCATATGGCGGCGGCGATGATCGGCCTCGGCGAGGCGCGCATCGGCGGCCGCGTCGCGCCCGCCGCAGCGGCGCTCGCCGAGGCTGGCCTCGCGCCGATCGAACTGGCGCCGAAGGAGGGGCTGGCGCTCCTCAACGGCACCCAGTTCTCCACCGCCAACGCGCTCGCCGGTCTGTTCGAAGCGGAGGCGCTTCTGCGCTCATCGCTGGCGGCGGGCGCGCTATCGACTGACGCGGCGCGCGGATCGGACACGCCGTTCGATGCGCGCATTCACGCCCTGCGGCGGCACCGCGGTCAAATCGAAGTCGCCAAAGCCCTGCGCGCGCTGCTCGCCGGAAGCGCGATTCGCGCCTCGCATCTGACCGGCGACGATCGGGTCCAGGACCCTTATTGCCTTCGCTGCCAGCCGCAGGTCATGGGCGCCTGCCTCGACTTGCTGCGTCAGGCCGCCGCGACGCTCGCCGACGAAGCCAACGGCGTCACCGACAACCCGCTGATCTTCGCCGATCGCGACCAAGCGCTGTCGGGAGGAAATTTTCATGCCGAGCCGGTGGCCTTCGCCGCCGACGTGATCGCGTTGGCGATATGCGAAATCGGCTCTCTGTCGGAGCGGCGCATCGCGATGCTGGTCGATCCGGCCTTGTCCGGTCTTCCGGCGTTTTTGACGCCCAAGCCGGGCTTGAACTCCGGCTTCATGATCGCCCAGGTCACCGCCGCCGCGCTCGTCTCCGAAAACAAACAGCGCGCCTATCCGGCGAGCGTCGATTCGATCCCGACTTCCGCCAACCAGGAGGATCATGTCTCGATGGCCGCGCATGGGGCGCGCCGGTTGGCGCCGATGGCCGGGAACGCGTTCTCGATCATCGGGATCGAACTCATCGCCGCCGCCCAGGCATGTGATTTTCATGCGCCGCTCGCTTCCAGCGAGCCGCTTGAGGCCGTGCGGGCGCGTCTGCGCAGCGCGGTTCCGCATCTCGACGACGATCGGTATTTCCATCCGGACATTTTAGCCGCGACGGATCTCGCGCGCAGCGGCGCTGTCGTCGAAGCGATAGGCGACATTGCGCTGCCGGGTCTTGAAGGAGAGGCGCGATGACCGCCGGCGATCCCGACTGGCTCGTGGTCAGGCGCGGGTCGGCGCCGCTCATCGTCAGCATTCCGCATGACGGCACGGACCTGGCGTCGTTCGAAGGCCGTTTTGTCGACCCGTGGCTGGCGCGCAAGGACGCCGATTGGCGCCTGGAGGAGCTTTACGATTTCGTCGGCGCGCTCGATGCGACGGTGGTCCGCACCCGCCTTTCGCGCTCGATCGTCGACGTCAACCGCGATCCGAGCGGCGCCTCGCTTTATCCGGGACAGGCGACGACGGAATTGTGCCCGACGACGACATTCGACGGCGAGCCGCTCTACCGACCCGGCAAGGCGCCCGACGGCGCGGAGATCGACGATCGACGGCGGCTCTACTTTGCGCCCTATCACGCGGCGCTGGCGGCCGAGATCGCGCGCTTGCGCGAGGCGTTCGCGCGCGTCGCGCTGTTCGACGCCCATTCGATCCGCTCGCGCATCCCGCGCCTGTTCGACGGCGAGTTGCCAATGTTCAACCTCGGCGCGAATTCGGGTTCGAGCTGCGATCCGGCGCTTCGCGAAGCGGTTGGCGCGGTTCTCGCTCAGTCCGGCGCGAGCTTCGTCGTCGATGGTCGCTTCAAAGGCGGCTGGATCACCCGCGCCTACGGAAAACCGCGCGCCGGGGTCGAGGCGCTGCAGATGGAGCTCGCCTGCCGCGCCTACATGCGCGAACCGGACCGTCCGACCGCCGCCAACTGGCCGGCGCCGATCGACGACAAGCGCGCGGCCGAAACGCGCGCGACGCTGCGCCGCGTTCTTGAAACGATCCTCGCCCGGATCGCTGTCCGAACTTGAGAAGGACGCCCCGACATGACCGCTTCCAACCGCATCGACAACATGCGCGTCATCCGGGCGCCGCACGGCGCCGAGCGCAGCGCAAAAAGCTGGCTGACCGAGGCGCCGCTGCGCATGTTGATGAACAATCTCGATCCCGACGTCGCCGAGCGGCCGGGCGAGCTGGTCGTCTATGGCGGCATCGGCCGCGCGGCGCGCGACTGGCAGGCCTTCGACCGCATCGTCTCGACCCTGCGCCGGCTGGAGGCCGACGAGACTCTGCTGGTGCAGTCAGGCAAGCCAGTCGGCGTATTCCGCACCCATTCCGACGCGCCGCGGGTCCTGATCGCCAATTCCAACCTGGTGCCGCACTGGGCGACCTGGGATCATTTCCACGAACTCGATCGCAAGGGCCTGATGATGTACGGCCAGATGACCGCGGGCTCGTGGATCTATATCGGCTCGCAGGGCATCGTGCAGGGCACCTACGAGACCTTCGTCGAAATGGGACGCCAGCATTACGGCGGCGATCTTTCGGGCAAGTGGATCCTCACCGCCGGCCTCGGCGGCATGGGCGGCGCGCAGCCGCTGTCGGCGACGATGGCCGGCGCCTCGTGCCTGGCGGTCGAGTGTCGCCCTTCCAGCATCGATTTCCGCCTGCGCACCGGCTATGTCGACGTCGCCGCCAAGGACCTCGACGACGCGCTCGCGATCGTCGAAAAGTCGACCAGGGAGCATAAGGCCGTCTCGGTCGCGCTGCTCGGCAACGCGGCGGACATCCTTCCCGAACTCGTGCGCCGCGGCGTCAAGCCCGACATCGTCACCGACCAGACCTCCGCCCACGATCCCGTGAACGGCTACCTGCCCAAGGGCTGGACCCTGCAGCAGTGGGAGGAGCGCCGCGCCAGCGACCCCAAATCGGTCGAGCGCGCCGCGAAAGCCTCGATGGCCGAGCATGTGCGCGCGATGCTGGCCTTTCATCGGGCCGGCGTGCCGACCGTCGATTATGGCAACAACATCCGCCAGATGGCGTTCGAGGAGGGGGTCAAGGACGCGTTCGACTTCCCGGGCTTCGTGCCGGCCTATATCAGGCCGCTGTTCTGTCGCGGAATCGGTCCTTTCCGCTGGGTGGCGCTGTCGGGGGACCCCGAAGACATTTACCGCACCGACGCCAAGGTCAGGGAGCTCATCCCCGACAACGCCAATCTGCACAACTGGCTCGACATGGCGCGCAAGCGCATCCATTTTCAGGGATTGCCGGCGCGCATCTGCTGGGTGGGCCTCGGCGACCGGCACCGGCTGGGCCTGGCGTTCAACGCCATGGTCGCCTCGGGCGAAGTCAAGGCGCCGATCGTCATCGGCCGCGATCATCTCGATTCGGGCTCCGTCGCCTCGCCCAACCGCGAAACCGAGGCGATGAAGGACGGCTCCGACGCCGTCTCCGACTGGCCGCTCCTCAATGCGCTCCTGAACTGCGCCTCGGGCGCGACCTGGGTGTCGCTGCATCACGGCGGAGGGGTCGGCATGGGCTATTCGCAGCATGCGGGGGTCGTCATCGTCTGCGACGGAACGCCGGAGGCGGCCCGGCGGATCGAGCGGGTTCTATGGAACGATCCGGCGACCGGGGTGATGCGGCACGCCGACGCCGGCTATGAGATTGCGGTCGCCTGCGCCAAGGCGAACGGGCTCGACCTGCCGAGCCTTGAGCCGTGACCGGCTAAGCGCCGGCCCCAGGCGGACGTCGTCAGTCTGGATTCCCGATCAGTCGCTTCGCGACCGTCATGAATGACAGTGCGAACTGATCAGGCGGATTTCGCATCAGGCGGCTTCGGAGTTGCCAACCGGGGCGGACTTCACGACGCTGCCCTTGGCTTGGTCGTGCGTCAGGTTGAATTTTGAGAGGATTTATGAGGTCTCGCGCCGCCTCGATATCCGGTGGTATGCTGATCGGGAAGCGGGAGGACGGCATGCTCTCAGAGTGGATCAAGTGCGTTTCACGCGACGAAAATTCGACAGTCGTTTATGTAAATATGGCTCACGCCACAACTGTTTTTCAGCACGGCGGCGGTTCACGGATTTGCTTTGTTGGCGACGCGGAAGATCATGCGGACGTGAGGGAGTCTCCGGAATTAATATTGGCTATGTTGCAGGATGAGAAGAGCGCCTCGCGCAGCTAAAGGCGAGAAGCGCCCGGCCGGGATCCGAAAGGCGCGCAAGCAAGCATAAGGGGTCATTTTGGCAAACTCCCCCTGGCCTCCCCAACTTGACTCTCGCCTCGTTTCGGTCCAAAACAAGAACAAATAGCGAACCTATAGGACGCGGACCGAATGTCGCCAGGCGGCAGGGCGGAGGGGATGGCGCGTTTGCGGCGCGCCGTCGCTCAGATCGAGGCGGAAGCCGGCCCGGCGAACGGGCGCGCGGCGCGCCGCCTGCCGCTGACGCGCGCGCTCGATTCGGCGCTCGGCGGGGGGCTCATGGACGACGCCCTGCATGAGATCGTCCCGGCCGAGCCGGCGGACGGGGCGGCGGCGATGGGCTTCGCGCTGGCGCTGGCGGCGCGGTTCTTAAATCAGCGCCCGGCGGCGGGGCTGGTGATCGGCGAAGGCTTCGCGGGCCAGGAGGCGGGCGCGCTCTACGGGCCCGGCCTCATCGCGCACGGGCTTCCCCTGAGCCGCCTCGTATTCGTTCATGCGCCCGACGCCAACGCGGCCTTCTGGGCGATGGAGGAGGCGCTCAAATGCGGCGCGCCGGCCGCGGTCGTCGGCGAGATCTGGAATTTGCGGGGCTACAGCCTCGCCGCCTCCCGCCGCCTGCTGCTGGCCGCGCGCAAGGGCGGGACGCCCGCGCTTCTGGTGCTGGCGAGCGCCTATGGCCAGGCGGAGCGCCTCTCCAGCGCCGCCGAGACGCGGTTCGAGATCGCCGCCGCGCCGAGCGCGCGCCGGAAGGCGGCGGGCGGCAAGGACCTGCCCGGCCCCTTCGCCTGCGGGGCGCGGCTGGTGAAGGCGCGGCTCGGGTTTCCGCGCGACGGGCCGTCGCACGCTTGCGACCCGGGCGGCGTTTTCCGTCTGGAATGGCGAAGCGAGGAACTGGTTTTTAACGAGGACTTGGCTTTTGGCGACCCGGCGATTTCTCTCCCTCTGGCTGCCGCGTCTGGCGACCGACCGCGCGCGGCGTCTGAGCGGCGTTGACGAGGCGGCGCCGCTCGCCGCGGTCGCCAGGCTCGCCAACGCCGAGCGGCTCGTGTGCGTCGACGCGGCGGCCGCACGGCTCGGCCTGAGCGCCGGCCTCACGCTCGCCGACGCGCGCGCGCGCCATCCCGCCCTGATCGCGGTCGAGGCCGAGCCTGCGGAAGACGCGCGGCTGATCGAGCGCCTGTGCGACTGGTGCTCCCGCTACACCCCGCTCGCCGCGATCGACGGCGCCGACGGGCTCATGCTCGACATTTCCGGCGTCGCCCATCTGTTCGGCGGCGAGGCGGCGCTGGCCCGGGACTGTCTTAAGCGGCTCGCCGCCCAGGGGATTGGCGCCGCTTTCGGAATCGCCGGCAATCCGCGCGCGTCTTGGGCGCTGGCGCGGTTTTCGAGCGTGAAGATCGCGCCCGAACCCTTGAGCGACAAGGCCTTCGCCAAACTCTTTCACGATCTGCCGCTCGCGGCGCTTGGCCTCGACGAGAAAACCGTCGCCGACATGGCGCGGGCGGGCCTGAGACGCATCGGCGACATCGCGCTCAGGCCCCGCGCGCCGATCACGGCCCGGTTCGGCTTCACGCCGATGGCGCGGCTCGACGCGCTCAGAGGCCTCGAGCGCGGCTCGATCGCGCCGCGTTTTTCCGCGCCGGATTTCTGCGCCGAGCGGCGGTTCGCCTCGCCGGTGCAGACGATCGAGGCGATCGAGGCGGGTTTGCGCAAGCTCGCCGACGATCTCGTCGTGCTGCTCGAGCGCCAGGCCAGGGGCGCGAGGCGGATCGAGCTCGGCCTCTATCGCGTCGACGGCGACGTGCGCCGCATCCGGGTCGGCGCCTCCCGGCCGCTCAACGAGGCGCGCGCGATCGCGCGCCTGTTCGCCGAACGGCTGGCGAGCCCGCAGGAGGACGCGATCGACGCCGGCTTCGGCGTCGATCTGATGCGCCTCGCGTGCCTTGCCGCCGAGCCGCTCGCGCCCTCTCAAGTCCAGCTCGAGCGCGCGCACGAGGCCGAGCGCGCGCGGGCGCTCGCCGATCTCATCGACCGCCTGAGCGCGCGGCTGGGGGCGCGCGCGGTGACGCGGCGCGCGCCGATCGAGGCGCATCTGCCCGAACAGGCCGAGGCGGCCAAGCCAGCGGCGCTGGGAGAAGCGCGCGCGTGGGGAGAGGGAAGCCGTCATTGCCAGGAGCGCAGCGACGAAGCAATCCAGAAGTCGGGCGCGCCGGCGCGGCCTTTGCGGCTCTTCGTCCGTCCCGAGCCGATCGAGGCGCTGGCCGAAGTGCCCGACGGCCCGCCGTTGCGCTTCCGCTGGCGGCGCGTGCTGCACGACGTCGCCGCCATCGAGGGCCCGGAACGCATCGCCGCCCCCTGGTGGCGGCGCGCCGACGCGCCGACGCGCGACTATTTCCGCGCCGAGGATTCTTCCGGCCGCCGCTTCTGGCTCTATCGCGAAGGCCTCTGGGGCCGCGAGACAGCGCGGGCGCGATGGTTTCTGCACGGGGTGTTCGGGTGATGCAGAACCCTTCTCCCCGCACAGCCCGTCTTTCGACGCCCTATGCGGGGAGAAGGGGGTGATCCGCTCCGAGCCGCGGTTCGCCGAACTGGCGGCGATGACGAATTTTTCGTTCCTGCGCGGGGCCTCGCATCCCGAGGAGATGGTCGCTTTCGCGGCCGGGCTCGGGTTCGCGGGGATCGGGGTCGCGGATCGCAACACGCTGGCTGGCGTCGTGCGCGCGCATGTTTACGCGCGCGAGAACGCCGCGGCGATGGGCGGCATGCGGGTCGTTCCCGGGGCCCGGCTCGCCTTCATCGACGGCGCGCCGGACGTGCTCGCCTATCCTAGGAACCGGGCCGCCTATGGCCGGCTGTGCCGGATCCTGACGGCGGGAAACCTGCGCGCGCCCAAGGGCGAATGCTGGCTCAGCCTCGACGACCTTTTGGAGCATGGCGAGGGGCTGCAGGCGGTGGCGATGCCCCTCATCCGGCGCTTCGCGCCACCTTCTCCCGCAGGCGGGAGAAGGGGCGCGCTCCCTCTCCCGCAAAGCCCGTCGAGCGACGGGCGTCTGTCGACGCCCTATGCGGGAGAGGGCCGGGGCGAGGGCGCTTGCGTCGCCCTTCTCCGCGAAGCCTTCGGCGCGCGCCTGTGGATCGGCGCCAGCCTGACCTATGGCGCGGACATGCGCGGCGGGCTGGCGCGGCGGGCCGCGCTCGCGCGCGCGGCCGGCGCGCCGCTTCTGGCGACCAACGACGCGCTGATGCATGCGCCCGAACGGCGCGCGCTCGCCGACGTCCTCGCCTGCATCCGCGAGAAAACGACGCTCGAAGCCGCGGGGCGCCTGACGCAGGCCAACGCCGAGCGCCATCTGAAAGCCCCAAGCGAAATGGCGCGCCTGTTCGCCGAGGCGCCGGCGGCGACGGAAGAGACGATCCGCTTCCTCGACGGCCTAGAGTTCAGTCTCGACGAAATGGCCCATTGCTATCCGGAAGAGCTGCGCGAGGGCTACGCCACGCCGCAGGCCGCGCTCGAAGCCTTCGCGCAAGCCGGCGCGCGCGCGCGCTATCCTGGCGGCGTGCCGGAACGGACGCGCGAGGCGCTCACCCACGAACTGGCGCTGATCGCGACGCTCGGCTATGCGCCCTACTTCCTCACCGTGCACGACATCGTGCGCTTCGCCCGCACGCGCGGAATCCTGTGCCAGGGCCGCGGCTCGGCGGCAAATTCCGCGGTCTGCTTCTGCCTCGGGATCACCGAGGTCGACCCGGCGCGATTCGATCTCCTGTTCGAGCGCTTCGTCTCGCCCGAGCGCAACGAGCCGCCGGACATCGACGTCGACTTCGAGCACGAGCGGCGCGAGGAGGTGATCCAGTACATCTACCAGCGCTACGGGCGCGAGCGCGCCGGCCTCGCGAGCGCGGTGACGACCTATCGCACCCGCTCGGCGATCCGCGAGACGGCCAAGGTCTTTGGCCTGACCGACGACATCATCACGGCGCTCAACGCGACCGCCTGGGGCCATGACTCGACGCCGATCGACGGAACCCGCGTGCGCGAGGCGGGCCTCGATCCCGCCGATCCGACGCTCGCGCTGGCGCTGAGGATGGCTCGGGAGCTGACCGGCTTCCCGCGCCATCTGACCCAGCACAGCGGCGGCTTCGTCATCACCCGCGACCGGCTCGACGAAGTCGCGCCGGTGATGAACGCGGCGATGGAGGGGCGCACCACGATCGAATGGGACAAGGACGATCTCGACGCGCTGGGCCTGCTTAAGGTCGACGTGCTCGCGCTCGGCATGCTGACCGCGCTCTCGAAGGGCTTCGACCTTCTCGATCGCCATTACGGCCAACGCCTGACGCTGGCGGCCGTCCCGCCCGAGGAGCCCCAGGTCTATGCGATGATCAAGCGCGCCGACACGATCGGCGTGTTCCAGATCGAGAGCCGGGCGCAGATGTCGATGCTGCCGCGCCTGAAGCCGGAAACGTTCTACGATCTCGTCATCGAGGTCGCGATCGTGCGCCCCGGCCCGATCCAGGGCGACATGGTTCATCCCTACCTGCGCCGCCGGCAGGGCCTCGAAGACGTCTCCTATCCCTCGCGCGAGCTGGAGGCGGTGCTGAAGAAGACGCTCGGCGTGCCTTTGTTCCAGGAGCAGGCGATGAAGATCGCCATTGTCGCGGCCGGATTCACGCCCTCGGAAGCCGACCGGTTGCGCCGCGCGATGGCGACCTTCCGCCGGGTCGGCACGATCGCGACGTTTGAGAAAAAAATGATCGAGGGCATGGCGGCCAGGGGCTACGAGCGCGATTTCGCCGAGCGCTGCTTCCGCCAGATCGAGGGCTTTGGCGAATACGGCTTTCCCGAGAGCCATGCGGCGAGCTTCGCGCTTCTCGTTTACGCCTCGTGCTGGATGAAGTGCCGCTACCCGGACGTCTTCGCCGCAGCGATGCTGAACGCCCAGCCGCTCGGCTTCTACGCGCCGGCGCAGCTCGTGCGCGACGCGCGCGAGCACGGGGTCGAGGTGCGCGAGGTCGACGTGAACCTGTCGGACTGGGACTGCACGCTGGAGGCTCGCGCAGCCCCTCATCCGGCCGCTGCGCAGCCACCTTCTCCCCGCGAGCGGGGAGAAGGGGTCCACCCCCGCCACGCCTCCATGGTCGAGCACATCCGCGCGACCCATGCCGTGCGCTTGGCTTGAGGCAGATCGTCGGGATCAGGGAGGACGACATGCGCCGGCTCGTCGAGCGGCGGGGGCAGCCTTATGATTCGGTGCGCGACCTCTGGCTCAGGAGCGGCCTCAGTCCCGCCACGCTCGAAAAGCTCGCCGACGCCGACGCCTTCCGCTCGCTCGGCCTCGACCGGCGGCAGGCCCTATGGGCGGCGCGCGGCCTCGACCGGGTCGGCGATCAGGACGATCTGCCGCTGTTCGCCAGCCGGCCCGAACGCGACGCGGAGCCCGACGCAAAACTGCCGCCGATGCCGCTCGGCGCGCATGTGGTCGAGGACTACCGGCGCCTGTCGCTGTCGCTCAAGGCCCATCCGACCTCGTTCATGCGCGCCCGCCTTTCCGCACGGGGGATCGTGCGCTCCGATGCGCTTGCCTCGGTCAGGAGCGGCGAGCGCGTGACGGTCGCCGGCCTGGTGCTGGTGCGCCAGCGCCCCGGCACCGCCAAGGGCGTCATCTTCATGACGCTGGAGGACGAGACGGGCGTCGCCAACGTCATCGTGTGGCCGAAAGCGTTCGAGCGCTTGCGCGCCATCGTGCTCGGCGCCCGCTTCGTCGCCGTGACCGGCAAGCTGCAGAACGAGTCGGGCGTCATCCACATCGTCGCCGAGCGCATGAGCGATCTGACGCCGATGCTGGGCCTGCTGTCGGAGGCGGGCGACCAAATCGGCGCTCTCGCGCGCGCCGACGAAGTGCGCCGGCCGCAACCGACCATAGCGCAAAAGCGCCAGGGCAATCGCTTCGCGCAAGTCCCGCGGCTCGACGAGCCGCGGCCGCCGGCGGGCCTGCCGCTCGAAACCGTCGAGGCGAACCGAGCGATGCCGGCGGGACGGAATTTCCAATGAGCCGGCGCCGGGTGCGAGCCTACCCCCTCGCCGCCAGCGGATGCGCGACAAGGGCGCGGTCGACGGTGAGGAGGCGCAGGCCCTCGACCTGACATTGCGCGAGCAGCATCCGGTCAAACGGATCGCGCGTCGTCGGCTCCGGTTCGACGGAAGCTAGCGCGTGGCGCTCGTCGATCGCGACAATCCTGACGCCGAGGCCTTCGAGAAGCTCGGGCAGGGCGCCGAGTTCGTGCGTCAGCTTCAGTTTGCCCAGGCGGCATTTGATCGCGATCTCCCAAAGGCTCGCCGCGCTCAAGTGATGCTCGTTGCCGCCATCGCTCAACAATGCCGCGGCCGCCGCGGGCAGGCTGGCCGCGCCGGGGCCGATCAGAGCCAGCAGGATACGGGTGTCGAGCAGTAGCCTCATGCGCCGGGCGGCAACGGGCGCAGCAGAAAATCCTCCGGCAGCGGATCGTCGAAATCATCGGCGATGAAGGCAACGATCGTTTCGATCCCGCGCTTGCGCTTGAATTCCTCAATCGCTTCGAGGCGAAGACCTTTGCGCGGCCGGTGCGGCGTCAATTCAAGGACAGGGGCGCCGTTGCGCGTGACAAGGATCGTCGCGCCGCGCTCGACCTCGCGCGCGAGTTCGGTCAGACGATTCTTCGCTTCCCGGATGGTTACAGTCTTCACGCCGCCGTTGTAGCCACATGTAGCCACAATGTCCATAGGCCGTCGCTGGAGAGGCGCGAGCGCAGAAGGGATCGCGACCTGGACCAGCGCGCAGCCAGGCCGGCCGCTCAGCTCGGCGGAGCGGCATGCGGCGATAAACCGGGTCCCAAACGATTGAAATGATTGAACCGACTGAGAAAAACGGCGGTAAAAACGCTCGATCAGGCGACCTTAAGGCCCGCGCTGCTTCGACAGTCCGCGATCATTGAGGCTTGGCGCCGCCGCCCTTCAGCGCGTCGGCGAGCCGCACTTTCGCCGATCCCGGCTTGAGCGGCTTGGGCTGGCTTTGGTGCGGGGCCCAGCCGCTCAGCCACAGAATGTCGAAGGTCGCGCGCAGCCGCCCATCCGGGTCGGCGAAGCGCTCGGCATAGACCTCGCCCGCGCGCGCGAGCACGTCGCGCCGCAGCGGCTTGCGGCTGCGGGCGTGAAGCGCGTTGGCGGCGCCGAAGGCGCGCAGGTCCGCCAGCAGCGCCAGAATATCGGCGTAGCGCACGCTCGCGCGGTCGAGATCGACCACCGGCAGCGCAAGACCCGCCCGTTGCGCCAGCGAGCCCAGCGCGCGCACCTCGACGAAGGGCGCAACCCGCGGCGATGCGCCGCCGAGAATCTCGCTCTCCGCGATCGTCAGAACTCTGGCGAAGCTCGGTCAGACTGTCGCCGCCCATGATCGCCGCCAGCAGAAGGCCGTCGGCTCTGAGCGCGCGCCGCATCTGGATCAGCGCGCCCGGCAGATCGTTGACGGTCTGCAACGCCAGCAGCGAGACGGCGAGGTCGAGACGGCCCTCTGCGACCGGCAGGCGCTCGAGATCGCCGACGGCCTTGAGAAAGCCGCCCGCTCCCATGCTCGCCTCCGTCGGGGCCAGCCGGATCACGCAATCGGTCTGCCCGCCGGCCGCGAGCGCGGCGGCGCCGTGGGGACCGGGCGAGCCGAAATCGGCGGCGACCGCGAACCGGCGCTTGACCAGCGACAGGCGCTCGGCGAGCTCCTGGGCCGCGCGCAGAAGCAGAAAGTCCGCCTTCGCGCCGGAGCGCGATTGAGCCCAGGCGCGATTCAGGCGGCGATTGACGAGGCCGCGATCAAAAATCCGCGGCGGCGGGGACCCTTGCGACACGGCCGCCCTTATGCGCCGCGAACGCCTCTCGCGCAAAGTCCCGCGCCGCGCTAACCTCGTCCGATGGAGGCAAATCCCTTATTGGCCGCCGGGGACGCCGCGGCGCCGCAATGGACGCGGCGCATGGCGGCGCTCGGCTCGCGCCTCGCAGGCGCCGCGCTCGACACGCTCTATCCGCCCACCTGCCTCGCCTGCCGCGCCGCGACCGACGCCCACGGCGCGCTGTGTCCGCGCTGCTGGAGCGCGATCCGGTTCATCGAGCGGCCCTTTTGCGAGCGTCTCGGCACCCCGTTCGAGCGCGACCTCGGCGAAGGTCTCCTGTCGCCTCAGGCGATGGCCGATCCGCCGGCGTTCGCCCGGGCCCGCGCGGTCGCGCGGTTCGAGGATGGGCCGGCGCGAAAGCTGGCGCACCGGCTCAAATATTCCGACCGCGCGGAGCTCGCGCGGCCGATCGCGCGCTGGATGGCGCGCGCGGGCGCGGACGTGCTCGCCGACGCCGATCTCCTGGCGCCCGTCCCCCTGCATCCCCTGCGGCTGTGGCGGCGCCGGTTCAACCAGGCGGCGGCGCTCGCCCGGGAAATCTCGCGCCAGACAGGGATATCGTGCGATTCGGGCGCGCTTCTGCGGGTCAAAGCGACCCGGAGCCAGGTGGGCTTGAGCCGCGCGCAGCGGGCCGAGAACGTCCAGGGCGCGTTTCGGGTCGCCGGGAGAGCGTCCGTGCGCGGCCGCAAGGTCGTGCTGGTCGACGACGTGCTGACCTCGGGCGCGACCGCCAACGCGGCCTCGAGGGCGCTGCTCCGGGCTGGCGCCAGCCGGGTGGACGTGCTGGTGTTCGCCCGGGTTGTTACAGGACCGTGAGTTCCCATATACTGGCGGGCGCGCAGGTCAACGCGCCCCGGAGTCTCGGTTCAAGTGCCGCCGATCGTCATCTACACCAAATCGACCTGCTATTATTGCCACGCGGCGAAGTCCCTGCTCAAAAGGAAGAACGCGACGTTCGAGGAAATCAGAGTCGATGGCGACCGCGCCGGCCAGGCGGCGATGGCGGAAAGGGCCGGCGGCCGCTGGACGGTGCCGCAGATTTTCATCGGCGACAGGCACGTGGGCGGCTGCGACGACCTCCACGAACTGGAGGCCGTGGGTGAACTCGACATGCTGCTGGCGAGCTGACCAATGATCAAATACGCGCTGGGCTGCGCCGAGGGGCATTCGTTCGAAAGCTGGTTTCCCGACAGCGCGGCTTACGAATCGCAACGCAAGCGCGGCCTGGTCGACTGCCCCGAATGCGGCTCGACCAGGGTCGAGAAGGCGATCATGGCGCCCGCGGTGATGGGCGCCGAGCGCTCACCGGGGCCGGCGCCGGCCGAGAACGCCGAAGACGACCGGCGCCGCCTGGCCCGCAACGCGATGGCGCGGATCCGCCGCGAGATCGAGGCCAACACCGACGACGTCGGCGCCAAATTCCCGGACATTGCGCGCGCCATCCATCTGGGCGAGGAGCCCCGACGGGGGATCCGCGGCCGCGCAAGCCTCGAGGAGGCCAGATCGCTGATCGAGGACGGCGTCGAGGTCATGCCGATGCCGACGCTGGAGGACGAGCTGAATTAACCTGACCGAAGGAGTTGGCGATGAAAACCAGGAACGGGTTGAAATCGAACGCCAAGACGGTGTCGATCGAAGTCCTCAACGCGCGGCTCGCCGACGGGATCGACCTGGCGCTGCTGACCAAACAGGCGCACTGGAACATCAAGGGGCCGCAGTTCATCGCCCTGCACGAGATGATCGATGGGTTCCGGACCGAAATCGACGGGCATGTCGACACTATCGCGGAGCGGGTCGTCCAGCTCGGCGGAACGGCGCTCGGAACGACGCAAGCCGTTTCGGCGGCCAGCAAGCTCGCCGCCTATCCGACCGACATCCACAAGTCGAAGGATCATCTGGCCGCGCTGATCGAGCGCTACGCGACCGCCGCCAATCTCGCGCGGGAGGCGATCGACCAGACCGACGAGGCGGGCGACAAGGACAGCGCCGACATTTTCACCGCCTATTCGCGCGCGCTCGACAAGGCGCTGTGGTTCCTCGAGGCCCACGTGCAGGAGAGTTCGTGAGGTCGGAGTTCCGCACCGTCTGACCCTTGCCAGCCTGGCGGGCGGACCGCGGCGGCGCGGAAGGACCGCCGCGGACGTCAATTGGTCTTGACGGCGCTAGTTCGCGGGCCAGCGTTGCAGGCTTTCCGAGAGCGCCTGCTTGACGTTGGCGCTCGCGAAGCTCGCCTCAATCGAAGTGCGCGCGATTTGGCGAACGACTTCGTCGCTCCATCCAAAGGCCTGGCGGGCGATCGCGTATTCGCGCGGCAGGCTGGTCGAGAGCAAGCTCGGATCGTCCGTGTTGAGGGAAACGCGCACGCCGGCCCGGCGCAGACGATCCAGCGGATGGGCTTCAATAGTAGGATAGACGCCGAGAACGAGGTTGGAGGTCGGGCAGATTCCGAGTGGGATTCTTCGCTCGGCCAGCATAGCCACCACGGACTCGTCTTCGATCGCCCGCACTCCGTGGTCGATCCGGTCTGCTCCCAACAATTCGACCGCATCGCGAACGCCCTCCGGTCCGCTCAACTCGCCGGCGTGGACGGTCCTCTTCAGGCCCGCCTCTCCGGCCTTGCGGAACGCAGCCGCGAACCTTGGCCCTGTTCGCCCGGCCGCCGCCTCATTGCCGTCGATCGAGAGGGCGACCACGCGCGGCAGCCGCCAGGCGATGATCTGATTGACCAGTTCAGCGGCCTCCTCCGCCGTCTGGGTGCGCAAGAGGCTGATACACAGGCCGACCGGCGGGAGCCCGTCCCGCTCCGCCGAGGCAAAACCCGAATCGAGCGCTTCGATCATCGTTCTGGTTCGGCCGCGCCAGGCGCTCCAGTGCGTTGGATTCACGATGACGTCGGCGTAGCCGGCGCCGTCGTCCCGAAGCCGCCGGCAAAAGTCGTACGCCATCTGAACGAGGCGCTCCTCGGAGCCGGCAAGACTGCACGCCCAGTCGAGAAAGTGAAGGAAGTCACCCAAGTTTTTGAATTTAAACAATTGATCCCGCGGTCGAGGCATGGGAACCCCAGCTTCGGCCGACCATTGCTCGAGCGTCGAAGGCTCGAAACAGCCCTCGAGATGAACGTGCACCTCCGCTTTGGGAAGGCGCGCAAGGGCGTCGGGCGAGGCGGCGCTGGCGTTCTGTTCTGGCGAGAAACGGTTCCCTTCCACTGGCATGCGCCCGGCGGAGACCTACTTCGTCCCGACCCGGAATTCCGAGGCCTCGACCACCGTGGTGCCGATCATGGTGCGGACCGAGACGCGGAACGGCACCAGCAGGCGGTCGGTCGGGATCGGCGCCAGCCAGACCTCGAGGTCCTTGTTTTCGGTCATGAACTTGGTTGCGGGGCGATTGCGGCTGTGGCCCGCGATCGGCACGTAGCGCATCGCGCAGACCGCCACCGGGCCGTCGTAGCCCTTCACCTTCACGCGACGCTCGCCGACGTAGGAAAGATCGATGTCGAAACGGGTATAGCCGTCGAAGATCGGAATCTTGCGGTCGCAGTCGGCGGGCGACACGATCGGCCCCGAGGCCGGCGCCGGGAACACGAACGCGCCGACCGGGTCGACAATGCCCTTCTCGTCGCCGGGCCGAAGCGGAACGCGGTCGGGCTTGTCGTCGAACGGCGGAGAGATGTCGACGCCGGTGACCGCATTGCCGGCGAGAGCCATGCGGATGGTGCGGGTCATTTTGGAATTTGTCGCGATTGTGGCGAAAGTCGCGGGCGAGACATGACCGTTGACGATTGAGCCCCTGCCGGCCGAGGCGCCCCGCGCGTTGGCGAAAAGTCTCACCAGTCCGGTCAATTTGGCGTCAGCCAAGATCGAATAGCTGGTCGGGCTGAGGTCGGCGTTGATGTTGGCGGCGCCGATGGGCAGCCCGATCAGCGAAACCCGATAGGTCGCGTGCAGGACGTCGGCGCGCGCGCCCGCGGGGCTTGCGATCACCGCCGCGATCGCGGCGGCGCCTAGCCCTGAGCGCGCCCATGAGGATCGCCGCGGCATCGTCAAACGAGCTCCAGTCCCCAGCCTGTCCGGGTCAATTGGCGATTGCGCATAGAATTCCGGCGCGATTAAGCCAACTCGAAGGCCGGCCATCGGCAGCAAAAAAGTCGCCGGAGGCCGCTGTCAAGACCTTGCGGCAAGCCCGCGCCCGGACTTAACATCGCTTCATGGTCGAAACGGTCATTTCCATTCGCGCGGCGCGACTCGGGGACGAGGGCGAAATCGCCTCCGTCCACGACGCCGCCTGGCGCGAAGCCTATCGCGGAGTGATCCCCGGCCGCGAACTCGAGCGGATGATCGCCCGGCGGGGCCCGGCCTGGTGGCGTCTCGCCATCGCACGCCACACGCCCCTCCAGGTGCTCGAATTCAGCGAGGCTGTCGTCGGCTATGTCAGCTACGGGCGCAATCGCGTGCCGACCCTCGGATACGGAGGGGAAATCTTCGAGCTCTATCTGGCGCCTCACTGCCAGGGCTGCGGATTCGGACGGCGAATGTTCGACGCCGCGCGCAAGGATCTGTCCGGCCACGGCTTCTCCACCTTCGTCGTCTGGGCGTTGGCGGATAATGAACGGGCGGTCGGCTTCTATCGCCGGCTCGGCGGCCGCGTCCTGCGCCGCGCGCACGAGACTTTCGGCGGTCAGGATCGAGAGCGGGTCGCCTTCGGCTTCGGCTGAGCCGAGGTCGGACGTTTTTCGAGGCGGCTCGTTGCGCGTCGGCTTGCCCCCGGCATAAGACCGCCGTGGCGGCGATATCCGGAGGTGTGAGGTGAACCTGAACGCTATCTCGATCGGCAAGAACGCGCCGCACGACGTCAATGTCGTGATCGAGGTGCCGATCGGCGGCGAGCCGATCAAATACGAGATGGACAAGGAGAGCGGCGCGCTGGTGGTCGATCGCTTTCTCTACACCTCGATGCGGTATCCGGGAAATTACGGCTTCATCCCGCACACATTGTCCGACGACGGCGACCCTTGCGACGTCATCGTCGCCAACACGCGCGCAATCGTCCCCGGCGCCGTCATGAGCTGCAAGATCATCGGCGTGCTGCTGATGGAGGACGAGCACGGCGGCGATGAGAAGCTCCTGGCCGTCCCTTCGGCCAAGCTCACGCAGCGCTATGCGCACGTGAACACATATTCCGACCTGCCGTCGATCACGCTGCAACAGATCGAGCATTTTTTCGCTCACTACAAGGATCTCGAGCCGGATAAGTGGGTCAAAATCGTCGGCTGGCGCGACGCCGAGGAGGCGCACGCGCTGGTGCGGGAAGGCGTCGAACGAGCCAAGAAAGCCAAAAGCTGAACTGGGGCCCCGACGCCAAGGGAGGATGCCGCATGGCGGAAGACCGACGGTCGCGAGACCTGGGCCGATGAAACGCTCGTTCATCAATTCCCGCATCGACGCGATGCTGACGCTGTGCGATCGTCACGGCGTCAGGCTGCCGCCCTTCGCGCTGTGGCGGCGGTCGGACTTTTCCGCCAACGCGGACTCAGCCAAGCTGATCGCCGCGCGCGGCATGGGGTGGAACGTGGTCGAATTCAAGCCGGAGGCGTTCGCCGCCGAGGGCCTGACGCTGTTCACCTTGCGGATGGGCGACTGGCGGGCGCTCGAGGGCGAAGGCGGGCGGCTCTATGCCGAAAAGGCGATCATGTGCGAGGACGGGCAGCGCGCGCCGCATCATTATCATGTCGTCAAGACCGAGGACATCGTGAACCGCGGCGGCGCGCGCTTTGTCGTCGAACTGTTCAAGGTCGACCGGAACGGCGCGCCGCTGAAGGAGCGGTTCCGCGCGCTCAAGGACGTCGTGATGCTGGAGCTCGAGGCCGGCGACCGGGTGCGCCTCGAGCCGGGCGAAAGCCTGACCCTCGAACCTTATGTGGCGCACGCCTTCTGGGCGGAAGGCGGGGCGGCCATCGCCGGCGAAGTGTCGCTCGTCAATGACGACCGCGCCGACAATTATTTCGTCCCGCCGCTCGCCCCGCCGCGCCCGATCCAGGAGGATGCGACGGCAAAATATGTGACGGTCATGGACTATGGGGGACTGTGACATCGGCGTGCGACGTCCCAAGCGAGGTTTCAATGGCGAGCCAATGAAACCATGCTTGGAGTCCCTTGAAGAAGCAGGATTTTTATCGGAACGCCGGTGTCCGCTTTTCCGAAATCCCGCCATGAAAATCGCATAGGATGCGTTGGCGTTGTGCGGCGTGAGCATGCCTTCGGGGGTGACGCGCCGCCGCCATTTTCATCCATAATGGCGCGCCACAGGCGCTGGTCGGCTGCTCAGGGCTTCGCTTATCCCTCCGCGAGGCGGGCCATCGCCTCGAAAAACATGCGCCGGAAACGCTCCGCGTCGACCGCGACCGCGACTTCGGCGTTGGCCAGACGCCCCCATTGGCCGCGCCAGTCGGCGATCGTCGCTCCGGTCGTGAGCCGTCCCGCGGTCTCGACGTCGACGGTCGCGCGGCGCGTTTCGATCAGCGTCGAATCGAGCGCGACCGCGAGGGCCAGCGGGTCGTGCATGGTGACGTATCGCCGCCCATGCCATTTCTCCATCAGTTCGAAATACTGGCGCGAGGAATCCTCGATGAAGCGCGTCAGCGCCGGGCCCAGCGGCTCTCCGCTCAAGGACGCGGCGAGCGCCGCCACATCGCTCTCGTCGATGGTCGTCTTGCGGGTCACGTCGAGGCCGACCGCGACCACCGGCGTCGCTCCTACGCCGCCGAAGGCGTGAAAGACGATGCGCGCGGCCTCGGCGTCGTGCCAGATGTTGAACTCGGCGCTCGGCGTCACATTGCCGGGTTCGCCGTAGGCGCCGCCCATGATGACGAAGCGTTTGAGGAGACGCGGCAGTTCGGGCTCGCGGATGAGGGCGAGCGCGATATTGGTCATGGGCCCGGTGGCCACGAGGACGAGGCCTCCGGCATGGGCGCGGGCCGCGGCGACGATGGCCTCGGCCGCATAGACGCTGCGCGCGGGCTGGCGCGGCTCGGGCAGGAGCGCATAGCCGAGGCCGCTCTTGCCGTGCACCTCGCTCTCGGCGTGCATTGGGTTGGAGAGCGCCGTCGCCGCGCCTGGCCACACCGGAATGTCGGCGCGCCCGGCGAGCGCCAGAACCGCCCGCGTGTTGCGGGTCGCCGCCGGCAGGCTGACATTGCCGACCACGGTGGAGACGCCGAGGATTTCCGCCTGCTCGTGCGCGCAGGCGTAAAGCAGCGCCAGCGCGTCGTCGATTCCGGTGTCGACGTCGATAACGATCGGTTCGGTGGGCTGCGGCATGGCGTCGGCCTCCAGACGGTCTCGTCGATCCGCTCCGGTCTTCCTCGAATGCGGCGGGCCATCTTGTTTCAACCCGCCGCCGCGCGTCAAACGACGCCTGGCGCGCGCGCGAGGAAACCGCGCCGCTCCTTGCCTAGCCAGCGCGCCATCAGGAGGACGGCGACGACCGCGAGGCCGATGGCGAGGCCGATCCAGACGCCGACGCCGCCGAGCGGGGTCGCGAACGCCAACGCCAGGCCGACCGGAGCGCCGATCGCCCAGTAGCCCAGAAGCGCGATGACCAGCGGCCAGCGGGAGTCGTGCAGGCCGCGCAGCATGTTGGCGAGCGTCGCCTGGCTGGCGTCGAAGATCTGGAAGATCGCGGCGACCCACAAGAACGCGTACGCGAGCCGGACGGCGTCCGCGTTGGCCGGCGCGTCGATGTCGACGAAGGGCGCGATCAAGAGCCGGGGAGCCGCGATCATCGTCGTAGCCGAGAGGACGGCGAACACCGCGGTCAGGCCGAATGCGGACCAGCCCGCCCGAGAAATGGCGCTCGGATCGCGCGCGCCATAGGCGTGGCCGACCCTGACGGTCGCCGCCTGACCGAGTCCCAGCGGGACCATGAAGGCCAGAGAGGCGATCTGCAGCGCGATCACATGCGCTTCCAGCGCCGCACGGCTGATCAGCCCCATCACCAGCGTCGCGGCGGAGAACACGCCGACCTCGGCGACGATCGTCGCCCCGATCGGCAGGCCGAGCCGCCACAAAGCGGCAAGTTCGGGTCCGGCCGGCAGCCACGGCAGCGAGAACAGGCGCAAACGCCGCATGCGCGGGTCGATCAGCGAGGCGGCGATGAGAACCGCGAGCATTAGCGTCTGCGACAGCGTGGTCGCCAGGCCGGAGCCGATGATCCCGAGGGCCGGCATTCCGAGCTTGCCGAAGATCAGCGCGTAATTGGCGAGGGCGTTGAAGCCGACGGCGATGAGGCCGGCGACCAGCGTCGCTCGCGGACGCTCGAGCGCCGCGAACACCGAACGCCCGGCGAAGAAAACGAGGCTCGGCGCGAGGCCCCATTGAAATCCGCGCATATAGACGCCGGCGTCGCGAGCGAGATCCGGCGCCTCGCCGATGGCGAGCAGGATCGGCGTCGTCTGCGACAGGGCGATCCATGTGACCGCCGCGATCATGAGCGCGGACAGGAACGCCTGATGCGTGGCGCGCCGGATGCCCCCGGCGCTTTCTCCGGCGCCGAGCTTGGACGCCGCGATCGGCGACAGGGCCGCGACCACGCCGATGCCGAGCAGGAACGCCGGCTGATAGAGATTGAAGCCGAGCGCGCCGGCGGCGAGCGCCCGCGGCGACAGCCAGCCGAGCATCATAAAGTCGGTCGCCGTCATCGCGTTGACCGCGACATTGGCGAGAACCAGCGGCCAGCTCAGCGCGAAAGTCGCGCCGAGCTCGCGCCAAAGCCAGCCGTCGGCGGCTGATGCTTGGGCGGGTTGCGGCGCGGCGGACATCGGGGGACTGAGGCCTGGCGGAAGGCAAAGGGGGCGGTGAATAGCGGATATGCGCGCCGGCGGCAATGTTCCGCGCGACCTGTCAATTCGCGCGGCGCCCGCCTAACATCGCGATGATCGGGAGCGCGCGAAAGAGGACCGAGGCATGATCGAGCTTTACACCTGGACGACCCCGAACGGACGCAAAGTCCCGATCATGCTCGAGGAGATCGGCCTCGCCTATAACGTCCATCCGATCCACATCGGCAAGAACGAGCAGTTCGATCCCGCGTATCTCAAAATCGCGCCCAACAACAAGATCCCGGCGATCATCGATACCGACGGCCCCGACGGTCCGCTGTCGCTGTTCGAGAGCGGGGCGATCCTGACCTATCTCGCCGACAAGACCGGAATGTTGCTCGCGGCCAAGGGCGCCGAGCGCTACCGGGCGCTGGAGTGGCTGAGCTGGCAGATCGGCGGCATCGCGCCGTTCTTCGGCCAGCTCGGCTTCTTCGCCATCCGCTCGGCCGAAAAGGCGCCGCTGGCGATTGCGCGCTTCACCGAGGAGAGCCAGCGCCTCATCGGCGTCATCGAGCGGAGGTTGAAGGACAACGAATATCTCGCCGGCGAAAACTATTCGATCGCCGACATCGCCGCCTATCCCTGGATGGTCGCCGCCTCGACCTTTCTCAAGCCGGTGCTTGGCCCGACCATCGAAGCGGCGCCGGCGGTTCAGCGCTGGCTGACGGCTCTCGGCGGGCGCGATGCGGTCAAGCGCGGCATGGCCGTGCCGAAGGTGTGAAAGCGCAATCTCGAGGGCGATCCGAACTGTCAGTTTAGCGTCCCGGCGCGCTGATGATCATCGGTCACCTTCCTGGCGTACCCGGAGGCGATCTACGCCGACATTCGGCGCGAGCGATTGAACGTCGGGGATCGGTGTTGAGCAGTCGTTGGGGATCGCGCCGGTGGACGTCGCGGTTGCCGGGATAGCAGACGATTCCGGTAGGGCCCTGGCTGGGCATAAACGGGTTCGAGCGATACGCCGGGCGTTGGCGAATCACGACGCCGCTCAGAGCCTCTCCGGAGATTTTCGGGCGCACGCCAAAAGACCTCCCGCCGATGGTCCAAATTGTTTGCTATGATGCAGTCGAAATTTCGACAGTTCGGCCAGGAGCTGGCGAGCAAGCGCGGACCTTCCATGCAGCCAGTAACGCAATACGCCAAGAGCGGCGAGGTTCACGTCGCCTACCAGGCGTTTGGAGACGGGCCTATCAATCTGGTCCTGGTTCCTGGATTCGTATCGAACGTCGAAAACTATTGGGACGAGCCTGACCTCGCGCGCTTTCTGAGGCGATTGGGCGGCTACGCCCGCGTGGTGACTTTCGACAAGCGCGGCACGGGGATGTCGGATCGCGTCGCTGAACTCCCCGGCCTCGACCAGCGCATGGACGATCTCCGAGCGGTCATGGATGCGGCTGGCATGGAGCAGGCGGCGCTGCTCGGGATCTCTGAAGGCGCACCGCTGTGCGTCTTGTTTGCCGCGACCTACCCGGACCGCTGCCGCGCGCTCGCGCTCTATGGCAGCTTTTCGCGCTTTTCATACTGGTTCCCGACGGATGAGGCGCTCGCGGCTTTCTTCACCTATGTCGAGCAGGCTTGGGGCACTGGCGGCAGCGTGCAAAGATTTGCGCCCTCGCGCGCGAATGACGCCTCATTCCAGCGTTGGTGGGGCCGCAATGAGCGGCTTGGCGCCAGCCCGGCAGCCGTGACCGCTCTCATGCGCATGAACTGCCAGATCGACATCAGCGGCATTCTTCCGGCGGTTCGGGTGCCAACGCTCGTGATCCACCGGACCGGAGACAAGGCTGTCAATGTGGAGGGCGGACGCGACATGGCGGCGCATATTCCCGGCGCTCGCCTTGTTGAGATCCCCGGCATCGACCACATTTTCTATGTCGGCGAGAACGCCGGCCAAATCTCCGATGCGATCGAGGAATTCCTTACCGGGTCACGGGCCCCGGTCCCAATCGACCGTGTCCTCGCTACGGTTCTCTTCACCGACATCGTCTGCTCAACAGAGAAGGCCGCCGCGCTAGGCGACCAACGCTGGCGCGATCTCCTCGATCGTCATCACGCGACGATCAGGAGCAATCTCGCACGCTTTCGCGGCCATGAGGTGAAGACGACCGGCGACGGCTTTCTCGTAACCTTCGACGGTCCGGCGCGCGCCGTTCGCTGCGCCTGCGCCATTGCAAAGGACATCAGGCCGCTCGGCATTGAAATCCGCGCCGGTCTCCATACTGGCGAATGCGAAATGATCGGCGACGATGTCGGGGGCATCGCCGTTCACATCGGCGCGCGTGTTGCAGCGCTTGCCGCCGCAAGCGAGGTCTTGGTGTCCAGCACGGTGAAAGATTTGGTGGCCGGTTCCGGGTTGCGCTTCGCCGACCGCGGCACGGAAACCCTGAAAGGCATCGCCGGCGAATGGCGTATATTCTCGGCTGAAGAATAGGAACACGCGCCTGGACTGCGCCCCTCGGGTGAGACACGTTAATTGAGGGACGCGCCCGGCCGGGCGGCTGGGGCGCGGCCCTGGACTTCGCAGTTGGAAAAGCATTCGCTCCCGCCAACATTCTTCTGCGTGCGACGGCCGAAAAGAGAGGCCGTCTCGAGGCGGCCTTCTCCGAATTCCGGAATGTAGCCGTGGTCAGGCGGCGGAAGAAAGCGTTGGAGCGCTCTTGATCTTGCGATAACCAGCAAAGCCCTCCGCTCGGTCGCAGACCGCCTCCACAACGTCGCCTGCGCCATGCTCAAATCCGCGCCGCCTTGAACCCATCCTCAGCCGCTCAAAAACCCGCTTCATAAACGGTGGGGAGTCCCATCACCGTTATCCCAGGGGAACCCGCGTCCGCCCCGTCATTGCGAGCGCAGCGAAGCAATCCAGCCGCCGCGCAGGGCGCGGCCCTCGGCGGTCCTCGTCGCTTCCCTCCGCGCAGCGACAATTCCAGCCGGCCGGCAAGCCCGCCGCCGTCGCCAATCGCGCGCGGTCGAGCCAATTTGAACCCGCGGGCGAACCCTCGCCTTCTCGAGTCGTGGCGATGAAAGCGCCGTGCGTCCATATCATGGCCAATCAGCGGAACGGGACGCTCTACACTGGCGTGACCGCAAATCTCGATCGACGCGGTTTCGAGCATCGGGAAGGCTCCGGATCGGGCTTTGCCAGAAAATATCGCTGTACGTTGCCGGTCTGGTACGAGGGCTATGAGCGAATGGATGAAGCCATCGCTCGCGAAAAACAGATCAAGGCGGGAAGCCGGCGCAACAAGCTCGCGTTGATCGAGGCGCGCAATCCGGACTGGAGCGACCTGTACGGCTCGCTGGCGCGGTAATGCCGGGCGCCCGGCCCCGTCAATGCAAGCGGCCAGCCTACATTGCGAGGACGCTGGAGCGGCGAGGGGGTGGGAGCAATCCGGGGGATCGAAGGTCCGCAGCCGTCGTCTCTGGATTGCTTCGCTGCGCTCGCAATGACGGCATGGAGCGTGCGGCGCCCGGCGCGGGCATCGCCAGATCCTGCCGGTCCATGGCGCGCGTCAATGCGCGCGCCCGGCTGCAAGGCCTCAGCGCGCCAGCGCCTTGACGATCGCGTCGGTCATCTTCTTGGCGTCGCCGAACAGCATCAGCGTGTTGTCGCGGAAGAACAGTTCGTTCTCGACCCCGGCGTAGCCAGAGCCCATGCCGCGCTTGACGAACAGCACCGTCTTGGCCTTCTCGACCTCGAGGATCGGCATGCCGAAGATCGGCGACTTCGGGTCGTTCTTGGCGGCCGGGTTGGTGACGTCGTTGGCGCCGATCACATAGGCGACGTCGGTCTGGGCGAATTCGCTGTTGATGTCCTCGAGTTCGAACACCTCGTCATAGGGCACGTTCGCCTCGGCCAGCAGCACGTTCATGTGGCCGGGCATGCGGCCGGCGACCGGGTGGATCGCGTATTTGACCTCGACGCCTTCCTTCTTCAGCAGGTCCGCCATTTCGCGTAAGCTGTGCTGCGCCTGCGCGACCGCCATGCCGTAGCCGGGCACGATGATGACCTTGGAGGCGTTCTTCATCATGAAGGCCGCGTCTTCCGCCGAGCCCTGCTTGACCGGCCGCGTCTCCTTGGCGCCCGACGGACCTGCGACCTCGCCGCCCCAGCCGCCGAGGATGACCGAGACGAAGGACCGGTTCATGCCCTTGCACATGATGTAGGACAGGATCGCGCCCGATGAGCCGACGAGGGCGCCGGTGATGATGAGCGCCAGGTTGCCGAGCGTGAATCCGATGCCCGCGGCCGCCCAGCCGGAATAGGAGTTGAGCATCGAGATGACGACCGGCATGTCCGCGCCGCCGATCGGAACGATCAGGAGCACGCCGAGCGCCAGGGCGACGGCGGCGATCAGCCAGAAGAAAACGGCCGACTGGGCAGCGTAGAACAGTACGATCAGCACGATGAGCGCGACCCCGAGCCCGCCGTTGATCAGGTGGCGCTGCGGCAGAAGGATCGGCGCGCCGGACATGCGCCCGTCGAGCTTGAGAAAGGCGATGATCGAGCCGGTGAACGTCACCGCGCCGATCGCCAGGCCCAGCGACATTTCGATGATGCTCGCCGGATGGATGGCGTCGCCCTCGGCGATGCCGAAGGCCTGCGGCGCGTAGAGCGCGCCGGCCGCGACCAGCACGGCCGCCAGGCCGACCAGCGAGTGGAACATCGCCACCAGCTGCGGCATCGCCGTCATCTGCACGGTGCGCGCGCGCCATGCGCCCAGGCCGCCGCCGATCGCGAAGCCGAGGATGATGAGGAGCCACGAGAACGGGCTCGACGGCGGGCGAAGGGCGAGCGTCGTCAGCACCGCGATCGCCATGCCGATCATGCCGAAGCGATTGCCCTGACGCGAAGTCGCGGGCGAGGACAAGCCGCGCAATGCCAGGATGAAAAGAATGCCGGCGATGAGGTAGAGCAGGGCGGCGAGGTTGGCGTTCACGGACCTCAGCCCTTCTTCTTGTACATCGCGAGCATGCGCTCGGTGACGAGAAATCCGCCGACGATGTTCACCGAGGCGAGGATGAGCGCGATGAAACCGACAAAGCGCGCGAAGGTCGAGCCGCTGTCGACCGCGGCGACGCCGACCGACAACAGCGCGCCGACCACGATGACCGAGGAGATGGCGTTGGTTTCGGACATCAGCGGCGTGTGCAGCGCCGGCGTCACCGACCAGACGACGTAGTAGCCGACGAACACGGCAAGCGCGAAGATCGCCAGCCGGAATACGAACGGATCAATGGCGCCGCCCGAGGCGGCGTGGCTCGCGGCCGCAAGCTGGTCGCTGTATCCATGCACCGATTGGGCGGCCTGCTGCGCGGCCTCGGCGGCGGCCCTGAGTTTGGCGATTGCAGCGTCGAGATTGTCCATCCGGTTCTCCGATGCTCGATGGCGGACGGCCCGCCGGGCCTATTTCGGCTGAAAATTCGGATGCACGATCGCGCCGTCGCGGGTCAGGCACGTCGCCTTGACGAGTTCGTCGTCCCAATCGACCGCGAGCGTCTTGTTTGTCTTGTCGATCAGCGTCTCGGCGAACGCATAAAGATTGCGCGCGTAAAGGGCGGAGGCGGAGGCGGGGAGGCGGGTCACGCTGGAATAACCGACGATCTTGACGCCATTCGCGCTCGTCGTCAGTTCGCCCGGCTGGGAGAGTTCGCAATTTCCCCCGCGCTCGACCGCGAGATCGACGATGACCGACCCCGCGCGCATCGACTCGACCATGCCGGCGGTGACGAGGCGCGGGGCCGGGCGGCCGGGAATCAGGGCCGTCGTTATGACGATGTCCTGCTTGGCGATATGCGCGGCGACGAGCTCCGCTTGCTTGGCCTTGTAGGCGTCAGACATTTCCTTGGCGTAGCCGCCCGCGGTCTCCGCCTGCCTGAACTCGTCATCCTCGACGGCGACGAATTTGGCGCCGAGCGACTCGACTTGTTCCTTCGTCGCCGGGCGGACATCGGTCGCGGTGACGATTGCGCCGAGACGCCGGCCGGTCGCGATCGCCTGCAAACCGGCGACGCCGACCCCCATGACGAACATCCTGGTGGCGGGGATCGTGCCGGCCGGCGTCATCATCATCGGCAGCACACGGCCATACTCGGCCGAAGCGTCAATCACGGCGCGGTAGCCGGCAAGGTTCGCCTGGCTTGAAAGGACATCCATCACCTGGGCGCGCGTGATCCGCGGCAAAAGCTCCATCGCGAACGCGGCGACCCCCGCCTTCGCCATCGCTTCGATCGCTTCCTGGTGGCCGTAGGGGTCCATTATCCCGACGACGAGCGCGCCGTTTTTGACCTCGGCGAGCTCAGCCCCGCTGGGCCTACGCACTTTGAGCAAAAGATCGGCGCGCAGCGCCTCTTCGGCCGATACGAGCCGGGCGCCGGCCGCCTGATAATCGGCGTCGACCACGCCGGCCTTGAGGCCCGCCTTGCGCTCGACGGCGACCTCTGCCCCCAGTCCGACGAATTTCTTGACCGTTTCCGGGCTCGCCGCGACGCGCGTTTCGGCGGGGTCCGTTTCCGCGATCACTCCAATCAACATGGAACATTCCCCGCGACCGCCAACTCTTGTCGGGACGGCTGCTCCCCGGCCGTGGGTCTCGCCCCTCCGTTGCGGCCAATCTCGCAGCGCCGGAAAAGCCTTAGAGCATCGGCGCCCGCGCCGCAACGCGGCCAAATGTCTTCGATCCGCGGTTCGGACGCAACAAAGCGAGGGAGCGAAAGGCGCGACCGGGCGGCGCGGGAACGGAAGCGCGCGCACTAAAATGCGGCGCGACGGCGGTCGAGCCGGATGCCGGCGTTACGCCGTCACGGCTATGGCGGCCTCAGATGCGAGCGAGCACTTCGACGGAGCGGTCGTTCGCCTTGTCGCGAACTTCGAGGGTCTCGAACTTGACCAGTTCCGCCTGCGCCTCGTCCTGCGCCGCCTTCGCCTCTTCGATCTGCCCCGCGAGCTCGGCGATCGAGCTCTTCAGATTGTCTCGTCGGACCGAGGCCGCTCGAGCATAAGTCGGGTAAGCGAAATGGCTGGGATCGGATATGCCGGTGCGCTTTTCCTCATTTGCGATTTCGCGGTCGAGGTCGGCTGTCATTCGCGTGAATTCAGCCAGCATCGTCTCGATCTGCCGAACGCGCCGGCGTTTCTCTTCGAGTTGAAAACGCTTCAACCGGATAAGCGTGTCGCGCGACTTCATGCCAGGGCGCTCCATGCAACAGTCCCCCCGAGTGGGCGTCGCTGTCCCCGGCTTCACGGCAGCCGGACCGCACAACGATGCAGCATGAAGGTTTCCCGTTCCTTACCGCAAAGCATAAAGATGGCGAGCATTTGAGCGCGGCCGCCGCGCCGCGCGGCCGTGGCCGGATTCCGGCGGAGATTGCCGGGACCGCGGGAAGGGCCTCGCTGGCGTTAGCAATTCCTTTACGCGCCGGGTTAACAATCCGAGGTCAAGGCCAATCGCTCCGGTTAGCCTTTTTGGAAAGTCAAGACCGTGGCGTCGCGGTTCAGTCAATGGCGAAACTGCGAGTCAGTTGAATCAATTAGGTTGAGAAGATGATGTATTTCTTCAACTGTACGCGGGGTAAAAAATTGATAAATATCAATATATTATTGACATGGACCGGGGAGTCATGAAGGGTCTTGCGCGAAGGAATCATGATTTGTTAACCGTTGGTGGTCACTCTTCGTTTCGAATCAGTCCGGAGTACGGATCCGGCTATCGCGCTGGCGAAGTGTGGGCATGAAAGCGACGTGCGAAAACGCGGACACGAAGCAATGGGCGAGGTGGGGAGCCTGACATGCGTGTACTTTTGATCGAGGACGATGCGGCGACCGCTCAGAGCATCGAGCTGATGCTGAAGTCGGAGACCTTTAACGTCTATGTGACGGACCTCGGCGAGGAAGGGATCGACCTCGGCAAGCTCTATGACTACGACATCATCCTGCTCGACCTGAACCTGCCCGACATGTCCGGTTATGAGGTGCTCCGCTCGCTGCGCGTGACCAAGATCAAGACCCCGATCCTCATTCTGTCCGGGATGGCGGGCATCGAGGACAAGGTCAAAGGCCTCGGCCATGGCGCCGACGATTATCTGACCAAGCCGTTCCACAAGGACGAACTGGTCGCCCGCATCCACGCCATCGTGCGCCGCTCGAAGGGACACGCCCAATCGGTCATCATTACCGGCGACCTGGTCGTCAATCTCGATCAGAAGACCGTCGAGGTCGACGGGGCGCGCGTGCACCTCACCGGCAAGGAATACCAGATGCTGGAACTGCTCTCGCTGCGCAAGGGCACCACCCTCACTAAGGAAATGTTCCTCAATCACCTTTACGGCGGCATGGACGAGCCGGAGCTCAAGATCATCGACGTCTTCATCTGCAAGCTGCGCAAGAAGCTGGCGATGGCCTCCAACGGCCGCAATTACATCGAGACGGTCTGGGGCCGCGGATACGTCTTGCGGGAGCCGTCGCCGAACGACGATCGCATCACGGCCTGAGGCGCGCGGCGGCCTCCTGATCTGAATCAAACCAGGCAAGGCGCGCCGCGGGCTCGACCGCAGGCGTCAATTCTCGCGCCGGCAATATCGGCGATTCAGCGTCTACCGTGGCAGCACCGTCGATCCCATCAGAGCCTCGTCGATCGAAGCTGCGCATTGGCGGCCTTCGCGGATCGCCCAGACAACCAGCGATTGACCCCGCCGCATGTCGCCGCAGGCGAAGACCTTGGCCTGGGAGGAGGCGTAGCGGTTCGTGTCGGCTTCGACATTGCCTCGCCTGTCCAGCGCGACGCCAAGCTCTGACAGCAGGCCCTCCTTGACCGGCGAAATGAAGCCCATCGCCAGCAAAACCAGTTCCGCCCTCAACGTGAATTCCGTTCCCTCGATCGGCTTGAACTTGTCGTCGACGCGCATGCATCTTAGGCCGGTGACGAAGCCGTTCTCGCCCTCGAAGGCGCTCGTCGTTACGGAGAAGTCGCGCTCGGCGCCTTCTTCGTGACTCGATGAGGTCCGCAGCTTGAGCGGCCAGTTCGGCCAGGTGACGAGCTTGTCTTCCGCTTTGGGCGGCATCGGCATGATTTCCAGCTGCGTGACCCTGAGGGCGCCCTGGCGAATTGAGGTGCCAATGCAGTCGGAGCCGGTGTCGCCGCCGCCGATCACCACGACATGCTTGCCGCCGGCGAGGATCGGCTCGTTGGCGCCGGGCGGTTCGCCGGACACGCGCCGGTTCTGCTGCGGCAGGAAGTCCATGGCGAAGTGCACGCCGGCGAGATCGCGGCCGGGGACGGGCAGGTCGCGCGACTCCTCGGCGCCGCCGGCGAGGGCGACGGCGTCGTGGCGGTCGACGAGGCTTTCGGCGCTGATCGTCCTGCCGACATGGGCGTTGTAATGGAACACGACCCCTTCGGCGGCCATCTGTTCGATGCGCCGGTCGATATGGCGTTTCTCCATCTTGAAGTCCGGAATGCCATAGCGCAACAGGCCGCCCGCCTTGGCGTTCTTCTCATAGACGTGCACCTCGTGACCGGCGCGCGCCAGCTGCTGCGCGCAGGCAAGGCCCGCGGGACCCGAGCCGACGACGGCGATCGTCTTGCCGGTCGCGCGCTCGGGCGGTTCCGGTTTCACCCAGCCTTGCTCGAAGGCCCGGTCGATGATCGCGCATTCGATCGTCTTGATCGTCACCGGCGCATCCTGGATATTGAGCGTGCACGACGCCTCGCAGGGCGCCGGACAAATGCGGCCGGTGAATTCCGGGAAATTGTTGGTCGAGAGCAGATTGCGCGCCGCTTCGCGCCAATCGCGGCGATACACGAGGTCGTTCCAGTCGGGGATCTGGTTGTTGACCGGGCAGCCGGTGTGACAATAGGGGATGCCGCAATTCATGCAGCGCGCCGCCTGGTTGCGGGTCGACTCCTCGCTCAGCGGGAGCATGAACTCGCGATAGTTGCGGATTCGGTCCGAGGCCGGAGCGTAGCGCCGGTCCGCGCGATCGATTTCCAAAAAGCCCGTCACCTTACCCATAATGTTAGGTCCCTAACGCCGCTTGTCCCGACCGGATCAAGCCTGACCTTTGCTGCCGCCATTCGACATCGAGTAACCGACTTCGCATAAGGACCACTCCCATCCGACCGCGCCTGCGCGCCAAGGCCGCAGGGCCGGCCGACGACTTGAAGCATCGGGTCAACCCCGTCTACTCCCCGGCCGCAAGCATCGTCCGCCCGCCCTGCGCGGCAAGCTCGGCCAGCGCGCGTCGATACTCGACCGGCATCACCTTGCGAAACTTAGGCAGATAGGCGTCCCAGTTCTCAAGGATATGCCGGGCGCGGGTCGAACCGGTCGCCCGCGCATGGTTGGCGACGAGTTGGTGAAGGCGCTCGGCGTCAAACCGGCTCATGTCGCGCATCACGTCGACCCGGCCGTGAGCCTCCAGATCGCCTCCCGAGTGAAGATGACGCAGCATCACCTCTTCCTCCGCCGTCACCGGCTCGAGTTCGACCATCGCCATATTGCAACGCTGGGCGAAAGTTCCCGCCTCGTCGAGGACATAGGCGATGCCGCCCGACATGCCTGCGGCGAAATTGCGCCCGGTCTCTCCGATGACGACGACAATGCCGCCGGTCATGTACTCGCAACCGTGGTCGCCGACGCCCTCGACCACCGCGATTGCGCCCGAGTTGCGCACGCCGAAACGCTCGCCGGCCACGCCGCGGAAGTAGCACTCGCCTGCGATCGCGCCGTATAGCACCGTATTCCCGACAATGATCGAGGCCTCCGGCGTCAGTTTGGCGGCTTCCCGCGGCGGGTAAACGACGACGCGACCGCCTGACAGGCCCTTGCCGACGTAGTCATTGGCGTCGCCCTCCAGCTCCAGGGTCACGCCCTTGGCGAGAAACGCGCCAAAACTCTGGCCGGCCGTGCCCTTGAACTTGATGTGGATCGCTTCGTCGCGCAGGCCGGCATGGCCATAGCGCTTTGCGATTTCGCCAGACAGCATCGCGCCGGCCGAGCGGTCCGAATTGCGGATCGAAAGGTCGAGGCGGACATGTTTGCCGCGCTCGATCGCCTCCTTCGTAGCCACGACCAGATGTCGGTCGAGCACGTGCTCAAGCTGATGGTCCTGCGGGATGCTGTGGTAGATCGTGTCGCCCGCCCAGGGCGTCGGCTTATGGAACAGCCTCGAAAAATCGAGGCCTCGCGCCTTGGCGTGTTCGACCAGCTTCGCCCTATCGAGCATTTGTCGCTGGCCGATCATCTCGTCGAACGTGCGGTAGCCGAGTTCGGCCATCAGCGCCCTCACTTCCTCCGCGACGAAGAAGAAGTAGTTGATGACATGCTCCGGCTTTCCGACGAAGCGCTTGCGCAGGACGGGGTCTTGGGTGGCGACGCCGACCGGACAAGTGTTCAGGTGGCACTTGCGCATCATGACGCAGCCGGCGGCGATCAGCGGCGCGGTGGCGAACCCGAATTCGTCCGCGCCCAACAGCGCGCCGATCACGACGTCGCGGCCGGTGCGCACGCCGCCGTCCACCTGAACGGCGATGCGCGATCTCAGACCGTTCATGACCAGCGTCTGATGCGTCTCGGCGAGGCCAATCTCCCACGGCGAACCAGCGTGCTTGATCGACGTCAGCGGCGAGGCGCCGGTGCCGCCCTCAAAGCCGGAGATGGTGACATGGTCCGCCTTGCACTTGGCGACACCGGCCGCGACCGTGCCGACGCCGACCTCGGAGACCAGCTTGACCGAAACCAACGCTTGCGGATTGACGTTCTTCAGGTCGTAGACGAGCTGCTTCAGGTCCTCGATCGAATAGATGTCGTGATGCGGCGGCGGCGAGATGAGGCCGACGCCCTGCGTCGAGTGGCGCACCTTGGCGATCACCGCATCGACCTTGTGGCCTGGGAGCTGCCCGCCTTCGCCGGGCTTCGCGCCTTGCGCCATTTTGATCTGCATCATATCGGCGTTGACCAGATATTCGGCCGTCACGCCGAAGCGTCCTGAGGCGACCTGCTTGATTGCGCTGCGCATCGAATCGCCATTGGCCATCCGCTTGTAGCGGTCGGATTCCTCTCCGCCCTCGCCCGTGTTGGATTTGCCGCCGATGCGGTTCATCGCGATCGCGAGCGTGGTGTGGGCCTCGCGCGAGATCGAGCCGAAGGACATCGCCCCGGTTGCAAAGCGCTTGACGATCGACGCCGCCGGCTCGACTTCCGCGAGCGGAACCGGCGCGCGTCCGTCTTCCTCAGCCTTTCTTATGCGAAAGAGGCCGCGAATGGTCAGGAACTGGTCGCTTTGTTCGTTGAGCGTCTTGGCGAAGGCGTCGTAGCGGTCGCGCGCATTGCCGCGCACGGCGTGCTGCAACAACGATACCGTCTGCGGCGTCCAGTCGTGCGCCTCGCCGCGCACCCGATAGGCGTATTCGCCGCCGACTTCGAGCGAGGTGCGCAGGACCGGAGACTCGCCGAACGCCTCAGCGTGACGGCGCTGCGTCTCCCCGGCGATTTCCGCCAGTCCCGCGCCTTCGATCGAGGTCGCGGTGCCGAAGAAGAATTGGTCGACGAACGCGCGCGAAAGCCCGACGGCGTCGAAGATCTGAGCGCCGCAGTACGACTGATAGGTCGAGATGCCCATCTTCGACATGACCTTCAACAGGCCCTTGTCTACCGACTTGATGAAACGCTTGACGACCTCGTAGCCGCTGATCGGCTCCGGCAGGTCTTTGGCCATCGACGTCAGCGTCTCAAAGGCGAGATAGGGGTTGATCGCCTCCGCGCCATAGCCGGCCAGACACGCGAAATGATGGATTTCGCGCGCTTCGCCGGTCTCCACGACGAGACCGACCGAGGTGCGCAATCCCTTGCGGATGAGATGGTGATGGACCGCGGCTGTCGCCAGAAGCGCCGGAATCGGTATGCGGTCCGGACCGACCATCCGGTCGGAGAGAATGATGATGTTGTAACGGCCATGCACGGCGGCTTCCGCGCGCAGGCAAAGGCGCCGCAGCGCCTCGTCCATGCTCGCGGCGCCGTTCTTGACCGCATAAGTGATGTCGAGCGTCCGGGTGTCGAACGAATCCTCGAAGTGACCGATGCAGCGGATCTTCTCGAGATCATCGTTGGTCAGGATCGGCTGGCGCACCTCGAGCCGCTTGCGGCGCGCCGCGCCTGCGAGATCGAACAGGTTCGGCCGCGGCCCGATGAAGGACACCAGGCTCATCACCAGTTCCTCACGAATCGGGTCGATCGGCGGGTTGGTCACCTGCGCGAAGTTCTGCTTGAAATAGGTGTAGAGCAACTTCGACTTCGACGACAGCGCGGAGATCGGCGTGTCCGTGCCCATCGAGCCGACCGCTTCCTGCCCGGTGGTCGCCATCGGCGAGAGCAGGAACGCGAGGTCTTCCTGCGTATAGCCGAAGGCCTGCTGGCGATCGAGCAACGAGACGTCGGTGCGCGATGCGCGCGGCTCGACCGGATCGAGCTCCTCCAGCACGATCTGGGTGGTCTCGAGCCAGGCGCTGTAGGGGTTGGCGCACGACAGCGTCTGCTTGATTTCGGCGTCGGAAACGATGCGGTGCTCGGCGAGATCGACGAGCAGCATCTTGCCAGGCTGCAGACGCCACTTGGCGATGATCGTCTCCTCCGGAACGGGGAGAACGCCCATTTCGGAGGCGAGCACGACCAGGTCGTCGTCGGTGACGAAATAGCGGGCGGGTCTGAGGCCGTTGCGGTCGAGCGTCGCCCCGATCTGGCGCCCATCAGTGAACGCGACCGCCGCCGGCCCATCCCAAGGCTCCATCAACGCCGCGTGATATTCGTAAAAGGCGCGCCGCTCGTCGTTCATCAGCGGATTGCCGGCCCACGCTTCCGGGATCAGCATCATCATCGCGTGGCTGAGCGAATACCCCCCCCGGACAAGGAACTCGAGCGCGTTGTCGAAACAGGCGGTGTCCGACTGGCCCTCATAGGAGATCGGCCACAGCTTGGAGATGTCGGCGCCGAACAACTCTGAAACGACGCTCGCCTGACGCGCCGCCATCCAGTTGACGTTGCCTCGAAGCGTGTTGATCTCGCCGTTATGGGCGACCATGCGGTAGGGATGCGCGAGGCGCCAGGAGGGGAAAGTGTTCGTCGCGAATCGCTGATGGACGAGCGCCAAGGCGGTCTCGAAGCGCGGGTCGAGGAGATCGCAGTAGTAGGGCGCGAGTTGGGGGGCGAGCACCATGCCCTTGTAGACAATGGTGCGGGCCGACATCGAGACGGGGTAGTATTCCGAGACTTTCGGATCGCCGATCGCATAGACCCGATTGGAGACGACCTTGCGCACGATGAAGAGCCGGCGCTCGAAGTCGTCATCGCTGACGAGGCCCGGCGCGCGGCCGACGAAAATCTGCTGCATCTTCGGCTCGACCGCCCTCACGCGCTCGCCGAGTCCGGAATTGTCGGTCGGCGTGTCGCGCCAGCCCAGCACAATCAGACCCTCGGCGGCGACGACCTCTTCGACGATCTCGCGCACCTGCTGGCGCGCGGCGGCGGCGCGCGGCATGAAGAACTGACCGATCGCATATTCGCCAGGCCCAGGGAGGTCGAAGCCGAGCCTGGCGCACTCCGGCGCGAAAAACCCGTGCGGTATCTGCGCGAGAACTCCGCAGCCGTCGCCCAGCGCCGGATCAGCCCCGACGGCGCCGCGATGGTCGAGATTGACCAGGATTTGCAGACCCTTTTCGAGGATGTCGTGCGACTTGCGGTTCTTCATGTGCGCCACGAAGCCGACGCCGCAGGAATCGTGCTCTCTGGCCGGGTCGTAAAGGCCTTCGGCGCGAGGCGTCAGCGGGTCCGCCCCAGCAGGAACGCGCCTTGACGCCGGCCCGGCGCCCAACTTGTCGGAGATCGATTGGGTTATCGCGTTCATTTCTCCGCTCCCCCGCGCAGTCGCGAACCTCAGGCGACTGCTCTTCCAGATTTTTGAAGGCGTATTATGGACTTGAAGCGGCTGCGCCGAACGCAACCAAAGGCTTTATGCGTCGGATTTTTTTCGATCCGTTTTCGTCGTTCGATACGACAACGCCGCGCCCCCATTCAGCTGCCCGCGCTGAAGGATTAACCTTGAGCGCCCAAAAAATGGTCAGCAAAGCTGTCCTATCTCTGACAATGCCAGAAACAGGGCGTCGACACAAGCGGGGGGGCCGAGTTTTTTTGGCGGAGCAATCTCGCCGCGCCGGTGAATTGCCAATGCGCCTCCGGTTGAGGCAACTTGGCGGTTTAGATCGATCGAGGCTCAGATGAACTTCGCGAGCGACAACGGCGCTGGCGTCGCGCCGGAAATTCTGGAAGCGATCGCCTCGTCGTCCCGTGTCAACGCGCCCGCCTATGGAGAGGACGAGTACACGGCGCGGGCGCAAGCGCGGTTGAGCGAAATCTTCGAGACCAAAGTCGCGGCCTTCCTGGTCGCGACTGGCACGGCCGCGAACGCACTCGCGTTATCGGCGCTGGCCAAGCCGTGGGAGGCCGTATTCTGCCACGAAGAGGCGCACATCCACGACGACGAATGTGGCGCGCCCGAACTTTTCACCGGCGGCGCGAAGCTGGTGGGGATCGTGGGGGAGGGCGGCAAGATTACGCCCGGAGCGCTTCGGGACACGCTCGAACGCTTCCCGCGCGGGTTGGTGAAGTCGCCGCAACCAGGCGTGGTGTCGCTGTCGCAGGCGAGCGAAGCCGGGACCGTCTATCGCGTCGGTGAAATCGAGGAGGTCTGCGCCGTCGCCAGATCGGCGGGGATCAGCGTCCACATGGACGGGGCGCGGTTCGCCAACGCGGTCGTATCTTGCGGATGTTCGCCAGCCGAGATGACATGGCGGGCTGGGGTCGACGCCCTGTCCTTCGGCGCAACGAAGAATGGCGCGCTCGCCTGCGAAGCGGTCGTCTTCTTCGACCTCGCGCACGCCGAGGATTTCGCGTTTCGGCGCAAGCGCGCCGGGCATACGATGTCGAAAGGACGATTTCTCGGAGCGCAGATGGAGGCCTATTTGAAGGACGACCTTTGGCTTCGGCTCGCAGGGCGCGCCAACGCCTCGGCGCGGCGGCTCAGCGAGCGGCTCGCAGCCGCGCCCGGCGTGCGGCTCGCCTGGCCGACCGAAGCCAACGAGGTGTTTATCGTGGCCCCGGGGGCGACCGTCGTCGGATGGCGCGCCGCGGGCGCGCGGCTCCATGATTGGAGCACCCGCTCGTTGTCGGCGGATCGGGCGCCCCGCCCGGGTGAAACGCTGGCGCAACTCGTGACGTCGTTCGAGACGCGGCCGGACGAGATCGATCGGGTGGTCAGCCTCTGCGCCAGGCCCGCCGTGACCGCGCCGCAATTGTCGCGACAGGTTCCTCCGGACAATCTGCGAGCGAGGGCGCCATGACCGGCAGCTTCAACGGGAAACTGGGCCGCTGGATGGCCCGCTCGGCGTTCGGCGCCTTTCTGGCGTTGGCTGTCGCCCCTGCGGCGCAGGCGCAATGGTTTTCGCCCTTCGGCGCGGCTTCCCCTGGCGAGATCGTGCAAAGGCTGCAGGCGCAAGGCTATAGGCTGACCGGGCCGCTCTATCGCCGAAATACGGTCTACCTCGCCGACGTGATCGCCGGCCGCGCAGGCCGCGAGCGGCTGATTATCGATGCGTGGAGCGGGGAAATCCTCCAACGCTTCGTCTTGCGTCGCGGACACTGGCGGCGGGGTTTCGGCGGGGAATTCGCCGAGCCGATCCCGCCTGGCGTTTTTGGACCGCCGCCGGCGAGCGATTTTTCGGATGATCGCCCGGCCCGCGGATCGGAAGAGCCTATCAAGCCTCGAGCCAGGCCCAGATCCACGGCGAACCGTGAGCCGGCCGAGACCGCGCCGGCGGCGGGCGCTCCCGCGCCGGCTCCTCTAGTCTCGCCGTCAGCCGCGCCCTCGGCGGCGGTGAACCCGAACGCGCCGCCGAGCGCCTCTTCATCGGCCGAGACCAAGGCCGCCGCTCCGCCCTCTCCCGCAGTCACGGGGAAGGCTCCAAAAGCGGATGCGGCAGCCGCAGCCCGGCTCGAAACCGAACCGCCGCCGAGCGGCGCCCCGGCCCGGACTGAGGCGCAGTCCGCAAAAGCGGCCTCGCCACCGCCGGCCCCGGTCCCGGTTCCGAAGTCGAACGACAAATCGAAGGTGAACGACGTTCCGGTCATGCCGCTCGACTAGACAAAAAGGGCGCCCTGAGGGGCGCCCTTTTGCAGACGGCGACGGGCGCCGTCGAGCTTAGGCCGCCTTCTTGGCGGCAGGCGCCTCAACCGCCCTGGCGCCGACCGGCTTGGCGCCGTTGATGGCGATGGCGCGCGGCTTCTGCGCTTCCGGGACTTCTCGCACCAGATCGATATGGAGCAATCCGTTCTCGCTGGTCGCGCCGGTCGCCACAACGTGGTCGGCAAGCTGGAATCTGCGCTCAAAGGCCCGAGCGGCGATGCCCTGATAGACGACTTCGCGCTTCTCGTCGCTCTTGTCGGCCTGCTCCTTCGAACCGCGCACGGTCAGCGTGTTCTCCCGGGTCTCGACCGACAACTCGTTCTCGCCGAAGCCGGCGACCGCGAGCGTGATGCGATAGGCGTTTTCGCCGGTTCGCTCGATATTGTAGGGCGGGTAGGTCGGAGCGTTCTGCTCGGCGCCAGCCACCTTGTCCAGGATCGAGAAAAGGCGGTCGAACCCGACAGTGGAGCGATAGAATGGCGAAAGATCGTAGTTCAACATAAACATATCCTCCTTGTTGAAGCGACATGACAGCCAGCGCTCCTTCATCAGGCCGCGCTCGCCGCTTGCGGTTCCCACGGGACCCCGCATTCATCAATTTTGGACGAGGCTGCTGAAATTCAAGTGGGAAGCGGCGGATTCCGCCACAAAAAGCGCACGCTCTGCAACGATAGGGCGCTATGTCGGGCGGCCGAACGCGACTCGGCATGACGCAGTTGCGGAAAGGCGCGCGCCTTTCGCCTACGAGGGTTGAATTGCATGAAGAAGTCAGTGCTTGCGGCGGCCGTCGGCGCGGCCGCGTTTTGTTTCGCCGCCGCGGCTTTCGCCGCCGGGCCCCAGAGCGAAGAGGACAAAGGTCCGCCCAAACCGCTGCCGCCGCAGCAGAAGAATTTTCCGCTCGACGAGACCTGGTCGCTGCGCGAGCTCGACGGCAAACCCGTTCCCGACGATCTCGACGTCAGCCTGAAGATCGACGGCGCATTGCGCGGCTCCGGCTATACCGGCTGCAATTCATGGTCGGCGACCATGTATCCGGTCAAGAACCAGCATCTGGCCGTCGGTCCGTTCGCGCTGACCAAAAAACAGTGCTCCAAGGACCTTATGGCGCTGGAGTTCAAATTCCTCTCTGGTCTTCTCGGCAACCCGTCCTGGGACCTCGTCAACGGCGATCTGGTGATCAAGGGGCCGCGCGGTTCGATGCGGCTTGCGCGTTCGCTTTGAGCGTCGTTCGCGATCACGTCGTCGCGGCGATGCTTTCGACCGTCGCAATTCCGCCTTCGTGGGGTTCAAACGCGATGCGGCGCTTGTGGAACGCATTCAGCGTCGATTGATGGCCGATCGAGACCAGGGTCGCGTTGGGAAGATTTTTGGCGATCACGCGATAGAGATCGCCCTCGCTCTTTTCGTCGAGTGAGTTGGTCGACTCATCGAGGAACAGCCAGTCAGGCTCGGCGAGCAAGGCGCGCGCGACAGCGAGCCGCTGCTGCTCCCCGCCTGAGAGCCGCATCTGCCAATTGTCGCTGTCGTCGAGGCGGTCGGCGAGCGCGGGAAGGCCGACTTTGCTCAGCGCGCCGCGCAGTTGCTCGTCGGAAAACTTCTCCGACGAGGCCGGATAGGCGAGCGCCTCGCTCAACGGGCCGTTCGGAATGTAGGGCCGCTGGGGCAGGAGCATCAGTTTGGCGTAGGCGGGCTGCCGTATTTCGCCCGAGCCGAACGGCCACAGGCCCGCGATGGCGCGAAACAGGGTCGACTTGCCGACGCCCGAGGGCCCGACGACCAAAGTCAATTCCTGCGGAATCAGCGCGAGGTCGCCGATATGCGCGAGTTTGCGGCCGTCGGGCAGCGCCACGTCGAGGTCGGGAGTCGACAGGATCGGGCCCTCGGCGGGCGCGGTCGTGATCCGCGGGGTCTTGGCTTCCGCCGCGCGGGTGCGCGCGAAGGCCTCCTCGAACGAGGTGAGGCGCTGGATCGTCGCGCTGAAGCTGGCGAGACCAGTATACTGATTGACGAAAAAGTTCATGGCGGTGTTGACGTTGCTGAAGGCGTCGGCCGACTGGCTGAACGTCCCGAAGTCGACCTTTTTCGCCACGAAGTAGAAAGGCGCGACCACCACATAGGGAATGATCGCCGTGACCTGGGAGTAGAATTGCAGGAAAGAGTTCAGCATCGTCCGTACCCGGATGATCCGCTGGACCGTGAGGAAGACGTCGTTGAACACCCTGTTTGCGCGGTCGATCTCACGCTGCTCGCCCTTGAGGAGGGCGATCTGCTCGCTGAACTCGCGGATGCGCGCCAGATCGAAACGGAAGTTCGCCTCGACCGCCTGCTGGCGGAACATCAGCCGCGACAGCGAGTGGCCGATGAGCTGCATCATGCCGGTGGCGAAGAAGGCGTAGAGGATCGCGACCCAGAACAGAAATCCGGGGATCGGCACGCCGAGGACAGAGAGATTCATGTTGCGCGAGATTCCCCAGAGGATGATCGAAAACGCCACCAGGTTGGTGGCGGTGGTCATCGCCTGGATCGTGTAGTTGTAGATGCCCGCATTCATGTAAGAACCGACGCCGCCGGCGCCGCTGATGAAGCCGCCGATGTCCTCGGAAATGCGCTGGTCCGGGTTGTCGGTTTCCCCGCCGGTGAGCGCCAGCTTGTAATGCATCGAATGCAGGAGCCAGCGCGACGTGTAGGACGCCGTCATCCAGCGCCGCCATTGCAGGACGAAATTCAGCGCAACGTAGAACTCGACGAGGAACGCCAGGATCGAGATCGTGACCAGCGGAACGAACACCATGAGCAACTGCTGCCAGAAGGCGGCCTGGTGGACGGCGTCCGGAACCTGGATGGCGTTGCCGAACGCCCGGTAGAAGAAATTGAGCCGGACGCCGAGCGCGACCTGAAATTGATTGATGAGAATCAGGAAGAAGATGTTGATGCGCGCATAGAGGCTCTGGCGCACGGCCATCCGCGGCAGGGGCCAGGGGCGGATGGAGATCGGCGTGCGCGCCTCGAAGAACGGGTCGGTCAGCGCAACCATTCTGCGCACAAAGGGAAAGTGCGAAATGCCGAAGATGGCGACGCCGAAAAGCGCGGTCGCAAGCGGAAGATAACGCGGAAGCGAATAGTCGGCGTAAGCTTTTGGCCAATATCCGAGGAGCGAAACGATGTCGGCCAGTCCGAACAGGATCGTCTCGAACGCGAACAGATCCGACAGGATCGTCAGGAAGGTCGAGGTCCTCCATCGCGGCCTGGAGGCGAACGCGCTGAGCGCCGAAGCGAAGCCGACGACCAGCATCATGCCGTCCTCCTTATAGGCCCCGACGATGAGGGCGAGGACGGCGAAAGCGGCAAGGCTCAACATACGCATGGGGAAAAGACCTGAAGGGGACGGGTGTCGCGTGTCAGCGCACTAGCAGAGCGACCGGGGCAATTGAAGGGCGCTTCGCTGCGGCGGTTCATGAAATCTCGGCAATGTTCGGCCGCTTGTCGCCGCCCGGGCGCTCGACCGAAAAGTCGCGCCCGAAGGGCTGCGCGAGGCGCGGCGACCCGAAAGCCTGCGCTGAGCCCGGCGAAGGGCGAGGCGGGTCGCGATTTCGCTCTCCGCCGGCCCCATAGTCCGCTCGTCGCTGGCGGCCGCTCCACGCTCAAGGGAATAATTTGCAAGCCGTGGGGAAGGAAAAGAAAGCAAAAAGGGAAGGAAAAGAAAGCATTTTCCTTCCACGAATGTTGACTTTTCAATGGGCGATTCCAAAGCAAGAGCCAATTCTCTCCGCGCCCCGGCGATCGAGCCGACATTCGCGCCGTCCGCTCGAGCCGCTGAAGCGCGGCGCCTTGAAAATCGGTTGGTCGTCCGCGAGCGCAAGGGTTCAATCCGCAGGCAACAGACAACCTAACATATTTTCCGAGTTTCAGAAAGATTTTGCTTCAAAAAGACGGTCGCAAAGAAAAAGGGCGGCCGTGGCCGCCCTTTCGTCCATGTGGATGATCCGCGGACCCTTAGAAGTCCATGCCGCCCATGCCTCCGCCGCCGCCGCCGCCCATCGGCATTGCGGGCTTCTCCTTTGGCAGTTCGGCGACCATCGCCTCGGTCGTGATGAGGAGACCTGCGACCGAAGCAGCGTCCTGGAGCGCCGTGCGCACCACCTTGGCCGGATCGACGATGCCCGCCTCCATCATGTCGACGTAGGACTCCGTCTGGGCGTTGAAGCCGTAGGTCTGTGACTTGTGCTCGAGGATCTTGCCGACCACGATCGAGCCTTCGACCCCCGCATTGTCGACGATCTGACGGATCGGCGCCTCCAGTGCCTTCAGCACGATGTTGATGCCGGCCTGCTCGTCGGCGTTCTCGCTCTTGAGCCTGGAGACGGCGCTCTTGGCGCGCAGCAGCGCCACGCCGCCGCCGGGCACCACGCCCTCTTCGTAAGCCGCGCGGGTCGCATGCAGGGCGTCGTCGACGCGATCCTTCTTCTCCTTGACTTCGACTTCGGTCGCGCCGCCGACGCGGATCACCGCGACGCCGCCCGCGAGCTTGGCCAGCCGTTCCTGCAGCTTCTCCTTGTCGTAGTCGGATGTCGTCTCCTCGATCTGCGCCTTGATCTGGGCGACGCGGCCCTCAATGTCGGCCTTCTTGCCGGCGCCGTTGATGATGGTGGTGTTCTCCTTCTCGATCCTGACCCGCTTGGCCTTGCCGAGCATCGACAGGTTGACGTTCTCGAGCTTGATCCCAAGGTCCTCGGCGATCATCGTGCCGCCGGTCAGGATCGCGATATCCTCCAGCATCGCCTTGCGGCGGTCGCCGAATCCGGGCGCCTTGACCGCCGCGACCTTCAGGCCGCCGCGCAGTTTGTTGACGACCAGCGTCGCCAGCGCCTCGCCCTCGATGTCCTCGGCGATGATGACGAGCGGCTTCGACGTCTGCACGACCGCCTCGAGCACCGGCAACATCGCCTGCAGCGAGGAGAGCTTCTTCTCGTGGATGAGAATATAGGCGTCTTCCAGCTCGGCCACCATCTTCTCGGCGTTGGTGATGAAATAGGGCGAGAGATAGCCGCGGTCGAACTGCATGCCCTCGACGACGTCGAGCTCGGTCTCGAGGCTCTTGGCCTCCTCGACCGTAATGACGCCTTCGTTGCCCACTCTCTGCATCGCGTCGGCGATCATCTTGCCGATCGACTTGTCGCCGTTGGCCGAAATGGTGCCGACCTGGGCGATCTCCGAGGATTCCTTGATCTTCTTCGAGCGCTTTGCGATGTCTCTGACGGCTTCCGCGACCGCGAGATCGACGCCGCGCTTGAGGTCCATCGGGTTCATGCCGGCGGCGACGTATTTGGCGCCTTCCCTGACGATCGACTGGGCGAGCACAGTCGCAGTCGTGGTGCCGTCGCCGGCGGTGTCGCTGGTCTTGGAGGCGACTTCGCGCACCATCTGGGCGCCCATGTTCTCGAACTTGTCCTCAAGCTCGATTTCCTTGGCGACGGTCACGCCGTCCTTGGTGATGCGGGGAGCGCCGAACGACTTGTCGAGCACGACGTTGCGGCCCTTGGGGCCGAGCGTCACCTTGACGGCGTTGGCGAGGATGTCGACGCCGCGCAGCATTTTGTCGCGCGCGTCGGTGGAGAAGCGTACGTCTTTAGCGGACATTGTGGTCTCTCTCCTGCCCTCTTGAGGGCGAAATGTTGGAAAATTCGCTTTGGACGGGTCGGATCAGCCGATCACGCCCATGATGTCGGACTCCTTCATGATCAACAGCTCCTTGCCGTCGATCTTGACCTCGGTGCCGCTCCACTTGCCGAACAGCACCTTGTCGCCCTTCCTGACGTCGAGCGGGGTCAGCTTGCCGTTCTCGTCGCGTCCGCCGGGGCCGACGGCGACGATCTCGCCTTCTTGCGGCTTCTCCTTGACGGTGTCGGGAATGATGATGCCGCCCTTCGTCTTCTCCTCGCCCTCGAGGCGGCGAACGACGACGCGGTCATGCAGGGGACGGAATTTCATAAGCGCTTTCCTCTCACGGGATCGCCCGGCGCGGGCGCGGAACAACCGTTGGCACTCTACCGACGCGAGTGCTAACGGCGCCCAGATAAGGGCGGCGCGCGGGGTCGTCAAGGGTCCGCCCCGGCTCAAGACATATGAGACTGGAGAGGAGTGCGGATGGAGTCATTATTTGCATGGCGGAGCGGGGCGCGAATGGGATTCGCGCACAATCGCCTCCATGCAATCAATGACCGATCGCCGCCGGGCGCGCCGGCCGTCTCACACGTGTCTGATCCAGGATTCCAGCGACGCGCCCTCCTTTACCTGATTGTAGTCTCGGATCGAACGCGCAGCCGGTCGAAACAAATTGGTACAGACGGGCCTGTCACCGTGATTCCACATGCCCAATCCGCATAAGCCGACCCCTTTCAGCCTCGCAGCGCCGTAACGGCTCGCGCGCTCAAGACGACAGCGCCGACGAGCGCGGCGAGCAGCCAAAAGGCAACCGGAAGCCCCGCTGCTTTGGCGACAAAGCCGATCGCAGCCGGGCCGACAAGATTGCCCGCGTATCCGGCGGTCGTAATGGCCGCGACCGCGAGGCCCGCCGGCATCGCGCGCTGCGCGCCGGCGCGGCGGAACAGCACGGGCACGATGTTCGAAGCCCCCAGGCCGATCAGCAGAAACCCGCTCATGGCGAGTGAAGCGATCGCCGCCAAAAGGACCAAGGCGAAGCCTCCAATTGTCGTGAGACCGCCCCAAAACAAGATCGCGCGGTCGCCGACGCGCGTCGAGACGAAATCGCCGCCAAACCGTCCCGCCGTCATCGCGATTGCGAAGATCGAGTAGCCGAGTCCTCCCCTCGCCTTGCCGACGAGACCCTTGCCGGTGACGAGCAAGGCGCTCCAGTCGAGAATCGCAGCTTCGACGAGGAACATTACCAAGGCCAAAGCCGCGAGCAGGAGAACGATCCCGTGTGGGGCGACGAACAGGGGCGCGTTCCCGGAATGCGACGCGCGCAACAATCGAGGAGCCGCGAAAGCCATCGCAATCGCCATCAGCACGGACGCAAACAACGTGCTCGCGATTGGAGCCATATTCGAGGAGAGAAGAAAGGTGATCAACGTTGCGCCGGCGAAGCCGCCGACGCTGAACAGGGCATGGAAGCCGGACATGAGCGGCTTGGCGGCGGCGCGCTCGACCTCGACGGCATGAATGTTCATCGCGACATCGAGGGAGCCCAGCGCCGCGCCAAACCCAAGGAGCGTCAATCCCAGCGAAACCGGCGATCCGGCCACAGCAAGCAACGGCAGGAGGACAGCAAGACCGAACCCGCCTGCGAGGATGATAGGTCGGCTGCCGTGCCGGGAGTTGATTACGCCGGCCAAGAGCATCGCCGCGATGGCGCCCACGCCGACGCAGAGGAGCAGCAGTCCCAACGCGCCGTCGTCGACTTGAAGCCTTTGCTTGGCGAAGGGAACGAGCGGCGCCCAGCAGGCGACGCCAAAACCAGCCACCAGAAAGGCAAGCCGCGTTGCAAGCCGCGTCTCCGGCCTATTTGCTGTCAACAAGATTAGGACTCCAGAAATAGGACCCTCTGCCGGCCCTCACGAGGGTCGGTCGGCCGTCATGAGCGCGCAGCCGGCCGCGGCCAGTTGGTCGAGCGCGTCCGGATTCCGGCGACACGCCCTCCTCTACCTGATTGCAGTCTCGGATCGAAGGCGCAGCCGGTCGAATCTAATTGGTAAAGACGGGCCTGTCACCGTAATTCCGTAATTCTGGCCTTTGTCACCGGGCTGATAGGTGCTGCGCTCGGCATGTTGAAGATTGGTTCGTCGGGCCGCCTCAACGTCGGAAGCGGCTGCTCTGAACAAAGCGGAGTCGCTTCCAACCGTTACAGCCGAGGCCGGAAGGCTGCCCGTCAGGCCGCGAACTTCCGCTGCCCCGCCACCCACGTCTCGCTGACCTTGATGTCGGCGATCGCATCCGGGCTTACCTTGTAGGGATCACTTTCTAGGATCGTGAAATCCGCTTCCTTGCCGTTTTCGAGCGAGCCGAGGCGGTCGCCCTGTCCGAGCTGGCGGGCGGCGTAAATCGTGACGGCGCGGATCGCATCGTCGAGCGAAACGGCCTGATCGGGGCCGACCACGGAATTGTCGATGATGCAGCGGCGCGTCACCGCCGTGCTGATGAGCGCAAGCGGTCCCGGCGGCGAGCACGGCCCATCGGTGTGCAGCGTGAAGGGCAAGCCGGCTTTCACGCAGGCCCCAGCGGGGTCCATGAAGGCGGCGCGTTCGGGGCCGAAGATCTGGTCGCGATAGGCGGCGCCGTAGAAGCGCACATGGTTCATCAGGAAACTCGGCTGCACGTTGAGCTTCTGCATGCGCAAAATCTGGTCGGGGCGCGCCATCGTCGAGTGCTCGATGCGATTGACGCCATAGTCGGTCGAGCCCATGTAGGCCGCCTCGATCGCGTCGAGCGCAATGTCGACCGTGTAATCGCCGTTGCAGTGGATCTGCACCGGCAGGCCGACGGCCTTCACTTCGGCGACCATCTGTTTCATCTGCGCGGCGTCGAAGTTCGGCGAACCCTTGGAGGTCGAGTTCATGTAGGGCTTGGTCTGCGCCCCGGTCTCGGTCTGGTTGGAGCCGTCGCCGACGATTTTGACGCCATAGAGCGAGAACAGGGAATTATCGACTGGCGCGCCTTTTCCGAGGCCCTGACTGCGGAACGGCGTCAGGCCCTTCATGTCGTCGAACATCACGCTCGCGCTTGTGCGGCAGGCGAGACTGTTGGAGAGTTTGACGAATTGCTCGATCCAGTCCGAACGGATCGTGCCGGGCTCGTGCAGCATGGTGTTGCCGACGGAAGCGACATGCCGAGTGTAATCCGTGATCGCCTTGGCCGCCACGTCGGGCGTGGTCTTGCCGAGGAAGTGGACCGCGAATTTGAGCATCGCGCTTTCCTCGTAGACCAGGCCGTTGAGCCTGCCGTCGGCGGCCCGTCCGAAATGGCCGCCTCCAGGCAGGTCGCCGATATCCTCAGGAATTCCCGCGATCTTCAGCGCTTCGCTGTTGACGCAGGCGTCGTGTCCGTTGGTGTACCAGACGAAGATCGGATGGTCGGTCGATATGGCGTCCAGTTCCTGAAGCGTGAAATCCCCGCCTTGCAGAAGATTGTCGAAATTGGAGCCGACGATCCATTTGCCCTTGGGCGCGCTTGCGGCCACCTGCTTGAGATGCGCGACAAGCTTCTCGCGGGTCGGATATTTGGCGTAGCCGACGTCGTCGAGCAGTTCGAAGATCAGCGAAGCCAAAATCGTGTGGTTGTGCGGATCGATCAGGCCCGGCAGCAGCGTGCGGCCAGCGAGATCGACGACCTTGGTGTCGCCCGTCTTGAGACCCAGGAGCGCGCTCTCGTCGCCGACCGCAAGCACCTTGCCGCCCTTGACCGCGATCGCCGAGGCGACGGTCGCGCCGGGCAGCGGACGGACCGTCCCGCCGCGCAAAATGAAGTCGGCGCCTCCGTCCGCGGCGAAAGCGGGAGCCGCCCCGACAGCGCCAAGCGCGGAGGCCGCGCCGACCGAATAAGCCATGAAGGCGCGTCGGGTGGGCGTGCCCACCGCCTTGCCGAGCAGGCCGGCGATCCCACCGGAATGGAACTCATCGCGGAGAAAGAGCTGATTGAAGCACCCACGGCACATCGTGAAGACTCCTGAACTCAACAGCGCGCTACGGCGGCGTCTCGTACATGCGCCCAAACGGACGGCAAAGATACCCATATAAGTTCACGACGATCGCAATCGGAACTCGGCCCAGATTGATCGGGCTCTGTTGCAAACTTCTCGCGTTGTCCGTCTGGGATTCCGGTGACACGTCCTTTACCTTGATTGCAGTCTCGGATCGAAGGCGCAGCCGATCGAAACAAATTGGTAAAGACGGGCCTGTCACCGTAAATCGGGGCAGGCGTTCCTGATGGGTCCCGGAACGCTTCATCCATCTGAAGGTAGGAAATGTGTGTGATCAGGCTGAGCACTTAGGCAATCAAGCAACTTCCTGAATTGCCTGCCCCGCTTTCTGTTCCAGGATGATCGCACGGAGTCGTTCGATTATTTTCGTTGCGCTCAAGGTCAGATTGACGGTTGCGAACCGGAACTCGTGGCCATGCATGCGAACAGTCTCATCGATATCAGCGTCGACGGATGGGTGCAACAGTATACCGGAAGCGGAAAGAGACAATCGGTCGTCCACGTGTTCCTGGCTTCGAAGATACGCGTAGATCTGATAGATGTAAGGGCTCTTGAGCACGGCCGCGCGATGCGGCGAGGCCCCAAAGATCGACGTGAATTTCGTGTCGATAACTAGCCTCCGCTCATGGAGGCTGTCCTCCAAAATGATGTCCGTCATCATCCCCGGCAAGATGGCGTCGATACCAGGGCTTGCGCTCTCGATTTGCCACTTAAGGCGCCTTCCTGGGTGAACCTCCCAGCCGAGCGGCCGAAGTTCGGCAGCATAGAAGTTGCCGACCGCCTTCTCAAAAAGCTGCCGGACCAATTTAACGTCCTTCTCGACCCGAGCGGCGGCGCGGCCTCCGGAATCCTCTGTTGGGATGACTACCTCGAACGCCAAACGTGCAAGCGAGACCATCAGACGGTCATCTACATCGTGTCGCGCAATGCGGTCGGCGCTTAAAGCGCTCCGCGACGGCATAAGGTCGCTGACGCCAATTCTACCCAGATCGCCGGCAAGCCGTCGGCACTCGTGAGCAAGGACATTGTCGTCGACACGGTTTACTAGGGCATCGAGTGCAGCTCGGACAACCCGATTACGCGGCGTGTCGACTGTCAATTCCTCAAAGCGGCAAGCAACCACACCTCTGCCCAATAGATTGTCCGCGTAGGTATTAAGAATGTCGATTCGGCCTCTTACACGGGCCAGAATCGCAGCACTTTGCAGATAGCCGCGGCTGAGATTGCGTCGTAGGCGCCGATCGACTGCAAAGCAAAGCAGGCGCCCGACCAACGATGGGAAGTCTGGCGCCTCTTCCACGGCCACATCATACCGTCCGTAAAACTGGGCCAAATTGGAAGCGTAGAGGAACAGCAACCATATGTTGCGGACTGGAATGCTACCAATCAGGCGCGGTTCAAATTCACCCATGGCGTTTCGGCCCTCAAACTGCATCTAGAGGCCTTCGAGCAATCTTTGCCCGGCGGCTTTCGCCTTGTCGGGAGCGTCAAACCAATATTCTTCAAGCTGCGGGATTATCTCCGTGCGGGCCACCTCCCGAAACCATTTCCGGGCGTCGGCTATCGGTGCGCCGATTTGCGGAATCACGTAGCTATGGCCGATCTGGTAATGCGTACCCAACGAGCGATCCTGCTGAATCTCGTCGTTTAGGGCGTTGATTCGCAGTTCGATCATCGAGACATCTTCTGCGGGCATGCCAATGCGTTTGATGCACCAAGCCCTCCACGCCCCATTGAGTTCGGGCGAGAGATTTTCGAAGGCAAACCGCCGGCGCAGCGCGAAATCCACGAGCGCAAGTGAACGGTCGGCGATGTTCATTGTGCCGATGACAAAGAGATTGCGCGGGACGTAGACACGCTCATTTGGAGCCCGTCGGTAAGTCAACTCGATCGCGTCATCGGAACCGCGCTTGGAATCCTCGATCAGCGTCAGCAGCTCACCGAAAATTTGCGCCGGGTTTCCCCGATTGATCTCCTCTATTACGAGAACATAGGGACGATCTGGCTCGGTCTTCGCCGCTTCGACAACCTCTAAGAAAATGCCATCGACGAGGTCAAGTTTGCTGTCTGCTTTGGGGGAAGGGCGGATGCCGCGGACAAAGTCCTCATAGGCGAGCGACGGGTGGAACTGAACAATGCGCAGCCGATCCCGAGTCACCTTCGGGTCCTTGGTTCCGATCAACAAATAGGCCAATCTCTTAGCGAGCCACGTCTTGCCCGTTCCCGGAGGTCCCTGGAGGACGAGATTCTTCTTCGCTCGCAGACGAGACAGAATCTGGTCCAGCCTTTCTTCCTCCACGAAACAGCCTTCCTCAATGATTTGTTCAATTGTGTACGAGGGGACGGCCGCTTCGACCTCGGTTTCCTCTGGTTCGGAGGTAACGTCGCCGCTCGTAAGCGCTGCTGCCGCGCCGTACTTGGTAGCGAAGTGCGGAACCTCCTTCAGCCAATAGTCGTAGTCTTGATTGGCGTTGGCAAACGCGAAAAGGATCAGGTGGCGTGCCAGTTCGTCGCTGCGATCCGCTTCGACGACCGTTACCCGGTAGGTATAGAAAAACCAGTCGCGAGGTGGCTTGAGTGGCTGCCAGTCGACCTTAACGGACTTCCCGTCTCCCGGGTTTTCTGTAATTGTCCCGATAGCCTTGAGCCGCATACAAGAAACAGGCTTCCCGCGATTTTCGAACGGAAGGTTGTTCTTGCGAGTGAACGAGGACTTAATGGCAACTAGGTCGCCCGCCTTCATTCGGTTCACTTCAGCCGAAACACTGTCGTTGTCTGTATCCCATATACCGTCTGTAATAAGGCGCTGCGATTGATCGTCAGTTCCGCCCCGCGCTGCCCCGACAAACCAAAAGCTGCGGTTTGGGTCCGCAAATAGTTCCTGTTCGGGCACGACTTCCGGAGCGGGCTTCTCTTCGTCGACGGCAGTCTTGAACTGCTCACGTACGTCGTGGAAAAGCTTCAGAGCCTCCGAGTGTGCCAGCGTCGTATTGAGGCCTTCCGAAGTGAGCTTCCAAATTCCGCGTTTGCTCCCATCGATTAGTCCTGCCCTAGCGAGATTGAATCGAGCCCAATGGACGTAGTTTTCAAATTTTGACTGCCCACCTTTGTTTATCCCCTCCACCTCCGCGACAGGCACGTTAATATTTTGTCTGATCCAGGCGAGTGCAACGTCCGGTGTTGCTTCGCCCCCATTTGCTCGTAGCGCCTCTAGCACGGGGCCAAAGTAACGTACAAAGCGGGGTCCGCCAGCCTCATCTTCCAGCGATTCTTCCTGAGGCGACGCAAGCTCGTCCTGGGCCGTCTTCGCCCATTCGAAAACAGCCTTCTGTTGGTCACGGTAAAAGGCTTCCGGATCGTCGACTTTGATGCCGACCATATCCGCGGCGGCCAGGAACCCTTTTAGGCTCTCCCCATCCAATGCCCCGGTTTCAACGTCGGCCTGCCTCACGACGATTGCGGACAACATAGGCCATCCGCGAGCGTGCGCAATTTTGACAAGCTGCCCTAGCTGTTGGGGTAGAGGACGTCTCGCCTTGCTCCATTCGACCCCACTGGCCGCGGCTAGGTCGGCATACGTTATGAAGCGTCCGTCCCGCGCGGCGGTTAGTATCGCCTTGTAGGTCTTGTTGATGTCCAAACGCTTAGATGACGTCACGTTTCGATAGTCTGGATTGTCCACATCAAGTTTAAATTCTTGTTCAGAATTCCTCTCTCCCAATATTTTGGGTTTTCCCTTCATTGCTAGAACGTATTCTGGGAATGTAGCCAGAAATCGTCTGTCTAATACAGGGGGAGGACTTGCTAGGACCTCACGTCCTCGGTCCGTGAGGTGGTACGAACCATCCTCCTTACTGAACAGTTCGGCCATTCGAAGTTGGCCTGAAGCCCAATGGATGTGGTTGTCGAATTCAGGCACCTTGCCATTACCTGAGAATTTTGCGCGCTCTTCCTTTGTTAATTGGAATTCGGCCGCGAGCGCTTCGACGGCTTCGGAGTTCCCAAACGGCCTTCGCTCGGCATAGCGCAGAAGAGGAAGAAAAAGGTCATCAGCCCGAGGAATTGTCATTAATGCGCTCGATCAGTTCCTTTTCCCTTCGGAATAACACCTGTGTTTCGTGAGCGAAAGCTCTCCTAACAGCCCTTCGGGATGGTCCGCCGTAGCCTCGAGCGACGTCCGCTTCGGGCGGACACTGCGCGTAGAGGCAAGGACCGTTCACCGTCCCACTCGCGACCTTCGCGGCCGCGATCTGCAACGGTCGCCTTACGTCGATTTGCAACGTTCAATCGCTCAGGACGAATGTTCGCTCAGGGCCGGAAGCCGAAATTCAAACAGACCCACTATCGCCTGGCGAGGCTTCTTGCTGAAAAACCGAACCTGTGTTAGGATCGCCTTGGCAGCGAACCCCTCGCCGCTGGTCCCGCCGGCGGCGGGACGGGTTTGGCGGGGATTAAGGAGCGGGCGAGAAAAAACGATTTGGATTTGCGTCTAAACCCTTGAAAAGGCTCGATTCGCGGAAGGGAATCATTTGGATTCCGCTTCCCCTGGCTTTGCTCCGGCTTCCGTGGGCTTGGATTCCATTGCCGCTGGCTTGGATCGGCTTCCGCCGGGCCGGAAGCGGAGCGGCCTCAGGCCGCTTTCAGCAGGCGCTCGACTTCGTTTACCAAATCGCGGAGGTGAAAAGGCTTCGAGAGAATCTTGGCGTCCCTGGGCGCGTTATTGTCGGGATTGAGCGCGACCGCGGCGAAGCCGGTGATGAACATGACCTTGATTTCCGGATCGAGTTCGGTCGCCCGGCGCGCCAGTTCGATTCCATCCATCTCCGGCATCACGATGTCCGTCAGCAACAGCTCGAAAGGCTCCTCGCGCAGCCGATTGTAGGCGGACAGTCCGTTGTCGAAGGAGGCCACCGAATAGCCCGCGTTCTGCAGCGCCTTGACCAGGAAGCGGCGCATGTCGTTGTCGTCCTCGGCGAGCAGGATTTTGGCTGCGATCTCGACCGGCGTGCGCATTCCTGGTCCCTCGTGAGGCTTGGCAAAATCGCGGCGCCCCGGTAAAATTTCAAAAGAGGCGGCGCGCGAATTTCGCGAGCCTGAGAATCTCAAGCGCATGATAAAGCCCAAGCGCGCCCCCAGAGCAAGGGCGCCGAGGGGTCCCCGGAGAGACAATGGATGATTTCGAGCGATTGGCGGCGACGGACTTCGATCGTCCGATCGAAACCATCGAGCCGGTTCGCCTGACCTCGCCGCTCGTTTTCAGTTCGCCTCACTCCGGATCGGTCTATCCGCGGCGATTTCTGGCCGCCTCGCGGCTCGATCCGCTGACGCTGCGGCGCTCGGAGGACGCCTTCGTCGACGAGTTGTTCCTGCCCTGCGTCGCGCTCGGGGCCCCGCTGCTGCGAGCGAACTTTCCGCGCGCCTATCTCGACGTCAACCGCGAGCCTTTCGAACTCGATCCACAGGTTTTTGACGAGCGCCTGCCGGAATTCGCCAACACGCGTTCGCTGAGGGTCGCCGTCGGTCTTGGGACCATACCGCGCGTCGTCGGAGACGCTCAACCGATCTACAAGCGGCCGATGCCGGTCTCGGAAGGACTGGGTCGGATCGAGGCGCTCTATCGCCCCTATCACGAGCGGTTGAAGGGCCTCGTCGAACGCGCGCGCGGCCGATTCGGGGTGGCGGTTCTGCTCGACTGCCATTCGATGCCCAGCAACGGCGCCGACGTGGGGGGGTGGGACATCGTGCTCGGCGATCGCTACGGCGCGAGCGCGGCGCCGAGCGTGGTCGAGATTCTCGAGGCGAGCCTGCGCGCGGCCGGGTACCGGGTCCGCCGCAACAAGCCGTTCGCGGGCGGGTTCATCACCGAACATTTCGGCGCTCCCGCGGAGAGCGTTCATGCGGTTCAGATCGAAATCGCCCGGGCGCTTTACCTCAACGAGCGCAGGATCGTCAGGACCGAGAAATGGATCGCGCTGCGCGACGACCTCTTCGCCGCGGCGAAATCGCTGGCCGGCGAATTCGGACCGGACCGGCTCGCCGCCGAATAGCGCGCGCAAGGCCCCGCCTGTCCGGCGGCTTTTCAAGAAAGCGAAAGAGAATAGCGCAAGTGAGAAGTAGCGGCCGGCAAGTCGTCGAACCCGGCGAAGCCTTCGCCCGAAAGCCGCCCGGGGCTGGCGGCTGCGAAATTGTACTGCATTGCGCAATGATATTGCCGCGACGCACAATTCAACCTCGAGAAGATTGAACAGGCGCGGTTTGCCGCAGAATTGCGCTATGGCCGAAGGTAGGCCTCCCGATTCGGCGGTTGCGCAGGGCTTTACGCCGTAGCCTCCGACAAAAAAGGAGGCCGCCATGTCGCCACGGCGGCCCTAAGTCTAGGGAGGAAACGCCCAAGGAGGGCATATGCGGCAGATCGTGCCGCACCGCAGCAATATCGGCTCTGACAGGCGCTCTTGCAAGACCTTTCTTCGTCCGGTAGGCCGTCTTTCTCCGAATTGGCTCGGACCGCAAAAGGCATTTCGCGCCAAGCGTCGTTTGCCCGTCGGCGTTATTGCAATAAGAACAATGCGTTAAAACAACCGCTCCCCTGCTGGCGAGTGTTGAGTCGCCTCAGGAAGGGATACCTGACATGCAAGTAGAGCATATCTCCGAGCATCGATTTGAGGTCTCTCCATGACGGCGGTCGACTTTGAGGCTTTCGTGGAGCGCCTGGCCCAGGTCTCCGGCGAGGTGATTCTCCCGTTCTTTCGCAGCGCGATCGGGGCCGAGGACAAGTCGCGCGGCGGCGCCTTCGACCCGGTGACCGAAGCCGACCGCGGAGCCGAGGCGGCGATGCGTCGACTGATTGGACAGACGTTCCCGGCGCACGGCGTGATCGGGGAGGAATACGGCCAGGATCGGCCCGACGCCGAATACGTGTGGGTGTTGGATCCCATCGACGGCACCAAGAGTTTCGTCGCCGGAATGCCGACCTGGGGCACGCTGATCGGCCTCATGCATCGCGGCCGCCCGGTCTACGGCATGATGGCGCAGCCGTTCACCCGTGAGCGCTTTTGCGGCGATGGCCAGCGCGCCAGGTTAAGAACGCTCGCGGCCACACACGGCGACTCGCCGCCTTCCGAATGGGCGATCCGTCCGCTGCATACGCGCGCTTGCGCGTCACTCGGCGAAGCGACCTTGATGACGACGAGCCCACTCCTCATTCGCGACGCCTCCGACCGCAAGGCCTATGCGAGGGTCGAAAACGAAACGCGCATGCCCCGGTACGGGGGCGACTGCTACGCCTTTTGCGCGCTCGCCGCGGGCTTTGTCGATCTGGTCATCGAAACCGATCTCAAGCCCTATGACATTGTCGCCCTGATGCCGATCATCGAGGGGGCGGGGGGCGTCGTCACGACCTGGGAGGGCGAAGACGCGGCGAATGGCGGGCGCATCCTGGCCGCTGGCGACCGGCGATTGCACGACGAGGCGCGTCGCATGTTGCTCGGCCTAGCCTGACGGCTCCGCGAAGGGGTCGAAGAGGCCTGGGGTCGGCGGCGGCTTCCGGCGCGGCGCGACAAAGCATGTCAGGGAGCCCGCGACGAATGCCGCGGCCGCGGCGGCGAGGGCGTATTCGAACAGTTCGGCGGCGCCGGGCAGGCGGGTCATCGAGGTTCCGAAATAGAAGGCGGCGCCGAGAGCCGCGAGCAGCGCGACGCTGGCGGAGACCGGCCCGACGCGCCCGATCGCGGCCAAGGCGACGATCGGCGTCGTCAAAGCCAGCGACAAGGCCATGGCGACGATCAGCCCGGTTCGCCCGTCGATGAAGCCATATCTGTCGAATGCGGCGCTGACGACGACGATCGCCGCCTGCGCCGCCCGCATCCGGGCCAGGCGCACGCTGGCGAGCGCAGGATAGGCCTTTGGCGGGGAGGCGAGCGCGATCCCGAACGCTCGCGACGACATGTGAACCCCGGCCCGCGCGAGCGCGAGCGCGACGGCGAGCGCGGCCGCGCCGAAGAGCGAGGCGGCGACGGGCTTGGCGTCGCCGGGCGCGAGATTGAACGAAAATGACAAATGCGCCGTGATCGCCGCCGCCACAAGCGCCAAACCGATGATCACGCCGCCGAACCCGGCCTTGGCCGCCGTCCGGGCGTCGGGGCTCGCGACCGCCGCCGATTCGAAGGCGAAGAAGCCGGCGACTGCGAGAGTCGTGGCGACGAAGGGCGGGATCGAACCCAGTGACGACAGCGCGACCGACGTCGAGGCGAACGCTGCTTCCGGATCGGGCGGGGCGAAACCAAATCCCAGGGCCGCGGCGACTCCAACGCCGACGATTATCGCCAACGCTCCGGCGCCGGCCGCCGCACACCAGACCACGCCCGCGAGTCCTCCTGGGGCGACGCTGAGCGCGAGCACGATCGCCACGATCGTCTCGGCCGAGGCGCGGTTCGAAGTCACCAACGCCCGCGTTTCGGCGACGGCGATCCGGTAACCCGCCATCGCCGTCAGCGCGGCCGCGATCCAGACGATGAGCGCCGAGGCCCAGCGCGGCGGAGAGCGGGGAAAGCGGGTCGCGATGACGTCGGTGAGCGAGGTCGCGCCGAACCGCCTCAGCAAAGGCCCGAAGCCCACAGCGGCGAGAGCCGCTCCGGCGAATACGCCGAGCCAGGGCGGGTCCGCCGACGAGGCGAAGCCGCGGTCGAGGCAGAGCGCCATTCCCGCCGCCACGGCCACGACGTTAAGAGCGCCGTAAAACGCCGGAAGGCCGCGCCTCGCGGCCAGGAATGAAGCGAGATCGGCGTTGCGCGCGCCAAGGCCGAGGATCGCGAGCCCAGCCAAGGCATAGACCGGACCGAGCGCCCGGACGAGCAGAGCCGGAGCGCCGATCCGGTCAAGGGCGGCGATTGTCACCATCCCGACGGCGAAAGCCGCGGCGGCGAATGCGGCCAAACCATTGATTCTGGCTGAGTTGCGGTGCAAAGGCACGGGGGGATTCGGAGGCGGGAGGTTTCCCCTCTTACCGACTTTCCGCTCCCGCCGCCAGAAGGCGCCGGCGATCGACGGCGAGCTTCAACCGTATTCCGGCCGGCGCTCATCGCCGGGAGTGATTCTTAATTTGGGCCTTTTTCTTAACTTTGGACCTTTTTCTTTCGCTCTCGCCTTCGTGTCCGTCGCCGGAGCGTGGGCGTAGCCATGCGGGCCGGACCAGCCGGGCAGATCGTCCGCCTCGCCGGACTTGGCCAACGCCAGCGCTTCCGTCAGCGCCGCATTGAAGTCCGCTCTGATCGCCTTCGCTTTGATGCGCGAGCGCAGGAAGTCGGCACATGGGAATTCCGAGAACGGCGTCGCATCTTTCGCGAAGCCGCCACTGGTGCGCGATTCGCCGGCGAGAGACCGATATGATCGCCCTTGAGGCCGATGATGACCGGAACCATGTGCGCGCCGAGGAATTTGGCCAGGTCCTGCGAGGTTCCCTGCTTCCACGCGTCTCGCTTCTGAAAGACTTCGTGCATGCCGAGGGTCACCTGGGTCGGCCGGAGACTCAGGATCGGCGTCGAGTGGAGAACCGGCTCGCGCACGGACAGCATTGGCGCACCGCAGTTTGGTTCGGCGAGGGGCGAGCGGCGCAAAGGTGTCTTTTTTGAACGGCCGGGTCAAACGGGCCCGCTTGGCGACGGGACAAGACTGTTGTCGTCTATGTCATTTGACCCTCTCAACAAATCGTGATTTGTCGCGCCGCGTCCTATAAACCCGCGTTTCTCGGCGAGACCGTCCGGCCATGCGTTCTGAACGCTATAACGTGCGCGAATCCGAAGCCAAATGGCGCAAAGCCTGGGCGGAAGCGCGGGTCTTCACGACCCGCAACGACGATCCGCGGCCCAAATATTATGTCCTCGAGATGTTCCCTTATCCTTCGGGCCGGATTCATATGGGCCATGTGCGCAACTACGCCATGGGCGACGTTGTCGCGCGCTACCGGCGCGCGCGCGGCTACAACGTCCTGCATCCGATGGGTTGGGACGCTTTCGGCCTGCCGGCGGAAAACGCCGCTATACAGAATGCGACCCATCCGGCGAAATGGACTTACGCCAACATCGAAACCATGCGCGCGCAATTGCAGTCGATGGGCCTGTCGCTGGACTGGTCGCGGGAAATCGCGACCTGTGACCCGACCTACTACAAGCATCAACAGAGGCTGTTTCTCGATTTTCTCGCCGCCGGCCTCGTCGCGCGCAAGAAATCGAAGGTCAATTGGGACCCGGTCGATCACACCGTGCTCGCCAACGAGCAGGTGATCGACGGCCGCGGCTGGCGTTCCGGCGCGGTGGTGGAACAGCGCGAGCTCGCGCAATGGTTCTTCAAGATCACCGAATATTCGGAGGAACTGCTCGCCGGTCTGGAGCGGCTCGATCGCTGGCCCGAGAAGGTCCGCCTGATGCAGCGCAACTGGATCGGACGGTCGGAAGGCCTGACGGTGCGTTTCGTCATCGATCGGGCAACGCTCGGCCCGCTCGCTCGCGAGCCGGGAGTGGGCGAGCTCGAAATTTACACGACGCGCCCCGACACGCTGTTCGGCGCGAAGTTCATGGCGGTCGCGGCTGATCATCCGCTCGCCGGCGCCGCCGCGCGACACGATCCGGCGCTCTCCGCCTTCATCGAGGAATGCCGCAGGGTCGGAACGTCGGTCGCGGCGATCGAGACCGCCGAGAAGAAGGGCTACGACACAGGATTACGCGTCCTTCACCCGTTCGATCCCGACTGGCGCCTGCCGGTTTACGTCGCCAACTTCATTCTCATGGACTATGGGACCGGCGCCATCTTCGGGTGCCCGGCTCACGACCAGCGCGATCTCGATTTCGTCAACGCCTATGGGCTCGGCGCGACCCCCGTCGTCTGCCCGCCCGACGCCGATCCTGCGACCTTCGTCATCGACAAGGTCGCCTTCGACGGCGAGGGCGTGATGATCAATTCCCGCTTCCTCGACGGTATGACGATCGAGGCCGCCAAAGAAGAAGTGGCGCGTCGCCTGGAGGCGGTGAAGCTCGGCGACAGGCCGCAGGCCAAGCGACAGGTCAATTTCAAACTGCGCGACTGGGGCGTCTCGCGCCAACGCTATTGGGGCTGCCCGATACCGATCATCCATTGCGAAAGCTGCGGCGTCGTTCCCGTTCCGGTCCAGGATCTGCCGGTCAGGCTGCCCGAGGACGTCACGTTCGATCAGTCGGGAAATCCGCTCGAGCGCCACCCGACTTGGAAGCACATCACCTGTCCCCGATGCGGCGCGCCGGCGCGGCGCGAGACCGACACGATGGACACGTTCGTTGATTCTTCCTGGTACTTCGTGCGCTTCACCGATCCGACCAACGAATCGGCTCCGGCCGATCGGGTTGTGGCCGATCGCTGGCTGGCCGTCGATCAATATATCGGCGGAATCGAGCACGCGATCCTGCATCTGCTCTATTCGCGCTTCTTCACCCGCGCGATGCGCAAATGTGGGCATCTCGATCTCGATGAGCCGTTCGCCGGCCTTTTCACCCAGGGCATGGTGGTCCACGAGACCTATCGCGATAGCAGCGGGCAATGGCTCGCGCCGTCGCAGGTGCGTCTCGAGGCGGACGGCGAAGGCCGTCGGGCCGTTCTCGTCGACAGCGACGAACCGGTTGAAATCGGCCCGATCGAGAAGATGTCGAAATCGAAGCGCAACACAGTCGATCCTGACGACATCATTGCGACCTACGGCGCCGACACGGCTCGATGGTTCATGCTCTCCGACTCGCCGCCTGAGCGCGACGTCATCTGGACCGAGGCCGGGGTGCAGGGGGCCTACAAGCAGACGCAGCGGCTCTGGCGCCTGACCTGCGAGATCGAGCGTGCCGTCGGACCCGAGCGTCCGTCGGAGCCGGCGGCGTTTGGCGCGGAGGCCCGGCGCATCCGCCAGATCGCGCATGGCGCGCTGGCGAAGATCGAGGACGAGATCGAACGGCTGCGCTTCAATGTCTGCATCGCCACGATCTATGAATTCGGCAATGCGCTCGGCGCGGCGGTGGGAGCGATCGAGGCGACGCCGGTCGCCGACGACCTGCGGTTCGCCCTTGCCGAGGCGGGCGACATTCTGGTCCATTGTTTCGCGCCGATGATGCCGCACCTCGCAGAGGAATGCTGGGAGGCGCTCGGCCACAAGACGTTCGTCGCGCAAAGCCCATGGCCGGTCGCCGACCGCGGGCTGATCGTTTTGAGCCACGTGACCTATGTCGCCCAGGTCAACGGCAAAAAGCGGGGCGAACTGAGGATCGAGCGCGACGCCGACGCCAAGCGGATCGAAAACGCCGCGCTCGCCCTCGACGCCGTCGTCCGGGCGATGGATAATAAGCGAGCCCGCAAGGTCATTATCGTGCCGCACAGGATCGTCAATGTCGTGGTTTAGAATTCTTGGCCGGGGGGCGGCGCTTGCGCTGGCGGGCGGGGTGGCCGGCTGTTTCCAGCCGCTCTACGGCGAGGCTTCGCATCCGGGTCTCGTCGAAGACTTGCGGGCGATCGAAGTTGCGCCCATCAAGGACCGCGTCGGCCACTATCTGGCCGAGGACCTCATCGCCGACCTCAACGGCACGGGCCAGACGCCGCCGCCGAAATACCACCTGACGGTCACGGTTTCGCTGGGACAGCAGACGCCGACGGTCAACTCGGAAATCAACGCCGCCTCCTCGGCGACGATGACGGGCGAGGCCAGTTACACCCTGACCAGCGTCGACGGCGGCGTCAAGATTCTGACCGGCAACGCCAGCGCGGCTGCGGCCTACGACCGCACGACGCAGCGCTATTCCGACCTGCGCGCGGCGCGCGACGCCGAGATTCGCATCGCTCGCGCGCTTTCCTCGGAAATATCCCTGCGTCTCGCCTCAGCGCTGGCCGGCAAGAATTCGTAAGGCCTTGTCTCGACTTCGCCCGAAGCCTTAGCTTAAGGGCGATGGTTTCTTTCGTCCTCCAGCGCCTGGCGGTTCTCGCAGCGACGCTCCTGTGCGCGTCGCTGATCGTATTCGCCGTCATGGAAATTCTTCCTGGCGACGCCGCGCAGACCATGCTGGGGCCGACCGCGACGCCCGAGTCGGTCGCGGCCCTTTCGCACAAGCTCGGCCTCGACCAGCCGGCGCCCCTGCGTTACGCGCACTGGATCGGCGGCGCTCTTCATGGAGATTTCGGGCTTTCCTACGCCTATAATTCGCCGATCGGGCCGCTGATAGGCTCGAGTCTCTTGGTCAGCGCGCCCCTGGCCCTGATGGCGATGGCGCTCGCCGGCTTCATCGCTCTGACCGCGGGCGTCTATGCCGCGGGCCGGAGGGGCCGGGCGGGCGACGCGATCGTGATGGGCGCGAGCCAAATCGGCATCGCCGTGCCGAATTTCTGGCTTGCGATCCTGATGGTGATCGTGTTCGCCGTGACTCTCAGGCTCGTTCCCGCCGGCGGGTTCCCGGGGTGGGAATACCCGTTCCGGGCGCTCGAAGCTCTGATCCTGCCTGCGGTCGCGCTCGGGGTGGTGCAGGCGGCGATCCTGACCCGGGTCACGCGATCCGCTGTGCTGGAGGCGCTCGACGAGGATTTCATGCGCACCGCGCGCGCCAAGGGCGTGTCGCGACGCTCGGCGCTCTGGCGGCACGCGCTGCCGAACGCGCTGGTTCCGATTCTCACCATCATGGGCCTTCAATTCGCCAACCTGATCGCCGGCGCGATCGTGGTCGAAAATGTGTTCGTTCTGCCCGGCCTCGGCCGGCTTCTGCTCCAGTCGATCTCCAATCGCGACACCCTGGTGGTTCAGAACTGTGTGATGCTGACGGCGATCATCGTGATCGGGCTCAATTTTATCGTCGACGTCGCCTGCGCCGCGATCGACCCGCGGCTCAGGAACCCCGCCGCATGAGCGCTATCGCATGGCCCCGGCCGCGCGCCAACGCGAGCCTGTGGCTCGGCGCCGCTTTGGTCGGAGCCCTGATCGCCGCGGCGGCTCTGTCGCTCGTCTGGACGCCGTACCCGCCAGCCGCGATCGACATTCCTCACAAGCTCGCGTCGCCTTCGGCCGTACATTGGTTCGGCACCGACAGTCTCGGGCGGGACGTCGCCTCGCGATTGCTGGCCGGCTCGCGGGTGTCGATTCTCGTTGGCGTCGTCGCGGTCGGCATCGGGCTTGTGTTCGGGGTCGCGCTTGGCCTGGTCGCGGCGTTCTCCAAGGGCCTCACCGAGGATGCGGTCATGAAGGCGAGCGACTTCGTCTTCGCCTTTCCCGCGCTGCTGTCGGCGATCATGCTGACCTCGACTTTCGGCCCCGGCGTCGTCAACGCGATCATCGCGATCGGCGTCTATAATGTGCCGATTATCGCCAAACTGACCCGCGCGACCGCCAATGGCGTCCTGGCCCGCGAATACTCGCTTGCCGCGCGCGCCGCCGGACGCGGACCGCTGTCCATCGCCCTCGACCACGTGCTGCCGAACATCGCTCCTGCGCTGATCGTGCAGGCGACGATCCAGTTCGCCATCGCAATTCTCGCCGAGGCGGCGCTCTCGTATCTCGGCCTCGGCGCGCAGCCGCCGCAGGTCTCCTGGGGCAAGATGCTCGCCGACGCGCAGAACGTCCTCTATAACGCGCCGCATCTGGCGATTTATCCCGGCGTTGCGATCGCGCTCAGCGTGTTCGGCCTCAATCTGCTCGGCGACGGCCTGCGCGACGCGCTGGATCCCAAGCTGAAGGTCAGGAATTGAGATGCTGCTGGAGGTTTCCGACCTCGTCGTCGACCTCGCGACGCCGGATGGCGCCCGGCGCGTCGTGGACGGGGCGACGTTCGCGCTCGACGAAGGCGAGAGTCTCGGGGTCGTCGGCGAGTCCGGCTCCGGCAAGACGATGACCGCTCTCGCGCTGATGGGTCTGACGCCGGAGAACGCGCTTATTTCGGGCTCGATCCGCTTCGAGGGGCGTGAACTCGTCGGCCTCGATGAAGAGGCGATGCGCGCCCTGCGCGGCGATCGGATCGCGATGGTTTTTCAGGAGCCGATGACCGCGCTCAACCCGTTGCATCGGGTCGGCGCGCAAGTCGCCGAGCCGCTGATGCTGCATCGCGGGATGTCGAAAAGAGCGGCTCTCGCAATGGCCACGAAGCTGCTCGAACATGCGCGGCTCGCCGAGCCTGAACGGGCGGCGCGGTCCTATCCGTTCGCGCTGTCGGGCGGCGAGCGGCAGCGGGCGATGATTGCGATGGCGATCGGCTGCTCGCCCCGCCTTGTCATCGCCGATGAGCCGACGACGGCGCTCGACGTGACGGTTCAGGCGCGAATTCTGGAGCTGATCGACGGTCTGCGCTCGGAATCAAAAATGGCGCTTCTCCTGATTAGCCATGACCTGGCGGTGGTCGCGGGTCACTGCGACCGCATCATTGTGATGTACGCGGGCCTTTTAATGGAGAGCGGCCCAGTCGACATGGTTCTGCGCGAATCGAAGAATCCCTATACGCGCGCGCTGCTGGAGGCCCGGCCGCGGCCCGGCGCTCCGCGCGGGGCCCGGCTCAAGACCATTCCCGGCGCGCCGCCGGTCGCCTACGCCAACCGCGCCGGCTGCCCGTTCGCCGACCGCTGCGCGCTGACGATCGACATCTGCCGCACGACGCCTCCGCCACTGGTCGCATTCGGCGCCGACCATATTTCGAAATGCCACCGCGCCGGCGAGGCGGGGCTGACCCAATGAGCGGGCCGCCGCTGCTGGACGTCGTCGATCTGGTCAAAACCTATCGCCTGCCGCGGATGAGCCTGATGGCGCCGAGGCGCGCCCGTCCCGCGCTGGCGGGCGTCAGCTTTTCCGTTTGGACTGGGCGCTCGTTCGGGATAGTCGGCGAATCCGGGTCCGGCAAGTCGACGCTGGCGCGCATCGCCCTGGCGCTCGACCGGCCGGATTCTGGAATGGTCAAGCTCGAAGGGCGCTCCCTTTTCGACCTGCCGCGCCGCGAATTGCGCCGCCTTCGCGCTCATATGCAGATGATCTTTCAGGACCCCTACGGTTCGCTCGATCCCCGCCAGCGAGTCGAGAAGATCGTCGCCGAGCCGCTCGCGGCGTTGGGCGGCGCATCGCGGACCGCGCGGCGTGCGCGGGTCGCGGCGTCGCTGGAGGCGGTCGGCCTCAACGCCTCCGACGCGACAAAGTATCCGCACGAGTTTTCCGGCGGTCAGCGGCAGCGAATCGCGATCGCCCGGGCGCTGATCACGAGGCCGAAGCTCGTCGTCGCCGACGAGCCGGTGTCCGCGCTCGATGTGTCGGTGCAGGCGCAGGCCTTGAACCTGATGAGCGATCTGCAGCGCGACGCGGGCGTGACCTATCTCTTGATCAGCCACGACCTCGCGGTTGTCGCCCACATCTGCGATACGACTGCGGTGATGTTTCGCGGACGCGTGGTCGAAATTGGTCCGACCGAGGCGCTGTTTGCTGCGCCGGCGCATCCTTATACCCGCGAACTCGTCGATGCGACGCCGCGCCTCGATCGGGCGGCGCGAATCGCTCCATCGGCCCAAAAGGAGTCTGACAACGAGAGAGGGCGGGGTTGCGCGTTTGCGGGGCGCTGCGCATTCGCGCGTTCGCGCTGCCTCGAGGAAGCGCCGGCTCTCGAGGCCGTCAATGAGGAAAGCCGCCGCGCGGCCTGTCATTTCCCGCTGATTTAGGTCAGCGTCGTTGACTTGAACGTAATGCTTTTTTGACTGGCGCGCTCTTGCGCGGCGTCTGACGGCGCCCAATGTGATAGGCGCCCGAGCGACCGCCGCCGAAGGCGTCGCGGCCTCGGGAGCGATGGAGACTCGACAATGGCTACGGCGGATAGTGCGATGGGCGGTTCCTATGGCGCTCGGGAATTCGGTCCTGGCGAATGGGCGGGCGCTCCATGGCGGCGCGGCGGCGGTTCGCGTTGGTCGCCATTTGAAATCATCGCCATGGTTCTCGGTTTCATTGTCTTTTGGCCGCTCGGCCTGGCGATCCTCGGCTACATGGCTTGGCGGCGCCGGTACGGCGGCCCCGACTTGCAGACGCTGGCGACCAGCAAATGGCAGGACGCCCGCAGTATGATGTCATCGAACCACGCATGGGGATGCGGCCGCGGCATGAACCGCGCGGCCCGCTTTTATTCCTCGACCGGCAACGCCGCATTCGATGAGTGGAAGACCGCCGAACTCGCCCGGCTCGACGAAGAGCGCCGAAGGCTCGACGAGGCGCAGCGCGAATTCGCCGAATATGTCGAGGCGATCCGGCGCGCCAAGGACCGCGAGGAGTTCGAACGCTTCATGGCCGAACGCCGCTCGCGTCCGGCCGGCGGAACAGAACCGCCGCGCTGACGAAAACCTGAGAGAATCGTTCGATCCAAAAAAGGAGCCGGGCGTCCGCGAGGATGCCCGGTCGTTGACGCGCCGAATGGGGCAGGTGCGAATATTGACGATGTCGCCTCCCGCAATGCTATGCTCGGCTGCCTTTCCGCTTTAGCGCCGGAGCATGCCATGCGTCGCGTCACCCGCCTGCTTATCTCTCTCGCCTTCGCCTTTGGGGCTTCGGCGAGCCTCGCCTTCGCCAAGGACAGCGTGACCATCGGCATGGTGCTCGAACCGCCGGGCCTCGACCCGACGAGCGCGCCCGCCGCGGCGATCGGCGAAGTGACCCACTACAACATCTTCGAGGGCCTGACCAAGATCAACGAGGACTTCTCGGTGACGCCGCTGCTCGCCGAGAAATGGACGTTCTCGCCCGATCTCAAGACGCTCACTTTCACATTGCGCCCGAACGTGAAGTTCCAGGATGGCGAGCCCTTCTCCTCGAAGGACGTCAAATTCTCCTTCGAGCGCTTCGCCGCTAAAGACTCCACCAACAAGGACAAAGGTTTCTTCGCCTCGATCGCGTCGATCGACACGCCTGACCCGAACACCGTCGTGCTTAAATTCAAGGAGCCGAGCTTCGAGGCGCTATTTCATCTGGGCATGAACACCGCCGTCATCCTCGATGAGAAAAGCGCCGCCAACGAAGCGACCAGTCCGATCGGGACCGGACCCTACAAACTCTCTTCATGGACCAAGGGTTCGTCGATCACGCTCGACAAATGGGACGGCTACCGCGATCCGGCCAAGATCGCGATCGCGCATGCGACCTTCCGGTTCATCTCCGATCCGTCGGCGGCGGTCGCGGCGATGCTCGCTGGCGACGTCGACGCGTTTCCGCGCTTCGCCAACGTTCAGGCGCTTGACCAGTTCAAGAACGATCCGCGCTTCCAGGTGCTGATCGGCGGAACCGAGGGCAAGACGATCCTGGCCATGAACAACAAGCGCAAGCCGCTTGAGGATCTGCGCGTGCGCCGGGCGATCGCCTATGCGATCGACCGCAAGGCGATCATCGACGGCGCGATGAACGGGCTGGGCGCGCCGATCGGCAGCCACCTGACGCCCAACGATCCCGGCTATGTCGATCTCACCGGCATGTATCCGCATGACCCGGCCAAGGCGAAGGCCCTGCTGAAGGAAGCGGGCGTGACGACCCCGTTGCAGCTGAGTCTCATTCTGCCGCCGCCGCAATACGCCCGCCAGGGCGGCGAGATCATCGCCGCTCAGCTGGCCAAGGTCGGGATCGAGGCGAAGATCCAGGACGTCGAATGGGCGCAATGGCTCTCGGGCGTCTATAAGGACCACAACTACGACCTGACCATCATCAGTCACGTCGAGCCGCTCGACATCGGCATCTACTCCAACCCGAACTATTACTTCCAGTACGACAGCCAAGCGTTCCGCGATATTTACGCCAAGGTGACCTCCGCCGCGAATCTCGCGGACTTCAAGAAAGCGCTCGGGGAGGCGCAACGCAAGATCGCCGAGGATTGCGTCAACGCGTTCCTGTTTCAGTTGCCGAACGTGACGGTCGCAAATGCGAAGCTGCAGGGCCTGTGGAAGAACGCGCCGATCTTCGTCAACGACCTGTCGGCCATGTCCTGGAAGTAGACCCGGGGGGCGCGCGCGGGAGGAAGGGGCCAAAGCCATGCAGGCCTTCCGGCTGTCGGCGGTCGAACTCGTCCGCGCCTACCGAGCGCGCGAGCTGTCGCCGGTCGAGGCGATGCGGTCGGTGCTCGGGCGGGTCGAGGCGTTCGAGCCCCACATTCACGCAACCTATCTGCCGGCGCCCGAGCGGGCGCTGGCCGAGGCGCGCGAATCGGAATCGCGCTGGGCGCAACAGCGGCCGCTCGGCGCGCTCGACGGCGTGCCGGTCACGGTCAAGGACAATATTGCGACCCGCGGCGAACCCTCGCCGGTGGGCACGGCGGCGAGCGACCTGACGCCCGCCGGCGCGGACGCCCCGCCGGCGGCGCGCCTGCGCGAGGCGGGCGCGATCATCTTCGCCAAGACGACAATGCCCGACTACGGCATGCTGTCGTCGGGTCTGTCGAGCTTCCATGCCCTGGCGCGCAATCCCTGGAGCCTGGCGCGCAATCCCGGCGGCTCGTCGGCGGGAGCAGCGGCGGCGGCGGCGGCGCAATACGGCCCTCTGCATCTGGGCACCGACATCGGCGGCTCGGTGCGCCTGCCGGCCGGCTGGTGCGGCGTTTTCGGGCTGAAGCCCAGCGCCGGCCGCGCGCCGATCGATCCGCCCTATATCGGCCGGGTCGCGGGGCCGCTGACGCGCGACGCCGCCGACGCCGCGCTGATGATGGCGACGCTTTCCCTTCCCGACGCGCGCGACTATGCGAGCCTGAAGTTCGAGCGGCTCGACTGGGCGGTCGAGCCGGCCTCGGTCAAGGGCCTGCGCATCGGGTTGATGCTGGAGGCCGGCTGCGGCGATCCCCCCTTGCCGCAGGTCAAGGCCGCCGTGGAGCGGGCGGCGCGCGATTTCGCGCTCGCCGGCGCACAGATCGAGCCGCTGGCGCCGTTCCTGACCCAGGCCATGCTCGACGGCCTCGACCGGTTCTGGCGCATGCGGGCGCTGATCGACATTCGCGCGCTCGCGCCCGACAAGCGGGCCGCGATCCTGCCCTTCATCCGCGAATGGGCCGAGTCGGCGGCGGGAATGTCCGGCGAGGATGTGTTCTGCGGCTTCAGCCAGATCCCGGCGATGAGGAAGGCGGCGATCGCGGCGACGGTCGGCTTCGACTACATATTGTCGCCGACCGCGCCGATGACGGCGTTTCCGGCGGAATGGGCCTCGCCCAGCCAGGACCCGCTCAACCCGTTTCCGCATATCGGGTTCACGGTCGCCTTCAACATGTCCGAGCAGCCGGCGGCGACGGTCAATTGCGGCTATGACGACGAAGGCCTGCCGATCGGCCTGCAGATCGTCGGCCGGCGCTTCGACGATCTTGGCGTGCTGAGCCTCGCGCGCGCCTTCGAGGCGATGCGGGCTGACGAGCGCCGGCCCTGGCCGGAGCCGCCGGCGGGGTAGGGACGGGGGAAGTCGCCCAAGACAACACTATACGGTAACGTGGTTATTGGCATTAAGGCCGGATTGACGATGTGCTATCTGCCCTGAGCCAAATATTTCCAAGCCAATCCAAGCCGGACCAAACAAATCCAAGAGAATCCAAGAGAAAAAATGCTTGGATTTGCTTGGATTTCCTTGGATTCCCTCGTCCGAATCGGGACTTTTCAGCGGGTTAAAGCGAATCCGAACGAAAAAATCATCGTTGTTAATATAGACCGCGTATATCGTGTGATATGCGCCCGCGGGCGCCAAACATGCCGCTTTCGCCTTCGTCCCTCGTCCCTCGGCCTTACACTGGCGATTGCTTTGCCCCTTACGAGAGGCACATTAGCACAGCCTTCGATTTTTCAGAAGAAATTGTTCGCGCATTTGGCGTCAGCTGTTGGTCATCAAAAAATTCAACCAACCAGGTCAGTCAATGTGCGCCGCCCGCCTCAACAAATGTGTGAGTTGCCCATATCCTGTCCAAGCGTCATTGTCCGGTTGCGCGCGCATTTGTGGCTGTCCCCATTGTCCCTTAGACGCGCGTTCCTCCTGCCCCGCGCCGGCGCCCCCCGGACGCGGGGCTTTTCTTTCCGGCGGCGTTTAGGTCCAGTGGATTTATCCGCATCGAGCGGCATGGCGGCGCATGCGCGCATGTTCGGCCGCAGCCCTCGATCGCTCTCTCGCCAGGTTGCGCCGCTGCCGCGTCCGGCGCCGCCGCCCCTCGGCGGCCGATCCGCCGACGACCGGCCCCCAGAAGCCTTAACCACCTTCGCCTAATCTTCGATCCCATGTCCTCCCTCGATCATCGCCCGCTCGCGCTCGCGCGCCCGCGCGCGGCCAGGCCGCTCGCCCTGGCCGGCGCAATCGCGCTGGCGGCCTCGGTCGCCTTTCTTTGTCGCCATATCGCGCCCGACGCGCCGGCGATCCTCTCGATGGCGATCTCGGGATCGGCGTGCCTCGCCGTCGCCGCGCTTAGCCTGACGCTCGAGGACCAGGCGATGCCGGGGCTGACGCTGGCGGCGCTGGCCGGCGCGGCGGTCGCGGCGCTCGCCGCGCTCCCCGGTCCGCAGGCGCGGCTCAGGCTGTTCAGCCTCGCGATGGCGGCGCTGATGGCGGCGCTCACGGTCTGGCTCGCCCGCGCCGCGCCGAGGAAGGTCCGCGTCGCGCCCGGCGGCGCCGGGCTCTACGCTGCGACGCTTGCCGTTCTTTGCGCCTACGCGGCTTTCATCGTGATCCCGTCGCGCGACCTGATGATCGCCGATTTCATGACCTACCGAAACATTTCGACCATGGTCGCCAGACTGGCCGACGCCGGCCACTGGCCGCTCCTCGGCTTGGCCGCGGTCGAATCGATCGCGCAGGACTATTCCTGGGCGCCGGCGCTTGCCCCCGGCCTCGCGCTGGCGGCGACGGCGCCGTTTTCGCGCGTGGTCTACACGTTCGCGATCCTCGCCCTCTACGCCGCGCCGGCGGCGGTCGCGCTTGGCCTTCTGGCCCGCGGCCTCGCCCGCCGCGCGAGGCCCTCGCTCCGACGAAGCCGGTCCGATGAGGGCGCGCTGAGCCTTCCTCTCGGCGTCGCCGCCGTCGTCGCCGCCTATCCGGCGGGAATGGCTCTCGCCGCGCGGGGCATGCCCGATGTCGGCGGCCTCGTCCTGGTCGTCATCGCGCTTCGCCTGGCCGAACGGCTGGCGCGCCTTCTGGCGCTGCCGCCTGGCCACGACGCGAGCGTCGCGCGCATGACCCGTCGCGCCGCGCTGGCGCTGGCGCTGACGTTTTTCGCCATGTTCGCCTTTCGCCGCTGGTACGCCTTCGCTGCGATCGGGATCGCGGCGATGCTTGCCCTCGAGGCCGCGACGATCGCGCTGAAGAGAGGCCGGAACTTCCGCTGGAAGGAGGCGATTTCGGCGAGCGCGCTCGGCCTGTCGACGCTGCTGGCGCTGGCGAGCCCGATCATCGTCGACTGGCTGCCGAACCTTAGCGCGCACGATTATGGCTCGGCCTACGCCGCCTATCGCAAGCCGGCGGCCGTGTTTCTGCGCCAGCTCGGCGACTGGATAGGGCTCCTGCCGGCTCTCGCCGCTCTGGCTGGCGCGGCGTTCTTATGGGCGCGCTCGTCCGACCGTCGCCTGCTGCGGCTGACCCTCGGCGCGGCCGCGGTCTCGGCGCTCCTGTTCCTGCGCATCCAGACGCCCTACATTCATCACCTCTATCTGATCGCGCCCGCGCTCACGGCGCCGGTCGCGGCGGCCGTGATGATCGCTTTCGCCCGCGCGCCGCGTTCGGCGCTCATCGGCCTAGCCGGCCTTGGCCTCCTGACGCTGTCGCCGCTCGCCTACGCGCTCACTTCCGTCGGCCTTGCGCCGATCGCCGGGCTGCCGCGCGCTCCTCGCGCCGATCTCGCCGAACTCGAACGGATGAAGGATTGGGTCGACGCGCGCGCGCGCCCCGACGCCAAGGTCTGCGGCCTCGGTTCGAGCTATACGTTCAGCGGCCAGCTGATCGCCGAATTGTGGCAGCTCCATCCGGAGCGGCGCACGATCGCGCCGGAGCCGAAGACCGGCGTGACGATGTCGGACGTCGACACCGTCGAAGGGCCGCCGGCGGCGGGCCTGAAGGACTGCGCCTTCATGATCGTCGGCGACCCGGTGCAGACCCATCTTAATCCCGACTATCAGCAGACGGTGATCGTGCCGTCGCGCGAGATGCTGAGGGGCCAAGGGATCGGCGCCAAATTCCGTCGCACCGGCGAGGTCTTCCATCTCGAGAACGGCGTCAGCGCCGTCGTGTTCGAGCGCACCGCGCCCATCGACGCTTCCGACATCGCCGCCCTTCAGGCCCGTTGGCGGGCGGCGCGCGCGAAGCTGGGCTTCGACGCGGCGGGGCGCAGGTGAAGGGAAGGCGCCGAGCCTGGAGCCGACTTCTCAGCGCTGCTCGATCGGCCTAAAGAAGAGGGGGGCGTTCGGTCCCAGCGGGAGGCGGATCATGGCGTATGACGTAAATGATTTGATGAAACAGGCGAAGGCCGATTTCGACACGGCGTTGAACGCCGCCCGCGCGGCGCTCAACGAGGCGCCGTCGCCGATGATGGCGAACCTCGTCCGGGCGCTCGCCAACTACAGCCGCTCCTCCACCGACACGATGCTGGTCATTCTGCAGAAGCTCGACGATATCAATCGCAACGTCAGCGGAGTCGCTGCGCGCCTGGACGGGCGCGAGGGACCGTTCAACCTCAGGATGCGCTAGTGTTCCGTTTCCAACGGTTGACGCCGATCTTGTCATTCCCGGCGGGCCAACGGCCCGGCCGGGAATCCGGGAGCGCCGCCGCCGAGCATTGTCGCGACTTTTGGATTCCCGGTCGCCGTTTCGCGGCGCCGGGAATGACAAGAGGGAGCGAAGCGTCAGCTTCACTACACTCGAGCGCGGCCGGGAATGTGCGACTCCGGGGGGCCGTGGGGCGTTGATCGCTGGCCGGCGCCCGCTTCGGCAGGTCCGTCATGATTCCGTCATGCGCCTCCTGTCTTAACCGTGGCGGCCGGGCAGGCGCGAGGCGCGCCAGGCTCGCCGCCGGGGCGACCAGACAATGAACTTCTTCCAGCGATTCACCTTCCTCTTCTCCACGCCGATGTTCGACGCCGACGATCTCGAGGGCCTGAGGGTCAACCAGATCGTCGAGGCGATCGAGCGGATGGGGTTTCAGGTGATCAAGGCTCGGCGTCTCGAGGACGCCGAAATCGCCGTCCAGACCGACGCCGCGATCGGCTGCATGGTGGTCGACTGGGGCAAGAAGGGCATCGAGGGCAAGGCCGCCTCGCTCATCAACCTGATGCGCAAGCGCGGCCTCGAGATGCCGATCCTCGTCCTCGTCAGGCGCAAGCGGTTCGAGGACATTCCGGTCGAAGTGCTCGACTTCATCGACGGCTATGTGTTCCTGGCCGAGGAGACGCCGGAGTTCATCGCCAGAAACCTGGTCTCGCGCCTCAAGCAATACGCCGAGACGCTGAAGACGCCATTCTTCGGCGCGCTGGTCGATTACGCCGAGGAGGGCAATCAGCTCTGGACCTGCCCCGGCCACAACGGCGGCGTGTTCTACAGCCGCAGCCCGATCGGCCGCATCTTCGTCGAGCACCTGGGCGAGGCGATCTTTCGCGACGACCTCGACAATTCGATCTTCGAGCTCGGCGATCTGTTGACGCACGAAGGGCCGGCGCTGCAGGCGCAGAAGGAGGCGGCGGCGATCTTCGGAGCCGAGAAGACCTATTTCGTGCTCAACGGCACCTCCTCGTCGAACAAGATCGTGCTGACCAATCTGGTCGCCGAAGGCGACCTCGTGCTGTTCGACCGCAACAATCACAAGGCGGCCCATCAGGGCGCGCTGATGATGGCGGGCGGGATCCCGATTTATCTGTCGACCGACCGCAACGCCTATGGCCTCATCGGCCCGATCCGGCCCGAGGATCTCGACGAGACGTCGATCCGCGAGCGCATCCGCGCCAATCCGCTGGTCAAGGACCCTGAAGCCTGGAAGCGCGAGCGGCCGTTCCGGGTCGCGGTGATCGAGCAATGCACCTATGACGGCACGATCTATGACGCCAACCGCATCGTCGAGCGCATCGGGCGCCTATGCGACTACATCCTGTTCGACGAAGCCTGGGCCGGCTTCATGAAGTTCCACCCCCTCTATGAGCGCCGGTTCGCGATGGGCCTTTCGGCCTTGGGCGAGGCGTCGCCGGGGATCGTCGCGACCCAGTCCGCGCACAAGCAGCTGGCGAGCTTTTCGCAGGCCTCGCAGATTCATCTGCGCGACCGGCACATCAAGGGCCAGCGCCGGCGAGTGGAGCATCGCCGGTTCAACGAAGGCTTCATGCAGCAGGCCTCGACCTCGCCGTTCTATCCTCTGTTCGCCTCGCTCGACGTCGGCGCCCAGATGATGAAGGGCCGCTCGGGGGAAGTGCTGTGGGACGATACGATCCGGCTCGGGATCGAATTGCGCAAGAAGCTGCGCGCGGTCAGGCGCGAGTTCGAGGAGAAGGAGAAAGACCCGGCGCGGCGCTGGTTCTTCGATCCCTTCGTCCCCGATCGGGTCTCGATCCGCGACGCCGCGCTCGAGGGCGGGACGCACGACGTGCCATGGGAAAGCGTCTCGACCGAACTTCTCGCCCGCGACCCCCGCTATTGGGCGCTGGCGCCGGGCGAGGCCTGGCACGGCTTCGCCTCGCTCGAGGACGGGTTCGCCATCACCGATCCGGCCAAGCTGACCCTGCTGACGCCGGGGTTCGACCGCAGGACCGGCGCATACGAGCCGCACGGGGTGCCGGCGCCGGTGGTCGCGCAATATTTGCGCGAGAACCGGGTGGTGGCGGAGAAGAACGACCTCAACTCGCTTCTGTTCCTGCTGACGCCGGGCGTCGAATCGAGCAAGGCCGGAACGCTGGTTTCGGCGCTGGTCGCGTTCAAGCGCTTGCATGACGACAACGTCGCCCTCGACGACGCGATGCCGGAATTCGTCGCCAGGCGGCCGGCGCGCTATCGCGGCAAGCGGCTGAAGGACCTGTGCGCCGAGATGCACGCCTTCTTCCGCCAGGCCGGCGTCAGCGGTTTGCAAAAGGCGCAATTCGCGCTGAAGCACCTGCCAGAAATGGCGATCGCGCCAAGCGAGGCGCAACGCCAGCTGGTGCGCAACAACGTCGATTATGTTCCGCTCGACAAGCTCGACGGCCGAATCGCGACCACCCTGTTCGTCGTCTATCCGCCGGGGATCGCCACCATCGTGCCGGGCGAGCGCCTGGGCGAACGCGCGCGTCCGATGGTAGAGTACCTCAAGATGTTCGAGAAGAGCGCCAACGCCTTTCCTGGATTCGAGTCGGAGATCCAGGGGCTCTATCGCGAAACCGACGCCTCCGGGGCGATTCGATTCCATACCTATGTCGTCAGGGAATGATTTGGTCTCGAGATCGATGATGGACGCCAAGACGAATTCCTCGGTCGCCGACGCCGGGCCGGCGGCCGAGGTCGGCGCGAGGCCGGTCGTCGTGCGCGCCTCGCGCGACGGCGACGTGGCGGCGATGCTCGCGATCTACCTGCATCACATTCGCCGCGGCGTCGATCCGGACGTCGCCGGCGAGTTCGAGACCCCGGACGCCGAAGACCTCAAGCGCCGGCGCAAGACGATGCACAGGCGCAAGATGCCTCATATCGTCGCCGAGGAACGGGGCGCGGTCGTCGGCTACGCCTACGCGGTTCCGTTCCGCAAGCGGCCCGCCTATCGCTACACGGTCAAGCATTCGATCTATGTCCACAACGATCATCTTCGCCGCGGCGTCGGCCGGCGGCTGATGGCGGCTCTGATCGACGCCTGCGCCGCGGAGGGCTTCCGGCAGATGATCGGCTATGTCGACGCCGCCAACCGCGCCTCGCTGGCGCTGCACGAGAAGTTCGGATTCCGCCAGGTCGGCTATCTGCCCTCGATCGGCTACAAGTTCGGCCATTGGACCGACAGCGTGATGGTGCAGCGCTCGCTCGGACCCGGCGAGACGGAGGCGCCTTAGGACCTGAGCGTCGATCACGGCGCCGCCTTCTCCGTCATCAGAACGGCCAGATCCGCGGCCCTCGCGGCGCTTCGCGCCTTGACGCTGGCGTCCCGTCCGCCCGCTTCGACCTCATGGGCCGGCAGATCGTCGGCGGCGAACCCCGCCCGGTCGTACACTTCCTCCGACATCAGCACTTCGCAGCCGAGGCTCTTGGTCAGGTCCTGAAGCCGCGCCGCGACGTTGACCGGATCTCCGATCACCGTGAACTGCGCGTGGCGCTCGTAACCGATTTCGCCCGCGATGGTCATGCCGGCGTGGATGCCGATCCCGAAGCGAATCGGTTCGAGCAATCCATAGGCGAGGGCCTCGTTGAGCGTTTCGATATTGGCGGCGATGGTCGAACTCGCGTCGATCGCCGCCCGGCACGCGTCCTCCGGGCGAACCTTCAGGCCGAACAGCGCCAACAGCCCGTCGCCCAGAATCTGGTTGGGCTCGCCGCCGGCCGCGACCACCGCTTTGCTGACGGCGTTGAGGAACTGATTGATGACGAAGACAGTATCGAACGGCAGGCTCCCCTCCGCCAGCCTGCTCGATCCGCGCATGTCGACGAACATGATGACGAGGTAGCGCTCGTCTCCCGACCGCGCCGGCCAGCCTTGGTTGACGTCCGCTGCTGTCGTGTCCGGGGGAAGCATGGGCACGAACGCGATATCGCGCGTCGGGCGCAACTGGCAGGCGAGCCGGACGCCGACGCCCGCGCCCACGCGCTCGAGCACCGCCTGCTCGGCGGCGCTGATCGACGGAAGCCCGGCGAGGTCGCCGAGAATGCGGATACGGCAGGTGGAGCAGCGGCCGCGCCCCCCGCAGACGTGGGCGTGCGGGATATTGTTGCGCAGGCTCGCCTCGAGCACGCTCAACCCCCGAGGCGCGCGGATCGCGCGGTCGGGATAGGTCAATTTGATCGAGCCGACGCGTCGCTCGCGCCAACGGCGAAGCGTCCGGGCGAGGATCGTGGCGGCGAAGGTTGCGGCGAGAACGGCGAGCGTGTCGTTGCGATAGCGCAGAAGGGCGGCGTTCTGAGCCGCAGTCCCGAAGCGCTCGGGCGTCAAGTGGCGCGCCCGCCAAAGAGGGTCCTGGACCAATTGCAGGATGTGCCGACCGCCCTGGTAATAGCCGAGCAGGGCCAGCGCCGGCAGAAGAACGGCGAACGACAGCAGCAAATTCTTCGCGCGGGGATAGAACGGCTTCAGGCGCAGCCAGGAATGGACGCCGATGCAGCCGTGAACCCAGACGATGATCAGGAGCCACGTCTGCAGGACCCCGGACAATGGAGAGCGGACCCAGAACCCTAACAGCGCCTCGGCGTAGCCCTTGTCGGTCCCGAACAGGCTTGCCGCGACCCGTGTTCCGATCACGTGGTCGGCCAGCAGAAACGGTATCGTGAGGCCGAGCGCGAGCTGGGACGCCTCGATGCGCGTCCAACGGAAATCGCGCCGCTCGTAGAGGGCCCAGAACCCCAGGCTCATATGGGTCAGCAGCGAAGCATAGAGGATGACCGCGCCCGGCGCCGACTGCCAAATTCCTTTCTGGATCTCGAGGCCGTTCTCCATCGCCTCGAGCGAAATGTTGCCGAGCGCGTGATTGGCGAAATGCAGCGTCGCATAGGCGAACAGGACGAGGCCGGCCGCGAGCCGGACTTGTCGAACGCTCGGCGTTCGCGCGGCCCTTGGATGCGAGGGCTTCGAAGGGCCTTTCGCCACCTGCGACATCGGGCCTCGCCGAATCCGCCTAAGACATTCGCGTCCGGGCGACGCGGCCGAATGCGTTGGGTCTCGGGAGCGAAGCCCTCCTGCCTGCCGACCGTCCCAAAATTGCTGCGTATTCTGAATCCGATAGATCAATCCGGCGCCGTTCACAACCGTCAAGCCGATCGGCGCCCCGGCTTGTCGTGGGGGCGCTCGTTTGAAGGCGAAGCCGCGCGCCCGGCGCCGACGGCGATCGCGCGCGGTTGACAAAGATAACAAAACCAGTATTGTTTCTCTTATGGCGGCCAATTCCCTCCTTGCCGGCGCGGCGCAAATCCTTTGCTTCATCGCCTATCGCGGCGCCAAGGGCGCGACCTCGACCAATATCGCGCGCAGCCTCAAGACCAATCCTGTCTTCGTCCGCCGCATCCTGAAGGACCTCGAGCGGCATGGGCTGGTCGAGATCCGGTCCGGCCGCCACGGCGGGGTGGCGCTGCTTCGCGCTCCGGACGACATCACGCTCAGGGACATTCATCGAGCCGTCGGCGGCGGCGGACTGTTCGCGCTTCGTGCGCAGGGCAATCCGCGCTGCGTGATCAATGAAGCGTTGAAGAAGCTGCTGCCGCCGGTTTTTGCCGCCGCCAGCGACGCCGTGGAGCTTAGTCTCGGGCAGACGAAACTATCGGCTCTGCTGGATAAGATCGCCTAAGATCGGGTCGTTAACATAACGAAACCAGTTTTGTTTCTTAAGGAGACATGGGCATGACGCGTCTCGGTTCCCTCCGCGGTTTCGCCGCCTCGGCGGTCGTCGCCTCCGAGGCGCTTCCGGCGCCGGCGCCGCATGTCTCCGGCGCGGCGCTCCGGGCGCGCGCTACGCCGCCGGGGCAGATTCTCGCGATCGCCTGCGCCGGCATCGTGCTCGCCAATCTCGACTTGTTCATCGTCAATGTGGCGCTTCCGGACATCTCGCGCGATTTCGGCGGGCCGAGCCTCGAGCGGCTGTCCTGGATCTTGAACGGCTATGCGATCGTCTACGCGGCGTTGCTGGTGTTCTTTGGGCGTCTTGCCGAGCGGTTTCGCCGCAACGCCAGCTTCCTTCTCGGCGTCGCGATCTTCACCATCGCTTCGGGCGCTTGCGCGATCGCCGGCTCGGTCGAGGCGCTGATCCTCTTTCGCATTGCGCAGGCGGTCGGCGCGGCGCTCCTGACTCCGACCTCGCTCGGTCTCATCCTGGCGTCCTATCCGCCGGACCGGCGCGGCGGGGCGGTGAGGACCTGGACGGCCGTCGGCGGCTTCGCCGCGGCCCTCGGGCCGCTGGTCGGCGGACTGCTGGTGACGGCGAGCTGGCGCTGGGTCTTCCTCGTCAATCTGCCGATCGGCGCGGCCGCGCTGGCGCTCGGCTGGTTGAAGCTGCCGGACATCGCCGGACATGACGTCGCGCCGCCCGATCCGTTCGCCGCGGCCCTGGTGACGCTGGGCGTGGCGGCGCTGACGTTCGGGATCGTCAAGCTCGGCGGCTGGGGCTGGAGTTCGTCGGGCGTTTGGGCCTCTTTCGCCGCGGCCTCGATCTTTCTCGCGAGCTTCGTCGCGCATTGCCTGCGCTCGCGCGACCCGTTCGTCGATCCTGCCCTGTTCCGCATCCCCGCCTTCAGCGGCGCGGCGCTGGCGATGGCGCCCTACGCCGCCGCGTTCGGCGCCATGCTGCTTTCGATAGTTCTGTGGGAGCAGGCGGCATGGGGATGGACCGGACTCCAGATCGGTCTGGCGCTGGCGCCTGGCCCGTTGATGGTTCCCGTGACCTCGCTGCTGCTGGCGGGCCGGCTGATCGCGCGCTTCGGCGCGGCCGGCGTCGTCGCGCTCGGAATCGTCGCCTTCAGCCTGAGCATCGTCCTGTTTGCGACGCAGACCGGGCTTCACCCCGATCCGGCGCCGCTGCTCGCGCGGACGATGCTGATGGGCTTCGCCGTCGGGCTGACGCTGCCGACGCTGATGGGCGTCAGCGCGGCGTCGCTGCCGCCGTCCTCCTTCGCCACCGGCTCCGGCGTCATCAACATGATCCGGCAGACGGCGATGGCCGTCGGAGTGGCGCTCGTCATCGCATTCATCGGTTCGCCGCAGAGCGCGACCGGGCGGCTTCACGCCTTCCAGCAGGCATGGTGGGCGATGGCGGCGATCGCGGCGGCGGGTCTCCTGCCGCTGCCGCTCCTGTTCCGCCGCAAGGGCTGATGGCTGGCGACGTGGTCGGCGCGCCGAATGAAGAGTTACTGGCTGGGTTGCGCCGACATCCGCTGGCGGAAGGGTTCGCCGCGACTTATGATCGATCCTGCGCGCGAGTCGCCGGAACCGCGCTCGCAGCAGGGGGCTTTGGCGATGTCCGAAACCGACAAGATTTTCGGAGGACCGATTCCGGACATCTATGACGCCTATCTCGTGCCGCTCATCTTCGAGGTCTATGCGTCCGATCTCGCGCGCCGGGTCGCGCAACAGGACCCGGCGCATGTTCTGGAGACAGCGGCCGGCAGCGGCGTCGTCACGCGCGCGCTGGCCCCGCTTCTCAGCAGGAGCGCCCGCTATGTCGTCAGCGACCTCAACCAACCCATGCTCGCCAGAGCCGAAAGCCGGCATGACCCGGATGAGCGCCTCGTTTGGCTGCAGGCGGACGCCCTGGACCTTCCATTCGAAGACGATAGCTTTGACGCGGTTTGCTGCCAATTCGGCGCGATGTTCTTTCCGGACCGGATCGCCGGCTACCGGGAAGCGCGCCGCGTCATCAAGCCCGGCGGCCGTTTTCTGTTCAACGTCTGGGATCGCATCGAGACGAACGACTTCGCTCGCATCGTGACGGACGCCGTCGGCGCGATCTTTCCCGACGATCCGCCCAGGTTCCTCGCCCGGACGCCGCACGGGTATCACGATGTCGAGACGATCGGCGCCGAATTGCGGGCGGCCGGCTTTTCCGCCATCGAGGTCGTGACGCTTCAAGAGAGAAGCGACGCGCCAAACGCCCGTGATCCGGCAATCGCTTACTGCCAGGGCACGCCATTGCGCAACGAGATCGAAGCGCGTGACCCGGCAGCTCTGGAGGCCGCCACTCTCCGCGCCGCCGAGGCGATCGCGGAGGCGTACGGAGAAGGGCCGATTTCCGGAAAGATCCAGGGTCACGTCATCGTTGCGCGAGCCTAGCGGTTCTCCTCGGCAACGTTTCCGATCCCGAGTCCCCGCAGGTCCGGAACGTGTATGGTGGATCTGCGCAGCGCCGCCCAGCACTGAGCCGGAGCCAGTCCGATGCAGCTTTCGATCAGGTCCGTCGAGCCGGCAGGCGCGCCGGAGGCCCGGGGGCCCAACCATAAAGCGCGACTGGTCATTCGCCCCGAGAACGTGGCGGAGCAGAGCCCGTTCCTGCTGATGGCCGAGGACTGGTTCGCCCCGCCGGCCGGCTTTCCGACCCACCCGCACCGGGGCATCGAAACGGTGACCTTCGTCGTCGCCGGGGAGTTGCTGCACGGCGATCACACCGGGGGCTCCGGGCGGCTCAGCGCGGGCGACGCCCAGTTCATGACCGCCGGCGGCGGAATCATGCACAGCGAAATGCCGGGGCCGCAAGGCGTGCGGACGCTGCAGCTTTGGCTCAACCTCCCCGCCAGGCTGAAGCGCGTCCCGGCGCGCTACCAGAACGTGCTTCAGCCGGACGCGCCGGCCTATCGGCGGCCCGGCGTCGAGGCGCGCGTCTATGCCGGCCGGCTCGGCGAGATCGCGGCTCCGCACGGATCGACCTGGCCGCTGACGATGTTCGATCTGACGCTTGAAGCCGGCGCGACGTTCGACGCGCCCGTACCGGCCGGCGAGCGCGCGTTCGCCTATGTTCTCGAAGGCGAGGCGGCGCTCGGGCGTGAGAGAAGCGCCGCGAGCGCCGGGGAGGTCGCCTGGGCGATCCCCGCTTCAGGCGGCGAGGGGGAAGACGCGCTGAGCGTGACGGCGACCAAACCCGCCCGCCTTCTCGTCTATGCGAGCCCGATCATCGACGAGCCGGTGGCGATGGGCGGACCGTTCGTCATGAACACGAGGGAAGAGATTGCCGAAGCGTTCGCCGATCTGAGGGCGGGGCGGCTGATCCAATCGTAACCGGGCGCGCGCTTAAGAGGCGCCGTCGCTGACAATCACCAAAAGGAGAACGCCGAAGATGTGCGACGCATGTGGATTTTCGGGCGCGCAACACGCGCGATTCCTCGCCCGGCGCGAGGCGCTGTCGCTTGGCCTCGGTCTTGCCGCGACGCTCGCCGCGCCGTTCGGCGCATTCGCGAAAACGGACAAGCCGCCGAAGCCCCAGAACGTGCTGACGCCCGACGAGGCGCTGGCGCGTCTGAAGGAGGGCAACGCGCGCTATGTCAGCGGCGTCGCCAAGCGCCACGATTTTGTCGCCGAGCGCGAGGCTCTGGTCGGCGGGCAGAACCCATACGCGGGGATATTGAGCTGCGCCGACTCGCGCATCGCGCCGGAATACGCCTTCAACTCCGGGCGCGGCGACCTGTTCGTCTGCCGCGTCGCCGGCAATTTCGTCAACCCCGACAATCTCGCGAGCTTCGAATATTCGGTCGAGGTCCTCAAGACGCCGCTGATCCTGGTGCTGGGGCACGACGCCTGCGGCGCGATCAACGCGACCATCGCCTCGATCAGGGACAAGTCGACGCTGCCCGGACACCTGCCCTCCCTCGTCGCCGCGCTGACGCCCGCGGTCGAAGCCGTCGCCAACGCGCCGGGCGACCTGCTTGTCAATGCGACCAACGAGAACGTTCGCCGAAACGTCGAGGCCTTGAAGACCGCGACGCCGATCCTCAGCGCGGCGATCAGCGAAAAGCGGCTCCTGGTCGTCGGCGGGGTCTACCGCCTGGCGAGCGGGCGGGTCGAAATGATCGCGTGAGGGGGCGCTCAGCAATGAGCGTAGCTTCCGCGATCCCTCCTTTGCCATTTTGTTCAGCCATGCGACGTCCTCCTGTGAGGTCTAGGGCGATGTCGCGGGCTCGATGTCAAAAAGGTAAAGACGGGCGTGTCACCGGAATACGAAGCTCCTCGCGCGTACGCTCCGGCGCGAATAATTTCCCCATTGGGATGCTCCCTGCAGGCCGCCGGCGCCAACCGAAAGCCCGCCTTCCTGTTGCGATTCAGGCAGGGTGCATCCCAACCCCTTTTCCAGCAAACTTAGGCCTTCACCCGCAACGTATGGTCGGCCCTTGCTTTCTGATAGTGTGATATCTGATAGGACCATGGCGCGGATCAACCACTATGCCGAACCCAGAGATCATAGCAATCGACATCCTGCTCGAACCCGATGCGCGTATGCTTGCGCGCGCGGAGAGCAACAACTCGCGGCTTCGTGAGGCGTTTCCGGACGGCTTCGCACTCGATGCCGAACACCGGCCGCACATCACGCTGTTGCAATGTTTCATTGCTGCTGAGGACTTGAAAGCGCTTTGCAAAGCAGCTGGCGATGTGATCCGGAACGCGAACGTGACGACCATGGAACTGCGTGCTGTTCGCTATGGCTATACGCCGGGCCCGGGCATGGGGATCGCTGGAATTTGGGCTGAAGCCACGCCGGAACTTTTGAAGCTCCAGGCGGACGTGGTCGCCACCGCCGCGCCGTTCATGGCGCCGACCGCGACGATCGACGCGTTCACCGCCGGCCATGCAAACCCGGCGTTCGACGCGGCCTTGATCGACTATGTTTCGCGATTCGTGGGTAACAACGTGGGCGCGAACTTCGACCCTCACGTCAGCACAGGCGTCGCTGCGACAGACTATCTCGACCGAATGCTCGCGGAGCCCTTCGCGCCGTTCGCCTTCGCGCCCGCGAGCGCCGCCGTCTACCAGCTTGGACCGTTCGGAACCGCCGCTCGGCTCCTGAAGCGCTGGGAGACGGCCGGGTGATGGTTGAAGCTGATAAGCCCATTCTGCCCTCATGGCGCGATGGCGCAGCCAAGCGGGCCATCATCGATTTCGTGGCGCGCGTGACAACCGCCGGCCATCCCGATTTCGTGCGGCCTGTCGACAGGATCGCCGTGTTCGACAATGACGGCACGTTGTGGGTCGAACAGCCTTTGCCGGTGCAGGCCCGCTTCATACTCGACCGTATCCAGGCCTTGGCGCCGCAGCACCCGGAATGGCGCGCCCGGCAGCCGTTCAAGGCCGCGCTCGACGGCGATGTCGACGGGATCATGGCCGTGGGAATGGACGGATTGGCCGAGATGGTGATGGCCACCCACGCCGGCATGTCGACCGAAGCCTTCGCGGCGCTGGTGCGTGACTGGATCGCCGCCGCGCGCCATCCGCGTTTCGACCGCGCCTATACCGATCTCGTCTACCAGCCGATGCTCGAACTGCTCGCCTTGCTGCGCGCAAACGATTTTAAGACCTTCATCGTCTCCGGCGGCGGCGTCGAGTTCATGCGCACCTTCAGCGAAACGGTCTACGGGATCCCGCCGGAACAGGTGATCGGCAGCAGCATCGTCACCCGATATGTCGTGCAAGATGGAGAGCCGGCGCTGTTGCGCGAGGCCGAGCTGCATTTCTTCAACGACAAGGAAGGCAAGCCGGTCGCCATCAACGCCTATGTCGGACGCCGCCCGATCGCGGCCTTCGGCAACTCGGACGGCGATTTCGCGATGCTCGAATGGGTGACCAGCGGACCCGGGCCGCGCTTCGGCCTTCTCCTCCATCATGACGACGCCGAGCGCGAGTTCGCCTACGACCGCGACGCGGGTCTCGCGCGCCTGGTGCGCGGGCTCGACGAAGCGCCGCTCCGCGGCTGGACCGTCGCTCGAATGAAAACCGATTGGGAGCTCGTCTTTCCGAGCTAAAGCAGAATCCGGTCCGTCCGCATTGCGGCCGGCCGTATTACGGTATTACGGTGACACGCCCGTCTTTACACCATAATGCGCCCATGCTAATCGTCGCCCATGACCCGCATCGCCCGCGCCGTCGTTCCCGGCCTGCCGCATCACGTCACCCAGCGCGGCAACCGGCGGGAGCGCGTCTTCTTCGAGGAGGGCGACTATGCTCTCTATCGCGACTGGCTCGGCGAATCCTGCCGCCGCTTCGGCGTCGAAGTCTGGGCCTATTGCCAGATGCCGAACCACGTCCATCTCATCCTGACGCCGCAGGACGGCGAGGGCCTGGCGCTGGCGCTGTCGCGGGCGCACCGGCTTCTACGCCGGCTTCGTCAACGCCCGCGCGCGCCAGACCGGCCATCTGTTTCAGGGCCGGTTCGGCTCGGCGGCGCTGGACGAGGAGCATCTGATCAACGCGGCGCGCTATGTGGCGCTCAATCCCGTGCGGGCGCGGCTTGTTCAGCGCGCCGAAGACTGGCCGCATTCGAGCGTGCGGGCGCATCTTGCCGGGCGCGACGACGGGCTCGTCCGCGTTAAGCCGCTCCTTGACCGCGCGCCGCATTTCGCCGACCTCATCGAGGGCGAAGCGGACGCCGCCGCCTTCGCGCCACTGAGACGGAGCGAGCTGATCGGCCGGCCGCTCGGTTCGGCGGGCTTTGTGGCGGAGATCGAGAAACGCCTCGGGCGGACGCTCGCGCCGGCCAAGCGCGGCCGCAAGCCGCGAAACCAAGCGGCTGTGGATCAATAAGGTAAAGACGGGCGTGTCACCGTTATCCCCTCTCTTTGAGGCCAGAACGGTGCATTGCTCATCGACGGGGCAATTGCCCGCGGCGGTAAAGCGGGGTCTAACCGACTGAATTCATTGAAGCGGCCGGGAAAAGCGGCGGTAAAGGCCGATTCGGACCCGCTGCGTTCTACCCCGCCCACCCGTGCAGCGCGATCGCGGCGAACAGCATTAGGCCGGCGTCACGGTTGGAGCGGAAGAGCCTCGGCGCCGTCGCCGGGCGGCCGAACGGGACCTTGACCTTGGGATCGTCGGGGCCCCGGCCGAGCGCGCCGGCTCGTCCGGAACGCATCGCCTCAAGCAGCGTCGCCGCTGCCGAGCCGCTTCAGCCACGCGCGCGCCTGCTTGCGCACATTGGCCGGCGCGGTTCCGCCAAAGGACGTGCGGCTCCTGACCGAGCGCTCGACCCCGAGCACGCCACGGGCTTCCTCGGCGATGCGCGGCTCGACGCTCCTCAACTCCTCGAGCGACAGTCTTTCGAGCCCGACCCCGCGCGATTCCGCCAGCGCCACGATGCGCCCGGTGACGTGGTGGGCCTCGCGGAACGGCATTTTGAGCGCGCGCACGAGCCAGTCGGCGAGGTCGGTGGCGGTTGCATAGCCGGCGCCGGCGGCGGCCTTCATCCGCCTGGCGTTCGGCGTCAGGTCCTTGACCATGCCGGTCATGGCGGCGAGGCAGAGCGACAGCGTCCTCAGCGCGTCGAAGACGCCTTCCTTGTCCTCCTGCATGTCCTTGGAATAGGCGAGCGGCAGGCCTTTCATCACCGTCAGGAGCCCGATCAGCGCGCCGACGACGCGGCCCGTCTTGCCGCGCACGAGTTCGGCCGCGTCGGGGTTGCGCTTCTGCGGCATGATCGACGACCCGGTCGAGAAGGCGTCGCTGAGCCTGACGAAGCCGAATAGCGGCGACGTCCACAGCACGATCTCCTCGGCGAAGCGGGAAAGATGGGTCGCCGTGATCGCCGCCGCGCTCAGGGCTTCGAGCGCGAAGTCCCGGTCGGCGACGCTATCGAGCGAATTGGCGGTCGGCCGGTCGAAGCCGAGCGCCTTCGCCGTCATCTCCCGGTCGATCGGAAACGAGGTCCCGGCGAGCGCGGCGGCGCCGAGCGGGCATTCGTTGAGGCGCCTGCGCGCGTCCTTGAAGCGGCCGGCGTCGCGCCCCAGCATCTCGACATAGGCCATGAGATGATGGCCGAAAGTGACGGGCTGGGCCGGCTGGAGATGGGTGAAGCCCGGCATCGCCATGCCGGCGCACTCGAGCGCGCGCGCGGCGAGCGCGCGCTGCAGGTCGGCGATCCGCGGGACCAGCGCGTCGATCGCGTCGCGCACCCAGAGGCGGAAATCGACCGCCACCTGGTCGTTGCGCGAGCGCGCGGTATGCAGACGCCCGGCGGCGGGGCCGACGATTTCGGCGAGCCGGCTCTCCACGTTCATATGGATGTCCTCGAGCGCGCGCGAGAATTCGAACCGGCCCGCCTCGATTTCGCCCTTGATTTGGGCAAGACCGCTCGCGATGGCCTCGGCGTCGGCGGCTTCGACGACGCCCTGGCGGGCGAGCATGGCGACATGGGCCTGCGAACCGGCGATGTCCTGGGCGGCGAGCTCACGGTCGAAGTCGATCGAGGCGTTGATCTCTTCCATGATTTCGGCCGGACCGGCCGCGAACCGGCCGCCCCACATCGCGTTGCTCATGATACGTCGCCTTGGATGGTTCGAGAATGACGAAGACCGATATCCCGCCGCGTCGACGATTTGGCGCATTGGCGGCATTTGGCGCGCTCGCGGTCCTCGCCGTCGGGGCCGTCCTATACGGGATCGCGCATCCGACCGGCAAGGCCGCGGACGCCTGCGCCGCCCCTTCGATCGCATTGGCCGCCAAGCTCGCCCCGCTCGCCAGGGGCGAACTGGCGGCGCTGACGATCGCCAGCGAGCCCGGCCGGGCTCAGCCGCTCACATTCGAGCGCGAGGACGGCGGCAAACTGACTCTGGCCGATTTTCGCGGCCGGGCCGTGCTGCTGAACCTGTGGGCGACATGGTGCGTCCCGTGCCGCGCAGAGATGCCCGCGCTCGATCGTCTCCAGGCGGCGGCCGGGGACAAGGCCTTCGAGGTCGTGGCGGTCAATGTCGACACCGCGAGGCTCGAGCGGCGCCGCGCCTTCCTGGACCGGGTCGGCGTCAAGGCGCTCGCGCGTTACGCCGATCCGAGCGGCGCCGCCTTTGAGACGCTGCGCAGGGACGGCAAGGCGCTCGGGCTTCCGGTGACGATGCTGATCGACAAGGACGGGTGCGAGATCGGGGCCGCGGAGGGCGCCGTCAATTGGGATTCGGCCGAGGCCCATGCGCTGATCCGCGTGTTCAAGGGCGGGTAGGGACGCCGGGCGTCGTGGCTGGAGGTCAGGCGGCCCGGTCGCGAAGATCGCGCCCAAAGAGTTTTCCGACATTCGCCTCCGGAACCGGCCGGCTGAAGAGAAATCCCTGCGCCTCCGAGATCGTGCCCAGCGATTGGATCACGCGCAGCTGTCTTTCGGTCTCGACGCCCTCGATCAGCACGCTCATGCCGAGCTTGCGGCTCATGGCGGCGACGCTTTCGACCAGAATCGAGGCGCGCTCCTGAATGCCGAGCCCCAGCGTGAAGGAGCGATCGATCTTGATCCGGTCGAGCGGGAAGCTGAGCAGATAGCTCAGGCTCGAATAGCCGGTGCCGAAATCGTCCAGCGATATGCGCAGCCCGTGGGCTCGCAAAGCTTCAAGCGTACGGCGGGTGTCGCCGCGGTCGTCGAGCAGCGTCGACTCGGTGATCTCCAGGTCGAGGCGTTCGGGCGCCAGGCCGGCGGCCTCGAGCGCGCCGAGAATCGTCTTCTCGATGTTTCCGTGCCGGAATTGCGAAGAGGACAGATTGACCGAGACATTGATTCCTTCGGGCCACGAAGCGCAGGCGAGGCAGGCGCGCCGGAGGACGCCCGCGCCCAGCTCCTCCATGAGGCCGATCTCCTCGACGATGGGAATGAATTCGGCCGGCGACACGGGCCCCCGCACCGGATGGCGCCAGCGCGCCAACGCTTCAAACCCCAGGATTCTGGCGGTCCAGACGTCGACGATCGGCTGGAAATGGACCTCGATCGCGTCATTGGCGACGGCCGCGCGCAATTCCAGCTCGATCAGCCGTCGAACCTGGATCTTGGTGTCCATCGACTTTTCAAACGCTCTCCAACCGCGCCGGCCGTCCGCCTTCGCCGCGTAGAGCGCAATGTCGGCGTTGGACAGCAACGCATCGGGACTGACGCCGTCCTCGGGCGCCGAGGCGCTGCCGATGCTCGCGCCGACGATGACCTCGCTCCCGTCGATGACCACCGCCCGACTGATCTCGTCGATTATGCGCTTGGCGAGCGCGGGCGCCGTTGGTTGATCCGGTCCGTCGACGTGGAGGATGACGAATTCGTCGCCGCCCCAGCGCGCGACCAGATCGCGCGGTCCGATGATGGCGCGCAGTCGTCGCGCGATCTCGGCCAGGAGTTTGTCCCCGGTGCGATGGCCAAGACTGTCGTTGACTTGCTTGAAGTCGTCGAGATCGAGAAACATCACGGTCAGGTCGACCGTCAGCGCACGATCAGGATGTAGAGCCAGGGCGAGGTCTTCCTCGAAACATCGACGGTTGGGCAACTCGGTGACGGCGTCGAAGCGCGCCATCCGATTGATTTCTCGCTGGGCGTTGCGCCGTTCGGTGACGTCCTGGATCACGAGGACGGTTCCGTCGTCCTTCATACGGTGAACGGTGACTTCGATCGCCCGGCCGTCCGGGGTCTCGATCGGCACCGTGACATCCGAACCCTCCTTCGTGCGGAGCATCGCGTAGGATAACGAGGGGAACTGCGATTTCTCGATGCCCCGCATTCTCACCAATTTGCGAAAGACGGAGCGCGCATGCGCTCCCGAGAGCGGCGTCTCGAGCGGCAAGGAAAAGATCTTGTGAAACTTGTCGTTCGCCAAAATCAGACGACCTTGCCGATCGATCATGCACAAGCCGTGCGACATGTTGTTGAGCGCGGTGTCCAGGCGCGCCGCAAATAGCTCAGCGCTTTGTTGTGCGGCGACGACGCCCAAGAAATTAGACCTGAGACGGGCCGAATAGCCTTTCATGAAAGCAATGAGCGGCACAAACGCCACGATGATCGCGACCGGATACCATCCGCCCGCGACGAACATCGCGGCGGAGAGGGGGAGGAACGCGGCGACAAGTTGAAGATTGAAGCCGCGGTAGATTGCATAGCTGCGACTCAACATTCCGAAAGCGTAGGCGATCGTCATGGTCACGCCGAGGAACTGGGCAAAGGCCTCGCGCGTCACGCAGAAAGAAAGCAGCGTCCAGAGCGATATGGCCGCAAGACTGGCCCAGGCGCCGATCGCAAAGGCTGCTTCGTGCCTGCGAGCATTCTGGACCGTGCGGCTCGGCGCTCGTTTCGCAAGGCGGTGCAAGTAAAAGAGGCGGATCGCGGCGATTGCGGGCTGCGCCGCAGATGTCGCCAACAACAGCGTGCTCCCGGATGCGATCGCGATCACGATTTGCACAGAGGTTGCGGTCAGCGCCGACAAGAGAACGGGAGCGGCGTCTGACAGAAGCCCGTCCACGAACCCGATATAGAGTTCGTCCGGCAACTCGCCGGCGGGCGCGGAAGCGTCACTTCGTAAGGGGCTCGCCATGAAGAAGCCGGACAACCTGTAACTTGGCGGTCACTATCGGCTTCGAGTAATAAAAAGTCCTTTAATTCCTTGGTGGAACCTGTTCTGCTCCGCCAATGGGGCCGGCAATCATTTACGGATGACTTTGCGCCATTCACCGGTCGGCCGAAACCGTTATGCCGATGTGACGTTACGAAATGCGGATCGCAGAGATCACCGGTTTGCCTTTCGGCCTGTCGACATCCCCGCCAGGTATGCCGGTTACGGCGTGACGGAGGGGCCACAGCTTGCCGCAAGGCGCGGATGTTAACTAATTTGTCCAGATGGGCGAGGGAAACCATTTACCTCTATTATTATTCTGTTAACATCGTCCTCGGACGGGCGGGGAGAAACATCATGAAAGCGACAGAGAGCGCGCTTCCGGGATTTTCGGACCGGGTGTTGAGATTTCTGGAAAGGGTCGAACACCGCATCGCGAAAACGGATTGCGATCGGGAGGCGGCTTTTCGGCTCCGATACGATGCGTACGTGCGAAACGGGCTGATGGGGCCGCGCTCGGATCGAAGGCTCTTCGATGCGCGTTACGACAACGCCGCAACCGCGTGGATCACCATGACGTTTGTCGACGGGAAACTGGCGGCGACGACCAGAACTCAATCTCGGCGCGGGAGAGAATTCCATACTTCCCAGCATGGCGGTGTATCCCGAAGTAATCGCGCCACAGCTGCGGGCGGGACTGGTGATCCTTGAAACGACGCGGTTCGCCGCAAATATCGAATTTTCGCGCTCGAATCCGGAACTGGCCTATGTCGCGATCCGTCCTAGCTACATGGCTGCGGAGCATTTTGACATTGATCTGGCGGTGGCGTCCCCACGCCTCGAACACATGGCCTTTTATCGGCGCGTCCTTCGGTTCGTCCCGTGGTGCGAGCCGCGCCCCTATCCCGGTCTCACCGCGAAATTCGGGTGCATGGGAATGGATTTCCAGGAGGTGCGGACGCGGGTCGAGGCTCGCTACCCGTTTTACAAATCGACAGTGACCGAGCGTGACGCGCTTTTCGGCCCATGTGAACCAGAGGCCAACCTTGGCTTCCGCGCCGTAGCCGGGACCGGGCGCCGCAGACTGGGCGCGGAACTCTCCACCGCCTGACTTACGTCTGCGACTCGCCCGGAACGCAGCGCGAACGCGTCGAGTGCGGACTCGGTCGGGCGGATGCCCTGTTCGACGCACCATTCCAGGAATGGCTCCAGGCTGACCGTCACGAGACGGGCGTCGTCGCCGGCAAGCGAGCGCCCCATGAACATTCCGTAGCGGCAGTCGAGCCAGTCATCATAGCTCGAGTGAGCCGACAGCCCGGAGATCAACCCGCGCGCAACGTCGAATTCAGCGTCTGAAAGAACCGCTATGGAAATGCTGGTCATCACGAATCCGCCAATCTTCGTTTCCTGCTGCTCGGCTGCGTCCCAACCGTCACGTAGTACCGAAAACTTGTCAGAAATCCGTTAACGGCTTCATCGAACCGTCTTTCGGCGCAGGCGCCGGAAATGGCGTGCCCTTTCCGACCCATTCCGCACCGACTCCTCGATGCCTCAAAACAGAGTTGACGACCGAACTCACCTATATACTGCAACCATCATGATTGTAAACTATCTCAATGTCGAGACGATGTTCGCCCTCGTCGGGTGACAGGGGCGAAACGTTACGGCGCACCGACATGAGTTCGGAATCCCGCGGACCAGCCTTCTGCCCTCGACCGCTGTCGTCTGGCGCGCGCATTTTTGTGTTCGCGTATGTTTTTTGAGCCGTCGAGCTAAACATGAAGTTAGCCGGACGCGCTGCGCCCCGGGCCCCGATGGGCGTTCATGCCTTCGCGAGCAAGCTCGTCGGCGCGCTCATTGTGTTCGTCGCCGGCGTGGCCTCGGACCCATAGCCATTCGACCTCGTGCCGCTCGGCCGCCGCATCGAGGCGGCGCCAAAGATCCTCGTTCTTGACCGGCTTTTTGTCGGCCGTGCGCCAGCCGTTGCGCTTCCAGCCGTCGATCCAGCCGGTAACGCCGCCGCGCAGATACTGGGAATCCGTGTGAAGGCTGACCGCGCAGGGGCGCTTCAGCGATTCGAGCGCTGCAATCGCCGCCGTCAGCTCCATGCGATTGTTGGTAGTCAGCGCTTCGCCGCCCTTCAGTTCCTTTTCGTGCGCGCCGTAGCGCAGGACAGCGCCCCAGCCGCCGGGGCCCGGGTTGCCCGAACAGGCGCCGTCGGTCCAGATCGAGACCCGCCGATTCACCGCGTCATTCCGTAATCGACGGCCGATTTCACCCGTTGATGGAAGCGCAGCTTGTCGCGATATTCGAGCGGATTCTTCGGCGCCACCTTGGCGCCAGGCGGCACGTTGAGCCAGTCGACCAGCCTCGTCAGCATGAAACGGAGCGCCGCGCCGCGCGCGAGGACTGGAAGCGCCTCGACCTCGGCTGCGCCGAGCGAGCGCACGCGCTCGTATCCCGTGATCATCGCCCGGCCCTTGGAGACATTGAACGCGTTGTCGGACTCGAAACACCACGCGGTGAGGCAAATCGCCAGATCGTACGCAAGCGCGTCGTTACAGGCGAAATAGAAATCGATGAGCCCGGAGAGCTTCTCACCGAGAAAGAACACATTGTCGGTGAAAAGATCGGCGTGTATGACCCCGCGCGGCAGCCCGTTGGGCCAATGAGCCTGCAGGAAGCTCAGCTCCGCCGCGCTCTCCTCGTGCAGCCGGGGCGCGATTTCGTTGGCGCGCGACTGGGCCGCTTGCAGGAGCGGCGGCCAGCCTTCGAGCGACAGGGCGTTGGCGCGCCGGAGCCCAAAATCGGCTCCGGCCAAGTGCATATGGGCCAGCGCCTCGCCGACTTCGGCGCAGTGACGAACGTTCGGGCGGCGGATCCAGAGGCCATCGAGAAAGGTGACAATCGCGGCCGGACGGTCGGCGAGCCGGCCGAGCGCCTCGCCAACGCGGTTGCGCACCGGCTGCGGGCAGATGACGCCGCGCTGCGCCAGATGCTCCATCAATCCGACGAAAAACGGCAGGTCGGCGGCCTTCACCCGCCTCTCGTAGAGCGTGAGAATGTACTCATTGCTGGTCGTGCGCAGCAGGAAATTGGAATTCTCGACCCCTTCGGCGATGCCCTTGAACGAGATCACGTCGCCAATATCGTAGAGAGCGATAAAGTCGTTCAACGCTTCGTCCGAAACTTCGGTATAGACAGCCATATCTCGTCCGCTAAGCCGGCGCGAAGGGGTGGGTCGGGAATGATCCCGTTAGCCGCGCCCGGCAAGCTGGTCAATCGCCGCGCCTTATCGCGAACGCCACAAGTCCAATCGGACCGCGTCTGGTTCATCTTCTGGGAGTCCAAAATCGAGAATCGCCTCCATCGATGGCGCATGCACACGAGAAACGTGCGCGCCGATCGCTAACCTCGATGAACGGCGTGCGCGTGACCGCGATTGTCGATCGCAACGCGCCCAAATTGGTGGGCTAATCGTCACAATTCTTGTCTATTGGCATCCGCTCTTGTTTATTGGCGTCCGCTGGGAATCGGTTGTTGGGTCCCGCGGCCGCAGGCGCCGCGGCGGCGCGAACGCCGGCGGCGAAGGTTTGAGGGCTCCATTCGATGCGCATCGCGATGATCGGCGCCGGTTATGTCGGACTCGTTTCGGGGGCTTGCCTGGCCGACTTTGGTCACGAGGTCGTCTGCGTGGAAGTGGACGAGAGCAAGGTTGCGTCTCTGCGCAATGGCCATATCCCGATCTACGAACCGGGACTCAACGAATTGGTTGTCGCCAACCGGGGCGCCGGTCGGCTGTCGTTCACGACCAGCCTGAAGGAAGCGGCCAGGGGCGCGAAGGCGATCTTTATTGCGGTCGGGACGCCGTCGCTCGCCGAAGTCGGCTCCGCAGACATGCGCCAGGTTTACGAGGCCGCGCACGAGATCGCCGGGCTCATCGAGGACTTCACGGTCGTTGTCGTCAAGTCGACCGTCCCGATCGGCGCCGGCGACGAGGTAGAGCGCGTCATCGCCAAGCGCGCGCCGCCGGACCGCTACGCGGTCGTCTCCAATCCGGAGTTCCTGCGCGAAGGCGCGGCTATCGAGGACTTCAAGCGGCCCGACCGCGTCGTCGTCGGCGTCGAGGACGACCGGGCGAGGGCGGTGATGAGCGAAATCTACCAGCCGATCGCCCGCAACGGCGGCCCTATCGTTTATACGTCGCGCCGCAGCTCGGAGATGATCAAATACGCGGCCAACGTGTTCCTGGCGATGAAGGTGACGTTCATCAACGAGATCGCCGACCTCTGCGAGCAGCTCGGAGCCGACGTGCTCGACGTCTCGCACGGCATCGGCCTCGACAACCGCATCGGCCGCAAGTTTCTCAATCCCGGCCCGGGCTTCGGCGGCTCGTGCTTTCCCAAGGACACTCTGGCGCTGACCAGGCTCGCCGCCGACGCTCGCGCGCCGATCCGTCTTGTCGAGACGCTGGTCGACGTCAACGACAAGCGCAAAGTGGCCATGGCCGCGAAGGTGGTCGCGGCCTGCGGCGGCTCGGTGGCGGGCAAGCGGCTTGCCGTGCTTGGGCTTACCTACAAGCCGAGGACCGACGACATGCGCGACGCGCCGAGCCTCGTCATTGTGCCGGAGCTGCAGGCTGCGGGCGCTCGGATCGTCGCCTATGACCCCGAGGGCGTCCGGATGGCGAAAGCCGCGCTGCCGGGCGTCGAGTTCGCCGAGAGCGCCTACGCCTGCCTCGAGGGCGCCGACGCGGCGGTCATCATCACCGAATGGGACGAGTTCCGCGCGCTCGATCTCGCGCGCGTCAAGGCTGCGCTGGCCGAGCCGATCGTGGTCGACCTGCGCAACATTTATCCGATCAAGACCATGAAGGCGCTGGGGTTTCGCTACGTCTGCGTCGGCCGCGGATACGGCGGCGAGGGCTGAGACGAAGTCTACTCCGTCTCCGCGCCGGCTTTGGCCATGAAGTGTCAGTTCTGTCAGCGGCGCAATCGTTTCAATCGTGTAGGCGCCAAATATTGCAACGCGGCGACTCCCAGGCCCCCGGTCGTCCGACCGGACGTTCGCGGCGGCGATCCGAAGGTCCGGTCGCGGCGGTCGCGCGCCGGCCGCCCCGGCCCAAATGAAAAGCCTTGCAAGCCAGCGGAAGCAAAGGAAAGCCGACGGGAAGCAAAGGAAAGCCAAAGGGGAAGAAAAAGCAAATCAATGGGAAGGAAACGAAAGGATTTTCCTTCCACGATTTGGGACTTTTCAAGGGGTTGCGCGCGAATCCAAATTAAATCGTAACTCCCAAGCACCCCCTCTTGACTTCCGAGAGAATTGGCCTCCGGCGAGCATCGACGCATTGATCGATTCCTATTCGTTCGTGGTCCGATTCGCCTTCGTTCTGAAGCGGAACCCTTTGCGCCGTCGAAAACGCCCAAAAATAGGGGGGTGCTTAGGAGTTACACAAAAAGAGTTTCCCGGCGCCGGCGCGCCCGACCGGACGTTCGCGCCCCTCATCCCGAGGAGCCGCCGAGGCCCCGCGACTTCGGCGCGGGCGCAGATGCATGAGGTCATCGGCGCTCCCGCCAGTCCGTCGGGCCTTGAAGAACTATCGCGTCGAAGCGCCGAGAACCCTCGGGTTGCGAGGATGAATTGGGACATGACTGTTTCCCGGGTGAACCGTTCGTCGAAGCCAGCATAGCACAAGATTTCTGATTTTCGGAAGCACAAATATTTAAGTAGTTGGAAAGTCTTAGCAATATGAAATTCCGTGGTTGGCTTCCGACGCGATTGCCGATATCAGGGCTGCGGCGATCGGGATTCGTGTTAGGTCTGCGCGCCGCCTGCGAATCGACAGGGTCGCCTTCGGCGCGGGCGCCATCCATGCACGTCCGCCGAACCGCCCGATCAAGCCAACGAAGGGGCCCATGCCGCCGCCGCATCAACACCGGTCCTGTGTCATTGTCGTCGAGAACTTGCCGGTTCCTTTCGATCGCCGGGTCTGGCAGGAGGCCCAGGCGCTCAACCGCGCCGGATGGCGGGTCTCGGTGATCTGTCCTTCAAACGCGGCCTTTCCGGCGAAATTCGAGGTCATCGACGATATTGCGATCTACCGGCACTCCCTGCCGCCTGAAGGGCGCGGAGTTGCGGCCTATTTTCGGGAATACGGCGCCGCGCTCTTCCAGGAATTCCGGCTGCTGATAAAGGTTCATCGGGAGCGCGGCTTTTCGATTATCCAGGCCTGCAACCCGCCGGATCTCATATTTCTGGCCGCGGCGCCGTTCAAGCTGTTCGGCAAGCGCTTCATTTTCGACCAGCACGACGTCGGGCCCGAATTGTTCGTGGTCAAATATGGCAACAAGGGCTTCCTCCACCGGGCGCTGTTGGTCTTTGAGCGGATGAGTTATGCAATGGCCGATTTCGTCATCACCGCCAACGCGACGTTCAAGGACATCGCGGTTGGCCGCGGCCGGAAGTCGCCTTCGAAAGTGGAGGTCGTCTACGGCGTCCCCGACCGCAAGCGCATCCATCGCGTCGAGCCCGAGCCCGGCTTGCGCGGAGGCCGCAAACACCTGCTCGGCTATATCGGGATCATCGCCGAACAGGACGGGGTCGATCATCTCGTCCGGGCGGTCGCCGAACTCGTCCACGCCAGGGGGTTTCGCGACTTTCGCGCCGTGGTCGTCGGCGCCGGGCCGACTCTGGATTCGGTTCGTGCGCTGGCGGATGAGCTTGGCGTCGGCGAATTCATTCTCTTCACCGGCTACCTGAGCGGCGAAAACCTGCTTGCGCATATCAGCGCGTTCGACATCGGCATCATTCCTGACCCGTTCAACGAGGCCAACGACGTGATGAGCATGAACAAGGTGTTCGAATATTGCGCGCTGGGCATCGCCACCGCCTGCTATCCGCTCAGGGAGACAAAGCGGCTGCTGGGCGGGGCGGGGGTCTACGCGCCGACGCTCGATCCGGCCGGGCTCGCCGACGCCTGTCTGAGCCTGATGCAGGACGATTCCCTGCGGGCCGGTTGCGCGGCCGAGGCGGCCAAACTCTCGGCGGAGACGTTCGTCTGGGAGAACGAGGCGCGCAAATATGTCGCGACCTATGAGCGCGCCCTGTCGACGATGAGACCGGGCGACGCGAAACATGCGGACGCAAAGGCGGTCTAGCAGGCTCCTGAAAAAGGTAACTTCGGACTCGAATTGATTCGGGAGCATGATGCGATTCTACGAAATCGCCTCGGCTCTGACCTGAAGCATCGGAACCCGCCCGGCTCGACGCCGTCCGAAGCCGCGTTTCAACCAGGGCCGGAGATATTCAGCGAATGGCTGTCGGGGCGCTTTGGGTTCCGGTCACGCTTCTGGCGTCGAGCGCGCAGACGCTGCGCAACGCGATGCAGCGCGAACTGATCGGCGCGCTCGGGGCGGGCGGCGCGGCGCAGGTGCGGTTTCTGTTCGGCCTGCCGTTCGCGGTCGTGTTCCTGGTCGGGATGTTGGCGGCGACGGGCCTCGACGCGCCGCCGCTGACTTTGGCCAACGTCGCCTGGACCGCTCTCGGCGCCCTGTCTCAGGTGATCGCGACCGCGATGATGCTGGCGGCGATGCGCACGCGCAGCTTCGTCGTCACGGTCGCCTACACCAAAACGGAGCCGGCGCAGATCGCGCTGTTCGGCCTCGTCGCGCTCAACGACCCGCCGGCCGCCGCGCTGATCGCGGCGATCGTTCTGGCCACCGCCGGCGTGGCGCTGATGACGGTGCGCAGCGCCAAGGACTTCGTCGCCGACTGGCGTTCGGCCACGCTCGGCATCGCCTCCGCGACCTTCTTCGCCTTCGCGGCTATCGGCTTTCGCGCCGCCGTGATCGGCGTCGCCAGCCCCTCGCGCCTCCTGTCGGCCTCGCTGATCCTGGTGTTGGGGTTGACGATCCAGTCGGCGATTCTGGCGCTCTATCTCGGCCTGTTCGATCGCGCCGGCGCGCGCGCGATTGTCCACGCATGGCGCTCCTCGCTGTTCGCGGGCTTCATGGGCGCGCTGGCCTCGCAGCTCTGGTTCATCGCTTTCGGGCTGACCGACGCGGCGCGGGTGCGCACCCTCGCGCTGATCGAGGTTCCGCTCGCTCAGGTCGTGTCGCTGAGGCTGTTCCGCGAGCCGCCGACCCCGCGCGAGAGGCTCGGCATGGCGCTGATCGTCGTCGCCGCGGGAATTCTGATCTGGGCGAGCGGGTGAGGGCGGGACGCGCGCGGTCGCGAAGGAGGCCAGCGCTCCGACCGTCACCTCGGCTCGCGCAATCCGCGCGGCAACGGGAAGGCCACCAACTCGCTCGCCGTCGTCAGCGTCTCGAGCGCGACCGCGTAACGCTCGCCTAGCGCCTCGACGATGCGCACGACCAGCGCCTCCGGGGCCGAGGCGCCGGCGGTGATCGCGACCGAACCCACGCTCGCGAGCGGCGCCCAGTCGATCGCGCCCGCGTCGGGAACGAGCTGCGCCGCGCATCCTTCGCGCTCGGCGACCTCGCGCAGCCGCTGGGAATTGGACGAATTGGCGGCGCCGACCACGATCACCGCCTCGACCTGGCGCGCGGCGGCCTTGACCGCCTCCTGGCGGTTGGTGGTCGCATAGCAGATGTCCTCCAGCAGCGGGGCATGGATCGCCGGGAAGCGGCGCTTCAGCGCGGCGACGATCTCGCGCGTGTCGTCGACCGAGAGCGTTGTCTGGGTCACATAGGCGATCTCCGCGCCGTCGCTCGCGGGCAGCGCCTCGACCTCGTCGATCGAACTGACCAGCGTCACCGCGCCCGGCGGCAATTGTCCCATCGTGCCGATCACCTCGGGGTGCCCGACATGGCCGATCAGGACGATCCGCCGGCCGCGCTTGAAATGGGCCAGCGCCTCCCGATGCACCTTGGTGACCAGGGGGCAGGTCGCGTCGATGGTGAAGAGATTGCGCGCGCTAGCCTCCTCCGGCACCGCCTTGGCGACGCCGTGGGCGGAAAAAATCACGGGATGATCTCCCGGCGGAGCCTCGGACAGTTCATTGATGAAGACGACGCCCTTGGCCTTCAGCGCGTCGACGACGTGCGTGTTGTGGACGATCTCGTGCCGCACGTAGACCGGCGGCCCGTAGATCTGCAGCGCCCGCTCGACGATGTCGATCGCTCTGACCACGCCGGCGCAGAAACCGCGCGGCGCGCAGAGGACGACGCGGAGGCGGGGTTTCGTCGGCGTGGAGGTCATGCGCGGGGTCCGGGAGCCGAAACGTGACGGTCTTTGCGAGCGTGGGGCGGGGAGAGTCAAGGGCAGGGCGGACCTGGCGACCCGGCAATCCGTCCCGCCGGGCGAAGGAAGAAAATAACAATTTGAATATACGCCTTGAAAAGGGGCAGAGCGGCGTCGCCTGAGGCGGCGTCCTCCGAACGGGGAACGGATCGATGGAAGTCATCAGGCAGGTTGGGGCGGCGATCGTCGATGTTTTCCGCTCGCTTGTCGACGCAGCCTTTTCGAGGCCGCCGGTCGGCCTGCTTGTCGTCACCCTTGCGATTCTCGCTGTCTCGTTGCTGCCCGAGGACAAGCGGGAAAAGGCCAGAATAGCCGCCCTGACCGTGTTTGGGCTGATCGTCGCGGCCAAGATTTTCTGGCCGTGGGATTGAAACGCGATCTCTCGTCCTGACGCGCGGGTCTCGCGGCAGACGGCGCCAAGGCCAGACTTGTCGCGCAGCGCCCTGGCGGCATGAATCGAACGCTTCGCTCCCGGCATTATTTCCCGTCGGGCCTTCGGCAGTCCCCTCGGCGGACGATCGAGCGGGAGGTCGGTTCGGCCCGGCGACGCATGTCGCCTCCGCGTCGATGAGAAAACTCCCGAACTGGACCGATCCGCGAGAATCACCGCCGCACAATCCGCAAGAGCCCGCGTCAATCCATAATTGGCGTTAACCCGAGTTGGGAGCCCTGGCTTTCCGATGCTGACGATGGCGTTCAACTGGGGACGCGCTGCGCTGGGGACGATTCCCTTCGTGACCTTCGGCGCTCGCTATGGCGGCGTGCAGGGCGGCCTCGTGGGCGTCGCCCTGGGAAGCGCCGTATTCGGCCTCCTCGCGGTTGGGACGACCTATCTGGCGACGGCGCGGCCGGCGAAAAAAGATTGCCGACGCTATGACCGGATCAGCCCGCCGGAGGAAGCCGATCAAAATGCGCGAAGAGATAAGGACGCGCAGCGAGGTTGCGCGTCGTGCGCCGCTCGCGGCCTTCATGGAAAGGCGTTGGCGATATTGGCGTAGCTTGCGCTGAGATTGGTTCCGACGCGGCCGACCGCCGCCACGATCACCAGGGCGATGCCCGATCCCATGATTGCGTATTCGATCGCGGTCGCGCCATCGCGAGAGCGGAGAAAATCGCGCGCAAGTTTGCTCATCTCGTTGAAACCTGTTCCAATTCACCCGCATCAGGCCGCAAAGTTCCTAACAGCAGATGAGCCGCCTCGCATAAGCAACGCGGAGATGGGCGCCTTGCGGCCGAAGACGCGGGCGATGGTTAAGGCGCGACCAATTCAATTCTCGAACCTTCGTCGGCCTCTCGAGCGGCCAGCAAGCCTTCGTTGCATTGTCGCGGCGGCGCGACTATCTAGCCCCGACCGCCGGTTCGCCGGCCGCTGGGGTGAGCGCCTCCATGGCTCGCGACGTCGTCGATAGTGAAATTGTCGAGTCACCGGATGCGCTCGCCGCCTGGCTCGAAGCGGGATGCAAGCCGGACGGTCCGTTCCGTGTCGGCGCCGAGCACGAGAAAATCGCCTTCTATCGCGTCGATCGATCGCCCGTTCCCTATGAGGGCGAGCAAGGGATTCGCGCTCTGATCGAAGGCATGAACGCGCGCCTCGGATGGGAGCGGATCGAGGACTCCGGCAACGTGATCGGCCTCTACGACGCCAAGGGCGGCGCGGCGATTTCGCTGGAGCCGGGAGGGCAGTTCGAGCTGTCCGGGGCCCCGCTCGACGACGCCCACGGGACGGCGGAGGAACTCAAGCGCCACATTGGAGTCTGCCGGTCGGTCGCCGAGCCGCTTGGGATCGATTTTCTGTCGCTGGGCATGAGCCCGAAATGGACCTTGGCCGAGACGCCGTCGATGCCGAAGCACCGATACGAGATCATGACGCGCTACATGCCCCGGGTCGGGACGCGCGGCCTCGACATGATGTACCGGACCGCGACTGTTCAGGCCAATCTCGACTTCCGCGACGAGAAGGACATGGTCGCCAAGTTGCGGGTCGGGCTGGCGCTGCAGCCGGCGATTACGGCGCTGTTCGCCAACTCGCCGTTCACCGACGGCAAGCTGAATGGCTTTCTCTCCGCGCGCTCGGAGATCTGGCGTCATACCGATCCCGCGCGCACCGGCATGCTCGCCTTCGCCTTTGAGCCAGGCATGGGCTTCGAGCGCTACGTCGATTACGCGCTCGATGTGCCGCTGTATTTCGTCAGGCGCGGTTCGATCTATATCGACGTCGCCGGGGCGAGCTTTCGCGACTTGCTCGCCGGGCGGCTCGCCGCCGCGCCCGGCGAGCGCGCGACGCTGGCGGACTGGGCGAACCATTTGTCGTCGATTTTTCCCGAAGTCCGGCTGAAGCGCTATCTCGAGATGCGCGGCGCCGACGTGGGGCCGCCCGAGCGCATCACCGCCCTGTCCGCGCTCATGGTCGGCCTTTTCTACGACGCGGACGCGCTGCGGGCGGCCGAAGAGTTGATCAAGGACTGGAGCGCGGAGGACCGCCAGAGCCTGCGCGACCAGGCGCCGCGGCTCGGGCTCGCCGCCAACATCCGAGGTCGCGAGCTACGGCAGGCGGCGATCGACATGCTCGCGATCGCCAGCGGCGGCCTCAAGCGGCGAAGGCGCCTCAACGCCGGCGGGGAGGACGAAACGATTTACCTTCGCCCATTGCAAGCGATCGCGCAAAGCGGACTCTCGTCGGCGCAGGACTGGATCCGCCGTTACGAGGGTCCGTGGGGGCGCAGCATCGATCCGGTTTTTGTCGAGGCGGCGTTCTGGCAATGAAAGCTTTCGCCGTCACCGAGCGAAATCGTCGTGACTGACATTCATGAAGGAGCCGTCGAGGCCGTCCAGCCCATCGACGATCGTTTGCGCCGATCCGCGGACGTCGGACGGGGCGAGGCGGCCGAAAGGAGCGCGAAACCCGGCGATTCGTCGGTCGGGCTCAAGATTGTCGCCCGCCGCGACATAGCCGCTGATGCGAACACAATCGTCCGAGCCCTTCAGCGTCGCAAAGCCCTGGCCGAGGCTGGCGCAACGCGCCTGGCGCACGAGTTTGGCGCGGCTGTTTGCGGGAGACAATCCGTCGGCGTTCGCGGGGCCGGCCAACCAGACCGCCAGAACAGCCGTCAATGCAGCCGCCAACGGCCATTCGAGTCCGCGCCGCATCGTCGATTCGCATCGGGTCATGCCGTGCGGAAATGAAATGACATCGTGGCGGGAGCATGGCGTGAGCGCCGCCAAGCCGCCGGAATCCCTATCCCCCGCCGCCACGACTTTTCGGCCAATCGCCGAGCGTCGCCTGGATCAGAGCGAGCGCGGCGACGGCGGCGGTGTCGGCGCGCAGGATCCGTGGGCCGAGACTGAGGCGCAGCACATTGGGCGTCGCCAGGATCGCGGCGCGCTCGGCCTCGTCGAAGCCGCCTTCGGGTCCGACGAGGAGGCTGACGCCGCCGCCCGCCCCGGCGCGCGCGAGCGCGTCGAGCGGGCTCGCCTGCGGCGCGTCCTCGTCGCAGAAGACCAGAAGGCGTTCGGGCGGCCATTGGGCGAGCGCCCGGTCGAGCGTCTCGACCGGGGCGATTTCCGGCGTCCAGATCACCCCGCACTGCTCGCACGCCTCGATCGCGTTGGCCCTCAGGCGATCGAGGTTGACGCGCGACGCCTGGGTGCGCCGGGTGACGATCGGTCGCAGCCGTCGCGCCCCCATCTCGATCGCCTTCTGCGCCATATAGTCGAGACGCCCATGTTTGAGCGGAGCGAACAGATAGTCGACGTCGGGCGGGCTCTCCTGCGGCCGCGTTCGGGCGCCGATCGCCAGCGATGCGCCCTTGCGCGCGGCCGCCGCCAGGTTCGCGGCGAATTCCCCGTCGCGGCCGTTGAAAATAAGGACGCGCGCGCCCGCGACCAGCCGCAGCACATTGACGAGATAGTGGGTCTGCTCGGGTCCAAGCGCTAACGCGGCGCCCTCGTCGAGCGGCGCTGGAACGTAAAGTCGGGGCGTGTTGAAATCGGTGCGGGCCATGCGCCTTCAAGGTCTTTGGGAACCGGCCAAGCTATAGCATCGAGGCGCGCCGCGGAGCGACGGCGCCATCAGTGGCGCTTGGGGACTTTCGCCCTGCCGCCCGAGCGCGAGGCCGGTCTCGCCGCGGCCATGGTCTAGTCGCGCGGCGCGGACCCTCCTCCCACAGCGGATGGACCCAAGCCTCGTGGTGGCCACTTTTCGAAGAAGAATTGCATAACCCCCTTGCGCCATCGCTTTTGTTCTGCAAATGTTCCGCAGACGGCGGGCCCGAGGGGGGCTTAGGAATGGTGTCGCGCGTATCGACGGTGGCATTCGAGGGGGTCGAGGCCCGGCCTGTCGACGTCCAGGTGCAGATCGCCTCGGGGACGGTCGCCTTCACCATCGTGGGCTTAGGCGACAAGGCGGTCGCCGAGTTGCGGGAGCGGGTCCGTTCCGCGCTGATCGCCTCCGGCCTTGCGCTTCCGGCCAAGCGCATCACCGTCAATCTAGCGCCCGCCGACATGCCCAAGGAGGGCAGCCACTATGATCTGCCGATCGCGCTCGGCGTCATGGCGGCGATCGGGGCCATTCCGCACGACGCGCTCGACGGCTTCGCGGTCATCGGCGAACTGGCGCTCGACGGTTCGATCAGCGCGGTCGCCGGCGTCCTGCCGGCGGCGATCGCCGCCAACGCCGCCGGCAAGGGCCTGATCTGCCCGGGGCCTTGCGGGCCCGAGGCGGCTTGGGCCTCGGCCGACCTCGATATTCTCGCGCCCCGGTCACTGATCCAACTCGCCAATCATTTCCGGGGCTCGCAAGTGCTGACGCGCCCCGAGCCAGCCATGCGCGCAGCGGCGGGGTCTCAACCCGACCTCCGCGACATCAAAGGCCAGGAAAGCGCCAAGCGCGCGCTCGAGATCGCGGCCGCGGGCGGCCACAATCTGCTGATGAACGGCGCCCCGGGGGCGGGCAAGTCGATGCTCGCCCAGCGTCTGCCTTCGATTCTGCCGCCGCTGACCCCGCGCGAATTGCTCGAAGTGTCGATGGTCCATTCGGTGGCCGGCATTCTGGCGGGCGGCGCGCTGACCGACCGGCGGCCGTTCCGGTCGCCGCATCATTCCGCCTCGATGCCGGCGCTGGTCGGCGGCGGCGCGCATGCGAGGCCGGGCGAGATTTCGCTCGCCCATAACGGCGTGCTGTTCCTCGACGAATTGCCGGAGTTCCAGGCCCAGGCGCTCGATAGCCTCCGACAGCCGATCGAAACCGGCGAGGTCGCGATCGCGCGCGCCAATCACCGGGTCGTCTATCCGGCGCGGTTTCAGCTGGTGGCGGCGATGAATCCCTGCCGCTGCGGTTCGGCCAACGAGCCCGGCTTCGCCTGCCGGCGCGCGCCCAACGAGCGCTGCGTGGCGCAATATCTCGGCCGCCTTTCCGGCCCGCTGATCGATCGTTTCGACCTGATCGTCGATGTCCCTTCGGTGTCCGCTGCGGACTTGATGGCGCCGCCGCCTCGGGAGGGTTCGGCCGAGGTCGCCGAGCGGGTCGCGGCCGCGCGCCAGATCCAGCTCGCGCGCTACGCCGAACTCGGACTCGAGGGCGTCGCCTGTAACGCCGGGGCGCCGGCCGGTCTGATCGAGGAGATCGCGGAAGCCGACGAACCCGGGCTTCGCCTGCTGCGCGAGGCCTCGGAGAGCTTGCGCCTGTCGGCGCGCGGTTATCATCGGGTGCTCAAGCTCGCCCGAACGCTCGCCGATCTCGACGGCGGGGGGCCGACACGGCGCTCGCATCTGGCCGAGGCGCTCTCCTATCGCGGGGCGCCGCATCGGTCTGCCGCTGCGGCATGAGCCGAGGGGCGCCGCGAAAGCGATAACTTTGCGGAATTCTTCAAGGAAATCTCAACCGCGATCTGAAATCGTACGCTCCGCGAGGCGGCGGGCCGGGATCGGAACGTTCGATGGAGTCAGGCGCGGGTATGGTGATCTTGGCGGCGCATGCGGTCTCCGCGCAGGCGGGCATAACCGTCGCTCTGGCGATCGCGCTCGCTGCGGCGCTCGCCCGTTCCCGACGGGTCGCGGAAGTGCGCGCGGCGCGGGTCGTGGCGGAAAACGAGACGTTGCGCGACGAAGTGTGGAGGCTGAAAGAGGCGGCCGCCGCGCGCGACCGGGCGGAGGCGGCGAACGAAGCCAAGTCGCGCTTCCTGGCCACGATGAGTCACGAGATTCGGACCCCCATCAGCGGCATTCTCGGCATGGCCGATCTCCTGCGCGAGGGTTCGCTCGACCGCGAGCACGCGAGCTACGTCGAGGCGATTCGCAGCTCGGGGAGCGCGCTGATCGCGCTGATCGACGAGATTCTCGATCTATCAAAGATCGAGGCCGGCCATTTCGATTTGATATTCGAGCCGGTCAATTTGCGCAGACTGGTCGAAGGCGTAGTCGAACTGCTGGCGCCGCGCGCGCAAAGCAAGGGCATCGAGATCGCGACGTCGATCAACTCCGGCGCGCCGCGCCTCGTGCGCGCCGACGCCATGCGCCTCAGGCAGGTGCTCACGAACCTCGCGGGCAACGCGGTCAAGTTCACGAGCGCGGGCGGCGTTTGTGTTTCGGTCGAGCGCGCCGAGGGCGAAGCGCTGAGGTTTTCGGTGATCGATACCGGGCCGGGCGTCCCGCGGGATCGGCGCACCGCGATTTTCGAGGATTTTGAGCAAGGCGACGGCTCGCACGCGCGACGATTCGGAGGCGCGGGACTGGGCCTGGCGATCTCCCGGCAGCTCGTCGGTCTGATGGGCGGCGCGCTGACGCTCGAAGATAATCCGGGCGGCGGATCCGTTTTCACCTTCACAGTCCCGATGCCGGAATGCGCCGCGGTCGAACCGGGCGCGGCGCAAGCCAACGCCGTCGCCCTCGAGGGCGCCCGCGCGCTCATCATTGCCGATTCGCCGTTCGAGGCGCCGGCCATCGCCGCGCGCCTGACCGAAGCCGGCGCGTGCGTTCAGCGCGCGGAAGACTTGGAATCCGGCCTTGCCGCCCTCAGCGGCCCCGGTCGGCCGGACCTCGTCATTGTCGATTGCGCCCTCGGCGCGGAAGCGACCAACCGGCTCGCTCGCGCGGCGCGGGCGGCGGGGGCGCCGCGTAGCCTGGTGCTGTTTTCGCCGTTCGAACGGCGCGCGTTCGGTCAGACGTCTTTACACGGGTTCGACGGGTGGCTGGTCAAGCCGGTCCGAGTCGGCTCGCTGTTCGCACGCCTCGCAAGGCAGTTTCCGCGCCCCGTGGGCGCGGTCGAGTCTCGTCCCAGAGCGCAAAACGAGTCTGGGCGCCGGGCTCTGCTCGCCGAGGACAACGACATCAACGCGCTGATTGCGCAAAAAGCCCTGCACCGGCTCGGCTTCGAGGTGGTGCGGGCGTCTGACGGCGACGAGGCGCTGCGACTCGCCTCGCCGAGGGGCCCAGGCGCGGCGCGCCCGTTCGATCTGATCCTGATGGATCTCAAGATGCCGGGCCTCGACGGATATGAGACGACGCGCCGCCTGCGGCGGCTCGAAGCCGCGTACGGCCGGCCGCCGACGCCGATCGTGGCGCTGACCGCCAACGCGCTCGACGATGACCGCCGATCCTGCCTGGCGGCCGGTTTCGACGCCTTCCTGGTGAAGCCGTTCGACTTTCCCGAGCTTGCCGGCACGATCGAGCGCTTGTGCGCGGCGGCGGAGGAGACCGCGCACGAGCGCTCGCGAGCGTCTTAGGAGAAGTCGGCGCCGCTCGAGGAAATCTGCGCCAAGACGGGAATTCCCTTCCGCGCCGAATTCGTCTAATGGAGACGAACGGCCGCGCCGCGGCCTCGACGGATGCGCCCGTAGCTCAGCTGGATAGAGCGTTGCCCTCCGAAGGCAAAGGCCACAGGTTCGAATCCTGTCGGGCGCGCCAAAATGACCACCATGCAGGATGAAACTGGGCACCGCAGCTACGTCGCCTTTGGGTCGATCTTACGCGTTCGCAGGTCGCTTCCGAAACGGCCGCTCCTGTGCAGCCCAGCGTTATCCGTTCGGGACCCGCGCAAGTTTCATGCCTTCGAGAATCCTTCGGCGCTGCGCGAGATAGACCGGATTGTCGCTCAAAGTGTCTTCGCGATAGTGCCGGATGGTAAAATTGGGCTCCAGCGCCAGACCAGCTTTCACTTCAAACTCAGCCTCGTCGGTTCGTCCGCAAAGGGCGAGCGCCGCCGCAAAGTGGAAGTGGGCAATCGGATAGCTCCGATTCGATTCGACCGACTTGCGACACCAGGGGAGCGCAGCCGCATCCTGCCCCAGCAGGATCTTCGCGATGCCGATGAAATCGCACCAAATATAGGCGCCGACGTCGTGAGGACTCAGCCGCATCGCCTCCATCACATGACCCTCCGTTTCCTCGGGGCGGCCCAGGACGGAGTTGGCCAATCCGATCTGAGCATGGGCGAAGGCGAGATTGGGATCGAGTTCCAGCGCCTGCTTCAATTCTGCGATGGCCTGCTCGGCTCGCCTAGAGAAGAGGAGAACAAGCCCGAGACAAAAATGAGCCATGGCGTTCCTCGGCTCCATGCTGAGCGCCCGCAGAACCAGGGGTTCCGCCGCGGCTAGCCGATTGGCATCGCGATCGAACGAATGCAGCCGGGTGGCAATCGCCTCAACGAGGACAATACCAAGTATCGCATCAACGTTGGCGGAATCGATCGCATAGGCCCGCTCGAAGCACTCGCGAGCTTTTGCCAGGGACTCAGGGTTGATGCCTCGGTTGATCCAGTCGTGCCCGCGGAACCAGAAGTCGAGCGCGTCAGGGTTTACGGCTTTCTCGGCCCGGCGCGCTTCCACCCGGACGATCTGGGCCGTGAATTCATTGGCGATGCGAGCCACGATCTCGTCCTGCATGTCGAACAGCTCGGCGATTTGTTTGTCGAAACGGTCGGCCCACAGATGCGCGCCGGTCTCCGCCTCGATCAGCTGCACGTTGACGCGCATGCGTTCGCCACTGCGCTGTACGCTGCCTTCGAGCACGTAGCGCACGTTGAGATCGCGCCCGATTTGGCGAACGTCGACCGGCTTGCCTCGATAGGCGAAGGCTGTGTTGCGGGCGATGACGAAGGCGCCCGAGATGCGCGAAAGATCGGTAGTCAGGCTTTCAGTGACCCCGTCGACGAAATATTCTTGATCTGAGCCACCGCCGAGATTGGCGAAGGGAAGCACGACCAGGGAAATGCCTCGCGGCGCTTGCTTTGCGGAAAGAGGCGACAGGTCGTCTGCCCTGGCAGCGGCAGGGACGACAGCGTAGACTCGGACAGGCCTGGCAATGTTCTTGAGAGCTTTCTCACCGAGATCATTGAGCCGGACATCGAGCCGTCCCTGCACGTTTTCATAAGCTGAACCGGATATGCAGATGCCGCCGGGCGGCGTGATGCCTTCGAGGCGAGTCGCAATATTGACCCCATCCCCAACAAGATCGTCGCCCTCGACCAGTACATCACCGAGATTGATTCCCATCCGATACTGAAGCCTCTTTGCCTCCGGCAGAGCCTCGTTCAGACGCGCCGTCTCGGCCTGCAGCGCCAGCCCGCACTCAACTGCGGCGACCACCGACGGAAACTCGACGAGGAATCCGTCCCCCATCGTTTTGAACATCCGTCCGCGGTGGGCGCCGATGATAGGCTCGGCGGCATCGCGGCTTTCACGAACGGATCTCGCTGTGCCCGCCTCGTCCTCGCCCATGAGCCGCGAATAGCCGACGACGTCGGCGGCGAGGATCGCGACGAGCTTTCGGGTCTCGCTCATTGCGCGCCTCCGGCTGTTGGCACACTACCACGAAGACAACCGAAACCGCGAAAAACCGATTTCGGAATGGCAGCTAGGCGCATCCGTCGCGTTCGGCCTTCGACCGCAATGTGGCGCAAACCGCCCATTCATAGGACCAATCTCGAAGGGATGCCCAGGGTCGGTAGCAGACTTTGCCCCGGGACTGGCGCGAATACGTCTTCACAAAACAGTTGGAATAACAATCACATAAGAGTGCCCAGTTTCATCCTGCCGGGCGCGCCAATGATTGCAAGAGTCTTTCGCTAGCTCGTCCAGCAAGTTGCAAACGCGGCCGAATAGCTATTTCCTCGCGACCAGCGGCTCGCCCGGCCTCTCGGCGCCGCACGGCTCCATGACCATCGGCGAAGTCTCAGGCTTAAATCCTCGCGCCTCTTTCAGCAGCGCGTTGTCGAAGTCGGTCAGGCTGTGCTGGGCGATCGGGCCGCCGTGAATGACGTCGAATCGGACGCTGACGACCCGCGGATCGCAGGGAGAGAGCGGAATGAACTGCCGCATCACGTACCTGCCGTAGGCGAGGATTTCGCCGTGCTCATAGACGCGCTCCATCCGGAGGCCCTTCACGTTTCGATCGCGATGCGGCGGATCGACGGAGTAATAGCCTGTCACCATCGAGGGATCGAAGGCGTAGACCCGCCGAATGCGCCGGTCGGAATAGGCCGCGAGCTGCGCCAGCCCGCCGCCGAGCGAATGCCCGACCGCCGTGATCAGCGTCGGACCCGCATGCGCGCATCGGTCCCGTTCGATATGGCCGAGGAATTCACCGACGTGGTCGCGGACCTGATCGTATTGGTCGTAGATCGGAAACGCCCGCAAGATCCAGTGGAAATTGGATTCCCAATCGCCCTTGTCGCCGCCGACGGTGCCGCGAAAGGCGATCACCGCCTCCCGACAGCGCACGCCCTTGTGCGCCCAGATCTGGACGCCGAGGCCTCCGACCGGCTCGCTTTGGCCTGGCGTCCGCACGCCGCACTGGTCCGGCCCCTCGCAACTCCAGACGTAGCGCCACTGTGCGAGCCAGGCGGACGCGCGCCTGGCGTCGGCGCGATCATTGCAATCCTTCGGGTCGCCGGCGAGGCAATCGTAGGTCCGGGGCGCCATCCTGTGCCTGGAATAGACGTTCTCGTCATACGATTGCTCCGCGAGCAGGGCGTACGGCAAGACGCGCGCCGCGGTCAGGCCGGCTTTCTGGTTTGAATCGTAATTGTCCTCGCCCTCGGTCCGCTGGATGACCTGATCCGGACCCTGAGTGAGGTGGAGCTGCGCGCAGCCGGCGAGACAGGGAGCCGCGATCGCGGCGGCGGCCAGTATCCCAGCCCGTCGGGCGCCTGCGCTGTGTCTCATCGGCGACCCCCAGCATGAGAGATTCGCTTTTTGTGGCATGATCGGCGCTGATGGCGCGGAGCGTCAAGTCCGGGCGGCCGGTCGCTCGTGCATGATCGCTCCGGACTGATAGGCAGTGGGGAGGGTTCCGATGGCAGACATCCGGCACGTCGTCGTCCTGATGCTCGAAAATCGCTCGTTCGATTCGATGCTCGGCCGTCTCTATCCCGGCCGGCCGGATTTCGACGGCCTGACGGGCCGCGAGTTCGAACCGATGGGACGGCGAGGTCATTCCCGTCTGGACCAGCCCCACAATGACGCCGGAGGCCGCGCGCATTCCCGATCCCGACCCGAACGAACTGTTCGTCGACATGACGGAGCAGATCTTCGGCGCCGGCCAGCAGCCTCCCTCGCCGCCGACGATGTCGGGCTTCGTTTCGAACTATATAAAGACCGGCGCCAACGATCCGCGGGGCGTGATGCATGGTTTCACCCCGGAGCAGGTCCCGGTGATCAGCCAGCTCGCAAAGTCGTTCGGAACATCGGACCGCTGGCACGCGTCGGCGCCCAATCAGACCTGGCCCAATCGCTTCTTTGTCCACACGGGAACTGCGGGCGGCTATGTGAACAACGCGCCTCCGCATTTTCCCTATTTGATGCCGACGATCTTCAACCGTCTGACCGAGCGGCGGCGGAGCTGGCGCATATATCACCACGACGTGCCGCTGACCGCGACGCTCACCGCCATCTTGAGCGAATTGCCGGACCACCTTTATTCGTTCGAAGACCACTTCATGAACGACGCGATGGCGGGCAGGCTGCCGAACTACAGTTTCATTGAGCCGCGCTATTTTCCCAGCCTGATCCTCAACCGGATGCCGAACGATCAGCACCCGCCGCACAATGTCGCCTATGGGGAGCGGCTGATCGCCCGCTGCTACGACGCCCTGCGCAATGGCGCCGGCTGGGATGAGACGCTGTTCATAATCACCTATGACGAGCACGGCGGCATTTATGATCACGTCCCGCCGCCGGCGGCCGTTTCGCCCGACGACGCCGACCCGGACGGCTTCGCATTCGATCGATACGGGGTCCGGGTGCCCGCTGTGCTGATTTCGCCCTGGATTCCCGAGGGAAGCGTGGTCCGGCCGCCCGCCGGTTCCAAATACCCGTTCGATCACGCCTCGATTCTCTCCACCCTGCGCAAGCTCTTCGACCTTGGAGAGCCCTTGACCCGGCGGGACGCGGCGGCCCCCGATCTGCTTGGCGCCTTGTCCCTCCCCTCGCCGAGCAACGCCGGCCCCGCCAGCCTGGCGCTTCCGACCGTAACCCCGACCGCGGACGAGATCGCGTCGGCGCACCGGGCCGCGCCAAATGATTTGCAACGATCGATCGTTCGCCTGGCTATGACCCTTCCGGCCGGATCGGCGGCGCTTGCCGTCGCCACGAATCTTGTCTCCGCCGCCCGCGCTCAAAAGGCCGCTCCGGGGCGCGCGACGGTCGAAGACGCGCTCCGGCAAGCTCAGGCTGGCCTCAGCCGGTTTCTCACCAACCCGCGCGCGCCGCTGTTCGACGCCTGACCCGCCGCCCCGGCCGCCCGGCGCCGGTCCTTCGCTCGGCGAGGGCGCACATCGGCCTCAGCGCCGCCTCCAACGAATGCGCGGCGATGAACCTCCCCACCGTGGGAGGATCGGATGCTCCGTTCCCCCGATTGCCCTGTACGAAGCCCCGAGGCTCGGCGCAAAATGACGAAGCGGCGAAGCGACGCGCGACGGCTTTGGCCGAAGGACTTGCGCGACGCGCCACGGCCGGGCAGAGTGACGGCGGATTCGGGCCGTGGCGAGAGGGCCCCCCGAACCCGACGAGGCTTGGGGCGCGCGGATGCGTTATATTATCCTGATCGGCTTGGCGCTGGCCCTTTCGAGCTGTGCTTTTGAGCGATCGGTCACATTCATCTATTACCCCGCCGCCCCGCATAGGGACACGTTCCCCGGGCAATATGACTTCGCCCGCGAAGCGCAGAAGGAATGCTCGAAATACGGGCTGGTGGCCGTTCATGTCTGGGACAATTGGACGGACTGGCAGCGGGTGAGGTCGACCTATAATTGCGTCGCTCCGTAAGCCTGAAGGCACGGCGCCGACGGTCCGAGGTTTGGAGCGGCGCTGTCGCAGGGTTCTGCGCTTCCGTCCGGCGGATCGAATCTTTCGCGGCGTTGCGAGCAATGCCGGACAGGAAGCCGGACTTGGGGCGACTCCCAAACACCCCCTCCGCTCGGCAGGGAAGCAGGAAGGCGCCGAGCAATTTCCCTGGCGTTCAAGAGCGAATTTGGGCCGATAGAATCGCAGCGGGCAACCGATGGCGGAAGGGATCCAGATCGAAAAGCAGACGGCCGGAGAAAGCGGTCGCTATCTCGGGCGCATCGACGGGGTCGAAGGCGAAGCCGAGCTCGACTTCGCCATCCTCGTTCCCAAGCTGATCGGCGCCGACCACACCGAGGCCCCGGCAAGCATGCGCGGAACGGGCGCGGCGATGGCTCTGGCTGAGCATATGATCGCCGACGCTCGCGCCAATGGGTTCAAATCGTTCCGATCTGCCCTCATGTCGGCGCCCAATAGTGAGAACATCCCGAATGGCGGTAGGTGATCATGGACGCGCCACGGCCAAGCAGGCGCGCGACGCCGGCCGCCCGCTGGCGCGAGGGAGGGAGGAGGAGCAGCGATGTCGACGACTGCGCAGACCGAAGCCCGAACGCGCGCCTACGCGCGCGTTATCGGGCCGTTCCTGACGCTCGCTCCTGCGATCATTGCCTTTCACGCCCCTGAGGCGGGCGCGCTCATATCTTCGTTCTTCGACAGTCCGGCGCTGGTGTGGATTACAGGCAGTCTGCTGTTGTTCGTGGGACTGCTGATCATCGCCAACCACCAGATTTGGTCGAGCGGGCCGGCGGTCGTTATTTCGCTTTTCGGCTGGTTCCTGGGTCTTCGCGGCCTTGCGCTGCTGGTTGCGCCGCAATTTCTCGAACGCGTCGCGGCGAGCGCCGCTGGCTCCGTCACCCTCATCCGCACCGGCTCCGGCATTCTCATATTCCTCGGTTTGTGGCTCGCCCTGATCGGCTGGGTCCCCAAACGGCCGGGCTCTGGCGCGTGATTTCGCAATGCGCTCTTTGGTCGCCAAGCGGCTGTTGGCGTTTCCGGGGCGCACTGGCGCCGCGGCGTCGCGAGCGAGCGCAATGAGAGAATTTCCTGCCGGGCGCGCCGCCCCGAATCCCGCCGATGCCGGCGCGCCGCCCGTTCACCTGCGCCCGTAGTTGAAGGTCAAGGAAGCCGGCCGCCAGTGCGGCGGGGCGGGATAGGGCGCGGCCTCCGCGATCGCGTTCATGACCGCCATATCCAGATTCGGAGAACCGCTGGAATTCAGCAGTTTGTGCCCGACCAGATTGCCGGCCTCGTCGATCAGGAAGGTTACCTCGCCGTGCTTGCCGACCACGCCAGCATGCAGGCCCGGGGGGTCGCGCAGATGCGCCTTGATCATCCCATAGATGATTGTGAGATACCGGGATTCGGCGTTTCCGCCCGCGACCGGCAACTCTTTGGACGCCCGGGCGAACTGATATTGCGGCAGTTCGTCAATCGTCGGCAGAGGCGCGCCGACCCGCGTTTCGGCCGGCGGCAGGGGCGCAGGGCGCGCGGCGGCGTTCGGCGCCGTCTTTTCGGCCGCCGGCGAAGCGTCGGCCTCGGAAGGCGCCGCGGCAGGAGCGACCGGCTGGTCGGCTGCCGCGGTCGGTTTGAGATCGGGCGCGGGCGGCGCGGTCCGGGCCTGTTGCGCCTGGGCCGGCGCCGCCTCCGCTTCGGATTTCGGTGGAGCGCCGGGATTGAGCGGCGGCTCGGCTTTCGCGGCTGGCGCGCGCGTCTGGTCGTCCTTCGAATTCCGGTTGATCTTCTCCTGCGTGGCGGCGCGCGGGGCGTCGTAAGCAGGCTTTTCGTCGTCCATATCAGGCGGCGGCTTCGGCGGCTTCGGCTTCCGCTCGGCCTTCTTCGGCTGGGGCGGCGGTTCGATCACGACCTGGACCGGAATCTCTTTCACGATCGGAACCGGCTTGACTGGCCACAGCGCGTAATAGGCGAGCAGCGCCAAAGGAACAATCACATGGAGCGCCGCCGCGGCGAGCAGCGCGAGCGCCAGGCCCCTGCGCTCTGCGGCGGACGGCGCTGCCGGGCCAAACTGGTGATCGAGCGCGTCGGCGTGGAAGGTGGTTTCCGAGGACAGCATGACGTGCGGCGCGGATCTCCATGGGCGGGCGCGACGCCTTTCCATGGTCCATTCCAGCCCGCCCGGTCAACGTTTCGCCCGCTCACTTTGCCGCGAGGGGCGATTCGACGTATGCCGTTCAGCGATGGCGGCCGGGGGAGCGCCGCCGCGCGACGAAGACATGGCTTGATGGAAGCAGGGCTCGGCGAGCAAGAGCGCGCGAACTCGGGCGCTCATTTTCGATTCCGGCCTCGGCGGCCTCACTGTGCTGGCCGAGATCAGGCGTCTTCGCCCGGATATCGAGATCGCCTATGTCGCCGACGACGCGGCCTTCCCCTACGGCCGGCTCGGCGAGCCGGAGCTGATCTCCCGGGTCGAGACGGTGATGACGGGCGTCTTGGCCGACGTCGAACCCGACATCGTCGTCATCGCCTGCAGCACCGCCTCGACGCTGGCGCTGCCGCGGCTGCGGACGGTCTATCCGCGACTTCCGTTCGTCGGGACGGTGCCGGCGATCAAACCGGCTGCGCGCGCCTCCCTTTCCGGCCTCATCAGCGTATTGGCGACGCCCGGAACGGCGGCGCGCGATTACACGCAAGCCCTGGTGCGTGAGCATGCCGCCGGCTGCGAAGTCACGCTGGTCGGCTCGGCGCTGCTTGCGCCCATAGCCGAGCGAAGGATGCGCGGCCACGCGGTCGAGGGGGCCGAAATCGCGCGCGAAATCGCGCCCTGTTTCGTCGAAAAGGACGGCCGGCGCACCGACCGCGTCGTGCTCGCCTGCACCCACTTTCCGCTGCTGATCGATCAGCTGAAGCGGCTTTCGCCATGGCCGGTCGTCTTCGTCGACCCGTCGCCTGCGATTGCGCGCCGGCTTGACGCGCTTGTCGGCCCCCCTCGCAAGACCGCGCCTTCACGATGCGACGATGCGGCGATTTTCACCAGCGGCGTCGCGCCGGATCCGGACTTGCGAAAGGTCTTGCGTCAATTCGCATTGACGTTTACCCCCGCCGCGACGATCGGCCTGGCTCCGGCCTGAGGGAAGGGTCCCGGCCGGGCTCCCAGGCGGTTTGCTTTCGCCGCACGCGCGAACGTTAACGAGAGCTCTGAACGAATTATTGGAAAGGCCAGCGCCCATGCGCACATCGGTCGGTCAGCCCGTTCGTCTCGTCGACTATCGCGTCCCCGACTTCCTCATTGACATGGTCGAACTCGACATCTCGCTCGACCCCCACGCGACCCGGGTCGTGTCGACGCTTTCGCTGCGCCCCAATCCGGCGGGACGGGTTGACGCGGCGCTTGCGCTCGAGGGCGACGAGCTCGTCCCGGTCGCGGCCGAAATCGACGACACGCCCCTCGATCCGAGCGACTTTGAAGTGACGCCGGCGGAATTCCTGTTGCCGAATCCACCCCGTCGCCCGTTCCGGCTCAAGATCGAGACCCGCCTCGATCCGGCGGCCAACACCAAGCTGATGGGCCTCTACCGTTCCGGCTCGGCCTATTGCACCCAATGCGAGGCCGAGGGCTTCCGCCGCATCGCCTATTTCCTCGACCGGCCGGACGTCCTTTCGACCTATCGCGTGCGGCTGGAGGCGGATCGCGCAGAGGCCCCGGTCCTGCTCGCCAACGGCAATCTCGAAAGCACGGGGAGCGCGGACGCCCCCGGACGCCACTGGGCGATCTGGAGCGATCCGCACAAGAAGCCGTGCTATCTGTTCGCGCTGGTCGCGGGCGATCTCGGGCACATCTCGGATTCCTTCGTCACCGCCTCGGGGCGCGCGGTCGCGCTGGCGATCTACGTGGAGCCGGGCCGGGAGGAGCGCGCGCGATACGCGATGGATGCGCTGAAGCGCGCGATGGCGTGGGACGAACGCGCCTACGGCCGTGAATACGATCTCGACGTGTTCAACATCGTCGCGGTCTCGGACTTCAACATGGGGGCGATGGAGAACAAGGGCCTCAACGTCTTCAACGACAAATACGTTCTCGCCTCGCCGCAAACCGCCACCGACGACGACTACGCCAGCATCGAAGGCGTGATCGCGCACGAATATTTTCACAACTGGACCGGCAATCGGGTGACGTGCCGGGACTGGTTCCAGCTCTGCCTCAAGGAGGGCCTGACCGTGTTCCGCGATCAGGAATTCTCCGGCGACATGCGCTCGGCGCCGGTCAAGCGGATTTCCGAAGTGCGCACGCTTCGGGCGGCCCAGTTTCCCGAGGACGCCGGCCCCCTTGCGCACAATGTGCGGCCGGAAGTCTATCACGAGATCAGCAACTTCTACACCGCGACCGTGTATCAGAAGGGCGCCGAGGTCATCCGTATGCTCAAGCGCCTCATCGGTCCGGAAGCTTTTCGCTCCGGCATGGACCTGTATTTTGAGCGCTATGACGGCACAGCGGCGACGGTCGAGCAATTCATCGGCTGCTTCGCCGAAGTCTCGGGGCGCGATTTCACCCGCTTCATGCGTTGGTACACGCAAGCGGGCACGCCGAATGTCAATGTCCGCGGCGTTTATGACGCGGCGGCGCGAACCTACCGCCTCGACATCGCCCAGTCGCTCGCTCCGACGCCCGGACAGACGGACAAGCTGCCGGCGACCATGCCGCTCGCGCTCGGCCTCGTCGATCCGCAAGGCGGCGAGTTCCTGCTGAAGTCTTCCGACGCGACCGAAGCCGAGCTTTCCGCCGGCGTGTTCGAACTGAAGGACGCCGAGCGGTCGATCGTGTTCCGCGACGTCGCGCGCGCGCCAACGCTGTCGTTTCTGCGCGGATTTTCGGCGCCGGTCAGGGTGCAGGACGATCTCAGCGCGGACGATCTCATCGTCCTTTCACGGCACGACAGCGACAATTTCAATCGATGGCAATCTTTGCAGAGCCTGGCGACGCGCACGCTCATGCGCGGCGTCGCGGCGATACGCGCCGGGCGCGCGCCCGACCACAGTCCAGGTCTGGTCGCCGCCTTCGGGGCGCTGATCGACGACGCGCGCGCCGGCCGTATCGATCCGGCATTCGCAGCCCTGGCGATGAGCCTGCCGAGCGAGGCCGACATCGCGCGTGAACTGCGCGAGGACGTCGATCCCGACGCGATCTACGTGGCGCGAAAAGCAATGCGCGGCGCGTTCGGTCGCGCGCATGCCGCGGCGCTCTCCGAGCTCCACGGGCAACTCGCCGATTCCTCGCCCTTCAGCCCGGACGCCGCCGCCGCCGGGCGACGGGCGCTTCGCAACTGCGCGCTCGGCCTTATCGTCGACGGCGACGCGATCAAGGGCCTTGCTCTCGCGCATCGCCAGGTCGACGAGGCCGGCAACATGACCGATCGGCTCGGCGCCTTGTCGACGATCGCCCTCAATCCGGGTTCAGGGCGCGAGCGCGCGCTGGAGGCCTTCGGCCGGCGTTTCGGAATCGAGCCGCTGATCCTCGACAAGTGGTTTGCGCTGCAGGCGCAGATTCCCGAGCGTGAGACGCTCGATCGGGTGCGGACCTTGATGGGCCATCACGGATTCTCGCTCGCCAATCCTAACCGGGTCCGCGCGCTAATCGGCGGCTTTTCGGCCAATCACACGCAGTTCAACCGCGCCGACGGCGCCGGTTACGCGTTGCTCGAGGAGGTCGTCGTTCATCTCGATCCGACCAATCCGCAGATCGCCGCGCGGCTTCTGACCGCGATGCGCTCGTGGCGTTCGCTCGAAGCGCTCCGTCGAGGCCGGGCCGAGGCGATGCTGCGACGCATCGCCGGTCAAACGACGCTGTCGCCGGACCTTCGCGACATTGTGACCCGCAGCCTCGGCTAGACCGCGGCGGGGCATCGTCAACTTAAGGTGCGTGCGCGATAGCCGAGAGGCGCTTCGTTGGGAGGGCGCTCTTCTCAGAACGCGGCAGTGATCCCGGAGAGGTTGCGCCAAGCCGCGAAAGCTCGATCGCGCATAGCGCGACGATCCTCTGCGGTCGCCTTCTCTGGATAGGGAACATGGAAGAGGTTGGCGACCTGATCGTGAACCGACAGAAACCGTCGCGCTTGCTAGGCTGATTTGAATCGCTTCATGATCCGTTCGCGTCGCCTTGTCGGCTGGTGAGAGTTCTCCGCCCGATTGTTCACCCCCTTGTGCTGGCGGTGTTCGACGCGAAGGCCCATCTTCGCCCTCGCAGCGCCGTAGGAACGGAGCTTGTCCCTGATCATCACGCTTGGCGGCGTGACGGCCGATTTCAACAGCTTCCGCATGGGCCGCTGCGCGGCATACGTGTCTCTTCGGCTCTGGACTGGGACATCGAGAACAAAGCCATTTTGATCGACGGCACCCCTCATCGCTTCAAGAGCGTTGGGTTTTAGGAGCAGGTATTCGCCGTATTGGTCAAAGGAACGCGGTGGGTTCTCGAAGCTGCCAAGCAACTCAAGCCGCTCGCATCCAAGTCATGACGCGCGCTTGGGACTTCACGTCGGGGTTGACGACAAATGCGGGCCAACGCCCGTTGATCACGTTGATGATGCCGGATATGGCGTCCCTCGCGACCGCATCCACGAAAGTGTCTGTCCAGCACAGGCAATGGGCGGTGGGGATCACGCTGTCCATCGCCAAGAGCGGATTGGCGGGATCGGGTGGCTCCTGCTCGAAGACGTCGAGCGCTGCTCCCGCGATCCGTTCATTCCGCAGGACATCGATCAGGGCAGCTTCGTCGATGATCGGCCCGCGCGCGACGTTGATCAGATAGGCGGTGGATTTCATCAGCCGCAGACGGTCGGCGTTCAAAAGTCTGCGCGTTGACTCATTGAGAAGGCAGGCGACAACGACGATGTCGGAACGCTCAAGGAGGTCTTCGAGGCTGCAGAGCCTCGCTCCCGCCTGAGCGGCAGAAGTGGCGTCGACATGCGGGTCGGCGGCCAGGATACTCATCCCGAAGGGCTGCATGAGGCGGACAAACTCGCGCCCGATGCCACCGAGGCCGATAATGCCGAGCGTTCGCCCTGGCAGCCCCGTACCCGGATGATTCCCGCGCTCGCCCCATCGACCCTCTCGCACGAGGCGGGACTTGAGAGGAAGGCGTTGTGTGAGCGCGAGAACGAAAGCAAGCGCGGTCGTGGCGACGGCGTTCCTGACCGGGATCGGCGTATTGGTGAGAAGGATGCCGTGCTGCGTGAGCGTCGGCACGTCGATAGCGTCATAGCCGACTCCGTTGCGCGCCACGATCCGCAGCCTCCCGCTCTCGTTCGCAAGCTCCTTCCCCGAGACCCTTGAGCCGCCGATCAGCAGCGCGTCGTAGTCGGTGAACGCCGAAGGCGGCAATCGTCCGTCTGCGAGGGGAATAGTGTCCCACCCAAACCCGGCATCCGAGAAGCGCGATAGCGGCGCGGTCCCGAACATGGGCCGCCCCGTCGTGTCGAACAGATCCGCGCCGAGGCCGACCTTCGCGCCTGTTCCGCCCATATTGAGTCCCTCTGAAGCCCTTACGCGAAGGGATCGACGGCCGCGTTCGACCGCGCGGATTCGTAGGCCCCGAACACGAGCCCGTAGGTTCTTAGACTGTCGGCGCCGGACGTTTCCGGCTCGCGCTTCTCGCGCAGGCACTTGACCCAGTGCTCCTGGACCCGCAGGACGCTTTCCTGCGTGCCGTGCCAAGGCGGAGTCGACCAGGGCAGCATCGCGGGCGAGACATCGCTTTCGGTCGCCTCGCCGTTCGAAAAGACGCTCAGCCGATATCCGGGACTCAGGCGCAGGCTGCCAGCGGTTCCTTCGACCTGCACGGTGAGCTGAGGGAACGGATCAGGGTGGACCTGGCTTGCGTAGCTGCATTCGACCACGCTCGTGGCGCCGCTTACGTGCTGAAGGACGATCGTCGCCATGTCTTCGCCGCGGATGCCCGGCTTGACACTCTGGGCCCGGCAATAGAGGCGCGTCGCTTCGCCCATCAGGAAGCGGGCGACATCGAGCATATGGACGCCAAGATCGAGAATCACGAGATTCTCCACCTCGGCGAGATAGGGCTGCTTGCCATAGATGTTATGGCCGGTTCGGAACGAGACGCGCGCCCAGGTCGGCTTCCCGATCTTGCCGGACGCGATGATCTCCCGCGCTCGGCGAACGGGCGTAAGGAACCGCGTATTCTCATGCACCATGAAGGGGATGGCGGCCTCGCGAACGCTCTCGACGATGGCGACGCAATCCTCCCAGCTCGGCGCGAGCGGCTTTTGCACAATCGTCGGCAGTTTCCTCGCGGCCGCTAAACCGACGAGCCTCTGATGCGATTCCATCGTGGTGGCGATATCGACGAAGTCGAGCTTCTCGCGGTCGAGCATTTCGATCGCGTCCTGATAGGCCGCGCCGGCGCCATGACGCTCGGCGGCCGATTGCGCTTTTCCGAGGTCGAGATCGCAGACGGCCGCCAGCACGACGTCGCTCATGCTCGACCACGCCGCGAGATGATTTTCGGCGAAGAAGCCGCAGCCTATGACGCCGACGCGAAACGTTGACGAACTCACGCGATGCTCCCTGCAGTCAGTGGATTTCGCCGGATTCGCGAAGCGCTTCGCGCATCGCGAGGGCGTTAAAGCCGGAAGCGCGCGCCCGGTCGAGAATGACTTTCTCGCGCCGCGCTATGAGGCCGATCGCCTTCGGCAGCGTCCGTACGACGCCGGCTGGAATGACGACGGCGCCGTGCACATCGGCGTGAACGACATCGTCGTGACCGACGAGCATGCCAAAAATGTTCACATCGCAGTTCAACTGCACCACATGCACATGCGCATGACTAGGCCCGATGCGACCGCCGACGATCTGGAAGCCGGGCGCCAGCATATCGATGTCGCGGAACGAGCCGTTGGTGACACAGCCCGCCACGCCGAGGCTGGCATGAACGGCGGTGTGGACCTCGCCCCAGAAGGCGCCGAAGCCCGGCGGATCGTCGAGGTCCTGAAGGACTACAATCGTCGGAAAGTGATTGGCGGCGCAATACTCGTACCAATTCTCGCGCGGCGGGACGGGCGTGCGCGGCGGCTCTTTGGCGCGGATCATGCCGGTCCGGGCGAGGCCGACGATCGGCGGCAGTTTGCGGTCCACGACCACCATGGGCTCCACGGTGAAGCCAATCGCGCGGCGTTCCGGCGCCACAATCTCGAGGCCGTTGCAGATGGTCGGGGTGTCCCACGCCTTCAGGACCTCGAGGTCCGCGGTGGTGAAAGGAAAGTCGGTCATCATGGTTCCTGAGTATGGCGGGAAAGATCAGGCTTCGACGCGGATCTTGCGCTGTTCGAGACGTTCGGTCAGCAGCCGCCGGCGTCCGTCGACCCAGGCGGCGATGAAGATGATCAGGCTGTTGACCAGCGGATAGAGATACGGATTGGCGTTGAGCATCACGAGGCCGTTCGCCGTCGTCTGAACGAGCACCGCGCCGAATATGCTGCCGAACACGCCCCCCCGCCCGCCAAACAGGCTCGTTCCGCCAAGCACGGCCGCGGCAATGACGGGAAACTCCTCTTGATAGCCGAAGGTCGCGGAGGCGGCCCCAACCTGCGAGACCGAGATCAGCGCCCCGATCGCCGCGCATCCCCCGCAGATGCAGAAGACCGAGAACATGATCGCCTGCACCCGGATACCGGCCTTGGCCGCCGCATCGGGATCAGCGCCGACCGCATAGATCTGACGGCCATAGGGCGTCTGAGTCAGTGTGACCCACGCCGCCGCCGCTACCGCCGCCGCGATCCAGATCGCCCAAGGAAGGCCGAGAGCCGACGACCGACCGAGCGCCTGCACCGTGTCGCTCTGGAAGACCATCTTGGTCTCCGAGAGGTAGAGGGCGAAGCCGCGGCCAATGAACAAGGTTGCGAGCGTGACGATGAATGAAGCGATGCGCAGGCCGGTGACGAAACAGGCATTGATCGCCCCGAAGGCCGCGCCGATCAGGATGATAGCGGGGATCGTGACGGCGAGCGAGACGTCCGACAGGTAGAGGCCCATCGTCACCGCGACGAGATACATGACCGAGCCGACCGACAGATCGACGCCGCGAACGAGCAGCACGAAGGTCATGCCGATCGCCATGACCGCGACATGCGTCGACTGCGTGAGGATGTTGCGGAAATTGGCGAGCGACAGGAAGCGGTCCGAAAGCACCCCGAACACCAGGCACAGAACCGCGAACAGCGTCAGAGGCGCGAATCGCAGCGCGAACAGCGTCAAGGTGCGGGAATTCAGCTGGCTCAAGAGCGATCTCCCGAGTCCCACAGGGCCGCGCTCATGAGCGTCTCACGGTCGAAGCTCGCCCGCTCGTAGAAGCCACGAACTTCGCCGCGTCCCATGACCATGATGCGGTCGGCCATACCGATCAGTTCCTCGATCTCGGACGATATGAAGAGGATCGCGGCGCCCGTCGCGACCATCTGGTTGATGATCTTGTAGACCTCGTATTTGGCTCCAACGTCGATGCCGCGCGTCGGCTCGTCGAGAATGAAGATCGAGGGAGCCCGCAGGAGCCATTTCGCGATGACCACCTTCTGCTGATTTCCGCCGGAGAGCGTGCGGACCGCCGTCCGATCGATCGCCTTGGCGTTGACACGGACGCGCTCGGCCACGCCGCGCGCCGCTTCGCCGAGCTCGGCCGGGTTCAGCCATTGCACGAAGCCGCTGGACCGCTCGACGAGAGACGGCAGCACGATATTGTCGGTAATGAAAGCTTCCATCATCAGCCCCTCGCCGCGACGGTCCTCGGTGAGGAAGGCCATCCCCCGGTCCATCGCCGCGCGCGGCGCGAGCGGCGGAAGCTTCGCGTCTCCGACGCGGATATCGCCCTCCGAATAGGGATCGAGGCCAAAGATAATCCGGGCCAGCTCCGAACGTCCCGAGCCCATGAGGCCGGAAACGCCAAGCACCTCGCCGAGCTTCAGGTCGAACGACACGTTCTTCACGATGCCCGGTTGAGAGACGCCGCGCACCGACATCGCCGTATTGCGAGGCCCGGCGCTGGGCTCGCGCTCCGGAAAAAGCCGGTCGATCGTCCGCCCGACCATCAGCGTGACCAGGCGCTCGATAGTGAAGTCCACGCGCGGGCCGGCGCCGACCACCTGCCCATCGCGCAGCACCGCGATGTCGTCGCAGAGGCGCATGACGTCGCCGAGAATGTGGCTGATATAAATGATCGAAATGCCTTGCGCGCGCAGCCGGCCGATGATCTCGAACAGCCTCTCGGTCTCCCGCGACGTCAGCGACGTCGTCGGCTCGTCGAAAATAATGAGCCGCGCCTGCCGGCTTAGCGCCTTGGCGATCTCGACGAGCTGGCGCTCACCCTGCGGCAACCGCATGACCGGCATCATGGGAGAGACTTGCAAGTCGACGAGCTCCAGCGCCTTCTTGGCCCGCTCCCTGAGGCTGCGGCGATCGATGAAGGGCAGTCGCCCAAATCTTCGGGGGAAATGATCGAGGAAGATGTTCTCCTCGACGCTGAGATTCGGAAAGAGGCTCAGCTCCTGGTGGATGAAGGCGACTCCGAGCGCGAGCGCGTCGCGCGAGCTGGTCGGCGCGACCTCCTCCCCGCCAAGCTCCACCCGGCCGCTATCCTTCGGAAGCACGCCGCCCAGAATATTCATCGTCGTCGACTTGCCGGAGCCGTTCTCACCGACCAGCCCGAGAACAGCGCCGCGGCGTACCTCGAATCCGACATCGCGTAGCACAGGGACGCCGAAGAAGCTCTTGTTGAGCCCGCTGGCCTTCAGGAGGACGTCGGACATCGCCTAGCCCCTTGCCCTGAGATTGTGCCGGATCGCGTCCGTCACGGCCGCGAAGAGGATGACGCCTCCCTTGATCGCGTAGACCGACGACAGCGACAGGCCGAGCAGCTGCAGGCCGTTATCGACCACGCTGAGAAACAGCACGCCGGACAGCACGCCAAGCACCGTGCCCTTGCCGCCGAACAGGCTGACTCCGCCGATCACTGTGGCGCCGATCACGTCGAGCAGGATGCGCTGTCCGAGAATGGGCGTGCCGGCTTCGAGGCGGGCTGTGTAAATGATCGCCGCGAAGGCCGCGAACAAGCCGGAAATCGCGAAGCAGCCGATGACTACCGCCTTCACCGGCACGCCGGAAATCGCCGCCGCGCTGGGGTTGAGGCCAACCGCCTGCACCCAGCGGCCAAAGACCGTGCGCGTGAGCGCGAGATGCACAACGATCGCGAGCAGTAGCGTGATGATGGCGGCGTAGGGTATCCCGGCGACACCCCCATAGCCAAGCGCGAGGAAGGATGGCGGCAGCGCGCCAATGCTCGATCCGGAGCTCGTATGGGCGGCCGTGTACCATATCGCCGCGCCGCTGAAGAACATCATCGTCGTCAGCGTCACGAGGAAGGACGGCATGTCGAACACGATGGTGCAGACGCCATTGAGAACGCCGATCAGGATTCCGATCACGACGATCGCCACCACGGCCAAAACCGGCGCCGCGGGATTTCCAGCAAGATAGCCGCCCTGGCTGGTCATGATCGACGCGCCGACCACGCAGCTCATCGCCATGATCGACGTGGCCGACAGGTCGATCTGGGCCACCATCAGGACCATCATCACGCCCATCGCCGCGACGAAGAGCGGAAGGATCTCCAGAAAGACGTCGCGGACGTTCGTCGGGCTGAGGATCTCCGGCACGAAGAGCCAGAGCGCCGCAACATAGAGAGCCGTTAGCGCGAGGACGAGATAGTCGGAAAAGAGGAGCCAGCGAAGCGTCTTCATCGGGCGCGAGCGAGAGACGCCCGAGGAAGAGGACAAGACACGGCCTGCTTCCGCCATGTCGGAAACCTCGCGTTCTCCCGCCCCGAATTCCGCGGCTACTTATTCTTCTCCTTCCACACGTGGTAACCCCACATGTCATCGCGCTTGGCGTCGAGGTTCGCCTGGCTGATCGCGAAGCCCGGATCGATCAGCATTTTGTCGACCGGTTTGCCGGCCCAGATGTCCTTGAAGGCGCCATAAGCGAGATCGACCTCGTAGAAGAGGTTCTGCACGCCATTCACGTCCATGTATTTGGTGCTCAGGAGCTGATAGCCGTTCTGGTCGCCGTCGAACCCCGCGAACAGAACATGGCCTTCCTCGCCGGTCTTGTGCCACTTGCCCGCCGTCTTGAGCACCTGTTCGATGATCTTGTCCTCAGAATCGGACGGGGAAATGAGCATGTTGACGTCCGGATTGGCCTGGATCGCATTGGTGAGGCCAGCGAACGTCTTGTCGGCGTTCCATTCGGTCGCGACCCGCGCCACGACCTCGACGATGTCCTTGTTCGCGTCGAGAATATCGAGCGCGCCGTCGCGCCGCTGAACCGCGTTGTTGTCGCCGAGATCGCCCATCAGGAGGACGGCCTTGTACTTGCCGCCCTGCTTCTTGGCGATGTCCACGAGCTGCGACACCGTGGTCTGCATGATCTTCCGGTTGTCGGCCTGGATGGCGACGTATTTGTTGTCGTTCGGGGCCGGCGGGCGGTTGAAGAAGATGATTGGGATATTGGCGGCGTTGGCGGTGCGGATCGCCGGAATCGCGGCGTTGTTGTCGGTCGGGATGAAGACGATGCCGTCGACCTTGCGCTCGACCATGGCCTTCACCTGGTCGTTCTGCTTGTTCTGATCCCGGTTGGAGATGGTCTCGAGCGTCGTCCAGCCGTTCTCCTTGGCCTTGGCCTTCAGAATCGAATTGCCGGTGATCCAGAAGTCGGAGTCGAAGGCGTCGAACATGAGCGCGATCGTCTTGCCGCTGTCAGCGGCGCGCGCCAGGCCAGGGGCAAGTCCGGCCGAGGCGGCCGCGAGGACACTGGCGGAGAATTCGCGTCGATTCATTTTAATGGTCATGGTTGCTCCTCCCTAAGTGGCGGACAGGCTGCGTCCGCTATTCCGCGACCCGCGCTGTCGAAGGGCGGCGCGACTTACGCGTTTTCGTTCCGCAGCGGGTTTTTGGCGTCTCTCCTTGCGCCTCCGCTTTAGTCGGAAGCGTCTTTTCTTCGCCCAGCATAACAGCGCCAGAGGTTGTCTGACAAGTTCAACTGGAATTGGAGTCGACATTTTCTTGCCAAAGCGACTTCCCGGCCTCATCCTGTAGACACGGCCGGAACAGGAGGAATACGAACTCCGCACAAAGGTTGCGATATCCCGTCACCCCGCCTGAGGCGCCCATCTTTTTTGCGCCCGGCGGACTTACCCGAGCGACTGCGAAAATGAAGATGAATCAGTCGCAAACAGACCGGAATCGGTCATGCGGCTCACCGGATCGGAAGGTCGGTCTTCCCTCCGCAAATTGAGGAGTTCGGCAGTGATGGCGTGAAACTTTTCGGAGCCTAATCCTTTGAAAAGGCTTATTCGCCGCTAAGTCCGCGGGTCCCAGCTCAAGGTCCGGAAAAGAGGGTCGACGAAGCAGTTGCCATGCGAAGTAAAATGGCGTCCGGGCCTTTGATTTCGCTCATACCGGCGAAACGAACCGATAGCCGCCAGCCAGACCTTTGAAGGACCCGAACGATTTCAAATTTGCCGAGCCCGCAGAAGGCGTCCGGCGAGAAGAGAGGGGACTGGAGGCCGCTCTATGGGCAAAGCGCCTGAACACCTGCTCGCGACGCTGGCGCGCGCGCCTCAGTCCCCCTCCCGGGTCGCGGCCGCCATTACGGCAGAGATCGTCGAAGGCCGCCTGCGTGAGGGGGACCGCCTGCCGACCGAAATGGTTCTGGCGGCGCGGTTCGGGGTCAGCCGGACCGTGGTGCGCGAGGCGATCGCGGGCCTTCGCTCCGAGGGCGTCGTCCGCTCCCGCCAGGGACTGGGCACCTTCGTCGTAAGCCCGCGCCAGACCGCGACCTTGCGGATCGAGGCCGATCTGACGAGCGATCTTACCGTCTTTCGTAACGTCTTCGAGTTGAGGGCTATTCTCGAGATCAAGGCGGCCGCGCTCGCCGCGCTCAGGGCGGACACGGAACAGCGCGCCCGGATCACCGAAGCACTTGACAGGATGAGGACTGCCGAAAGTTGGCTCGACGACGGCGTCACAGCCGACCTCGACTTTCATCGCTGTGTGGCGGCTTCCAGCGGCAATCCCTATATCGCGACGGTCGTCGGATTTCTCGCTGGCCAGATGCGCCAGAGCATTATGTTCATGCGCCACAACCAGAACCGTTTCGCAAGCAGCCTCATCGCGCTGAACATTGCCGAACATTCCAAAATCCATGACGCCATTATGAAGCGGAAAGCGCGCGCTTCCGCGCTCGCCATGCGCGCGCATATCACCGCTGCGGCGAAGCGGCTCGGATACGGCCTTTCGCCGGACGCCATGAAGATGGACCTATTGGGCTGAACGTGGGCCGAGAAGCGCGCTAGAACGGACGTTAGATCGACCAGGGCGTGCGGCTCGCGATCTTAGGGTGTGTCCTAGCTTTCGCTCCCGTCAAAGCTCGCGCCAGCTGGGCTTCAGCGGGTCCATCAAGTGATAGGGATGAGTCTAATCCCAAAATGGCGATGGTCGAACACGTCGGCGCCGCCGGCGTCGGGTTGAATGAACCCGAAGCCTTTCGTTGCATTTAACCATTTCACTGTGCCTGTCGCCATTGCGCGCTCCTCTCGAATAAGTCCACGAACCTGGCTGAGCCGCCATTCATTGCAAGGCGAAGCCCTCGGCGATTGGCGCTGTCGCTGTCGTAGCTCCGCGGGAGGGCTGCGTGGATCCGACAATGACGCGATAACGACATGGCGACGGGGCCATGCCATAGACGCCCCGTTTCGAATCGCCAGGAACCCATGCAATGAACACAACCGAACTCGCCGCAAAGCTCGCTGAGGCGCATGGCGTAAGCAAAGCGCAAGCCAAGTCGATCGTCGACGACATCTTGAAGGACATCGTGGACGCGGCAGCAAGCGGCTCGGAGGTGTCGCTACCGGGGTTCGGGAAGTTCAAAGTCAAGGCGACACCGGAGCGCGAAGGCCGCAATCCGGCTAGTGGCGAAAAGATCAAGATTGCGGCGTCAAAGAAGCTTACTTTTTCGTCCGCCAAATCGGTCAAGGACCTCTTGAACGGCTGAGCCGATCTACCGCAAAGCGGGGAAGAGTTGGACGAGGCCTCCGTCGGAGAATTCAGGCGCACATTCCCTGTCGCTGGACGGAGTTGAGCATTGAAACCCGGAGCTGGCGTCGACAAGTTGGAGTTACCGGCCCTCCGGGCGGGTTCGTGGGCGAGCGCGACCGTGTCGATATTTCCCTCGTTGAACTGGCGGAGTTGAGCCAGGGGAATCGGGTGAAGGAAATTATGCGGCGATGAGTTTGGCGAGATAGTCGTCATCCCAAGCGGCGGTTTTGAGGGCGAGGCGGACGGAGTTCTCGGCCCTTGGCCTTGCGGGCGAGGTTGAGGGCCATGTGTTTGAGGGTGACGACGTTCTCGGGGGCGTTGTCGGTTCGGATGCGGCACTCGTCGTCGCGGAAGGTCATGTCCATGACCCAGTGCAGGCCGTTCTCGACCGCCCAATGATCGCGCACCATCGGTCCCAGGCGGTCGGCGCGCCACGACGACGAGGTCAGATAATAGCGGGTCTCGCGTTCGGTCTTGGCGCCGATCTCTCGCGTGCTGTCGACGATGACGAGGCCCTTCAGGCTTGGCCATTCGTGTCGCTGTTGCAGCCAGGCGACGTCGTGGATCACGGTGACGCGGCGCGTCTCGATGCGGCCGTGGTCGCCGTCGACGGTTTCATCGGCGCTGACCTGCGTATCGGCGAACCCCCTTGCTTTCTGCTCTTTGGCGAACAATTCGACATCCTCGCGCAACGTCCCCTGGTTGCCCTTCAGCGCCAGAATGTAATCGGCCTTCTTGTCGATGATCTTACTCGCGATGTCGCGCTGACAGCCGATCGCGTCGATGGAGACGACCGCGCCTTCGATCGACAGCATGTCGAGGAGGGCCGGAATGGCGACGATCTCGTTCGCCTTCTCGCCCACCTTGGTCTGCGCCAGCACCAGGCGTTGGCGGGCGGCGAAGGCGGACACCATGTGGATGGCGTCCTTCGCTCCTTTGTCGCCCGAGCGCCGGGAGGTCTTGCCGTCGATGGCGATGAGTTCGACCGGCGTCTTCATCAGCGCGCCGACCCAAGCCACGAAGCACCGCCCGAACGCCTCAGCGTCGAGCGTGGCGAAAATGTCGCCGAGGCGATCGTGGCTCGGCGTGCCGTTGACGAACGGAAGGAAGCGCCGCAGCAAGGCGAGCTTCTTCTGGCCGAAACGCGCGATGTCGGTGAAGCCCTCCGCGCCGGCCAGAACCGCCAGCAGCGACAGAGCAGGATCTCGTCGAGCCGATAGGCCACCTTTCCAGGCTGCCGATGGTCGGGCATATCCTTGAAACGATCCAGGAAAACCGTCGTCTCAAAACCCGCCGCCGCCATCGCCTCAAAAGCGTCCATCGTCGTCCTCCCGCCAATCGAATCAACGGAAGTCGACAGATTCAGCACTTTGCGCGTTTGTCACGAACTCCTTCGCCCGATCGCCCTGAGCTCTCTGCCATTGACGCTTGACAATGACCGGCCCCGCACTATTCTCAATGGTCTAGTTACCGGACCAGCAGTACAGTCACGTGCAGGGGTTGGCGCTATGGGGTTGCGCGCAGAACCGAGGGGCGTATTCGCACAGGCTCCGCACCTAAGGGCGGAGATTGTCCGCCGCACGGTGCGGGAACGGCTTAGCGATAAGCTCGCGTCGCTTGTGGCGTCGGGCATTCTTCAGGTCGGCGATGAATTGCCGAGCGAACGCGAACTTGCCTCGCTGCTAGCCGTCAGTCGCGAGACTGTGCGAGGCGCAGTCCAGACGCTCGCCGCCATGGGCGTCGTGGCGGTAAGCCAGGGGTCTCGGACGCGTGTGGTTAGTCAGAAGATCGACACGCTGAAGATCGGAGTCACGAGCCCAAGCGCGATTAACAGCTACGATCTCGAGTCGGTCCACAAAGCGCGCCTCTTGGTCGAACGCGCGGTAGCGGCCGAGGCTGCCGCGCGCATCGACGGGGTGACCCTCGCACGCCTCCAACAGTCGCTTGCGATCCAGAAACAGACCATGCGCGATCCCGTGCATTTTCTGATCTGTGACCGGGAATTCCATCTCACGATTTATCGCAGCTCTGGCAATCCCCTGCTCGCTGACTTCGTCACGGATCTCTATACCTTCATGCTCGACCACCGAAGGATTGCTGTCTCCCAGCCAGGCGCGATCGAGAAAAGCTATCTCGACCATGTCGCAATCTTCGAGGCGCTGAGTGCGCGCGATCCGCAGGCGGCGACCGACGCGTTCGGGCGGCATATCGACCGAATCTACGCGACAACCGTCGACATACTTCCAGACAAGCCAAAGCCGAAGAAGACCGCTTAACCTCAGCTGCCGCCGCAAGAGCGGAGCTGCAATCGTTTGCGCCGGATGGTCCGGCTATTGGGAGGAAGGTCATGAAATTGAATCGTCGAAGTCTCATATCCGCCGTGCCGGCACTCGCCACCGTCGCGAGTTTTGGCTTCGCCGCGCCGGCGCGCGCGGACGCGAAGGAAATCGTCTATTTGACGCCGGGGCTCGACCTGCCATTCTGGCGCTACCTCTCGAAGGGCATCGAGTCTGAAGCTAAGAAAGCCGGCTATTCCTACACGGCGCTTGATTCGCACAATAGCGCCGCGACGCAGCTCAAGAATGCGCAGGACGTGATTGCACGCGGCGTCGCGGGCATCGCGATCTCGCCGACCGACAGTTCGACCGCGCCAAGCGTTCTCGCCCTCGCCGCGCGCGCAAAGATTCCGGTGGTCGTCGCCGACATCGGCACTAACAGCGGCGAGTATGTCTCTTTCATCATCTCCGACAACTACCAAGGCGCGTTTGGCGTCGGCGAGGCGCTGGCTGCCGCGATGAAGGAGAAGGGGTGGACCGACGGCTCGGTCGGCCTCGTCACCATCTCCCAGGCGCGGAAAAACGGTCAGGCGCGCACCGCTGGGTTCCGCGAAGCCATGAAGAAGGCCGGCATCACCAAGGAAGCTGGCCTGCAGCAGATGCAGTCCTATACAGCCGACGAAACTTTCAAGTTCACCCAGGACATGCTCACCGCCAACCCGAACATGCGCGGCATGTTCATCCAAACCGACCAGCCGACCATCGGCGCGCTTCGCGCTATCAAGGCGGCCCATCGCGAAGGCACGCTTCTCGTCGCCGCGTTCGACGGCATTCCCGAATTTGTCGACCTCCTCAAAAAGGGCGAGATCGTGGCCTCCGGCATGCAACAGCCCTATCTGATGGGCGTGAAGTCAGGCGAAGCGCTGGTCACCGCGCTGAAAGGCGAGAAGCCGGAAAAGCAAATCCTGGTCCCAATCGTCGTCGCCACCAGCAAGAACATCGACGAGATCCTGCCGACCATAAAGCAGACGGTGTTCGCCAACGAACTGCCCTGACTAAAGACAGGGTCGGCGCCCAGCGCCGGCCCTCGTCCCGAGTGAAACGATGACGGACTTGGCGACCCCGCTGCTGGAAGCGCGCGCGATATCGAAGAGCTTTGCGCGGACCCGTGCGCTCGTCGACGCTAACCTCAGCCTGCGCCCGGGCGTGACCCATGCGTTGTTGGGCGCCAATGGCGCCGGAAAGTCGACACTGTCTCGCGTGGTTTCTGGACACGTCCGCCGGGACGCGGGCCAGATCGTCTATCGCGGCGAACCGCTCGACGTCCGCAGCCCGCGCGAGGCGCTCGACGCGGGCATCGCCATGGTGACACAGGAGACCAGCCTCGCGCCCGACCTCTCAGTTCTGGAAAACATATTTCTGCCGGACCTGGGTCGGCCGGGGAGGCTATCTCGCCAGACGATGCGCCGCCGCGCGAGTGAGATACTCGCCGATCTCGGACAGGAGCACGTGCTCCCGCTCGATGCGGAGGCGCGGGATCTCTCGGCGGCCCAGCGTCAGCTCGTCGAGATCGCCAAGGCGCTCGCATTAAAGGCTAATCTGATCATCTTCGACGAGCCGACCGCGTCATTGAGCCCCAGCGAAGTCGAGCGCCTCTTTGACGTGATCGCGCGGCTCGAAAGCGCTCAATGCTCGGTCGTGTTCGTCTCCCACAGACTGGAGGAAGTGTTCGCGATCTCTGATGAGATTACGGTGATGAGGGAGGGGCGCACGGTCGCGGCCTCGCGACCAACGTCGAGCCTGAACCAGACGGAACTCGTGCGCCTGATGGTGGGCCGCGATCTTGGAACGATCTACGCGGCTCCCTCCGCGCCTGTCGACACGCGCGGAGAGCCGGTCATGTCCGTTCGCGCCCTACAGGCTCCGCCGCTTGTGCACGACATCTCCTTCGATTTGCATCGCGGCGAGATCCTGGGCCTCGGCGGACTAGTTGGCGCCGGACGTTCCGAGACGGTTGAAACTCTCTTCGGCTTGCGGCCTCGCGCGGGAGGAGAAGTTCGCTACGAAGGACGACCGTTCGCCCCACGCACTCCGGCCGAGGCGATCCGCGCCGGCCTCGGGTTTGTCGCCGAGGATCGCCGGCGACAGTCGATCGTGCCCGACCTATCGGTGCGAGAGAATCTGCTCCTCGCTCACCTTGGCGCCCATCGTGGGTTCGGCCTTGGCTACGCCAAGCTAGAGCGCAAGATCGGCAAGTTGATGACGCGTCTCGAACTACCGCTTGATCGCCTGGCCGAACCGAACCTGCTCAACTTCTCGGGCGGCATGCAGCAGAAGATCATCATCGCGCGATGGCTGCTGCTCGAGCCGAAAGTGCTGATCCTCGACGAGCCGACGAAGGGTGTCGACATCGGCACGCGCGCCTCCATCTACGCGATCCTGAGGGACATCGCGGGGACCGGCACGGCGATCCTCATCATTTCTTCCGAATTCGAGGAACTGCTCGGCCTCGCCGATCGCGTGATCGTCGTCAGCGACGGAGCTTCGATCGCCGACGTCCGGAGCGCATATCTCGACGAGGAGAAGCTGACGCTGCTCGCCACGCCGCGCGCTTCGATGGAGCACTACCGGCGCCTTCTGCAGGAACTCGCCAATCAGTGCGACGGAGCGGCGTTCTGGGCGATTTTGGACGATGAGCGCGTCTTCTGCCTCAACGCTGCGACGGCGAATGCAAAGGCCGATCCCGCGCTGCGCGCCGGCGAGGCCCCGCGTTTCGAGGAGACGCCCATCTCGGCCGCGTTGCATGCCCGCGCCCCGAATTTCGTGCTCGATCCCACGAGCGGCCTGCAGAGCCTGCTCGTCGACGTCCGCAGCCACCGCGGCCATGAGCTCGGATCGATCGGCGTCGTGATCCGGCCCGATCGTTCCGCGCCGCCCGCCGAAGCGATGCGCTCGGCGATCCAGGAACGTTTCCGCGCAACGCTATGAACCGGGAATGCCAAAGACGATGAGCGCCATCGCCCCCAAACCCGCGTCCGGCGGACGCGCTTCGCCCCGGAGCTTCAGCCTCAGTTCGGCCCCGCTCGAGTTGCGTATGCTCGCGCTGGCGATTGTCATCGCTGCAGCGTTGTCGCTGCTCTCGCCGTACTTTCTCAAGACGGCTAATTTGCTCAACCTGCTCGACCAATCCGTCGTGGTCGGGATTGTGTCGATCGGCATGACGTTCGTCATCCTGACCGGCGGCATCGATCTCTCCGTTGGCTCCTTGGTCGGCCTCACCGGCGTCGTGCTCGGCCTTGCCTTGCATCACTTTCCAATCCCATTGGCGGTGGCCCTTGCGACGCTTTCGGGCGCGGGTATCGGGCTATTTTCCGGTCTGCTGATTGCGTATTTCGACTTGGCCGCTTTCGTGATCACGCTCGGGGTCATGGCCATTGGAAGGAGCCTGGCCTACATATTCTCGGGCCAGACCTCGATCAGCGACATACCGCCGGCGCTTAACGATCTCGTCTACACCACCGTGCTCGGCGTGCAGACGAACGTTCTTACCCTTCTTGTGCTCTACGCGCTCGCTTGGGGTTACCTGACCTTCACCAAGGGCGGACGCACGATCTATGCGGTCGGCTCCAACCGCGAAGCCGCGCGCACCGCTGGTCTCAATGTGCTGTTCTACAGTGTAGTGCCCTATGTGGTCTCTGGCGCCCTCTCGGCGATCGCTGCGACGTTGATGTCGGCGCAGATCCTTTCGATCGACCCGCTCGCAGGCACCGGGCTCGAATTGGACGCCATCGCCGCGGTGGTGATCGGCGGCGCCAGCCTCTATGGCGGCCGAGGCACGATCATCGGCACGCTCATCGGAGTGTTCATCATGGTGATGATCCGCAATGGCCTCAATCTGCTCGGCGTGTCGCCGTTCTGGCAGGGATCGGCGATCGGCGCCATCATCATCGCCGCGGTTCTGGCGGAACGTCTCTTGAGCCCGCGAACGCGGCGCTAGCGACGCCCGGGACAGAGGGGAGGAGAAGATGACCGAGGCGCCGTCGCGAGGCATCCGCCTTTATGGAACCGATCAGCCGGTGACATCCCCGCGTGCGCTCAGGGCCGGTCCCCTGACGGCGGAGCTCGAAGCCGGAAACCTGCGCTACATCCGCTACTGCGGCGTGGAAATGATCCGCGCCGTCTCCTTCATCGTTCGCGACAAGAACTGGGGAACCTACGAGCCCACAATCGACGATCTCGTGATTGAGGAGGGCGCGGACGGCTTTCGCGTGACCTATTCCGCCGTCGCCAAGGATGCGTCGCAGGCCTTCGCCTATAACGCCGAGATCGTCGGACACGCCGACGGCGCGTTGCGCTTCTCTGCGAAAGGGCGCGCCCTGATCGATTTCCTCACCAACCGCAGCGGGTTCGTCGTGCTGCATCCGGCCGGCGTAGCGGGGAAGCCGGCGCGGGTGACGGAAACGACCGGCCGGATGTTCGATACGCACTTCCCTGAACTCATCGATCCCATCCAGCCGATGATGAATTTGCGTGCGATCGCGCACGAGTTCGCGGCTGGAGCGCGCGTCGAATGCCGCATGGAAGGCGACACGTTCGAGATGGAGGACCAGCGCAACTGGACCGACGCCTCCTACAAAACTTATGTGCGCCCGCTCGCGCTGCCGTGGCCGTACACCCTCGGGAAAGGCGAGACGCTTGCTCAGTCGGTTTCGCTGACCGTGACCGGCGCTCCGCCCGCACCCGCCGGGGACGAGAAGTCGATTCGCGTCGCGCTCGGTGGGTCGCTCGGGCCCGCGCCCGCCCTCGGCCTCGGCCTCGACCCCGATGACGCCGCGGCGGCGCTCGCCAACGTCGAGCGACTGCGCGCCGTTGGCGCCGCGCATCTTATATGCCACTACGACCCGCGTCGCGGCCATGGTCGAGATACGCTTGCGCGCGCTGTCGAGGTCGCAAAGGCGCTCGACGCGGCGCCATGGCTCGAAGCGGTCGCCGCGGAGGTCGACGGCTTCGAGGCGGAGATCGTGGCGCTCGGCCGGCTCGTGGCGGACCTCGGCTCGCCGTTCCCGGTCGTGCTGATATCGCCTGCGTCCGACCTCAAATGCACGCTGCCCGGCAGCCCCTGGCCGCCTTGTCCGCCCGCGGCCGACCTTTATCGCGCCGCGCGGCGCGCGTTTCCCCGCGCCGAGCTCGGCGGCGGAATGTTCAGCTACTTCACGGAGCTCAATCGCAAGCGGCCGCCGCTCGCCGAACTCGACTTCGTGAGCTTCACGACCTCGGCGCTGGTGCACGCGGGCGACGATCGCTCGGTCGCCGAGGGCCTCGAGTCGCTGCCGCATATCGCGAGGAGCGTGCGCGCGATCGTAGGCGCAAAGCCCTACGCGGTCGGCCCCAGCGCGATCGGCATGCGTGACAATCCCTACGGCCGGACGACCATGCCCAATCCTGGCAACATCCGGCAAGCGATGAACCACAACGATCCGCGGCAGAGGGGTCTGCTCGGCGCGGCCTGGAACCTCGCCTATTTCTCGCATTTCGCCGTCGGCGGCGCGAGTCAGGTCGCGCTCGGCGGCGCCGTCGGGCCGTTCGGGCTCCTGCATGCGCCGGCGGACTTTCCGCAGCCCTGGTTCGACGAGGCCGGCGGCTTGTTTCCCGTCTACCATGTCGTGCGCGGCCTTGCTCGCCTGCGCGGCGCCCCGATGCGCGGGCTGGAGATCTCGGCGCCGCGCGAGATCCAGGGCTTTTCCGCCGCGAACGAGCTCTGGCTCGGCAATCTGACGGGAGAACCGCGCCGGGTGAAACTGGGGGCCGCGACTTCGGGCCTGTTGGCGAGGCTGGATGCGGAGAGTTTTGTCGCCGCGACGCAGGACGTCGACGCTCTCGACCATCTGGAGCGCCCTTTCGAGGGTGACGAAATCGAACTCGACGCGCATGCCGTGTTCCGGCTGCGGTCGGCCTGAATCGAGGCTCAACTGGGAACCATTGATCCATGCACGTTCTGGTCACAGGCGCAGCCGGCATGCTCGGCCGCAAGTTCACGAGCAGTCTTGTAAAGGCGGGCGGCCTCGGCGGGCGAGAGGTCGAGGCGTTGACGCTCGTCGACGTCGTCGCCGCCGAAGCTCCGGCCGACTTCTCCGGCAAGGTCAGCGTGCGTGCAGCCGATATCGCCGCGTCCGGCGAGGGTGAGGCGATGATCGCCGCCCGGCCGGACCTCATTTTTCATCTCGCCGCAATCGTTTCCGGCGAGGCGGAGGCCGACTTCGATAAGGGCTATCGCATCAATCTGGACGCAACGCGCCAGCTGTTCGAGGCGGTTCGGGCGGCGAACGCGCGCGACGGCTACAAACCGCGCGTCGTCTTCGCATCTTCGATCGCCGTGTTCGGCGCGCCCTTCCCGGACAAGATCGGTGATGATTTCTTCACGACCCCGCTCACCAGCTATGGGACGCAGAAGGCGATCGACGAGCTGCTGCTCGCCGATTATTCCCGCAAGGGCTTCCTTGAGGGCGTCGGTATTCGCCTGCCTACGATCTGCATCCGGCCGGGCAAGCCGAACAAGGCGGCTTCCGGCTTCTTCTCGAACATTCTCCGCGAGCCGATGATCGGTCAGGAAGCGGTCCTGCCGGTCTCCGAAGACGTGCGGCACTGGCACGCGAGCCCGCGCGCAGCGGTCGGCTTTCTCCATCGCGCGGCGACGATGGATCTCTCGGCGCTCGGCTGGCGGCGGAGCCTCACCATGCCGGGTCTTTCGGCGACGGTGGCGGATCAAATCGCGGCCCTGACGCGGGTCGCCGGACCGAAGGCGGCGGCGCTCATCCGTCGCGAGTGCGACCCGCAGATCGAGTCGATGGTCGCCGGCTGGCCGCGCAACTTCGACGCCCGCCGCGCCATCGATCTCGGCTTCCGCGCCGAGACGTCGTTTGACGAGATCATCCGAGCGCATGTCGAGGACGAGCTCGGTGGTCGCATCCCATGAACGAGCATGGACGCCGCGCGCTGTCGCATGCGCGTACGCATCGCGACGATGCGTGGCCCTCCCGTTCATCCTGAAAGGCCCGCCCTGTGCCGAAATTCGCAGCAAACTTGTCGATGATGTTCACCGAGCATCCGTTTCTCGACCGCTTTGACGCGGCCGCTGACGCCGGATTCGCAGCAGTCGAGTTTCTGTTCCCCTACGATCACGCGCCGGAGGCGATCGCCGAGCGGTTGAAGCGCAATCGTCTGACGCAGGCGCTGTTCAACTTGCCGCCCGGCCGCTGGGAGGACGGCGAGCGTGGCTTGGCGGCGCTGCCGGGCCGCTTCGAGGAGTTCAAGTCCGGTCTGGCGCGCGCGCTCGACTACGTCGCGGCGACTGGGGTCGGGCGCGTCCACATGATGGCCGGCAACGCCTCCCGCGGTGAGGTCGAGGCCGCGGCCAGCTACCGGCGCGCGATCTCATATGCGGCCCCGATCCTGGCCGAACGCGGCGTCGATCTGCTTCTGGAGCCGATCAACGCGCGCAACATGCCCGCCTATTTCCTTAATGATTTCGGCTATGCGCGCGATCTCATCGATCGCCTCGGCCTGCCTAGCGTCAAGCTGCAATTCGACGTCTACCACCGGCAGATCCTGCACGGCGACGTGACGATGGCGTTCCGTGATCTGCAGCGCATCGTCGGCCACATCCAGGTCGCCTCCATCCCATCGCGCCATGAGCCCGACGGCGAGGAGCTCAACTACCCCTACCTGTTCGGCGAGTTCGATCGCCTCGGCTACGACGGCTATGTCGGCTGCGAATATAACCCGCGCGCGGAGACCGTCGCGGGACTCGCCTGGCACCAGCTCTACCGGAGAGTATAGCATGCCTCTCCTTTTGGGCGCAGTCGCCGACGATTACACAGGCGCCTCCGACCTCGCGAACACACTTAATCGCAACGGGCTCTCCACCATTCAAACCATTGGCGTTCCTGCGGCCGGCTTCGAAGGCGACGACGTGGACGCCATGGTCGTGGCGCTGAAGATTCGTTCGATCGAGGCCGCGCGAGCGGTCGAGGCGGCGACGGCCGCCTATGACTGGCTCTTGGCGCGCGGGACCCGCCACGTGATCTACAAGATCTGCTCCACTTTCGACTCGACCGACGCCGGCAATATCGGGCCCGTCGCCGATGCGCTGCGAGCGCGGGCGGGCGCGAGTTGCGCGCTGGTGACGCCCGCTTTTCCGGAGACCGGGCGGACCGTCTATCTCGGGTATCTGTTCGTCGGGCCGGTCCCTCTGCATGAGAGTCCGTTGAAGGACCACCCGCTCAATCCGATGCACGACTCCAACCTCGTGCGCGTGCTGCAGCGTCAGTCCACGGCTCCGGTCGGCCTCATTGATCTGCCAACCGTCGCGCAAGGAAGCGAGGCGATCGCTTGCCGGCTGGCCGAGCTCGGAGCGCAGGGCTGCGGCGCGGCAATTGTCGACGCCGTGTTCGAGCGCGATCTCGAGGCGATTGGCGAAGCGGCCGCACGAGGACCTGTCTCTGTCGGCGCCTCGGGCCTCGGGCTCGGGCTGGCCCGCGCCCTCGCGCGCGGCGAAAGGTCGGGCGGCGCCCCGCTCGGCCCGGTCGGCGGAGGCGCGGCGGTCCTGGCCGGTTCCTGCTCGCGCGCGACGCTCGAACAGGTCTCCGCGGCGGAGACCAACATCCCAGCGCTGCGCCTTTCTCCGCAAAGCCTGATCGAGGACGGTCGCGAGATCGCCCGGGCGCTTGCCTGGGCGCAGGATCGCCTCGCCGCGGGTCCGGTTGTCATCGCCTCCAGCGCGGAGCCTGAGCAGGTCGCCGCTCTGCAGGCGCGTTGCGGCCGGGAGACCTCGGGCCGCGCCATCGAACGTGCGCTCGCCGAGATCGCGGTCGGCCTCGTTGCGCTCGGCGTGCGGCGGCTCGTCGTGGCGGGAGGCGAGACGTCCGGCGCGGTGGTCGACCAACTCGGCGTCGCCGCGTTCCGATTGGGACCCGAAATCGCACCCGGCGTGCCGCTGATGCGCACCGTCGCGCGCCAGGGGGGCGAGCTGCAGATGGCCCTGAAATCCGGCAACTTCGGCGGACGGGACTTCTTCGCCCGCGCGCTGGCCATGACGCGGTGAGGAGGGGACGATGGGCGAGGAGACAAGCGCGCGCGACGAGATCTGCGAGGTCGGCCTTTCCCTGTTCTCGCGAGGCCTTACCTTCGGTTCGACCGGAAACATCAGCGTGCGTCTTTCCAACGGAAGCTGGCTGATGACGCCGACCAACGCTTCGCTGGGCCGGCTCGATCCGACAACCCTGTCGAGATTCGACCACGACGGTCGCTTCGTCTCCGGCGGAAAGCCGACCAAGGAAGCGTTCCTTCACTTCTGCATGTATGGCCAGCGGTCCGACGCGCGCGCGGTTGTGCATCTGCATTCGACACATTCGGTCGCGGTGAGCCTGCTCGCCGACGTCGATCCCCGCGACGCGCTGCCGCCGCTCACCGCCTATTTCGTGATGCGCGTTGGGCGCCTGCCTCTTGCACCCTATTTTCCGCCCGGCGACGAAGCCCTCGCCCGGGCGGTCGAGACTTCTTGCGGGAGAGCACCATGCCGTGCTGCTCGCCAATCATGGCCCCGTCGTCGCGGGCACATCGCTCGAGAACGCCCAATATGCGACCGAAGAGCTCGAGGAGACGGCCAAGCTGTTCCTGATGCTGCGCGGCCATAAGATCAGGCCGCTGACGCCAACCGAGGCGGACGCTTTGCGAGAGCGTTACAACCTTCGCTGAATGGTCCGCGGCTTTGCGAAACTGGACGGCCGGTCGGCGTGGTCACGCGTGCGATGAAGGCGCTGGCGGCTCCCGTACCAATGGAGATGCGGGCTCGCTATATCGCCCGCAATCGTGGACGCCTGCCGCGCGGCCCCGATCGCGTGCCCCCACTCCTGTGGCAACTCGCCGGGACACGGAAACTGCGGCAACTCATGCATGGATACCAGTGCTGGCGGCCGCCTGATGGCCGACCCTACGCCGTCTGGCCGCCGGCGGGACAGGTCGCGGCGACAATGGGCCTGACAGTCCTCGCGGCGGCGGGCATGGCGATGTGGGAACTTCTCGCGGCGGTCGTTGGCTCAAGCATCATGGCGCAATGTACCCGCCGCGAATGCCGGGATTAACCAGGGATCGACGGCGAGGCACGAATTGACCCCTTTGACGCGAGGCAGCAGAGATTGCCGGTTCGGTCGAATTCGCCGGCCGTCGCCGCTCTCTCGGTGCGGGTGACACGAAGAATTCGATTGGCTTCTCAAGGCGACATTCCTGCCCGCACCAATGCATAAGCATCTCATATTGCTACTTCATCGCAATCCTGTCCGGCCCACCAGCGTCCCGGCGCCGTCGCGCATTGCAGGAAAATTCCGACGCACAGACTTGCGAGGCCAATGAGAATCTCTCCCGGCGCGCAAGCGGCGGGCGGCCAACGGGCCCCCCGGGAATTTGTCTTCGACCCGATTTCCTTGCAATGCTGCCAGTCGCGTTGCGAATCAGAGCGAAGGCGCGAGGCAGGGAAAGAGCATGCATCTGTCGGACCGGGGGTTGATTGTCATTTTGGTCGTCGGGCTGATCGCCGGATGGTTGGCGGGCAAGGTTGTGCGGGGCAACGGGTTCGGCCTGGTCGGCGACGCGGCCGTCGGCATCGTCGGCGCGCTGATCGGCGACTGGCTCTTGCACCGCGTCGGCGTTCATTTCAGTTCCGGAATCACCGGCCTTGTCATCAACGCCACAATCGGGGCGATCGTACTGCTGCTGATTTTGCGGATTGTCGGCGCGAGCGGATGGGGCGGTCGCTAGTCGAGTCGTCGCGTCGGCCATTGGAACCGCGACCGAACGGGACGCCGGCTCGAAACGTCATCCGGTCCCGCCGAAACGGATCTCGATTTGTCGTTCAAATAACTCAGAAAACGTGCTATTCCGATTCGGGTTGGTCGAATTGGACGACGCTCATGTTTTCGCGCTTGTGGAACGCGCAAGCGGGCGCGCGCGCCCTCCCCCGGAGGACCAGGGGGCCGGATTCGCGGCCGCGATCGTCCAATCGCTTGAAAAGGCTCGAAACGGCAGTGGGCGACTATTCCGCTAAGTCGGCGTCGATGGCGTGTCGGCGCCGCTTCCATATCGCTTCCGCGCCGTGTCCGCTTTGGGTCGGCGCCGCTAGCGCCTGGGGCCTGGGAAATGCCGACGCCGCATAATTTTCTGAGCCGCCTGACCGGCTCGTTTGCGATGCCGGCGGCGGAGAACCCGACCGTCGCCATGATGGAGGCGGCCTACCGTCACCACGGGCTCGACATTCGATACATCAACTGTGAAGTGCCTCCCGGGAAGCTCGGCGACGCCGTCAAAGGCGCTCGCGCAATGGGATGGATCGGATTCAACTGCTCGATCCCGCACAAGGTGGCGGTATTGGAGCACCTCGACGGCCTCGGCGAATCCTCGGCGATCATCGGCGCGGTCAATTGCGCGGTTCGCCGCGCCGGCAAGTTCATCGGCGAAAACACCGACGGCAAGGGCTTCCTGCAGTCGCTTGCTGAAATCGAACCCCCGGTCGGCAGGACGGTTGTGCTGTTCGGCGCCGGCGGCGCGGCGCGCGCGATCGGAGTCGAACTCGCTCTCGCGGGAGCGAAGCGCGTCATCGTCGTCAACCGCGACGAAGGGCGCGGGCGCTCGCTCGTCGACTTGCTCAATAGCAGGACGCCGGCGAAAGCCGAGTTGACGGTTTGGCGGGGCGATTACAAGGTCCCGGCGGAAGCCGAGATCGTGGTTAACGCCACTTCCATCGGGCTCTACCCGGAGGTCGATGCGCGGCTCGACCTCGACGTGGAGACATTGCGTGCGGGCGTCGTGGTCGCCGACGTGATTCCCAATCCGCCGCGTACGCGTCTCCTGCGCGACGCGCGAACGCGCGACTGCCGAACGCTCGACGGGCTCGGCATGTTGGTCAATCAGGGAGTCATCGGGTTGAGATACTGGACCGGAATCGACGCCGACGGCTCCGTCATGCGCAAAACGCTCCAGACGCTCTTCACATCCTGATTGGCCCGTCGCCGGACGCCATCGCGCGCAAGCGTAGCGACGGTCGTCAAGGACTATCAGAAGCAGGCTCCTGTCTGAGATTCTGCGCGTTGATGGTCGGGAGGCGCCTTCAAACCGGAATTTTTTTCGCGCCGGCGGCGATCCGCTTCGCGAAAGCCGATATGACCCTCCTCAGTCCTTGTTCTTCGATCAACGACGCCGCCTTCTCGGGTTCGACCCATTGGAAAAGCCGCTGCTCGGATTCCGGCCATGCCGCGCTTTGTCGACGCACGAGCAATGGAAAGACCTTCACTTCGCAGGCGACGTAAATGCCGCTCTCGTCGAGCAATTTCGGATAGGTGAAGAGGCCGATGGACTTCATCCCAATCTTTCCGCGCACGCCCGCTTCCTCAAAAGCTTCGCGCGCCGCCGATTTTGCTGGCTTCAGCCCCTTGATCGGCCAACCCTTCGGGATAATCCAGCGCTTGGTCTGTCGGGTCGTGACGAGGAGAATTTCGAGAGTGGCGAGTTGCGTGAAGCGATAGGGCAGGGCGGCATATTGCACTCGAACGGCTGGCTTGACCTCCCGCTTGGCCGGTTTGCGAGGAATGTCGCATCTCCTTCAAGTGGCCGCCGGCGCGTTTGGCTTCGGCGGCGAGGCTGTCATTCAGCTCGGTGAGCCGGGAGTCGCCCCAGCCCGGAGGGAACGCAGGAGCTTACGCCATCGCTCCCCTTGTTCGGCAATGGGAGGCGACCCGATCGACAATATCGATATAATCCTCGGCCCGCCACGCCGCGCGCCCGATAAAGAGGCCGTCAATATTGGGCTGTTCGATGAGTTGACGACAATTGCCTGCGTTCACGCTGCCGCCATAAATCACATCGAGCGCCGCGCCGGCGATTTGCAACGTTTCGTCCTTGATCCGCCGATGCTGATGGTCGGCGAAGGCCGGGTCGGCGGGGGTTCCGCCCTCTCCAATTGACCAGACGGGCTCATAGGCGATCACGACCTGGGAAAGGCGATTGGCCGGGGTTCGCGAGAGAGCCATGCGGGTTTGGCGGGCGAGAACCTCATCGGTGCGGCCCGCTTCGTACTCTTCGCGCGTGTCGCCGATGCAGACCAGAGCAACGAAGCCATGGTTGACCGCGGCTTCGGTCTTCTTCGCCACCGTCTCGTCCGTCTCGCCAAAATTCATGCGCCGCTCGCTGTGCCCGATCTCGACCAGGCGGGCGCCCGCATCCTTGATCATCAAAGCGGAGATTTCGCCGGTCCAGGGGCCGGCGTGCGCCCAATGCATGTTTTGAGCGCCGATCATCACATCGCGTCCGGCGAGAATCGATGCGACCTCGGCGATAGCGGTGAACGGCGGAATGACAAAGAGCCGCGCCTGGACGCGCGCCGCGATCCCCGAATCCCTTACAGCCTCGGCGAAGGCGCGCGCTTCGGCCCGTGTCTTGTTCATCTTCCAGCTCGTGCCGATCCAGGGCGTCTTGGCCGTCATTTCCTCCTCCTCGGCGCGCGGGCTTCAGACGCCGCGGCCGACATCGACATAGGGCCGCCAGAAATCGACCAATTCGCGGGTCATGGGGATGACGCTGCGGTCTGACGGCTCGCGCTCGCGAAACGCAAGCTCCATGCAAAACTCATTATCGACGCCGCCGCCGGCCCGAACCGCCGCGAGCAGCTTGTCGGGAACGATCCGGCCGTCCCGATTGCGGTCAGCGGTGAACGGCCAATGCCCCCCCTTGTTCATCGAACTCTGCTTGATGTGAATGATCGGGGAGCGTGCGGCGAAGGCTCTGGCCCAGGCGTAAGGGTCGGTGTCGGCGGGGTCGGCCGACATTACGTCGCCGTGGTCGATATCGATCATTGGCTTGAGCGGCGTCGCCAGGGCCGCGGCGTCGAGAGCGTCCTGGAGCCGAGCCGCGCTTTCGATCGTGTGGCCGATTTCGCGGCCGACCGACATCGGCTCCCAGAATAGAAATTCGAGCCCGACTGAACTGGCGTGCTCCGCGACTTCCCGCCAGCAGTCGAGGGCCTGGTTCAGCCGCGCCGCGCGGCGTTGTTCATCGTCGTAGTCGCGGTAGGTCAGGATGGCGTACTGGGCGCCGATCGCGGGACAACCGAGGTCGCGGGCGATGTCAGCCAGGCGCTTGAACCAGTCGACATAGTGTCGGCGCACGTCCGCGTCCGGATGTCCGAAATGATTGAGCCGCCCGTAGGGGCCGGTCATCAGAGATGTGACCCGAACCCCGTGCACGCCGCAACATCGCGCCATCTCCGCCGTCAATCGCAGTCTTGTCGTCAAGGGCCAATTCGGATCGATGAATTCATGCGTGAGTTGGATGTAGCCGACGCCGATTTCCTCCGCGATCGCGCCGATCAGATCGGAAGGCTCCGCGAACCGGTTGACCAGGGGATTGGTGTTGAGGGAAAGCCTGAACGACTTTGGTTTCGTCATGGGAGAGAGCCGCTCCCGCGCCGCGCCGCGTCGAGCATGTCGATCGCCGCGACGTTGCCGGCCGAGGGACCGGCCGGATCGAACTCCGCCTCGAGCCAGGCATCGACGATTGCTTTCGCGAGTTCCGGCCCGATCACTCGCGCGCCCATCGTGATGATCTGCGCGTTGTTCGATTTCGCGGCGCGGGAGGCGGAATAGGCGTCGTGAGTCAAGGCGGCGCGGATTCCCGGCACCTTGTTGGCCGATATGCAAACGCCAATGCCGGTGCCGCAAAAGAGAATGCCGCGTTCATGCTCGCCGGCCAGGATCGCGCGGCCGACCTTGGCTGCGACCTCGGCATAGAAGCCAGGCTTGCTGAGATCCGCGACTTCAACGTCGGAACGCTCCGCCAAGTGCCCAGCGATCACATCTAACAATGGCTTTCCTGCGCCGTCTGCGCCGAGCGCGACCTTCATTGTCTCCTCCTCGTCCAGGTCTCCCCCAATTTAGGCGTCCCCCGACCCCCGCTTCCAGATCGCTACGATTGTTCCGTCCCGAATTCATACGCAATCGCTCATGCCGGGGAGATTTGGCTGCAATCTCCTGGGGCCACGCGATCGCCTGCCAACAGCCTTGACAAGATGGCGCCAAAATGAAAAAAACATCAAGTGAAGAAAAAAATAACAGGGAGGTCATTCTGAATTTTGCCCCTTCAACGCAGCCTGTCGACGAGGAAGCGGAGCTTTGCGTCCGCGCGGCGTGGCTGCATTACGGCGCTGGGCTGAGGCAAGGCGAAGTTGCAAAACGTCTGAATATTCAAAGTGTTAAAGCGCATCGACTGGTGGCCCGCGCAAACCGTCTGGGCCTGATCCACGTCTCGATCGACGGCGCGATCGCCGAATGCGTAAGGTTGGAAGACGAGATTTGCCAGCGGTACGGCGTCAAAATGTGCGAGGTATCGCCCGAACTCGACGATGAGCCGCTGCCGCTGAAGACACTTTCTCTGGCGGGCAGCCGTTTCCTTCGGCGCTCCCTCGAAAGCGGCGAGCACAAGGCGATCGGTTTTGGCCATGGCCGCACGCTCGCGGCTTGCGTCGCCATGTTGCCCAAGATGAACATTACGAACGTCAAGTTCGTCTCCTTGCTCGGCGGCCTGACGCGGCGTTATGCGACCACCCCTTTCGACGTCATCCATCGTCTCGCGGAGCGAACGGGCGCCGAAGCCTATGTCCTCCCGCTGCCGTTTTACGCGAACACGGTCGAGGACCGATCGGTCTTTCTGGAACAGCGCGGAGTCCCGCAGGTCGTTCAGATGGGAATTGACTCGACCCTGCGTCTGGTCGGCATCGGAACGATGGAGGCGGACGCCTCTCTGCTGTCGACAGGCATGGTCGAAAAGGAAGAATTTGTTACGACGCGCCGCCTCGGCGGCGCCGGCGAGATCCTCGGCCACATCTTCAGCCTGTCCGGAGAACTGATCAAGAGCGGGCTCTCCGCGCGCACCCTTTCTATGCCGGTCAATGAGATCGGTCGCCATAAGACGGTCGCCATCGCTGGCGGCCGTTCGAAGATTGAGGCCGTCAAAGCCGTTCTCGCGAGCGGTCTCATCTTTGGATTGATCACGGATGAGCGAACAGCAAGAGCGCTGATTGCTTGAAAAGTCGGGCGGAGATCCGGCAGTCAATAAAATGGCCCCCATGCATCAAGGAGAGAGCGATGACAGACAAAGCGAAGGATTTTTTTGACGCCTTCAAGGCCGGGAAGATGAGCCGCCGCGAGTTGATGAGCGGCGCGGGCAGGCTCGGCATTAGCGCCGCGGCGGCGAATTTCATGTTGAACGCCGCGGGAACCCGGGCGATGGCCGCCGATTTCGATTGGAAGAAGTTCTCGGGCTCGAAGCTGCACCTGCTGCTGAACAAGCATCCCTACGCGGATGCGATGATCGCGGACCTGAACAATTTCAAGACCATGACCGGGATGGAGGTGACCTACGACATTTTTCCGGAGGACGTGTATTTCGACAAGGTGACGGCCGCGCTCTCGTCGAAGTCGAGCCAGTACGACGCCTTCATGACTGGCGCTTACATGACCTGGACCTATGGCCCGGCGGGTTGGGTCGAGGACCTCAACCAATGGATCAAGGACCCCGCGAAGACCAATCCGACTTACAACTGGGAAGACGTTCAGCCGGGATTGCGCGCCTCGACCGCCTGGGACGGCGTGCCGGGGTCGGAGCTCGGATCGGCGGACGCCAAGCAATGGTGCATCCCATGGGGCTTCGAGCTCAACTCGACGACCTACAATCGGAAAATGTACGACAAGATCGGAGTCAAGCCGGCCAACAATCTGCCGGAGCTCATGGACACCGCAGCCAAGCTGACCAAGGATCTCGGCGGGCCATATGGCATCGGCGTGCGCGGATCGCGCTCATGGGCGACGATCCATCCGGGCTTCCTGTCCGGCTATTCGAATTACGGCCAGAAGGACTTTACCGTCACCAACGGCAAGCTGAAGGCCGCGATGAACACGCCTGTATCAAAGCAGTTCCACAAAATGTGGGTCAAGATGATCCAGGACTCCGGTCCGAAGAACTGGTCGACCTACACTTGGTATCAGGTCGGAACGGATCTGGGCGCCGGCGCCTCGGCCACCATCTTCGACGCCGACATTCTCGGCTACTTCATGGATGGCGGCGACAACAAGGAAAAGGGAAATCTGGGCTTCCACGCCTTCGCCGCCAATCCGGAGGCCAAGGCCCCAACTCCCAACGTCTGGATCTGGTCCTTGGCCATGAACACCTTCGGCAAGCAGAAGGACGCGGCCTGGTATTTCATGCAATGGGCGTCCTCGACCGAACATGACATGTTCGGCGCGAGGAAGATGGACTTCGTCAATCCGGTCCGCTCGTCGGTTTGGAAGGACGACGAATTCCGCAACCGCATCGCCAAGAGCTACAGCGGTTATCTCGAGCAATACGAGGCTTCCGCGCCGGGCGCGCGCATCTACTTCACGCCGCAGCCATTGTTCTTCGATGTGACCACCCAATGGGCGGCGACGCTGCAGAAGATGGTCGCCAAGGAAGTGCCGATCGACGACGGTCTCGATCAATTGGCCGCCTCGATCGACAAGCAGCTGAAGGAAGCCGGCCTCGGTTGAGGCTTTTCGGCCGATCATGGCCTGAACGGCGCCCGGGCTTCCTCCCTGCCCGCGCGCCGTTCAGGGACCGATCAAGAGTCTAAGTCGCGCGGGCGTCAAACCCCTGTGCGCGAGCCGTCGAATGCAAGGTTCAGGTCGTGACCGCCACTGCCGTCAAGCCCGTCGCAAACCCGACTCGCCGCAGAAGAACAAACCTTCTGCCCTATCTTCTGAGCCTGCCGGCGCTCCTTGTCTGCATCGGCATCCTCATTCCCTTTTTCACCTCGGTTTATTATTCGCTTTTGCGATATCGGCTCAACCTGCCGATGCTGAAGGGGTTTATCTGGTTTCAGAACTATATCGATTTGTTTTCCGACGCCGGGTTCTGGAACACGGTCCGCGTGTCCCTGCTCTATACGGTGCTGACTGTCGGAGTGGAGCTGGTCCTTGGCCTCCTGATCGCTATCCTTCTGCGAAAGCAGACCCGGATCAACAACCTCATATCGATACTGCTGCTCCTGCCGCTGATGACGGCGCCGGCCATCGCGGCTCTGATGTGGAAGTTGATGACCAACCCGAATTTCGGGATTCTCTCCTATTTCGTGCAGTCTCTCGGCGTCAGCAATTTCAAATGGGCGTCCGACCCGAGCACGGCGCTGTTCACTGTGGTTCTCGTCGACGTCTGGGTCTACACGCCCTTCATCATGATCCTGTTGCTGGCGGGACTTCGCTCGTTGCCGCAGCAGCCGTTCGAGGCCGCGGCGCTCGATGGCGTTCCCAGGCAGTTCGTCTTTTTCCGCATCACGCTGCCTATGCTCACGCCCTACATCATAACCGCCGCGCTGTTCCGGCTGCTCGATTCGATTCAGCAATTCGACATCATCTATCCGATGACCCAGGGCGGGCCCGGCGACACGCTGTTGGTCTTCCAGGTGCGCGCCTATCTCGAATTTTATACATACACGAACATCGGAAGATCGGCGGCGCTTTTGATCATCCTTTGGGCCATCACCTTTGCGCTGTCGAACGTCTTCATCAAGCAATGGCTGAAGCTGCGCGAACGCGCGCGCGGCCTGGCGTAAACGGAGGCGGATATGGAACACACGTCCTTCGCCGAGCGAGTGTTTCGCGGCGTCCTCGTCGCGCTGATCGTCGTCTTCTTTCTGTTTCCAATTTTCTGGATTTTCCTGATGTCCTTTCAGACGAACGAGGACATCCTGCGCATTCCGCCAAGCCTGTTCTTTACGCCGACGCTCTCCAATTATTCGGCGCTGATCACCGGCAAGCTGGTGACCGTATCCGGAACGCTCGACATCGCGTTTATGAGGAACTTGTGGAACAGCGTGCTCCTGTCGACCCTGTCCGTCGCCATCGCGCTCATTCTCGGCGTGCCGGCGGCCTATGCCTTCGCGCGCTTCAAGTTTCGTCTGGGCGAGGACATCGCGTTCACCCTGCTGTCCTTCCGCTTCGCGCCGCCGCTGCTGGTTCTGCTGCCATTGACGCTCTATTTTCAGCAACTCGGCCTCACCAACACCTACGCCGGCCTGATTTGGGTCTATCAGCTCATCGCGCTGCCGCTCATCCTCTGGATCGTGCGCGGCTATTTTGAGGACATCTCGCCCGATATCGAGTACGCCTATCGCGTCGCCGGGCATTCGTGGTGGCGTACGTTCACGCGCATCGCGATACCGTTGGCGGGTCCCGGCATCGCCGCCGCCGGGCTGCTCGCCTTCATTTTCTGTTGGAACAACTTCGTCTTCGCGCTCATTCTCGCCTCCGCGGACAAGCAGCCCGTGACGGTCGGCGCGCTCGCCTTCGTGACCGCCTCCGGCATCCAATACGGCCAGATCGCCGCGGCGATCGTGCTGTCGGTCACCCCGACGCTCGCTCTCGCTCTCTATGCGCAGCGCTATCTCGTCGAAGGCCTGTCGCTCGGAGCGGTGAAGGGATAGGTCATGGCGAGTCTCGAACTCCAGGCGATCAGCAAGCAGTTCAAGACGGGCAAGGTGCTCGACGGCGTTTCCCTGGCGGCGGATGACGGAGAGATCATCTGCATCTTCGGACCGTCGGGTTCGGGCAAGACTGTGCTTCTGCGCCTCGTCGCCGGAGTGGAGCAGCCCGACGAGGGCGCCATTCTGCTCGCTGGCAAAGACGTCACCGACGATGCGCCCGAGACGCGCGGCGTCGGCATGGCGTTCCAGAATTTCGCGCTGTTCCCGCACATGTCCGCCTTCGACAACGTCGCGAGCGCTTTGACCGCTCATGGCGCGCCCGCGGATGTGATCCGCGCCAAAGTCGAGAAGGTCGCCGCCCTGCTGAAGATTGGTCACGTTCTGCAGCATGCCCCGCGCGAACTTTCGAACGGCCAGAAGCAGCGCACCGCGCTCGCCCGCGCTTTGGTCGGCGACCCCAAGATTTTGCTGCTCGACGACCCGTTGCGAAATGTCGATGCGAAGCTGCGCTACGAAATGCGCCTCGAACTTCCGTCGCTGCTGAAAACCGCGGGATCGACGGTTCTCTATGTGACCCAGGATTACAAGGAGGCGATGGCGCTCGGCGATCGGATCGCCGTATTGATCGGCGGAGATTTTGCGCAGGTCGCCGAACCGGGCGAGATTTACCGACAACCCGCCACATTGGGCGTCGCGCGATTGTTCGGCGACCCGACGATCAACGTCATTCCGGTCGAGCCGCTCGCTGCGCCGGCGGGCCTGCAAATCAGCGTCGGCGGCGCTTTGCTGTCGCTCCCGCAGAGTTACGCGCATGCGGCCGGAAAGTCTTGCGTGCTCGGGATCCGGCCCGAATCGATCGCTGTCGAAGCGCTGAATTCGCCGGAGAGTTTCGCTGTGGACGTAGTGGCGGTGACGCCGCTCAACGAAAAAACGCTGCTTCTGCTTCGCGCCGCCGACGGCCGCGAGATTCTCGCTTCCGAGGCCGAAATGGATGAATCGCCGCGCCGGCACGGCCCGGCTTACGCCCGCTTCGACCCCGGCGCGGTTCTTCTCTTTGAAGCCGAGAGCGGCAGGCGAATTCCGCCCCAGTCAGCGTGAGCCCCATGACCGAGACTGTCCTTTCGCTCAACAGCGTCGACAAGATCTATCAAAGACGCGGCAAGCCTCCGGTCCATGCGGTGAAGGCGCTGGAAATGAGCGTCGACAAGGGCGAGATCGTCGCCCTGCTGGGCTCATCGGGCTGCGGCAAGACCTCGACGCTGCGCATGATCGCCGGCTTCGAGGATGTCTCGCACGGCGATATTGTCCTCGCGGGCCGGCGGGTCGATCGATTGCCGCCGGCGCGCCGCGGCGTCGCCATGGCTTTCGAAGGCTATTCCCTCTATCCGCCGCTGACCGTGCGCGACAATATCGCCTTCGCGCTCAAGAGCGCGCGCATGGCCCCGAATGAAGTCAAAGCGTCGGTCGCCGAAGTGTCGCGTCTCGTCGAAATCGACGAAATCCTGGACCGCTATCCTTCTTCGATATCGGGAGGCCAGCAGCAGCGCGCCAGCCTCGCGCGCGCATTGGTGCGTCGGGCCGATCTCTATTTGCTCGATGAACCCATGGGCCAGCTCGAACCGCAGCTGCGCGCGGTTTTGCGCGGACGCCTGAAAAGCATGCTGGTCGAGCGTCGCATGACGTCGATCTTCGTCACCCATGACCAGACCGAGGCCAACGCGCTCGCTGATCGAATCGCGGTCATGGAAGGCGGGGTCCTGCTGCAATTCGCCAGCCAGAAGGAGTTGCGCGACAGGCCGGCCAATCTCTTTGTCGCCACGTTCGTTGGCGAACCGCCCATGAATGTCTTCGAGGCGAAGGTCTTCAATGACGAGCGGGTGCTTTTTGCGATCGAAAACGGGCCGACGCTCGACTATTCTGCGTCCGATATTCCGCAAAGCGTCCGCGCGGCGATAGGCCGGCGCGCCAAGGCCGTCATCGGAGCGCGTCCGCACGCCATTCGTCTCGGCGCGGGGGTCAACGAGGCGCGGATCGTCTCCAATCAGTGGCTGGGAGATCAGAGTCATTTGGCGCTTGATGTCGCCGGAAAGCTCATGGTCGCGGTCTCTCACGCCCCAATCGCCGCGAAAGCGGGCGAAATCGTCCGCTACGGCGTTTCGGCCGCGGACCTTCATGTCTTCGACGCCGTCACCAGTGCGGCGCTCTCGCACGGTCTGGAGGCGGCGTGATCTTGGATCTCGCTGATGCGATTGACCGGGCGGCGCGCCCATGAGCCGCGACATCCTGCTCGGCGTCGACGCCGGCACTTCGGTGATCAAATCGGTCGCGTTCTCGCTGACCGGCGAGCAGATCGCCGTGGCGGCGAGACCAAATGTCTATGAGACGCCAGGTCCCGGCCAGGTCGAGCAGGACATGCCGCGCACCTGGGCCGATTGCGTGGCGACGCTGCGCGAACTCGGCGAACGGGTGCCGAATCTCGCCGCGCGCGCCGCGGCTCTCGCCGTCACGGCTCAGGGCGACGGCTCCTGGATGATCGACGCAGAGGGCGAGCCGGTCGGAGGCGGCCTGCTTTGGCTGGACTCGCGCGCCGCCGGCCTGGTGTCGGACTACATGAAGACTGACGCCTATGGGCCGCATTACGCCCGCACCGGGTCGGGGCTCAACGCCTGCATGGCTTCGGGCCAACTGGCATGGATGAAGCGTTGGCAGCCCGAGCGGATCGCTCGCGCCGCGACATGCTTCCATTGCAAGGATTGGCTTTATTTCAAGTTGACCGGAGCGCGCGTCACTGATCCGGCCGAGGGAAATTTCACTTTCGGAAATTATCGCACTCGCCAATACGAGTTCTCCATTCTCGAAGGCATGGGCATCGCCGATTGCGCGCGCCTGCTGCCGCCGATGATCGAGGGCGCGACGCAGGCCGGAGCGCTGTCGGCCGCAGCGGCGGCGGCCAGCGAACTGCCGGAAGGCCTTCCTGTCTCGCTCGCCTATCTCGACGTTGTGTGCACGGCGCTTGGCGGCGGCCTCTATGATCCTTCTGGCGATGTCGGGGTGTCGGTCCTGGGTTCGACCGGCATGCATATGCGCTATGCGCCGTCTGCGGCGGATGTGCGCCTCAACGACGATCGTTCGGGCTATACGATGTGCTTTCCCATCGACGGCGCGTGCGCCTCGATGCAATCCAACATGGCCGCGACGCTCAACATCGACTGGCTGATGGACATGGCGCGCGAGGCCGCGGCGATGGCCGGCGTCAGGACCAGCCGACAGGCGCTTCTTGCCGTTCTGGACGACCAGGTCCTCGGCGCCGAGCCGGGTCAGGCAATATATCATCCCTATATTTTTGAAGCTGGCGAGCGCGGTCCTTTTCTCGATCCCAACGCACGGGCGCAATTCAGCGGCCTCTCGACCAAGACGAGCTTCGCCGGCCTGGCTCGCTCGGTTTTCGAGGGCCTCGCATTCGCGGCTCGAGACTGCTACCTCGCCTCCGGCTCGATTCCCCGCGAAGTGCGGCTGAGCGGCGGGGCCGCGCGCTCCAAGGCGATGCGCTCTATCGTCGCCGCGGCGCTCGACGCTCAAGTCCGCACTTTGTCGCGAGAGGAAATCGGCGCCGCCGGCGCGGCGATGATGGCTGCGGTCAACGTCGGCGCCTACGCGGACATGCAGGCTTGCGCCGAGGCTTGGGTCGCGCCTTCTCTCAATGAGACCATAGTTCCCGACCCGGGATTGAGCGCGCTCTATGCGAAGCTCTATCCGGTCTATCGCACGATCAGAGACGCCATGCCGCCGGCTTGGGCGCACCTGAGAGGGGTCAGACAGGAGGTTGTCGCGTGAGCGCCGATCAGAGACGCGCGAAGCCTATCATTTCGATTATCGGCGACCGGTTCATGCTGCCGTCGATGTTCGAGAAGGCGATACGCCAGAAATGCGGCGAAGACCTCGAGATCCGGACGCTCGAAATGCCGTGGCCGGACGAGCCCATGCAGCATGGTTACGCCGTGCCCGGGATGGAGGGACTGAAAGAATATCAGGGCGACGCCGAGGAGGTCGTCGCCCACATGGATGGCGCTGAAATCGCCGTCACCCATCTTGCGCCCTTCTCCGCCGGCATCCTCGCTCGACTGCCGAAGCTGAAACTGATCGCCGTTTCGCGCGGCGGCCCGGTGAACATCGACATGGCCGCGGCTCGCGAGCGGCAAATCCGGGTCGTCAATACGCCCGGCCGCAACGCTTCTGCGGTGGCCGAATTCACCATCGGCGCCATCCTGGCGGAGACCCGGCTCATCACCCGCGGTCACGACAGCCTGCGCCGTGGGGAGTGGCGCGGCGATCTCTATCGCGCGGATATCGCCGGCGAGGAGCTGTCCGAGATGACCGTCGGCGTCATCGGCTACGGCCACGTCGGGACCAAGGTGGTCCGCATACTGAAGGCTTTCGGCTGTCGCATTCTCGTATGCGATCCTTACGTTCAGCTTTCGGCGCGTGACTTGCAGGACGGAGTCGTTCAGGTCTCGCTCGACCGACTGCTTGGCGAGAGCGATGTCGTGACCCTGCACGCCCGCGTGACCAACGAGACGCGCGGCTTCATCGGGCGCGAGCAGTTCAGCGCGATGAAGCGCGGGGCCTATTTCGTCAATACCGCGCGCGGACCGATGGTGGATTATGAAGCGTTGACCGAAGCGCTCAAGAGCGGCCATTTGCGTGGCGCCGCGATCGAAACCTTCGCTGTCGAACCCGCGCCGCCCGATCTCGAATTGCTGCGGCTCGAGAACGTGACCCTGACCCCGCACATCGCGGGCGCCTCGGTCAAGACGGTGAAATACGCCGCCGCGGCGGCAGCGGAAGAGGTTCGTCGCTACCTTGCCGGCGAAGGCCCTCTCAATCCCTGCTGAACGGCGCTCCTGTGCGGCCATTTTGATGGAAGTCTAAGGTTGGAATGATGCGAGACCTCGGCCAATTCGATCTGATCGTGGTGGGCGGCGGGGTCAATGGCGCTGGAATCGCCCGTGACGCGATCGGCCGAGGCCTGTCGGTCCTGCTGTGCGAAAAGGACGATCTCGCGCAGGGGACGTCTTCCCGTTCGGGCAAGCTCGTCCACGGGGGACTGCGCTATCTCGAATATTATGAATTTCGCCTGGTGCGCGAAGCGTTGATCGAACGCGAGGTGCTGCTGCGCGCGGCGCCGCACATCATCTGGCCGATGCGCTTCGTGCTGCCGCACAGCCCCGAACAACGGCCGGCCTGGATCGTCAGGGTGGGACTGTTTCTGTACGATCATCTTGGCGGGCGCAAAATGCTGCCGCCAACTCGAACCCTGGATCTTTCGAGCGCCCGCGAAGGCGATCCGATCCGCAAGAATTTCAGGCGCGCTTTCGAGTATTCCGACTGTTGGGTGGACGATGCGCGCCTTGTCGTTCTCAATGCGCTCGATGTGCGCGAGCGAGGCGGGCTGGTTCTGACCAGGACGCCGCTGGTCTCCGCGCGTCGCGAGCGCGCAGCCTGGAGCGTCGAATTCGAGGATACGCGCAGCGGGGATGTGTTGACCGCGACCGGGAAGATCGTGGTCAATGCGGCGGGTCCCTGGGTCGAGGATGTCCTCCGTCGCGCCGGCCGCAACACGGAAAATCGGGTCCGCCTGGTCAAGGGCAGCCACATTGTCGTCCGAAAGTTTTGGGACGGCGATCAGGCCTATCTGCTGCAGCACGACGACAAGCGCGTTATCTTCGTCAATCCTTACGAAGGCGACCTGGCTCTGATCGGAACGACGGACATTCCCTTTGACGGCCGAGCGGAAGACGTCGAAATCACCCCCGACGAAATCAGCTACCTTCTTTCGGTCGTGGATCGCTATTTCGTGCATGCGCCCTCCGCCGAAGACGTGATCCATTCCTTCTCCGGCGTGCGTCCGCTCTATGACGACAAGGCTGCCAATCCGAGCGCGGTGACTCGCGATTACGTGTTCGACATCGACGCGCCTGCCGACGCTGCGCCGTTGCTGTCGATTTTCGGCGGCAAGATCACCACCTATCGCAAGCTCGCCGAGCACGCGCTGGAGAAGCTTTCGCCCTTTTTTCCGCAAATGCGCGGCCCGTGGACGCAGGATGCGCCGATGCCGGGCGGCGACCTGCCGGAGGCGGATTTTTCCCGGTTCTTGGCTGATTTTCGCCGCCGTCATCCCTGGCTGCCGGAGAAGATCGCCTGGGGTTACGCCCGCCGCTATGGCACAAGGGCCGAGCACGTGCTCGACGGCGCGAAATCGCTCGGCGATCTTGGACGCCATTTCGGCGGGAGCCTCTACGAGCGCGAGGCGCGGTTTCTCGCCGCCGACGAATGGGCGAAGGACGCCGAAGACGTCCTCGAGCGGCGGACCAAACACGGCCTTCATTTGACTGACGCCGAGCGTAACGCCTTCGCGGCCTGGTTCAGGGCTCTCGCGCCGGAGTTGGCGCTATGACGGCCGCGATCGCTGGGGACGGCGAATATCGCGCGTTGCTCGAATTGTCGGCCGCGCTCGGCGCCGATCCTCTCAGCACGCAGGCGGCTGGCGGCAATACGTCAATAAAGCGCGATGGCGTCATGTGGATCAAAGCGTCGGGAACATGGCTTGCCGACGCTTTGATCCAGGATATCATGACGCCCGTCCGGATCGAGCCGCTGCGACAGGCGCTCGCCAACGGCGATCCGCGGGCCCAGAGCGCGGTTGATTTCGTTGACGCTTCGCAAAGTTCGCGCGGCCTGCGTCCGTCGATCGAGACGAGCGTCCACGCGGTCATTCCGTCCACGATCGTCGTGCATATCCATTGTGTGAACACGATCGCTTTGGCCGTTCGGAGCGACGCCGAGAATGCGGCGCGCGCGCGGCTCGAACCCCTGCCGGATGTCGAATTCACCTTTGTGCCCTATGTGAAGCCGGGTCTTTCCCTCGCCCACGCGATTTCCGAGCGGTCGACTCCCAGGACCAATGTTCTCGTGCTGGCCAATCACGGGCTGGTCGTGGCCGGCGAAACGGTCGCAGAAGTCGCCGAACGCACGCGTCGCGTCTCAGCCGCCTTTTCCAGCCCCGTTCGCCGCGCTCCGGACGCTGACCTCGAGCGCCTTGCCGCGATCGTCGAAGGCGGCGACTACCGGCTTCCTGCGGATTCCGGCGCGCATGCGGTCGCGCTCGACTCCGCGAGCCTCGCCATCGCCCGACGCGGATCGCTCTATCCGGATCACGTGGTCTTTCTCGGGCCTGGCGTCGTCGAAGGCGCGGCGGTCGCCGATCGTCTCGAAGTCCCCTCGAATCGGGATCGGCCTGCGCCGATGCTGGTCCTGCCTGGCCTCGGGGTCGCGCTTCACCGCTCGGCGGCAAAGGGCGCTGACGCTCTTGCGCGCTGCCTGGCCGATGTGTCGGCGCGCATCCCGGAAAACGCCTCGATCCAGACCCTGACAACCGCAGAGGAGGGGGAACTCGCCAATTGGGAGGCCGAGGCCTATCGCCAGTCCCTCAATAAGCAGACGAGCGTCGCGTAATGCGCGCTCGCGTGATTGGCATCGACGTCGGCACATCCGGCGTCCGGGTGGCGGCGCTGGCGGAGGACGGAACGTCGGTCGGCGCCGGCGCCGTCGGCATGGCGACGCTCGGGGGCGATCCGGCGGCGCCTGAAACATGGTGGCGGGGCGTCAGCGCGGCTCTCGGCGAGCTTCGCGCATCCTGCGACCTCAGCGGCGTGCGGGCGTTGGCCGTCGACGGCACCTCAGGCACCATGCTCGCGGTCGACGGCGCCGGCGCTCCCATCGGTGCGGCGCGGATGTACGACGAGCCCTGCGACGACGAAGACGTCATGCGCGCGATCGCCGAGAACGCGCCCGCCGCCAGCGCCGCGCGTGGGCGCGCCTCGGCGCTGGCGCGCATGCTGATGATGCAGCATCGGCCCGGCGTCCGGCGCATGCTGCATCAGGCCGATTGGATCGCGGGCAAGCTCAGCGGCAGGTTCGACCGCAGCGACGCCAACAACGCGCTGAAAACCGGATACGATCCGATCGCGCGCCGCTGGCCCGAATGGATCGAACGCGCCGGCGCCGATGTCGGGAAATTGCCGGTTGTTCTGGAGCCGGGCGCGCCGATCGGGCCGGTGGGCCCCGAGGCGCTCGCGCTCGGAATCCCCGACTCCGCCATCGTTCATGCCGGGACGACCGACGGTTGCGCCTCGTTCCTGGCGACGGGCGCCGCGGAGATCGGCGACGGCGTGAGCGCGCTTGGGTCGACCCTGGTGGTGAAGCTGCTTTGCGAGCGGCCGATCTTCGCGCCGGAGTTCGGAATCTACAGCCATCGCATTGGCGCGGCCTGGCTCGCGGGCGGCGCTTCCAACACCGGCGGGAGGGTGATTGAACGCCTGTTCCCGCGCGATCGGCTTGCGCTGCTCTCCGCGTCTCTGACGCCCGACCGGCCGACCGGGTTCGATTACTATCCCCTTATCGCGCCCGGAGAACGCTTCCCGATCAACGATCCGACATTGGCGCCGCGGCTCAAGCCCCGCCCAGGCGACGAAGCGACCTTCTTCCAGGCGGTCCTCGAAGGAATCGCGGAGATAGAAGCGTTGGCCTATCGCAGGCTCGCCGAACTCGGCGCGCCGGCGCTGCGTTCGGTCCGGAGCGTAGGCGGCGGGGCCCAGAATGTCGGCTGGGCGCGGATTCGCCAGCGCAAATTGGCGGCGCCGTTCAAACAGGCGCGTTCGCAACAGGCTTGCGAAGGCGTCGCCGCTCTCGTACTGCGCCAGGCGCGGATCCCGGCATGAAACCCATATCCCGTTTCCTCGCGATCGCGACATCGTTCGAAGCGGTCTTTTTCGACCAGTATGGCGTCCTGCACGACGGCCATCGCGCGTATCCCGGCGCCCGAGAGGCGCTGGCGGCGCTGAAGTCGTGCGGCACAAAGACTGTAATCCTCTCGAATTCCGGCCGCCGCGCCGAAGCCAACGCAGAGCGCATGACAACTCTGGGCTTTGGACCGGAGCTCTATGACCGCTTCGTAACCTCCGGCGACGTTGCAAGAGACCTCCTGGAGAACGGGCAGGCGCCTTTTCCGCTCACTCCGCAAACGCGCTGCCTGACCATTTCGAGCGATGACAGCGACGATTTCGCCGAGGCGCTCGGCCTCGCCCGCTCGGCCGATGGAGCTCAGGCCGATCTCGTGATCATCAGCGGCAGTCAGGCCGATCATCTGTCGCTGGATGACTATCGCCGCATTCTCGCGCCCGCGGCGGCGCGCGGCGCCCCTTGCGTCTGCGCCAACCCGGACAAGCTGATGCTCACCGCGACCGGCGTCGCGCCGGGCGCCGGCAGCATCGCCGATCTTTATCGAGACCTCGGCGGCAGTGTGTTTTGGATCGGCAAGCCCTTCCGGCAGATCTACAGGATGGCCGCCTCGCTGTCAGGGGTCGCCAATCCGCACGACATTCTTTGCGTGGGCGACAGCGTCGAGCATGACATCATGGGCGCGCGCCGGTTCGGGGCCATGGCCGCGCTCGTGCGGACCGGCATTCTCGCGGCGCTCTCCGAACCCGAACTCGCGACCGAAATCGGCGATCATGGGGTGGTTCCGGACTTCGTGTTCAACGATCTGACATAGGGGCGATCATGACCTCACTTGTTGATGAGCCTGAGACTTTCGCGGCGCGTGCGTTGGCAGGGTTTTGCTCGGTTCATCGGGGGCATGTGCGGCTTGTCAACGGCGGCGCGGTTCGCGCCACGCCAACGCCCGCCGGCAAGGTCGCCGTGGTCATCGGCGGAGGCTCCGGTCATTATCCCGCATTCGCCGGCTATGTCGGGCCCGGCTTCGCCGACGGCGCGGTCGCCGGCGACATTTTCGCTTCGCCGTCCGCGAGAAGCGTCATCAATGTCGCCCGGATCGCCCATCGGGGCGGCGGCGTCCTGCTCGGATTCGGCAACTACGCCGGCGACGTCCTGCACTTCGGCGCCGCGGCCGAAAGACTGGCGGCGGAGGGCGTCGACGTTCGCATCCTGCCCGTGACCGACGATGTCGCGAGCGGGCCGGCGAATACAAAAGAGCTGAGACGCGGCGTCGCCGGCGATATCGCGGTGTTCAAGATCGCAGGGGCCGCCGCCGAGGCCGGCATGGATATCGACCAGGTGGAGCGCTTTGCGCGACTCGCCAATGCGCGAACGGTCTCGTTCGGGGTCGCCTTTTCCGGCTGCACTCTGCCCGGCGCGCGCGAGCCGCTGTTTCGGATTCCCTCGGGCAAAATGGCGGTCGGCCTCGGTATCCACGGCGAGCCGGGCGTCGCGGAACTCCCGGTTCCCGCAGCTGCGGATTTGGCTCGGCTGCTGGTCGAGCGGCTCATCGCGGAACAGCCGCAGGACGCATGCGGCCGCGTCGCCGTCCTTCTCAACGGGCTCGGCAGCACCAAGCAGGAGGAACTGTTCGTGCTATGGGGCGGCGTCGAAAAGGCGCTTGCCGACGCGGGCCTGACCGTCGTGGCGCCGGAGGTCGGCGAACTGGTCACCAGCCTCGATATGGCGGGATGCTCGTTGACTCTGACATTCCTCGACCATGGTCTGGAGGAGCTCTGGCTCGCCCCAGCCGATGCGCCGGCCTTTCGGCGCGAGCGCGATCGTCCGCTCGAGCCGGCGAACGAGACTGTCGAGACGGACAGACTCGCGCCAATTCCGCGCTCGAACGCGCCATCCCAAGCAGGAGGCCGCTGTATCGCAGCCGCCATGGCCCGGATCGCCGATGCGATGCGATCGGCGGAGGAGGATCTCGGAAAGCTCGACGCGCTTGCCGGCGACGGCGATCACGGTCAGGCGATGAGCCGCGGCGCGACCGCGGCCGCCGACGCCGCGGCGAAGGCGTCGGAGGGCGGGGCGGGCGCAGCGACATTGCTGGCATGGGCCGCCGACGCCTGGGCCGACCGGGCGGGCGGCGCTTCCGGCGCGCTTTGGGGAGCGGCGCTGCGGGCCTGGAGCGGCGCGCTCTCGGACGAGGCTGCGGTGACGCCGCGTCGGCTGGTTCAGGGCGCCGAGGCGGCGCTCGGCGCCGTCGTACGCCTCGGCGGCGCCAAGATCGGGGACAAAACGCTGCTCGACGCTCTCGCTCCGTTCGTGGCGACGCTCTCAAGGGAGGCCGCGGCGGGTCGTTCGCTGGCCCCCAGTTGGGCCAGCGCCGCCGAAGCCGCGGCGTCCGCCGCTGAAGATACGGCCAAACTCATTCCAAAACTCGGGCGAGCTCGTCTTCACGCCGTCCGCAGCGTAGGCAATCGCGACGCCGGGGCGGCCTCGTTCGCGCTCTCCGTCAGAACCGTCAGCGATTTCCTCAACGACTCTGACGTCGATTCCTTCTGATTCCGCACCACTGCGCCAGGAAGGATTCCCGCACGTCCGCGCTTGGCGCATGACGGGCCGCCGGCGGGACGCTCAAAATCGGTTGCCGCTGCGCGGCCGCGACATTATGCTGCGGCGCGAAAATTTCTCCAGCATGATAAGGGCATATGCCGTCATGGCCTTCATCGCCGACGTCCTTTCTCGCGTCAAGCCGTCCGCGACCATCGCGGTCACGCAGAAGGCGCGCGATCTCAGGGCCACCGGTCGACAGGTGATCTCGCTTTCGGTGGGCGAGCCCGATTTCGACACCCCTGACAACATCAAACAGGCCGCGATCGAGGCGATCAGGCGCGGTGAAACCAAGTATCCGCCGGTGCTCGGGATTGCGCCGCTCAGGGAGGCGATCGCGGCCAAGTTCAAGCGCGAGAACGGTCTCGACTACAAGGCTACCGACACGATTGTGGCCACGGGCGGCAAGCAGATCCTTTACAACGCCTTCCTCGTCACCATGAACGAGGGCGACGAGGTCATCATCCCGGCGCCCTATTGGGTCAGCTATCCGGAGATGGTCCTCATCAACCGCGGCGAGCCGGTGATCGTGCCGACGACGATCGACAATGCGTTCAAGCTGCAGCCGGAGGATCTGGAGCGCGCCATCACCCCGCGCACCAAGTGGGTCGTGCTCAACTCGCCCTCGAACCCGTCCGGCGCGGCCTATACGCGCGACGAGCTGAAGGCGCTGACCGAGGTGCTGATGCGCCATCCGCATGTGTGGGTGCTGACCGACGATATTTACGAACACCTCGTCTACGGCGAGTTCGTTTTCACGACGCCGGCGCAGATCGAGCCCGGGCTCAAAGCCCGAACGCTGACGATGAACGGCGTCTCCAAGTCCTACGCCATGACTGGCTGGCGCATCGGCTACGCGGCCGGCCCGGCCGAGATCATCAAGGCGATGGACATGGTGCAGGGCCAGCAGACCTCGGGCGCCTGCACCATCGCGCAATGGGCTTCGGTCGAAGCGCTGAACGGTCCGCAGGACTTCATCCCCGTGCGGCGCAAGGCGTTCGAGGAACGGCGCGATCTCGTCGTTTCGATGCTCGGTCAGGCCCAACACCTGAAGTGCCCGAAGCCGGAAGGCGCGTTCTACGTCTACCCGTCGTGCGCCGCAGCGATCGGAAAAAAGTCCCCGTCGGGCAAGGTGATCGGGACCGACGAAGATTTCGTCACCGAACTCCTGGAGCGGGAGGGCGTCGCGGTCGTGCAAGGCAGCGCCTTCGGCCAGGGCCCGAACTTTCGCGTCTCTTACGCGACCTCGCTCCAGCTGCTTGAAGACGCCTGCAAGAAAATCCAGCGCTTTACCGCCGAATTGCGATAAGGCGCGGCGTTGCGGCGAACGTCGCCGCAATGCTCGACGGCCCGCGATCGAGCGTCCGGAAGCGCGAGCCCGTCAGCGTCACTTCCCAACCTCGGTGAGAAACGTGGTCCAGTCGGGTGAATCCAGGGTGTCGATCTCGGCGAAATTGACCGCTTGCAGGCCGCGCCGCCAGCAATCGTTGATCCCGTAGACCTTGAACTTGCCGCGATCGACGCACATCGAAACCGTGCCCTTGAGGACGTCGGCATTGTCGATGTTGGTGGCGTAGAGGTAGACGTAGCGTCCCGTCAGCGCTCCCCGGATCGGGGTCGCGCATGATCCCGGCGTCACCGTCCACCACCCTTCGGTCGCAAATTCGCTGCCGGCGTTCACTCCGACGGCGAGGTTGATCAGCACTCTCGTCTTGTTGCAGACGCGAAAATCGGCGCGCGAGGGAACTCGCGACCAGATCAGAAGCACGAGCGCAAGCGACGTTCGCCAAAAAGCGCGCCCTCGCATGCGCGCCGGGGGGACGGCGAACCCGGCTGGCGCGGTCGCGCAACCCTCTTCGCCGTCACTCGCCCTCGGCGTCATCTTGCCCGCGATAGAGTTCGCCCCATTCGCTTTTCCAGACCCCGTCGGGGTCGGCGACGACGATCGCCAGTTTCAGCTCATTGGCGAGCCTGACCGCGCCGGAGAGGGCGTCCTTGGGCGGGATTGGCTCGCTCACCCGGTCCGCGTTCAGCGACGCGTGGGCGCTCTTCGGGCAATAAACCTTGGCCCATTGCCCGTCGGGTCGCTGCGCGAGAACGATCGTGATCGCGTCGCCGACCACCTCGTCGACCTGCTCGAAACGATTGGCCACGGCTCGCTCCTTTTCGGCTCGTAGCATGACGGGATTTCGTGCAATCGCCGCATGCAATAGACCCCCTGAAAACGCGGGATCTTTTATGAATGACCGGGATCCGCTTTTTCGCATCCCGCTCCAGGTTGCGAATGCGGCGGCGGCGACGCTCAGTTCACATCGTAGACGAACGCTCCATTGACCGCCGACACCCTTGCTTCGTGGATGTCCTCGCGGGCCAGGGAGCGCCCAAGGATTTCCCGCGACAGCGCCGGCAGGATCGTGTTGGTGATGATGTTGTCGATCACGCGTCCGCCCGAATCGGGATCGTTGCACAGCGAGACGATATGATCGATTGCGCTCTGGTCGGCGGTAAACTTGGCGCGATGATGCTCCTCGATCCTGTTGCCGATCCGGCCGAGCTGCAGCCGCACGATGCCCGCCAGCATCTCCGGCGACAGGGGATAATAGGGAATGGTGACGATGCGCCCGAGCAGGGCAGGGGGGAAGACCCCCAGCAGCGCCGGACGCAATTGCGTGGCGAGCGCCTCCGGATCGGGCGCCGCGCCGCTTTCGGCCGCGCGCATGATGACCTCGGTCCCGACGTTCGAGGTCAGAAGGATGAGCGTGTTCTTGAAATCGATCCGCCTGCCGGTTCCGTCCTCCATCACCCCCTTGTCGAACACCTGGAAGAAGATCTCATGGACGTCGGGATGGGCCTTTTCGATCTCATCGAGCAGAATGACGCTGTAGGGCCGCCGGCGCACCGCTTCGGTCAGGCGGCCGCCTTCGCCATAGCCGACATAGCCTGGAGGCGCGCCCTTCAGCGTCGAGACGGTATGCGCCTCCTGGAACTCCGACATGTTGATGGCGATAATGTTCTGCTCGCCGCCATACAATGTCTCTGCGAGCGCGAGCGCCGTCTCGGTTTTGCCGACGCCTGACGGACCGCACAGCATGAACACGCCGATCGGCTTGTTGGGATTGTCGAGCTTGGCGCGATTGGTTTCGATGCGCCTGGCGATCATGGTCAGGCCGTGGCTCTGACCGACAATGCGGCGGTTGAGGATGTCGGCGAGATGGAGCACCGTCTCGACCTCGTCGGCGACCATCTTGCCGACCGGAATGCCGGTCCAGTCCGAAACAACGGAGGCGACCGCCTGCTCGTCGACGACGGCGTAGATCATGCGCCTGTCCGGCTCGATCGCGCCGAGTTCGCCGACTTTGGCGAGCAAGGTCTCGCGTTCGGCCGGCGCCGGCTCGCCCTCCGGCTTCGAGGCCTCGGCGGCGGGGGTCGGCGGCGCGTCCGCGCCCTCCGGCGCCGCGGCCGGTCGAGACGCATCGCTCGCGATCTTGCCGCGCAGCGCCAGGATTTCCTCGACCAGGGCCCGCTCCTTGTTCCAATCGGCCTCGATCTTGGCCAAATCTTCGCGCCGCTCGGCGATCTTGGCCTCGATTTCGGCGATGCGCGCTTCGTTCGCCGCCCCGAGATCGCGTTCGCGAGCTAAAGACTGCGTTTCGCTTTCGAGCGAGGCGATCGCGACTTCCGCGTCCTCGACCGCCGCGGGCTTGGCGTTCTGGCTGATCGCGACCCGCGCGCAGGCGGTGTCGAGCAGGCTGACCGCCTTGTCGGGCAATTGCCGGGCGGGAATGTAGCGATTGGAGAAGTTCACCGCGGCGACGATCGCTTCGTCGGTGACCCGGACCTTGTGGTGCTTTTCCATTGGCCCGACGAGGCCGCGCAACATGACCGCGGCGGTGGCGACGTCGGGCTCGCCGATGAAGATCGACTGGAAGCGGCGCGTCAGCGCAGGGTCCTTTTCGAAATATTGCCGGTATTCGGCCCAGGTGGTCGCGGCGATCGTGCGCAGCGTGCCGCGCGCCAGCGCGGGCTTGAGAAGATTGGCCGCGTCTCCGGTTCCGGCCGCGCCGCCGGCGCCGATCAAGGTGTGGGCTTCGTCGATGAACAGGATGATCGGCGTCGGCGAGGACTGAACCTCGTCGATCACCGAACGCAGCCGCTGCTCGAATTCGCCCTTCATCGAGGCGCCCGCCTGCATCAGTCCGACGTCGAGCGCGCGGACCTTGACCCCGCGCAGCGGCGGCGGCACGTCGCCCGAGGCGACGCGCTGCGCGAAGCCCTCGACCACCGCGGTCTTTCCGACCCCCGCCTCGCCGGTGAGGATCGGATTGTTTTGGCGCCGGCGCATCAGCACGTCGACGATCTGGCGGATTTCCTCGTCGCGGCCCAGGATCGGATCCATCTCGCCCGATTTGGCCCTGGCGGTGAGGTCCTGGCTGAAGCGGTCGAGCGCGGTCGTGCCCTTGGCGCCCGGCGCGGCGGTCGTGCCCTCGGCGCCCGCGGCGGCGACGCCCGAGCCGTCCATCGGCCGCAGGTTCTCCTCCTCCGACTCCGCCCAGATGGCGCGATGGCCGACCGCGACCTCGTCGACCGGAATCTTGGAGAACTCCTGCGAGATTCCGATCAGCGCGCGCCTCAGCTCGATCGATTTAAGCATCGCCACCAGCAGATGGCCGGTGCGGATCTGGGTCTCGCCGAACAGCAGCGTCGCGTAATGCCAGCCGCGGTCGAGCGCGTCCGCGACCTGGTTGGAGATGCCCGGCATCTCCGTTTCGTTCTTGCGGAAGCTGTTGACGACCGCCGTTGCGTCGGCGAGCAGCTTGGCGCGGCTCAACTTGAAGCGATCCGCCGTCAAAGCGAGATCGGTCCGGTCCTTCTGCAACAGATGCAGGATCCAATGGGCGAGCTCGATGTTGCGATTGCCGGCGTTCTTGGCCTGCCGCAACGCCTGGATGAAGGTCTCGTAACCGACGCGGTTGAGCTTTCCGGCCACCAACTCGACGCTGATGTCCGCTGCCATCGCTGCTACCCCCGACTAAATCTTGTCCGCCGCCCGGCGGTCGCGGCCGAGGCGGCTGACCACGTGAAATCGCGCGTCCTTGCGGAACGTTTCATCGGTCTTCGACCAGTTTGGCGACATCCAGCTCGTCCAGCCGAGCTGGACGCCTTGACCAAGCCGGACCGCGGTGATTTCCCCGGCCGGAATCGCCAGCTCCATATCCCAGTCGTATTCCTCTCCGACGTAGAGGTATATGGCGTCGGCGATTTCGCGCGCGAGCGGCGAGCCCGGCAGAAATTGTTTGAAATTCTCGATATCGCGGGCGTAGACGCGAACCCGGAACTTGTCGCTGACGCCGTACATGCTCGCGCCGAGCATGCAGTCCGCGCCGAGCCGGCTGCTGGTCGCGCCCAGCCGCGACCGCTCGCCGGGTTCAAATTCGAGCCAGGCGCCGGTGAATTCCTCGATTTCGACCCGCGCTTTCAAGAGACCCGAGAGGAACGAGCGCAGGCGCGAGGCGCTTTTGACGCGCGGCGCGAGCAGTCCCGCATATTCCATCTTGGCGAAATCCGAGATCGAGTCGGCGTCGCGGAAAGCGGCCGTTCCGATCCCGATCATCGAGCCGATATAGGCGCGAAAGCGATCTTCGTTGGGGCGATCGTTCTGCGCGACCGGGCGCGGGTCCGCCCAGGCGCGGAAGAACAGGGCCAGGAATCGCCGCTGGAAGACATCGGCGAACCGCGCGAAGGCGTCGTCTCTGTCGCGAAGCCAGGCGTAAGCCTCTTCCGTGGTCGTCAGCGGCAGCGCGCCCTGGGGGCCGAACATGCCCAGAAACCTGGCCTTCAATCGAACCCGGCCGTGAGGCTCGATCTCGGCCGCCTCGAGGGTCGAGGCGGGAAACTCCAGATAAGGATCCTGCGACAGGACGACGTAGTCGTCGGCGAGCTTTCGAGCGTCGCCGATGCGCGGCTTGTCCGGATTCTCCCGCTCCAGGCGCCGCAGCACGCCAAAGAGATCGAATCGCCAGGGCTCGGCGGCGAGCTCGTCGCGAAACGTCATGCGACGCCTCTCAATCCCAGTCGCGGCGGCCAGCGCATGATCTCGCCGCGTTCCGTGCTTCGCACCACCGTCTGCGTGAAATGGTTGATCGCCACATACTCGGCGAAATACCGATCGAGGATCGCGCCGAGAAGAAACACGCCCGAACCCTCGAAGGCCTTCTCGTCCAGCAGCACGGTGATCTCGAGCCCGCGAGCGGCCGCCGATCCCTGGGCGTGGCGCAGCCGTCGCACGATCGGCCGCGCGTCGACGCTGCGCACGCCGCGGATCTTGCGGTCGGTCGCGCCGTCGGCGAGATCGGCGAACAGGACGAGGGTCTCCCGAAGCGCTTTGGCGCCGCCGCCCGCCGCGCGCTCTGTCAGGCCCAGGTGATTGAGGCTCAGCATGCTGACGAGCCGCCATGCGACCTCGCCGGTCGAAGCGTTCTCGCCCTTGCCGTCGAGGACGGTCAGCGCCGGTTCGAGCGGCCGGGTCGGGCCGGCGACGCAGCGCAGCTCAATGTCGGTATCGTCGAGGAAGCGAAAATCGGCCCCGCTCTCGCCGACCGGGAGGTGTTCGGCCAAGTGCCGGTTGGAGCAAAGGGCGTCGACGCTGAGCTCCGCCACGCGCCGCGTCTCGTCGGGATCGGAGCGCTCGCCGAGGGACAGGAACACGTCCGTCCCGGCATAGTCGGACGCCGGCCCGTACTTCTTTTCTTCGATCGTGCGCCGCCGGGGCAGGCGCCGGATCGTGTAGCTGAGCCCGGTTTGGCTGTGCGCGGCGGTCGCGGAATAGAGCGGCTCGACCGGGACCTTCTGCGGCGCGCCGGGAATATGGGCGAACACTCTGATGATGCGGTTGGTCTCGAATTCCAGCGGACGGCTGCGGTCGGGGATGACCAGAAATTCATGCTGGTTGGACTTGACCGGAATTCGATCAAGTCTCTTTTCGAACAAATTGACCCCCGGCGCCGCATAGAGCGCGAAAGAGTCCTTTCGCACCGCGGCGGCGAGCCGGGGGATGACGTCGTCGAAAGCCAGCAGGATGTCGACCGTCTTGGCGTTGAGGCGCGGCGCCACGACGCCGAGATCGGTCAGATCGAAACCGAGAAAACGCGTCGGAAAAGCGAAATATTCGCGCAGAAAATCGAATCCACGAAACAATCGGCGGTCGTTCGGAATCAGGGTCTCGTTTTCCTCGAACCCGATCTGCCGGATCATGCCGGCGTGGCCGGGGGCGACAACCGGATCGCCGAAAGCGTCGAGGATGCGAAAATAGACGCCCCGACAATGGGCGAACAATTGCTCGTACAGGGCGACCGCGTCCGCCTCCTGGCCGAGCAGGTGGAAGCGCAGCGATTTCACCCGGCATGAGGAAAAGCGAAGCTCGGGCCGCTCCTGCGCCTCTTTGTCGTCGGGCTCGTCCTCCAGGCGCGCCGCCGCTCGCACGGTGAGTTGCAGTCGAAGGCTGGCGGCGCAGTCGACGCCGACGCCGGGAATCAGGGCCTGCAGCGGGCCGGCGCTGGGGAAATATTCGGCGTTGACGATATCGAAGGGCGCCAGATTGATCGGTTCGGCCAGCGTGAACCGGCAGGCGATGTTGCGTTGCGCTTGGCGATAGGTCGCCTCGAAATTGGCGCCGCGCGCCACCGTGCGGCCGTCGCGCAGCGCCGGGTCGCCGTATTTGGGCCGCGCCTCGATGAGGACGAACGACGGCGTCGGCGCGAGATAATGCGGCGCGAGCTGGTCGAGCAGATTGGTGGTGAAATCCGCAAACTCGTGTTTGATCTTGAGCTGGACTCTCGCCGCCAGAAACGCCGCTCCCTCGAGCAGACCGCCAATCATCGGATCCACGCGATCGTCGAGCAGCCCGCCCAATCTCTCGGCGACGCCCGGATATTCCTCGGCGAATTCCGCCGCCTGTTCGCGAAGAATGGCGAGTTCCTGATTGTAGAATTTGAGGAATTCCCGATTCATCGCCTACAGCCGATCGACTTTGATCTTGCCGGACTCGAGTTCGACTTCGGCGACGAACTCCATTTGAAGGTTCGCCGGCTGGAGGCGAAGCTCCGCGCTGATCAGAAAACGTATGCGCAATTCGTCGGCCGCCACCGTATTGTCGCGGCGCACCTTGATCGAACTCGCGCGCCAGCCGAGGCTCGAATGCGCCGAGCGCCGTTTCGATTTCTTGCGCGATGTCGAATACGCCCTGGTCGTCGATCGTGCGCCGCGCCAGATCGGGAAAGCCAAAATTGAGGATGGAACCGCGCACTTCAGGAGCGGTCGAAAGATCTTCAGCGGAATCGAGATTGGTGGTGTTGAGGAGCGCGACCAGATCGGAATTGACGAGCCGGCGCAACTCGCGCTCGGAAATCGGGGCGCGCGCGGTCACGCGCCGCGAAGCGATGACCCGTTCTCCCTGATCGCGAAGATCGATCGCAACCTTCGCGTCGCGCTCCTGGTGCGCGGCGCGAAACGCGTGCATCAGCGGCGGCGCCACGCGGTCGTTTTTTGGCCCGGCCATCGACGTCGCAAAGCCTCATTGTATGACAATCAGGCTCTCAGGCGGGGGCCGGGCCTTTTGGGCGAGGACCGGCCCATGCGCGCGATCAAGCCGAGTAGTTCTTGCTCGCCTTGAGGTCCCAACCTTTTGGATTGGCGGCGTCGAGGGAGCCGTCCTTCTTCTGCGGGCTATACTTGAACTCGATCTTCGAGAAGTTGAGGGACGCGCTATCCATCGGCAGGCCGGCGCCGTCGCTGCCGCCGTGGCTGAAGCTCGCGATAAAAACCTCCTCCATCGTGATCGTCAGATATTCCTGGGGATTTTCGCCAGCCTTGCGAATGTGGACGATCGCCTTGTCGATGTGCGAGCCATTGGCGCAACTGATGAAGAAGTTGGGCGAGGATTTATCGACATGTTTCTGAACGCTCAGGTCGCTGAAGCTCGCCTTGCTGGTGCCCGAGCCGCCGCCGACGGCGCCCGAACCGGAATTCGAGACGCCAAGCGAGAACGACAGGATCTCGATGGTGTCTTTGTACTTGTCGTCTTGCGACTCGCCTTTGAACGAATTTTTCCCCTGGAATTCGAGAAACGTGTCGGCAGGCATGACAAACCCTCCTTGTGATTAATCTCAATTCAAATCCAACCCAGCGCCCGACGCCAACGGGCGGCGGGCCCACTTTCGCGTTTTCATGATCCGCAGCGCCGCCCCCCATATTTGACGTTGGATTTCTACCCCGGCCTCAAGTCGTTTCGAGCGGCAGACGAGAGACAAGGCTCATGCCGATGTCCATCCCCTCGAGCTGGAAGTGCGGGCGCAGATAGAAGTTCGCGGCGTAATAGCCGGGGTTTGCCTCGTCTGCGACCACCTTGACGCTCGCCGCCGCCAACGGCAGCTTGGCTTTGGTCTCCTCGCTCGAATGCTGAGGATCGCCGTCGACATAGAGGGTGATCCATTCGTTCAGCCATTTCTCGAGCTGATCCTTTTCCTTGGTCGAGCCGATCTTGTCGCGCACCATGCACTTGAGATAGTGCGCGAAGCGCGACACCGCGAACATGTAGGGAATGCGCGCGGACAGATTGTCCGCCGCGGTCGCCTCGACCTTGTCGTAGATCTTCGGCTTGTAGACCGACTGGGCGCCGATGAAGGCCGCCTTGTCGGTGTTCTTGCGGTGAACGATCGAGATCAGCCCGACTTTGGACAGCTCGGCCTCCCGCCGGTCGGTGACGGCGATCTCGGTCGGGCATTTCAGATCGATCCCGCCATCGTCGGTCGGGAAGGTGTGGGTCGGCAGGTTGATCACCTCGCCGCCGGACTGAACCCCGCGAATCCGCACCGTCCAGCCGTATTCCTTGTAGGCGCGGTTGATGTTGGCCGCCATCGCGTAGGCGGCGTTCATCCAGGCGTATTTCTCGCCCTTGTGGCCGTCGGTCTCTTCTTCGAACGCGAATTCCTCGACCGGCTCCGATTTCGCCCCATAGGGCAGGCGGGAAAGGACGCGCGGCATGCAGAGCGCGACATAGCGGCTGTCGACGGCGTCGCGCAGGCCCTTCCACGCCGCGTAGTCCGGCGTATCCATCAGTTTGCCGATGTCGCGCGGGTTCATCAGCTCGGTCCAGGAATCCATGCCGAGCAGGTTTGGATCGGCTCCGGTGATCAGGGGCGCGAGCGCCGCCGAGGCGACCTTGGACAGATCGCGCAACAGCTGCACGTCGGTCGGCGCGTGGCTGAAATGGTAGTCGGCGACCAGCGCCCCATAGGGTTCGCCGCCCAGCTGGCCGAATTCGCTCTCGTAAACGGCCTTGAACAACGGGCTCTGATCCCATCGGGCGCCCGGATAGAGCTTGAGGTTGCGATAGAGCTCCGACTTGCCGACGTTGATGACCCGAATTTTCAGCGTCGCGTCGGTCTCCGAATTGTAGACCAGATAGTTGAGGCCGCGCCATGCGCTTTCCAATTGCTGGAATTCGGGCGCGTGCAGGATCGCGTTCATCTGGTCCGACAGCTTTTCGTCGAGCCGGGCGATCATTTCCTCGATGGTGTCGATGACATCGGTCTTGACCAGGCTCGAATCCGCGAGCGCCTGCGTGACCAGGGTTTGCACCGCGCTCTCGACTTCGCTTGCCGCCCGATCGCTGCGGGGCTTGAAATTCTGCTTGAGCAGAGCAGTGAATTCGTCCGCTTCGGCGAGGGCAGGCGCGGGCGCGGAGACTTCTTTCTGTTCCTGCGGCGTAGCCATCAAACGATTCCCCTATTGGGTTGAGCCGTCGTCGGACGGCGTCTGATTCAGTTTGGTTTTCATTGCCGCCATCAGCTCGGGATCGGCGAGAAGCTTTTTCAGCGCATCCTCGGCCCCGACCTTGCCGTCCATATAGCGCAGGAGATTGGTCAGCTGCTCGCGCGCCTGCAAGAGCTTGGCCGTCGCCGGCACCTGGCGGGCGATCGCGGCGGGCGAGAAATCGTCCATCTTGTTGAATTTGAGATTGACCGACAGCTTTTCGCCGCCGTCGCCGCCGAGCTTGTTGGCGACCTTCATCGAAACCGCCGGCTCGATCGCTCCCATGCGCTTGTCGAAGTTGTCCATATCGAAGTCGAGAAACTTGCGCTCGTTCATGTCCGGCTTGGCGACTTGCGAGGCGTTGCCCGAAAGGTCGGCGAGCACGCCCATCACGAACGGCAGCTCCACCAGCCGCTCGGCGTCGTATGGATCCTCGTAGGTGATGTGAACCCGCGGTTTGCGGTTGCGCGAAATGAACTTCTGTCCGGAATTGCTGTTCGTAGCCATGGCGTCGATCTCCCCGCCCTGCAACGCTACCGTCCCCAATAGCGCATAAGCATAATACTTTTGTCGGCCAACGCAATCGGCCCTGAAGGGGGGCGTGGGTCAGGTCGAATATATCGTTTCGGCCGGGAGCGACTGGTCCGTTCTCGAGCGGCTTGGTCGCGCAACCGGACACAAGCGCGCCGGCCGATTGCGACCCGTTCCTGCCGTTCTCGGTACGGAGGGAACGCGCCAAAGCGACCGTCCCTGAAAGAAGCTTCGAACACTTCAACTCGACCTGAAGCACAACATTCGTCCCGAGCAATCGAACGGCCGGCGTCGGCTATGAGGCGATGATCAAAGACGGCGAATGGTACTAAAATTACGGAATCACGGTGACGCGCCCGCTTTTACCTTTTTTGTTCGCGATGCGATATTGTCCCATGTTCCGCATCAACTGCGTCGCCACCCCAAGCAAGCAGGGAGGCAAGCCCAATGGCGATGTCGCAGGCGCCGAAGCAAAATGGTAAAAACGGGCGCGTCAACGCAATTCTCACCTGAATTCCAAACAGCGACCGCTGAATATGAACGCCAACGCGGAGAGCTAGGGGCCTTCCGACCTCACCCGTCCGAAATGCCTGGCGAGCACGATGGCCGCCGCCAGCACGCCGAGGCCAACCGCAACCCATTCCAAAACCACATCGGAACCCTTGGGCGCGAAGGACCACAGGATGGCGAAGCCGACCGCGAGACTACCAAATCCCCACAGGACATTGACTACCGGAGACGATTTTCCAACTCCGGGCGGCGACGCGAACGGGGATTGAAACCAATGGCCGCTAATGCCTTGAACAAAGTGCGGCACTCCGTTCGCAAGGAGCAGACCGCTGACAAATTGCAGCACGTAAATGTACCACGGCATTTCGGGTCTCTCCAATAAAGTAGGCCGGTGGGACCGGCCTCACTTCCTTTGGGCATTCCCTTTCAAGATTTGCCAACTCAACGTATGCCAGCTTCCGACGCCACGTCCTAGGCATGCCAGAAGCAAGTGTTCGCCGCAACGAACACGCGTGTCTCAAGCCCCTGGTTATCCGCCATTCGCGACTAACAGCGAGACGGCGCCCTTGGCGCTCACCGCCGGTCGGCGAGAATTTTCCCCCACGGCGCGGCCGAACTCCCGGCCACAATGAAGAAGTTGTCCCAGCCGTGAAGCATCGGGGCCCCGGAAACCGAGGCTGCGCCATTCGCCACAATGCAGCGGCGCTCCTTTGGCCATGTCCGCTGACAGCGCCCGCCGCCAGGTCGAGCGGATGTTTGTTCCAGTTTTCGTCGAAGCCAATCGCCGCGACGAGGAGCAACGAATGTCGGATTGGTCGCGGAACAAGAGTGCGGAACAAGAGTAATGTAGGCGGCGCACGTCGAGTACGTCCCGACCAAATACAAAATCCCTCAGAGGAACCCCCATGCATCTATCGAACGAAAGTCTCATCGTCATCGTCATCGTCGGCATTGTCGCCGGATGGCTTGCTGGCAACATCGTGCGGGGTGGCGGCTACGGCCTCATCGGCGACCTGATAGTCGGCGTTATCGGGGCGTTCATCGGAGATTGGCTGCTGCCGCAATTGGGTGTCCACCTCGGCACAGGGACGGTCGCGCTCGTCGTCAACGCCACGCTAGGCGCGATCGTCTTGCTCATTCTTCTCAGGCTGATCAGTGGGGGCGGCGGCGGGGGATGGCGCAGCCGTTTCGGCAGGCGTTGGTAATTCGTCAAAGAGCACGTACCGCTAAGGGACGCATGCCCTCGCTCGGGCCGGGTGACCGGCGTGGCGATCGACGCCTTGCGCGCTGGGCGGGGTCCTCGTCCCGGCCGGCGAATTTCTGAAAAACCAATCAATTTCTTGCCAGACGGGCAAGTTTATGTTTTACTTTCCGAAGACGACGCTCCGACGCGAATTTCGGGCGGAGGAATGGAACGGATTATAAACTCTTTGCTTTCGTTAATCGAGGACTCGGACCAAAGGTTGGGCGATTTCGAGCCTGACGCGCTTCCGAGGGGCCGCGGCTCGCGAAACGGGAGGCGCGGTCGAAAGCCCCGGCGGCAGGAATTGCTTTTTCCTTGGAATCGGGTTTAACCCGTTGAAATGTCTCGATCGGCGGAAATGAGATCCTTTCCTTTCCTTCCCTTTTATTTTCCTTTGCGTCCCCTCTCGGCTTTCCTTTCCTTCCCTCTGGCTTTCGTTTGCTTCCCCCGGGCGATGGCGGCTCGAGGGCGTGCGGACAGGCGTTTCGTTTCACGTCCTGCCCGGCGCCCTTCGGCTGACGAGCGCGAGCGCGATCGCGCAGGCGTTCGAGACGTTGAGGCTCTTGATCGCGCCGGGCAGGTCGAGGCGCGCCAGGAGGTCGCAGCGCTCGCGCGTGAGCCGCCTGAGGCCCTTGCCCTCGGCGCCCAGAACCAGAGCCAGCGGACGCGACAGCGCGGCCTCGGCGAGATCGTCCGGCGCCTGCGAATCGAGCCCGACCCGCCAATAGCCCATGTCGCCGATCTCGGCGAGCGCGCGGGCGAGATTGGTCACGCTGCAGATCGGCACGTGTTCGAGGCCGCCGGAAGCCGATTTGGCGAGCGCGCCGGAAAACTCCGGCGAGTGCCGTTCGGTGGTGATGAGCGCGTCGACCGCGAAAGCCGCGGCGGTGCGCAGAATCGCCCCGACATTGTGCGGATCGGTGATCTGGTCGAGAACGACGACCAGGCCTTCGGGCGGCAGGTCGGCGACGTCGATCGGCGCCAGGGGCCTGGCCTCGAGCACCACCCCCTGGTGCGCCGCCCCATGCGGCGCGCGGGCGGCGACCGCCTCGAGGCTCATGATGCGGGTTTCGACCGCGCGCGCCGCGATCTGCGCGGCGAGCCGCGCCGCCGCCGCCTCGGTGGCGTAGAGGCGAACCAGCTCGCGGCGCGGCGCCTCGAGCGCCGCTGCGACGCTGTGAAAGCCATAGATGCGCGCCACCTCTGGGTCGCGGCGCTTGCCCGCGGCGTCGCGTCGCGGCTTCGCCTCCGCCTGCGGCGGCGCAGGCCGCGGGCCGTTGCGCGCCCGCTCAGGCTGGGAGGGCGTATGGACGCGACGATCGCGATTGCGTGTCATGGCGGCAAGACGCCCTCGAGGCCTTGTCAGGCTGGTCAGCGCTTTTACCCGCCTTCGTGGCGCCTGAACAGAAGGGCGCCCGCGGCGCCGGCGCGGAAATGGCGGAACTTTCCAGTTGACACGGCGGCGGCCAAGGCAACATAAGCCCGGCCGTCGCGCCTCGGCATGCCCGGGGCGTTTTCGTCCTCGGCCCGACCGCACGGACGAGGGGGAGTGTCCCGAGCGGCAAAGGGGGCGGACTGTAAATCCGCTGGCTTAGCCTTCGTAGGTTCGAGTCCTACCTCCCCCACCATTCCACCTTTGCATAGGGTCACATAGGTTACCTTAACTCATTGAAAATTGTGGCGTAACTCGGCATTTCGGGCTCACCGGCGCTCACCGGGACCCTTTCTCGGGCCGAGGGAAGGGCGTTGGTGTGAAGGTCAGCGCAACGTATAATTACAAATTCATGATCCCCTTTTTTAATCCGACAAAGAGCATAGGGGCGAGTTCCTGCTATACGTGGGCAAATCCTGCCGGGTGTCAGTCGCCCGATTCAGTCAGATTGACGGGTATAGGCGCTTGAGTTTGATGCGAGCGTTTGGCGCGCTTTGGCAAATAGCCTGTCGAGATGGCGGCGCCGGCGCGCCGGGTCGGCCTCGTTGTGATCGATGAAGCTTACCGTGCCTTCGCCGCGTCCAGAACGGTCTCGATGCGGCCTCTGAAGCGCGAGGCGGTTTCCGGCGCCCGCGTCTACAACGGCTTAGGGACCGAGCGCGGTTTCCGTGTCGAACTTGTCGACCGGGGTTGCGCTTAACGCTTCTTGCTCGTCGCAGGAGCGCCCAGCCTAGCCCGGCTTAAGGCGTCAAGAGCCGGACTCAGCCCTCTAAACGACAGCCCCACTGCGGACTCCCGCCCCGCCGCGTCGGTCCAGATGATGCGCCGGGCGTCCGTCTCATCCCTCCAGCGGCGCAGGACTTCATCAGTAAGGAGCGCATTGGCGTAGCAGCCTCCCGGCAGGCATTTCAGCCAAACGAAATTCAGGCCGTCTACATCCTTGCCGTTAGCGGATAATCTCGGTGGGTCCGGAAAGGTTATGTTGACTGGCAAAACGATCGTCAGATGCAGGGGGTCCGTCTTCTTCAATCGTCCGATGGCGACTTCGGCGACCGGATTTTGCTGGTCCTGAGCATGGATCAACTGGGCCGCTTCACAGACGCGTTCGACATCCGCGCCGTCGCCGAGTCGCTGGCAACGCATGATCCAATCGCCATAGCTGGCCGACGTGTTGCTCGGCTCCAGATCGACGGGGTGTTGTTCTTCTGACGTCGCGGCAGGAGGCGTTTGCGCGATTGCGAGGGAGCCCAACCCAAGGAAGTGTATCGCGCTCAACATCGCGGTCCGAAAAAGCATCTCCGAATTCATAAGTACCTCATTGCGAACAAGTACGGTTGTCGTCGATTGGTTGGGCTCTATTCTTGGACAATATTCTTGCAAGAACCCCCGCCTTCGCCGGTCAATTCGACGTGGCCGTAACGATGGAGTCTCCTCGACACTTCCACAGACGAGCAGGCGGACGAACGGTGGCCGGTCCGCACATTTGGGACGCCATTGTTGGACACATCGATCGTACTGAAATAACTTGGAAACACCCTAGATTCCGAAGTCACGGCGCCGTTGTCTGGGGGATTTGGGTTCGGCGGAACGGGCGCCGCCGCCTGGGTGACGGTCATGGCGCCGTCGACGTAGCCGATGGCGTAGTTGGAAGCGGTGAAGGTGCCGCCGGCGGCGGCGCTGGCGACGATCGCATAGGGGCTGCCGGCGACGTTCGCCGCCGCCGCCGATCCGGCGCTGGTCAGGGTGACGCTGCCGATGGTCTCCCCGTTCTGCAGGCCCGTCGAAGTGAACTCGGTTCCGGCGAAGGCGAACGTATTGCCGTAGGTCTTGGTCTGGTTGCTGGCCGTCACCGTCAGCGGCGCCGCCGTCACGGTGAGATTGGCGCCGACATAGGTGATCGCATAGTTCGGATCGCCGAGCGTGCCCTGGGTGATGGCGTAAGGCGATCCGAGGACCGGGGAGGTCGCGGTCGCCGTGGTGGCGAGCGCGCCGCTCAGCGTGTCGCTGTTGACCAGGCCGGTTGCGACATAGGTGAGCGTCGGATTGGCGGCGCCATAGGCCCGGCTCTGCGCATCCGCCGTCACCGTCGCCGCCGCCTGGGTGACGGTCATGGCGCCGTCGACGTAGCCGATGGCGTAGTTGGAAGCGGTGAAGGTGCCGCCGGCGGCGGCGCTGGCGACGATCGCGTAGGGGCTGCCGGCGACGTTCGCCGCCGCCGCCGATCCGGCGCTGGTCAGGGTGACGCTGCCGATGGTCTCCCCGTTCTGCAGGCCCGTCGAAGTGAACTCGGTTCCGGCGAAGGCGAACGTATTGCCGTAGGTCTTGGTCTGGTTGTTGGCCGTCACCGTCAGCGGCGCCGCCGTCACGGTGAGATTGGCGCCGACATAGGTGATCGCATAGTTCGGATCGCCGAGCGTGCCCTGGGTGATGGCGTAAGGCGATCCGAGGACCGGGGAGGTCGCGGTCGCCGTGGTGGCGAGCGCGCCGCTCAGCGTGTCGCTGTTGACCAGGCCGGTTGCGACATAGGTGAGCGTCGGATTGGCGGCGCCATAGGCCCGGCTCTGCGCATCCGCCGTCACCGTCGCCGCCGCCTGGGTGACGGTCATGGCGCCGTCGACGTAGCCGATGGCGTAGTTGGAAGCGGTGAAGGTGCCGCCGGCGGCGGCGCTGGCGACGATCGCGTAGGGGCTGCCGGCGACGTTCGCCGCCGCCGCCGATCCGGCGCTGGTCAGGGTGACGCTGCCGATGGTCTCCCCGTTCTGCAGGCCCGTCGAAGTGAACTCGGTTCCGGCGAAGGCGAACGTATTGCCGTAGGTCTTGGTCTGGTTGCTGGCCGTCACCGTCAGCGGCGCCGCCGTCACGGTGAGATTGGCGCCGACATAGGTGATCGCATAGTTCGGATCGCCGAGCGTGCCCTGGGTGATGGCGTAAGGCGATCCGAGGACCGGGGAGGTCGCGGTCGCCGTGGTGGCGAGCGCGCCGCTCAGCGTGTCGCTGTTGACCAGGCCGGTTGCGACATAGGTGAGCGTCGGATTGGCGGCGCCATAGGCCCGGCTCTGCGCATCCGCCGTCACCGTCGCCGCCGCCTGGGTGACGGTCATGGCGCCGTCGACGTAGCCGATGGCGTAGTTGGAAGCGGTGAAGGTGCCGCCGGCGGCGGCGCTGGCGACGATCGCGTAGGGGCTGCCGGCGACGTTCGCCGCCGCCGCCGATCCGGCGCTGGTCAGGGTGACGCTGCCGATGGTCTCCCCGTTCTGCAGGCCCGTCGAAGTGAACTCGGTTCCGGCGAAGGCGAACGTATTGCCGTAGGTCTTGGTCTGGTTGCTGGCCGTCACCGTCAGCGGCGCCGCCGTCACGGTGAGATTGGCGCCGACATAGGTGATCGCATAGTTCGGATCGCCGAGCGTGCCCTGGGTGATGGCGTAAGGCGATCCGAGGACCGGGGAGGTCGCGGTCGCCGTGGTGGCGAGCGCGCCGCTCAGCGTGTCGCTGTTGACCAGGCCGGTTGCGACATAGGTGAGCGTCGGATTGGCGGCGCCATAGGCCCGGCTCTGCGCATCCGCCGTCACCGTCGCCGCCGCCTGGGTGACGGTCATGGCGCCGTCGACGTAGCCGATGGCGTAGTTGGAAGCGGTGAAGGTGCCGCCGGCGGCGGCGCTGGCGACGATCGCGTAGGGGCTGCCGGCGACGTTCGCCGCCGCCGCCGATCCGGCGCTGGTCAGGGCGACGCTGCCGATGGTCTCCCCGTTCTGCAGGCCCGTCGAAGTGAACTCGGTTCCGGCGAAGGCGAACGTATTGCCGTAGGTCTTGGTCTGGTTGCTGGCCGTCACCGTCAGCGGCGCCGCCGTCACGGTGAGATTGGCGCCGACATAGGTGATCGCATAGTTCGGATCGCCGAGCGTGCCCTGGGTGATGGCGTAAGGCGATCCGAGGACCGGGGAGGTCGCGGTCGCCGTGGTGGCGAGCGCGCCGCTCAGCGTGTCGCTGTTGACCAGGCCGGTTGCGACATAGGTGAGCGTCGGATTGGCGGCGCCATAGGCCCGGCTCTGCGCATCCGCCGTCACCGTCGCCGCCGCCTGGGTGACGGTCATGGCGCCGTCGACGTAGCCGATGGCGTAGTTGGAAGCGGTGAAGGTGCCGCCGGCGGCGGCGCTGGCGACGATCGCATAGGGGCTGCCGGCGACGTTCGCCGCCGCCGCCGATCCGGCGCTGGTCAGGGCGACGCTGCCGATGGTCTCCCCGTTCTGCAGGCCCGTCGAAGTGAACTCGGTTCCGGCGAAGGCGAACGTATTGCCGTAGGTCTTGGTCTGGTTGCTGGCCGTCACCGTCAGCGGCGCCGCCGTCACGGTGAGATTGGCGCCGACATAGGTGATCGCATAGTTCGGATCGCCGAGCGTGCCCTGGGTGATGGCGTAAGGCGATCCGAGGACCGGGGAGGTCGCGGTCGCCGTGGTGGCGAGCGCGCCGCTCAGCGTGTCGCTGTTGACCAGGCCGGTTGCGACATAGGTGAGCGTCGGATTGGCGGCGCCATAGGCCCGGCTCTGCGCATCCGCCGTCACCGTCGCCGCCGCCTGGGTGACGGTCATGGCGCCGTCGACGTAGCCGATGGCGTAGTTGGAAGCGGTGAAGGTGCCGCCGGCGGCGGCGCTGGCGACGATCGCATAGGGGCTGCCGGCGACGTTCGCCGCCGCCGCCGATCCGGCGCTGGTCAGGGCGACGCTGCCGATGGTCTCCCCGTTCTGCAGGCCCGTCGAAGTGAACTCGGTTCCGGCGAAGGCGAACGTATTGCCGTAGGTCTTGGTCTGGTTGCTGGCCGTCACCGTCAGCGGCGCCGCCGTCACGGTGAGATTGGCGCCGACATAGGTGATCGCATAGTTCGGATCGCCGAGCGTGCCCTGGGTGATGGCGTAAGGCGATCCGAGGACCGGGGAGGTCGCGGTCGCCGTGGTGGCGAGCGCGCCGCTCAGCGTGTCGCTGTTGACCAGGCCGGTTGCGACATAGGTGAGCGTCGGATTGGCGGCGCCATAGGCCCGGCTCTGCGCATCCGCCGTCACCGTCGCCGCCGCCTGGGTGACGGTCATGGCGCCGTCGACGTAGCCGATGGCGTAGTTGGAAGCGGTGAAGGTGCCGCCGGCGGCGGCGCTGGCGACGATCGCATAGGGGCTGCCGGCGACGTTCGCCGCCGCCGCCGATCCGGCGCTGGTCAGGGTGACGCTGCCGATGGTCTCCCCGTTCTGCAGGCCCGTCGAAGTGAACTCGGTTCCGGCGAAGGCGAACGTATTGCCGTAGGTCTTGGTCTGGTTGCTGGCCGTCACCGTCAGCGGCGCCGCCGTCACGGTGAGATTGGCGCCGACATAGGTGATCGCATAGTTCGGATCGCCGAGCGTGCCCTGGGTGATGGCGTAAGGCGATCCGAGGACCGGGGAGGTCGCGGTCGCCGTGGTGGCGAGCGCGCCGCTCAGCGTGTCGCTGTTGACCAGGCCGGTTGCGACATAGGTGAGCGTCGGATTGGCGGCGCCATAGGCCCGGCTCTGGGCATCCGCCGTCACCGTCAGCGGCGCCGCCGTCACGGTGAGCATACCCGGGCTCGCAAAGGTAAGCGCATAGCCATTGGTCGAAGTGAGCGTGCCAGTCGCCGCGGTGATCGCATAGGGCGAGCCGGCGACCGTCGCCGTCGCGACTGAACCGGCCGAGGTCACAGAGGCCGCGCCCGTCGTCACCGTCGCCAGCGTGTCCGTATAGGCGTTGGCGACGCTTTGGAAGCCGGTCGCCGTATAGCTCGCAGCCACAGCGGCCGTATCGTCGACGCCATAGACCTTGCCGAGGCTCACCGACGTGAAAGTCACGGTCGGCTGGTTGGCGAAGACATAGCGGTTGCCAGTCGCCGTCACGGCGCCATTGGCCGGCGTGTTCCACACCGCTGCATTGTTGCTATTCAGGCCGCCGAATGCGTCGCCGGTGGAATTGGCGGAGTAAATCAGCCAGCGAAGGCCCGAATTGGCGACCACGGCGCCCGATCCCGAGGCATTGATGAAGGCGCCGGTCGCGGCCAGCACGGGCGCCGCGCCGGAGACTGTCGCGCCCGAAGCGATGGTGAGCGCGCCGCCCGTCGTGATCCAGGGCAGGCCCGTCGTGGCGAGACCGGTGGTGCTGTTGACCGTGCCGATGGTAAGCGCGCCGGTCTGCGAATAGGTCGCGCTGCCGGTTGCGCCGGCGAGCGTCGTCACTGCGTTGCTGGCGTTGGTGAGCGTATAGGCGCCCCCCACTCCGAGCAGGTCGAGGCCGGCGGCGGTCAGCGCGCCGCTGGCGGTCGCCGTGCCGGTCGTCGTCAAAACAATATTAGCGGCGCCCGCCGCGACGCTCGTGACCGAGATGCCGTAATTGTCGCCGCTCGAGTTGCGCGGCGTACCCGTGATGGAAATCACGCCGCCTCCGCCGGTAATCGCCGCTGTGGCGTAGACGCCATAATCGTTGTTGCTCCCGCTTCCGCCGCCGCCGTCGCCTATGATCGAGATCAGACCGGCGCCGGTGACGGACAGCGGCGCGTGGACGTAGACACCGTAGTTGCCGTTTTCCCCGCTGCCGCCGACGCCAGTGATTGAGATCGCGCCCGTGCTGGTCGATTGGACTGCGTTTGTTGCGCTGAGGTTTACGCCGTAATTTTTGCCGTCCCCGCTGCCGCCGCCAAAGCCGAGCACGGTGACGCCGCCGGCGCCAGTGGAACTGATCGTCGAGCTACCGCCTGTGACATAGACGCCGGTATTGCCCTCGCCCCCGCCGGTCGAATTGTTCCGTCCGGTGACGCTGATCAGGCCGGCCGCCGCCGTGACGGTTCCGCCGCCTTGCACGAGCACTCCATAGGTATCGGAGCCGCCGCCGGTGCCGGTCGCTGTGCCGGCGAGCGTGACGGTTCCGGCGCCGCTCGTACTGATTGTGCCCGTGGAGAAGGAGATACCGGTATTGCCGGAGCCGGTTGCCGTGGCGCTGGCGAGGCCCGTGATCGAGATGTCTCCGGTACCCGCCGTGGTGCTCTTGGTGCTGAAGTAACCGATCTCCCTGGCTCCAGTGCCGCCGCCTGTGCCGGAGAGGGTGATGGCGCCCGCGCCGGTATTGGTAATTGCGGCGGCCGTGTTGATCCCGTAGTTGGTAGTGCCGCTGGAATTGCCGCCGGTCCCAGTGATCGTGATGGCGCCGCCGTTGCCAGCAAGCGCAGACTGCAGATTGACGCCGTAATTACTGGCGCCGGTGCCGCCGCTGCCGCCACCGGTGCCGGTGACGCTGATCGCGCCACCGCCGCTTGATTTGATGGCGTTGGCAACATTCCAGGTGACACCGTAGTTGTTGCCGCCGCCGCCGCCCCCGCCGCCGAAGCCGAGCACGGTGACGCCGCCGGCGCCAGTGGAGCTGATCGTCGAGCCAGCGCCTGTGACAAAGACGCCGGTATTTGAGCCCCCGGTCCCTGCGGAATTATTTTGGCCTGTGACGCTGATCAGCCCGTCGACCGCGGTGACCGTGGCGCCGCTCTGCACAAAGACACCGTCGGTATTGGAGCCGCTGCCGCCGACGGCGCCGACGGCGCCGACGACTGTAATCGTACCGGCTCCCGCGGTGGAGGTGGTGGCGCCCCCGACGAAGTTGACGCCATAATTGTTGGAACCCGTTGCCGCGGCACTCACAGCGCCCGTGATCGAAATATTCCCAGTGCCAGCGGTAATGCTCGCACCGGCTAGAAGGCCGCCGTCGCTGTTGCCGGGACCACCTGAGGTGCCAGAGAGAGTAATGTTGCCGCTACCGGTCGTGGTGATGGTAGCGAGTGGAGCGAATTGCTGGATACCGTAGGTGTTGTCGCCGGATGAGCTAAAGCCGGTCCCGTTTATCGTGACATTGCCGCCGCCCGCATTGAGTGGAGCATTCAGGTTGACGCCGCTGTTCTGCACCGTCGTACCCACCGCCGGGCCGGTCAGCGGATTGGCGCCGCCGCCGATGACCAAAGCGCCGCCGAGCGTCGAGACCGCCGCCTGGATGTTCACATAGCCGCCGGCGCCGCCGGTATTTGCATCGAGCGTCACCGCCATCGCGCCGACGGTTGAGCTGATCGCGGCGCTGACGATGATCGAGCCATAGGCGTTCAGCGTCAGGCTGGCGGCGGCGCCAGTGGTCTTGGCGATGGGCGCGGTCACGTTGATATCGCCTAGGCTGCCGCCGGCGCCGCCGGAGGTCTGCAGGATGACGCTGGTGCCGGCGTTGAGATTCGTGTCGAGGATGCTCGCCGTGACGATGCTGTCGCCGGTAGTGGCGGCATAAGTAATCGGGTCGGTTCCCGAGATAGTCGCGGTCGTGGCGGCGCCGCTGACCGTCAGATTATACGGGTCGAGCAGCCAGACGCCCGCCGCGCCATGGGGCGAGGAGGCGCTGACGCTGATCCCATCGACATAGAGCATATGGCCGGAGGTCTCGATGCTGCCGCCATTGCCTAGTCCGGCGGCTTGCGCGCTCAAAGTCCCGGCGACGGTGGTGGAATCGTCCGACCAGGCGACGATCTGGCCGCCATTGCCGTTTTGAGTCGCATTGGCGGTGAGCGTCGCCCCCGACGCGATACTGACTGTTTGGGCATGGGCGAGCGGCCCTGAGCCTTGCGGGCCGCCGCCGATGAGAATGCTGCCGCCGCCGGTCGCGCCGGAAGCGTCCAGGGTCGCTGAGCCGATCGTCACCGCGTCGCCGGTGACGCTGATCGCGCCGCCTTTCGCGCCCTGGCTCGTCGCCCTGAGGCTCGCCTTGTTGGCGATGGCGACATTGGCGCCAGTGATGGCGATGGTCCCGCCGTTGGCGGGCGCCGGCCTCGCTGCGGCCGTGGCCCTGCCCGCCCTTGCCACATTGCGGATCGCCGCAGCGGATTTGACGGAAGCGGCGTGAGCCGCGCGTCGTCCGGCCGAGACATCGAGCCTGCCGGAGACATTGACGGCGCCGCCGCCGAGCACGATCGAGCCGGAATGGCCGGAGAGGGAGCGGGCCGAGAGCGTGCCGGAGACGTTCACCGTATTGCGGATCGCCTGCTTAACGGTCGCCGCCTGAAGTTCGATCGTCCCGCCGGCCGCGCTGACGCGGCCCGAAACGTCGACCTGCCCCTTGCCATCGGCGGCTTTTGATGCGGTCGGGACCGCGACCTGCATGAAGCCGTCGCCATTGACGTCGAGCGTGACCGATTCGCCCGAGCCGAGGCCGACCTTGCCGAGCGGAACCCTGATCGTCCCCGAATTCGACACTGTGCCGCCGATGAGCGCGACGAAGCCGCCCTTGCCTGCGGTGATCCTGCCGGCGTTGCTGACGGAAGCCGAATGGCCATTGCCCTTGAACTTACGCTTGCCGTTCATGAAGTCGCTGTCGTCGGTCCCGAGCGTCGAGCCGACGAACCCGCCCCCGACATTGACGACGCCGGTCTTGGTGATCGCGACGCCGTTCGGATTGACGAGATAGATCTGGCCGTTGGCGTTGAGCCGCCCGGCGATGCTCGAGGGCGTATTGCCCGTCACGCGGTTGAGGGTGGCCGAACTGGGATTCGGCTGATGATAGGTAACGGTGTTGGGCCGGCCGATCGAAAAGGAATTCCAGTTGATGACGGCGTTCTGGGAACTCTGATTGACCGTCAAACTGTTGTTCGAGGGAGCGCCGATCATCGCGTGGCCGGCGGCGACCGAGCCGCCCTGCGGCAGAATGCTGCGGCCCCCCGCCATCGCGGACTCAACGGGGGCGAACCCCAGCGCGGCAACGGCGACAAACGCGATCGCACGGCGCAAAAGGTTGCGCGTCAGGGCGCGTTGCGGTGTCACGGCCGCAAGACTGTCCACCGCTTCGATGAAATCAGGCCAGAAATGATATCGAACGGATTCGTTATCGCGAGGCGGCCATCGAGAGGCGGTCTTGTCGCAAATAGGGGTCTCAGCGACACGGTGGACACACGGCCTGTGCGCTTCTTCAGTCGAATCCCAAAGATGACCCTCCCACTCTCTTTGAGATCGCTCATGCCGGCGCTATCGGCCGCGGGACACATCAACGGAAATAACGGAAATGTTTCGACTGCCGTCGTCGGGACGAATGAATCCATATTCCTTTTTGAAGGTTGAACCATTCTACGATTCCGATCTTCATAATCTGTCCTTGGCGCGACTCCGCCTGCATTTCACTCCCGAACGGAGACTTCGCCAGCCGAAACCCGGAAATTCTAGGGGTAGTGGCGGTCCGCGCAACCCTCGGAAACTACTCACGCGATGGCTGCGACCATGACGTGATGATCCGCGCCCGAACTCGTGTTGCCATCGAAGCCGCGCTCGAGCGCAGCGCCGCCGAACTTGTCGAGTGGCTTCTTCCTGATGACAGAGACGGCCCGCTCAAGATGCTCAACTAGGCGCTTGGCAGTTGTGGCGGTCATGTGCCCGCGTTGTGCCCGCGCCTGCGGCCTTCGAACTGCAATGCGAAGGCAAACTCGTCGGCGTAGTCCTTGGGATCGGAGGGCGTGAACTTGTCGGCGAGGTCGGGCATCGGCGGAAGAACGAAAGCGATGGCGCTCAGCCATAGAACGAACCCGCCCAGGCGACTCCCGGGCCGCGAGGGAGAGATTGCGGCCGTCAAAGGATGCCGCATTCCGGCGCGATCTTCCGAATGAAATCGCCGCGAAGCGCAGCGAAAGCGCCGCCGGCGCTTAGAACCGGACGTTCAGCGTCACATTGCCGCGCCAGCCGTGCGCGACCGTTTCGAGGTCCGAATATTGCCGCGCCACTTCCAAACTGAGGCTGGCTCCGTGATATCCGTTCGGCATGTCGAAGCCGCTGCGCAGGCCGACGCCGAAAGAGCCGGCGTGAACCACACCGACCTCGAGCACGGTCGGCTCAAGCAGGCGGCCGATGCCGAAGGCCCCAAAGCCGTAGGGCGTCAGAACAATGTGGGCGACATCGCTTTGCATCAGGAAGGATCGGCTCAACTCACCGCGTAAGGAAGCGCCTTCGTCGACGTTCAGCGTGCCAATCGGATAGCCGGAGACGGCCAGGGGGCCATCGAGCTGGAACTGCTCGGGCACGAGCAATGGCTTGCCGAAGGAGTCCTGGCCCCGTCCGATCAGATCGAACTGGAATGATTCAGGCAGCGGCTGGATGAGGCGCGCGTCGATGTTCGCCTTGGCGAAGAAGGGGCTAGCGCCCTGCCGCGACAGCGGAATGCCGGAAGCGGCCGCGTCGGCGCCATCGCGCCCGCCCGTGCCGTGCGAAAAAACTGCCGAAGCTTGCAGCGTCTCATTCAACCACGGGAGCCCACTGTCGTAAGCGGCGCCAACCCGCACCGCGCCGTAGCGGTCCTCGCTGAGGTCTGTCGCAAAGAGCGGCAGGGCAACGTTCTGGACGATATATTCGAAGGCCCCCGTCAGGCTCAGGACCTCGGACCGCGTGCGGATCAGCGGATACGACGTTCGCAGCGCGAGGCGCTGGAACCGACCGATGTTCGCGAGAGCGCCCATCCCCGGCGTCGGTTGGGTGCGCGAATTTGTGTATTCGGGGTTGAGGGTCCAACCCTCGAGGCCAAGCGGCAAGACGATACCGGCGCCGAGCAACCAAAAAGGCGAGCTGTCATTGAAGATCAGCCCTGGGTTACCACCGGCGCGCGCCGAGGCATAAAACTGCTCGCCGAAGCCAAATGGTGAATTGAGCGCGACGTTGCCCCCATAGCTCCAGGTCCCCAAGGACGCCGGCAGTAGGTCGTCGGCGCCGACCGTCCCCGTCACCACCTGATGGGTGCCCTCTAGCACCAGCAGCGCCCCGCCAAGGGATGTGCCGCGTGCCAAAGTGCTCTTCAGCCGCAGGCCTGGCACGTCGCCGGCAATTAGAAGGCTTCGCTCGATCTCGGCCAACTTGATGTGCCGGCGGCCGACGAGCGAGGCCGTGCGGGCGGCGACTAGCTTTCGCACCCGCTCCGCCACATTGTCGACCTGCACTTTTTCGATAAAGCCGTCGACGATGATAATTCGCACGTCGCCGCGATCGATCAGCTTCTGCGGCGGCACCGTGACCCTTACGAGAACGTAGCCGGCGCGCGCATAGGCCTGCTCCAGCGCATTGGCGAATTCATAGATCCGGGCGACCGTGACCCGCTGCCCCTCGATGGGCTGGGCGAGGACCCGGGTCTCGTCTTCGAGCTCAGAAAACCCTCCCTCGATCGCGAAGCGCCGCACAACGACGTTCAACCGCTCCGCTCCGGCCGGGGCCTGCAGAGTTTCGGCGCCCGAGACCGCCAGGCCTCCAGGTGCATTCGTCGTAGCAGGCCGCAAGGTCTGGGGCGTGACCCGGCTCGGCGTCACACCCACCTGCGCCAGGGCGGTGAATGGATGGGCGACAAGAATCGCGGCCGCAAGCGCGAAGCGCAGGAAACCTGATCTCCAGATCCGCGCCGGAATATAGAAGACCCCGAAATTAACGACGCGCCTCATTGACCGCCCTCTTGGGAACCGATGCGAACCCCAAGTGCTAAATTCTAAATACGCGCTCGCGCTGCGCGCCGGACCTCAAGGTAACACGAAACCCGGCCTCCCCGTGCGCCTCCTGCGTACAAATGCTACGACCTGAATTTCTCCGTGGCGAATCCGTCGCTTCGCAGCGCCATTCGTCCCTAAGTGTCTGTCCGGGAACATATTGAATTGGCTGAGTCATTTGTGATTCAAGGGAGGCGGCCTGATTCTTTGGGGAACCGCCGCCGATGTGGACGAAGGAAAACCGCGCTCGCTACGATTGCAGCCGCCTGCGCTATCCCTCTGACCGGACCGACGAGGAGTGGGCGCTGGTCGAGCCGCATATTCCGCCAGCCAGGCGTGGCGGCAACAAGCGAACGGTGAAGCTGCGCGAGGTCGTCAACGGCCTGATGTACATCCTGAGCGCCAGTTGCCAGTGGCGGGCGATCCCGAAAGACCTGCCGCCACGCTCGACGTTGTACGATTATTTTGATCTGTGGAGCTGGGACGGCACGCTCGATCGGATCCATGGCGCCCTCTATGTCGAATGCCGCCAACGAGCAGAGCGCGAGGCTTCTCCGACAGCGGCCATCATCGACTACGACCGGGCGATCGCGCTCAACTCGGATGCCGCCATGGCCTACTACACTCGCGGTGGTGTTTATGCCGCCAAGGGCCTCTTTGACCAGGCCATCACCGATGAAACATACGCGATCGAGCTCAGTCCCGACTGTACCTCTCCTTGCGGCTCGATGCGCGTAAAATTATGAAATCGCGGCCTTATTTTCAGCGCAACGGGAAGCGGCCGCGAGAGTGAGGTCAGGCCGCCCGGGCCGCGCCGGGCGCCGGCCCCAGTCGACCGGCGAGCTGCATCAGCGCGAGATGATAGACCCTGGCCATCCGCTGGGAGCGATGGTATCGCGAAAGGACGACATCGAGCAGTTCGACCATGATATCGCCGTCGACCCCCGCCAGATGGTCGAGCGTCAGGCCGCAAGGTTCGAGCGCGACAATCAGCGTTTCGCGCAGAGCCTCGAACCCGGACATGTCGCCGCCGATGAGGGCGCGCCAGACCCGCCCGTGCATGCGCGACAGGCCTCGGGCCAGAACGTCGTCGCGGAGCAGGCTCTGATAGGCGTCGAGCAGGCGGTCAAAAATGAGGGGCTCCGACCATTCCTGCAGACCGGAAAAACCCTCGGACAGGTCGGACTTCGACATGGCGGCCACCCTTATGCGGGTCGGTTTGCAGGGCCAATCACGCGGTTGCGAAAACGAATCGCCCATGACTCTGAATCGTCATGGTAAACACGGAGTGAATGCGCGCAACAGCTTTTCAACAGGAAATTCGATCAGAATCCAAGATTTTGCTTGACGCAACGTGAGGATCGAATCTCTGCGCGAGCGTTCACCGGACTCCGGCGAATTCCGTCGGGCGCGTCTGGCGCGCCAGCGCATCGAGCACCGCGTTGATCATGCCGCTTTCCTCGGCGGCGAAAAAAGCCGCGGCGACGTCGACATATTCCGTCACGACCACGCGCGCCGGAACGTCGGGACGGCTGCGCAGTTCGTAGAAGGCCGCCCGAAGGATCGCCCGCATCAGCGCCTCGACCCGGCGCAGCGGCCAGCCCTTGGCGAGGGTATCGTCGAGGCCGCGGTCGATCGGCAACTGATCGCGCTGCACGCCGGAGACCACGTCGCGAAAGAAGGCCAGTTCGGCGGGGTTGTAGGCGTCGCCCTCGATTTCCCGGCCGATCCAATGCGCCTCGAACTCCGCCAGAATGTCGTTGAGGCCCTTGTCCGCGACCTCCATCTGATAGAGCGCCTGCGAGGCCGCGAGCCGCGCCGCGGAGCGAAGGTCGGATTTCTTCATCGCCCGGCCGCTGGCCGCTTGAGCAGCGCGAGGCCGATTGCGGCCCTCGCCGCGTCGCCGCCCTTATCGCCGTGTTCCGGATCCGCGCGCTCTTCGGCCTGTTCGATCGTTTCGGTCGTCAGGACGCCGTTGCCGAGCGCCAGCTTGCGTTGCACGGACAGGTCCATCAATGCGCGCGCCGATTCGCCGGCGACGATCTCGAAGTGGATGGTTTCGCCGCGGATGACACAGCCGAGCGCGACCGCGCCGTCATAAGGCCGTCCTTCGGCGACGGCCGCGTCGAGCGCGATCGCCAACCCGGCCGGAATCTCCAAAGCCCCCGCGACATTCACCAGGTCGTAAGTCGCGCCGGCGGCTTCTAGCGCCCGGGCCGCGCCCGCGAGCAGGCGCGCGCCGACCGATTCGTAATAGCGCGCCTCGACAACGAGAAAGCGCCCGCCCTCGATACGGGGCGCGGATACGGCGCGGCGCGGCTCGCCCATGCATGACTTTCTATCGGGGATGTCTCGGATTGCCGCCCGTCCTTAAGGGCGGCGGCGCCTTAAGGCAAGCCGGGCAGAGTCTCAGTCTCCCTCACGTCGGCAGCGCCAGCGACCATAGCGCCACGGTCGCGCCCAGGTGGCGCCGCTCGGCGGCGCGCTCGGCGGCGGATCATAGCCTGAGCCTCCCCACGGATGGCAACGGCAGAGCCGGGCCGCGCCCATCCAGGAACCCGCCCAGACGCCGTGGCGCTGGATCGCTTCGTCGGCATAGGCCGAGCAGCTCGGAGAATAGCGGCATTGCCGGCCAAGCACGCTCGAAAGCGTCAACTGGTAGAGGCGGATCAGCGCATGCGCGGCGCGCCGCGGGGCGAAAGTGAACGCGCTCATGGCGCGGTCGCAGGGAGCCTCGCCGCTTCGCGCGCCGCGATCTGGCCTAGCGCATCGGCGACCGCATCGAAGGTCAGCAACGTCGAAGCATGGCGGGCCTTGTATTCGCGCACCGGCTCGAGCACGGCGAAATCCGCCCATTTGCCGCTTGGCGGAGGGCCATTCGTCTTCAGCATCCGGATCATGGTTTCGCGCAAGTCGAACAGCTCCCGCGCCGTCGCGCCGATCACATGGCGCGCCATCAGCGAGGATGACGCCTGTCCGAGCGCGCAGGCCTTCACGTCATGGGCGAAATCGACCACTAGGCCGTCCTTCACGGCGAGATCGACGACGACCGTCGAACCGCACAGCCGCGAATGAGCCTTCGCGGTAGCGTCCGGCGCGGACAATCGCCCGAGCCGGGGGATGTCCGCCGCCAGCTCCAGCACTCGCCGGTTGTAGATGTCGTCAATCATCCAAAACACCTGCCGGTCTGATGGACTGGCGCTACCCTCGCTGCTCCCTATATAGAGGCGCGGAAAGCCAAAATCGAGGCCTTGGGAGAAGGCGCGGGATCGATCCGCCGCCAACGAGAGATGCTGATGAACGACGTCGTGAAGCTGAAGCCCGGCCTCGCCCCCGGGCGCGCCGCAAAGCCCAGTCGCGAGGAAGCCGAGGCCGCGGTGCGCACGCTGATCGCCTGGGCGGGCGACGATCCCAAACGCGAGGGTCTCGTCGATACGCCCCGGCGCGTCGCCAAGGCTTACGAGGAATTGTTTTCGGGCTACCGCGAACGGCCGGAAGAGGCGCTTTCGCGGGTGTTTCATCAGGTCTCCGGCTATAACGATCTCGTTCTGGTCCGTGACATCCCGTTCGTCTCGCATTGCGAGCATCACATGGCGCCGTTCTTCGGCAAGGCGAATATCGGCTATTACCCCCGTGACGGCGTGGTCGGACTGTCGAAGCTGGCGCGCATCGTCGATATCTTCGCCCGCCGCCTGCAGACGCAAGAGGCGCTGTCGGCGCAGATCGTCGCTGCGATCGAGGATACGCTGGAGACCCGCGGCGTGGCGCTGCTGATCGAAGCGGAACACACCTGCATGGCGATGCGCGGCGTCCGCAAACCAGGCTCCTCGACCGTCACGACCCAGTTCACCGGCGCGTTCCGCGACGATCCGAACGAGCAGACGCGCTTCTTCAACCTCCTGCGCGGCGCCCGCTGATCATGGCCGCTGTCGCGCGCGACGAGGCCTCGGGGCGGGAGGAAGGTTCAGAGTTCCGGCCGAAATTCGGCGCGGATGGGCTGGCGACTTGCGTCACGATCGACGCGAGGCGCGGCGACGTGCTCATGGTCGCCCATATGAACGAGGCCGCGCTGCGGGCGACGCTGGCGAGCGGCGTCGTGCATTATTGGTCGCGCTCACGCGGTTCATTGTGGCGCAAGGGCGACACGTCCGGACAGACCCAAAAGCTCATTGAGATGCGCGTCGACTGCGACCAGGACGCCTTTCTAGCCTTGGTCGAGGTGGGCGGCGATGGCGGCGCCTGCCACACCGGCCGACGTTCGTGCTTTTACCGCCGGGTCGAAAGCGATGGCGTGGCGACGCGGCTCGCGTTCATTGGGCCGGCGAACGCGAAAGGTTGACGGGTTTGTCTGGAGCTTGGGGCCGATGCTTACACACTTTCGCGCTTGGTCGCGGTCAGTGCGCCTGCCCGCCATCTGAACATCCAGCGAACGTTAATTCTCTGGCGACATTTTGCGCGCACCCTTAACGTCGCGACAGAACGCAGACGAAAGAGGCCTTGTTATAGGGTTGTAGTATGTTCATGGCGCCTTTCCGCAAAAGCGATTCTGACCATGCCTCGGGCGGAGGACGCGGCCGCAGGGGTAAGGTCGGCGTCGTGCTCGGAGCGGGCGCCGCGCGCGGCTGGGCCCACATTGGGGCGCTGCAGGAGCTGAGCGCGCTCGGTCTGAAGCCCGACGTCGTCGTCGGCTCGTCGATCGGCTCGCTGGTGGGGGGCTGCTACGCTGCGGGTCGGCTCGAGATGCTGGAGGTTTTCGCCCGGTCGTTGACGCGGCGGCGCTTGTTCGGCCTCATCGACTTTTCTTTCGCCGGCGGCGGCCTCATCGGAGGCGAGCGCTTGCGCGCGAAGCTCGAGGCGGAACTGGGCGGTCTTCGGATCGAGGATTTGCCGATCCGCTTCGCGGGCGTCGCCACCCAGATCGGCGGCGGGCACGAAATCTGGCTCCGGCGCGGCGCACTGGTCGAGGCGATCCGCGCGTCCTACGCGCTTCCGGGCCTGTTCGAGCCGGTGATGGTCGACGGGCGTTGGCTGTTTGACGGCGCGATCGTCAATCCGGTGCCGGTCAGCGTCGCCCGCGCGCTCGGGGCCGAGCGGGTGATCGCGCTCAATATATCGAGCGACAGCGTCGGGCGGGGCACGGCGATCCATGATCCTTTCGGCCGTTCGGAGCCGCTGTCGGCGGCCGAAGAGTCGCCAAACGGCAACGGCGTCAGGTTCGGGCGCTGGTGGCGCAGCGCCTCTCGCGCCGGCGCCGGACCCGGAATGGCCGCGCCGGGCCTCCTGACCGTGATGGTCAACGCATTCGATATTTCCCAAGATCGCATCATGCGCTCCAGGCTCGCCGGCGATCCTCCGGACGTATTGGTGCATCTCAAGGTCGGCAGGATCGGGATGTTCGAATTTCATCGCGCGGATGAATTAATCGGGCTCGGACGCGAGGCGGTCCGCAAGGCGGCCGCCGAGATCGCCGAACATATCGACGTGCCGAGAATCGAATCCGCCGGCGCCTGAGGCGCCGGCGGGCGGGGTTCAAGCGGTCGCGATATACTCGCGCAAGGCCTGTCTTTCGGTATCGATGACGTTGACATGCCGCTTGACGACGTCGCCGATCGAAATGATGCCGATCAGGCGCCGGTCCTCGACGACGGGGACATGGCGAAAGCGGCCCTCCGTCATCGTCTGCATGACGTGTTCGATCGTATCGGCGCGAGTCACGGTAATCACCTTCGGCGTCATGTGGCGCGAAACCTGATCCTCGAGCGCGGACGCGCCATGCCTGGCGATGACTCGAACTACGTCCCGTTCGGAAAGAATTCCCAGGACGCTCATCGAAGCGTCCGCCACGACGACGGCTCCGACGCCCCTGAAGGCGAGAAGCTCCACGACTTCCTTGAGGGTGTGATGCGGCTGAGTTGTGAAAATCTCACGCCCCTTCTCGGCGAGAATGCGTTCAACTGTCATCCGTCTCTCCCTTGTCTCGCAGCCTTGTGTCCGGCCGCCGGGGGGTGGGAACATGCCCCGGACTTCGCCTTCGATCAAGCGCATATTTGTCGAGGCTTCATCAATAAAGTCCGCCGTCGACAAGAAAACATTGCTTCGTGACCATGGCGCTGTCGTCGGCGGAAAGAAAAAGCGCCACACGCGCCACGTCTTCGGCCAGAAGCGAGCGGTCGAGGCACTGTCGGGCCCGGAAATCGGCGATGTCCTTCTCGCTCATCCACAATCTGCGCTGGCGCTCGGTAATCACCGCGCCTGGCGCGATGGCGTTGACGCGGATGTTGTCGGGACCGAACTCGCGCGCCAGGCTCTTGGTCAGGCCGACGATGCCTGCCTTGGCGGCGGAATAGATTGACAGCCGAGCGATGCCTATCATCCAGGCGGTGGAGGAAAAATTGACGATCGCGCCGCCGCCGAGCTCGCGCATCGACCGCCGCGCGATCTGCGCGGCGAAGAACTGGTGCTTGATGTTGAGCGCCATCGCCCGATCCCAGTCCGCCTCGCTCGCCTCCTCCGCGTCCTGGCGCTGGTCATTGGCGGCGTTGTTGATCAGCACGCCGATCGGCCCCAAACGTTGACCCACCTCCTCCATCGCGGCCTCGAGCGCCGAAACATCGGTCAGATCGCACTGAAGAAATAACGGCGCCGGCCCCGAGGCGCCGAGCCGCGCCGCCAGGGCCTTGGACTCTTCAGTCGCGATGTCGACAAATGCGACGTTCGCCTTCTGCGCGACGAACGCCTCAACCATCGCCGCGCCAATCCCCGAGCCGCCACCAGTGATAAAGACGACCCGGTCGAGCAGAGAAGGATAGCGGGCGTAGAGCACGGTGAGAACCTCGCGGGTAGGCGCAGCGTCCGAGACTAACAAGCAGGCCGGCCACGAGGAATAGGAGCTAGCGCGGACGGAGAAGGTCGAGGGCGGCTTTCGGTTTCAATAGGCGTCTTTCAGCAACCTGAGCAACAGGCGGTGCATGGTTTCGTTGCCGCAACAGATGGACCCGGTCGTAAGGAAATCGGCCCCTCCCTCGGCGTCGGTGACGAAGCCGCCGGCCTCGCGGATCAGCAGCGAGCCTGCCGCGATATCCCACGAATTGAGGCCGCGCTCCCAGAACGCATCGAATCGGCCTGCGGCGACATAGGCGAGATCGATCGAAGCGCAGCCCATCCGCCGCACGTTGACGACCCGCGTCATCACCGCCGAAAGCTCCGCCTTGAAGCGCGGATGCTGCGCCGCCTTGCCGAGGTGGGGTATTCCGCAACCGAAAAGCGCCTGCGACAGGTCTGTGCGCCCGGCGACGCGCAGTCGGCGGTTGCCGCCGAACGCCCCCTGTCCCTTTTCCGCGACATACATGTCGTCGTCGGCCGGATTGTAGACGACGCCGGCCACGATCTGCCCCTCGCGCTCCAGCGCGATTGAAATCGCGAAAATAGGGATCGCATGCAGAAAATTCGTCGTCGCGTCGAGCGGATCGATGTGCCACGTGTGGCTCTTGTCCGGGCCCTCGACCCGCCCGCTCTCCTCCATCACAAAGCCATAGCCGGGACGGGCCTTGGCCAGTTCGTCGTGGAGCGTCTTTTCGGCGCGCTTGTCGGCGATGCTGACGAAGTCGCCCGGCCCCTTCATCGACACTTGCAATTGGCCGATTTCGCCGAAGTCGCGCTTGAGGCCCCGCCCCGCCTTGATCGCGGCGCTGGTCATCACGGTCATCAGTGCGGAGCGGATCATGATGGGGCCCATGGCGTGACGAAGGCGGGCTGAGACTTAGGGGATGCGCGGCGTCGAGGCAACTCGTTGCGCCGCCGGCCGATCGGTCGCGAGCGCCTAAGCAGCCAATCAGCGCCAAGGGGCGCGCCACTATGGATGAATATGGTGGCGGTGCGTCACCCCCGAAGGCATGCTCACGCCGCATAACGCCAACGCATCCTATGCTATTTTCATGGCAGAGATACGGGAAGATTCGCCAGGGGCGCGCGCGATAGGCGTCGTATTTCGCCCCGAATGTCTCGATGAGGAGGCGCTCCTCCGCCTGGTTGCGGGCAAACACGACAATCAGCCACATTGCGGCGATGGCGGCGGCCGCGAGGGAGCGGAACGCGACGCCCCAGCTGAGCGCGCTGATGCTGACGAAGATGCCCAGACGATCAAAATAGGCGGGAAGGAACGCACTGGCGAAACCGAGCGCGCGTAGCGCGCCGATCACTCAACGGTTGGAGCTGTTTTCCCGCACTCCGGGGCCGACACGCTTTCGGCGAACAACGCCGCGGCGCTGAGCGCAATCGTCATGACCGTGACCGCGATCAGGGGCGGGTGCGAAAAGAACCGATCGGCGCCTCCTTCTCCGGCGATTCGCCAGAACGAGAGAGACCGTCACGCTGGCTGTCATGAATGGGGCGAGCCCGGGGGGCGTCACGATCTATCCTCCGCCCTTGGGGCTTGGGCGGTTCGCCGCACCGCAGCGAACGCGGCCGTTGCCGGAATGTAGGGATTCTCGCCTGTCCCTGCGGATTCGGGTGCGGCAATCGATCCATTGGCTGGCGCCAGGCCCAAACTCATCGTTCGCGGCGAGCGGTCCGCCCGCCGTCACGCCCTCGGCCTGGTCGAGAATTCGAGTGGCGGCGAATGGGATTCGAGCTTGCAAATCGCGGTGAGGAAGACGAATCGTTTCTCCGCGCCTCCAGCCGACGGGGGCTGAGCCGAATGAAGGGCGCCATGCTTTCCGACGTCGAAATCGCGCGCGCGACGCGCCTCAAACCGATCGCCGCAATCGCCGCCGCGATTGGTGCGCCCGAATCGGCGCTCTATCCTTACGGCCGCTCCATCGCCAAGCTCGAAAGCGATTTCCTCGCGGGTCTCGCCGATCGACCGGACGGCAAACTGATCCTCGTCACCGCGATCAGTCCGACTCCGGCCGGCGAAGGCAAGACGACGACGACCATCGGACTTGGCGACGCGCTGAACCGAATCGGCAAGAAGGCGATCATTTGTCTGCGCGAGCCTTCGCTCGGGCCCTGTTTCGGCATCAAGGGCGGCGCGGTCGGCGGCGGGCGGGCCCAGGTCGCGCCGAGAGACGCGATCAACCTCCATTTCACCGGCGATATCCACGCCATCACGTCCGCGCACAATCTGCTCGCGGCGATGATCGACAATCATCTGCATTGGGGCAATGGATTCGACCTGGATCCGCGCCGCATCGTCTGGCGCCGAGCGCTCGACATGAACGACCGCGCGTTGCGCGAGACGGTGATTGGACTCGGTGGGATCGCGAACGGATTTCCGCGTCAAGACGGATTTGACATCACGGCCGCTACGGAGGTGATGGCGGTCTTCTGCCTCGCATCCGGTCCTCAGGATCTGGAGGAGCGGCTCGGCCGCATTGTTGTCGGCTTCACGCCCGCCCGACAGCCTGTCACGGCGGCCGAGCTCAAGGCGGTGGGGGCGATGACCGCGCTGCTTCGCGACGCGTTCAAACCCAATCTCGTCCAAACGCTCGAGGGCTCGCCCGCGTTTGTGCACGGCGGTCCATTCGCCAATATCGCCCACGGCTGCAGTTCGTTGGTGGCCACCGGGGCGGCGCTCAAGCTTGGCGATTATGTCGTGACCGAAGCTGGCTTCGGCGCCGACCTCGGCGCGGAAAAATTCTTCGACATCAAGTGCCGAGTCGGCGGGCTGGCGCCGGCCGCGGCGGTGATTGTCGCCACGGCGCGGGCGCTCAAGATGCACGGCGGCGCATCCACGGACGCGCTCGATGCGGAAAACCTTCCGGCGTTGAAGGCTGGCCTCGCCAATCTGGCGCGCCACGTCGCCAACATGCACAATTTCGGCGTGCCGATCGTGGTCGCAGTCAATCGCTTTGACAGCGACACGGAAACCGAACTCGATCTCATCACCAACGTTGTCAGGGACCGGTTCCGCGTCAAGTCGTTCGTCTGCGACCATTGGACGCGCGGCGGCGCGGGCTGCGAGGACCTTGCTCACGGCGTCGCCGCTCTGGCCGAGCGCGGCTCGGCGCGGTTTCAGCCGCTCTATCCCGATGAGATGAGCCTGTGGGAGAAGACGCGCACGGTCGCGCGCGAAATCTATGGCGCGGCCGATGTCGCCGCCGAAGCCTCGGTGCGCGCTGAGTTCCGGGCGCTCGAGGCTGACGGCTGGGGCCGCCTGCCGATCTGCGTCGCCAAGACGCCCTATTCCTTCTCGGACAATCCGGCGCTCTTCGGCGCGCCGACCGGACACGTCCCGACAGTCGCGGGATTGCGTCTTCGTGCGGGCGCCGGTTATGTTGTGGTGCTGATGGGCGACGTCCGCACCATGCCGGGACTACCCCGCACTCCGGCGGCTGAGAGAATTCGTGTCGCGGGCGGCGAAATCGAAGGTCTGTTCTGACCGGCTCCGTCGCCCTTGGCGTTCAGCGCGGCGTCGGGGCGTCCTCGCGAATCAACTTTTCCGCCTTCAACGCCCGCCATAGCGCGGCCGGAACTTTGGCGCTCATCATGGCCGCGTTGCGCTTGACTTCGCTTGCGCGCTGCGCGCCGGCGATAACACTGACGACCGCCGGATGGCCGAGCGGAAAGTGCAGCGCGGCTTCCGGCAACTTGACCTTGAAGCTCTTGCACACCAGTTGAATCCGGCGCACGCGGTCCTTGACGTCTTCCGGCGCCGATCCGTAGTTGTAATGGGCGTCGGCCTTGACCCCCGTCGCCAGAATGCCCGAGTTGAACGGGCCGCCGACCACGACGGCGACGCCTTTTTCCACGCACAGCGGCAGGAAGCTCGTCAGCGCGTCTTGTTCGAGCAGGGTATAGCGCCCTGCGAGCAGGAAGACATCGAAGTCGCCAATGCGGGCCAGGGTTTCGGCCACTTCCCAATCGTTGACCCCGGCGCCGATCGCCTTGATCGCGCCCGACGAGCGGAGTTGGTCGAGCGCGCGATAACCGCCTTTCATGAATTCCGCGATCCGCTCGTCCGACGCCTGCTTGCTGCCGTGCGTGGTGATGTCTACGTCATGGGCGTAGACGATATCGATCTCATCGAGGCCGAGACGCTCGAGCGAGAATTCGAGCGAACGCATTACGCCGTCGTAGGAATAGTCATAGCGTTCACGCCGAGAGGGCGTCTCGAAGAACGCCCCTTGCCCCGTGCGCCGCGATCGCTCCGACGGCTTGCACAACTCCAGCACACGCCCGACTTTGCTCGAAATCAAATAGGAATCGCGCGGCTTAGGACGCAAAAATCCGTTCAGTCGAGTCTCGGAAAGTCCAAGGCCGTACAGGGGCGCGGTGTCGAAATATCGACACCCGGCGGCCCACACGGCGTCGAGCATGACGCGAGACTCCTTCTCGGTCATCGGACGATAGAGATTGCCGAGCGGCGCTCCGCCGAATCCGAGCTCGGTGAATTGCAGTTCCACTCCGCGGCGGGTGACAAACTTCCGTCTGCGCGAGCCTCGTGAATAAGTCGACGCCATCGAGTCCGCCCCTCCCGATATCCTGGACAGGAAATCAAAGCCGTCGCCAAGGCCGTATCTGAAACACGCCACAGCGCGCGCAATGATGCCGATTGCCCGAAATGTTCAGCTTTCCCCTACAACGAGTCAAGGGAAGTTCGAAAATCCGGCTCCCTATTGGAATCCGTTCGATCGTCTCGAATCGTTGACGTTGCCGGCGAAGACAAGATCCGACCTTGAAATCCAGCGCCTCGGCGCGGTTGACGGCAGTCTGAGATGCCGATCGGCCCCTATGCGGCCATCGGGAACGGCGCCGCTAATGGATGAGGCGGATCCCTTTTGACGCCACTTTGCACGATTCCAATTCTGGCCGAAGGCGCGGAAGCGCCGTCAGAGCTCCTTAGCGTCGCCTTCATGACGTCTGCGCAGCCAGAGCCGGTCGCGAAGAACGATGTAGGCGCGCAATCGCGCGAGACTCGGTTCGTCCGGCGATCGCTCTTCAAGATCGGCAAGAATCTTGATCAAGGCTTCGCGCGCGACCGGCCAAGCGTGACCGCCCGCTGCCGACATCCGTCGCGCGAGCCGGATCGTCCGACGAACGATCTCAGCGGTAGACACGCCATCGGCGCTGCTCACGGTCCCCTCCGTTGGCGACAACCCCAAGGAGGAGGCGCAAACGCGGCGCCGTTGACGTTAGTCGACGTCCGTCCCGATATGGCGCAGGCGCCGCAGCGGCATCACGCAACGTCAACGGCGTTTGAGCAAAGTCGCCCGCGCCAATGTGGGAATTCAGGGAGCGCTGGAGGCGGCCGGCGAGACTGCGGATGGGCGACCGAGCGCGCTCCTCACGCCGGCGCGTGCTGGCTGTATCCGAGCCGCTCATTGAGCCGCTCGATCAGGCTCTGCGCGGCGTCGGCGATAATTGTGCCGGGCGGGAAGATCGCCTCGGCGCCGGCCTCGCGCAGCGAGGCGAAATCTTGCGCGGGAATGACGCCGCCGACCGCGATCATCGTCTCGCCCATTCCGGCCCTGGCGAGCGCTCTCTTCAACGCCGGCACCAGCGCCAGATGGCCGGCCGCGAGCGAGGAGACGCCGACGATATGAACCTGCGCGTCGGCGGCCAGTGACGCGACCTCCTCCGGCGTTGCGAACAACGGCCCGATCCTGACGTCGAAGCCGAGATCGGCGAAGGCGGAGGCGATGATCTTCTGGCCGCGATCGTGTCCGTCCTGGCCCATTTTGGCGACCAGAATGCGAGGGGCGCGGCCTTCGTTCTCGGCGAAGGCGCGGGTCATCGCCATTACCCGCTCGTTGGCGTCGGCGCCCGGCCCGGACTCGGCGAGATAGACGCCGGAAATTGCGCGGATTTCCGCGACGTGGCGGCCGAAGGCCTTCTCCAACGCCAGCGAAATTTCGCCGACGGTCGCCTTCGCCTGCGCCGCCTCGATGGAAAGCTGCAGCAGGTTGGCGCCGCCGCGCGCTCCTGCGGTCAGGGCCTCCAGCGCCGACCGCGTCGCCGCCTCGTCGCGTTCGGCGCGCAGACGCGCGAGCTTTTCGATCTGCATCGCCCGCACCGCCGCCGCGTCGACTTTCAGCACGTTGAGCTCTTGTTCGATCGTCGGAGAATAGGCGTTGACGCCAATGACCGGCTGGCGGCCGGAATCGATGCGCGCTTGCGTGCGCGCCGCCGCCTCCTCGATGCGGCGCTTGGGCAGGCCCTGCTCGATTGCTCTCGCCATGCCGCCGATCTTCTCGATCTCGGCGATATGGATTTGGGCCCTGGCCGCGAGATCGGCGGTCAGACGCTCGAGGTAATAGGAACCGCCCCAGGGATCGATGATGCGCGTGGTCCCGCTCTCTTCGATCAGGAACAGCTGGGTGTTGCGGGCGATCCGGGCCGAGAATGGCGTCGGCAACGCCAGGGCCTCGTCAAGCGCGTTGGTGTGCAACGACTGGGTGTGGCCCTGGGTCGCCGCCATCGCCTCGATCTGGGTGCGCACGATATTGTTGAACGGGTCCTGCGCGGTCAGCGACCAGCCCGACGTCTGGCAATGCGCGCGCAACGGAAGCGATTTCACCGACTTCGGGTTGAACCCTTTGACGAGGCCAGCCCAAAGTTTGCGCGCCGCGCGCAGCTTGGCGATCTCCATGAAAAAGTTCATCCCGATCGCCCAGAAGAACGACAGTCGCGGCGCGAATTCATCGACGCTCAGCCCCGCGGCGACGCCCGCGCGAAGGTATTCGACGCCGTCGGCGAGCGTGTAGGCGAGTTCCAGATCCTGCGTCGCCCCGGCCTCCTGCATGTGATAGCCGGAGATCGAGATCGAATTGAATTTTGGCATGTTGGCTGAAGTGAAGGCGAAGATGTCGGCGACGATCCGCATCGAGGCCGCGGGGGGATAAATGTAGGTGTTGCGGACCATGAACTCCTTCAGAACATCGTTCTGAATGGTCCCCGACAGGGCCGCCATCGGGACGCCCTGTTCTTCCGCGGCGACGATAAACAGCGCCAGCACCGGCAGCACCGCGCCGTTCATCGTCATCGACACGCTCATCGAATCGAGCGGAATGCCGGAAAACAGCGTGCGCATGTCATGGATCGAGTCGATGGCGACCCCCGCCATGCCGACGTCGCCCGCCACCCGCGGGTGATCCGAATCGTAGCCGCGATGCGTCGCCAGATCGAAGGCGACGGAAAGCCCTTTCTGCCCAGCGGCGAGGTTGGCGCGATAGAAGGCGTTCGAACTCCTCGGCGGTCGAGAAGCCAGCGTATTGGCGCACCGTCCACGGCTGGTTGACGTACATGGTCGGGTACGGTCCGCGCAAATAGGGCGGAAGCCCTGGCCAGGCGCCGGCGAGATCGATGCGATCGCGGTCCGGCGGCCCGTAGAGCGATTTGACGTCGATCCCTTCGGGCGTCGTCCATACGCGGGCCTCGCCGGCGCCTGGCGGATGGCGAGCGGCCGCGAACGGCACGGTCGAGAAATCGGGAATCTGGCTCATGAACGCGTCAATCCGATATCCTCGCCCATATCCTCGCCCGTCAGCTCGGTCGCGCCGCGAGGCGCCGATGGATGCGCTGCAACGCCGCGATCGCGTCGACGCCGGCGAAAATGAAGTCGTCGATCCCCACGGCGCGCAGGGCGGCTTCGGCGTCCCCGGGCGGGCCGGCGAGAATCAACCCCTTCGCGCCCGAGGCCTTGATCGCCTTTGCGAAGCGCGCTCCCTCGGCGGCGTACGTTTCGTCTGCGCCGCACAGGCAGGCGAAGGACGCGCCACTCGCCTTCAGTCGCGAGGCCACGCCCTCGGGCGTCGCGGCTTCTCCATCGTAGACGGATTCGACGCCGCCCGCCTCCAGCCATTCGCGCATGAAGGCGACGCGTCGGCGATGCGAAGGCTCTGGACCGAGCGCGGCTAGATAGACTTTCGGCCGCGAGCCGGTCTCTAGCAGCATGGCGTCGGAAGCGTCGCGCAGACGCTCGAACGGCGCCGCGAGCCGAATCGGCGCCAGCGCGCCCTCGGCGGCGACGAGGGAATCGCGAGCGGGCGCGCCGGACGCGACGTCCGCTTGGGTCTCGCCGAGATGGGGATGGGCGCTGACGCCGGTAATCGGCGACTTGAGCCGCGCGACCTCGCGTCGCAGCGCCGCCGCGCTCTCCGCCACCTGACGCTGGAACGCGCCGCTCGCGAGCGCGGCCGGCAGGCCGCCCCGAGTTTCGACCTCCTGGAACAGCGCCCAGCCCTTGGCGCACAGGGCCTCGCTCAGCGCTTCGAACGCGCCCGCGCCGGCCGCCGGATCGGCGACAAAGCCGAGATTGGATTCGCGCAGAAGAATGAGCTGGGCGTTGCGGGCGAGGCGCCGGGCGAGACTGTCCGGCAGGCCGAGGGCCAGCGTATGCGGCAGCGTGCTGACGCTGTCGGCCCCGCCGAGGCCGGCCGAAAACGCCGCGAGCGCAGCGCGCATCACGTTCACGTAGGGATCGCGCGCAGTCATCATGCGCCACGCGCTCTCGGCCTGAACATAGGCTGCGCGAGGCTCGAGCCCGCAAGCCTCTTCCACCCGCGCCCAAGCGAGGCGCAGGGCCCGAAATTTTGCCAGCGTCACGAATTCGTCCGCGTCGGCCGCAAGGCGAAACGCGATCAGCGCGCGCGCTTCGTCCAGTCCGACCGCTGTCTCGTCAAGCGCCCGCAACAGACTGACGCCCGCGCCGAGCGCGAACGCGAGCTCCTGACTCGCGGTTCCGCCGGCGGCATGGACCGGGCGCGCGTCGGCGACGAAGAGCGGCCCTTCAAAACCTCGAGCGCGCAGCGCCAGCGCCGCATCGACATCAGGCTTCACCCGGGCCGCCCAATCGGCGGGAAAGGCCGAGAACGCGCAGGCCGCGAAAGGATCGAGGCCGAAAGAGGCGGCGCAGTCGGGCGCCCGCGCGCCCGCGCGCTCAATCAGCGCGGCGAAGCTCAGCGCTCGCCGCGCGCCCTCGGGCCCGAGATCGAGCTCGAACCGCGCGCCGGCGTCGAAGCGCACGCCTTCGAACGCCCGGTGCAGGGTGGCCGGATCGAACCGCTTCAGTCCAAATCCATAGGCGCCGAGCGCCCCGGAGAACACGACCTGCAAACCATCGGCGCCGTTGGCGAGATCGTCCAGCGCCTGCGCGTTGGCCTCGTCGGCGTCGGGATGGTCGAGGCGCGCGATGATCCGCCACGGACCGTTGTTCCGCAACGCGCGCGCGCCCTCGGCCGGCCGGTAGACCGGCTCGACGCGATAGCCGTCCGCAGTTCTCGAGGCGAGGGAATCGAGGCTCGCGCCCTTGAGCGCCGCAGCCGCGGCGTTCCGCCAATCGGCTTCCTCATAGGCGGGAAAGAGGCCGTCGACCGGGCCCAAAGCGAGCTCCTTAGACGTATTGCGACAGGCCGGGAATCGAGGCGATGATTTCGCCGACCGTCTGATCGCCCGCGACCTCGCGGGCGTAGGCGAAGACTTCCTTTCCCGCCGTCTGAATCTGATCCATGCCGAGGCCGAGCCTCATCAATTCGGTTGCGAGCGCCATCAGGCCGCCGCCGCCCATGGCGCCGCTCCCGGTGCCCATCAGGCCCATGAGGCCGCCGCCCATGCCCTCGCCGCCCGTCGGCGAACCCGAGGCGACGATCGCAAGCAACGCCGGCGCTTTGGTGAACAATTCATGGACCGCGTCTTCGGGGGCCTCGCGGCGAATGAAATCCGCGATCAAGGCGACGGTCTTGCGGGCGACCTCGGGGGAGAGATTGGCCGCCGTGGCGACGCGGGCGATCAGGTTATCCATGTAAGGCTCCTTAGGGGCGCGGCCGCGAGCGCCGTGTCGACGCTCGCGGCGCGGAAATCGAGCGCGCGTCGGCAGTGTAGTCCGCCGGCGAGCGGAGCGGAATGGGGAAAGCCCGCGCGGCGGCGAAGAAGGCGCGGAGTCTTCCGCCAGCCGTCCGACGCCGCCGGCGACCTCCAACCGCCGGTTCGCGCCAGCCGCCGGGTTGCACGATTGCGGCGTCGCACCATTTTATTGTCATGAAAAATTCACATATGTAAAGCCGGATGACTAATTATTCTTCGCTAAAAGAGAAAACCTCGCCGGATCGCGAGGCGCGGCCATTCTTTCGATCCGACATGAGAGTCCCGAAGCGGCGCGCGCCCTCGCTTCCATCCTTCTTCCTTGTTTGGAACCGGGGCGAAAGCCGCACGTAGCCGCCGCCGTCACCGCGCGACACAGCCTGCGGAAGACGGACGTTCTGACAGGCGCCTAGTCCTGGCCGACCACGCGATCATGCGCAAGCGGTCGCCTCCACTGTCGACCGTGGCACAGCATAATCTGTTGATAATAGGTGATTGCGTTCATATTTTGTGCAGCAGTCGCGACCCTCCGGTCGGCCGAACCGAATGGATGGCGGGGTCAATCTTCGAGTTGAGTTCGGGGACGGCGACGCCACTGCCCGGGCTACCAGAGGATCGGCTTGTTGACGCCATGAGAAGTTCCTCGGATCCTGGATCGGCCTGGCCCGAACGTTCGGACGGCCTGCTTCTCCACTTTGGCCGCGGGGCCGTTTGGACGTCGAGAGTTACAACTCATGCACTCAAAAGCGAAAATTTTGTTAAAATAGATATGCAGAAAACACATGTCTGGCTTCTCGTGATAGGTCTACCCGCGACCGGTTGCAGTCTCTATGTTGCACTGCGGTAGACGGCTTTGGCCGTCCCGACAGGAGTAGAATGCATGACCACCCTCAAGACGATTTCCGAGAAGCTGAGCGCCTGGAGGCGCTATCGGGACGCGGTGCGGGAGCTCTCCCAGCTCAGCGACCGCGAGCTGGAGGACATCGGCGTTCGCCGCGGCGATATCGAATTCGTCGTGCGCCGCTCGGTGGCCGCCAAGATCGCCGCCTGAACGCGGGGGTCCCTCGAACCTAGAAGCCGACGACGCGCCGCGTTCTGCGGCGCGTCGGCTTGAAAGCGGCGCATTCATCGGCCGCCCCTCCGCGGCGACGCGCCGGGTTGACGCTCTGGCGCAGCAGAGTAACAAGCCGCCATGCGTCCCATTCACGTCATCGGCGGGGGCCTGGCCGGTTCGGAGGCCGCCTGGCAGGCGGCGGAAGCCGGCGTTCCGGTGGTCTTGCACGAAATGCGCCCGATCCGCGCGACAGCGGCGCACCGCACCGCCCATCTCGCCGAACTCGTCTGTTCCAATTCCTTCCGCTCCGACGACGCCGCGGTCAACGCGGTCGGCATATTGCATCGGGAGATGCGCGCGCTTGGCTCGATCGTGCTGAAGAGCGCCGACGCCCATCAGGTGCCGGCCGGCGGGGCGCTGGCCGTCGACCGCGACGGCTTTTCTGAAGCGGTGGAGGCGGCGATCGTCGATCACCCTCTGATCGCGATCGAGCGCGAGGAGGTGGCCGGCCTGCCGCCTTCCGAATGGGACAATGTCATCGTCGCGACCGGTCCTCTCACATCCTCGGCGCTCGCCGGGGCGATCGGCCGGTTGACCGGAGAGGGAGCGCTCGCGTTCTTCGACGCGATCGCGCCGATCGTCCATCGCGATTCCATCGACATGGACGTGGCGTGGATGCAGTCGCGCTACGACAAGGAAGGGCCGGCCGGCGGCGCCGCGGCTTATGTCAACTGCCCAATGAGCCGCGATCAATACGAGGCTTTCGTCGACGCTCTTCTGGCGGCGGAGAAGACCGAGTTTCGAGAGTTCGAGGGCACGCCCTATTTCGACGGCTGCCTGCCAATCGAGGTGATGGCGGAGCGCGGCCGCGAGACGCTCCGTCACGGCCCGATGAAGCCGTTCGGCCTCACCAATGCTCACCGGCCGTCGGAGAAGCCCTATGCGGTCGTGCAGTTGAGGCAGGACAACGCGCTTGGCACATTGTTCAATATCGTCGGCTTTCAGACCAAGCTCCGATATGGGGAGCAGGGACGCGTCTTTCGCGCGATCCCCGGCCTTGAGAAGGCGGAATTCGCGCGGCTGGGGGGCATGCACCGCAACACGTACCTGAATTCGCCCCGGCTCCTCGATCGGCGCCTGCGCCTGAAGGCGCGCCCCGCGCTACGCTTCGCCGGTCAGATCACCGGTTGCGAGGGCTATGTCGAGAGCGCCGCGGTCGGTCTTATCGCGGGCCGGCTGGCCGCCGCCGAGCGTCTCGAGCGGGAGTTCGAGCTTCCTCCTCCGACCACTGCGATCGGGGCGCTGCTCAACCACATCACCGGCGGCCACATCGAATTGATTGACGCCGGACCGCGGTCGTTCCAGCCGATGAATGTCAACTTCGGCCTGTTTCCGCCGACCGAGGAACCGCGCACGGCCGAAAGCGGCGCACGCCTCCGCGGCCCGGAGCGCGGCGTCGCCCGCAAGCGCGCGCTGTCGGCGCGGGCGGAGGCCGATTTGGCGGGATGGATGACGGCCTTTGGCCGAACCGAGAGATAGACCCGGCCAAACTCGCCGCCTCGACATTGTCCAAAGCCGGCGGCGCGATCGAACCGCCGCAATTCGCCAAAGCGCGGGGACCCTGACGCGCAAGGAATTCCAAACGACATCGCGCGCGAGGCGAGTGAGGCCAAACGGCGCCGCCGGCGACGCTTCAGGTTCGTCAACGCGACCCAGGGCCAAAAAAAGGAGACCGTCTCGCGACGGTCTCCTGCAAAATTAATGACTGAAGGTGTTGGGCTCAGGTGGCCAAAGCAACCCTTTTCGTCCCGGACTTTCTAAACGCGGCAAAGCCGAGGCCGGCAAAGCCGAGCAACATCATCGCCCAGGTCGAGGCTTCGGGAGCGCCGACGACGACAACATTATTAAGACCGGTCTGCTCTTCGAGCGAGAAGATATCGGTCCCCCCATTCGCGGCAATGGGAGTGATGAAGTTCACTGTCAGAGTGTAGCCCGTATTATTGGTGAAGTAGGCGTTTGGACCGCCGTAGCCCGACGGGTCCGAGCCATTGCCCGCGATGCCATAGTTGGTGATGCCGTCGCCCTCGAAACCGCCGATATTAAGCGCGCTGGACAAATTGATCGAGCTGATCGGGTTGCTGCTGTTGTTGATGACCCCGAAGTAGGTGTCCTCAACGCCGTCGTAGGGCCCCGGGTCGCCTGAACCACTGTAGACCGGGTTCAACGCCGTGCTCACGCCGCCGTTGGCCGCGAACGTGATGAGATACTCCGGTCCAAGAGGATTTGCGCCAGCGCCGAGAGTAAGCACCGTCGCGAAAGCGCTTCCGCTGAACGCGATTGCGCCAAGGGCAACGCTCGCAAGTAACAGTTTTTTCATGTTTTAGTTCCCCACCGTTGACTTCGCCACGAATTAAAATGTGCTCAACACCAGATTTTCTGTTGTCATTCTATATCTTAAATGTCCCACACCCACACCGCGACCCCGTGGCCCCGATCGCCGGCTTACGTTACGTTAGGCGGGGTTGTGCCTCCATGTCAATCTCAATATGCGGGCGTCTCAAAACGGGCGGACAGGAGGTCGAATTCAAGTCAAGCTTTGGACATTGACCGCGCTTCTCGGGACCGCAGGCGGTCGCAAACGCGCATCGACGCGCCAACCCATTTTCGGCTGCCCAAGCGCCCCGCCTTCGAACCACGAGGGCCGAAAGACCGCCGCGAGACCGTCTTTTTCTGGCGACCCCTCTCTGACAGGCCATCGGTCGGGGTCGCCGCTTTTTGCGACGCCGGGTCTGTTCCCGCCTTTGTCGTCTTGTTCTAAGATCGCCCGCCGTTCGGTTTCAGCGATCCTCGCTCGTGCGGCCAGACGGGCGGAGTCGCTTGTCGTGCGGGCTCAGTATAGGGCTCCGCTTGTAAAGGGGAATTGGGGTTTGAACAGTCGCACGTCTTATTCTCGCACGCCCGACGCCCCGGTTGCGCGCGGCCCCGCCGCCCAAGCCCTCGCCCGGGCGCACAACCTGCGGCAGCAGGGACGCATCGACGACGCTGTTGAGGCCATGCGGCTCGCAGCGAGGCTGGAGCCCAATAGCGCGGTCGTCTTTCACGACTTGGGACTGAGCTGTCTGGACGCCAGGCTGCCTGCCGAGGCGGCGGCTGCTTTCAAGCGCGCTACCCACATCAAACCGACTTTCGCCCATGCTTTCTGGCGCCTGGGCGTGGCGCTCGAACTCTGCGGCGAAATCGACGCCGCCGCGGACGCATTGCGGAAGGCCACCGATTTGCAGCCGCGTCTGCCCGACGCTCAGTTTCGCCTCGGCCTGTTGCTCGAGCACATGGGCCATCGCCACCAGGCAGGTTTGCGCTACCGCCAGGCGCTCGCCGGCGGGCCGGCCGCACGGCTGCGCCGCCTCGCCGAAGCGCGGGCGCTGCTGATCGAAGCACGGGACGCGGAGGCCGAACGAAAGTTGCGCCGCGCCGCCGAGATCGAACCGAATGACGGCGCGACGCTCGCCCTCCTGGGCGCCTTGCTGACCGACGCCGGCGCGTTCGAGGAGGCCGCGTCCTGTTTCGAGCGCGCGCTTGCTCTCCCCGGGCGGGGCCAGGAAGATCTCTATTACGATCTGGTGCGTTGCCGCAGGATGACGGAGCGCGACGCCGCCCTTGTGCAGCGCATTCGATCGGCGGCGGCCGAACCCCGACGCGATAACGAAACGCGCGTCAAACTCCATCTCGCGCTCGGCAAGGCGCTCGACGATCTCGGGCAATATGGCGAGGCGATGAAGACTCTCGATGCGGCCTCCGACATCCGAGAGCGTGCCCGGCCCATCGACATGGCCCGGTTCGAGGGACGCGTGAACAAGATCATCGAGCGCTTCTCGGCCGAATTCATCGATGGGAAGCGTTCCACGGGAAACCCCGATCCGACGCCGGTCCTGATTTTCGGCTTGCCTCGCTCGGGCACAACCTTATGCGAGCAGATCGTTTCCAGCCATCCGATGGTGCATGGCGCCGGCGAGTCGCAATTCTGGGATCGGCGGGGAGTGGCGCAGGAATCCGCGAGTAGCGTAAACGACGAGTTTTTCGTCCAGGCCGCGACCGATTGTCTGCGCCTCCTGCGGGAGCGAAGCGCCGACGCAGCGAGGGTCACGGACAAGAACCCCTTCAACTTCCTTTGGGCGGGGCTGATCCACCTCGTCTTTCCTGGAGCCGCGCTGATCCATTGCCGACGAAGCCCGATCGATACCGCGCTTTCCATCCATCAGACTTACTTTTCCAGCCAGCTGCCGTTCCCGACCGGGGGCCCGGCGCTTGTCAGATATTATCGCGCGTATGAGCGTCTGATGGATCATTGGCGGCGGGTTCTGCCGCCCGATCGCTTTCTGGAAGTGGAATACGAGGAGCTGACAGCGGCGCCGGAGGAGATTTCGAAAAGGATGATCGCGCATATCGGCCTTCCATGGGATGATCGGTGCCTTCGCCCCGAATTGAACGCGCGGCGCGTCAAGACGGCGAGTCGATGGCAGGTTCGCCAGCCGATTTATCGATCCGCCGTGGGGCGTTGGCGCAACTACCAGCCCTATCTCGGGCCGCTTGCGGAGCTCGCGCCGAGTTGAACCACGGTGGTCGGTAGGGCCCGAGTCCGGCTTCCCGGCGTGACGAAACCGGAATTGGAGGCTTGGTCGCCCTGCCGCGACGGGCGCGCCCCTCAACCTCCTCGGCGGCGGCGATCTTGAAGTGATCGTCCCCGGTCCGCATCGCCGATCCAACAGACTCAATCGCACCCCCCACAAAGCCCGACCGGGCGACGACCGCCGCCGCAACGCGGGATGGCCGGTTCAAGGACCAACTGCAAGAACTCAGTCCGACAGGCTGCTAGGAAATAGGTCCATCCTATGGTAATCTGGTCAACATGACCAGATTGGGTAAGATTCCGGCAGGCGGGGCCGCGCGGGCGTCGAACGCGCCGGGTCAATGGCTCCTGAACGAGGCCAAGGCGCGATTTAGCGAACTGGTGCGCCTGGTCCGCAGCGAAGGGCCTCAGCGGGTGACGGTGCATGGGCGCGATGAGGTGGTGATTCTTTCCGCCGAGGAATTTCGGCGTCTCACTGGCGAACGCAGCGGCAAGGCGCTTGTCGAAGCGATGCAATCCTTTCCCTATCTCGAGGTCGATTTCGATCCGAACTCGTGACCGCATGCCAGCGCCTCAGTTCGATCTGTGAGCGGCTGGCTGCTCGACACCAGCGTACTGGCGGAATTGGGTCGCCCCGAGCCCGAGCCCAAGGTCGTCGCCTTCGTCGCCGCTCAGCCGATCGAGCGCCTGTTCATCAGCGTCGTCGTCCTGGCGGAAATCCGGTTCGCGATCGAACGCGTCGATGATCCGAGGCGCCGATCGGAACTGAACGACTGGCTCGCCAATCGTTTGCGCCCGCTGTTCGATGGCCGGGTGCTGGCGGCCGGCGAGGACGTGATGTTGAGACGGCGGCTTTTGGCCGAGGAGGGCCGTAAGGCCCGGCAAATGTTCTCGCAACCCGACCTCATCGTCGCCGCGACCGCCCTCCAGCACGCCCTGACCATCGTCGCCCGGGACGTCGAGGACTATCAGAAGGCTGGGGCGGCGACTTTCAATCCGTGGCGGGCGCCGGCTGCGTCATCTTGATTTTTCATCGCTCGAGGGCGCTAGCGATCCCGCGACACGGCCGTTTGTGCGGCGACGCCGGGGCGCGCGCTGACGGGCGCCTTGCGCCCGCGCCGGAACGGCGCCCTGGCGAGATTGAATGGACATCATAAGCTTAAATTATTTCAATATTTTACCAGTTTTCACCGTAACGTGAGCAGATTCTTGGGAACGTAGTTGCGAGATAATTATTCGCACTTGCGGCAAATTGAGTCTTTAAAATCACTTGCCGTTCGGCCGAACCGAGCGACGGATTAAAATCGCGCTGCCAGGCGTCAGGACCTTTGGCGCCCCTGCGAGGGGCCCCTTGCCGGCGGATTCCGATGACTTGAGCCCAATTGCCTAATTGCTATGACGTCGAAGCTTTCGCGCGGACGGCCCACCCCAATAAAGCTGATAGTGGAACGCATCCCTTTGGGGGAGCCGGTCAGCACTTTTCCGAGAAATACTTTGGCGTCCGGGTCAAAGGGCGCTCTTAGAAAAATGCTCCGTGTCCGATCCAATAGGTCAGCGCCTGCACGAGCTTAGCCACGCGGTCGTGGTTGGATTGTTCGATCATCGTCTGGTCAATCGGCGAGGACTGATACCTCGTCGTCGCCCGCACGGGAATCTGGGCGCCGTTGATGATTGCGACGCCGCCGATGTTGTCCCAAGACGAGTTGCTGTGGATGCCTGCCCCACTGTTTGGTCCCAGGGTGAGGGTGTCGATCCGCACGATGAGCGTGGCGCCGTTCCTCGACATCCGGCCCGCCAGGGCTCGAGCGAGTTGGACCGGCAGTTCCCGCTGCACCCATGCCGCGGTCGGGTCGCCGGCGCTCGCGCGCAAGGGCGCGACGTCGACGCGAATGTCGCGGAAGGCGAGGCCCGACTGCGCCAGCGCTCGTCGACCGGCGACGGCTGGGACAAGGGCCACGGCCCCGAATGCCGCAACCGCGGCGCGCCAAGTCATTGCAAGTGCGCACACGATGCATCCTCCACGAGCAACGGCGCTCGATCGGCGCGCCGGACGTTTGGGCGACACCCTGATACGCAATATATTCGAATATGGGTCAATTCAGGGACACTTAAGCCTAATTGGATGGGCTTTCGCCGGACGTCCCGATCTTTCGCCGGCCTCCCAGGGCTCGTATTGCCTGCTTCGTCGTCTCCGGCCTTCCGCACGAGAAAGCGCAAGTTGTCGCCTTAATTCGACCGGTATCTTCGAGGCGCAAATCACGTCAGGGCGCACATTCCGGTCTTTGACCTCATTGGGCTTGTGTTCTCGCGATCGACGGCCCACGAGCAGGCCCCGCCTTCCTACGCGCGAGCAAGTTCCCTGCCGACCCGCGCGATCGCCTGAGCCGTCGCTCACGGATGTCCGGTCGCCACTCTGGCGGTTCCTTCGGCCACTTGCCCCGTGGCGCGGCCGGTGGCGTGCACGCCCTTCTCGATCGGTGCGCCCGTGTCGTGAGCGCTCCGCCCGATCGCCCCGCCGACGCAGGCGAAACCCCCGCACGCCCACGCCTGACCGGCGCCGGCCACAAGGCCCGCCAGGCCGAGGACGGCAACCAAGCCGAAGCGCAAAGCGCGGCTGTTTCGCAATGGTCTGGAACGGAAAGGCCGGATCATATCCGCCTCCTCCTGATGTTCCGGATTACGGCCTTCAACCGAACCGAGCAGCTTCGGTTCCAAGTTCGCCGCGACAATTATTTCGTTGAAATAGAAAGCCGTGATAGCCGTCGAACTTTGCTCGACCGGGCCTCGCCCGGCGCAATCAGGGGCGGCGATTGGTGTTGGGGAGGCGATCTCAGTTATTACGAGTTAAAAATATTATTTCACTGAAGCCCCAGCGTCCGACAAAACGCCATCGGTACGTTCAACCCTTTGAATACGCTCAAAACGGCAATGGGCATCCATTCCGCTAGGTTGGCGTGAATGCCGCGTCGGCGCCACGTCCGCTTGGGTTCGGCGCCCTTCTCTGCGCCGCCTCGAGCCTATCCCGTCCCCTCCAGAGATCCTGCATGTCGGCGGGACTGATTTGACATTCGATCGGCAGGCCGGGCGAATCTCCAGAACTCATTGCAACTTCCGGAGAATCAGGGCTAACGAGCCCGGTCAACCGATTTCAGGCCGGGCTCTAAAGGGGGCCTTGATGTCGGCCAGCGTCCTTCTTCGCGCCGGCCGCCAACCCGAAGGTCGAAGGACTGTCCTGGATCAGACAGATATGAGCCGGCTTGATTGAGGGATGGGGTTCCCTGAGGCTCGGGTTGTCGAGGCTCGAATCGCAGGAGAACCCCATGCAGGTATTTGGCCTGCCCGGCCATCTTATCCGCTCCGCTCGGGCGGCGTCGCGTCTTCTCGCAGCGAAGACGCCAAATATCGAAGCGGAGAGAAGACGCGACGCGGTGGCGCGCTGGCTGGCGGCGCGGGCCGGCGGCCTGCCGAGCGAAGCGGCGGCGGCGGCAGTCGGCGTGCCGCTGTCGACGCTCAAGCGGTGGCGCAACGACCCTCAGTCCAAGAGCCGCCGACCGCTGCGCACCCGCCGGCCGACCCATCCGCCAGGCCTCGCGGCGGCGGTCGAGCGGTTGCGCCTCGACCATCCAATGTGGGGCAAAGCCAAGCTGACGCCGATCCTGCGCAGCCAAGGCTTCGAGGTCAGCGAGGCCAGGGTCGGACGCGTCCTGAGCGAGTTGATGACGCGCGGCCTCGTGCCCCGCGTCCCCGACCTGATCCGCAACATCGCCGCCCGCAAAGCCCCGCGAAAGCGCCCCCACGCCGTGCGCAAGCCCGCCGGCGTGACCTTCCAGGCGCCCGGCGACGTCGTCCAGATCGACACCATGTCAGTCGCCATCGCCCCCGGCGTCGGCCTCAAACACTTCGACGCCTACGACCCTAACGCCAAATGGACCGTCGCCAAACCCTACCGCCAAGCCACCGCCCGCAACGCCGCCGACTTCCTCGACAAAGTGCTGGCCGAAATGCCCGAGCCCGTCAAAGCCATCCAGATCGACGGCGGCTCGGAGTTCATGGCCGAGTTCGAACAAGCCTGCGCCAAAAAGAACCTGCCGCTCTACCTCCTGCCGCCGCGATCGCCCAAGCTCAATGGCGGCGTCGAACGCTGCAACGGCGCATGGCGATACGAATTCTATGCCTGCGTCGAACTGCCCCTGCAAATCGACAAAATCACCCCCTTCGTCGACGCCTTCCAACACCTCTACAACCACCACAGACCCCACGGAGCCCTTGCAGGACTTACCCCAGCCCAGTACCTAAATTCCCGCCGAGCCAAACAAACCCCGCCGGCTCATATGTCTTGAGCCAGGACAAGGACTTGACCGGGCAGGGGAGCGCACGTAAACAGCCGCGCGACGGGGCTGTAGCTCAGATGGGAGAGCGCTGCAATCGCACTGCAGAGGTCAGGGGTTCGAATCCCCTCAGCTCCACCAAGACCCTCGTTGTCCGACCCGCGACACATAGGTAACGGAACGTACCTAAGACATGGGTGACAACCTCGGGCCGAACAGGTTGCCGAGGGGTTGCAAGGTTTTCCGCTCCAGATCGATGAAGCCCAGATCGTAGCTCATAAAGCCTATGAGCCAAATTCCCTCGTCGACTTCTCAGATTCCGAGGCGCTGGCCGGCGAGGACGGTCGAGACATTGATGCGCTTTCGCTGCATGCAGATGCGGCCGCAAGCGGTAACGAGGACGTCGCGGTCGTGCAGGGGAAATGTGAGTTCGGGCAATCCCGCGTAGGGTCTGGGCGAGGGCGCGTAGATTTCAGCGGGGATCTTCATGGCGAGGGCTTCGTGGGGTCTTTCGACGTTGAACTCCCTCATGAAATCGTCAGATTTGGCTTGCTGTTGCAAGGCGTTCGCGCCAGGCCCGCGGGTGGCTTCTTCATTCAGGGTAAGCCAAAAGGCGTCAGCCTCGAAAAGTACGATCCGCCGATGGAGTTGCAACTATCGCAAAGCTATGTCTAAAATATGAAAATATTTGATAGAGATTGATTGTGATTTAAACTGGGGGCGACCAGTGCGAGATTTAAGAGCAGCGTCCGCGACAATTCTGTGTTGTATCTTCCTGTCAGGATGCTCACCCCAAGATGCGATGTTTTTTAGCTCAGGCGTAGGGACAGATCTCTATGCGGCTTCGGCGTTGCCATCTGCCACGCTCGAAAATTTATACATTGGTTTACTTTGCGACCAGGCTGGTCTTCAAACATCAGGGACTGGCGACTCGCTTTCCTGCGCCAGTCTCGGGACCCGTTCGAATAACTGGACTCTTATTGTTCAGGCAGGAATGAATGATATTGACCGTCGCTGCGACGAGTATCTGACATGGATTGACAATCGCAAGCGGTCTCAAGCGCCGATATTGAAGCAACTCACCGATATGTCGACCGCGACCCAGGCGATCATGACGATCACCGGAACGGGAGCGAACGCGATTGGGATTGTCGGCGTCGCCTTCGGCATCGCAGCCAATACATTCACCAACATAAATTCACGATTGATTTATGAGGTGAATCATTCCACGATCCAGTCGATTGTGCTTGGCAATGACAATAGATTTCGCCAAGATTTGATGGGAGTCACTATCAACAATCGCCCAGCCGCAATTTACGCCCTTCGTTCGTATCTGCGCCTGTGCATGCCCTTTACCATAGAAACTCAAATCAACAATGCTGTGACGCTATTTGAAGTTGGCGGCGTTGGTTCGGCTGGCGCCAATCCTAACCCCCTAATTTCAGGATTTAACGTCGCGACGGTCGCCATTCCACAATCGCGTGCGCGATTCGTTGCGCCGGTTTCTTCGCCAAAAGCGCACGTTGTCCCGCCGCCGCCGCCCCACAAGAACATTGGTGCTATAAATTCATTTGAAAGTCGACCAGAACCGAAGACGATAGGAGAGTACCAGGGAGCGTTGTGCGCAGAGCGCGACGAAAAGATTGGGTCGCTTCGGAAAGCCATGGTGGATTTCTTCCAGGGCTCTGGCGGCCCGGACGACCGTGCTCGGGCTGACCGCATACAATCGCAGGGCATCCTGCAAACGGACCTCGATCAACTAGATCCGGTGCTTGAAAAAAACAAAGACTGCGCGTTAAAATTGCATGACCCTGCAGGCGTCGCTCGTATGTTTAGATAAGTATAGGACATAGTTCATTCGATAAAGACCATTTTGATTCAAATTAGTCAAATATAGCCAGGTCCCAAATAGAGGAGGAATCAATGGCGGTTATGCTTTCGAGCAGAATCCTGCGCAAGGCTCCAGATGGGGACGCAACAGACGTGACGGCGCCGGCAGGAAAGAAGGTTGACATAGTCGACGAAACCAATCCCTCCTTTTTCCACATCAAATTCATGGATGGCGACCAACAGCGTGACGGTTGGGTTAGCAGACTGGCGGTTGATCCCGTGGCAGACGGGATTGCTGGGCCGTTGGACAAGCTGGTGTTTGCCGAAGCGTGTGTCAGAAGATCCGTCATCTGGGGCGTAGGCGCACATTACCTCATGTCCGTCGCCGAGATGCGGACCCATGTTACGGACGGCCCCGGTGCGAATGGCGTCGATGTTGGGCCTTTTGCCTTGTCTCCGGCCGAGTGGAACTTTTACAGCGCCTTGCCTGATTTCGAGCTCGGACTAGCGGCAGGCGACATTGTTAACTGGCATTCCCAATGCTCGGTTTTTGCCGTGATGATTTTGAGCGCCCAGCAAAAACTCGCAAGCTTGATCGGCGATCAGCCAACCCTTTCCCAATTGTATCTCGCACAAATTCTTGGATCGAAGGCGGCGGCTTCCGCAATGGCGAATCCCGCTCAGACGGTAACTGATTTGATCGGCGCGGTCTCTGCGGCTGACTTTAAGAGCGAAGGGATCGAGCCCGGCCGCATATTGGATCGCTATCAGAGCATATTGCAGGGCGCCACCGCCGCGGTTGCGCTCCAACGCATCAACGCCGCGCTCCAACAAGCACTAGATGCGACGAGACCGTTTATAGTGAAGGTGGCTGGCCAGACGATCGATACGCCGCCATCGAACTCGACGCAACCCACTGCTGTGACGGCGGGAATCGTCAAGCAAATGTTTCCGGGCACGAAGATCGATAACATTAATCACAATCTTCCTTTCGTCGTCGATGGCTTGCGCGCCAAGCAGCTGACGGACAAACAGATGCTGAATATGGCTTTATCGACAATTCGGGTCGAGACTGCAGGATTTATCCCAATTTCAGAGGGAATAAGCCACTTTAATACTCTACAAACGCCGTTTGATCGTTATGAAAATCGTGTAAAAGATCTTGGCAATACTCAACCTGGGGACGGCCCCAAGTTCAAGGGGCGAGGATATGTTCAGCTCACCGGGCGATCCAATTACAAGCAAATTGGCGATCAAATCGGCTCTGACCTCATCGCCAATCCTGATCTGGCGAACGACCCTACAACCGCCGGAAAGATTCTCGCTCAATTCCTCAAAAATAAAGAGTCAATTATCCGAAATTTCTTGCACAACGGTGATCTCACCAGCGCTCGAATTGCCGTCAATGGCGGAACGCATGGCTTGCCGGACTTCATGGCCGCTTATGCAATCGGAGAGCGCGTTCTCCCCTCGACTGGCATCTGAGAAGGCGTCGCTCGAACGTTAATCAGTATCAAGTGTAGGGTTCCCATGTTGTAGACAATAGCGTTCAGGAGCGGTCTTTGTGAAAATTGTCCTCGTCTTCGCGTCTGTTATGTTCATTCTCACCTTCGAATCGGCAAATGCAGCGACGCGTCACGCCTGCTCTTCAGACGCCATCAACCGCGCCAAACAACTCTTGGTTTTTTATCGTCAACCTGATGAATTGGGATTTGCCGGCCAATGGACCGTCGACGACGTCGCCACAAAAATCGGTACAGTCGCGGCGATTCACGGAAAGCGCCGATATGACGTTCTCCAAGTTTGGGGTTACATTTACAAGGCGCGCTATCGAATGCGATTCATCTACGCTCTGGTTACTGGCAAGTGCGTGTTGATGGGCGAGGAAATATACGAGGACTCCGCCCTCTAGGCGTTGCAGGTCGAGAATATGGGCGGGTGGCCCCTTCGTCGGCCGCCCTCCCCTCGCCCCCTACTTCTTCTGCCCCTTCACATAGGCGATATACCCCGCCACGTCGCCCGCCGGCACGGTGTAGGCGTCGCCGAGCGCTTTCTCGACCGCCGCCATGTAGGTCTTCGCCCAGGCCGGAAACGGATAGTCGATCGCGTTGAGGAATTCGAGGCTCGACGACAGGCGGATGTCGGCGATCGAAGGATGGTCGCCGCCGATGAAGGTCTTGCCGTCGAGATAGAACTTGCGGAACACTTCCAGCGTCTCGCCGACCGCCGCGACCGCCGCCTTCTGCGCCTTGTCCTTCGCCGCCGCGTCGGCGTCGCTGGCGCCGACCTCGCCCGCATATTGCGGAAATCCGAGCGCCGGATAGGTCGCGCGGGTGATGTAGGGATAGAGCGTGCCGACGATATAGAACATCGCGCTGTCGACCATCGCCCGTTTCGCCGGGTCGGTCGGATAGAACGAGTCGAGGTGATGCTTGTTGCAGAGATACTGCATGATCGCGCAGCTCTCCCACACCACGCCTTTCGGCAGGTCGGCGGCCTCCATCATCGGCGTCAGGTGGGAGGGGTTCCTGGCCGAAAACTCTTCCGAGCGGGTCTTGCCGTAGACGTCGTCCTCGGTGAAATCGAGCTTGGCCGCGCGCACGAACACGCGCGCCGTCATGTTGTTCACGCTCGGCTTGATCACATGCAGCTTGATCGCAGACATTGTTTCCTCCGTTGTTGCGTCACTGGACACTCAAGAAACGAATTCAGGCGGGAGCGCCGGACCGTCGCCGGTCGTTCACCGCCGATAAGGGTCCTTCGGCCCCCGGTCGCCGGAAAGACTCTTGCGCGAGCCCGCCACCAGACCTTCAATCGCGTCGGCCAGATGAACCTCGGCGATCGCGCGGTCGCCGCGCGAAACCCGCAGCTGGTGGGCCGCGAACAGCACCTCGCCGCGGGTGAAACCCTCCGGCGGGTCGAACTTCCAGCACGACAGCTCGATCAGCAGGCCGAGCGGATCCTCGAAATAGATCGCGTCGAAGATCATCCGGTCGCGCACGCCGGTGTGCTTGATCCCGCGCGCGTCGAGCCGCTCGACCGCCTGCATGAAGACGGCGCGCGAGACGTTGAACGCGATGTGGTGCACGCAACCGATGTCGGTCGGCGTGCGGCGGGGCGTCGGCTTTCGGTCCTCGCGGGTGAACACTGTGATCAGGCGTCCGTCGCCCGGATCAAAGTAGATGTGGCTCTCGCCCGCGTTGTCGAGATTGGGCTGTTCGAATATGAACGGCATGCCGAGCACGCCCTCCCAGAAGTCGATCGAGGTCTGGCGGTCGGCGCCGACCAGCGTGACGTGATGCAGGCCCTGGGTCTGAAGTTTTTGCATCGCCATCTCCTCTTCACTCCTCCTCAGGCTTTTTCGACCAGTTTGGACTTGTACTCGCTGCGCGGCAACCCGCCAGCCGGAACAAGCTTGATTTCGGTCGTCACGACGAGCTTGTCGCGCAGCCGCGCGCGAATGCGTTCGGCGAGGCCTTCAACGTCCGCGCCCGGCGCGACCTCGACCATCACCGGCAACGGCGGCTCTTGCCTGACGCCAGCGGCGCGCGGGCGGATCATGATGACGCCCGCGACCGCCGGCGCGAATTCGTTGACGACCTCGCGCACCGCCGAGGGAAAGACATTGACGCCGCGCACGATCAGCATGTCGTCGGTTCGCCCGATGCAGCGCACGCGCGGCGACGTGCGTCCGCACGGGCAGGGGCTGACGCTCACGCGCACATGATCGCGGGTGCGGAAGCGCAAGAGCGGCGCGGAGCGATTGACGAGATGGGTCAGCACCAGTTCGCCCTCGGCGCCGTCGACGATCGGCTTGGCGGCGCCGCTCTCGGCGTCGATGAGTTCGAAATGCACGAAGCCGCGCCCGCCAAGATGCATTCCGCCCTTGGCCTCGCACTCGCCCCACAGGGAGACAGAAATGTCGCCGATGCCCATCGCCTCGGTGACGCTCGCGCCCCACGCTGCCTCCAGTCTGGCGCGCATCGCCGGCTCGCCGCCGCCGGGCTCGCCAGCGACCATCACCCGCTTCACGCTCGACCCGGCGAGGTCGATGCCGCGCTCGCGCGCCCATTCGGCCAGATGCAGCGCATACGACGGCGTCACCACGAGCGCCGTCGGCTTCAGCATCTCGACCGCCGCCATCAGACGCTCGGTGTTTCCCGAGCCGACCGGAATATGGCAGAGCGCCAGCCGATCGAAGGCGCCGAGCGCCGCGCCGGCCACGAACGGCCCGGCGTTGTAGGTCGAGACGATCCGCTCGCCGCGGGTGACGCCCGAGGCCGCGTAGGAGCGGGCGGACGTGCGGACCCAGACCTCGAGGTCGGCGGAGGTGAGCGGAATATAACTCGGCGTGCCGGTAGTGCCGCTGGTCGAATAGATGCGCACGATTTCGTCGCGCGTCGCGGTTCGATGCGCGCCGATCGGCTCGCCGGGCCCTCGCGAGCGGCGCAATTCGTCCTTTTCGGTCAGCGGAAGGGCGGCGATCGCCTCCAGCCCCCCGACGGCGTGAGCGGAAGCGACGCCGGCGTCCGCGAGCTTATCGCGATAGAACCGCGAACGGTCGAACAGATAGTCGATCTGGGCGCGATAAAGCGGGTCGTCGGCGCGCGCCTGGCGCTCCCACGGCGCCGATTCGATCTCGGGCTCGAACATCGGCATCAGTTCTCCCCCGTCGCGCCGGCCTTATGCTCGATCGCGTCTTCGCCTTTGGAAGCGAGATAAAAGCCGATCGGCGCTTCGGCCTCCTCGATCAGGTGGGCGAGGAGGCCGGCGGTGCGCGCCAGGATCGGAATGCCGCGGATGAGGCTCGGGGGAACCTCGACGTCGCGAAGGGTGGCTGCGATCGCCATCGAGACGTTCATCGGCAGCGGCTTATCCCAGACTTGCGCGACCGCCTTCGTCAGGGCGTGGGCCGCCGCGACCGAGCGTCCGGCGATCCCCCGCTCGCGCGCCAGCGCAATCATCCGCTCGGCGCGCGGGTCGACCGGCTTGTGCAACGGGTGGCCATAGCCGGGAATGGCCCTGCGCCCTGCGCGGTGCTCGCGCGCGACGCCAAGCGCCGCCTCCTCGAGCGAGCCGCAAACGTCGACGCGCGCCAGCACGTCCTCGATCAGCCGCCGGCAAAGATCGGCGGCGCCGAGGATCACCGTGCCGCAACCGAGCACGCCAGCCGCGACCGCGCCCTGAAGCGCGGCAGGATCGGCGGCGTAAGTCATCCGCGCCGCCTGTACCGACGGCGTCAGCCCGTGCTCGGCGATCGCGACGAGGCTCAGATCGAGAAAGAAGCGCTGCTCTGCGGTCGGGGCGCGCCCTGTCGCGGCGAGGAAGAAGAATTCGGTGAACGTCGCCTGGCCCATCAGATCGCCGGCGAGATCGCGCCCGCGCACCGTCACCCGATCGCTCGACGCCGCCGCGATCGCCGTCTTGGCGGCTCCGCGCTTGCCGATCAGCATGCCGGCCTCCTTCGCTGCCGCGCCCCCAAGCGCTTTTTCCTCGATTGTAGGACAATATTGTGATTACTGGACATTATCAGGCGGGGGCAGGGTGTCAAACGCGCCGCTCGCTCTGGTTTGCGCCAACCGGAGGACTTAAGCTTGGACGTTCGATTCGCCGATGAAAGGCGCGAGGATGGCGCACCGGGTTGATCGGGACGCAAAGCGGACGCCTGTGGACCCGCCGGCGCACGGCGCGACCGTTTCGTTCATTGTCGAACGATTGCGGGAGGACATCCTTGCCGGGCGGGCGCCGGCGGGCTGGAGGCTGGTCGAATGGGAACTGACGTCCCGCTTCGCCGTCAGCCGCGGCCCGGTGCGCGAGGCGCTGAGGCGGCTTGCCGCCGAAGGGCTGGTCGAGCATCAGCCGCATCGCGGAGCGCTGGTCCGGCGTCTGTCGGCGCGCGACATCCGTGAGCTCTTTCAGGTTCGGGTCGAAATGGAATCGCTTGCCGCCCGTCTCGCCGCCGAGGCCGACGATCCCGAGCGGCGCGCGCGCTTCACCGAGGCGATCCGGCCGATCCTCGACGATTCGGCGCGCAGCGCGCCCGAATATCTGACCGAGAACGCCGCCTTCCACGAGGCGGTGATGGCGCTCGCCGGCAATTTTCAGCTGCGCGACCTGGCGATGCGTCTGAATCTGCCGCTCATCATGGCTCAGGTCGGCGACGTTCTGACCCCGGACGTGCTGCGCGCGTCGGTACGCGAACATCGCGACGTCGCCAAGGCGATTTCCGAGCGCAACCCGGACGCCGCCGCCGCGGCCATGCGCGCCCATCTCGACCGCGCCGCGAGAATTGCTCTCGAGCGTCGCGCCTCGGCCGAGGCCGACGACAAGCGGGAGCCCTCGACCGGCCTTCGCATGCGCGCAAGGCATTGAAGGCGAGCACGGCGGCTCAATTCGTCCCGCCTCGCCTCCTCAAGCCGCATAGCGCTCGATCTCGACCGCCATCCGCCGCGAGCCCCATGCGCCGGGTTTTTCGGCGAAAACGCCCGCCATCTTGGCGCCGCAGCTCAAGCACGCCCCGGCGGCGTCGAGCGCGTAAGCGGTGATCGTATAGCCGTCACGGCCGATCGCCCGCGCGCCGCAGGTCGGGCATAGGGTCGCCTGGCGCGCGGGGTCGTGGACATTGCCGACATAGACGTGCTCGAGTCCGTTGCGGACAGCGATGGCGCGCGCCCTCTGCAGCGTCGCCGGCGGCGACGGCTGGGTGTCGAGCATGCGGTAGTCGGGATGGAAGGCGGTGAAGTGCAAGGGCACATCGCGCCGGAGTTCACGCGCGAACCATGACGTCAGCGCTTCGATCTCGTCTGCGGAATCGTTCTCGCCCGGGATCAACAGCGTCGTGACCTCCGTCCACACGTCAGTCTCGTGGACCAGATATTTGAGCGTATCCAGCACGGGTTTGAGCGAGCCGACGCAGCGCTTTTCGTAGAAACGCTCGGTGAACGCTTTGAGGTCGACGTTCGCCGCATCCATCCCGGCGAACAGGCGCTTGCGCGGCTCCTCGCACACGAAGCCCGCGGTGACGGCGACATTCCGGATCCCCCGCGCGCGACAGGCCGCCGCCGTGTCGAGGGCGTATTCCAGGAAGATCACCGGATCGTTGTAGGTGTAGGCGACGCTGGCGCAACCCAGCCGCGCCGCCGCTCGCGCGATTGTCTCCGGCATGGCGTGCGCGCTCAAGTGGGCCACTTCGCGGCTCTTGGAAATGTCGTGGTTCTGGCAGAAGGCGCAGGCGAGATTGCAGCCTGCGGTGCCGAACGACAGCACCGCTGAACCGGGCAGGAAATGATTGAGCGGCTTCTTCTCGATCGGATCGACGCAGAAGCCGGTCGAGCGCCCGTATCCGGTCAGCTCCATCCCCTCGCCGTCCGCGCGCGCGCGTCTGACGAAGCAAAGACCGCGCTGCCCGGCGCGCATATGGCAGAAGCGCGGGCACACGCGGCATTCGATCCGCCCGTCCTCAAGCCTGGTCCAATATTCGACATTGACGCTGTCATCGGCGCCCATCGCCCTCCGGCCGCTTTCGCGAGCCGCTCCTTAAACCCACTCGTTCCAATATGTTGTGAGCGCGGCGCGCAATTGCAATGCGGCGCCCTGGCGGGACGCGGCCCAGGCGCCTAGATTTTGTGGGACGAGCGATAGGGGCGTTGAAATGTTGAGGACCGAAGTCCATCCCGCGCAGGTCGCGGGGATGTTCTATCCGGCGGAAGCGCAAAGCCTGCGCGCATTGATCGAAAGCGTGCGCAAGCGCGCCCGGCCCGACGGCTCCGTCGCGCCGAAGGTCGTGATCGCGCCGCATGCCGGCATCGTCTATTCGGGCGCGGTCGCGGCGACCGCTTTCGGCCCCTGGGCCCGGCGGCCCGATCCGCCGCGCCGCGTCGTCATCATCGGTCCCGCGCATCGGTTCGCCTTTCGCGGCCTCGCCATCCATCCGGCGATGGCGTGGCGAACGCCGCTCGGCGAGGCCCCGGTCGCCCGCGGCCTGCATGCGCGGCTCGCCGAGGCGCGGGCTGCGGCCGTCGACGCGCGGCCGTTCGCCGGCGAGCATTCGCTCGAAATGCATCTGGTGATGTTGCAGGCGATGCTGCCGGCGCCGTTCGAGGTTCTGCCGATTCTCGTCGGCGAGGCCGATCCGCGCGCGGTCGCGGCGGCGCTGCGCCTCGTCTGGGGCGGACCGGAGACGGTGATCGCCCTTTCTTCCGACCTGTCGCATTTCCTCGACCGCAAAAGCGCGGAGGCGATCGATTCCGACACTGCGCGCCGGATCGAGGTTCTCGACGCCCAATCGCTCGAGGGGCGGCGCGCCTGCGGCTTCCTGCCGATCGCGGGGGCGCTTGAGATCGCCGCCGAGCGCGATTTACGGGTGAGCGGCCTGCATCTCGCCACCTCGGCCGACGCTGGCGCGGGCGCGTCGAGCGTCGTCGGCTACGGCGCCTTCGCCTTCGAATACGCGTCTTCGGCGCGGCTCGCCGAGGCCGACCGCGCCTTCCTGCTGTCCGGCTGCATGGCGCGCTTGAGCGCGGCTGCGCGGCAGGGCGGCAAGGCGCCGGCGCTTCGCCTCGAAGGCGGTCCGCCCGCGCTTTCGCCCTGGCGCGCGAGCTTCGTCACGCTCACTCAGGGCGAAAGACTGCGCGGCTGCATCGGCTCGCTCGCGCCGCGCCGCCCGCTGATCGAGGACGCGATTGCGAACGCCGTCGAGGCCGGCTGTTCCGATCCGCGCTTCGCGCCTCTCGCCGAGGCCGAGCTCGCGGGCCTGCATATCGACGTCTCGATCCTCTCTCACCCGCGCCCGATTCCGGCGCGAAGCGAATCCGAGCTCGTGGACGCGCTCGAGCCCGACCGCGACGGCCTCATTCTTGGCGCGGGCAGGCGGCGCGCCCTGTTCCTGCCGAGCGTCTGGCGCCAGGTCGCCGACGCCCGCGCGTTCGTGCGTCATCTGATGGCCAAGGCCGGCCTCGATCCGGAACCCTGGCCGGCGGCGCTGGAGGCCCAGCGCTTCCGCGTCGAATCCTTCGGCGCGCCCTGGCGGCCGGTCGATCTGGATCAGGTCGCGACGGCGGGGACCGAGCCGCGCGCGCTGCATTGAACGACGAGCCGACCGGCGCTGAAAAAAATGCTTGTGAACAGTCAAGCGTCTCACGTTGGGAGACGCCTTGCCCTCAATAATGCCCAAATGGGAGCCTAAGCTTTAGGACGATAAAACATGGCGATGATTCGGGGAACCGATCAGGGGGGCTCACACAGCACAGGAGCCTGTCATGTGCGATTATTCCCTTGAGATGTATGGATCGCGTCCGGCCCGCGAGGGCGAATTATACATCACGACGCGGTTTCCGAGCGGTTCGATCGGTTTCGCCTCGCCGGGGGATCCCCGTACAGCTGTATGCATGCAGTGCGACACCAAGGTCATGCTGACCGATATCCCGGTCGCAATGCAATCCTCCCTGCACATTGGCGCTGAGGCGGAAACGACTTTCGCCCAGCGTGAGACCGGTCTCTACCGCGACGGACTGCGGCTGGCCGACGGACGTTTCGTCTCGCTGCAGGATTTGCAGACGGGCATCGGCGCCTATGTTCCCGCCCTGCTGGAACGCCGCGCGCCCGAGCGTCTGAGAGTGCCCGAAGCGGTCGACTGACCGAGTCGCATATCTCGGCCGATCCGGCCTCGCGTCCGGCTGACCCCGGGCGCGAGGTTGCGGTGCGGCATTGCGATGAGAGCTGAAGAAGCGCGCTGACGCCGCCGAGGCGGCGCAAGCGAGGCGTCGCCTTTCGCTCATCCGCCGTCGGCGCAATTCCGGCGGGCGGCGGCTCTACGCGAGGGAAGCGCGCGCGAGCAAGATTCAACTCGACACCTTCCGACGGACGATTAGTTCCGCGCCCAAGGCCGGAGGGTAGCGGTCTCGTTCGGCCGCTTGACATGCAGGTATTTACCTGCATATTGTGACAGCGGTTGGAGACCGGAGTGAAAGACGAGGACAAAGTGTTCAAGGCGCTGGCCGATCCGAATCGCCGCAAGGTGCTCGATTCTCTGCACACGAAAAACGGCCAGACTCTGGGGGCGCTTTGCGAGCGTCTCGACATGCGCCGCCAATCCGCGTCTCAGCACCTCGACATCCTCGTCGACGCCAATCTCATCAGCGCCGTCTGGCGGGGCCGGGAGAAGCTTCATTTCATCAATCCAGTGCCGATCCACGAGGTCTACGAGCGCTGGGTGAGGAAATTCGAGCGCGGCCCGCTCGCGCTGCTGCACGAAGTCAAAACCAAGGCCGAAGGAGAAAACCATGATTGACCCCGCCTACGTCTATGTAACCTATATCGCGGCGACCCCCGACAAGATCTGGGACGCGTTGATCAACGCCGAAGTCACTCGAAAATATTGGAAGCACGAGAACGTCTCCGACTGGAAGCCGGGCTCCGAATGGCGCCACGTGCGTGACGACGCGGCGAAAACGGTCGATCTCGTCGGCGAAGTGGTCGAATTCACTCCTCCGCGGCGGCTCGTCCTGACCTGGGCCAGTCCCGCCAACGCCGCCGACAAGGCGAAACACTCGCGCGCGACTTTCGAAATCGAGCCGTTCGAAGGCATGGCGCGGCTGACTGTCACTCACGACAACTTCGCCGAGGGCTCCGACACTCGGCGCATGATCGGCAACGGCTGGCCGCGCGTGCTATCGAGCCTCAAGTCCTATCTCGAAACCGGCCGCGCGCTCGATCCCTGGGCGCAGCCCAAGGCGGCGTGAGGCGGGGCGCCGGAGTCGCTCGGCGATCGCAGTCGGCTTCGACCGTTCCGTCGTCCACCTCGCCTTCTGGGACCGCCTCGGCGCGCGCCTCGATGTCCGAGGCCGCCAGAAATTCCCGGCCCTCGCCGAAATCGTCAGCGCGCGCACCCCCAGGGCCCCCAAATTGCCAGAACTTTTGCCCCTGTTGCGAATGAACGCCCGCTTTTGCCCAATCGTCGCTCCCCTTTACTTCGCTCGCCCTCTCGGCCTCCCGCCGCCCTTCGGCCTCGCCTCGCCGCCGCCCCAGTTGTGCGGGCCCATGTCGGCGTCGGTCGGCTTGCGCGCCCTGGTCGAGGGCATATTCGCGGCGCGGCCGAACGGGCGCTCGCCGGCGTAGGCGCCGCCGGCGGAGTCGATCGCTGCCTGCCGCGCCAGCGGATCGTCGCCGACGGCAAGCTCCACGGTCTGCAGGCGCTTGATCTCGTCGCGCAGGCGGGCCGCCTGCTCGAATTCGAGATTGCCGGCCGCCTCTTTCATCCGCTTCTCAAGATCGCCGATGGTCGCCTGCAGATTGTGGCCGATCATCGCGGCGCCGGCGAGGCCGATATCGACGGTGACGTGATCGGCCTCGTAGACCGAGCCCAAGATGTCCTGGATGCCGCGGCGGATCGACGCGGGCGTAATGCCGTTGGCCTCGTTGAACGCGCTCTGCTTGGCGCGGCGGCGATTGGTTTCCCCGATCGCGCGGCGCATCGAGCCGGTGACCGTGTCGGCGTAGAGCACCACCTTGCCGTCGACGTTGCGCGCCGCGCGGCCGATCGTCTGCACCAGCGAGGTCTCGGAGCGCAAGAAACCTTCCTTGTCGGCGTCGAGAATGGCGACGAGTGCGCATTCGGGAATGTCGAGACCTTCCCGAAGAAGATTGATTCCGACCAGCACGTCGAAGGCGCCGAGGCGCAGATCGCGGATGATCTCGATCCGCTCGATGGTGTCGATGTCGGAATGCATGTAGCGCACCCTGACCCCGTTCTCGTGCAGATATTCGGTCAGATCCTCGGCCATCCGCTTGGTCAGCGTCGTCACCAGGGTGCGATAGCCGCGCGCCGCGACCTGCTTCACCTCGCCGACCAGGTCGTCGACCTGGCTGCGGGCGGGGCGGATCTCGACCGGCGGATCGATCAGCCCGGTCGGGCGGATCACCTGCTCGACGAATGCGCCTGCCGTTTGCTCCAATTCCCACGGGCCAGGCGTCGCCGAGACATGGACGGTCTGCGGCCGCATCGCCTCCCATTCCTCGAAGCGCAGCGGGCGGTTGTCCATGCAGGACGGCAGGCGGAAGCCGTATTCGGCCAGCGTCGCCTTGCGGCGGTAGTCGCCGCGATACATGCCGCCGATCTGCGGGATCGTCACATGGCTCTCGTCGGCGAAGACGAGCGCGTTGTCGGGCAGATACTCGAACAGGGTCGGCGGCGGCTCGCCCGGCCGGCGTCCGGTCAGATAGCGCGAATAGTTCTCTATTCCCGCGCAGGAGCCGGTCGCCTCCAGCATTTCGAGATCGAACACCGTTCGCTGCTCGAGCCGTTGCGCCTCCAGGAGGCGGCCTTGCCGGTTGAGCTGATCGAGTCGGAGTTTGAGCTCCTCCTTGATCGCCTTGGTCGACTGCAACAGCGTCGGGCGCGGCGTCACGTAGTGCGAATTGGCGTAGATCTTGACGAATTCCAGCTCCTGCGTCTTCTGCCCCGTCAGAGGGTCGAATTCGGCGATCGCCTCGATCGTGTCGCCAAAGAAACCGATCCGCCAGGCGCGGTCCTCGTAGTGGGCGGGGAAGAGCTCGATCGTGTCGCCGCGCACCCGGAACAGGCCGCGCGCGAAGTCGGCCTGCGAGCGCTTGTATTGCAGCGCCACCAGATCATTGATGAGCTGGCGCTGGTTGATCGTCTCGCCGAGCTTCAGCGAGAAGGTCATCGCGGTATAGGTCTCGACCGAGCCGATGCCGTAGATGCAGGAGACCGAGGCGACAATGACGACGTCGTCGCGCTCCAGCACCGCGCGGGTGGCGGCGTGACGCATGCGGTCGATCTGCTCGTTGATCGAGGACTCCTTCTCGATATAGGTGTCGGTGCGCGGGACGTAGGCTTCGGGCTGGTAATAGTCATAGTAGGAGACGAAATACTCGACCGCGTTGTCGGGAAAGAAGCTCTTGAACTCGCCATAGAGCTGCGCGGCCAGCGTCTTGTTGGGCGCAAGAATCAGCGCCGGGCGCTGCGTCGCCTCGATCACCTTGGCCATGGTGAAGGTCTTGCCGGAGCCGGTGACCCCGAGCAGCACCTGATCGCGTTCGTGGCTCCGCACCCCCTTCACCAGCGCCTCGATCGCCTGCGGCTGGTCGCCTTCGGGCTCGAATTCCGACACCACCCGCAGCCGCCGCCCGCCTTCCGACTTTTCCGGCCGGTGCGGCCGGTGAGGCGTCCACGGCGGCCGCTCGCGAATGTTGGGGTCGCCCTGTTCGAGCAGGACCTTGAGCGAATCGACGGTCGCCGCCGCGCCGGTCATGCCGCGCGGATGGCTGTCGGGCGCCGGGCTCTCGAACTTCGGCTGCGGCGCTTCCGAGAACCCCTGCGGCCTGGGCTCGACCAGCGCCGGGTTCAGCAGCGCCGCCAGGTGCTGGTCGAGCGGCTGCAGATCGGGGCGGGCGGCTTTGGCGCGCGCGGGGCGGCCGGTTTTGTGGGGTGGGGGCATGGGGCGAATATGGGGGGATTCGTGGGGCGGGGGAAGGGCGGGAGGCGGCGGCTTATGAGGCCCCGCCTGGCCCGCATTTCTCTCACTGGCGGGCGCGTCGGGGCCTAGGAATCAGCCAAACTTGTTTCGTGGTCAACGAGTTATCCCGATTCGTGGGAACTCCCCGACGCGGACGCGGTTTAGCTTGGGAGAGATGGATTTTGGAACGGTTGGCGGGCGTCCGGTCGTGGCGGATTTCGATCGCGGAATGGTTTTGTCGGACGCTGGGACGCTGGTGCTGGAGAGACGGACAAGGCGACCCCTCGGCCCGCCGGAGAAAGATTCTCAACTCAGCTCGAACTTACCGCCGCATCCCGCGCAAAGCAGAGCCGTGCGCCATCCGCAGCCACGCTGAAAATCGCGCCCAACCCAACGCGTCACAGCGTCACGGCGTGAGAAATGCGGGCCAGAGCATGGTGCGATTTTGTTGAATCGCGTCATGCTCTGAACCCATAAATACGCTGGAGTTTAAGAAAAACTGGAATCCGCTTTTTCGCACCCCGCTCTAGTGGAAAAGCCTCATCGCGTTCTCCAACGTCCCGTAAATCCCCCAAAGCAGTGGGATCCCGACGAAGCCCCACGCCAGCGCCAACTCCAGCGTCGTGGTGCCGCCATTCTGATTGTCCGAATTCATGTTCGCCTCCTTCAGCCCACGCCGACGACGTCGTCCGCCGTCTCGAGGCTCATGTGATGTCTTTCGTCGACTGCCTTGATCAGGTAATTGCAGATGAAGCCGACGACCAGAAGGCCCGCCATGATGTACATGGTGACATTATAGGCCTGCGCCTTCGGCACGCCGCTATCGATCTGATACTGCCGGATGTAGTTCACAAGCACCGGACCGAACACCCCCGCCGCCGACCAGGCGGTGATGAGCCAACCGTGAATCGCGCCGACATAGCGCGTGCCGAACATGTCCTTGAGATAGGCCGGCACGGTGGCGAAGCCGCCGCCGTACATGCTGATGATGATGAGGAAGCACAGGATGAACAGCAAGAGATTGTTTGTTCCGCCAAAATACGGCACCAGCGCATATAGAACGAACCCCAAGGCGAAAAACACGAAGTAGGTGTTCTTGCGGCCGATCAGGTCGGAGGTCGAGGCCCAAAAGAAGCGGCCGCCCATGTTGAAGATGCTGAGCAGTCCGACGAAACCGCCGGCGGCGATTGCGGTGACGCGGCCCGGGAACATTTCCTGGCTCATCGCCGAAGCCTGGCCGAGCACGCCAATCCCTGCGGTCACATTGAGGCACAGCACCCACCAGATGAGCCAGAACTGCGGCGTCTTCAACGCCTGATAGACATAGACGTCGTTGACGGTGATGAGTTTTCCCGCCTGCTTCGGCGCAACGTAGCCCTCGGGCTTCCATCCCGGCGCCGGCACGCGCACGATCGCCGCCCCGACCAGCATGAAGAACGCATAGACGAGCCCCAGCACGACGAATGTCTGGGCGACCCCGACATGCGTCGGCGTCGAGAACGCGCGCATCAGCCATACCGAGAGCGGGGAGGCGATCATCGCGCCGCCGCCAAAGCCCATGATCGCCATCCCGGTCGCCATGCCGGGCCGGTCGGGAAACCATTTGATCAATGTCGACACCGGAGAAATGTACCCCAGTCCAAGCCCGACGCCGCCGAGCACGCCGTAGCCGAGATAGACGATCCAAAGCTTGTGCACGGACATGCCGAAGGCGGCGACCAGAAACCCGCCGCCGAAACACAACGCCGCGGCGAACATCGCGCGGCGCGGCCCGCCCTCCTCGACCCAGCGCCCGAGCACGGCCGCCGAGGCGCCGAGGAAGAAAATGGCGATGGAGAAGATCCAGCCGAGCTCGGTGAGTTTCCAGTCGTCGGGAGCCGATTTCGCGATCCCGAGAAGCTTGGTCATCGGCAGATTGAAAACGCTGAACGCGTAAACCTGACCGATGCACAGATGAATGCACAGGGCCGCGGGCGGAACCATCCAGCGGCTGAAACCCGGCTTGGCGACCGAATGGCTACGGTCCAAGATCGATAACAGGCTCATCGAACGCGTCCTCCCTTTTCATTTCTTTAGCGGGACGCATTCACGTCCTCTGCCCCCGGACCGCGACCGTCCAGTGACCGTTCACCCACGGCAATAAAGTCAAAATTACGCAAATGCGACGGTTTGGCAATGCCCCCACATTTTTCCGCGACCAGGTTCGTCCGGACGCACGGGCGGAAATCGACACCCGCCGGCCGCGGCGACGGGACTGCCGAAGGAATGACCGCAAACGACGCCAGGGAGCGCGGCGATGGATTCGCAACGCTGGCGTCGGCCATTGCAAGAGAGCGCAACAATGCAAATCAAGCGCTCGCGCGGCGCCCGGTTGGAAGCGCGGCGTCGGGCCTGCTAGAAGATGCGTCCAAGGCAGGGCGGATTGACCCGGCAAGGGGGAGCGGCGCGCGAATGGCCATGATCGACGACATTCTTTCCGAGATCGACGCTGATCAGGGCGCGGCGCTCGACCGGCTGTTCGCCTTCCTGTCGATTCCCTCAATCTCGGCGGCGCCCGCCCATTTTCCCGATTGCGAGCGTGCGGCGGATTGGCTGGTCGCGGAACTCGCCGACCTCGGCTTCGAGGCCGTCAAACATCCGACCGAAGGACGGCCGATGGTGGTCGGGCATGTCAAGGCCAATCGCCGCGACGCGCCGCATGTGCTGTTCTACGGCCATTACGACGTGCAGCCGGTCGACCCCCTAAGTCTCTGGCGCAATCCGCCGTTCGAGCCGAAGCTGGAATCTGGACCCAATGGCGAGCAAATCGTCGGGCGCGGCGCGTCCGACGACAAAGGCCAGCTGATGACCTTTCTCGAGGCTTGCCGCGCGTACAAGACCATCGGCGGCCCGCCGTGCGAGGTCACGGCCCTGTTCGAAGGCGAGGAGGAGACCGGTTCGCCCTCGCTGCCCGCCTTTCTCGCCCAGAACGCCAGGACGCTCAAGGCCGATATCGCGCTCGTATGCGACACCGGCATGTGGGACCGCGCGACGCCGGCCATCACCACGTCGCTGCGCGGCATCGTGAGCGAGGAGGTCGTTCTGCGGGGAGCTGCGCGGGATTTGCACTCCGGGATCTACGGCGGAGCGGCGGTCAACCCCATTCATGTGCTGACGCGCATCCTCGCGGCGCTGCATGATGACGCCGGGGCTGTCGCCCTGCCGGGCTTCTACGACGGCGTCGAGGAGCTTCCGGACGAGATCAAGGAGCAATGGAACGGGCTCAATTTTGACGCCGCTGCGTTCCTCGGGGCGGTCGGCTTGACGACCCCCGCCGGCGAGCGCGGTCGCTCGCCGCTCGAACAACTCTGGTCACGCCCGACCTGCGAGGTCAACGGAATCGCCGGCGGCTATTCCGGAGATGGCGTCAAGACGGTCCTGCCGGCAAAGGCCAGCGCCAAATTGTCGTTCCGACTGGTGGGCAAGCAGAACCCGGAGCGCGTCGCCCAGACGTTCCGCGCTTTCGTCGCCTCCCGCCTCCCTCCGGACGTGAAGGCTGAGTTCATAGGCCGCGGCGGCAGCCCCGCCATTTCCCTTCCGATCAAGAACGAGGCTCTGCGCCGCACCCGCCGCGCGCTGGAGGCCGAATGGGGCAAGCCGGCGGCGCTTATCGGCAGCGGCGCGTCGATCCCGATCGTGGGCTCGTTCAAGCGGGATCTGAACATGGACAGCCTGCTGGTCGGCTTTGCGCTCGAAGACGACCAGATCCATTCGCCCAACGAGAAATACGAGCGCAGCTCTTTTCATAAGGGCGCCCGTTCCTGGGCGCGGATTCTCGCCGCGCTTGCAGCGTGAGCCAGGGCGCGGTCGGGGTCGGTTGCGGCGCAGCGGCGAGCCTCGTCGAAGCGCGCATCCTGCTGGCGAAGCGCCAGCACTGGCTTTCGCCCGTCTGTTCGGCCGACATCGAGCGCGGCGTCGCGTTTCAATCGCGAGCCGGACAAACTGGAGGCGGTCGCATGGTTCCAAATGGAGTCTCCACCCGACCCGCTGGCGCAGGCGGCCCGCGAGGCGGTTACGGCGCCAAGGCAATAGCGAAGCGCTGTCGCGCATTCCTCGCCCGCGATCGATCCGGGGCCGGGTCCGCTGCGTGATCGGCGTGAGGGAGGAATTTTGGTGAACGACAGCCTGCGCGCAGCTCGACGCGAACAGTTTCTCGCCGCCCTGAAACACGGGCCCGCGTTGATGGGAATCCTCAACGTCACGCCGGATTCGTTTTCCGACGGCGGACGGCACCTTGAGATCGCCGCCGCGGTCGAGCGCGCCAAGGCCATGGTCGCCGAGGGGGCCGCGATCGTCGATGTCGGCGGCGAATCGACCCGGCCCGGCCATACGCCGGTGACCGAGGGCGAGGAGATGCGGCGGGTCGTTCCCGTGCTGGAAGCGTTGGCGGGTGAAATCGACGCGCCAATCTCCATCGATACGAGCAAGGCGGCGGTGGCGCGCGAGGCGGCCCGGCTCGGGGCCTCGGTCATCAATGACGTCTGGGGACTTCAGCGCGATCCCGGCATGGCGGACGCCGTCGCCGAGACCGGCTCGGCGGCCGTGCTCATGCACAATCGCGAAAAAGCCGACGATTCGATCGACATTCTCGACGACGTGGAGCGCTTTTTCGAGCGCTCGCTCAACCTTGCGGCGCGGGCGGGCGTGCCCTTCAGCCGCATTCTCCTCGATCCCGGCGTCGGGTTCGGCAAGACCTCGCGGCAAAATCATTCCTGCATCTGGAATCTGGCGCGCTTCCGCCGCTTAGGCTCCCCGATCCTCATTGGCCTGTCGCGCAAGTCGTTCATCGGCAAGATTCTCGGGGCGAACGTCGATCAGCGTCTTATCGGCACGATCGCCGCCGACACGATCGGGCTCGTTCAGGGCGCCTCGGTCCTGCGCGTGCATGATGTCGCGGAGAACCGGGTCGCGCTCGAAATCTACAAGGCGCTCAGCGCCGCCGCCCGACCGGCGTCGCCCGCTGGACCTCGAAGCGACGGAAGGGCGCGCGTCTCCCTTTCGCTCGGCGGCAACGTCGGCGACAAGTCCGCCACATTACGGCGCGCGTTCCGGGCGCTCGACGACGCGCCGGAGATCGAGCTCACGGCCGTCTCCCGCCTCTACCGAACGCCGCCCTGGGGAAAGACCGACCAGGACTGGTTCGTCAACGCCTGCGCCCTTGCGGTCACGAGCTTAACGCCCGAGGCGCTGCTCGACCGCGTCAAGGCGCTGGAAGTCGAACTCGGCCGAACGCCGACCGAGCGCTGGGGCCCGCGGGTCATCGACATCGACCTCATCTCTTACGACGACCTGGCGCTGCGCACGGAGCGCCTGGCGCTGCCGCATCCAGAGCTGTTCAATCGCGCCTTCGTTCTCGTGCCGCTCGCCGAGATCGCGCCAGACCTCGCGATCGACGGCAAGCGGGTCGGCGACGCGGTCGCGCGGCTTGGCGTCGAAGCGGCGGACATTGCGCCGCTCGATTGAAGCGACGGTCGCCCGAATTGGGCTGGCGCCGACGCCTCGCGCCCGGCTAGACTGGCTCCCGCAACAAGGCGATCCCTTACCCCTTCCGCTTGCCGATTTTTTTCCCGCACTGGATCCTGGATACGATGCCTGCTTGGTCGCAAACCTTTACTTTTCTCGACGGCGAATGGATTGAGGGCAATCGCCCGATCGTCGGCGTGCGCACCCACGCTTTCTGGCTCGGCTCGAGCGTTTTCGACGGCGCGCGCGCCTTCGAGGGAGTGACCCCCGATCTCGACCAGCACTGCGCGCGCCTCAACCGCTCGGCGAGGGCCATGTGGCTGAAGCCGACGATGAGCGAAGAGGCGATCGTCGAGCTCGCGCGCGAGGGCGTGAAGAAATTCAGGCCGGACGCCGAACTCTATATCCGGCCGATGTACTGGGCCGAAGAGGGAAGCGCGGGCTCGGTCCCCCCCGACCCGGAATCGACCCGGTTCTGCCTCAGCGTCTACGAGGCGCCGCTGCCGGAGCCGACCGGCGTCTCGATCACCCGCTCGACCTACGCCAAGCCGCTTGCGATCACCATGCCGACCGACGCCAAGGCGGGATGTCTTTATCCCAACAATGCGCGCGCGCTTCTGGAGGCGCGCTCGCGCGGCTTCGACAATTGTCTCCTCTGCGACATGCTCGGCAATGTCGCGGAACTGGCGACGGCCAATGTGTTCCTGGCCAAGGACGGCGTGGTGATGACGCCGATGGCCAACGGGACGTTTCTCAGCGGGGTCACACGCCGGCGGGTGCTGCAACTTCTGCGCGCCGACGGCGCGGACGCGCGCGAGGCGACGCTTCGCTTCGCCGATTTCGACGAAGCCGACGAAATTTTCCTTGTCGGCAATTACAGCAAAGTGACGCCGGTCAGGCGCATCGACCATCGCGAACTGCAGCCCGGGCCGTTCTATCGGCGCGCGCGCAAGCTCTATTGGGAGTTCGCCCACGCGCAGTGAACAGCCGCGCCCGCCGCCGCGGGCCGTCGTTTGGGAGGCGGAAGGGATGGGGACCCGATTGACGATCAGGCTCGATTTCGAATCCGGGCGCCGGTTGGGAGCCGGCAAGATCGCTCTGCTGGAAGCCATCGACAAGACGGGGTCGATCTCGGCCGCCGGGCGCGCTCACAAAATGTCGTACCGCCGCGCATGGCTGCTGGTCGACGAACTGAACCGGCTGTTCTCGAAGCCGGTGGTCGCCGCGCATCAGGGCGGCGCGAAGGGGGGCGGGGCCTCGCTGACAGACAAAGGCCGGCGGATTGTCGCGTTCTATCGAGACGCGGAAACGAAGATGCGGGCCGCGGCGGAAAAGGAAATCGATGCGATCGAGCGCGAACTCGCGGAGGCCGCCGGGGAGGCGGGACAATGAAAAAGCCGCCTGGCCGGCATGCGCATACGCGCCGCGCGCCCTCGAGTTGCGATCACTTCTTCTTCCCGTCGGAGTCGAATTGCTTGAGATAGGCGATGACGTTGTCGATGTCTGATTCGTTCGGCAGGCCGGGGTAGGCCATCTTGGTGCCTGGCACGACTTCTTGCGGGTTCTTGAGGTATTTCTTCAACGTCGGCTCGTCCCAGGTCAGGCCGGAATTCTTGTTCGCATCCGAATAGTTGTAGCCCGGGTAAGTTCCAGCCTTGCGTCCGACCACGCCGTTCAGCACCGGGCCGACGAAATCCTTGGCGCCCTCGCCGATCCGATGGCAGACCTTACAGACCTTGAACGTCGTTTCTCCCTTGGCGGCGTCTCCGTCGGCGAAAGCCGAGCCCGCCGAGGCGGCGAAAGTCAAGGCGGCAATCAAGGCGACCTGTAAGCGCATCACTCTTCCCTCCCGTGCATTTCCTGTCGAGCAAGCGCGAATAGAGTGGGACGCGCGATCGAAACGACCCGGCGCGGACGCCGGCCCCTAACAGTCCTGCATGATCAAAGAGACCCAATGCTCGTCCATCTGTCAAGACGTCGATCCTGAGGAACGGCCCCTTTGACAGCCGCTCCGTGTTGGCCGAAAGAGGCGATGATGACGCCGATCGTGAAAATCTGCGGTCTTTCGACGGCCGAGACCCTGGAGGCCGCGCTGACAGCTGGCGCGGACATGGTCGGATTCGTCTTTTTCCCCAAGAGCCCTCGCCATGTCGCCTATGACAGTGCGCGCGCTCTTGGGCGCCAGGCAAGAGGACGGGCGAAGATTGTCGCCTTGAGCGTCGACGCGGACGATGACACGCTTTCGCGCATTCTCGACGCGCTGGCGCCCGACGTTTTGCAGCTGCATGGCCGGGAAAGTCCGGCGCGGGTCAAGGAGATCGGCGAGCGCTGCGCGCGGCCGACCATGAAGGCGATCGGCGTCGCGGCGGCCCGCGACCTCGCCGCCGCCGGGTCCTACGAGCGCGCCGCGGATTTCCTGCTGATCGACGCCAAACCGGCCAGCGACGCGATCCTGCCCGGCGGCAACGGCCTCGCTTTCGATTGGCGGCTGGCGCGCCACTTTTCGCCGCGAAGGCCGTGGCTGCTTTCCGGCGGCCTCGATCCCGTCAATGTCGCGGAGGCGATCGCCCGAACGGGCGCCCGCGGCGTCGACGTTTCCTCCGGGGTGGAGAGCGCGCCCGGCGTCAAGGACGTCGACCGGATCGAGTCGTTCGTCGCCGCCGCCCGCCAGGCCTTCGCCAGCGCGACCGAAGGGGTAGAGTGAATGAGCAAGCGTGAGCAACCCAATTCGTTTCGCGCGGGACCGAACGAGCGCGGTCGTTTCGGAATCTACGGCGGACGCTTCGTCGCCGAGACGCTGATGCCGCTCATCCTGTCGCTCGAGGACGCCTACGCGGCGGCGAAAGCCGACCCGACGTTCCAGGCCGAACTCGATCATTTCCTCAAACATTACGTGGGCCGTCCGAGCCCGCTCTATTTCGCCGAACGCCTGACCGAGAAACTCGGCGGCGCGAAGATCTATTTCAAGCGCGACGAGCTCAATCACACCGGCGCGCACAAGATCAACAACGTGCTCGGCCAGATTCTGCTCGCTCGCCGCATGGGCAAGCAGCGCATCATCGCCGAGACGGGCGCCGGGCAGCACGGCGTTGCGACCGCCACCGCCTGCGCGCGGTTCGGATTGCAGTGCGTCGTCTACATGGGCGCTGTCGACGTCGAACGGCAGAAGCCGAACGTCTTCCGCATGAAAATGCTGGGAGCGGAAGTGAGGCCGGTGCAGGCGGGCGCGCGCACGCTCAAGGACGCGATGAACGAGGCGCTGCGCGACTGGGTGACCAATGTCGCCGACACCTACTATTGCATCGGCACCGCCGCCGGTCCCCATCCTTACCCGGCCATGGTGCGCGACTTTCAGTGCGTCATCGGCAACGAGACGCGCGCGCAGATGCTCGAGCTCGAGGGCCGCCTGCCGGACAGCCTGGTGGCCTGCATCGGCGGCGGCTCCAACGCGATTGGCCTGTTCCATCCGTTCCTCGACGACAGAGGGATCGAGATGTTCGGCGTCGAGGCCGCCGGTCACGGGCTCGACACGCCCAACGGTCATGCCGCCTCGATCACCGGCGGCCGCCCTGGCGTCCTGCACGGCAATCGCACCTATCTGTTGATGAACGAGGACGGCCAGATCAACGAAGGCCACTCGATCTCGGCCGGTCTCGACTATCCGGGCGTCGGGCCGGAGCATTCCTGGCTGCACGACGTCGGCCGGGTGACCTACCTGTCGGCGACCGACAAGGAGGCGCTCGAGGCATTCCAGCTCTGCTCAAGGCTCGAGGGTATTATTCCGGCGCTGGAGCCCGCCCACGCCTTGGCGAAAGTCATCGAACTCGCCCCCGAACGCCCGCGCGATCACCTGATGGTGATGAACCTGTGCGGACGCGGCGACAAGGACATCTTCGCGGTGGCCGACCATTTGGGGGGGATGTAGGGCAACCCTAGGAATCGTGGGATCGCAATGCAGCCGGACATGGTTACGACGGCGCTCGAACTGCCGGGCTACCGGGTCACACGCAACATCGGAATCGTCCGCGGCATCGTGGTGCGCTCGCGGTCCGTGGTGGGCAACTTCGCCGGGGGGCTGCAGACCCTGTTCGGCGGCAACATCACCGTCTACACCAACCTGTGCGAACGGACGCGGACCGACGCTTACGAAATGATGTGCGACCACGCCGAGCGCAACGGCGCCAATGCGATCCTGATGATGCGCTACGACGCCAACGAGATCTTCAGCGGCGTGACCGAGGTCATCTGCTACGGAACCGCCGTCGTCGCCGAGAGGCTGTAGCGCATGAACTGGACGGTTCCGGTCGGCTTCGGCCTGTTTCTCGCCGCCGCGGCGGCGGGGCTGGCGCAATTGTGGCTCCGGCTGTGGGCGCCCGAGACGTTCATGAAGCTGATGATCACGCTCGCCGTTCTGCTGGCGGTCGTTCTCGCCTGGAGCCTGGCTGTGCGCGAGAAACGGGAGAGCGAGCGGATCCGCGACCGCAGCAGGCTCGAGTAGACGCCCGCTTTCCCGGCCTCCGCGGCCGGCTGACCAAGCCGTTCATCAGTCGGTGAGGGGCGGCGCAGCAGGCCTCGTCACTTCCAAGCCCAAAACGTCGCGGAACAGAGCAACGGTTTCATCCAGACGATGAGTGCGGATGCCGACAAAGTCGACCTTTTGAACCGCCATGACCATCTCCCGTCAGCGTCGCCCGGTCAGTTTAGCCTCCAGATCTCGAAATTGAGCACGCTGGCGAACGCCACCCATGCCGCGAGCGGGGAGAGACAGAGCGCCGCGAGACGGTCGATCCGCCAGAATGCGACGACCGTTGCGACGATCAGCGCCAGTTGCGGAAGGATGTCGAAGAGGGCCAGCGCGGGGCTGCGGGCGGCGAAAAACAGGAAGGACCAGGCGGCGTTGAGCGCGAGTTGGGCCAGGAACAATGCTACCGCCCAATTTCGGCCGGGCATGGACGGGGGTTGACGCAGAATTCGCCAGAAAGCGAAGGCCATGAGCGCATATAGCGCGGTCCAGACTGGCCCGAAGATCGCATTCGGAGGATTGAAGGCCGGTTTCGCAAGCTGCGCGTACCAGGGCGCGAGATTGGGAAATGTCGCAATATTGCCCAGCGCCGCGGCGGCGGCCACGAGCGCAATCGCCAACGCGCCAAAGGCCACGCTGCGTCGGAGCGAAAGTGTTTCAGCATACGCCATTGTCTCGATCCCGAACCGGCCGTTGACGACGATGCGCGCGGCAAGGCTGAACGTCCCTTGAGCGAAGCCGCGAATTAGCCGAGGCGTCCGACAGTTTCCCGGTGCGCGAGCCGGTCCTCCCGCGCGACCGCCCGTGGTTCGGCGGAGCCTTTTGGGGCGGTCGATGAACGAATAGATGAATTTGACGCGCTACGGCAAGTCGTCGCCGCGGAGCTGCTTTGGCCGCGGCGCGTCGGTCTCTCAACGTTGTGAGACCAGACGCAGCGCCGCATGCCGCGCCGCGCGCCGGCGCCCGCGATCACGGCCTTCCTGGCCCTTCTCACGCCCTTCGAATCCGGCCTGGTCGACGAACCCTTGGCAATTTGGGGTTCCGCCCTCGGGCGAGGCGTTCATTGCAGCTTCACCAAGATTATGGGATTGTACAGGCAAGCGGGGTCTCGCCCGCCCGCGCGGGCGCCCGGACGCGACCGCGGAATCGAATTCGAGCGGACTGCGCCGCCCCTTGGGCGAGAGGGATAGGAGACGGATCATATGATGAGAATTCTCACGGTTTCGCTGGCTCTTGCGGCCGGCCTCTCGGTCGCGGGCTGCCAGACCCCCCAGCAGCAGAACGCTCTCGTCGGCGGCGCGCTTGGCGCTGGGGCGGGCGCACTGGTTGGGTCCGCCGTTTCGGGCGGCAGCGCAGGCGGCGCGCTCGCGGGCGCGGCGATCGGCGCGGGTTCGGGCGCGCTGATCGGCGCGGCGGCGACGCCGCCTCCCGCCGGCCGCTGCGCCCAATGGGCCTATGACTACAACGGCAACCGGGTCTGCACCGCCTTCTATTGATCGCCCAGGCGTTGACGACGGCCCGCCGCCAGGAGCGCGCGGGCCGTTTTCGTTCCGCGGGCCGAACCGCGTCCCGCAAGCCGCGCGTGGCCATTCGGCTCTCCTCCGGCCGGAGGAAATCGGTTGAACCGGCTCATGTCGCACGCCCGCGCCCCCGACAGCCTCCTCGCCCGACGCTTCATCGCCTCGCCCAACTACGGCCAGCGCCGCGGTTACGCCCGGCCCGACTGCCTCATTTTGCATTATACCGGGATGCCGACGGGCGAAGCGGCGCTGGAGCGGCTCGTCGATCCCGCCTCCGAAGTTTCGGCGCATTATCTCATCTGGGAAGATGGCGCGATCGATCAGCTGGTCGCCGAGACAGCACGCGCCTGGCACGCGGGCCGGGCGAACTGGAAGGGCGAGAGCGATCTCAACTCCGCCTCGATCGGGATCGAGATCGTCAATCCCGGCCACGACGGCGGTTCGCCCCCCTTTCCGGATCTCCAGATCGCGGCGACTACAGCGCTCGCGCGCGAGCTCTGCGCGCGCTTGCGAATCGCGCCAGAACGGGTGCTGGCCCATTCGGACGTCGCGCCGGCGCGCAAACGCGATCCGGGCGAGGCCTTTCCCTGGGAGAGGCTGTGGCGCGAGGGCGTCGGCTCATGGGCCGAACCTGCGCCGTTGCGCGGCGGCCCCATATTCGACCACGAGGAGGAAGGCCCGCCGGTGCGCGCGCTGCAGGCGATGCTGGCGCTTTACGGCTACGGCGTGGAGCTGACCGGGGTCTACGACCGTCAGACCCGCTGCGTGCTCGCCGCCTTCCAGCGCCATTTCCGTCCCGGCCAGGTCGACGGCGAAGCGGACGCTTCGACTGTGGCGACGCTGAAGGCGCTGATCGAGCGTCTCGGCGTCGGCGGATAGCTGCGGCCTAGCCGCGGATCGGCTCGTGCGCCAGCGCCGCGCGCAGGAAATAGGTCAGCCCGGTCAGCGCGGCGAGAACGAGAAGGCCCTCGAGGATATGGGTGATCGGTTCGCCGAGCTGGAACAGCCCTCCGATCGCCCATCCGGCGGCGGCGCCCGCACCGACGAGTTCGGTGCCGACGAGAATGGCGACGCTGAGCAGCGTCACGGCGTTGATCCAGTTGATCGGCGCGGCCTCGGGCAAGCGCTTGCTCCTCATCCCATCGAGAACGCACGCCCCTAGTGCAAGATTGCGCCGGGCGCAAGCGTCGGGTCTTTCAACGCGATTGCTCAGGTCGGGCTGGGCTGCAAGACGGCCCCGTCCGCCGTCCGCCGCGGCGTTCGGCCATGCGCGGTCTTCGCCCAATGGTGGGGTCGAACCGCGAGGTCAAAAATCGCCGCCCAGGCCGCGGCCGACACGAGGAGATAGTAGATCGGCATCAACGCAAGCGTCCTCGGCGCCACCCGAAGTCGATGCTGTTCGGCGGCGACGATCGTCGGAACGACAATGGCCCAAATCCCGGCGAGCGCGAGGATATAAGTGAAAACGTCGCTCGCCTCGCGCCAGGGCGTGAGATCGCCGACCCTGACCGACAGCAGGCGCCAGACGACGTCAATCGCGAACGCCGGCCAGAACAGGGCGCTGACGACGGCGCCGCCAATCAGAGTCGCCGCGGCCGCCGCCCGCCATGAACCGAGGTCTCGCACGAAACGGGCGGGCTGGCGCGAATGCACGATGCAAGTCTGCATCCAGCCCTTCTGCCAGCGCATGCGTTGCCGAAACCAGTTCGCGAATTCATGCGGCGCCTCCTCCGAGGTGTCGGAATCGAGACTTTCGACGCGATAGCCGAACCGCGCCAGCCTAACGCCGAGATCGGCGTCCTCCGCCACGTTCCACTCGTCCCAGCCGCCGACGCTCTCGAGCGTTTGCACACGGAAATGGTTGGACGTGCCGCCAAGGGCGATCGGCAGCCTGAGCGCGCACAGTCCGGGATTGATCAGATTGAACAACACCGCGTATTCGAGCGAAAAAAGCGTCGACAGCCACGAATCGTCGTAATTTCGAATGCTCAACCGCGCCTGCAGACAGGCGAGATTCTTCTTCGCGGCGAAGCGCGACGCGGCAAATCGCAATTGATCCGGCGACGGCGCGTCTTCCGCGTCATAGACGGCCAGAAGCTCGCCGCGCGCGCACGCCAACGCGATATTGAGCGCCCGCGGTTTTGTCGAAGGCTCGCCTGGCGGCGCAACGATCACTTCATAGCGGGCCGGCAACCGCAATTCGGCGATGCGGGACAAGGTCTCAAGGTCGCGTCGCTCGACCACCAGCTTGATGTCGAGTTTGCTCTTTGGATAGTCGAAGGCGTCGAAGGCCTTGATTAGATCCTCGACAACGCCGGCTTCTCGGTAAAGCGCGGCGACGACCGTATAGACTGGAAGTTCGTCGTCGGAGAGCAAGGCGGGTCGAATCTTCTCGTCGTTGGCGACGGAGGCCATCGACCGGGCGGCTATCGCGGCGGTAAAAATCAGCCAAAGCGCGGCGGACGCAATCGCGTGCAAGACGCTCAAGTTTGTCGCAGCGATGGCGAATCCGATTGCCGCGAGCCCGGCGGCCGCGCCAGTTTGCTTGGCGCTCAATCCGCTCCTTGCCGAGAAATCGTGCGGCAAACGGCCGAGCGCTCCATCAAGGACCGCCTCGCCGCAATGCTGGCGCACCAGAGCGGCGAAGCGTTGCGGCGAGGTCACCGCAAACGAGCCGGAACGAATTCGACCGGACTGCGCCATTTCGATCAGCGGCCGCACCAACTGCGCGCGCGGCGCGATGACCGCGCGAGCGCCCTGGCTTCGCCACTCGAGCGGAGCGACGCCGCATCGCAAACCCCGCGCGGCGTCGAAGTCGGTCGAGAACGGCGACTCGCCCGAATAAAATTCGCACCCCAGATGCCGCGCCAGGGCTCGATAATAGTCCTCTTCCCGCACGATCCCTTCGCCGAGCAGACTATCGACGGGGCGCACGCCCTTGGGCGCCGCGCCAATCGCATCGAGCAATTCGTCGGGGGAAGCCCCTTGCTTCGCGAGAAATTCAAGCTCGGCCGGCAACGAAGGCGCGTTGCGTTCGACCAGTTTGTCGCTTCGAGGCGCGGCGCGGTCGAAAGACTGATCAGCGTTCGCTTGTCGAAGCGAGCCGGACGAACGCGCGAACTCTTGCGGAATCCTCGCCATGACGCTACGCCGTTGCGACTCCCCCGACGCCTTCTGTCGCGCGGCGTCTGCGACACTATACATACGCTTGATCGAAGACTATCTTCGTCAATCGCACCCTAGGGTTTCTTGTCAGTCATGGGAAGAACCGATCTACACAAATTTATTTTTGCCGCCGCGCCAGTTGTATTCTGCGCTTTCCTCAATGCAGCGGGGCAATGCGCCACGCTTCCGTCAGTCGCCGCGCCGAGCTTCTGGGATCCGGCTCTACGCCTCGACCGGCCCGATCTTTCCAGTCTTCGCGCCATTCGTTTTTTGACCGATGATGATTATCCTCCGCTGGATTTTACGCTTGCCGATGGAACTCTGATGGGATTCAACGTCGACATCGCACGCGCCATCTGCGAACAGTTGGAAATAGCCTGTACGATTCAGACCCGCCCCTGGGATACTTTGCTCGAATCGCTGGAGGCCGGCAAAGGGGACGCGGTTATAGCCTCGATCGCCGCGACCAGCGCAACTCGGGCCCGTGTGGATTTTTCCCAGCCTTACTACCAGACGCCCGCCCAATTCATCGTGCGCAATGGCTCTCCTCTGACGAATGCGGGTCCGAACGTCCTGAAAGACAAGACTATCGGCGTCGTCGCCGGATCCGCGCATGAGGCCTATCTCAAGGCGTTTTTTCGCGACTCGAAACTGAAATCTTTCGCTAGCCTTGCCGCGCTGCAAGACGCTTTGCGCGGCGGGACGATCGACGCCGCCTTCGGCGACGGTATGACCTTCGCCATATGGCTTGGCGGCCAATCCTCGCAAAACTGTTGTAAATTCCTGGGCGGACCGTATTGCGAAAGCCAATTCTTCGGCGAAGGGGTCGGCATCGCGGTGCGCAAGGGAGACACAGACCTGCGCCGCGCAATGAACTGGGCTTTGGCGCGCCTCACTTCGCGGGGCGTCTACGCTGAGATTTATCTCAAGTATTTTCCGATTGGGTTCTATTAGCCGCCCCCTCGGCGGCTCGGCGTTCGGGCGGCTCGAATCCGGGCCGGCGTCGGCGCCCTGGCGGCTGGCGCGGCGGCGGCGCTTTTCGAGAATTCACTTTTCTGCGACAATGTCTTTTAGAAAATCAGAAGCCGTGTTATGGTCCTCCTCGTCGCTGATCAATGCGCGCCTGGCGCGCCGAGGGCAGCGGCCGCCTTAAGCCTTCAGGCGGGCGGGTTGACACGCTGAACAACGGCGGGGGCTAAGGAGGGCCAAGCGGCGGAGAAAAAATTCTAATTTGGATTCTGGCCTAAACCCTTGAAAAGCCTCAATTCGCGGAAGACATATATTTGGATTCCGCTTCCCCTGGCTTTGCTCCGGCTTCCGTGGGCTTGGATTCCACTGCCGCTGGCTTGGATCGGCTTCCGTCGGGGTTCCTCGAAACCCGCAAAAGGCCGCCGACCTCGTCCTTCGAGGCCGCATCGCGGCGCCTCTCGCGCTGCGCTTCCGCGCCGGAGTCGCAGGCGGCGCCGAACGAGGTCCCAGGCATTTGAAAAGATTGAATTCCTCCACCAAAGCGGCGCTAAAGCGGCCTTAGCCGCGCTTGGACGCCTCAGGATGGCGTCAGGACAGCGATAGCGCCGAATTCTCAGCCTCGGCGCTGGTAATCGAAACGCGGCTCAGCGCGCGCTTTCGCGTTCTACCTCCGCGGTCGCCTCGTCCAAGAGTTCGCGCCAGCGTCTTCGGGTCCTTGGGGAAGCCCGCACGAATCCATAGCGCCTGCAAGGAACGGAGGATTTCGCCGACCCGCCGTCCGCTGGCGACGCCGCGGGCGACGAGATCGGCGCCGCCGAAGGGCAGCTTGGGCTCGGCGGCGAGCGCGAGAAAGCTGTCCGCCTCGGCAAAGGCGCGATCGTCCGGACCGGCGACGGATTCGGCGTGCGCGAGCGCGAGCGCGTCCCGCGCGGCCCGGCGCTTGACCTTGAACAGCAGGACAAGAAGTTCATCGAGCGAAGGCGGCGCCGAGACGCCGTGCAACCCGGCGAGCGCGGCGACCGCCGCGGCGACACGCTCAAATTCGCCGTTTGCGAGCCGCAGCCGCTCCCGAAGGCGATCGGCGTCCTCCGTGATCGCGGCGCCAAGCGCCGCCAGACGCAACACCGCGTCGGCGGTTCCGCCCCGCGTCGATTCGATTGCGATCAGACGCCTCAGGCGCCCCGAATAAGCGGGGCCGCCCAGCAGCGGCTCCAGAAATCCGCATTCTCCCATCGATTGAACGATCTCTCCCGCGCGGGGCGCAACGAGAAGCTTGAACAGTTCGGCCCGCACCCGTTCACGCGACAACCGCGCCATGCCGGTTCGATTGCGGATCGCAGCAGCGAGGCTATCGGCGTCGAGCGCGCCTTGGGCGAACCGGGCGGAAAAGCGAAAAAAGCGGAGAATGCGCAAGTAGTCCTCGCGAATGCGCGCGTCGGCGTCGCCGATGAATCGCACCCGGCCGGAGGCGAGGTCCTCGAGGCCGCCCACTGTGTCGTGGACGACGCCGTAGTTGTCCAGCGAAAGCGCGTTGATGGTGAAGTCGCGACGCCGCGCGTCGACGGAAAAGTCCCGCCCGAACGCCACTTTCGCGCGGCGCCCGTCGGTCTCGATGTCCTCGCGCAGGGTCGTCGTCTCCATCGGTCGGCCATCAACGATGAGGGTCACCGTGCCATGCGCGAACCCGGTCAGCGCGACTTTGAAGCCCGCCGCGCGGGCGCGGCGAACCACTTCGTCCGGCGGGGCGGTCGTCGCCAGGTCGAAATCGTCGGCCGCGGCGCCGAGCGCCAGATCGCGCACCGCGCCGCCGACGAGGCGCGTCTCCTCGCCGTCGCGGTTGAGAACGTCGAGCGCTTGCGCGACCGGGCCCTGTCTGAGCGCCGACAAATCTCTCAGCCTTCGGCCCCTCAATCCCGGCAGGACGATCACTCGATCCGCCCCGGCACGAGAACCCCGTTCTCCTCGTGCGCCGGCACATAGACGCCGTGGCCGCGCGGCGCAGAAATGTTGAGCGCGACGAGGCCAAGGAGAGCGACAGCCAATCCTACGAGCGTCAGTATCGACACGCGCGAGCGCGTCCAGTGTTCGAACTCGAGCGGATAGCGAGCGCGCAACGAGAGATAGACGGCGTAAGCCGCAAACGGGCTCAGAAAAAGCGCCAGCGGCTCAAAAATCTCCCGTCCCATCAGGAAAACAACCTCTCATACAGGTTGCGCAAGATTCCGGCGGTGGCGCCCCAGATATAGCGCTCCTGGCGCCGCATGGCGTAGAATCTCCGGTTTCGTCCCTCCCATGCCCGCTCTTCGATCAGGTGGTTGGCCGGATCCATCAGAAAAGAGAGCGGCGTCTCGAAAATCTCGGCGACTTCGAACGTGTTGAGGGTCGCCGTGAACGACGGGTCGATCAGCGCGACTAGCGGGGCGATGCGGAAGCCGGTGCCGGTGAGGTAGGGATCAAGCCAGCCGAGCGGCTCGACGAATCGTTCCTCGAGTCCGATCTCCTCGCGCGCCTCCCGCAACGCCGCCTCGGCCGGGGTCTCGCCGGGATCGATCTTGCCGCCCGGAAACGCGACCTGGCCGGAATGGGCGCGCAAATGCGAGGCCCGCAGGGTGAGCAGAACATTGAGTCCCTGCCGCCGCGCAACGATGGGCGCGAGCACTGCAGCTGGGCGAGCCTCCGCGAGAACGTTGGGCGCCGGCGGAGGACCGTTGAGCGCGTAGTCGCTCGCTTTCGGAGCCTCCACGCCCTCGAGGTCCGCCGAAATGAGCGCCGGCGTGAGCCTGCGCCTCGCCATGGCGCGCAACAGGTTCGGGCTTAGATCGGAGGAAAGAAGATCGCTCAAAGCGCCTCAATCTCGCTCGCCGGGCACATGGGAAAGAATACGGCGCCGGAGCGCACCCCGAACCAACGGTCATTCTCCCATATTTCTGTCCGTCCAAGCGCCACGAGGTCGTAGAACAGCGCCCTCTTGACCAGCGCCCACAGATCGCCCCGCACCCGCACGTAGGGCTTGAGGCCCTCCGAGGCGCCAGGTTCGAAGCGCATCGGGTGTTGTTCGTCGACCGTCACGACATCCTCGACATTGGTTCGAAACGTCAGGCGCGGGTCGTTCGCCTCGCCCTCGACCCGCAACTCAATCGCGACGAACGGCGCATCGTCGACCTTCACGCCGACCATTTCATATGGCGTCACGAGAACGTACTTGTCCCCGTCCTTGCGCAGAATCGAGGAGAAAAGTTGCACGAGCGGCGCCCGGCCGATCGGCGAGCCGCAATAAAACCATGTTCCGTCGGCAGCGATGCGCATGTCGATGTCGCCGCAATCGGGCGGATTCCACAAGTGGACCGGCGCCGGGCCGCGCGCGCGCTGCGCGATGGCCTCGCCGAGCCCGCTCAACGCTCCTTCGGGGGCGCGGGACGGCTCCACCAAAATGTCGCGCGTGCGTGTGGTTGAATCTGACATCGGCATGCTATGGGTTCGCGAGAGGGACGCCCGTTCAATCTAGTGCGCCCGGGGCCAAAACAAAACCGGACGCCCCTCATATGGCGCAAAGGATAGACGGATGAGTGTGACCGATATCGCCGACCCGAATCAGTTGACCCGGGACGTCGACGCGGCGCTGGAACGGATCGCCGTGGCGCGCGCCGAGATCGGCGCCGTCATTTTCGGCCAGGAGCGCGTCGTCGATTTGACGCTCGCCACCTTGCTCGCCGGCGGCCATGGCCTTCTTATTGGCGTCCCCGGCCTCGCCAAGACCAAGCTCGTCGAGACGCTCGGGACGGTGTTCGGGCTCGACGCCTTGCGGGTGCAGTTCACGCCCGATCTGATGCCGTCCGACATTCTCGGCTCCGAGGTGATGGAGGAGGGATCCGACGGGCGAAGGGCTTTCCGCTTCATCAGAGGCCCGATTTTCGCCCAACTGCTGATGGCCGATGAGATCAACCGCGCCAGTCCAAGAACCCAATCCGCGCTGCTGCAGGCGATGCAGGAGCATCACGTCACCGTCGCCGGCGCGCGCCACGACCTCCCGCGCCCGTTCCATGTTCTGGCGACCCAGAACCCGCTCGAGCAGGAAGGCGCCTATCCGCTGCCGGAGGCGCAGCTCGACCGCTTCCTGCTGCAGATCGACGTCGGTTATCCTGATCGCGCGGCCGAGCGGCGCATATTGATCGAAACCACCGGCGATCGCGACGCTCGGCCAAAGGCCGCCATGACGGCCGAGCACCTGATGGCGGCGCAACGCCTCGTGCGCCGCGCGCCGATCGGCGAAAGGATCGTCGAGGCCATTCTCGATCTCGTTCGCGCCGCCCGGCCCGGCGAAGGAGACCCGGATCTGAGCAAGGGGATCAGCTGGGGACCGGGGCCGCGCGCCGCGCAGGCGCTGATGTTGGCGGCGCGCGCCCGCGCGCTGGTCGACGGGCGTCTTTCCCCTTCGCTCGACGACATCGCGGCGCTTGCCGAGCCCGCCCTCAAACATCGCATGGCCCTGAGCTTCGCCGCGCGGGCGGAGGGGGAAACGATTCCGGCGGTGATCGCGCGGCTCGTGGCCAAGACGGTGGGCTGATGCCGGACGCTCGCGGCCGCGCGTTGCGCGATGGGCAGACCGGTCGTCCCCACATTCCCGCGAGCCGCAGCATTGGGGAGAACGCGGTCTGGCCCAAGTTTTGCGTGAAAGCGAACCCCGGAGGGCCGAGTCAGGACTTGAACCCACAATGACCAATTCCGCTTCCGTGCGGCAGGACGCGGTTCTCCTTTCGGCTCGGTTGCCGAGCCTCGTCGTCGCGGCGCGTCAGGTCGCTCAGACCGTGCGCCACGGCGTGCACGGGCGACGCCGGGCAGGATCGGGCGAGACGTTCTGGCAATTTCGGCCCTTCATTTCGGGAGAGCCGTCCTCGCGCGTCGACTGGCGGCGCTCGGCCCGCGAAGAACGCGCCTTCGTCCGCGAACGGGAGTGGGAGGCCGCGCACACGGTCTGGATCTGGTTTGACCGCTCCGCCTCCATGCGCTTTGGATCGAGCCTCGCCCCGGTGGCGAAGATCGATCGGGCGGCGGTGATCGCCCTGGCCTTCGCCGACCTGTGCGTGCGCGGCGGAGAGCGGGCCGGCCTCACGGGACTGACCCGGCCGCTTGCCGCCCAGGGCGTCATCGAGCGCTTCGCCGAGGCGATCGCCACCGACGAGCGGCTGCATGGCGCCTCGGAGGCGGTGCTGCCGCCCGCTGCTCCCTCCGCCCGCCGATCGATGGCGCTGCTGATCGGCGACTTTCTCTGCGACCCAAGGGAGACCGAAAGGACGCTGAGGGCCATCAGCGCCGAGGGGGCGATCGGCGAACTCGTTCTGATCGCCGATCCGATCGAGGAGGCCTATCCTTTTTCCGGCAATACGGAATTTCTCCATCCCGCGGGCGGCCTCCGGCTGGTGAGCCCGCGCGCACAAAATCTGCGCGAGGCCTATCTCGAGCGCCTTGCCGCGCATCGCGACGCGTTGCGGCGGATTTGCGCCCGGCTGGCCTGGGGAATCAGCCTGCACCGCACCGATGCTTCGGCCGCGGAAATATTGCTCGCCCTTCGCATGCGCCTTTCCGCGCCCGAATTGGGCGAAGCGTTTCGGAGCGCGTGAGTCATGCTCGGTCTGCCGCTCGCTTTCGCCGCGCCCGCCGTCCTGGCGGCGCTCGCCGGGCTGGTCGCGCTCTATTTTCTGCTGCGGGTCACGCCGCCGAGCCCGCGTCGGACGCTCTTCCCGCCCCTTAGGCTGCTGATCGGCCTCGATCCGAAGGAGACGACGCCGGCGCGCACGCCCTGGCCGATCCTGGCCTTGCGCCTCGCCATTGGCGCGACGATCATATTCGCCATGGCCGGTCCCTTATGGAACAGCGTCGCCGCGCTGTTCGGCTCGGGGCCGCTCCTGGTGGTGATCGACGACGGTTGGGCCGCCGCGCCGACATGGAACAAGCGCCTCGACTTCGTCCGGGAAAGAATCAACGCCGCGGCCCGCTCTGGACGGATAGTCGCAATTCACCCGATTTCTGAGGGCGCACGCGACATCGCCCCGCTCGACAGCGCCGGCGTCGCCGGCCGGCTGCGCTCGTTGGCGCCGGTCCCTTACGCGCCGGCGCGTGGCGCCGCGATGCCGGCCATCAAGGACTTCCTCGCCAGGGAGCCCAAGACCGACGTCTTGTGGATCGCCGACGGCGTTGAGCTCGGCGGCGCGGGCGGCTTCGCGGCCAAGCTCGCTTCCGCCGCCCGCTCGGTCGAGGTGGTGACCGCCGGAACCGGCGCACGCGCGCTCGCCGGAGTCGACAACGAGGCCGGCGCGCTCAGGGTGCGGGTCACCCGTTCGGACGCGCGCGCGGCCCCGACCGGGGTCGTTCGCGCGCTCGACGCCCAGGGACGCGAAATCGGCCGCGCGGCATTTGACTTCGGCGGCAAACTTTCGACTGACGCAGGTTTCGATCTTCCAGTCGAGATCCGCAACGACGTCGTGCGCATCGTCATCGACGGGGAGCGCTCCGCCGGCGCGACCTGGCTCGTCGATGAGCGCTCGCGCCGGCGACGCGTCGCCATCGCCTCGGGCGCGAGCGCCGACGTCGCCCAGCCGCTGCTTGCGCCGAGCTATTACCTCAAGCGGGCGTTGCAGCCGTTCGCCGACATCAGCGAATGGCGCGATTCGACGAGCGATCCGATTGTCTCGCTGCTGGCCGAGAAGCCCTCGGCGCTCGTGCTGGCGGACATGAGCGTCGCGCCGGGGCCTGAGCATGACGCGATCATGAAGTTCCTCGACAACGGCGGGGTGCTGCTGCGCTTCGCCGGCACGCGCCTCGCCGCCGGCGACGACGACCTGACGCCGACTGAGCTTCGACGCGGCGACCGCCTGCTCGGCGGGGCGCTATCGTGGGAGAGGCCTAAACATCTCGCCGCCTTCGAGGCCGGCAGCCCGTTTTTCGGCCTCTCTGCGCCGGACGACGTCACGGTCATGCGCCAGGTGCTCGCCGAGCCCGAGCCGGGGCTCGCTCAAAAGACCTGGGCGCGCCTCGCCGACGGCACGCCGCTGGTCACGGCGGCGCGGCGCGGGAAGGGGCTGATCGTGCTCTTCCATGTGACCGCCGACACGACTTGGTCGAACTTGCCGCTTTCGGGTCTGTTCGTCGAGATGCTGCGCCGGGTCGTTGCTCAAGCCGATGCGCCGGGCGAGGCGGCGGCAAAGGCGAAAGTCACGGACCACGGGACGGTCCGGCCGCCCGTTCGAACGCTCGACGGCTTCGGCGTCCTGGGCCCCCCGCCCGCGCAAGCGGAGCCCGTCGGCGACGACTTTTCCGGCGCCGGCGACGCGCTTCATCCGCCCGGCTTCTACGGGCCGCGGGATTCCCTCAGAGCCGTTAACGCGTTGACGCCCGGGCAGACGCTCGCGCGCGCCGACTTTGGCGCGCTCGTCGTCCACGAAGGGGCGCTCTCAATCACGCCTCCGATCGATCTGCGTCGTTGGCTGCTGCCGGCTGCCCTCATCGGCCTCATGATCGACGCGCTGATCTCGATTTTGCTGCGGGGCGGCGCCACGTTGCGCCGGCCGGGCGCGCTCGCAACCCTTCTGTTCGCCTGCGCGCTCGGCGCGATTTCGACCCCTTATCCGAGCCGGGCCGCCGAGGCTGCGCCGGTCGGCCAACGCGACATGAACTCAGCGCTCTCGACGCGACTCGCATATGTCCGAACGGGCGACGCTGCTGTCGATGAGACCACCAGGCTCGGACTGACCACCCTGACGCGCGTGCTGGCGGCTCGCACGTCAGCTGAACTCGCGGAGCCGGTCGCGGTCGATCCGGCGCGCGACGAGCTTGCCTTTTATCCGCTCATCTATTGGCCGATCGTCGCTGGCCAGCCGCAACCCAAGCCCGCAGCGCGCGCGCGCATCGCCGCCTACATGAAGTACGGCGGCACGATCGTCTTCGACACCCGCGACGCTCTCACCGCCCGTCCAGACGGCCCGCCGACTGCAGAAGCGCGTTGGCTGCGCGCGTTGCTCGGCGGCGTCAACGTGCCAGAGCTCGAGCCGGTGCCGCGCGACCACGTGCTGACCAAGACATTCTATCTGCTCGACCGCGTCGTTGGCCGCACCGAGATCGGTCAAACGTGGATCGAAGCGCTGCCGCCGCCTGATCCGAACGATCACGTCCGGCGGCCCGCGCGCGCCGGCGACGGCGTCTCGCCGATCATCATCGCTTCCGACGACCTGGCCGCCGCCTGGGCGGAGGACGCCGACCGGCGGCCGCTCTATCCGCTCATTCCGGGCGGGGCGCGCCAGCGCGAGCTCGCCATGCGCAGCGGAATCAATCTGGTCATGTATACGCTCACCGGCAATTACAAGGCTGACCAAGTGCACGCCAAGGACATCCTCGAAAGGCTCACGCGTTGAGCGTCTGGTCGATCGCCTTTTCGCCGCTCGTTCCCGCGCCCGTTCTTTACCTGTTCGCGGCGCTGGCGCTCGCAATCTCGGCCGTTCTGTTCTGGCGCGGCGCGCGCGGCGCGTGGCTGCGGACATTGGCCTTCGCCCTGCTGCTCCTGGGGCTGTGCGACCCGAACCTCGTGCAGGAGAACCGTCGCCCGCTCAAGGATATAGTCGCCGTCGTCGTCGACCGTTCGGGCAGTCAGGACATCGGCGGGCGCCCACAACAGACGGATCGGGCCCGCGACGCGCTGGTGGAGCGCCTGAAGGCGCTTGGCGACGTCGATCTGCGCGTCACGGAAACATCGCGTGCGGAATCGGACGACGACGGCACCAAGCTGTTCGCCGCCCTGCGGGGCGCGCTCGCCGACGCTCCGCCCGAACGGGTCGGCGGTGCGATCCTGATCACGGACGGCGTCGTGCACGACATTCCCGCCTCGGTCGCCGCGCTCGGGTTCAACGCGCCCTTGCACGCGCTGATCACCGGCCATGAGGGCGAACGGCAGCGTCGCATCGAACTGATCGAGGCGCCGCGCTACGGCATCGTCGGCAAGGATCAGGTCATTTCGGCGCGGGTGCTCGACAGCGCAGACCGCGGCGAGCCGGTGAGGCTCGCCGTGCGCCGCGACGGCGAGACGATCGCCACGATCGAAGGAAAGGTCGGCGAACGGATCGACGTCAAGGTGCCGATCGAGCACGCCGGCCCGAACGTGGTCGAATTGGAAGTCGCTCCGGTCGCGGACGAACTGGCGACCGACGGCAATCGCGCGGTTGTCAACATCGAGGGCGTGCGCGACAAGCTGCGGGTGCTGCTTGTCTCCGGCAAGCCTCATCCGGGCGAGCGCATGTGGCGCAATCTGCTGAAGTCGGACGCTAACGTCGATCTGGTCCATTTCACCATCTTGCGCCCGCCGGAAAAGGGCGGCGACGGCACGCCGATCAACGAATTGTCGCTGATCGCCTTTCCGGTCGCCGATCTGTTTGGACGAAAGATCAAGAACTTCGACCTCATCATTTTCGACCGCTACGCACAGCAGTCGATCCTGCCCGACGTCTATCTGCAAAACATCGCCAACTATGTACGTGAGGGTGGCGCGTTGTTGATGTCCGAGGGGCCTGAATTCTCTACCCCGGACGGCCTCTATTATTCGCCGCTGGGCGCGATCACTCCGGCGGAGCCGACCGGGGAAGACGTCGAGGCCCCCTTTCGGGCCAAGGTGTCCGAAGAGGGCCTTCGCCACCCGGTGACGCGCGGCCTCGCGGGGTTCGACGGCGACAACGGCAAGCCGGCCTGGGGCCGGTGGTTCCGGGTCATCGGCGCGAAGACGACAGGCGGCGAGACGTTGATGAACGGCCCGGACGGCAAGCCCCTGCTCGTGCTCTCGCGCGTCGGCAAGGGGCGCGTCGGCCTGCTGCTGAGCGACCAGATGTGGCTCTGGGCGAGGGATTATGATGGCGGCGGACCCTACCTTGACCTTCTGCGCCGGCTCGCCCATTGGCTGATGAAGGAGCCGGACTTGGAGGAAGAAGCGCTGCGGGCGCGATCGAAGGGACGCGAGGTGACGGTGGAGCGCCAGAGCGTGAGCGGCCAGGAGAGGGAGACCGATCTCGTCGCGCCGGACGGAACGAAGACCAGACTCACTCTTGACGCCGGTCGCGCCGGGCCTCAGCCGGACGCATGTGAAGGTCGACCGCTTCGGCCTCTATCGCGCCCAAGACGGCGCGCATGTGGCGCTCGTCAACGTCGGTCCTGAAAACGCGCTCGAGATGCAGGACGTCGTCTCGACGACGAAGAAGCTGCGCCCGATCGCGGAGGCGACTGGCGGGGGAGCGCGCCGCCTTGCCGCCGGCCCCGGCGACGCCATCGTCGTCCCGCGGGTCGTGTCCCTGAATCCGTCGCCGAGCTACAGCGGGAGCGATTACATCGGAATCAAGCGCACCGGATCGAGCGAACTGATCGGCTCCCGCTCGACTTCGCTCGCGTCGGGCTTCTTCGGCTTGGCGCTGTTGCTGGGCATGACCGTCGCCGCTTGGCTCGCCGAGGGTGGGGGGTTGAAGCGCAACGGGCAGTGAGGGGGCGCGCTTTGCGCGAACAAGTTGTCGGTCGAAAGCGGAAATCGGACGGCACTTGCGGCGAGCGCGCGGGCCGGGTAGGGAAGCTGCGACTTCCCCTGGATTCCGCTCATGAGAAAAGTCTACGCCACCGCAGACGAAGCTGTCGCAGGATCGATCAAGGACGGCATGAGGCTGATGGCGGGCGGCTTCGGACTGTGCGGAATCCCCGAGGCGCTGATCGACGCCGTGCGTAGAACGGACGCCAAGGACCTGACCGTCATTTCGAACAACGCCAACGTCGACGGGATCGGCCTCGGCTTGATGCTCGAGGATGGCCAGATCAGGAAGATGATCTCGAGCTACGTCGGCGAGAACAAGATCTTCGCCAATCTCTATCTTTCCGGCAAACTGGAGCTCGAGTTCAATCCGCAAGGGACGCTTGCCGAACGCATTCGCGCCGGCGGCGCCGGAATTCCCGCCTTCTTCACCCGGACGGGCTTCGGCACAATCGTCGCCGAGGGCAAAGAGATCCGCGACTTCGACAACGAGCCGTTCGTGATGGAAACCGGCCTCACCGCCGACATCGCCCTCATCCACGCATGGAAGGGCGACACCGAGGGCAATCTCGTCTACCGGAAGACCGCGCGCAACTTCAATCCGATGATGGCGACCGCGGCGAAACTCACGATTGTCGAGGTCGAGCATCTGGTGGAGCCAGGCGAAATCGATCCCGACGCCATCGTCACGCCGGGAATCTACGTTCACCGTATCGTTCACGCGCCCGGAGCTGAGAAACGCATCGAGCAGCGCACGACCCGCAAACGCGTTCCGACCTGAATTCCTGGGAGAATCCTATGCCTTGGACTCGCGACCAAATGGCTGCGCGGGCCGCCAAAGAGCTCAAGGACGGCTTTTACGTCAATCTCGGCATCGGCATTCCGACGCTGGTGTCGAACTACATCCCCGCCGGCGTCAGCGTGCAATTGCAGAGCGAAAACGGCATGCTCGGCATGGGCCCGTTCCCGTATGAGGGCGAAGAGGACCCGGACCTCATCAACGCCGGCAAGCAGACCGTCACCCAGCTGCCCTCAACGAGCTTCTTTTCCAGCGCCGAGTCCTTTGCGATGATTCGCGGCGGCCACATCGATCTGGCCATTCTCGGCGCCATGCAGGTCTCGGAGGCGGGCGATCTCGCCAACTGGATGATCCCCGGCAAGATGGTCAAGGGGATGGGCGGCGCGATGGACCTCGTCGCCGGCGTCAAGCGGATCGTGGTGGTGATGGAGCATGCGGCCAAGGACGGGCCGAAGCTGTTGCATCATTGCACGCTGCCGCTGACCGGGGCCAAGGTCGTCGACCTCGTCATCACCGATCTCGGCGTCTTCACCATCGACAAGCACGGCTATCGCGGCATGGCGCTGATCGAACTCGCTCCCGGCGTGACGCTCGAGGATGTCGCGGCCAGGACCGAGGCGACGTTTCGCGTGGCGCTCGCCGCCTGAACGCTACCCTCTCGGCGCGGCGGCGCGACGCAGCCGGTCATTGATCGCCGCGCCGAGCTCGCGTTCGGGAATCGGCGCGACTGCGATGCGCCGCGCTCCGGTCTGATCCAAAGTCCTCAGATAGGAAAACAGGTTCGCGGCGGCTTCGATCAGGTCGCCCGCGGGCGAAAGATCGAGGCGGCGCGCCGCCGCGCTCCCCGAGAGTGCGCCGGCGAAATCGAGCGCAGCATCGGCGCCCGCCGCGTCCCGGGCTTCGAGCCGAAGTTCGGCGCGCGGGGCGTAGTGCGACTTGAGCCGCCCCGGCGCGTTCGGCGCCGGGTCGACTGCGGCGGAAGAGGCCAGCGGCTCGCCGAGCACGGCCTCGATCGCCTCTTGCGGAATCGCGCCTGGGCGGAGCAGCGTCGGCCCACCGCCAAGGCAGGCGACGATCGTCGATTCGAGTCCATGCCGAGACGGGCCGGCGTCGATGATCAAGTCGATAGCGCGGTCGAGATCGGCAAGCACATGCGCGGCCGTCGTCGGGCTCACACGGCCCGACCGATTGGCGGAAGGCGCCGCGAGCGGGACGCCGGCCGCTTCAATGATCGCTCGGGCGGTCGGGTGTGAGGGCGCGCGAAGCGCCACGGTCTCCAGGCCCGCGCGCGCCAGCAGGCTGATGCGGCACGTCGCCGCGACAGGCAAGACCAGCGTGAGCGGTCCGGGCCAAAAGGCGCGCGCCAGCCGCTCGGCTTCGCGATTGAACGTCGCCTGCTCGCGCGCGGCCTCGACGTCGAGCATATGCGCGATCAGCGGATTGAACGCCGGGCGTCCCTTGGCGGCGTAGACCTCCGCAACCGCCGCGTCGGAAGTCGCGTCCGCGGCGAGGCCGTAGACAGTCTCGGTCGGGATGGCGACGAGGCCGCCCGCCCGCAGGCATGACGCGGCGGCGGCGATCGCCTCGGCGTTCGCCGGCGCCAGGCGCGTGTTCCGGAGTCGCGGCGCCATCTGATCTCCTTTTCGCGCATTGCGCGCTTCGGCGTCCCTATCTAGACTGTTTCCGCGCCGCCTGAGCAATGAGGCGGGGCGCTCGGGAGCCGCGATGCCCTATCGTTCGCCAGTCGCCGACATTCTGTTCTCGCTCAAGGCCGTCGCCGGCTTCGAGGAGGCGATTCGGTCCGGCGTGCATGGCGACCTCGACTGGGACACCGTCGCCTCCGTCGTCACCGAGGCCGGACGGTTCGCCACCGACGAGATCGCTCCCCTCAATCGCCCGGGCGACATTGCCGGCGCGCGCTACGAGAACGGCGTCGTCACCATGCCCGCAGGCTTCGGCGACGTCTATCGCCGCTGGGCGGAGGCCGGCTGGGGCGGCGTCTCGGCGCCGCCGGAATTCGGCGGCATGGGGCTGCCGCATCTCGTCAATACCGCCTGCACGGAAATTTGGAACGGCGCCTCGATGGCGTTCGCGCTCTGCCCGCTTTTGACCGAAGGCGCGGCGAGCGCGCTGAAGGCGTTCGGCTCGCGCGAGCTGCTCGATGCGTATCTCGCGCCCATGATCGCCGGTCGCTGGACCGGCACGATGAACCTGACCGAACCGCAGGCCGGTTCCGACCTCAACGCGGTCAAGACCCGCGCCGAACGCGCTGGCGATGGAACCTATCGGCTTTTCGGGCAGAAGATTTTCATCACCTATGGCGAGCACGACATGGCCGAGAACATCGTCCATCTCGTGCTCGCGCGCTTGCCGGGAGCGCCCGCCGGAACGCGCGGCCTGTCGCTGTTCCTGGCGCCGAAATACCTCGTCAGGCCGGACGGCTCGCCGGGCGAGCGCAATGACCTGCGCTGCGCCAGCATCGAGCACAAGCTCGGCATTCACGCTTCTCCGACCTGCGTCATGGCCTACGGCGACAACGGCGGCGCCAAGGCCTGGCTGATCGGCGAGGAGAATCGTGGTCTTGCGGCCATGTTCGTGATGATGAACGCGGCCCGCCTCGCCGTCGGGACTCAAGGGGTCGCGGTCGGCGAGCGCGCCTATCAGCAGGCGCTCGCGTTCGCCCGCGACCGCCGTCAGGGGCGGGGCCTCAAGGGCGGCGACGCGATGGCGCCGATCATCGAGCACCCGGACGTGCAGCGCATGCTGATGACGATGAAGGCGAGCGTGCAGGCGGCGCGCGGCGTCTGCCATTTGACCGCCGCCGCGCTCGATCTCGCCAGCTGCGGACGCAGCGAGGAGGAGCGGGAAGCCGGCGCCAACCGCGCCGCGTTGCTGACGCCGATCGCCAAGGCGTTCTCGAGCGACGTCGGCGACGAGGCGGCGACGCTGGGCGTGCAGGTCCACGGCGGCATGGGCTACATCGAGGAGACCGGCGCCGCGCAGCACATGCGCGATTCGCGCATCGCCTCAATCTACGAGGGCGCCAACGGCGTGCAGGCGATCGACCTCGTGCAGCGCAAGCTGGCGCTCGAAGGCGGCGCAACGGTCAGAGCCGAGATCGCCGGCATTCGCGAGATCGCGAACGACGTCGGCGCGCACGGCGGGGCGGAATTCGGCGCGACGTCCGCGCGACTTGCCGAGGCGACGCGGGCGCTCGAAGACGCGACGGGCGCGATGCTCGGGTGGCTCAAGAGCGATCCGCAGTCTGCGCTCGCAGGCGCCTCGCCCTATCTTCGCCTGTTCGGGCTGACCCTGGGCGGCGCGTGCCTCGCCAAGGCCGGGCTCGCGGCGCAAGCGCTCGCCGCGGCCGGCGATCAAGGCGAGCGCGCGCGCGTCGGCCTCGCGCGCTTCTTCGCCGAGAAACTCACGACCGCGGCGCCGGGACTCAGCGCCTCGATTTCATCCGGCGCGGCGGCGCTGCAACGTTACGAGACAGTCCTGGCGGACAGCGCATGAGCGGCGGAATCGAGGTTAGCCGCGACGGCGCGGTGATGTCTGCGGCCTTCGCCAGGCCGGAGAAGAGGAACGCGATCACCAGCGCGATGTACGAGGCGCTGATCGAGACCTTCGACGAGGCCGAGCGCGACAACAGCGTGTGCGCGCTTCTTCTCAGCGGCAAGGGCGGCGTCTTCACCGCCGGCAACGACATCGGCGACTTTCTCGCCGCCGCGATCTCAGCCGCCGGCGCGCGCGACCCGCGCGGCTCGCCGGGCTGGCGGTTCATCAGCCGGCTCGCCGTGTTCGAAAAGCCGCTGATCGCGGCCATCGAGGGCAATGCGGTCGGCATCGGAACCACACTTTGCTTTCACTGCGATCTCGTCTACGCCGCGCCGAGCGCGCGCTTCCAGATGCCGTTCGTCAACCTCGGCCTGGTGCCGGAAGCGGGCTCCTCGCTGCTGGCGCCGCAGCGCTTCGGACGCGCTGTCGCGGCGGAATTCCTGCTGCTGGCGGAGCCGTTCGACGCCGCGCGGGCGTGCGCGCTCGGCCTCGTCAACGAAGTGCTGCCCGCCGCGGACCTCTTGGCGCACGCGATGACGAAGGCGCAGGCGCTCGCCGCCAAACCCCGTTCCGCACTTCTGGCGGCGCGCCGGCTCATGCGCGGCGACCCGGCGGCGCTGAAGGCCAGGATGACGGAAGAGATCGAAGCCTTTGGCGCCGCACTGGCTTCCGGCGAAGCGCGCGCGGCTTTCGAGGCGTTCCTGTCGCCGACGAGGGCGTAGGGGCAACCAATCGTTTTCGGCGGCTAATGAGGAAGGAATCGTCCGCCGGCGGGAGCGCCGCCTCGACAAAGAGGGCTCAACGGGGCTGTCGCCCGCCGGAATTGTCCGCCGCCGCGTAAGGTCGCAAGCCGGAGTTCGCCATGGCAAAAGCTCTCGCCGATCTGTCGGCCGCCGACGATCAGGCGGTCGCCGACGCCAAGCAACTGATGCGGCTCGCTCGCGCCGCGGCCCTGGCGACGCTCGAGCCCGATGGCGGAGCGCCGCTGACGACCCTGGTCGGCGTCGCGAGCGACTTCGATGGCGCGCCGCTTTTCCTGATGTCGACGCTCTCCCGCCATACGAGAAATATTGCCCAAGACCCTCGCGTCTCGTTGCTGCTGTCGGAACAGCACGGGCGGGGCGATCCCCTCAACCGCCCGCGCTTGACCCTCAGCGGTCCGATCGAGCCATGCGCCGAGCCGCGGGCGAGGGAGCGGTACCTGCAGCGAAATCCCAAGGCCGCGCTTTACGTCAATTTCGCCGATTTCGCCCACTTCCGGCTGAAGATCGAGAGCGTCCACTTCAACGGCGGCTTCGGCCGCGCCAATGCGCTGACCCCCGCCGACATACTCGCCTCGCGGGAGGGCGAGGCCGAGCTCGCCGCGGCGGAACCGCGCCTCATCGATGAAATCAACACCCGCGGAGCCGCCGTGACCGCGCGACTGGCGGGAAGCACGCTTCGGGGGCGCAGGTGGCGCGCGATCGGCCTCGATTCCGAAGGTCTGGATCTCGCCTCCGGCGGCCGCGCCGCGCGGGCCCAGTTCCCCCGTCCGGTCCGCGACGCGGCGGCCTGGCGCCAGAGGCTCGAGGAGTTGCTGGCCGCGGGTTGAGACGGGGGCCTGGCGATGGCGGGCGCGAGCCGGCATCGGTTCCTGGATGACGCCTTACAATTTCGCCGCCCTCGTCAGGCGATGAATAACCAGACGGGGGCAGGAGGCAGAAGGAAGTAGGCGCCGTTTTCGAAAATCCATTTTTCTTGACAATCGCTTTGAGACTATCAGAAGCCGTGTTATCGTCTTCCTCGTCGCTGATCAACGCGCGCCTATCGCGCCGAGGGCAGCGGCCGCTTCAAGCCCTCACGCGGGCGAGTTGACACGCTGAAAAACGGCGAGGGGCGCGAAGTCTTAAGCATTCGGCATGGTTTTGGGGCTGGCGCCACGCCCGATTGGACCGAACCCGGAATCGGTTCGAGCGGACGCCCATGCCGGGACGTCTTAAGCAAAGCCCAGTCCGGCTCCCGGTTTCCGTCCCCGTCAAGGGAATGATCCGGGGGCGAAGCGCAGCTCACGGGTCTCGCGTGGCCTCGCGGTCGACGAATCGGCGCCAGATGGCGCCGCAAGCGATTGATAAGACGCAATCCGCGACCCAAATGGCGCCAGCCCCTCGCGGAACTTAGAGGAACGGATCGGGGGTCGAGAAAAGGACAAAGGGAGAGCGGCTGAAATTGGCGCCGCAAGTGTTTGAAACATTGGAATCCGGGGCTGAAATTGTCTCGTGACCGGCGCGCGTCGAGTGCGACGCCCGTTTCTCGCTCGGCGCCGGTAGGCGGCGGTTCGCCCGCTCCTCCCCGCAAGCCCGGAAGAGGCGAGCGTTCGAGCGGTTGCAAAGTTGTAGAAATCGGCGCCCAGGCCATTGAAAGCGCTTGTGCGCTGACAAAACCGCACGGGACCGCGGCCGCCGCTTAACGCTACGTTCCCGATCGGGGAGAAGGAGTGGCGCGCCCGGAGAGATTCGAACTCCCGACCCCCAGATTCGTAGTCTGGTGCTCTATCCAGCTGAGCTACGGGCGCGTGGACCGGCTCCGGTCGCATTTTGGAGCCTGCGTCGCGCAAGCGATCCGGCGCATCTAGCCGCATTTGCGCGCGCAAGCAAGCGCAAGCGCCGGGCCGCTTCCGAGCCTCGGCGTGGGCGATGTTCGCTGGCGGAGCTGTGGACGGCGCTTGCTTGCAATCGCGCGCAGCCCTCGCTAAGCGCTGTGCGCTGTGCCGTCAGCCCCCGCCATCGCGCTTCTCAACGCCCGACTCGTGGATCCGGTCGCCGAGACCGAGCTGCGCGGTGGGCTTCTGCTGATGGACGGGCTCATCGCCGGCGTCGGCGCGGCGGTCACGCGCGACCAGATCCCGGGCCACGCCCGCATTGTCGACTGCGGCGGCGACGTCGTCTCGCCGGGGCTCGTCGACATGCGCGCCTTCATCGGCGAGCCGGGGGCCGAGCATCGCGAGACGATCGCGACCGCAAGCGCCGCCGCGGCGGCCGGCGGCGTCACCAGCCTGGTCACGCGCCCGGACACCAACCCGCCGGTCGACGATCCGGCGGTCGTCGATTTCATTTTGCGCCGCGCCCGCGACGACGCCAAGGTTCGCATCTATCCGTCGGCGGCGTTGACCAAGGGTTTGGGCGGGCGCGAGATCGCCGAGATCGGGCTGCTTGCGGAGGCCGGCGCGATCGCCTTCTGCGATGGCGAACACTCCATTGCCGACGCGCAGACCATGCGCCGCGCCCTGACCTACGCGCGCGATTTCGACGCGCTTGCCGCGCCGGTGTGCGAGGACGGCTCCTTGCGCGGCGAAGGCGTGATGGCGGAGGGTCTGCGCGCGAGCTGGCTTGGCCTGCCGGGCGTTCCACGCGAGGCCGAGACGATTATTCTGGAGCGCGATCTGCGCCTCGTCGCGCTGACCGGCGCCCGCTATCACGCGGCGCTGATCTCGAACCGGCTTTCGCTCGGCGTCATGGCGCGGGCGCGGGAGGCGGGACTTGCCGCGACCTGCGGCGTGTCGATCAATCATTTGACGCTGAACGAGCTCGACGTCGGCGACTACCGCACGTTCCTGAAATTAAGCCCGCCGCTGCGCGCGGAGGACGAGCGCATGGCCCTGGTCGAAGCCTTGAACGCCGGCCTCATCGACGTCATTTGTTCCGACCATGATCCGCAGGATGTCGAGACCAAGCGTCTGCCTTTCGCCGAGGCGGCGGCCGGGGCGGTCGGCCTGGAAACGATGCTGTCGGCGAGCTTGCGTCTGGTCGCGGCCGGCCATGTCGGGTTGCCGCGCCTGCTGCGCGCGATGACGGCGCGCCCCGCCGAAATCTTGAGGCTTCCCGTGGGCAGGCTGTCTGTCGGCGCGCCGGCGGACATCATCCGCTTCGATCCGGACGAGCCTTATGTCCTCGATCCGGCGCAATTGCATTCCCGCTGCCGCAACACGCCGTTCGACGCGGATCGGCTCGAAGGACGGGTGAAGCTCACGCTGGTTGCCGGGCGCGTCGCCTACGAATAGGCTGGCCCGATGCTCCGCCGTCGGCGGGAAGCGTGGGGCGCGCATGGTCGGGTTTTCATATGGGGCGGCCCTGTCGCTGGCGATCGGCTATCTCCTCGGCTCCATTCCGTTCGGCCTGGTTCTGACGAGGCTCGCGGGCGCGGGCGACCTTCGCACGATTGGCTCCGGCAATATCGGGGCGACCAACGTCCTGCGCACCGGGCGCAAGGGACTTGCGGCGGCGACGCTGCTGCTCGACGCCCTGAAGGCGACGCTGGCGGTTGTCGTCGCGTCGTGGGCCTTCGGGCCCGAAGGCGGACCGGCGGCCGCAGCGGGCGCGGTCTTCGGTCACTTGTATCCTGTTTGGCTGAGGTTTCGCGGCGGCAAGGGCGTGGCGACATTTCTCGGAGGGCTGATCGGCCTCAAGTGCTGGCCGGCGGCGGTCGCCTTCGCCGTCGTTTGGCTCGCGGTTGCGGGGGTGACGCGCTACTCCTCCGCCGCCGCGCTCGCGGCGACCGCCGCCTCGCCGCTCGTCGCCATGGCGGTCAGGCGGGACGACGTGGCGCTGACCTTCGCCGCGCTCGCCGCCTTGGTCTGGTTCAGGCATGGCCCGAATATCGCGCGCCTCGCCGGCGGCTCCGAGCCAAAAATCGGACGGCGGCGATAAGCCGATGGCGAAGCAGCCCTTACCCGCCCGCCTCTCGGACCAGCAGCGCTTCGATTGGCTGCGGCTCGTCAGGTCGGAAAACGTTGGCCCGCGGACTTTTCGCACGCTCGTCGACAATTTCGGGAGCGCCCGGGCGGCGCTGGACGCGCTGCCTGAACTGGCGCGCCGCGGAGGAGGTGCGAGGCCGATTCGAGTCGCTTCCGTAGAGGAAATCGAGCGTGAGCTCGCCGGCGCGCGCAGGGTGGGGGTGCGCTTCGTCGCTATCGGCGAGCCCTCCTATCCCGCGGTCCTGTGTCATATCGATTCCGCGCCGCCGATCCTTGCCGTTCGCGGACGGGACGAGGCGCTGCAGCAGCCTGCGGTCGCGATCGTCGGATCACGCAACGCCTCGGCGGCCGGGCTCACGTTCGCCGATCGGCTGGCGCGCGGTCTGGGTCAATCCGGCTACGTCGTGGTCTCGGGGCTCGCGCGCGGGATTGATCAGCGCGCCCACGCCGCCAGTCTGGAGACGGGCGCCGTCGGGGTGCTCGCCGGAGGACACGCGCGGCCGTATCCGAGCGAAGCCGTGCCGATGATCGCGCGCATGGTCGAATTTGGCGCGGTCGTGTCGGAGATGCCCTTGGAATGGGAGCCGCGTGGCCGAGATTTCCCGCGGCGAAACCGCATCGTCTCGGGGCTCGCGTTGGGCACGATTGTCATAGAAGCCGCGCGCGGCTCCGGCTCGCTCATCACCGCGAGATTCGCGCTCGAACAGAATCGTCAGGTCTTCGCCGTGCCGGGTTCCCCCCTCGACCCCCGCGCCGAGGGAACGAACGACCTGCTGAAACAGGGCGCGACGATCTGCACCGGCGTCGAAGATGTGCTGGCCGCGCTCGAACCTGTCCGCTCAACCGGGCGTAACGCGTCGCTGGCGGAAGGCGACACAGACGACAGGCCGCTCTTGAGGGAGCCGCCGCTTTTTGCGGTCGACCCGGGAGCATCGCCACGGGTAAAGGCTGGCGAAGAATGCGACGAGACCGACGCCGCGAAGTCAGCCGTCGCCGACCCGGCCGGGCAGCGCGACCGAATTGTCGCGCTCCTCGGCCCGTTCCCGATCACACTCGACGAACTGACTCGGGTGGCGGAGGTTTCGGCGCGCGAGGTTCGGATCGCGCTGATGGAACTCGAATTGGCCGGCCGGGTCGAGTTCACCCGCGGCGACCGTGTCGCGTTGCGGGCGCTTCCGTTCGACAGTTGACGCAATCGCAAGCCGAGAAATACACACGCCTCGTCGCGGCTAAGCGTCTTCGAGCGCCCCCCCCTCGGGTTCGTCGTCCTCGAATTCGGCCTTCGCCGGCGCGCTTGTCCGGACAAACATCTCGCTTTCCGCCTTCGCCATGCCGAGAAAATAGGCGAGGAGATCAAGACGCGCCGCCGTCGCCATCGCTTCGAGTTGGGCCGTCATATCCAATATATAGCGGGCGACGTCGAGAGCTTCCCGCGTAACAGTTCGTTGCGACGCATCATCCGCGCGCTTCAGCGGTTTCGCCACGACGCTCTTGCCACCCCGCCCATGCTCTGGGCGCTTTCGTCTTGGGAAAACATCTTCGCCGGACATAAGATCAGACTACCCATCTAGACAAACGAAATCGAAAAACGTTAATCCCGCCCCGGATCGACGGCCCAGCCGCCGCCCTCGGCGTCAGGGCGAATCGGGCTTGTTCATGGGTTGATTATATCAAACTTCCCGTTGCTTTCAAAAGACAAGCCGTTTCCATCAATAAAGTTCTGAAAAAGTCACGAAAGGTCGTTCCTCTCTCTTCCAAGATCGTTTAGACGGTCCAAGGCGCCCTGCAGAATGTAGGCCGCCGCCATCTTATCGACGACTTGAGCGCGCCGCGCCCGCGAGACATCGTTGGCGATAAGGGAGCGCGTGACGACGGCGGTCGAGAAGCGCTCGTCCCAAAAGGAAATCGGAAGATCGGTGCGCATCGACAGATTTCGCGCGAAGGCGCGCGTCGATTGCGTGCGCGGCCCGTCTCGTCCATCGAGAGCGAGCGGCAGGCCGAGTACGGCGCCCGCAATCAGGAATTCGGAGAAAATAGCAGTTAGCACTTCAGCGTCTTTCGCAAACACGCCCCGCGGCAGTGTTCTCAACGGCGAGGCGAGCCGACGTTCGACGTCCGAAATCGCAAGGCCGATTGTCTTGGTTCCAAGATCGATGCCGATCAGTCGCGCCTTTTTGGGAAGACGCCCCGCCAAGTCTTCGATCGCGATCGCGCGATTCATTGTCGATCAGCTACCATGGCCCGACCGGAAAGTCGAATTCTGCGCTCTAAGCATGGCTGGCGACCAACGGGAACTGCGCCGCCTTGAGCGAAACCTCGACTCCGGCGCGCAGGCCCGCTCCTCGTTTTCCGCCAATCGCCGGATGGTCATTTGCAAGGCAAAAATCGGCGATGTATAGGGGCCGCGCCCCTTCCTTGGGCCGCCGAGGAGTTTTGCATGTCCGTCGATCTCGGGACGGTTCGCCGCATCGCGCATTTGGCGCGCATTGAGGTGAGCGAAGCGGAGACGCCCCATCTCCAGGCCGAGATCAACGCCATTCTCAAGTTTGTCGAGGCGCTCGAGGCGGTCGACGTCAATGACGTCGAGCCGATGACTTCAGTGACGCCCATGCGCCTGCCCATGCGCGAAGACGTCGTCTCCGACGGCGGGATCGCGGCGAAGATCCTCGCCAATGCGCCGCTGACCGAGGACGGCTTCTTTCTCGTACCCAAAGTGATCGAGTGACCGGCCGCGCGGCCCGGCGTTCTTCTTCAGGATCCGAATTGACCGACTTGACCTCTCTGACGCTCGCCGAGGCGCGCGATCAGCTCAAATCCGGAGCGATTTCGAGCCTCGAGATCACCAAAGCCCATCTCGAAGCCATCAGCAACGCGAGGCCGCTCAACGCCTATGTCGCGACCACGTCGGACCAGGCGCTGCGGATGGCCGCGGCGAGCGATCAGCGTTTGGCCAGAGGGGAAGGGGCCCCGCTAGAGGGCCTGCCGATCGGCGTGAAGGATCTCTACGCCACTGAAGGCGTGCATACGCAGGCGTGCAGCCACATTCTCGATGGGTTCAAGCCGCCATACGAATCGACCGTCACCGCCAATCTATGGCGCGACGGCGCGGTGATGCTCGGCAAACTCAACATGGATGAGTTCGCGATGGGCTCGTCGAACGAAACGTCCTACTACGGTCCGGTCGCCTCGCCGTGGCTGCCGCCGAATTGGAGCCGCGACAGAGCGCGCGCGGCGCTGGGGACCGACAAGCGCGGTCTGCTCACGCCCGGCGGCTCCTCGGGCGGTTCGTCCGCCGCCGTGGCCGCGCGCCTTTGCCTGGCCGCGACCGCCAGCGACACCGGCGGCTCGATCCGCCAGCCCGCGGCGTTCACCGGAATTGTCGGCATCAAACCGACCTACGGCCGTTGCTCGCGCTGGGGCATGGTGGCCTTCGCCTCGTCGCTCGACCAGGCGGGACCACTCGCGCGCACGGTGCGCGACGCGGCGATCATGCTGGGTTCGATGGCTGGCCACGATCCAAAGGACTCGACCTGTTCCCCCGCCCCCGTGCCCGACTACGAGGCCGCGGTCGGGCGATCCGTGAGAGGCCTGACGATCGGCGTGCCGAAGGAATACCGGCTCGAGGGCATGAACCCGGAGATCGAGGCCCTGTGGGCGAAGGGCGCCGAATGGCTCACGGCCGCCGGCGCGAACGTCGTCGAGGTGAGCCTGCCCAACACGCGGTACGCGTTGCCTGCTTATTATATCGTCGCGCCGGCGGAAGCCTCGAGCAATCTGGCGCGCTATGACGGCGTCCGTTACGGCCTGCGCGAGCCCGCGACCGACGTGATCGACCTCTACAAGAAGACGCGCGGGCGCGGATTCGGCGCCGAAGTGCGGCGGCGGCTGATGATTGGCTCCTACGTTCTTTCCGCCGGCTACTACGACGCATACTATGTCCGCGCGCAGAAAATTCGCAGCCTCATCAAGAGCGACTTTGAACGCGTCTTCGCCGAGGGCGTCGACGCGATTCTGACGCCGGCGACGCCCACGGCCGCCTTTGGCATCGGCGAGAAGGGCTCGGACAATCCGGTGGAGATGTATCTGAACGACGTATTCACGGTCACCGTCAATATGGCGGGCCTTCCCGGGATCGTCACTCCAGCGGGCCTCTCCAGCGACGGCCTGCCGCTCGGGCTGCAGTTGATCGGCCGCCCCTTCGACGAGGAGACTTTGTTCACCCTCGGCGAGGCGATCGAGCAGGCGGCGGGGCGGATGAAACTGCCCGATGCTTGGTGGGCTTGAGGCGCCAGCGCCCAATCCTTCGAAATCTCTCAACCGGACCTTGGACATGGCGACAGAGCAGGCCAACGCCAAACTGATCAAAGGCGCGACGGGCGACTGGGAAGTGATCGTCGGTCTAGAGGTGCACGCCCAGGTGACGTCCCGCGCCAAGCTGTTCTCCGGCGCTTCGACGGCGTTCGGAGGCGAACCCAACTCACAGGTGTCGCTGGTCGACGCGGCGATGCCAGGAATGCTCCCGGTCATCAACCGCGAATGCGTGGCGCAGGCGGTCCGCACCGGCCTCGGCCTGAAGGCGAAAATCAATTATCGCTCGACGTTCGACCGAAAGAACTACTTCTATCCCGACTTGCCCCAAGGATACCAGATCTCTCAGTACAAGAGTCCGATCGTGGGGGAGGGGGAAATTCAGGTCGATCTCACGCCCGATCATTCGATTAAAGTCGGCATTGAGCGTCTGCATCTGGAGCAGGACGCCGGCAAGTCCCTGCACGACCAGTCGCCGACAATGACCTTTGTCGACCTCAATCGCTCCGGCGTGGCGTTGATGGAAATCGTCTCCAAGCCCGACATGCGCTCGTCGGACGAGGCCAAGGCCTATGTCGGCAAACTGCGCACGATCCTGCGCTACATCGGCTCTTGTGACGGCGACATGGAGAAGGGCAATCTGCGCGCCGACGTCAATGTCTCGGTCCGCCGCCCTGGGGAGCCGCTGCGCGCCCGCTGCGAGATCAAGAACGTCAACTCGATCCGCTTCATTGGCCAGGCGATCGAAGTCGAGGCGCGGCGCCAGATCGCCGTCATCGAGGACGGCGGCGCGGTCGAACAGGAGACGCGGCTTTTCGATCCCGCGCGCGGCGAGACGCGCTCAATGCGCTCCAAGGAGGAGGCGCACGACTATCGCTATTTCCCCGATCCGGATCTGCTGCCGCTCGAACTCGATCCCGAATATGTCGACGCGCTCGGCGCCTATCTGCCGGAAATGCCCGACGCCAAGAAGGCCCGCTTCATGGCCGAGTATGGCCTCTCGGCCTATGACGCTTCTCTCCTTGTCGCCGAGCGGGAGACCGCGGACTACTTCGAGAGCGCTGTCAGGCACGCGGGCGGCGGACGCGACTCCAAGACGGTCGCCAATTGGCTGGTGGGCGATCTCGCCGCGCACGCCAACGCGCGCGGCGTTGCGGTCGTGGAAGCCGGCTTGAGCGCGGCTTCTCTGGCGACCCTCGTCGATCTCATCGGCGAAGGCGTGATATCGGGCAAGATCGCCAAGACCCTGCTCGAAAGGCTGCTGAGCGATGACGTTGGCGCCGACCCGCGCGCGATTGTCGAGGCGCGCGGCCTGCGCCAAGTCACCGATGTCGGCGCGATCGACGGCGCGGTGGACGCCGTCATCGCCGCCAATCCTGTTCAGGCGGAACAGGCCAAGACCAAGCCCGGCGTGCTCGGTTGGTTTGTCGGTCAGGTGATGAAAGAGACGGGCGGCAAAGCCAATCCGCAAGCGGTCAGAGACACGCTGAAGCGGCGGCTCGGCCTTTGATGCGAACTCAGTTCGTGAGCCGCGAATCACCTGATTCGCAGCGCCTCTCGAGGGATTGATGTCTCGTTGCGGGCCTCATAGCGATCAAAATGCGATGTTACCCACCAAGAAAAATTCGATTGCGAATCGTGCAGCGCTCGTTTCGATTTGACACGCTGGCGCGCCGCGCTTCTCTGCGAACGCGCGTCGAGGAGCGGCGGGATTTCGAGCATTGCAAGCGGCGACGATGATGCGAACGCGACGAGCGTCTATCCTCTGAGTGGCCTGTGAAATATGGTCAAAGCGTGAATTTGCGCGTGTTGGCGCGCGGCGTGGCGCGACTGTGCGCAATGCGAACGCAAGCGTGAATGCGAGCAATCGACGTTTGTTCGCGGGCGTCATCGCCGACTTCGCGCATGTCAGAGCGCGCGCGCGATAATTCGATAGTCACCGTGCTTGAAGCAGATGCTGCGCTCGTCTGACTCTTGCACATGTTCAAAACGAATGTACTTTCTCTCGCGCCACCACGAGGCACAAAGAATCGTGTGTGGAGCTGGCAATTGAGAGGGACGCAAGACATGGCGAAAGCTGCTGCAAAGAAGACGGCGAAAAAATCCGCCGCCAAGAAACCTGCGAAGAAGGCTGCTGCGAAGAAGACGGCGCGTAAGGTCGTCGCAAAGAAGACGGCGCGCAAAGGCGCGGTGAAGAAGGCCTCCGCCAAAAAGGCCGCCGTCAAGAAGACGGCGAGAAAGGCCCCCGGCAAAAAGACGGCGAGAAAAGCCGCCGCCAAAAAGACGGCGAGAAAAGCCGCCGCCAAGCGCGCCCCGGCAAAACGGAAGAAGGCTATGGCGGCTCCCTCGTCCTCGGAGACGCCTTCAGCCGCCTGACTCGCTTCCGCGCGTTGACGCATCGGCTGGTCAAGCCCGGCTTGCGGCGGCCAAGCCCGGCTTGATTGGCGTTTCCTGACTTGATGGTCGAGAGACGCCGCGTTTCCGCGGCGACAGCGGGTTGCCTTGGGCCGGCGAGCGAGTCGCGCGCCCCTTGTCAACGGGCTGCGAGAGTCGCAGGCTGGCGATCGCAGTGCAATGTCGCGCCAAAATTGGGGGTCCTTCCTCGGTGAGGCTTGGGCGCTGCGGATCGAGGCGCCCAACGCGTGACCCAGTCTCAACAGCCCATTGATCTCTACTATTGGCCCACTCCGAATGGATGGAAGGTTTCCATCATGCTGGAAGAGTGCGGCCTGCCTTACCAGGTCCACGGCGTCGACATCGGCGCGGGCGAGCAGTTCGAACCCGGCTTTCTCGCCATATCGCCGAACAATCGGATGCCCGCGATCGTCGATCCCGACGGGCCTGACGGCGCGCCGATTTCAGTATTCGAGTCCGGCGCGATTCTGCAATATCTCGCCGGCAAGACGGGGCGCTTCGGCGGGAATAGCGCGCGCGAGCGCGTGGCGGTCAGCGAGTGGCTGTTTTGGCAAATGGGCGGCCTCGGTCCGATGGGGGGTCAGGCCAATCACTTCCGCATCTACGCCGCCGAGAAGATCCCTTACGCAATCGAGCGCTATACGAACGAGGTGAATCGACTGTTCGGGGTGATGAACCGACGCCTCGCCGGGCACGAGTATCTCGCCGGCCCCTATTCAATCGCGGACATGGCCTGTGTCGGCTGGACGAAGGGCTGGAAGCGCTACGGGCAGGAGATCTCGGACTTCTCCCATCTCGCGCGTTGGCTCGACGCAATGCTGGCCCGTCCCGCCGTTCAGCGGGGGTTGGCGCTCGACATTCCGGGCCGGCGCAAGCACGATCTCGCGACCGACGAAGCAGCGCGCAGGATCCTCTTCGGCCAGCGCGCTCTACCGGCGACATCCCGGTAAGCAGCATTTGACGACGGAGCATAACGGGGCGGCGTCAGGCGATCGTTTCGAGGTCGGCGAATGTCCTGCAAAGACGAAGCAGACGCCCTTGCATTGGATGGAGGCGTCGGTCATATGTCTGGAAGCGCGGGAGATGTGGCCGAGAGGCTGAAGGCGGCGGTTTGCTAAACCGTTATAGGGTTGTAAAGCTCTATCGAGGGTTCGAATCCCTCCGTCTCCGCCAGTTATCTTCCGTAATTAATTGATATCATTGAAGAAACGTTTAACTTTGATTTTCGGCCCCGACTTAGCTGTCCGGTAAGGAGTCAACTGAGGCCCGGGTCTGGTTGATCGCGGCGGGCTGCGCGTTGAGGTGGACCGCATCTCCTGCACGAGGAAGCGGGCTGCGATTTGACGCAATTGAGCATGTGCGCCGTCTGTGGGCCTGCTCAAGGCGCAAGCGCCGCTGTTAGGTGGCGCAAGCGTGGGGCGACGAGAACGAAGGGCGAGGGGTGGGGCGCTGACCCCACGACGCCGCCTCATGCTTACACGCCCAGCGGATGACGCACCGGCTATTGATAGACCGCATGAATGGTGGTCCTGGACAGGCCGATCCCCCAGAAGCCGCGACATGTCCGGTAGTGTCGTCCAGTTCGTCCATCGCTTCGCCCTTGCGAACAAAGCGCGAAACGTGGTTGCGTTCCACCGATGTCGCTCGCCCTGATTCGCTCAAGCTCCGTCGTCGAGCTCAACCCGGCCCAGCAGTTCGCTGTCGAGCATGGAATCGGTGATCCGTTAGGCCCCGGACCGCTCCTCGTGATCGCAGGGGCAGGGTCGGGCAAGACGGCGATGCTCGCACACCGTGTCGTGGCTCTGGTCCTCGCCGGCGCCGATCCAAAGCGGATCATGCTGGCGACGTTCTCGCGCCGCGCGGCGGCGGAGCTTGGCCGGCGCGTCGAGCGGCTGCTGGCGCGGCGCCTTACGACGGAGGCTGCGGCCGCGGCGGCGCCGACCTATTCGGGCACCTTCCACGCCATCGGCGCGCGGCTCCTGCGCGAATACGCACCGCGGCTCGGGCTTGATCCGCAATTCACCATTCACGACCGCGAGGACTCGGCCGATCTGATGAACTGGACGCGGCACGAGGCGGGGTTCTCCGATAGGCATGAGCGCTTTCCTGCCAAATCGACGTGCCTTGCGATCTATTCGCGGGTCGTCAGCGCGCGCGACGAGCTCTCAGCCACACTGGGCAAGTGGTTTCCCTGGGTCGCGTCGCACGAGGATGCGTTGCGCGTCCTGTTCGCCGCCTATGTCGAGGCGAAGCAGCGACAGAACGTGCTCGATTACGACGATCTTCTTCTCTATTTCGCTCAGATGTTGGCCGAGCCGGCGATCGCGGCGGAGGTCGCCGCCCGCTTCGATCATCTGCTCGTCGACGAATACCAGGACACCAACGCGCTCCAGGGCGAGATCGTGCTGGCGCTCAGACCGCATGGAAGGGGCCTGACCGTGGTCGGCGACGATGCGCAGTCGATCTATTCGTTTCGCGCCGCCACGGTGCGCAACATCCTTGATTTTCCACGCGCCTTCGATCCGCCCGCCTGCACGGTCACGCTCGACCGCAACTACCGCTCGACCGGGGCCATTCTTTCAGCCGCCAACGCCGTCATCGCGCTTGCGCCCGAGCGCTTCGTCAAAGACTTGTGGACCGATCGCGCTTCCGGCCCGCAGCCCGCGCTCGTCACCGTCGCGGACGAGGCCGACCAGGCCCGGTATGTCGCGACCTGCGTGCTCTCCAATCGCGAGTCAGGGGCGCCGTTGAAGGCGCAGGCGGTGCTTTTTCGCGCCTCGCACCATAGCGCTCCGCTCGAACTGGAGCTGACCCGCCGCAATGTGCCGTTCGTCAAGTTCGGCGGCCTCAAGTTTCTCGACGCCGCGCATGTGAAGGATGCGCTCGCGCTGATGCGCTTTGCCGAGAATCCGCGCGACCGGATCGCAGGCTTTCGCGTCGCCCAGCTTCTGCCTGGCGTCGGCCCGAAAATCGCCGGGACGATCGTTTCCGCGGCGGCCGCCGATGACGGATTCGAGGCGATGGCTGCGTTGTCGCTGCCGGTGAAAGCGCGCGTCGGTTTCGCCGCCTTTGCCGACCTGCTTCGCCGGCTCGCCGCGCGCGGCTCGCCCTGGCCGACGGAAATCGCCGACGCCGTCGCCTGGCTCAGTCCGCAGCTCGAGGCGCGCTACGACGACGCGACGACGCGGGCTAGCGATCTCGAGGCGCTGGAGCGCGTCGCCGCCTCCTTCCCCTCGCGCGAGCGTTTCCTCAGCGAACTGACGCTCGATCCGCCTGATGCGACCAGCGACGAAGCGGGGCCGCCGCTGCGCGACGAGGACTATCTCATCCTCTCGACCATCCATTCCGCCAAGGGTCAGGAATGGCGCAGCGTGTTCGTGATCAATTGCGTCGACGGCTGCATTCCCTCCGATCTCGCGACCGGCTCATCGGAAGAGATCGAGGAGGAGCGGCGTCTCCTCTATGTCGCGATGACGCGCGCGCGCGACGAACTGACGCTCGTCGTCCCGCAGCGATTCTATGTCCATGGCCAGCCGAAGAACGGCGACCGCGCCGTCTTCGCCGGCCGCACCCGCTTCATCCCGTCGCCGCTGCTCAGGCACTTCGATCGCCAGACATGGCCGCAAGCCGACCCCGAGCCGGCTCCTGTCGCCGCGGCCGGCCCGCGCATCGATCTTGCGGCGCGCATGCGCGCGATGTGGCGGTGATGAGGACGTTCGCGGCGGAGATCAGACGGCCTGCTCGCGTTCAGGGTACGACGAGGCTTGATCGACCCGTCAACGCTTCGTCCAGTCGACGTCGGATGCAGACCTAACTCGGCGCGGCGAAAGGGAAATTGGAGTTTTTTAAGCTTGCGCGCCGCTTCGATCTGAACCAAACTAACTTGCCAGAACAATCGGCCGGCGAGCATCGCGTCCGTGAGGACTCGTTTGGGGTAGCGGGGAGGGAATCCGGATTGCCGATTCTTCAATTGCAATCGGTGTCGAAGCATTTCGGCGCCATTCGTGCGCTGAACGACGTCGACCTGACGCTGGAGCCCGGCGAGGTGCTGGGCTTGATGGGCGACAACGGCGCCGGCAAATCAACTCTGGTTAAGGTCATCGCCGGCAATTTTCCGCCCACGCACGGGGAGGTCCGCATCGGGGGGGAGGCGGTGCATTTTCATAAACCGGTCGAAGCGCGCCAGAAGGGCGTCGAGGTCGTCTACCAGGACCTGGCGCTGTGCAACAATCTCTCCGCCTCGGCCAACGTGTTCCTGGGGCGCGAAATCAAGCGCGGGGCTGGGCCGTTCCGCTGGCTCGACCACAAGGCGATGGCGCGCAAGGCCGGGCAATTGTTCACCGAGCTCAAATCGGAGACCAGGCCCCGCGATCTCGTGCGCCAGATGTCTGGCGGGCAAAGGCAGGCGGTCGCGATCGCCCGCACGCGCCTGTCGGAGGCGCGCTTGGTTCTGATGGACGAACCGACCGCGGCGATCTCGGTCAGGCAGGTCGCCGAAGTTCTCGACCTGATCCGGCGCCTCAAGGATCACGGCATGGCGATCATGCTCATCAGCCACCGCATGCCGGACGTGTTCGCGGTCGCGGACCGCGTTATGGTGATGCGTCGCGGCCGCAAGGTCGCGGACAAGCCGATCAAAGCGACCAGCCCCGAAGAAGTGACCGGTCTGATCACCGGTGCGATTCACGCGGCCTGAGGAGGTTTGATGTCGACCGACGCCGCCAAGCCGCCGCCCCAGGCCAATGTGTCGATCGAATCGGTGCTGGGCGTCCAGCAGCATTCGGTCTGGCAGCGCATTGTCGCCGCACAGTCGTTCTGGGTGACCGTCGCGCTCGTCGTCATCTGCGTCGTGATGACGTTCCTGCAGCCGGCGTCGTTCGGCACGATGGAGAACTTCTTCAACATCACTCGTAATTTCTCTTTCATAGGCATCATGGCGCTCGGCATGACCGCCGTGATCGCGACGGGCGGAATCGATCTGTCGGTCGGCTCGATCATGGGGTTGACGGCGGTTGCGAGCGGCCTCACGCTCGTGGCCGGCTATCCGGCTTGGCTGGCGGTTCTTGTGGGCCTTGCGGCCGGAGGGGTCACGGGGCTCGTCAATGGCCTGATCATCGCCTACGCGGGAGTGTCCCCGTTCGTGACGACGCTCGGCATGCTGGCCATCGCGCGCTCGGCCGCGGTCGTGCTCTCCGGCAACCGGATGCTGTATAATTTCGGCCCCGGCGGCCCTGCGTTCAAGGCGCTCGGCAGCGGTCAGGTGAATATCGGCCCGACCCTGCAGTTGAGCTACCCTTTGCTGTTCCTCATCCTCCTGACCGCCTTACTTGCCGTCGTCTACAAGATGACCGGTTGGGGCCGCCATGTTCTGGCGATCGGCGGCAACGAGCACGCGGCTTTGTTGACCGGCGTCCCAGTCAACCGCATCAAGGTGCAGGTCTACGTCGTTTCGGGGCTCGCCGCGTCTTTCTCGGCGATCCTGGCCGTGGGCTGGGCAGGTTCGGCGATCAACGCGCTCGGCACGACATACGAATTGCTGGCGATTTCCGCCGCGGTGATCGGCGGCGCCAATCTCATGGGCGGCGAGGCGAGCGCATACGGCGCCTTCATCGGCGCGGCGCTGATCTTCGTCATCCGAAATTCGCTTTTGATGGCGGGGGTCGATTCGAACTGGCAAGGCACGTTCGTCGGCCTGTTCCTCATCGGAGCGGTTTATCTCGGAAACGTCCGGGGAGCGAAACGCGAGTGACCCGAGGGGCGTCGCGTCAATAAGGGAGGAGAGAAAATGTTGAAATTGCTACTGGCCGGCGCGGTCGCGGCGGGGACTCTGATCGCCGTCTCGGCCTCGGCGCAAGCCGCCGAGCCCTATACTTTTGCGCTTGTGCCGAAGAACACCAACAATCCGTTCTTCGATCAGGCTCTCGCCGGCTGCAAGAAGGCCGAGAAGGAACTCAAGGGCGCCATCAAGTGCCTCTATATCGGGCCCGGAGAGCACGGCGGCGGCGACGAGCAGGCGCAGATCGTGCAAGATCTGGTGACGAAGAAGGTCGACGGCATAGCGGTGTCGGCGGCTAACGCGCCGGCGATCGCCAATGCGCTCAAGGACGCCGCAAAGAACCATATCCCCGTGCTGACCTGGGACTCCGATCTTCTGCCGAAGGACAAGGGCCTGCGCGTCGCCTACGTCGGCACGCATAATTACGACATCGGGGTCAACATCGCCAAGATCGTCATGCAGATCAAGCCTAAGGGCGGCACGATCTGCATTCAGTCAGGCGGCGCCGCGGCGGCCAATCACAACGAGCGCATGCAGGGCATCCGCGACACGCTCGCGGGCAAAAAGAGCGCGGAATCGCCTGGGGTTCGCTTGACCGGTCAGAACGGTTGGACCGAAGTCGCCGGCTGTCCGCTTTACACCAACGACGACTTCCCGCTGTCGGTGCAGCAGATGGAGGACATCCTCGGCAAGTATCCCAACCTCGACGCGTTTACGCCGACCGGCGGCTTCCCGCAGTTCGTCCCCGACGCCTACGAGAAGGTGGCGAGCAAGTATAAGGACAAGATCGCCAAGGGCGAATTGGCGCTTGTCGTCGCGGACACGCTTCCAATCCAGATCGAACTTATGAAGAAGGGTCTCTCCGCCGGTCAAGTCGGGCAGCGGCCGTTCGAGATGGGCTACAAGGCGATGTATTTCCTCAAAGACATCAAGGACGGTAAGGCGCCGCCCGCTGATCCGACCTATACCGGTCTCGATGTCTGCACCCCCAAGAACGTCGCCACCTGCATCGGCGGCTGATCAATTCGGGGTAATTGCAACAGCGGCAGGGGCCGGCCTCGCGTCGGCCCCTGTGGTTTACGACCTCGCAATAGCCGACCGGACGGATGAGGGCTCGCGATAAAGGCGCGGACTGTTCGCGCGGCGTCTCTGCACGTCCGCCTCCCGCATGAACGGCGAGGCGATAGAACCCGGCGGGCCGCAGACAAGTTCCACGCCGCCGCCTCTCGTCACCATGATTCCGCTGAAACGCGCCGCGCGCCGAAGCTCAAAACCTCCGCCACAGCGCCAGCGCCGCGCCATGCTGGCTGTTGGTGTTGACAGTCGCGACGGTCGTGAACAGACCGAACTGCACCGACCAGCGATCGTCGAGGGCATAGACGAGGCTGGCTTCGATCACCGAGGAGCGCCACGCCGGAAACGACGGGTTGGTCGAAACGGCCGAGACGGTGGTGAAATTCTGCAGCATCAGCATGAAGCGCGGGGCGAATTTGAAGCCGATCGTCAGGTCGCCATGCCATTCGTCGGGCGGCCCGGCCGTGCGCAGGCGATAGCCGAGTTCGGCGTCGACAAAGCCCGGCGTCGAGCCAAGTTTGAAGTTCCCGCCTGCGAGCAGGCGTCCCTCCGCAGCGCCGCCTGTATTGCCCTCCTGGGCCGGTTGCGATGGGCTATGAGCGCCCGGCGCATACCCGGTCGCCTCGCCGGAGAAGACCCAGTCGCCGCTCGACCACAGCTTCGCCCTTAAGCCGACATCCGAATAGTCCAGGCCATTGTAGACATTCGGGTCAGGAGAGCCCAGCGCGTAATGTTCGAGCGCGGTCTGGCCGAAGATCGTCAGGCGGTCGGTGAGGCCGTATTCGACATAGGTTTGCGCATCGACGCGGCTTTGCTGGACCGCGGGATTGCCGCCCCAGGTCGGGCCGAAGCCGGTCCAGCCGTACAAGGTCTCGATCAGCAGTCCGCTGCCCTGCGGCGCCGTCCACGCGCCGGCAAGGGCGACGGCCGGCACAGCGATGATCAACGCAAGCGAGGCGGCAAAACCGGCAGCGCACTCAAGCCTTCGGCCAGCCGCGATCACGACGACGCCCCCCACAACGCGAGCAACAACGCTACCCCGAAACGATCAGCGCCAGCTTCTCAAGAGCGGGTCGTCGCGTTTCGCTTTCCCCTCGCCGAAAGAAGACGCCGACTCTGACTTTGCGTCAAGTCGAGAATAATGTGGTTTGGCGGAATGTCGCTCCGTCGGGGCGCGCGCCGCGCGGCTCGCTTCCCCCCGCTCGGTTTGATAGGAGAGGCGCGTGCCCAATCCCCGCCTTGCGCCGCGCGCGCCTCTTCTTGGCCCTGCCGGTTCGCCGCCGGTCGAATGGGTGGTCTCGCCGGGACTGACGGGATTCGGCGAAGCGGTCATCGAGATGGAGGGGCGGGCGGAGGCGATCGCCGCGGGCCGCGCCGCCGAGCGGGTGTGGCTCATCGAACACCCGCCGCTCTATACGGCCGGCACGAGCGCGAAGGCCGGCGACCTCGTCGACGCGCGCTTTCCGGTTCATCGGGCCGGTCGCGGCGGACAATTCACCTATCACGGGCCGGGGCAGCGGGTCGCCTATGTGATGCTCGATCTCAAGCGACGCAGGCCCGATGTGCGCGCCTATGTCGCGGCGCTGGAAGGCTGGCTGATCGAAGCGCTGAAGGCGTTCGGCCTCCTGGGCGAAACGCGGGAGGACAGGGTCGGGGTCTGGGTCGCTCGCCCCGACAAACCGCGCTCCGGGCGCGGCGAAATGGCGGAGGACAAGATCGCCGCGATCGGGGTCAGGGTGCGCCGCTGGGCGACGTTCCACGGCGTCTCGCTCAACGTTGCGCCCGATCTGAGCCATTTTTCAGGAATCGTGCCCTGCGGCGTAGCTGAAAGCCACTACGGCGTCACCAGCCTCGCCGACCTCGGCCGCGACGCTACGATGGCTGAAGCGGATGCGTCCTTGCGCGATTCGTTCGCGACGATGTTTGGCGCCGTGGTCGAGATTCGCGACGCGGCTTGATTGTCCGCCGCGCCGGCTCACCCTATGGTCGCGCGGTGCTCGAGCGCTTTCCCCTGCCGCCGGCCTCCCGGCGCGCCTTCTGGAGCCGCCTCTACGCGCGGCGGCGCCTGGGGACCGAACGCGCTCAAGCGCTCGCGCCGCTCCATTACGCTCTGCTGGGCGAACGGCTCGGCTACCGCCCCAACGGCTTCTTCGACCCGCATTTTTTTCGCAAGGCGGCGGCGCTCGGCGAAAGGACGCGTGGGCTGATGGAGCGCTACCTTGACCAGCCGGAGCCGAACGCGCCGTCGCCTTCGGCCGAGTTCGACCACGCCTGGTACGCCGCTGAGAACCCCGATTGGAGCAAGACCCACCCACATCCGTTCTTGCACTTTCTGGAAGTTGGATTGCCGGCCGGGCGGAGGCCCAGGCCCGACATCGACATGGCGTTTGTTCGCGACGTGATCCGCGGCAAAGGCCGGTCGAGCGAGGAAGCCGCCTTGCGCGTCTTCGACCCCAAGCGGCGCGACGGCGAACTCAAGCCGCCTCTCAATCGAGAAGAATTGAAGGCGCGGCAGGACCGTTTCTACGCCGACGCCCGGATGCGGATCGAGCGCGAGGCGGGCCCGACCGGCCGCAAGCGCCTCGTGTTCGTTCAATCCGGCCGGGGGTTCGACGCGAGTTTCCTCGGCGAGCAGCGCAGCTACGACGTCCTGTTGAACTATTATCAGGAGGGCGAGGCCAACCCGCGCGCTGACACGGTCGTCTTCCAGGCGGGCGCGAAGACGACGGCGATCCGCCGTCTGCTCGAAAGTCGGCCCGAACTGCTGCTGCGCTACGAGGCGGCGCTTTTTCTTGATGACGACGTCGAGATCGGCGCCCAGGGGATCGAGGCGCTGTTCGACGCGATGGCCGCGGAAAAGCTCGATCTCGCGCAGCCGGCGCTGACCGCGGATTCGCTCACCGCCTGGCCGTTCCTGAAGAAGCCGATGGCCGGAAACGGAATCATCAGGGTCTCGTCGATCGAGATCATGGCGCCGGTCTTTTCGCGGCGCGCGCTCGAATGCGCCGGCTGGGCCTTTGCCGAAACGGTCAGCGGCTGGGGAACCGATCTGCTCCTCGGACCGGCCGTGCGCTCGGCGTTCGGGGCGAACAGCATCGGCGTCATTGGCTCGGTGGCGGTCCGGCACGCGAAGCCGGTCGACACCGCGGCCGGCGCTTTCTACGCCACTCTGCGCAGCTACGGCATCGATCCCGGCCACGAGGCCAACCGCATCGTCGCCGATTTTGGCGTCGAGCGCTTTCTTCGTCCTCTCGCGCCCGGCGAAAAGGGACCGACCTGCCGACCGTCAGCGACTTAAGTTTGACGTCATTTTGTATTCAATCTAGAAAAGTTAGCGTCCCGACAAACAGGGCGTATAACGCCAGTAGTGCGAACTGAGTTCGCCACGCGGACGGACGATTCGCTCGGCGCGCAATGGGAGAGAAATGATGCTCAAGAGGATGGCTGCGTTCGCCGGAACGCTGAGTTGCGTGCTTGCGGCGAGCGCGGCGTTTGCCGAGCCCAAAACGAACCTGCTGAGTCAATGGTCCGAAGGCTCCGACGCTGCGGCGATCGCCAAGCTCGGCGAAATGTTCACCGCCGCCGGTGGCAAATGGGAACAAACCTCGATCGCCGGCCACACCGCCAACACGCTGGCGAAGCTGCGCGCCGACGTCGTGGCCGGCAACGCGCCCCCAGCGGTCCAGCTCAAGGGACCGGAAATCGCCGAGTGGAACTCGACCGGCAAGACCGCCAATCTCGACGCGCTGGCCAAGGCCGAGAATTGGGACAAGGTGGTCGCGCCCGAACTGCTGCCGGTGATGAAGCCGACCGGCCACTGGGTCGCCGCGCCGATGAACATCCATCGCATCAACTGGCTCTGGGCCTCCACCAAGGCGATGAAGCAGGCGGGCATCACGTCGATGCCCAAGAACTGGGCCGAATTCAACGCCGATTGCGACAAGGCGATCGCGGCCCATCTCATCTGTATCGCCCATTTCAGCCAGGACTGGACGGACGCGACGACGTTTGAGGTCGTCGTTTACGGCATGGACATCAACCTGTTCCGCAAGGCCTTCGTCGAAGGCGACACCAAGGCGATGCGCTCGCCCGAAATGGTGAAGGCGTTCAAACAGATGCGCCTTATGGTGTCGAAATACATGGATCCGGCGATCGCCGGCCGAGACTACAACACGGCCACCAGCATGATCGCCAAGGGGCAGGCCGTCTTCATGATCATGGGCGACTGGCAGATCGGCATTTTCACCGCCGCCGGACTCAAGGAGGGCGCCGATTACGAATGTGCGCAGGCGCCGACGGACTGGGGCAAGCCGGGCTTCATCCTCAACTCGGATTCGGTCGTCTTCTTCAAGCAGTCAGACCCTGACTACGTCGCGGGGCAGAAATTGCTCGCGCAACTCATCATGTCGAAGAAATTCCAGACCGTCTTCAATAAGGCCAAGGGCTCGATTCCCGCCCGCATGGACGTCAATCTCGATGGCTTCAACCCCTGCCAGCAGAAGTCGCAGAAGGCGTTGCAGGCCTCGATCGCCGACGGCACGCTGGTGCGCTCGATGGCCCACAACATGACTGTGCTGCAGAAATATCGCGGCGCGATGCTGGACACCATAACATCCTTCGTGAACAATCCGAAAATGACTCCAGAAGAAGCGGCAAACGCAATGGCGGACGCCGTCGACGCCCAAAAGTAAGCGGTCAAAGGCGTCGCGCGCCGCCTTGGTCGCGCGCCGCCTTTTCAGGTGCGATTGAACGCCTCGATGTCGAACGCCCGGGCCATGAACGTCGCTGCCCAACCGTCTCCCGGACGCGCCTTGTTAGGAGCCTGGACGGCGCGGCTGGTGATTGCGCCGTCGGCCCTTGCGGCCCTTGTCTATGCCTTCGGCTTCACGCTTTGGACCCTCTATATCTCGCTGTCCAACAGTACGATGCTGCCGACCTACGGGTTCGTCGGCCTCAAGCCCTATTTCGATCTTTGGTCGAACCATCGCTGGCATATCGCCTATGGCAACCTCTTCTACTTCAGCGCATTTTATGTCGTTCTATCCCTCGCGATCGGCCTCGCGCTCGCCATCGCCATCGACCAGCGCGTGAAGGGCGAGGCGCTGTGGCGCACGATCTTTCTTTATCCGCTCGCGGTCTCGTTCGTGGTCACCGGCACAATATGGAGTTGGCTCTACAGCCCCGACGCCGGCATCGAGCATTTTGTGCGCGGCCTGGGCTGGCACGATTTCACCTTCCGCCTGACCACAAATCGTTACACCGCGATCTATGCAATCATCGCGACCGGGGTCTGGCAGTCTTCCGGATTCGCGATGGCTCTGTTTCTTGCCGGTCTGCGCTCGGTCGATCCCGATCTTGTCAAGGCGGCCCAGATCGACGGCGCAGGTCCCGTGCGCATCTACCGCAAGGTGATTCTGCCATCGATCGCGCCGATCTTCGTCGCAGTCGCCGTCGTTCTCCTGCAATTCGCCATCAAGACCTTCGACCTTGTCGTCGCGCTGACCGGCGGCGGCCCTGGCATATCGACGACCTTTCCAGCCAACTACGTCTACGACCTCATGTTCCAGCGCGGCGAGATCGCCGTTGGCGCCGCCGCGGCGATCATGATGCTGGCGGCGCTTGCGGTCGTGCTCGTGCCCTACGCGCTTTGGACGGTTTGGCGCTCGCGCCGGGCGGGCGCCCATGGCTGACGCGACCTACGACATAGCGTTCGATTCGGCCGCTCGCGCCGAGAGCCTCCGCTACGCCGCGCGCCGGATCGGCGTCTATGCCTTCCTCACAGTGTTCGCGCTTCTTTGGCTGCTGCCGCTGTTCGTCGTCGTCGCCAATTCGTTCCGCGAATTGCCGGAAATCCTGCGCAACGGCCTTATCGCGCTGCCGCATAGCCTGTCGTTCAAAGCCTGGCCGCAGGCATGGGCGCATTACTGCGTCGCCGGGACCTGTGAAGGCATCAAGCGCAACTTCTTCAACTCCCTGATCATGACCATCCCGGCGACGATTGTCTCGACGCTTCTGGGCGCGATCAACGGCTATGTCCTCTCGAAATGGCGCTTTCCCGGGTCGGAGGCGCTGTTCGTCTGTATGATTCTCGGCGTGTTCATGCCGGGCCAGATCGCGCTGCTGCCCTGGGCCTACATCCTTGGCGCGCTGCACCTTTCCAACTCGGTCTACGGCCTCATTCTCGTTCACATCATCCAGGGTCTCGCCTTCACGACGCTGTTCTGTCGAAATTATTACGTCAACATCCCCGACGACCTGATAAAGGCGGCCCGGATCGACGGCGCCGGGTTCTGGCGCATCTTTCACAAAATCGTCCTGCCCCTTTCGCCGCCGATCCTCATCGTCACCGTGATCTGGCAGTTCACCGGCATCTGGAACGAATTTCTGTTCGGCGTCGTCTTCACCGGCGGAACCCAGCAGCCGATCACGGCGGCGTTGGTCGCGCTGTCGACTAGCCAAATGAACGCCCACCCCTACGATGTCGCAAGCTGCGCCGTGATGATCGGCGCCCTGCCGCCGCTGCTGATCTATTTCTTCGGCGGAAAATATTTCGTTCGCGGACTGACCCAGGGCGCCATCAAATGAACGGACGGCCATGGCGACTCTGACCATCTCGGAACTGTACAAGCGCTTCGGCCCGGTCGAGGTTCTCAAGGGCATAAACCTCGAGGCGGACACAGGGGAGTTCGTCGCGCTTGTCGGACCCTCCGGCTGCGGCAAGTCGACCCTGCTGGCGATGATCGCCGGACTCGAGAGCGTCATCGATGGCGAGATTCGCATCGACGGCAGGATCGTCAATTCGGTTGCGCCCAAGGACCGCGACATCGCCATGGTGTTTCAGTCCTACGCCCTCTATCCGACGATGACGGCGCGTCAGAACATGACTTTCGGCATGGAAAGCCGCGGCGTGCCCAAGGCCGAACAGGACGCCGCGGTCAAGCGTGTCGCCGCGCTGCTGCAGATCGAGCCGCTCCTGAACCGCAAGCCGGGGCAACTTTCGGGCGGACAGCGCCAGCGCGTCGCGATGGGGCGCGCGCTGGTGCGCGACCCAAAATTGTTCCTGTTCGACGAACCGCTGTCCAACCTCGACGCCAAGCTGCGCGTCGACATGCGCACCGAAATCAAGAAACTGCACTTACGCGTAGGCAAGACGACGATTTACGTCACCCACGACCAGATCGAGGCGATGACCCTCGCCTCCCGCATCGCCGTCATGCACCAGGGCTCCATTCAGCAGTTCGACGAGCCGCAAGCGGTCTACGATCGCCCCTCAAACATGTTCGTCGCCGGCTTCATGGGGTCGCCGTCGATGAACTTCATTCCCGCCGATCTTATCCAGGCCAACGGCGCGTCGGCGGTGAAGATCCCGGCGCCGGACGGCGGGACCTCGACGCTGGCTCTCGCTCAACCGCTCGCTCGCGCGCCTGCGAACGGCAAGGTTGTGCTTGGGGTGCGGCCCGAGCACCTATTTCGCTTCGCCGACGACTTGAAGGCGCGCAAGCCCGCGCTCGCGTCGCTGAGCGCGCCGGTCGAAGTCGTCGAACCGACGGGCGCGGAGACGATGGCGCTGATGAAGATCGGCGGGCGCGACGTCGTTGGCCGCTTCGACCCGGACGGCGCGCCGCGGCTGGGCGAACTGCTGCCGCTCGGGATCGACATGGCGCATGCGTGCCTGTTCGATCCGGAAACGCAGGTTCTGCTTCCGCAGGCCGCCTCTTGACCTTCGCGATCTATCCCAGTCTATCGGGGCGCACGGTCTTCGTCAGCGGCGGCGCGACCGGCATCGGCGCTGACATCGTGCGCGCGTTCGCGCGAAATCACGCGCGTGTCGCCTTTGTCGACGTCCAGCGTCAAGCCGGGGCGGCGCTCGCGGCCGAGCTCGTCGAGGCGGGCGAAGCGGCTCTTTTCGTCGAGTGCGACGTGGTCGACGTCGCCGCCCTTCAAGCCGCGATCAATCGGGCGCGAGAGCAATTGGGGCCGATCGCGGCGCTCGTCAACAACGCCGCCAATGACGAACGGCATACGATGGCCGAGGTCAGCGTTGAATATTGGGACCATGCGCAGAATGTGAACCTGCGCCACCATTTTTTCGCCGCCCAGGCCGTTCATCCGCAGATGCGCGATCTCGGCTTTGGCTCGATCATCAATCTGTCGTCGATCGCCTGGCGCGCCGGCGCTTCCGAGATGCCGGCCTATGCGGCCGCCAAGGCGGGGATCATCGGACTGACGCGCGCCCTCGCGCGCGCCTTCGGTTCGGACAATATCCGGGTCAACGCCATCGAGCCGGGCGCGGTGATCACCGAGCGGCAGCGCCGGCTCTGGTACAAGACCCAGCAGTCGGTCGACGCCATGGCCCAGCGCCAGTCGATCAAGGCGACGCTGCTCGGCGACGAGGTCGCGCGCGCCGCGCTTTTTCTCGCCGCCGACGATAGCCGCATGATCACCAAACAATCGCTGGCCGTCGACGCGGGGATCCGATGAACGCGAACCCGACCAAAGACTCGGCCGCCCGCGGACAGTCTTTCGTCCTTGGCCTCAACCCTTACGGCCTGACCTATCATCTCGGACTGCAAGGCGCGGGCGGCCCGCGCGCCAATCCAAAGGGGGCGGGCCTCGAAGGCTTCATCGCCGTTGCGGCGGAACTCGGCGCCAGGACGCTCGAAATCTTCGATCCGTGGCTGCGGGATCTGAGCGACACAGAGCTGCGCGCGCTCGGCGATCGGCTCGCCGAGCTCGGCATGACGCCCATTGTGAGCTCGGGGCTCATGATGGGGCCGTTCGAGAGCGCGTTGCGCTCTGCGCGAACGCTCGACGCGGCAACGATCCGCTATGGCCTGACCACAGTCCTTTGCGGCGATCGCCATGCGCTCGGCGCCGGCTGGCCTGAACTCGTCGGCGCCGTGCGCGCCGCGCTCGCCGACCGTGGCCCCCGCGCGTTCGACGAGGGGAGAGTTCTGGCGATTGAAAACCATCAGGATTTCGGCAGCGATGAACTGGTCGACTTCTGCAATTCGACCCGGGGAGTCGGAATTTGCCTCGACACCGGCAACGCCTTTCCGGTCGCCGAGGCGCCGCTCGACTTCACCCGCCGCGTCGCCCCGCATGTGCGCCATGTCCATCTAAAGGACTACCGGGCGCAGTTCACCGATGAAGGCTATCGTCTTGTGCGCTGCGCGATCGGCGACGGCGCTGTCCCCTTGGCCGCGATGCTCGACGCGCTTGCGGCGCATCACCCCAAATTGACCGCCGTGCTCGAGCCGGGAGCGCTCGAGGCCCGGCACGTGCGGCTGCTGAGACCCGAGTGGTGGACCTTCTACCCGCCGAAGCCTGCGCCGGCGCTAGCGGCGTGTCTCGCGGCTGCGCGCGTCAACCGCCTCGCCGACGACGCCGACTATCGCACGCCTTGGGAGCGCGGCGATGACGACGCGATCGCAGCCTACGAACTGGCGATGATCCGCCGCAGCGCCGAAAACATGCGCGCGATCGGCCTTGCCGCCGAGCACCAGGGAGACTGACGCATGACCAAGGAACTCAGCGGCAAGACGGCGTTCGTCACCGGCTCGGGGCGCGGGCTCGGGCGCGTGATGGCCGAGCGGCTGGCCGAACTCGGGGCGGATGTCGCCATCCATGACCTTACCTCGACCGCGCCGGCCAAGTATGGCGAGGCGCCCGATCTCGACGCCGTCGCCAAGGAGATCTCGCGCCACGGCGGCCGTGTCGCGGCGGTCACCGGCAACATTGGCGACAAGTCAGCGGTCGCCGCGATGAAAGCCGAGATCGAAGCCAAGCTCGGGACGGTCAACATTCTGGTCAATTGCGCCGGCGGCGACATCGGCGCCTCCGGCGGCAAGCCCGATCCTAACGACGCGCTCGGCATTCCGCTGGAGGACATCAAGGCCCTGACCGAAAACAACTTGTACGGCACCATTCTGGTGTGCCAGGCGTTCGTGCCGCCGATGGTGATGTCGGGGGGCGGCTCGGTGATCAACATCGCGTCGGCGGCTGCGCATTTCGGCGTGACGAACGGGGTCATCTACGCCGCGCTAAAGGCGGCCGTGGTCCATTATACGCGCTGCCTTGCAAAGGAACTCCAGACCGAGGGCGTGCGCATCAACGCGGTAAGCCCGGGCGCGACCAAAACGGCGCGATTCCAGGCGACCCGGATCGTCGAGCCGGCGAAGATGGATTCCTCGGGCAAGTCCATGGTCCGCTACGCCGAGCCGGCCGAGATCGCCGATGCGGTGGCGTTCCTCGCGAGTCCGAGAAGCAAGTTCATCAACGGTCAGGTCCTGCGAGTCGACGGCGGAGAGACGCTGTTTCCCGGGTGAATCCAACGCCAGCAGGGCGAGACCTTTGCAAGCGGCGGGGGCGGCGATGGGCGAGGTCGAGCGATTGATCCGCGCGGCTGCGGTCGAGGTGCGTCTCGAAGCGCCGGACAGCGCCGACGCGCGCTGGTGTCTTGCGCAATATTACCGTGAACTCGACGAGCGTTTCGAGGCCGGCTTCGACCCCGCGCGGGGCAACGCGGGCGGCGACGAGCAAATGATTCCGCCGGTCGGTTTTTTCGTCGTCGCGCGGCTGGATGCCGAGCCCGTCGGCTGCGGCGGGCTCAAGCGCGAGTCGGGTTCGACTGGCGAGATCAAGCGCATTTGGACGGCTCCGCCGGCGCGCGGGCTCGGGGTCGCGCGCAAAATGCTGCGGGCGCTCGAAGGCGTCGCCCGGGAGCAGGGGCTCAAGACGCTGCGTCTCGACACCAACCGGGCGCTGAAAGAGGCGCACGGATTCTATCGCAGCGCCGGATACCAGGAGATCGCGCGATACAACGACAATCCCTACGCGCATCACTGGTTCGAGAAGCATCTGTAGCGCACCGGCCGTGAGCCCGGGTCGCGATATCGGCGAGGCTCGCTCTTCCGTACCCGCGGCGACGAGCGCATCTTGGTCGTCATCGCCATCGGCGGCGCAAGTCAATAACCGACGCCGGCGGCGTCTGCGTATGAAGGGGCGAGAGAAATGGTGACGCTGGCAGCCGCTCCGCAACCGATCGTCAGAACCACGAGAAGGACCAACAGCTTCAGCATCCTTGCCTCCACCTCCCGCCGCCGCCCTGGCCTTCTTCGGGAGGGGCCTCAGGGGCTGCGCTCGACGCCAATCGCGCCGTTGATCAGGAGGGTCGCATAACCACGCTGGGCGCGATGTGAGCCGCGTCACGCCGCGCGTCCGGCCTTTCAAGAGCGCGGTTCAACCTGGCCAAAACGCATCGCGCCCGACGCCCCTATCCCCGCCCCACGAACGGCATCTTGGTCGCCATGATCGTGATCGAGAGAACGTTGGTCGAAAGCGGCAGGCCCGCCATGTGGACGATCGCGGCGGCGACCTCCTCAACATCCATCATCGGCTCGACCGCGATGCGTCCGTCGGCCTGCGGAACCCCTTGCGTCTGCTTGTAGGCCATTTCCGTCAGCGCGTTGCCGATATCGATCTGGCCGCAGGCGATGTCGTGGGCGCGCCCGTCGAGGGCGATCGATTTGGTGAGACCCGTGATCGCGTGCTTGGTCGCGGTATAGGGCGCGGAGTTGGGCCGCGGGACGTGGGCCGAGATCGAGCCGTTGTTGATGATCCGCCCGCCGCGCGGTTGCTGGCGCTTCATCAGGGAGAACGCGCCCTGAGCGCACAGGAACGCGCCATTGAGATTGACGTCGACCACCGCCTTCCATTGGGCGTAAGTCAGTTCGTCGAGCGGCACGGCGGGCGCGCCAAGCCCGGCGTTATTGAACAGGAGATCGAGCCGGCCGAAGCCCTGTTCGATCGCCGCGAACAGTCCCTTCACCGCTTGCGGATCGCCGACGTCGCACGGCGCGGCGAGCGCCCGCCGCCCGATCGCCTCGATCTCGCCGGCGGCCTTGTCCAAAACTTCGCGCCGGCGGCCGACGAGCGCCACGTTCCAGCCGGCGCGCGCCAGCGCCAGCGCCGTCGCCTTGCCGATCCCGGCGCCTCCGCCGGTCACCAGCGCAAACCGTTCGCTGTCCATCGTTCCTCCCTTTTGCACTACAAGATTCTTTCCATGCGCAGTTCCGGCGCCATGCGCCAGAGCGCGGCGGCGAGCACGAACGCGCCGCCGAGGATCGTCGCCGCGCCCGGATTCTCGCCGAAGGCAAGAAACACCCATATCGGCCCGAGCACAACGTCGAGCAGGCTGATGAGGCCGGCTTCGGCCGAGGGGATCAGCTTCGCGCCCTCCATGAACAGCACGAAGGCGAGACCGATCGTCGTCAGGCCGAACGCGGAGAGAACCGCCAGATCATAGAGGCCGAGCGGCGGATGGGGCGAGTTTGCGAGGCCGAACAGGCCGGAGCCGAGAGCGCCGAGCCCGTTGACGGCGATCATCGAGGCCATCGGCTGACGGCGCTGCAAAACGACCATGCCGGCGAAGCTCAGCGTCATCAGGGCCGACAGCGCCTCGCCGACGAGGCGGCCAGACCCGAGGCCGGACGCGACCATGATCACGACGCCGGCCAGCGCCACGCCGGAAGCGACGAGCGTGCGCGGCGAGACGGGCTCGCGATTGACGAGAAAGCCGATCGCCGCAGCGACGAAGGGCAGCGTCGCATAGATCACCATGACGTCGGCGATCGTGGTCGTCATCACCGAGGCCGTGTAGGCGGAGATCGCGATCATCGCCAATAGGGCGACCAGCGGCGACAGCGGGCCGAAGCCGAACGGATTGTCGAGACGGCCGCGTCGCCATTCGATGAAACCGACGACCGAAATCGAGATCGAACCGAACAGCGCCCGCCAGCCAAGCACGGTCCAGACGTCGAGATGGGCGAGGAGGCGGGCGAACAGACCCGCCAGGCTCCACAGCACCGCCGCGATCAGAACCAGCAGCACGCCGCGCCGGCGCGCGGACCTTTCGCCCGGCACGGGGACCGTCTCCTGATCGCTTGGGCTTCAATAAGGAACGATAGGAGGATTCGGCCGCTCTTGCCAAATCCGGCGTGAAAGCTCAGCGCGGCGGAGGCGCGATCTGCGCCGCCCGGGACGCAGGCTGCTGCGCCCGCAACCCCTGAAACACGCGCGCGATCCGCCAGCCGGAGCGCGCGAACGGCCTTACGCAATTGCCGGCGGCGGAGCGGAAGAGCGCGTTCTCCTCGCCGACGCCGAAGACGATCGGTTCGCGCGTCTTCGTCGGAACGCAGAGGGTGCCGAACGCCCAGTCCCATAAGGCCAGTGAATAGCCGAGATTGCGGTCGAAATGCTGCGGATTGTCGGAGTGGTGAATCTGATGATGCGCCGGGCTCTGCAGGATGCGGCCGGCCGCCCCGGTGAAGGCGATCCACATGTGGCTGTGGCGCAGGTGGCCGTAGGTGATGAGGAACAGCATTAAGAGAATATTGCCGTTCAGAAGCGTGAAGGGCCGGACGCCGGGTCCGAAGACATAAGTCATGACGCCGAACACCAGACCGGTCGAAAGACCGATCAGGTTGACGAAGGCCAGGATCTCTACCGGGTGCTGGCGCAGTTCGGTGAAGGTCGTCATCACCTCGGCGGAATGGTGGACCTTGTGAAACTCCCACAGCGCCGGGATCTTGTGGAACAGATAGTGGGCGAACCAGTAGGCGAACTCATAGGCCAGAAGTTGCAGCACGGTCGCCATCGTCAGCACAGTCCAGGCCGGCCATGGCGTCGGCGCGTGCGCGCCAAAAGCGCCGATGAGGCCGGCGTCGATCCGGTCGCGCCAGTAAAAGAGGCCGAAGCCCAGCATGCCGTAAGCGGACGCGAGAATAACGCCGTTCAGCGCCCACAGACGCATGTCCACCAGCGAGGACGGGTGCAGGACGATGCGCCTGGCGAAGATCGAGCGCACGAAGCCTCTGACGCTGAGGCGCCGCCCGCGCGCCGCCGGCGGCTGGCGTAATAGAGCGCCGTGGCGATCAGCGCGCCGCCGAGCGCAGGCGCGCCATAGGCCGAGGCGGGACCGAATGTCTCCAGGACCGCGCTCTGGAGCGAGGTCCAGATCGCCACGAGGCCGGGCACGGACGCACCTCCTTGCTGTTTTCAAAAAATGCTGGAGGAGCCTAGCGCACCAGGCTTCCCAAATGGTTAGGATGACTGGCAAAGTCCTGCTTTCGTCGCGATCGGACGATCGGCGGCGAAGCGCTTTATCTCCCTGCGGATAGTGGCGATCAACTTGGGCGCGGAGCGGCCGCCGAGCGGCGGCGGTCTCATCGCTTTCTTTCTTGGCGTCAGCCTCGCCGCGGTCGTCAATGCGGCGATCATCTGGTTCGCCTATCGCTCGGCCGACCGAGTGACCAGCCTGCTGGGCGCAAGCGCGCGCCTGATCGTCGTGCGGCTGTCGGCGTTCCTTTTGATGTGCATCGGCGTGCAGATTCTCGTGACCGCGATGGGATATCTGGTCGCGAAATGGCGGGTCATTTGAGGCGCCTTCCATTGTCTTCTGAAAAACCGACAATTTCTTGCCAGGCGGCTGGATTCGTGTTTTCCTCTTCGATGAGCCGCCGCGAAGACGCTGACGGCGCATGGCCCGGCGCATCCGGGGAGGCGACAGCGGCCGGGGCGGAGTAAAGGCGGCGGAAGGGTATTTATATTTGGAATCGTGTGCAACTCATTGAAAAATCACGATTCACGGAAATAAAATGCTTTCTTTTCCTTCCCTTTTATTTTCTTTTGCTTCCCCTTTTACTTTCCTTTCCTTCCCCCGGGCTTGCGATAATTTCCACCGTCAAAAGCGAAACCCGCGCTAAGCGCCGCGAGCCGCCTTTTCGGCCTGATAGAGCGCGCGATAGCGCCGGAGGCGCGGAGCGTGCAGCGCTGCGCGGTCGGGATCGGGCGCGAACGTTCGTTGGGCTGCGGGACGCAGGCAAACCGTCGCGACGTCGCCGGCCCCGGCCGCGAGCATGCCGAGTCGGGCCGCGCCGAGCGCCGCGCCGGCTTCCGCGCCGGCGGCAAGGTCGATCGTCAGGCCGGTCACGTCGGCGATCATCTGCCCCCAGAATTCCGATCGCGCGCCGCCGCCGACCAGCAGCGGCCGAACCGGCTTCGCTCCCGCGGCGTCGAGCACGTCGACCCCGTCGGCGAACGAGAACGCGACGCCTTCCATGACCGCGAACACAAGGGCGTCGGCGCCATGCGAGCCGGTCAGCCCCGCGAACATGCCGGTCGCCTCGGCGTCGTTATGCGGGGTTCGCTCGCCGCTCAGATAGGGCAGGAAGATTGGGGCCGAGGCGAGGGCCTTGCCCGAGCGCGCGAAAGATTCCGCACCAGCGACCAACTCGCCAATGTCGCGCTCGGACCCGAGAACGCCGGCGATCCAGGACAGCGCGGATGCGGCCGACAGCGTCACCCCCATGCCGTGCCAACGATGGGGCAACGCGTGACAGAACGCGTGCAGCGTGCGCTCGGGCAAGCTGACGAAGCGGTCAGTGACCGAAAAAATCACTCCCGACGTCCCCAAGGACACGAACCCCGCCCCGGGCGCCGTCGCGCCTACGCCGATGGCGGAGGCGGCGTTGTCGCCGCCGCCGCCGGCGATCGGAACCTTGCGCCCCTCGAGGCCCCAGGCCAGTGCGGTCTCGGGCGACAGATGCGCCGAGACTTCTGATCCCTCGACGAGGGCGGGCATCGCTTCGAGCGAAAGCCCGGTCGCGGCGAGCAGGTCCTCGTCCCAGCGCCGCCGCGCGACGTCGAGCCACAGCGTTCCCGAGGCGTCGGACATCTCCGAGACCGCGTCGCCCGAGAGGCGCAGGCGCACATAGTCCTTGGGCAGCAGCACCCGCTTGGTCTGCCTGGCGACCGCAGGCTCGTGGGCCGCGACCCACAGCATCTTGGGCGCGGTGAAGCCTGGCATGGCGAGATTGCCGGTCCGCCGCTCGAGGTCGGGAACGCGGCGCTTGAGCTCTGCGCACTCCGCAAAGGAGCGGCCGTCGTTCCAAAGAATCGCGGGACGCAGCGGCTTGTCATGGGCGTCGAGCAGGGTCGCCCCATGCATCTGGCCCGACAGGCCGATTCCGGCCAGCGCGGCGAATGCGGAAGGCTCGGCGCGGCGGATCGCCGTCGTCGCCGCCTCGACGCCTCGGAGCCAATCCTCCGGCGCCTGCTCGCTCCACAGGGGTTGCGGGCGCGACACGCTCAGCGGTGCGGAGGCTTCCGCGACCACGCGCTGATCGGCGTCGACGAGCAGCGCCTTGACTGACGAGGTGCCGATATCGAGTCCGAGAAACGTCTCTTGTCCATGTTGCGCCATGCTGATCCTCCCCGGAGGAGGCGACAATAAACAAAAAGCCCCGGCGTTGTCGCCGGGGCTTTCTCATGACGTCGGCCTTTTCCGGATCTATGCGACCTTGAGATTACCCGCCGAGGAGCGGCCGGTGCGCTTGTCGGCGACAATCTCGTATGCAAGCTTCTGCCCCTCGTTCAGTTCACGCAGGCCCGCGCGCTCGACGGCGCTGATGTGAACGAATACGTCGTTGCCGCCGTCGTCAGGCTGAATGAAGCCGAAGCCTTTCGTAGCGTTGAACCATTTCACGGTTCCCGTAGCCATGAATTCAATCCTGTCAAATTAAGTGAGTGGAGCGGGGGCTTAGGTCGCCAGTCCGCTATCAATGCGGAAAGCTTCGTCGGCACGCATCGCAAGACGCGAGGCCACGTCGTCGGCCGAACATCGATGCCACGCCATAGCCAGATAGGGTGATAAAATCAAGACGTCGCCCGCTGAGGGAGCGACCCGACTCCGGGTCACAGCCAAGCGCCGACGGCGTGCGCGATTTGGGCGCCCGCCTCGTAATAGGCCTCCCGCAGCGCCGGCAATGCTGGGGCGTCGGGCTCAGTGACGGGGAGCGGGAGGTCCTTCTCGCCGACGCGTCCGAGAGCGTGGTCGGCCAACACCCGCCCGAAGACCGTGCCTGGCGCAATGCCGCGGCCGTTGTAGCCGCAGATCGTGACCACATTTTCGGCCAGGCGATGAAAGCGCGGCAGCGCATTGCTGGTCATGCCGATCATCCCGTACCATTGGGCCTCGAATTCAACTCCGCCGATGCTCGGGAAAATCTTGCGGAGCGCGCGCTTCGCCCAGGCGCGATGGACGGGGAGTCCCGTGCCGCGCAAAGCGCCGAAGCTGCCGAAAATGATCCTTCCCGCGCGATCGAAGCGGAAGGAGCGAAGGATGGTTCGAGTATCCCAGCAGCCCTCCCGGCCAGGCAGGATCGAGGTCTGCAACTCGGCGCTTAAGGGGCGAGTGGCGAAGTTGAAATAGGGCAGGCGAATCTGCTCCCGCCGCCCCTGCGGCCAGGGCGCGCCGCCGTAGGCGTCGGTCGCCACCACGACCCACTCGGCCTCGACCCGGCCGCGCCCGGTCGATAGCGTCCAGACCTTGCCCGTCCGTTCCGCCGATCGAACCGGGCTTTGGGTATGGATCTTCGCGCCCGCCGCGATCGACGCGCGGGCGAGCCCACGCGCGTAGGCGAGCGGTTGAATGGTTCCCGCCCGCATGTCGAGAAGCGCGCCCGCATAGGCCTTGGAACCGATGCGGGTCTCGGTCTCGGCGGCGGAGAGCACCCGAACGGGCGCGCCGAGCTCGCCCATTTGCCGCGCGCGCTCCTCGATCTCCTTGAGCCCCGAATCCCCGACCGCGCAATGGAGCGTGCCGTCGCGCACGGCTTCGCAATCTATTGAATATCTGTCGATGGTCTCCCAGACCTTCGTCGGCGCGCCGCCCAACAGCTCAAGCGTCCTGTCGCCGTATTCTGGCCCCAGCACTTTGGACACTTCGCGCGGCATGACCCACATGCCGGCGTTGACAAGGCCGACATTGCGCCCGGCGCCGCCGAACCCAATCTCGACCGCTTCAAGAGCTACGACCTTCGCCCCCGCCTCGGCCAGCCGCAGCGTCGCCGCAAGGCCCGTGTAGCCGCAGCCGACGATCGCAACGTCGGCCTTGACCTGTCCCTCGAGCCGCGATGTCGCCGGCGGCCGCGGAGCGCTTGTCTCCCACAGGCCATGGGAGAGGGGATCGTTCAGCATCGGGAGGGCGAATCCTTCCAAGGGAGCGGGGCGGGGATCGATGTTAAGCTGTCGCTTCAGCGATTTCCATTGACGCGAGGCCCGCGATCGGGAGCCCGCCGGGCCTCGACGCCTCTGGCGGCGCTCACTATAGGTCGGGGGCTGCCGCGTCCTGCCGCGCGGCGCATACAAAGGGAGAATCCATGAGCGGTTCCCATGGCCCAAGTCTCGGTCCCTTCCAGTGGGACGACCCGCTGTTTCTGGAGGGCCAGCTCACCGAGGACGAGCGGATGATCCGCGACACGGCTCGGGAATTCGCGGCCAGGGAACTCAAGCCGCGCGTCGAGCACGCTTATCTCGAAGAAAAGACCGATCCGGCGCTCTTTGGCCAAATGGGTCGGGCGGGGCTTCTGGGCGTGACGCTGCCGGAGGAATTCGGCTGCGCCGGCGCCGGATACGTTTCCTATGGATTGGTCGCGCGTGAGGTGGAGCGCGTCAACTCCGGCTTTCGCTCGATGATGAGCGTGCAGAGTTCGCTCGTCATGTATCCGATCTACGCCTACGGCGACCCGGACCAGCGGCGCAATTATTTGCCGCGCTTGGCCCGCGGCGAGTTGATCGGGTGTTTCGGCCTCACCGAGCCCGAGGCGGGCTCCGATCCCGGCGGCATGAAGACAAGGGCGGAGAAGATCAAGGGCGGCTACCGTCTCAATGGCGCCAAGACCTGGATCAGCAACGCCCCGATCGCCGATATATTCGTCGTCTGGGCGAAGTCGGGGGAGCATGGCGATGAGATTCGCGGCTTCATCCTCGAAAAGGGCATGAAGGGCCTCTCGGCGCCGAAAATCGAGGGCAAGTTGTCGCTTCGCGCATCCGTTACCGGCGAGATCGTTCTCGACAATGTCGAGGCGCCGGAGGCGGCGCTGTTGCCGAATGTCTCGGGTTTGAAGGGGCCGTTCGGCTGCCTCAATCGCGCCCGCTACGGCATCGCCTGGGGCGCGATGGGCGCGGCCGAGGATTGCTGGCTGCGCGCGCGCCAATACGGCCTCGATCGCAAGCAGTTCGGCCGCCCGCTGGCGGCGACCCAGCTCTTCCAGAAGAAGCTCGCCGACATGCAGACCAAGATCGCGTTCGGACTTCAGGGCGCGCTGAGGGTCGGGCGATTGATGGACGAAGGGCAGGCGGCGCCGGAAATGATCTCCATGATCAAGCGCAACAATTGCGGCGAAGCGCTCGAGGTTGCGAGAACTCGCGCGCGACATGCACGGGGGCAACGGAATCCAGATCGGCTATGCCGTCATGCGCCACGCCGCCAATCTGGAGACCGTCAACACCTACGAAGGCACGCACGACGTTCACGCGCTGATCCTAGGCCGGGCCCAGACGGGTCTGCAGGCCTTTTTCTAAGCCCATGAGCGCGCTTGCCGGCCTGCGTGTCGTCGAACTCGCGCGGATTCTGGCCGGCCCCTGGATCGGTCAAACGCTCGCCGATCTCGGCGCCGACGTCGTCAAGGTCGAAAGCCCGGAAGGCGACGACACGCGCCGTTGGGGGCCGCCCTTCATCGAGGCCGACGGCGAGCGTGCGGCGGCCTATTTCCACGGCTGCAATCGCGGCAAGCGTTCGGTCGCCGCCGACTTTTCGACCGAGCGCGGGCGCGAGATCGTGCGGCGGCTGGCGGCGCGCTCGGACGTGCTGATCGAGAACTTCAAGGTCGGAGGCCTGGCGAAATTCGGGCTCGACTACGAAAGCCTCGTCCGGCTCAACCCGCGCCTCGTCTATTGTTCGCTCACCGGCTTCGGCCAGAACGGACCGTACGCCGGGCGGCCTGGCTACGATTTTCTGATTCAGGGCATGTCCGGCTACATGGACATTACCGGCGATCCGAACGGCGAGCCGCAGAAGGTGGGCGTCGCGGTCTGCGATCTCTTCACCGGGCTTTATGGAGTCATCGCCATCGAGGCGGCGCTGATCCAGCGCCAGCGCACCGGGCGCGGCCAGCACATCGACCTCGCTTTGTTCGACACGATGGGGGCGATGCTCGCCAATCAGGCGATGAACTATCTCGCCTCCGGCGTTCCGCCGCGTCGCATGGGCAACGTCCATCCCAACATAGCGCCCTATCAGACCTTTCCCGTCGCGGACGGTTACGTAATCGTCGCGGTGGGCAATGACGGGCAATTCGCCCGGCTCTGCGAGACGCTTCGGCTCGACCAGCTGGCCCAGGACGCGCGCTTCGCGACCAACGCCGCGCGGATCGACAATCGCGTTGCGCTGGAGCGGGAACTGAGCGCAAAGACCCGCGGCTGGCGGCGCGACGATCTGATCGCCGCCCTGGAGAGCGCGGTTGTCCCCGCCGGACCGATCAACACGATTGCGGACCTGTTCGCCGATCCGCAGTTCATCGCCCGAGGAATGCGGATCGAGCCAGATGGGACGCCCGGCGTGCGCAGCCCGATCGTCATGAGCGACAGCCCCTTGACGCTTGTCCGCCGGTCGCCGCGGCTCGGCGAACATGACGCGGAAATCCTGCGCGAAATCGGTCTTGAGTAGAGCGTCATTGCGATGCGCGCTCCAGCGTCGGCGCTCGGCGGAGCCTGCCGGGCGGCTTGACGGGGCTCGACGCGGCGCGGCAGATCGAGCCTGAGACTGCGAGGGCCCATGAGTTTGATTCGAAACGTCTGCGTCTATTGTGGATCGAGCGACGGGAACGACGCCCGCTTCGGCGGGGCCGCGGAAGCGATGGGACGCGCCCTAGCCGCCGAGGGAATCGGTCTCGTCTATGGCGGCGGAGGCAATGGCCTGATGGGCCGCATGGCGCGCTCGACGCTTGCGGCTGGCGGCTATGTGACCGGGATTATCCCCAGCTTTCTCGTGCGCAAGGAGCACGCGCTGACCGAAGCGCAGGAAATGGTCGTCGTCGAAGACATGCATGAGCGCAAGCAAGCGATGTTCGACCGCGCCGACGCGTTCGTCGCCTTGCCGGGCGGGATCGGCACCCTCGAGGAACTGGTCGAGCAGATGACCTGGGCGCAGCTCAATCGCCACGCCAAGCCCATTCTGATCGCCGACGTCGGCGGCTTTTGGCGGCCGCTCCTTGCCCTGTTCGCGCATATGAACGGCCACGGCTTCATCCGCCAGGGTCTCGAACTTCGCTACCTCGTGGCGGAGAAGATCGAAGATGTCGTCCCGATGCTGCGCGCGGCCGAAAGCAGAATCGCGCTCTCCTCGTAGCGCGCTCAGGCGGCGGCCGGAGGGCGGTCGCGGGTCCGTTTCGTCAGCGGCTCACTTATGGCCGAAAAGTTCGGCGACGTATTCCCAATTGACGAGGCTGTCGACGAAGGCTTTCAAATAGTCGGGCCGGCGGTTGCGATAGTCGATGTAGTAGGAGTGCTCCCAGACATCGACGCCGAGGATCGGCTTGCCGCCGTGCACCAGCGGGTTTTCGCCGTTCGCGGTCTTGGTCGCCTGCACCTTCCCGTCCTTCAGCGTGAGCCACGCCCAGCCCGAGCCGAACTGGGTGGCGCCCGCCTGGATGAACTCCTCCTTGGCCTTTTCGACAGAGCCGAACGAACTGACGAGCGCCTTCTCGACTTCGCCCGGGATTTTGCCGCCGCCTTTGGGCTTCATCCAGCGCCAGAAATGGGTGTGGTTGTAGTGCTGGCCGGCGTTGTTGAACACGGCGGGGTTTTTGCCGAACGAGCCCTTGACGATCTCCTCCAGGGACTTGCCCTCCCATTCCGTCCCCTGGAGCGCCTTGTTGCCGTTGTTGACGTAAGCCAGGTGATGCTTGTCGTGATGATATTCCAGCGTTTCGCGCGACATGAAAGGCGTCAGCGCGTCATGCGGATAAGGCAGATCGGGAAGCGAGAAACTCATGGGTTTCCTCCTTGGGCAGGTTTGACGGGCGAAAGGGAAGTCTCGGGGGCCATGCGCCCTGTCGGTGGGGAAGTTCTAGCCGCCCCACGCCGGCGCCGCAACTCCACGCCCGTTCTGGCGAGCGGAACGCGCGCGAGCGGCATCGCGGAGACAGGCTCATCGGACATTCGCAAGGACCTCTGCGATTCAAACGATCGTCGGATCGTGTTTGTTCCCGCGCAGCCAAAACCATCGAATTCGCCGCCAATTCGGGTGGGTGGCGACGGACCGGCGCGACCGACGGCGCCGGTCTCTGCATTCCCCAAAACTCGCCCGGTCGAACCGGAGGGCACGGCGGACTGTTCCGCCCGTTCAGGCGGTTTCGGCGCCCCTGCGGGCCAGTTCGGCAGCGCGCCGGCGCTCCTGGAACCTTCCCAGTTGCTGGTCCAGTATTACCCCGATGAGGATGACGCCCCCCATCACCGCGTAGTTCAGCGAAGAGGGGATGCCGAGCAGGTTTACGAGATTCTGGAGTTCCTGCAACAGCACGACCCCCAGAACGACGCCGACGAGCGACCCCTCGCCGCCGAACAGCGAGCAACCGCCGAGCACGGCCGCGGCGATCGCGTAAAGCTCATAGAAATTACCCTGCGACGACGGCGAGATCGAGCGCGTATACATGGCGAAATAGATCGCCGCGAGCGCGGTGAGCACCTGGCAGATAACATAGGCCCAGATAATGATCCGATCGGTCCGGATGCCCGAAAAGCGCGCCGCTTCCTCGTTCTTGCCCACGGCGTAAAGATGGCGCCCGAAGATGGATCGGTGCAGCACGAACCACATGACGAACGCGACGACCAAGAGGGCGACGAAGGTGATCGGGACGCCATAGATCTTGCCCGACGTCAACCAGTCGAGAGTCGGAAAATTCTGCCCGAAGGCAAAACCGGCCGTGGCGTCTTTCGTATAGAACCGTGCGATCCCGCGATAGAACAGCAAGCCGCACAGGGTCACGATAAAGGGCTGCAGCTTGAGCTTGGTGACCAGCAGGCCGTGGACGAGCCCGACCACGACCGCTAGCGCGAGCATCAGCACCACCGCCAGCGGCCAGGGGACGCCCCTGGTCGCGACGAAGTCGACGAACAGCACACCGACCAGCCCGATCATCGAGCCGACCGACAATTCGATCCCGCCGGTAATGATGACGAAAGCCTGCCCGATCGCCGACAGGCCGAACATGCCAACAAGGTTCGAGGTGTTGGACAAGTTGATCGGCAATAAGAACCTCGGGTTGAGGATGGTCACCACCACCCCAACCGCCAGGATGAGAATAAGAAGACCAAAGTCCTTTTTGGTCATGCGATTCCTGCCAGTTTTGCGGTTTTGCCCACTGCGAGAAGCAAGACGTTCTCCTCGCTGAATTGCTCGCGCTCCAGGATGCCCGAAATCGCGCCCTCGTGCATAACCGCGATGCGATCGGACACCCCGATCACCTCTTCCATGTCGCTCGAAATCATCAGCACCGCGACCCCGGCGTCCGCCAGTTCGCGCATCAGGCGATAGATTTCGGCCTTTGTCCCGACGTCGATGCCGCGCGTCGGCTCGTCCATGATAATGACCTTGGGCTCCATGGCCAGCCATTTGGCCAGCACCACTTTTTGCTGGTTGCCGCCTGAAAGTGAACTGGCGAGGGCCGTCAGCGTTGGCGTCTTGATCGCCAGATTGTTCCGCTGGATTTCCGCGGTCGCCGCCTCCATGCGCTGCGACACCAGAAAGTGCCTCGCATGCGCCTTCAGGTTTGGGAGTGAAATATTCTCGAGGATCGGCAGGCCAAGCAGGATGCCCGCGCCCTTGCGGTCCTCCGGCACCAGAAATATGCCGTGCGCCACGGCGTCGGCGGCGGACGAGAGCGCCACCGGCGTCCCGTCGATTTCCAGTTTTCCGCCCAGAATCGGATCAATGCCGAACAAGGCCCGAGCCAGTTCTGTGCGGCCGGCCCCAACGAGGCCCGCGAGCCCCAAAATCTCTCTTTCGCGCAAATCCAGGCTGACTGGGCGCAGCGGGTAGGCGCTGGTCTGCACGGCTCGGGCCGACAGCTTGACCTCGCCCGGCGCGACCTTCGGCCCCGCCGTACGCGCCTTGAGGTCGCGCCCGATCATCAGCTTGACCATGCGTTTATGGGAAATCTCGGCCTTGTCGAGGACCCCCGCCAGTTTCCCGTCGCGCAACACGATGACCCGGTCGGCGGCATGTTCGATTTCATGCAACCGGTGCGAAATGAAGATGACCGTAATTCCCTCCGCCTTGAGGCCGGCGATGATATCGAGAAGCTTCTCGGTTTCCGCCAGCGGAAGGCTCGAGGTTGGTTCATCCAGAATCACCAGCCGCGCCTCCACCGAAAGCGCCTTGGCGATCTCGACCATCTGCCGTTGCGCCAGTGACAGGCTGGCGACCGGCGTATCGGGCTTGAAGTTGGCGCCAAGCCGTTGGAGGAGCGGCGCCACTTTTGCGCGCTGGACGCTTCGGTCGACAAACCGCATCCAGCCCCAGCACAGCGGCTCGCGTCCGATAAAGACGTTTCCGGCGACATCGAGATTGTCGAATAGATTGAGTTCCTGGTGCACGAAGGCAATGCCCGCGCCCATGCTGTCCGCAACCGAGAGCGCATCGTGGGCGACACCGTCTATCCCGATCTCACCGCCATCGGGGGCGATCACGCCGCCCAATATCTTCATCAGGGTGGACTTGCCCGCCCCATTCTCGCCCACGAGGCCGACCACTTCGCCCCGCGACACCTGCATTGAAAGCCCGCTCAACGCCTGAACCCCGGAGTAGCTTTTGCGCACATCGGTCAGCGTGAGGAATGGCGCCGGCGCCTCGGCGCCGCTGGAGTGAGGCTCTGGACTTTTCATGATCGCTCGGGAACAGGCAGGCGCCCGGAGATGCGGCAATAAGATAAGCCACTCCTCGGGCGCCGTCGACAAGACGAAATACTCCCGACTCGCCAGAAGTCGGGAAGACGGAACGTCTTATATCGCTTACTTGCCCTGCATCTTCTTCAAATCGGCTTCATAGGCATCGACCGTGTCCTTGGTCACGATCTTGGTGGGGATGATGATAAGATGATTGGCCGGAATGCCCGACTTGTCGCCCTTGACGTAGGCGGCCATCAACTTCATGCCCTGATAGGCCCACTCGAAGGGCTGCTGGACAACGGTTCCAGAAATGGTGCCTTCCTTGACCCCGCCGAGCGTGACCGGGTCATCATCGAACCCGACGATGGTGATCTTGCCCAGTTGGCCTGCTTCCTTGACCGCCGCATAGATCTGGGGCGTGTTGTAGGAGTAGAAACCGACCAGGCAGTTGATGCTGGGATCGGCCGTCAGCACGTCCGAGACATTGCTCTTGGCGCGGGCTTGGTCTATGCCGTCGCTACGGGTATCGACCAGCGTGATGCCGGTGCCCTTGATGCCGTCCTTGAAGCCCTCGGCGCGCTCCGTGAAGTTGGCGGCATCGAGCAGACCGACAAAGCCCATACATTTGCCGCCCTTGGGCATCGCCTTCTTGGCGATTTCCGCGGCCTGGTTGCCGGCGAGGACGTTGGACGAACCGATATAGGCGATACGCTTGCTTTGGGGCGCATCGGAATCGGTGGTGAATAAGTCCGTTTCGCCGGCGATCTTGTCGAGAACATTGGTCGCCTTCGGATCGACAGCCGACACCATGATCGCCTTGACGCCCGCGGCCGCCAGATTGTCCATCAGCGTCTGCTGCGACGCCACAGTGGCCTGCGCCGGATATTCAATCTCCATCTTGAAGTCAGGCATTTCCTTCTGCGCCGCGGCGACGCCGGCGCCCGCGGCCTTCCAGAAGTCGGACGCACCGTTGACAACGAACGCCAGCGTCGGCTTGTCGGCGGCCGTCGCGAGGGTGGCCATTGCCGTGCTCAGCACCAAACCGGCCGCCATCGCCGTTGCAACTCTGGCTGCATTTCTCATTGGTTTCATATAATCCTCCCTTCGGCCGAGGTAAGCCCAGCCGTTATTGCCATTATTGCCGTGTTGGGCACGGCCACATGCTAGCACTCGGCGTTGATAAACGAAAGCGGCATCTAGCACAGGCGGAAAATGTGCGAATGGCGTCCCTCCCCCCGGCCCGGAAAATGAACAACCGGCGCAGCCCGCATTCGTTTTCGGGTAGCGGACGGAACGCTAATGCGCGAGCATGCGCTCTCAACCGTTCAGGCCCGGCCCACGACAAAGCCCACGGAGCGCCGCCACGCTCGACATGCCCACACTTTCGGCCGCCAGCGCGGATTGCGCCGCCGTCAGGCGGGCGATCGTGTTCGTGTCCAACCACCGAGGGACCAGCCTTCGCCCGAGGCGGTCGCCGGGCATGCCGGCCTCTCCGCCGCGTTCGTCTTCAGACCCGCTCGACCCGCAATAGCGAGCCCTGCTCGACCGCGACGACCCTGACTTTCGCGCCTGACGGACAATCCGCGCCCGCGACCCGCCACGAACTGTCGCCGACGCGAATGCGGCCATAGCCGCGCACGATCGCTTCGTCGAGAAAGAAATCCGCGCCTATCAACCCGTGCGCCCGGCTCGAAGGCAGCGGGCCGGGTCGCGCGTCAAGCGAGCCATAGACGCGCCGGCCGACGAATACGAGCGTGACGACCAGCACGCCGAACAGCAGCAGTTGCGACGTAAGGCCGATCGCGGCGAAATAGGCGATCGCACCGACGATCGCCGCCGCCGCGCCGATCCAGATCAGGAAGGCGCCCGGCACAAACGTCTCGGCGGCGCACAGAAACAAACCGCCGACGAGCCAGACGAGCGCACCAAGGTGGGTCCACGAGATATTATCGAACAAGCGGAGCTCCTAGCGAGTTCAGGCTGTCCAGGGAGACTGCGCGGCGGGCGGCGCGTTCGACGGCGCCTGCCCGGCGGGTTGAGACGGCGCCGGCGTATCGGGAACGCTGCGGTTCGTCCTGCGCGCGCGGAGAGCGGCCTCGCTTGCGGCGGTCTCGCCGAACGCGCCCGCGGCGATCTGGCTGATCCCGCCGAGCGTCCCGGCGAGCGAGGCCAACTCCATGGGCACGATGAAAACCTTTTGATTTGGCGCCTCGGCCAGCGCCTGGAGGGCGCGCACGTATTTGTCGGCGATGAGATAATTGATCGCGGCCGGGTCGCCCTGGGCCGTCGCTTCGCTGACCAGCCGGGTGGCCGTCGCCTCCGCCTGGGCGGAGCGCTCGCGCGCTTCCGCCGCGCGAAAGGCGGCTTCGCGCTGCCCCTCGGCCTCCAGCACGACCGCGGCTTTGCGTCCCTCGGCCCGGGTGATGTCGGCCTGCCGCATGCCCTCGGCCTCCAGTATCACCGCGCGCTTTTCGCGCTCCGCCTTCATCTGCCGCGCCATGGAATCGACCAGATCCCTCGGCGGCTCGATGTCCTTGATCTCGATTCGGGTGACCTTGATTCCCCACGGCTCCGAAGCCGCGTCGATCACGCTGAGCAGACGCTGGTTGATCTCGTCGCGGTGTGACAGCAACTGGTCGAGGTCCATCGATCCCATCACGGTGCGCACGTTGGTCATCACCAGATTGAGCAGCGCCTGTTCGAGATTGGAGATCTCGTAGGAGGCGCGGCGCACGTCGAGCACCTGATAGAAGGCGACGCCGTCGACCTTCACCGTCGCATTGTCCTTGGTGATGATCTCCTGGCCTGGCACCTCGATGACCTGCTCCATCACATTGAGCTTGCGGCCGACGCTGTCGACATAGGGAAAGATGAGGCCCAGCCCGGGCGTCAGCGTTTTGTAGTATTTGCCGAACCTTTCGACTGTGTAGTTGTAGCCTTGCGGCACTTGCCGCACGCCCATCAGCACCGTGATGACGATGAAAGCGACGATGATGATGGCGAAGACGCTGACCCCCTCGATCATGGAACGATCTCCATTGCCCCCGGCGGCCGACGCGCCCGTCCGAATCGGCGACCCCGGGAGCGCGCAATGTAGCGGCGATTTCTCTTGCTCGCCACGAAGGTCGCCGCGCCCGCCGAACAGTCCCGCGATTTATTCAAGCCCGGCGCCGGCGGGGCAGGGCTTGCCCGCATTCGCCCTTCGCGCGCGGATTGATCCTCCCGATGGGTCGGGCAGGAAGGCCGGCCGTCGCCCGCCGGCGTTCGCTCACTCCGCCAGCGCCACGCCAACGCCGCCAGCGCTCAAGGCCCGGCCAGCGGCGCTCGCCTCTTCGACCCGATCGATCCGCAGCAGCGCGAGCGCCTCGCGCCCTGACGACGAGCCGAGCGTCCCGACCGCGAGTTCGCCGTCGAGGATCGGAGTCCCCGGGGCCGGGGCGGCGGCGGCGACCTTGACCCGCGCCACGCGTTTGCGCGCCGACCCGCGGTGCTTCATGCGCGAGACCACCTCCTGGCCGACGTAGCAGCCCTTTTCGAAGTCGACGCCGTTGATAAGGTCGAGATTGGCGTCGTGCGGAAAGGCGTCTCCATAGGGGTAGTCCACGCCTCCCTTCGGCACGCCGGCGCTGATGCGCAACGCCTCGTACTGGTTGGCGTTCGCCTCGCCGACCGCGACCGCCCTGGCGCGCGGCAAGATCGCGCGCCAGCCGAGTCGCTTGTCGCGCGGGTCGGCATAGACAATGCCGCCGGGCGCGTCGTCTGGCTCCCCTCCCCAAAAGGCGACGACGCCGTGGTCGGCGCTTTCGTCGGCGATCGCCAGCTTGGCGCGCAACTTGTAGAAGCCGAGCCGCTTGGCGAGATCGGCCGCCTGGGAGGAGGCGCAGTCGATGAGGTAGGCCGCGCCTGCTTCAGCGGAGACGCGCGCAACCAGCATGTCGAACACAATCTTGCCCTGGGGCGAGAGCAGCGCGGCGTAGCAGGCCTCGCCTGGACGCAACCGCCCGACGTCGTTGGTCAGCAGACCCTGCAGGAAGCCCGTCGCGTCCTCGCCGGCGACGCGAACCACGCCGCGATCCTCGAGCAGGGCGGCTTTCTTCGTCATGGCGGATTCTCCGGTCGCGCTTGCAATGCCGCAACGTGTTAATTAGGCCGCTTGAGCCCTCGCGCAAGGAAGAACGCGCCATGCCGCGCAACTTCGATCTCGTTCTGGCGAACGCGACCGTGGTCAACCACGACGGCGCAGGTTTGCGCGACATCGGCGTCCGCGACGGGCGGATCGCCGAGATCGGCGATTTGAGCGCGGCTGGCGCGGGCGAGCGCGTCGAATGCCGGGGCCTGCACATTCTTCCTGGCGTCATCGACTCGCAGGTGCATTTTCGCGAACCGGGCCTCGTCCACAAGGAGGATCTGGAGACAGGCTCGCGCGCGGCCGCGCTGGGCGGGGTTACGTCCGTGTTCGAGATGCCCAACACCGACCCGACGACGACCACCGCCGAGGCGCTCGCCGACAAGCTCCGCCGCGCGAAAGGGCGCATGCACTGCGACTTCGCCTTCTGGGTCGGCGGGACGCACGACAACGTCGCCGACATTCCCGAACTCGAGCGTCTGCCCGGCGCGGCGGGGATCAAGGTGTTCATGGGCTCCTCGACCGGCGGGCTCTTGGTCTCCGACGACGCTGGCGTCAAGGCGATCCTGAGACAGACTCGTCGGCGCGCCGCCTTCCACAGCGAGGACGAACGGCGTCTCGAGGAGCGCAAGCCTTTTCGGGTTCCGGGCGATCCGTCCTCGCATCCCCTCTGGCGCGACGAGATCGCAGCCCTGCGCTCGACTGAACGCCTCGTTCGCCTCGCCCGCGAGGCCCGCGCGCAAGTCCACGTGCTGCATGTCTCGACCGCCAGGGAGATCGAGTTCCTTGCGCTCGCCAAGGACGTCGCGAGCTGCGAGGCGACGCCGCATCATCTGACCTTGAGCGCCGAGGACTATCCGCGCCTGGGGACGAAGGTCCAAATGAACCCGCCGATCAGGGGTCCGGAGCATCGCGACGCGATCTGGCGCGGCATGAGTCAAGGGGTGGTCGACGTCCTCGGCTCCGATCACGCGCCGCACACGCTCGAAGAAAAGGCCAGGCCCTATCCGGCGAGTCCGTCGGGCATGACCGGCGTGCAGACGCTGGTTCCGATCATGCTCGACCACGTCAACGCCGGACGGCTGAGCCTGCAGCGCTTGGTCGATCTGACCAGCGCCGGGCCTCAGCGCATCTTCGGGATCATCGGCAAGGGCCGCATCGCCGCCGGCTACGACGCCGACTTTACGGTGGTCGACATGAAGCGCATCGAGACGATTAGCGATTCCTGGATCGCCTCCCGCTGCGCTTGGACGCCCTACGACGGCAAGTCCGTGACCGGCTGGCCGGTCGGGACCTTTGTGCGCGGACGCCGGGTGATGTGGGAGGGGGAGCTCGCGGCGCCGTCGGGGGGCGAGGCGGTGAGGTTTTGGGGCTGAAGAGCAAAAGCGCCTACGCCGCCGCCACCTGCATCGTCAGCCATGTCGCCGCGACCGCCGGCTTCTGCGCGCCCTCGATCTCGACGCTGAGCTCGTAGGTCAATTGCCATTCACGCGGCGAACGCGCCGTCACGGAGCGAAGCGTGAAGCGCCCGCGCACGCGGCTTCCCGCACGCACGGGATTGAGAAAGCGCACCTTGTCGAAGCCGTAGTTCACGCCGTGTGCGGTCCCCTCGATCCTGGGCAGCGCGCTGTAAGCCATGGCGGAGAGCAGCGACAGGGTGAGGAACCCATGCGCGACCGTCCCCCCGAACACGGTCGCGGCCGCCCGCTCGGGGTCGATGTGGATGAACTGCTCGTCCTCGGTGACCTTGGCGAAGGCGTCGATGCGCGCCTGGTCGACGACCAGCCAATCGGAAACGAAAGTCTCGCCCACGCGCCGGACGAGGTCGCCGGCCGCGATCGTCCGCCCCTGCGGTCCGGCGCTCATTTGTTGTCTCCAAACATGGGCGGCGGCGGCGGCGACGCCGACGCCGCCGTCGACCGGCACGATCGCGCCCGTCGTGTAGGCGCCGCCGAGCCCGGTCAGGAACAGGATGGCGCCCGCGATGTCCTCGGGACGTCCGAGACGGCCCATCGGCACCGCCTTCGCGCCCCGCGCCGCACCCGCCTCGTCCCGAAGCGCGAATTGGGTCATGCTGGTCGCGAACGGCCCGGGCGCGACGGCGTTGATGGTCACCTGCCGGCCGGCGAATTCCTGGGCCAGAATTCGGGTCAAATGGTGCACGGCCGACTTGGAGGCTGCATAGGAATAAGCGTTTTCGGATTGAGTGACGGAGCCCATCACGGAGCCGATGTTGACGACCGTCGAGGGTCTCTCCAGGCTCGCGGAGGCGACCAGCATCGGCGCGAGATCGCGCGTCAGGGAGAACAGGCCCGCGACGTTCACGCTCATCACCCGCTCCCACGCTTTCCAGGGGAAACTCTCGAACGGCTCGCCCCAGTTCGCGCCGGCGTTGTTGACGAGAATATGCAGTGCGTCGGTTCGCCTGCGCGTCTCGGCCGCCAGCGCGGCGACGCCCTCCTCGCTCGCGACCGTGCCGCCAAACCCCTCGCACGGCCCCAGCGCCGACAGCTCCCTGGCCGCCGCCTCGCAGGCTTCCGCCTTGCGCGAGGCGATCAGCACCCTCGCCCCGGCGGTCAGCAGCGCCTCAACGCAGATTCGCCCCAGCCCCGTCGCCCCGCCGGTGACGAGCGCCGTTCGGCCGCGGACGGAAAAGAGATCGCTCAAGGCCAGCATGCTTCCTCCTCAAGGCTCGAAGCGACGGCGAACTCGGCGAACGCCGCGCCTTCGCCGACGCGCGCTCACCTTACAAGACTGTCGGGCCCCCCTTGGCCAGCGCGCGCATATAGGCGGGCCGGGCGCGAATGCGTCGCAGGAAATCCCAGAGATTGGGCCGGCGCGCGTCGAGTCCGGCGCGGGCGGCGGCGGCCTCCAGGGGAAAGCTCATCTGAATGTCAGCCGCCGAAAAGACGTCGCCGGCGAACCATTGGCGACCGTCAAGCTCGCCCTCGAGAAAATCGAGATGGCGCCCGATCTGCGGGTCGACAAAGGAGGCGAGCCCCTTTGCAGCCATCGCGCGGGCGACTGGACGGACGAGAACCGGCGCGCCGCGCGGCAGCCGTTTCAGCACCAGCTTCAACAGCAGCGGCGGCATCAGCGAGCCTTCCGCGTAATGCATGAAATAGACGTAACGCAGGCCCTCCGGCGACCCGGGCGGGGGGCGGAAGCGGCCGGCGCCGTAGGCGTCGACAAGGTATTCCAGAATGGCGCCGGACTCGGCGAGCGTTTTGTCGCCGTCGGAGATCACGGGCGATTTGCCGAGCCGATGCACGGCCCTGAGCGAAGCCGGCGCCAACAGGGTCTGTGGATCACGCGCATAGTGGCGGATTTCATAGTCCAGACCGAGTTCCTCGAGCAGCCAGAGGACCCGCTGGGAGCGCGAATGGTCGAGGTGATGGACGACGATCATTAGCTCACAAATCCGGGCGCCTGCGTCGCGCGAGCGTCGTCGGTATCGCGGGGTTTGGCAAGGCCGGGCTGGGCGGCGCACGCCGGCAGCGCCCGTCGGCGATATTGCGCCGTTCGACGCGGGCGCGCTACGATGATGGGCGTGGAGCCCCGCCGACCGCCCCGGAACATTGGATTATTGGAGAGCGCCGATGACCGTCGACAAGCCGCTTCATTTTGTCGTCATGGTCGGCAGCCTGCGCCGCGCCTCGTTCAACGCGGCGATCGCGCGCGCCCTGCCGGCGCTCGCCCCGGACGGGGTGTCGATCGCGCCGCTCGGCTCGGTCGGCGACTTTCCGCTCTATAACCACGACATTCAGCTCGAGGGCTTTCCGCCCGCGGTGACCGCGATGGCCGAGGCGATCCGCAAGGCCGACGGCGTCATCATCGTGACGCCGGAGTACAATCACACCATCCCCGGCGTCCTCAAAAACGCGATCGACTGGATCTCCCGACTGCCCAATCAGCCGTTCGCCGCCAAGCCGGTCGCTATCGAGAGCGCCTCGCAGGGTCTCTGGGGCGGTCTGCGCGCCCAGCTCGCCTTGCGCCAGATGTTCGTCTATCTCGACGGCCGCGTCCTCAGCAAGCCCGAGATCATCATTCCCCAGGTCAACACGAAAATCGACCCGGAAACCGGCGAACTGACCGACCCGGCGACGCGCGGCTTCATTGCCGACCAGCTCAAGGCCTTCGCCGCCTTTGTCCGGCGTTGACGGGTCCGGACGCTCGGATCAGAGTAAATCTATGAAAGTCTCTCTCATTCAGATGAACTCGATCAGCGACAAGGCCGCCAACGTGGCGGCGGCGGAAGCGTTGATCGAGAAGGCGGTCCAGGAAGAGGGTCCCGACTGGCTGCTGCTGCCGGAGCAGTTCGATTGGGCCGGCGGCGTCAGGGGGGATAAGTTCGTCAACGCCGAGAGCTTCCCTGGCGGCCCGGCCTATGAAATGGCGCGCCGGCAGGCAATCAGACATCGCATCTTCGTTCATGCCGGCTCGATCATGGAAAGGATCGACGGCGATGAGCGCATCCACAACACCTCGGTCGTCTTCAACCGCGAGGGCGAGGAGATCGCGCGCTATCGCAAGATCCACCTGTTCGACGTGACGACGCCCGACGGCGCCTCTTACAGGGAAAGCGCGACGGTGAAGGCGGGCGACGCGGTCGTGACCTACGATTGCGAAGGCGTCACCGTCGGGTGCGCGATCTGCTACGATCTGCGCTTTCCCGACCTGTTTCAGGCATTGGCGGAAAAGGGCGCGGAAATCATCGCTTTGCCTTCCGCCTTCACGATGCAGACCGGCAAGGACCATTGGGAGGTGCTCCTGCGCGCGCGCGCGATCGAAACCCAGGCCTATGTCTGCGCCAGCGCCCAGACCGGCGCCTTCGCCTCCGGCAACGAGCAGCGGCAGACCTATGGTCATTCCCTGGTCGCCGACCCGTGGGGCCACGTGATCGCTATGGCTTCCGACGGCCCGGGCGTCGTCTCCGCCAGGCTCGACCCGGCCAGGGTCAAGCGGGTGCGGGCGATGATTCCGGTCGCCGAGCACAAGGTTAAGATCGCCCACTCGTCGGGCGCCTGACGCCTTTGGCGCCGGGCCGAATCGCAAAATCTTGGGAAGGCGAGGTTTTATTATGCTTTTCGGGCGCGGGCGCGCGCGCCAATAGTGACCCCAGTCCGCTTTGCCCCGCGGGCTTGACAGCGAGACCTCATTCATGGCGGACGACGACCTCGACCTCTCCACCCTCGCCGACGACGAACTCGTCGAGCAGATGCATGACGACCTTTACGACGGCCTCAAGGAAGAGATCGAGGTCGGCGTGAGGATCCTGCTCGACCGCGGTTGGGCGCCCTATGACGTCCTGACCAAGGCGCTGGTCGAAGGAATGCGCATCGTCGGCGTCGACTTTCGCGACGGCATCCTGTTCGTGCCCGAGGTGCTGATGTCGGCCAACGCGATGAAGGCCGGCATGGCGATCCTCAGGCCGCTGCTGGCGGCGACCGGGGCGCCGAAGATGGGCAAGATGGTGATCGGCACCGTCAAGGGCGACATCCACGACATCGGGAAGAATCTGGTCTGCATGATGATGGAAGGCGCCGGCTTCGAGGTGTTCGACATCGGCATCAACAACAGCGTCGACAAATATCTCGAGGCGATCGAGAAGCACCAGCCCGAGATTCTGGGCATGTCCGCCCTGCTGACGACCACCATGCCCTACATGAAAGTCGTAATCGACACGATGAAGGACAAGGGCATTCGCGGCGACCATATCGTGCTGGTCGGCGGCGCGCCGCTCAACGAATCTTTCGCCGAAGCGATCGGCGCTGACGCCTATTGCCGCGACGCGGCGGTCGCGGTCGAAACCGCCAGGACCCTGCTCGCGCGGCGACAAGGCTCGTTGCAGGCGCATGAACAGGCTTGAAGCCAGGCCCTCATCCCGCTCTTCTGAGCGAAGGGCAAGCCCGAAGGCGGCATCGAAGGCCTTGAGACCTCATGCGCCTCTCGCGCCCGCCGCTGATCTTCTTTCCGGGGCGAGCTTCCCCGGCCGGAGGGACGGCGCGCGGAAAATCCTCGTCATCGCCTGCGGCGCCCTGGCGCGCGAAGTGCTGGCGCTGCGGCTCGGGCATATCGACGTGACCTGCCTGCCCGCGCAACTGCATAATCGGCCGGAGCGGATCCCCGAGGCCGTGCGGATGAAAATCCGCGCCAGCCGCGAGGCCTACGACGAGATCCTATGCCTCTACGGCGACTGCGGGACCGGGGGCGAACTCGACCGGGTGCTGACCGAGGAAGGCGTGAGGCGGATCGAAGGCGCGCATTGCTATGCGTTTTTCGCCGGCGAGGAGGCCTTCGCCGCGCTTGCCGAGGAAGAGCCCGGCACCTTCTTTCTCACCGACTTTCTCGCCCGGCATTTCGAGACTTTGGTCGTCAAGGGTCTCGGTCTCGACCGCTTCCCGCAATTGCGAGACGATTACTTCGGCGCCTACAGCAGGGTCGTCCATCTGGCGCAATTCGACGATCCCGAAACGACCGCGAAAGCCGTGGCCGCCGCCGACCGGCTCGGCCTCGCCTTTGAACGCCGCTTCACCGGCCTTGGCGGACTGGCGGCGTTTCTGGGCGAAGAGGCGCGCGAGAAGGAGGAGCCATGGCCAGCCTGACGATCCTCTATTGGCGCGACATCCCGAGCCAGGTCATCGTGAAGGCAGGGCGTTCCTCCGCCAAGCGCGAACTGTCGGAGCGCTTCATCCGCGCCATCGACGCCGCGGCGATGCACGCCGGCGCCAAGGACGCGGACGCCTATCTCGCCGAATGGCGGCGCGGCGAGCCGGTCGTCTGCGGCGATGACTTGGAGAGCGAGGCGGCGGCCGCCGCCGAACGGCTCGAGGCCGAATACGACACCCACCGTCTGGCGATCCTCGCCAAGCATGATGGACGCGAAGGCCCTGCTTGACCGCGCTCCTGACGCCTTCCGCCTTCGAACCGCGCGGCAAGCGGCCGCCGCCCGATCGCAAGCCTAGGGCAAGGCTCTGGAGCGTTCGCCACGCGTCGATGCTTGAGCGTCTCTACGCGTGGTTCGAGCCCGGCCTCGTGCGCCTCGGGCCGCTTATCAAACGCATCGGCGCCGCGCGGCTCGAGCGCCCAGTCGCGACGCTGGAAGCGGGCATAAAAGGCGTCCTGTTCGATTGCCGCATGTGCGGCGATTGCGTCTTGTCGAAGACCGGGATGTCCTGTCCGATGAACTGCCCCAAGGCGATGCGCAACGGCCCGTGCGGGGGCGTCAGAGCCAACGGCAATTGCGAGGTTTATCCCGACATGCCCTGCGTCTGGGTCAAGGCCTACGAGGGAAGTTTGAACATGCGCGGCGGTCGGGCGATCGAGGAGGCCCTGCCGCCCGTCAATCACGCGTTGAAGGGCTCCTCGACCTGGTTGCGGCTGGCGCTCAAAAAGACGAGCGTCAACGCATGACCGCCGCCGCCGCTCCCCACCCCCACGACGTCGGCCCCGATCCGGCGGCGCCGCTGATCGATCTGCCAGGCCATTCGTCGCGCGGCAGGCTGGAGCGCGTGCTGCGGCGCGGCGAATTCGCCGTCACCGCTGAACTGAGCCCGCCGGACTCGGCCGACGCCGAGGACGTGCATGAAAGCGTGCGGGTGTTCGAAGGCTGGGTCGACGGCGTCAACGCCACCGACGGCTCCGGCGCGCATTGCCACATGTCGAGCGTCGCCGTATGCGCGATCCTGACCCGCATCGGCTTTTCGCCGGTGCTGCAGATTTCCTGCCGCGACTATAACCGGATCGCGATCCAGGGCGCGGTGCTGGGCGCGGCGGCGCTCGGCGTCGGCAACGTGCTCTGTCTTACCGGCGACGGCGTGCAGTGCGGCGACCATCCCGAGGCGAAACCGGTGTTCGATCTCGATTCGATCTCGCTGCTCGCGACCCTCCGCGGGATGCGCGACGAGGGCCGGTTCCTCTCGGGGCGGAAGCTCACGACCCCGCCGCGGGTGTTTCTGGGAGCGGTCGAGAACCCGTTCGCGCCTCCCTACCAATTTCGTGTCGCCCGGCTCGCCAAGAAAATCGCCGCCGGCGCCCAGTTCGTGCAGACGCAATATTGCTTCGACCTGCCGATGTTGAGGAGCTTCATGGCGCGGGCGCGCGATCTCGGGCTCGACAAGAGGTGCTTCATCCTGGTCGGCGTCGGGCCGCTCGCTTCCGCCAGGACGGCGCGCTGGATGCGCGCCAATGTCGCGGGCGTGCATATTCCCGATTCCGTCATCGCGCGGCTGGAGGGCGCCGCCGACCCGAGGGCCGAGGGCAAGCGCATCTGCGTCGAGATGATCCAGGCGCTGCGCGAGGAGCCCGGCGTCGCCGGCGTGCATGTGATGGCCTACCGGCAGGAACGCTATGTCTCCGAGATCGTCCACGAGTCCGGCGTGCTCGAGGGGCGCGCGCCCTGGCGGCGCGACTTCATCCCCAAGATGCAGCCGGTCGAGAGCCTGGAGGCGAGATGACCTATCGGCGCCAAGCCGCAGTCCGTCATCGCGAGACGCGTGAGCGACGACGCAATCCAGCGGCTCCGGCGCGCCTCGGGCTGGATCGCTTCGCTTCCTTCGCAATGACGCCCCGCGCCGCTTGCGATTCTCCAACAGGATTGTTTTTTCCATGACCGAAACACTCGTCTCCTCCGCCAAGAAGGAAGTCGTGATCGGCTTCGAGCGCCGCTTCGTCATGATCGGCGAACGCATCAACCCGACCGGGCGCAAATCGCTCGCCGCCGAAATGGCGGCCGGCGACTACAGCCGCGTGGTCGCCGAGGCGGTCGCCCAGGTCGAGGCCGGGGCCCAGATGCTCGACGTCAACGCCGGCATTCCGCTCGCCGACGAACCGCGAATTCTCGCCGAATGCGTGAAGCTGGTGCAGGAGACGGTCGACGTTCCGCTGTCGATCAATTCCTCGATCGTCGAGGCGCTCGAGGCCGGTCTTTCGGTCTATAAGGGCAAGCCGCTGGTCAATTCGGTCACCGGCGAGGAGGAGCGGCTCGAGCGGGTGCTGCCGCTGGTGAAGAAATACGGCGCCGCGGTGATCGCGATCTCCAACGACGAGACCGGAATCTCCGAGGACCCGGACGTCCGCTACGCGGTCGCGGAGAGGATCGTCCACCGCGCGCTGGACCACGGGATCAAGCGCGAGGATGTCGTCGTCGACCCGCTCGTCATGCCGGTCGGGGCGATCAACGACGCCGGCGCGCGGCTGATGCGCCTGCTGCGCCGCCTGCATGGCGAACTGAAGGTCAACACCAGCTGCGGCGCGTCGAACTTCGCCTTCGGACTGCCAAACCGCCGCGGACTCGGCGCTGCATTTCTGCCGATGATGATCGGCGCCGGACTGACTTCCGCGATCATGAACCCGCTGCACGCCGAGGACATCCAGGCGATCCTCGGGGCCGACGTCGTGATGGGCCACGATCCGAATTGCGGCGCCTGGATCCGCAAATTCCGCGAACCGGCGCCGGAGGGCGAGGCGGGGGCCGGCGGCCGGCGCGAAGGCCGCCGCCGCGCCAGAGGCTGAGCGCTCTCTCAATGAGCGCGCATCGCGTCGTCTTCACCCCGTCGGGCAAGCGGGCCGAGTTTCCCGATGGGACGAGCCTGCTCGCCGCCGCGCGCACGCTCGGCGTCGATCTCGATTCGGTGTGCGGCGGGCGCGGGATCTGCGGCCGATGCCAGATCGACATCGCCGAAGGCGATTTCGCCAAGCACGCGATCGTCTCCAGCGCCGGCCATGCAACTCCGTGGAACGAGGTCGAGGAACGCTACGCCGGCAAACGCGGCCCGTTCGCCCGCAACCGGCGGCTCGGCTGCCAGGCCAGGGTCTGCGGCGATCTCGTCGTCGACGTGCCGGCGGAGAGTCAGGTCCATCGCCAGGTCGTGCGCAAACGGGCCGAGGAACATCCGATCGACATCGATCCGGTGGTGCGCCTCCATTACGTCGAGGTCGCCGAGCCGGACATGCATGATCCGTCGAGCGACTTTCGCCGGTTGCAGACAGCGCTGGGCGAGCAATGGGGCGTCGTTGAAGCGCAAGCCGATCTCGCCGTGCTCGCCGGCCTGCAGAGAGCGCTGCGCGCCGGCGGCTGGAAAGTCACCGTGGCTCTGCGCAAAGGCCGCGACATCGTCGCCGTCATGCCAGGCTTCGCCGAGCGCGCCTATGGCGTCGCCGTCGACGTCGGCTCGACCACGATCGCAGCCCATCTCTGCGACCTCGTCAGCGGAGCGGTCGCAGCCTCGGTCGGGGCGATGAACCCGCAGATCCGCTTCGGCGAGGATCTGATGAGTCGCGTCTCCTACGTCATGATGAATCCGGGCGGGGACAAGGAGCTGACGCGCGCGGCGCGCGCGGCGATCGACGCGCTGATCGGCGAGGCGGCGGCGCAAGCCCGCGTCGCGCGCGACGAAATCCTCGAAGTGACTCTGGTCGGCAATCCGATCATGCATCATCTGGTTCTGGGCCTCGATCCGACCGAGCTCGGCGGGGCGCCGTTCGCGCTCACGATCGACGGCGGCGCCGAGGTTCGCGCCCGCGATCTCGGCCTCGACATCGCGCCCGGAGCCTTGGTCTACGCCCTGCCGTGCATCGCCGGCCATGTCGGCGCGGACGCTGCCGGCATGGTGCTGGCGGAGGCGCCCTATCTGCGCGATGAGCTGACGCTTCTGGTCGACGTCGGCACCAACGCGGAAATCGTGTTCGGCAATCGCGAGCGGCTCCTCGCCTGCTCGTCGCCGACCGGGCCGGCCTTCGAGGGGGCGCAGATTTCCTGCGGCCAGCGCGCGGCGCCGGGCGCGATCGAGCGGGTCAGGATCGACCGAGCGACGCTCGAGCCGCGCTTCAAGGTGATCGGCTGCGATCTGTGGTCGGACGATCCCGGGTTCGCCGAGGCGTCGGCGAATGTCGGCGTCACCGGGGTTTGCGGCTCGGGGATCATCGAGGCGATCGCCGAGATGTATTTGGCCGGAATCGTCTCCGAGGACGGCGTCATCGAGGGCGCGCTGGGGGCGCGAACCCGGCGCGTCGAGGCCATCGGGCGCACCTTCGCCTATGTTCTCAACGAAGGCGCGCCGCGGCTCCTCATCTATCAGACCGACGTGCGTGCGATCCAGCTCGCCAAGGCCGCGCTCTATGCCGGCGCGAAGCTGCTGATCGAGGGCAGGGGCGGCGCCGCGCCGGAACGCATAATCCTGGCCGGCGCGTTCGGGAGCCACATCGATCCTTTGTACGCGATGGCGCTCGGGCTGATCCCCGACTGCGACCTCGCCCGCGTCGCCAGCGCCGGCAACGCCGCCGGCACCGGCGCCCGGATCGCGCTCCTCAACCTCGCCGCCCGGGCTGAGATCGAGGACGTCGTTCGGCGAATCGAGAAGATCGAGACCGCGATCGAGCCGCGCTTTCAGGAGCATTTCGTCGCCGCGATGGCGATCCCCAACAAGGCGGACGCGTTTCCGAATCTGGCGCGGCGCGTCGAACTGCCGGCGCGCAAGGAAGCAGGCGCGGAGGGCGGCCGAAGGAGGAGGCGAGCGGCGTCAGTCGAGACCGGCTAGCAGGCAAGACCTGGCGCTCGAACTTCACGCCATATTCAACCGGACTCCACTCAAGGCGCCGCCTTGAGCGATGCTCCCGGCAGCCCCCTGTGGAGCGGAAAAAGAGCGCCGGTACTCGGAATTTTGTGCTATCTCCCTTCGTCTGAGGGATGCGATGGTCGAAACCCGCAAACTCGCAGCCATTCTCGCCGCCGACGTGGTCGGATTCTCGCGCCTGGCCGGCGTCGACGAAGAGCGCACGCTGGCGCGGCTTCGGGCGCTGCGCAGCGACCTCGTCGATCCGACCATCGCCGTGCATCACGGCAGGGTCTTCAAGCGCACCGGCGACGGCATGATCGTCGAATTCCGCAGCGTGGTCGACGCGGTCCGTTGCGCAACCGAAATCCAGAACGCGATGGTCGAGCGCAACTCGGGGCTTCCTGACGATCAGCGCATCGTGTTCCGCATCGGAATCCACCTCGGCGACGTCGTCGAGGAGGCGGACGGCGACATCATGGGCGATGGGGTCAACATCGCCGCGCGGTTGGAGGGCGTCGGCAAGCCTGGCGCGATCTGCCTCTCCGAGGCCGCCTACTGGCAGGTGAAGTCGCGGCTCGATCTGAAAGTGAGCGACCTCGGGCCCACTCGGCTCAAGAACATCGCGGATCCGGTCCGCGTCTATTCGATTGAGATCGGCAAGCCCGGCGCCAAGCCCAAGCCGAGGGCGGCGCCGAGCGGCCGGCTCGCTGTGGCCGCGGCCGCGCTAGCGGCAGTCATCATCGCCGCCGCCACGACCTGGTATGTGCTTGCGGGCAAACATGCGGCGCCCACAGCGTCGTCGGGAGCGGCGCAAGCGGCCCGAACCGGCGTGCCTACGGTCGCGATCCTGCCGTTCGCCAACACAACGGGCAATCCCCAATACGACCCGCTCACGCAGCGCATCAGTCAGAAAACGAGGGATGCTGCCGGCAATGAGACGTACTGGCGCATCGTCGGCCGCCCGGGGGGCGCACCCGGGAGCGCCGCCGACCCGATCGAAGCAGGGCGGCACTTGAATGCCGACTATGTCGTCGCCGGGAACGTCGAGGCCGGCGGCGATGCGTTGCGCGTGACGTTTCAGGTCGACGACGTTCATTCGGGCGTGCGCCTTTGGTCCCGGACAATTTCACCGGTCCTCGAAAGCGTCAACACCGCGGCCGCCGAGGCGGAAGTCGCGGGGCGCGCGGAAGGGCTGTTGAGAGACGCGATCCTGGACGCCGAGAGCGCCCGTATTTCTTCGGCCGGCGACATCGGCAAAACGACCTGGGGTTGCGTTCTTCAAGGCTATTTTGTCTGGCTCAAGCCAGAGACGGCCGCGCAGGCTCGCGACTGCCTCGAAGCGGCGTCGCAAAGAGATCCGTCTAACCCCAACGTGTGGGGGGCCCTCGCCTCTGTCCTCAATGGGCAGAGGACCTTTGGCTGGGGCCTCCCGCCCGAGGAGGCGACCGTCGAAAACCGCGTCCATCTCGGGGACCGAGTGCTGAAGGCGGCCTTGCGCGCCCGCGATCTCGCGCCCATGGGCAGCGGGACTCCGTTTACCGTCACCCTGGGCTACTGGGCCACATGTCAGGCGGACCGTGTTCTGGTCGAGGGGGAAAAAGCCGCGGCGCTCAGTCCATACGACCCCAGCGTGTTGGGACCCATAGGGGAGTTTGTCGCGTTTACCGGTCACTGGGACGAAGGCGTCGCGATGGCGGAAAAGGCCCTCAAGCTGGCGGGAGCCTCGGCCGATCCAGACTGGTGGTGGCCGGCGGCGAAGCGAGCCTGGTTCCGGGGCGAATATCAAGAGGCCTACGAGGCGTTCCAGCGCGGCTATAACGAATCGTTCTGGCTGTCGCAGCTCGATCTCGCCTACACCCTGCCGTTCCTCGGACGGATCGACGAGGCCAGGCAGCACGTCGCGGCGCTTCTGAAAATGTATCCGACGATGACGATCCGGGAGGCGGACGCGTTCTACAAGCTCGTCTGTTTCGATGCCGCCTTTCGCGAGAAGATGGACGGCGCGCTGCGCCAGGCCGGGCTGCCGGAGTGACGGCCTCCTTCCCGGATGGCGCGGACTCGCGATTTGGTCGCCAGGCGTTCGATCGTGTCCGATAGACTGTTGGCGATGGCTGAGCACTCTGTTCTCGCCCGCGCGCTGGCGCGCCTCGACGCGCTGACCGACTGGGAGCGGCGGCCGCGGGGAGCGATGCGGGTCGGCCTCGAGCCGATGCAAGACCTCGTGGGGCGGCTCGGCGATCCGCAAAAGGCCTTCCGCTCCATCCATGTCGCCGGCACCAAGGGCAAGGGCTCGGTGTCGGCGCTGATCGAGGCCGCGCTCGTTCGCGCCGGCCTGAAGGTCGGCCGCTATGGGTCGCCGCATGTCGAGCATGTGACCGAGCGCGTGAGCGTTGACGGGCGCCCGGTCGGCGATCTCACGCTGGCGCACGGGCTGGAATGCGCGCTGGACGCTTACGAGGCCGCGCGCGCCGCCATGACGCCGGGGGCCGAGGCGACCTGGTTCGATCTGATGACCGCCGCCGCCTTGGTCATTTTCAAGCAAGCCGGCCTCGACTGGGTGGCGGTCGAAGTCGGCATCGGCGGTCGGCTCGAACTCGACCAACGTCGTCGACGGCGAAATCGCCGTCGTCACCAACGTCGAACTCGAGCACACCGAGATTCTTGGGCCGACCCGAGCGGCGATCGCGCGCGAGAAGGTCGGCGTCCTTAAATCCGGCGCGGTACTCGTCACCACGCTCGGCTCCGACGACGACGCCGGCCGGGTTCTGCAGGCGCGCGCCGACGAACTCGGCTGCCCGGTCGCGCGCGCGCCTGTCGACGCCGCCGCGACGATCGAAGACGCCAACGCCGCGCTCGCGGGTCTGGCGCTCGACCGACTCGGCCTCAAGGGCGTAAGCGCGCGAGGCGATCCAATCTCGGGCGCCGCCGTCGGCGCAGTGGCTCCTCGACGCCAAGACTCGCGCCGCCGCACGCCTGCCCGGCCGCATGGAGCGACTGGCGATCGACGTCGGTTCTGCGAGCCTGCCGGTCGTGTTCGACGGCGCACATGTTCCATTCAATCTCGCCGCGGTGATGCGCGATCTGAAGCGCGCGCCGGGCCTCGCCGGTCCCTGCGTCGCGGTCGTCGCGCTGGCCGCCGACAAGGACGCGAGGGGCTTTGTCGCGGAGCTCGGCCGGCGCGCGTCAGCGATCGTGTTCACCGACCTGCCAGACTCGCCCAGAGGCCGCCCGCCCTCGGACCTGCACGCGATCGCGGCCTCGCTCGGCGTAAGGAGCGAGATCGAACATGACCCCAAACGGGCGTTCCGCCGCGGCGTTGAACTGGCGGCCGAGGCCGACGCGTGGCTCATCGTCACCGGCTCGCTCTATCTGGTCGGCGCGTTGCGGAGCGAGACCGGCGCCGCGGCGCGGTAGCGAAGGGTCGCGACTTTTGGGAAAGAGCGGCAACCTCGGCCGATCCTGCGGGCTTCGCGCCTTGCCATTTGGAGGGATTGCGACATGCTCGCAAGGAGCCGCGAAAACGATTCCCGGAGCACGCCATGTCGACGATGAGGCTTCTCTACGCCTGGGCGGTTCCGGCCTTCGAGGACGACGCCCCGGTCGATCACACCTGGGTCACCACTTACGACAATCGGGCCCACCCCTATCCCAGCCTCGCCGCGGTCGAGGCCGCGGTCGAGTGCGCGTGGACGTGTTGGGGCGACTTCCACCCGCAGGGCGGAACGCCGGGCAATGCCGACGGCGCGCTCGGCTCGCAGGTCGGAAATCTCGACTTTGCGCGCTGCCTCGCGCAGCCGAACGCCGAATGCGGCGCTTCGTTCGGCGCTCGCGGCACGATCTTCACCTATGGCGTCGACGGCGTCTGCCATCAACTCGCCAATCAGGTTCTCTATTCGAGCGGGATTGGCGGCGCTCGGCCGCTGACCGTGGCGGCGGCCCGCGGCTATCGGCTGAGTTCGGCGATCTACGGAACCTATGGCCTGCAGCATGGCGCGTGGAGAAACAAGATCGCCGCCTGCTCGGCCGCGATGGCGGCAAGGCCGGCGAACGCGGACGACGTCACCCACGCCGCGCCGCCGCGGCCAGGAGCGGAAATGACCAGCGTTCCCCCCGACGAATTCGAACAGCGGGTGGCCGAGGTTCTCGGCCCCGACCGACTGCGGATTGCGGCGCAATTGCTCAACTTGCGCGCCCGGTTTCACACCTCCGCCGCCGCTGAGGCCCATGTGACGCGCGCGCCGACCGCCGACGAGCTCAACGCCCGCAACCAGCGGTTTTTCGACGACGCGGCGAAAATCCTCAGCCCGGGCGATTATGAGAAAATCTTCGGGGTCGAGCCCGGCCGGAAGGTCAAGCTCGTTCGGCCGGATCGGACGAAGTAGGGGCGCCCGCCGGGACCCTCAGGGCGCGCAAAGGCGGTCCAGCCGCGACGCTTCGAACGGGCGAGTTCAATCGCCGACACGGCGACTGGCCCCGGGCGCTACGCGCGCCTTATTAACTATAGTACATTGTGTAAATGGGGCGACAGGTCGCCGCGGCGGTAAAAATTAGTCTAACCGACTGAAATCATTGAGTCGTGCGGGGCAAAGCGGCGGTAAAGCCCGATTCGGCCCCGCCGCGTCCTACCCCGCCCACCCCTGCAGCGCGATCCCGGCGAACAGGATGAGGCCGGCGTCGCGATTGGAGCGGAAGAGCCCCAGCGCCGTCGCGGGGTCGGCGCCCTCGACTTGCGACAGCTGCCAGCCGAGATGTCCGGCATAGGCGAGCCAGCCGATAAGGGCGATCGGCCCCCCGCCGGCGATGAGGATCGCCGCCAGCGCCAGGGCCGCGGCCGCCGCGTAGAAGATTCCGACCCCGAGCCGCGCTTTCGCGCCGAAAAGCCGCGCGGTCGAACGGATGCCGACGATGGCGTCGTCGCGCGTGTCCTGCATCGCGTAGACGGTGTCGTAGCCGATGGTCCAGCAAAACGCGGAAAAGTAGAGCAGGACCGGCGCCAGGGCGAGGCTGGCGTAGCTCGCGCTCCAGCCCATCAGCGCGCCCCAGGAGAATGCGAGGCCGAGCGCCGCCTGCGGCCATGAGGTCACGCGCTTCATCAGCGGATAGACCGCGACCACGCCGAGCGAAGCGACGCCGAGCCAGATCGAAAAAGTGTTGAAGTTGAGCAGCACCGCGAGGCCGACCAGCGCCTGCGCGACCAGGAATATCGCCGCCGCGCGAACGCTGACCCGTCCCGACGGCAGCGGGCGTCCCCGGGTGCGTTCGACCCCGGCGTCCAGCTTGCGGTCGAGGATGTCGTTATAGGTGCAGCCGGCGCCGCGCATCGCGATCGCGCCGATCAGGAACAGAACGAGATGCCGGAGATTCGGCCCTCGATGGGCCGCTAGCCCGGCGAGGGCGGTCGCCTGCCAGCAGGGCGCGAGCAGAAGTTGCCATCCGGCCGGCCGGTCGAGGCGGGCGAGCTGGACAAAGGGAAGGGCGAAATCCGGGGTAAGCCTCAAGACGAGGCTTTGGGGCCGGGCGTCCGGCAGAACCGCCGGGCCCGCGGGCCGAGCGGTCAAAGCGGCCCGGTCGGCAGCGGCTGGACCTGCGGGCCGCCGCCCTGCGCCGCCTGTTCCTTCATCTTCTTCATCTGCGCCGCGACCCTGCACGCCTTGGCGTTGAAGCCCGCATTTTTAGCGTGATTGGTCTTGAGCTGATTGATCGTATCCTCGGGGAAGGAGCACCAGTCCTTGTTCTTTTCCATATAGGCGATGAGCGCCGACTCGGCCCGGATCAATCCCGCCGATTTGATGCAGAACTTCTCCGGGTCCATTGGCTTGCCGTGGAAGGATTTGGCGAACTCATTGACCTTCTGCAGTTCGACATTGCGGGCCTGAGCGAGCCTCTGCATGTCCTGACCGCAGTCCGCGTAGGCCGACGCGCTCGAGAGCGCGCCCGCTGACGCGAGCGCCAACGCCAAGGCGTAACGCCGTTTACGCTCCACTTTCGCCCGCTCCATCGCTGTCCACCCCGAAGCCGCCGCGCTTCGACGATTCGGCAAAAGCCCCAAAATTGGGGCGAAAGCGCGGCTGCCGCCCCGTCTGGCCGCCGGTCCCGCGCCCCGGTTCACAGGTTTTGCTTCGGCGTCCGGCTTTCGAGGGCGGATCGGCCGCCAACCCCATCGGTCGCGGGCCACGGCCTTAAACCCATTTTCGCTCGGCATAATCGATCCCATACCGGTCCGGCGCGGCGGCGATCGCCGCCATGCCGAGCAGCACCGCGTCCTCCCGGGTCACCAGCCGGGTCGGGACGCGCCTGGCGAGGCCGTCGACCGGCGCCTTGTCCTCGAAGGCCTGACGAAACGCCGACTCATCGAGAAAATCGAGGACCCGCGGCAGCACGCCGCCGGAGAGGGTGACCCCGCCCGTCGCCACGAACGTCACCGCCATGTCCCCGGCAAAGCGCGCCACGATCCGCCAATAGAGCCTCAGGCTCGCCGCCGCTGCGCCGTTCGGGTCGGCCTCCGCTGCGGCGGTGACGGCCGGAGGATCGAGATGCGGATCGGCCTCTCCCAGCGCCATCATCCGTGCGCGGTGAACCCTGGCCAGTCCCGCGCCGCAAATGACGCTCTCGCTGGTCACGCGCCCGTGAGCGCGCTCCAGATAGGGCCAGAGGGCGAATTCCTCCGGCCAAACCGGCCCGAAGTCGGTGTGGCAAGCTTCTGACGACACTGGGGTGAAGCGTCCCTCCGCCTCGACCAGCGCGGCGATTCCGAGACCCGTGCCTGGCCCCAGAATCACCTGCGGCCCCTGGCTTTTCCTATAAGCGAGCGGGCCGATGCGCCGCACCCAGACTTCGGGGATCGCCGGCAGAGACAGCGCCTGGGCCTCGAAGTCGTTGAGCAGCAGGCCCTGGGAGAGCCCGGCGCGGCGCGCCGTCTCGGGCCCGTCCATCCGCCAGGGGGCGTTGGTGAGTTTGAGCGTCCGCCCGGCGACCGGCCCCGCCCCGCAGGCGATCGCCGAGCGGGGCGGCGCGGCGAGCTTGGGCCTGGCCGCCTCGATCGCCTCGGGCAGGCCGGGATAATCGTCGGTGTGGAGATAGATGATCGGCCCCAGGCCCGCGCCCGGCTCGCCCGCGAGCGCGAAGCGCACGTTGGTGCCTCCGGTGTCGCAAACGAGAACCGGAAAGGGGAAGGCGAAGTCGCTCATGCCCGACAATAAACGCAGGACAACCCGGCCAAGGTCAAGCGGGACGTCCTTTATAGGCCCGAAAGGGGTTAGTCTAAGGCTCTCTTCAATCTGATTCGGCGGCGGAAAGCGATGCCCGGCTTCTACGAGTTCTTCTGCGGCGGCGGCATGGCGCGCGCCGGGCTTGAGTCGGCGTGGGGCTGCCTGTTCGCCAACGATTTCGACGCCCGCAAGGGCGCGGCCTACGCGGCCAACTGGGGAAGCAAACGGCTTAAGATCGCCGACGTCGCCGCGCTCGGCGCCGACGACCTGCCGGATCAGGCGGACCTCGCCTGGGCGTCCTTTCCCTGTCAGGATCTGTCGCTCGCGGGCGCCGGCGCAGGGCTCGGCGGCGCGCGCTCGGGCGCATTTTGGGGATTTTGCTCCGTCATCCGCGCGCTGGAAGCCGACGGGCGCGCGCCGCTTTTGATCGCCCTCGAGAACGTCGCCGGGGTTCTGACCTCCAGGGGCGGGTCGGATTTCACCGCGATTTGCGCGGCGCTGCGAGGCCTCGGCTATCGCTTCGGCGCGCTAACGATCGACGCTGCGCATTTTCTGCCGCAGTCGCGCCCACGGGTGTTCTTCATCGCCGCGCGCCGCGGACTCGCCGTCCCCGCGCGTCTGGTCGCGTCCGGGCCGCCCGCGCATCACGCCTCGGCCGCCTTGCGGCGCGCCGCCGCGGCCCTTCCTCCGGCGCTTGCCGCCGATTGGCTCTGGTGGCGCCTCCCGGAACCGCCGAGCGTCAACATCCGTCTCGTCGAATGTCTCGACGACCAACCCGGCGCGTTCGGCTGGCATGGCGCCGAGCAGACCGAGGCGCTCATTGCGTTGCTCTCGCCGGCCTCGCGCCGCGACATCGCGTTGGCGCGGGAAAGCGGGAGGCGGGAGGTCGGGGCGCTGTTTCGCCGGACCCGGCCCGACGGATTCGGCGGCGTGCGGGTCCAGGCGGAAGCGCGCTTCGACGGTCTGGCCGGATGCCTGCGCACGCCAGGCGGCGGGTCCAGCAAACAATTTCTGATCGAGGTCAAGGGCAATACGATCCGCACCCGGGCGATGCGACCGCGCGAGGCGGCGCGCCTGATGGGGCTGCCGGACAGCTTCCGACTTCCAGCGCGCGAGACCGATGCGCTGCGTCTGATCGGCGACGGCGTCGCGCCGCCGGTCGTACGATTCCTCAGCGAGCATCTATTGCTGCCGCTCGCCGGCGACGACGGGGGTCGCGTTTCCCGGCCGCAGGCGAAGAGCGCGTGAGCCTCGACCGCTCCGCGGTCATGCGTGCAGTCAAGTCGCGCGACACCGGTCCGGAGCGCGCGGTCAGGGCGGCGTTGCGCCAACTCGCGCCCGGCTACCGGCTCCATCGCGCCGATCTGCCCGGCAAGCCGGACATCGTCTATTCCGGACGCAAGCTGGCGATCTTCGTGCATGGCTGCTTCTGGCATGGGCATGATTGTCCGCGCGGCGCCCGGGCGCCGAAAACCAATGCCGACTACTGGCGCGCCAAGATCGCCCGCAACCGCGCGCGCGACGTGAAGACGCTGGCCGCGCTCGAGGCGATGGGCTGGCGCGCGCTGACGATCTACGAGTGCGAGCTGAAGGACGCTGCCGCGGTGAGGAGCCGGCTCGCCGAGGCGCTGCGCCTCGGTCTCTAGTCCTTCGCACTTGCGCCGGCGCATGCCGCAGTGCAACATCAAATCCGGCCGGGTCAGCCGGCGACGGATTTGATCGATGACTCTCGCCGCTTCGACGTCCATCGCTCCGCCGCAGGACACGGACGACGCCGAGAAGGATCGCCCGCTGCGCGGCGACATCCGCCTGCTGGGCCGCATCCTCGGCGACACCGTGCGCGAGCAGGAGGGCGAGGAGGTCTTCGCCCTGGTGGAGCAGATCCGCAAGGCCTCGGTCCGCTTCCATCGCGACAACGAGGTCGGCGCCCGGCGCGAGCTGGAGGCGACCCTCGACAGCCTCAGCGCCGACCAGACGCTCGCGATCGTGCGCGCCTACAGCTATTTCTCGCATCTGGCCAACATCGCCGAGGACCAGCATCACATCCGCCGCAACCGCGCGCATGCGATCGCGGGCTCGGCGCCTCGCGCCGGATCGCTCGCCTATGCGTTCCACCGCACCCGCGAGACCGGGGTCGACTCCACGACGCTCGGCGCCTTCTTCGAACGCGCGCTGGTGAGTCCGGTGCTGACCGCCCATCCGACCGAGGTCAGGCGCAAAAGCACGCTGACGCGCGAACTGGAGATCGCCGCGCTCCTGGACGCGCGTGAACGCGCGACGGGCGACGAGGCGGAGCTCTCTCGCAACGAAGAGCAGCTGCGGCGCGCCGTTCTCATCCTCTGGCGCACGAACCTGTTGCGCCAGACCCGGCTGACCGTGGTCGACGAGGTCGCCAATGGCCTCTCCTACTACGACTACACCTTCTTCCGCGAATTGCCCCGGCTCTATGGCGTCATCGCCGACACGCTCGCCAAACAGGGCGCGAGCCCGCCGGGGAAGCGGATCGCCTCTTTCCTGCGCATCGGCTCCTGGATCGGCGGCGACCGCGACGGCAACCCCTATGTGACGGCGAGGGTGCTCAATGAGGCGATGCGGTTGCAGAGCGCCCGCGCGCTCAGCCACTATCTCGACGAGCTGCACCAGCTCGGCGGCGAAATCTCGCTCGCCGGCAGCCTTGTCAGGGTCAGCGACGAGTTGAACGCGCTCGCCGAGCGGGCGAGCGACCCGTCCCCGAACCGCCGCGACGAGCCCTATCGCCGCGCGATCACAGGCATGTATTCGCGGCTGGCCAAGACGGCGCTCGATCTCGATCACGTCGTCGCGCTGCGCCATCCGCTGACCGACGCGCCGGCCTACGCTCGCGTCGAAGAGCTGGCCGCCGATCTCGACACTGTCGCCCGGTCGCTGGAGAGCCACGGCGCGGCGATCCTGGCGCGCGGGCGGCTGAGGGCGCTGCGCCGCGCGGTCGACGTGTTCGGTTTCCACCTCGCGCCGATCGATCTGAGGCAGAACTCCGACGTGCACGAGCGCACCGTCGCCGAGCTCCTGGCTGCTGTGACGCCGGGGCTCGACTATCGGGCCTTAAGCGAGGCCGATCGCGTCGATCTGCTGCGGCGCGAACTCGATTCGCCGCGCCCGCTGGTCTCGCCCTTCATCGCCTACAGCGACGAGACGAGTGGCGAGCTCGAGGTCTTCAAAGCCGCCGCGGCGATCCGCAAGACCTACGGCCCGGGCGCGATCCGCACCTCGATCATCTCCAAGACCGACGCTGTCTCCGACATGCTGGAGCTGGCGCTGCTGTTGAAGGAAGTCGGCCTCGTCACCGCCGACGGCTCGGCCGCGCTGCATGTCGTGCCGCTATTCGAAACCATCTCCGACCTGCGCGCCTGCGTCGGCGTCATGGACGCGCTGCTGTCGATTCCCGAATACCGCCGGCTCGTCAACTCGCTGGGCGGCGAGCAGGAGGTGATGCTCGGCTATTCGGACTCCAACAAGGACGGCGGCTTCGTCACTTCGGGCTGGGAGCTCTACAAGGCCGAGATCGGGCTGGTCGAGGTGTTCCGCCGCCACGGCGTGCGCATCCGCCTGTTTCACGGCCGCGGCGGCTCGGTCGGGCGCGGCGGCGGCCCGAGCTACGACGCGATCCTGGCCCAGCCGGGTGGGGCGGTGCAGGGGCAGATCCGCATCACTGAGCAGGGCGAAATCATTTCGAGCAAGTACTCCAATCCCGACGTCGGGCGCCGCAACCTCGAGACGCTGGTCTCGGCGACGCTGGAGGCGACCTTGCTGCAGGACGAAAGCCCCGCGCCCGATCTCGCCTTCCTCGAGGCGATGGAGGAACTCTCGGACAGCGCCTACAAGGCCTATCGCGGCCTGGTCTACGAGACGGAAGGGTTCGAGCGCTATTTCTGGGCCTCGACCGTCATCACCGAAATCGCCGGCCTCAACATCGGCTCGAGGCCCGCCTCGCGCAAGAAGACGACGTCGATCGCGGATCTGAGGGCGATTCCCTGGGTGTTCTCCTGGTCGCAGTGCCGCCTCATGCTGCCCGGCTGGTTCGGCTTCGGCTCGGCGGTGAAGGCCTATGTCGAGGCCCATCCCGCCGACGGGCTCGACGCGCTCAAAGCGATGCACCGGCGCTGGCCGTTCTTCCGCACCCTTCTTTCCAACATGGACATGGTGCTGTCGAAATCGAGCCTCGCCATCGCCTCGCGCTATGCGCGGCTGGTCGCGGACGTGGCTTTGCGGGAAAAAATCTTCTCCCGCATTTCGCGCGAATGGCGCGATTCGTTCGACGCGCTCAACGCGATCATGGAGCAGTCGCGGCTCCTGGAGAGCAATCCGCTGCTCGATCGATCGATCCGCAACCGCTTTCCCTATCTCGATCCGCTCAACCACGTGCAAGTCGAACTCTTAAAGCTGCACCGCGGCCGGTCGTCGAGCGAGAAGGTGCTGACGGGCATCCAGCTTACCATCAACGGCATTTCGGCGGGGTTGCGCAACAGCGGGTGAGGGGCGGAGCGGGTCGCTGGCCCTCCTTGGCCGATTGGTTCATGGGCCGACGAAGCTCCCGTTCCTGGCGATGGGCGCCTGCGCCCGCGGTTTAGCCCTCTGTTCTTTCAACTTGTTCTCAGGCCTTCGCGGCTTTCGCGCGACTTCGACTGCGCCAGACTTTATACGGAATCGCAATCACGCCGCCGACGATCAGGTGAAGCAGGACAACCGCCATCACCGCTTTCTTCTGCTCGGGAAAGTTGAGCGCGATGATCGCCAAGGCGATGCCGGGGTGGCGCGTGCTGGTGGCGAGCGCCAACACGGTTCGGTCGTCGGGATAGGGACCGCCGAGCAGATGCCCCGTCGCAAGGCCGACCAAGGTGAAGAGGGCAAGGACAACGAGGACGCCGTGGCCAATAGTGGTCCAAATCGCGCCTGACATGGTGAACATAATCGGCAAGGCGGCCGCCGCCAGCAGGCCGGCCGCGACGAGCGAGATGGGTTTCTCGATCCTTGCGGCGAAGTCTGGCGCGATTCGCCGAACCATCATGCCGACGAACAGGGGCGCGATCGCGGACAGGAATACGGTCGGGGCAATCCTTCCGGGCGACATGTGAACGTCGGCGTGAAAATAGCGCCCGATGAGTTCGATCCAAACCGGAACCAGGACGATCGCCAGCAGTACGGCCACCACCATCAGACCGACTGCATAGTCGCTCGAGCCCCCCGCCTTCTGCTGCTTGCCCGGCAGGGTCGGCGGAACGGGTGAAACGGCGAGCGCGACGATCGCGAGCTTGACCGTCGGGGCGAGAGGAAACAACGAAGCGGCGGCGCCAACCACGACGACCATCACGAAGTACATCGAGACAATCGAACGCAACATCAGCCCCGGACGCCGAACCAAGGCGATTGCGTCGAGCAGCTTCGAATGAAGGCCGAGCGCGAGGACGGTCAGGATCACGCTTGCCAACATTACGAACGGAATCAACCGGGCCAAGTTCATGCTCGCAGATTCTCTCGACGTCAGTTTTCGCGGCTTTGCTTCTTGGCGAAGGTCAACCCCCGTTTGGGTTTCGGGGGCAGGGCGACGCTCTGAGACGCTTCGTCGATTGCTGCGCGGTCATTGTTTCGCCAGAATTGCTTTCAACTCGGCTTCATGGTCGGCGACGTGCTCGCCGCTGACATCGACGATCACGCGCCTGAGCAATGCGGTGAAGCGGAACGGCGGCGCGTAGTCGGCAGTCACCGGCGCGCCCGTGTCGGCGCCGACGAGCATGGCGCCGCCTTGCGCGAGCCTGAGCGGGGTCGTCACTGAAAGCTCGCCGTTGCCGACTTCCTCGCCGTCGATCAGCAGCTTCACGGCGCCGGGAGCGCCTTTGCCGTTTTTGATGTCGGGCTTGCCGGTCGGCGCGAATTCCATGCTTAGAATATGCCGGCCGGCCGGAATCGGGGCCTTCGACTTCACATGGAAGCATTCGATCGACACATAGTTATGCGCAAAGCACAGCGCTTTGTCCTGCACATAGAAGGAAATGCCGCCGTCATTGCCGCCCATGCTGAGCAAGACCCCTTCAGCGCCCTCCTTCGGAATCTCCACCTCGGCGCTAATTGAATAAGGCCTGTTCAAGATCTTCGGCGCGGCGGTCGCCGGTATCGACTGCGTGCCAGGATAAAGTACGTACCGGCTGCGGTTGACCGCGATCTGCGGACGCTCTTCGGCGATGCGCGCAGTGCCGCGGCTGTCGATCGGCAGAACCTTGTATTTGCCCGCTTCATTGTACCAGAGGCTGATCATCGTGATGAGGCGCGCCTTCTCCTTGTCGGCGAGGTTGCGGGTCTCGGCGAAGTCCTCGGCGACGTGGTAGAGCTCCCAGCCTTTGGCGTCGAGTTCGGTCAGCATGTCGGCCGTTAGCGGCGCGCCAAAGGCTCTGCCGGATTCCACAAACGAAGCGCCGGGCCAGGGACAGACCGCGCGCCAGCCATCGTGGTACAGCGAGCGATGCCCGATCATCTCGAAGTATTGCGTGATGTGCTTTGACGCAGCGTCACGGGCTTCGAAGGTGTGCGCGAAACTGACGCCCTCAATCGGCGATTGCGTGACGCCGCGGATAGACGCCGGCGCCTGCAGACCAAGCGCATCGAGCGCCGTGGGAACCATGTCGATGATATGCGCGTATTGCGAACGCACTTCTCCTCGCGCCTTAACGCCCTTGGGCCATGTGACAATGAAAGGGTCGGTAGCGCCTCCGCGATAGGTCTCGCGCTTCCAGCGCCGGAACGGCGTGTTGCCCGCCCATGTCCAGCCCCACGGAAAATGATTGAACGTCTTCGGCCCGCCGATCTCGTCGATATGCTTCAACCCGTCCTCGACCGTATCCGCGACATTGTTGAAGAACCGGCATTCGTTCACCGATCCGTGCGGGCCGCCTTCGGCGCTCGAGCCGTTATCGGAGATAAGCATGATGAGCGTATTGTCGTACTCTCCGAGGTCTTTCAGGAACTGAATGAACTCGCCGATATAGTGGTCGGTATGGGTCAAGAATCCGGCGAACACCTCCATCATGCGCGCATAGAGCCGGCGCTCGTCCGCCGGCAGCCTATCCCAATCCTGGACGTCTGGGTCGTGCCGGGACAGCTCGGTTCCTTCCGGCACGATCCCGAGTTGTTTCTGTTTTGCGAACACCTCGTTCCGATAGGCGTCCCAGCCTGCGTCGAACTTTCCCTTGTATTTGTCAGCCCATTCTTTTGGCGCGTGATGCGGCGAATGGGTGGCGCCGAGTGCGAGATACATGAAGAATGGCTTGTTCGGCGCCACCTGCTTGGCGTCGGCGATCATCGCCTTGGCCTTCTCCACCAGATCGGGCGTCAGGTGATAGCCTTCTTCCGGCGTCTTTTCGGGTTCGGTCTGCGAATTGTCGCGCACGAGCTCAGGATAATATTGATGCGTGTCGCCGCCGAGGAAGCCGAAATAGCGTTCGAAGCCGCGGCCCAGAGGCCAGCGGTCGTACGGCCCGGCGGCGGTCATCGTTTCCTCAGGCGCGAGGTGCCACTTGCCGACGCAATAAGTGTTGTAGCCCTTCTGCTGCAGAATCTCGGACAGAAAGCCGTTCGCGAAAGGGATGTAGCCGTCCGACCCGGGATAGCCCGTCGAGCCATTGGTGAGGCAGGCCAAGTGGTTGGAATGATGATTGCGCCCGGTGAGGATGCATGAACGCGACGGCGAGCAAAGCGCCGTCGTGTGCATGTTGCTGTAGCGCAGGCCGTCGGCCGCGAGCGCATCGATATTCGGAGTCGCGATAGGGCTCCCGAAACAGCCGAGGTGTCCGTAGCCTGTGTCGTCAAGCACCAAAAAGACAACGTTCGGCGCTCCCTCCTTCGCCCGATTGGGGGCCGGCCATGCGGGTTTGGATTCCTCGGGCGTTCGACCAATGACTCCGGGAAAGGATGCGTTCGGATCATATTCGGTTATGGCCATGGGGATCTCCCTGAGGGTCGAGGCCGGGGGAAGCCCTGAACCCGGAATACACGGTTTAAAACCCGCCGATCGTCAGCGCGCGGGTCGCTCCGCGGCCCGTTCGGCAAGTTCGGCTGGCTCGTCCTCGATTCAAAGTCGGTCAGCTCGGCGCAGGTCATGAATTGCCCTTCGGAACCGAACTTGAACCGGGATTTCCCCCGACAGAGGGCTCGGTCGCCCACAACGGGGGCAGCATACGACCCGATCCCGTCGTGCAGCAACGGCCGGGTCGTCCGTAAGCCCGGCAGCGAGCCGCCGGTCCTCCAAGGAGCGCTGCAGGCGCCTAGCCGGCCTAAAGAGAGACTTAAGATCTGGAGCAGTCGCGGCTCCTGGAGGGCAATCCGCTGCTCGACCGCTCGATCCGCAACCGCTTTCCCTATCTCGACCCGCTCAACCACGTGCAGGTCGAGCTCCTAAAGCTGCACCGCGGCCGGTCGTCGAGCGAGAAGGTCCTTGACGGGGATCCAGCTCACCGTCAATGGCATATCGGCGGGGTTGCGCAACAGCGGGTGAGGGGCGGAGCGGGTCGTCGTCGGGCCTATTGGCCGATTCGTGAATCGGAACAGGATTGGCCTCGCGATCTGCTCCGAGTCGGGCGGCATGCTGACCGACGCGGAGCGGGACGAGGTCAAGCGGCTCATCGACGAGCGCCGGCAGTCGCAAGGATGCCGAAAGGGCGGGAGACGCCGCCTATCGTTCGTTGCGCGCCGGAGGCCGGGTGAAAGACGAGCAGGTTCGCCACGTTCGCCGGGGCCGCGGGCGACGTTCATAGCGCGCGAGCCGCTTCGGTTTGCCGGAGTTTCTTTTCCAAACAAATCATTTTGTAAAAATCAGAAACCGTGTTACCTTGCCTCCTGGTCGCCGGATCGGACCGCGCCTTGCGCCAAGGCCGGCGGCTGCGCGATGCGGAAGTTTTATGACTGGGATTTGTAAAACCTGGACGCCGTTCTCGGCCCGTGACGATGCGGAATGGACCGCCGAAATTCTTTCTCGCCGAGAATCGTCCAGAACCCATTGAAAAGCCCCAATTCGCGGAAGGGAAATGCTTTCGTTTCCTTCCCTCTAATTTTCCCTTGCTTCCCTTTGATTTTCCTTTCCTTCCCTTTTGGCTTTCGTTTCCTTCCTTCTGGCTTTTCAAAACCTTGACACGCGAGGGCGGCGGTGGGCGACCGCCGGGCTGGAGCGTGTCATATTGCGGGAACGCTGCGGCTTATTATTGGTTATTGAGCGTCCCAAGACTTGTCGAGCGTTCCAAGCCGCCGGCGGCCCGCGCGACGCTCGAGTCCCAGAAGGGGGAACCCGCGGATGTCGATCAATCGGATGTTCACGACTGCCTCGAACGCCGCCGCCCGGGCGGCGGGCGCGCCAGTCACTTTCCTGATCTGCTGCCTGATCGTCGTCACCTGGGCCGCCATCGGTCCCGTGTTCAAGTTCTCCGACAGTTGGCAGCTTGTCATCAACACCGGCACCACGATCGTGACGTTCTTAATGGTGTTCCTGATCCAGAACACGCAGAACCGGGACGGTGCGGCGATTCAGGCCAAGCTCGACGAACTGATTCGCGCCAGCGGCTCCGAAAACGAATTCATCGGCATCGAACTCCTCACCCAGGAGGAGGTCGAGGAGTTTCGCGCCAAATGCACTGCCCGGGCGGCCGCCGCGACCGCCGGGGATCGAGCCGTCATCCGCGCGACCAAGAAGGCGAAAAAGGCGACGGCCAGGAAGTCCGCCGCCGGAGGGCGTCGCGCCAGCCCGCCGAAAACAAGGGCATGACGATTGCGGGTTGGCGGGGCTTCCGGTCGCGGCGTCCGCGCAACCGGATGCGCCGCGCGCCTGTCAGTCGGCGGCGCGCGGCCTGCCAGATCATGACGGTGAACCCATCGCCGCCGCCCGGCGCTCCAGCGATCAGAAAGGACGCGAACGCAATTCGCTTCCTTGCCCGGGGACGAACGCTGGCCAAACGCCCTGGATGGCCATCCCTGTTCCGTTTACGCTCAGGACGACTATATGAGACGGACGGCGGAGATCGGCCCGCGGATGGGGCGCCTCTTCGTCGATAGCGAAGGCAAATTCGCGGCCCGGCCCAGGGATCGTGAACCATTCCCATCTCAGCGGGAGGCGCAGGCAGATGCCATATTCGAATGAACGCGCAGTTCTTGCCGGCGGTTGTTTCTGGGGCGTGCAGGACTTGCTCCGCCGCTATCCCGGCGTCGTTTCGACGCGGGTGGGCTACAGCGGCGGCGAAGTCCCCAACGCGACCTACCGCAACCACGGCAATCACGCCGAGGCGGTCGAGATCATCTTCGATCCGGCGAAAATCAGCTACCGCCGGCTGCTGGAGTTCTTCTTTCAGATCCACGATCCGACGACGCTCGACCGCCAGGGCAACGACAGGGGCGCCAGCTATCGTTCGGCGATTTTCTACACCAGCGACGAGCAGAAGCGCGTCGCCCTCGACACCATCGCCGATGTCGACGCCTCGGGCCTTTGGCCGGGCAAGGCGACGACGGAAGTCGCGCCGGCGGGTCCTTTCTGGGAGGCCGAGCCAGAGCATCAGGATTATCTCGAACGCTATCCGAACGGCTATACGTGCCACTTCGTTCGGCCCAACTGGGTCCTGCCGAAGCGGGCCGCGGCGGAGTAGGCGGGCGGTTCAGGAAGGCGGGCAATCGCCACGTCGCGCGACGGCGCGGCGTTCGGGATTGATCTGACAGGAAATTTTCGGCTATCATCGCCGCCGTGACGAATTGGCGATCCATGGGGCGCTTGCCAATTCGGCGACGCTCAAGCCCGACATAAGGGCGTTCGACGACCGGCGTAGCGAGCTGTGGGGCTATCCAATCTGAATACGGCAAAAGACAATGAGGCGCCGATCTCATGTCAGGGCGGCGCCAAACGGGAGGAAGACAATGAAGATCAAATCCGATGTCGGGAATCTCTCCTCGGCCGGCCCGCCGATATCGCGGCGCGGCCTCATTCTTTCCGCGGGGGCTGCGGGCCTCGCCGCCGCGAGCGGACCGCGAGGCGCCTACGCCGCCGGCGCGGAGGCCAAGCTCAAGGTGGGCTTCATCAGCCCGCGAACCGGGGCTCTAGGCGGATTTGGGCAGACCGACGGCTACGTCCTGGACGTCGTGCGCAAGGCGCTCGCCAAAGGATATTCCATCGGCGGAAAGACCTACGCGGTCGAGGTTCTCGACCGGGACACCCAGTCGGATCCGTCTCGCGCGGGGCAACTCGCCAAGACCCTGATCAACTCCGACAACATCGACATGATGCTGGTCGTCTCCACGCCGGAGACGATCAATCCGGTCGCGGACGCTTGTGAGGCGGCGGGAGTTCCCTGTCTCTCCACGGTTATGCCCTGGGAAGCCTGGTATTTCGGCCGCGGCGCCAAACCCGGCCAGCCCTCGCCATTCAAGTGGACCTACCACTTCGGCTTCGGGGTCGAGGAATTCCACAAGTGCTATGTCTCGCAATGGCATTTGCTCGAGACGAACAAGAAGGTCGGCGCCCTCTACCCCGACGACGCCGACGGGACCGCGATCCGCGAGCATCTCGCGCCCGCGCTCGCCAAGAGCGGATTTACGATCGTCGACCCGGGTCCGTATGAGGACGGCACGACCGACTATTCGGCCCAGATCGCCAAGTTCAAGGCGGCGAAGTGCCAGATTTTCAACACCTTCCCGATTCCGCCCGACTTCGCGGCGTTCTGGCGCCAGGCCGCGCAGCAAGGCTATACGAAGATGGTCATAATCGCGCAGATCGCGAAGACGGGCCTGTTCCCCGACGACGTGACGGCGCTGGGCGATCTCGGCTACAACCTCGCGAGCGCGGCCTATTGGCACAAGGCCTTCCCTTACAAGTCGTCGCTGACCGGGGTGAGCAGCGAGGAATTGGCCGACGGTTACGAGAAAGCCTCGGGCAAGCAGTGGACGCAGCAACTCGGCGCCTCGCTCGCGGTGTTCGACGCCGGCTTCGCCGCCCTGAACGCGAGCGGCGCTCCCACCAGTAAGGCCGCCGTCGCCAAGGCGTTGTCGACGCTCAAGACTTCTGACGATTGACGGCGAGGTCGACTTCACCAGCGGTCCGGTCCCCAATGTCTCGCCGGGGCCGATCATCGGCTGCCAATGGGTGAAGGCGCCGCCCGGGTCGAAATTCAAGCTGGACTTTCCCGTGACCGAGAACGCCACCGACCGGAACGTTCCCGTCTCGGCGAAGCTTCGGCCGTATAATACTTGAACATCGTCAGCGGATGGCCGGCATGCTAGCGGATGGCCTTCTGCTCGAAGCAGAAGGCCTGACGAAACGGTTCGACGCGCTGCTGGTGCTCGACGCCGTCGACTTCTCGGTTCACGCTGGCGAGGCGATCGGCGTCGTTGGCCCTAACGGCGCCGGCAAGACGACCTTGCTCGGGGTTCTGGTCGGCGCCCATGCGCCGACCAGCGGAAAGGTGCGTTTTCTCGGGAAGGACGTCACCGGCGCCCCGACCGCCGAACTCTGCCGCCGGGGACTCGCGCGCACTCACCAGATTCCCCGGCCCTTCGGCGGGATGACCGTTTTCGAGAACGCGTTTACCGCCGCCGCGCACGGCGGCGGCATGGAGCGAGAGGCGGCCTACCAGATGGCGGTCGAATCGCTGTCGCTGGCCGGCATGATGCAAATCGCGAACCGACGAGCGGAAACGCTGGGTCTCATAGATCGCAAGCGGCTGGAGCTGGCGCGTGCGCTCGCGACCGGCCCGGCAGTGCTGCTGCTGGACGAGATCGGCGGCGGGCTGACCGACGCCGAGGCGAGCGAACTCGTGGACATCATTCTTGAACTGAAGCGCCGCGGCGTCGCGATCGTATGGATAGAGCATATTGTGCACATCCTGCTGCGCGTCGCCGAGCGCCTCGTGTGCATGGACGCCGGACGCATCATCGCCGACGGGTCGCCGCAAGCCGTCATGGCCGATCCGACGGTGGTCGAGGCCTATCTGGGCGGGGGCGCGGTGTGACCCTTCTCTCGGTCGAACGGCTTGAGGCGCGTCATGGCCAGTTGCAGGCCGTGCGTGGAGTCAGCCTGACCATCGCGCGCGGCGAGACAATCGCGCTCGTCGGCGCCAATGGCGCGGGCAAAACAACCCTTTTGCGCACAATTGCCGGCGCGCACCCGCTCTGGTCGGGAAGCATCGTCTTCAAAGACGCAGACATTGCCGGGCGCAGCGCGCACGCTCGCGCAGCCCTCGGGGTGGCGCTCGTTCCCGAGGGGCGCCGTCTGTTCGCTCGCCTGACGGTCGAGGAAAATCTTCTGCTGGCGCGTTCGGCCGGCCGCGATGGCGAATGGACGCTGGACGCGGTCATGGAGGCTTTTCCCAATCTCAAGGGACGCAGGTTCAGCCTGGCGGGGACGCTGTCAGGCGGCGAACAGCAGGCGACGGCGATCGGTCGCGCGTTGATGATGAACCCGGACCTGCTTCTGCTTGACGAGGTCTCGCTCGGACTGGCGCCGTTGGTCGTCGATCGCGTCTACGCGCAGCTCGAAGCATTGAAAGCGTCAGGCGTCGCCATGCTCCTGGTGGAGCAGGACCTCAGACGCGCGATGGCGATGGCGAGCCGCACGATCTGCATGCTGGAAGGCGCGATAGCGATCGAGGGGCCGACGAGCTCGCTGACGCGAGAGGAGGTGACGGAGGCCTATTTCGGCCTCAAGGCCTCTTTGAACCGCGAAGCGACGCCGCCGTGATTCTTCTCAACCAGATAATCCAGGGGGTCCTGCTCGGCGGCTACTACGCGCTGATGGCCTGCGGGCTATCTTTCATGTTCGGCGTCATGGGGATCATCAATCTCGCGCATGGCAGTCTGGCGATCCTCTCCGCCTACGCTCTCTATGTCCTGGCCGACCGCTACGGGGTCCAACCGTTCCTCGGACTGATCGTCGTGGCGCCCGCGATGGCGCTGATCGGATGGGCGTTGCAACGCCTCGTCCTCGAACGAAGCGCGCGCGGGGGCCTGCTCGTGCCCGTTTTATCGACCTTTGGGCTGTCGATCATTCTCGACAATCTTCTCTTTCAGGGTTTTGGCGCCAATACGCGTTCGCTCGCGCCCTACGTCGGCAACCTTTCATACGACAGCTGGTCAATCACTGATCAGATCGCGATCGGCAAACTCTCGGCGCTGACCTTCGCCGTCGCGGTCGTCATGCTCGGCGGCATCCAGGCCTTTCTCAAGCGAACCCAAATGGGCCGCGCCATCCGCGCCACCGCGGAAGATCCCGAAACCGTCGGGCTGGTCGGCGTCAACGCCCGACGCGTCAACGCGGTCGCCGCTTCTATTGCCCTGGCGAGCGTGGCTGTCGCCGGCGCGTTTCTCGGCCTGCGCGCGACGTTCAATCCCTACGCGGGAGCGCTGCAACTGATTTTCGCCTTCGAGGCGACCGTTATCGGCGGCGCGGGAACGCTGTGGGGAACCCTGATCGGCGGCGTCGTGCTCGGCGTGGCGCAGAGCCTGGGCGCGCTGTTCAACCCGCAAGGCTTTTTCATCGCGGGACACCTTGCATTCCTCGGCGTCCTGTTCGCCCGGCTGTATTTCGGCAACCTCGGCGCCCGTGTCCGGCGCGCGCTCAGCGGAAAGGCAAGCCGATGAGCGCCGTCCCCTCCTTCGTCGTCGACCGGTGGACGCCCGCGTCGCGGGTCGCGATGGTCGCCGCCGCCTTGATCCTCATCGTTCTGGCGTGCGGTCCCTCGCTTTTCAGCGCCAACGCCGTCGACAAGCTCACGACCCTGTTCATCTATGTCATTCTCGCGCTGATGTGGAACGCGCTGGTCGGGTTCTGCGGCCTGGTCTCGATCGGTCAACAGGCGTTCTTCGGCCTCGGCGCCTATGCGGCGATCAGGCTCGCCAATGCGGGATTCAGCGTCTATCCGGGCCTGTTTCTGGCGGCGTTGATCGTTGGCCTGCTGTCGTTGCCGCTGTCTATGATGATGCTGCGCCTCAGGGGCGGCGAATTCGCCATCGGCATGTGGGTCGCTGCCGAGCTGGCGCATTTGATGGTGAACCTCGACCCGTTGATCCGGGGCGAGACCGGCACCTCGCTGATCGAACTCAACGCTTACACGATCGAAACGCGTCGCGCCCTGACCTATTGGTGTGCGCTCGGCGCCATGACCGGACTTCTGGCGGCCGTGTTCTGGTTGCTCCGCAGTCCGCTCGGCGCAGCGATCCAGGCGATTCGCGACAACGAAGAGGCGGCCGAATCCGTCGGCGTGCGCGTCATGCGCGCGAAGCGGCTGGTGTTCGCGCTCGCCGCATTCGGCGCCGCTCTTGCCGGCGCGCTTTGGGTGGCGACGGCGCTGACTTTCCAGCCAAGGGCCTACTTCAGCCCGCTGTGGACTGCCTACATGATCTTCATGGCGCTGGTCGGCGGACTTGGAACCTTCGAAGGCGCAATTCTCGGAGCCGTCATCTTCTTCGCCATCGAAGCCTGGTTCGGCGCCGCCGGGGTCTGGTACCTCGTCGGTCTCGGCGCGACCGCGCTCGTTTTCGCGCTGGCGTTGCCGCGCGGCTTCTGGGGCTGGGTGGAAGACCATAGCTCTTTGCGACTTCTCCCGATCGGGTATCGCCTGCATGCCCTCGGGAATGTCGACGGCGGGAACGAGGGCGCCGGCGCCGGAGGATCGGGCGCCGGATGACGGAAGCGGGACCGGAACGGCGCCATCCGGCGCGGCGTTAGGAGAGTGAAATGCTGATCGGGAAGACGATCGTCGTTACCGGGATTTCGTCGGGGATCGGCGCCAGGGTCGGCGAACTCGCGCTCGCCCTGGGCGCGGACATCGTGGGCGTCGATATCAATCCCCCGCCGACGCTCCTCGGCGCCTTCGTCAAGGCGGACATCAGCTCCCCTCAGGGGATCGCCGAAATCGTCGGCTCGCTGCCGCGGCGGATCGACGCGCTCTGCAATGTCGCGGGCGTCTCGGGCGTGATCGGGGCGCACAAGACGCTGGCGATCAACTTTTTCGGGCTGCGCGCATTGAGCGAGGCGCTCGCGCCAAATCTTCGCGAGGGAGGGGCGATCGTCAACGTCGCGTCAATTGCCGGATATGGCTGGCGCGCCAATCTCGAGCGCGCCAGGTCCTTTGTCGCGGCCCCGGGATTTCCGGACCTCAGGGCGTTGATCGCCGCCCACAAGATAGCGGACGCCGAAGCCTATCCGCTTTCCAAGGAATTGCTGCTGCTGTGGACGATGCAGGCCGCCCACCAACCGTTGTTCAGAAATCGCGGCCTGCGGGTCAACGCCATCAGTCCGGGTCCGGTGACGACGCCGATCTTGAAGGAATTTCGTCAGATCTTCGGCGATCCCCGGGTCGATGAGGACATCGCCCGCGTCGGCCGCGCCGGCTCGGCCGCCGATATCGCGCCGGCCGTGCTCTTTCTTTGTTCGGACGGCGCGCGCTGGATCAACGGCGCCAATCTGCCGGTCGACGGCGGCCTCGAGGCCTCCATCAACGCCAGCGTGCTCGGATTCTAGACATCGCCGGGCGTGCCGCGCGGCTGGACAGACCTCGATGCGCGGGGGCGGTTATGGCTTGGATTTCACGGTCGGCGGCGCCGGGTAAGGGAGGACAGCGCGACGCTCGCCGCTTAAGCCCGCCAACCGCCGCAGCCGCAGCGCTTCCCCATCGCCTCGCTGACGCCCGCCATGCGTTTCGGCGCTCCGAGGAAGCTGAGCGTTTTCAATGTCCTGATTGTCTCAAAGCGATTGTCGGATAAAATTGATTTTCAAAAACCGCGCCGTCGCGCCGTCCGCCCGGGAACCCGGCAGGCGGCGCGAGGCGCTCTAAGCTTGGCGAACGAAATCGCCGGCCAGCGCCTTGTCGATCAGCGCCCGCGTTTCGCTCAGGCCATAGAGCGCGAAAAACGAACCCAGGCGCGGGCCGCGTTCCTCGCCGAGCAGGACCGCGTAGATCATGCTGAAGAAGTCGTTGGAGACGCCCGGCCGCTCCGCGGTCGCGCCCTTCGCGCCATGGTCCTGATAGCGCGGGATCGGCCGCGCGATGTCATAGAGCGCATGCTGGATCTCTTCCGCGGTCGCGTCGGCCGGCAGCTGCGCCAGCTTTGCCGAGATCTGCGACAGCGCGTCGCGCTCGACCGCGTCGGCTTTGCGGTAGCGCTTCTTGGGCGCGACAAAATCGCGGAAATAAGCGACGGCATAGCAGACCAGCTTGTCGAGACGGGGATGAGTCTGCGGCGAGGCCGAAGGGGCGTAGCGGCGCAGGAAACCCCACAAGACCGAAGGATTGTCGGTGTTGGCGACCGTCGCGAGATTGAGCAGCATGGCGAAGGACACCGTGGTTTGCGGCCCCCCGCCGTGGACCAAGGTCTCGGGCTCAGGCGGGTCGCCGGAATGAATGTGCCACGCCGGATTGCCGAGCCGCTCCTTCCACTCCTGCCGCGGAAAGGCGTCCAGGAACCCGAGATAGTCGTCGACGGTGCGCGGAATGACGTCGAAATAGAGCCGCTTGGCGGCCATCGGCTTCTGGAACATGAACAGCGACAGGCTCTCCGGACCGGCATAGGTCAGCCACTCGTCGATCGTGAGCCCGTTGCCCTTCGATTTGGAGATTTTCTGGCCGTTCTCGTCGAGGAACAATTCGTAATTGAACCCGGCCGGCGGCTCCGCCCCGAGCGCGCGCGCGATCCTCGACGACAGCTTGACCGAGTCGATGAGATCCTTGCCCGCCATTTCGTAATCGACGCCGAGCGCATACCAGCGCATCGCCCAATCGGGCTTCCACTGCAATTTGCATCGCCCGCCGGTGACGGGGGTTTCGAATGTTTCGTCCGTCGAAGGGTCGCGCCAGCAAATGGTTCCGGCCTTGGCGTCGTGCGCGAACACAGGCGCCTGCATGACCACGCCGGTGCGCGGGTGAATGGGCAGGAACGGCGAATAGGTCGCGGCGCGCTCCTCGCGCAGCGAGGGAAGCATGATCGCCTGCACATCGTCGAAGCGGTCAAGCATGCGCAGCAGTGCCTCGTCAAATCGCCCGGACCTGTAGGCCTCGGTCGAAGACACGAACTCGTATTCGAACGCAAACCGGTCGAGAAACGCGCGCAACCGGGCGTTATTGTGCGCGGCGAAGCTTTCATATTCGCCGAACGGATCGGGGATCTGGGTCAGCGGTTTGCCCAGATGGGCCTCGATCATTTCGCGGTTGGGAATGTTGTCCGGCGTCTTGCGCAAACCATCCATGTCATCGGAGAAAGCGATGAGCCGGGTTTTGACCGTGTCGCCGGTGAGGACGCGGAACGCGTGCCGCACCATCGTCGTGCGCGCGACTTCGCCGAATGTGCCGATATGCGGCAGGCCGGAAGGCCCGTATCCGGTCTCGAAAATGACTTCCTCTTTCGGCGAGCGCCCGAGCCGCGCGATTAATTTGCGCGCTTCTTCGAACGGCCACGCCTTGGAAACCTCCGCGGCCTCGCGCAAGGAGTGCGACGGCATCGTGATCCTGTTTTCATCGGGACTTCCGGCCTGATAGAAAGGCCGTTTGAGATCCGTACACTAAAAAGCCCCGACCGCAAGTCAACCCGCGAGGCCGCATCCGTCAACACGACCGCGCCTGACGCGAGCATGTAAGCGAGGCGCGGCGAGAGTCGCTGCTTGTCGGAAACGTCGCGGCGTAGCAGATTTGGCGACAGCGACCTTTGGCCAATCAAACTCAATGCCGCGACAGGAGAGAGGAATGGGCGTGCTCGAGGGCATTCGCGCCTGCGTTTTTGACGCCTACGGAACGCTGTTCGATTTCGCCTCCGCCGCGGAGCAATGTCCGGACGTTCCTGATGAGCGGCGCGCGGCGCTGACGGTCCTATGGCGGGACAAGCAGCTTCAGTACACTTGGCTGCGCACGCTGCAGAATCGCTACGTCGACTTCTGGCAGGTGACCGGCGACGCGCTCGATTTCGCGCTCGAAAGCCTCGACATGGAGACGCCCGGCCTGCGCGGGCGCCTGATGGAGCTCTATCTCGGCCTGAAGCCTTTCCCGGAGGTTCCCGCCGTCCTCGGCGCCCTGCGCGCGGCGGGCTTGCGAACCGCCATCCTCTCCAACGGCTCGCCGACGATGCTCGAGGCGCTTGTCTCGCGCTCGGGTCTCGCCTCCACGTTCGACGCCGTTCTGTCGGTCGATGCGGTCCGCGCCTTCAAAACCCACCCAAGCGTCTATCAGCACGCGCTCGATTCCCTAAGCCTCCCGGCCGAGGCGATTTCCTTTCAGTCCTCCAACGCCTGGGACGCGCATGCGGCCTCGGATTTCGGCATGCGCGTCGTCTGGTGCAACCGCTACCGTCAGCGCCGCGAACGCCTGCCGGGCGCGCCGGACATTGAAATCGCGACCCTGGCCGAATTGCCGGGTTTGCTGGCGCCGCCGAACTGAGGTCCTCGAGGCTTCACCACTTCTCGGCGTAAGGCCGCGCCTCGACCTCGAAGCTCCACGCCGAGCGATCCTGCTGAACCAGGCTTGCCGCGATATCGGCGACGCCCGAGGGCGCGACCAACGCGTCTTCCGGCAGGTCCGTGAATCGGGCGCGCGCCGCGGGCGATCTGACGACCCCGTCGACGATGATGAGCGCGACGTGGATTCCCGACGGGCCGAGATGGCGCGCCATCGATTCAGCGAGCGCGCGCTGGGCCGCCTTGGCGGGAGCGAAGGCGGCGGTGCCGGCGACGCCCCGGCGCGAGGCCGTGGCGCCGATCACGATGATGGCGCCCCGCCCAAGGCGAAGCATCGCCGGGATCGCCTGCCTGGCGGTCAGAAACAGACCCAGAGCGTTGATCCGCCAGGCGCGCTCGAAATCCTCTGGCGACACGTCCTCGATGCTGCCCCAGACGCCCGAGCCGGCGTTGAAGACGAGAACATCGACGTCGCCGAGATCGGCGTGGATTTGCTCGAACGCCGCCTCGATCGAGGCCGCGTCCGCAACGTCGCAGATATAGGCCTTCGCGCGCGGAAGTTCACCGGCAAGCCGAGCGGTCAATTCGGCGCTCCTCGCCAGCAGCGCGATGGCGTAGCCGTCCTCGGCGAAGCGCCGGGCGAGGGCCTCGCCGTTGCCGGGCCCGACGCCGACGACGGCGCATACGCGGACCTCGGAGTCATTCGTCATTGCTGAAATCCTCCCTCTGCGGCGACGGGCGTTGCGCGGGACCCGGAGGCTGTTCCGCATCGCGACCGCGCTTCCTCGGGCCCATCCTGCAACAGCGCCCCATCGCGCGCAATTCTGTGAGCTTTCGCCCGCACGACGCAGCTCGACAGCCCCAGGCCGGTGGATCGCGGCGCGGGTCATCACGCCTGGGAAGGCTTGACGGTTCCGCGGTGAACGCGCCAATTGAGACAAACGCCCGCGCCTCGCCGCCGTCGGACGAAACGGGAAGGAAACGTGAGGTCCGAGATGAATTCCCAACCCTGGTTGAAGTCCTATCCGGCGGGCGTGCGCCGGGACCCGCCGCTCGAGCTTTCGTCCGTGCAGAGCGTCCTCGAGGCGTCTGCTGAGCGTTTCGGTCCCCTGCCGGCGCTGCAATTCATGGACAAGCGGATTTCCTACGCCGAGCTGGAGAGGCTCGCGGACCGCGCCGCCGCTGGATTTCAGCGCCTCGGCGTCGGGCCGGGCGTGAACGTCGGTCTCTACCTGCCCAACACGCCGCACTATGTCATCGCCTTTTTCGGAGTCCTGAAGGCGGGCGGAACGATCGTCAATTATTCGCCCTTGGACGCTTTCCGGACGCTCGAACACAAGATCGGGGACAGCGACACCGATATTCTCGTTACGCTCGACCTCGCCTCCCTCTATCCGCAGGCCGAGCGCCTCCTTGCCTCGACGCGGCTCAAGACGCTGGTCGTCGGCGAATTCGCCGAAATGGCGCTCGCCTCCGGCCCGGTCAAGGCGCAGATGGCGGCGTCGGGTATGCTGTCCGAGGTGAACCACGACGATCGGCACGCAGCGTTCCGCGATGTCATCGACAATGACGGGCGCTACACGGTTCATCCGCTCGGCGATCCGACGCAGGCCCTGGCCGTCATTCAATATACCGGCGGCACGACCGGTTCGCCCAAGGGCGCAATGCTGACCCACGCCAATCTGACTGCGGCATGCGCGCAATATACTGAAGTGATGACGCGCAGCGAAGACGGGCTGCGGGTGGGCGAGGAGCGCGTCCTGTGCGTCCTGCCGCTCTTTCACATCTATTCGCTCACTGTCGTCATGCTGCTCGGATTTCGGTTGGGCGCGGAGCTCGTCCTTCATCCGCGCTTCGACCCCGCGGCCGCCGTCAGGGACATCGTCGAAAGGAAGATCACCGTATATATGGGCGTTCCGACGATGCATGTCGCGATTCTGAGCGTGCCCGGTCTCGAAAAGATGGATTTTTCTTCGTTGCGTTTGTGTGCGTCGGGCGGCGCGCCGCTGCCGGTTGCGGTGCAGGAGCGATTCGAGAGCGTCGTGGGCTGCAAGTTGACCGAAGGCTGGGGCATGACCGAGACCGCGCCGATCGGGACGTTCACGCCGCGGCAGGGGCAGAGGAAGCGCGGGTCGTGCGGCGTCCCCTATCCCGGCACGGAGATGAAGTTCATCGACGTCGCCAACCCGGAGCGCGAGGTCGCGCTCGGCGAGCGCGGCGAAATCTGCGTGAAGGGCCCGAACGTGATGAAGGGCTATTGGAAGCAACCGGAGGCGACCGCGAATGCGATGACGGCCGACGGATATTTCCGCACCGGCGACATCGGCTACATGGACGAGGACGGATATGTCTATATCGTCGACCGGACCAAGGACATGCTGCTGTGCGGCGGCTTCAATGTCTATCCGCGCAATATCGAGGAAGCGATGTACCAGCACCCGTCGGTCGCAGAGGTGAGCGTGATCGGCGTTCCTGACGAGTATCGCGGCGAAACGCCCAAGGCTTTCATCAAGCTGAAGGCAGGGGCGGCGCCGGTGACGCTCGAGGAGATGAAGGCGTTCCTCAAGGACCGGCTCGGCAAACATGAAATGATCGGGTCGATGGAGATTCGCGACGAACTGCCCAAGACCGCGGTCGGAAAAATATCGAAGAAGGACCTGCGCGAATACGAGGCGCACGCCCATACTGGGTGAAGGCGAGGGCCGACTGCGATGATGGAGATGCCGCCTGTTCAATTCGCGCCGACGAACGGGCTGCGTCTGGCCTTTTACGAGCAGGGGCCGCAGAACGATCCGAACTCCTTTCGTACTTTGTCACGGTTGGCCAGAGATCGCCTTCACCTGGCGCCATCAGATCAAAGCGTTGAGCGATGCGGGTTTTCGCGCAATCGCGGTCGACCAGCGCGGCTACGGCGCGAGCGATTGTCCGCCGGAGGTCGAGGACTATTCCATCGATCGTCTGGCCGGCGATCTTATCGGGCTGCTCGACCATCTGAAGGTCGACAGGGCGATTTTCGTCGGTCATGACTGGGGCGGATTCGTCGTCTGGGAAATGGCGCTGAGGCATCCGAAGCGGGTCGCTGGCGTCGTTTCGCTCAACACGCCGCATGTGGCGCGCGCGCCAGCCGACCCGATCGCGATCATGCGCCGCCGCCACGGCGAGCGCATGTATATCGTTCAGTTCCAAGGCCCGGACCGGGAGCCCGATCGCCTCTTCGCCGAGAACGTCGACAGGTTGTTCGACGCGTTTCTGCGCGCCCCCCTCCCGCGGGCGCAAGACCCGGGCGGTTCCGCGGCCGCGGACGTCGACGCCCCGGCAAAGGCCGATCTCGACTTGACCGCGTTTGTCAGTCGTTACGATCCGGCGAGAGATCGTCGGGCGCGCATCATGTCGGATGAGGAACGGCAGGTCTTCGTCGACGCCTTCAGGCGAACCGGGTTCACCGGCGGCATCAACTGGTATCGCAACATCACCCGCAACTGGGAGGGCTCCGCCGGACGCGACGAGACTGTCCATGCGCCGGCTCTGATGATCATGGCCGAACGGGACCGGGTTCAGACGCCAGCTTCCGCGGACCGCATGGAAAGCCTCGTGCCCAATCTGACGAAACATCTCGTGCGCGACTGCGGCCACTGGACGCAGGAAGAAAGGCCCGAAGAGGTCAGCGCGACGATCATTGATTGGCGCCGGCGGGCGCTCGGAGGATAGAGAAGCGATGGCGGAGGCGCGACCTTGAAGCCCGCGACCAGCCCCTCCGCGCTCAGAGTTCAGGCCGCGCTCGGCGATCGATTTGAGGTGCTGGAGTTCGACGCCGGCACCCGCACCGCGGAAGACGCCGCGGCGGCGATCGGCTGCGGCGTGGCGCAGATCGCCAAGTCGCTCGTTTTCCGCGCGACCGGGAGCGGACTTCCGGTCCTGATCGTCGCCTCGGGCGCCCATCGCGTCGACGAGAACAAGGCCGCGGCCGTCATTGGCGAGCGCATCGCGCGCGCCGACGCTGAATTCGTGCGTGACTCGACGGGATTCGCAATCGGCGGCGTGCCGCCGGTCGGCCACAGGATTCCGCCTGTCGTGCTGATCGACGAAACGCTACTGCGGCTCTCTGAAATCTGGGCCGCAGCAGGAACGCCATACGCGGTCTTCCGCCTCACGCCGGCCGATCTTGTCGCATTGACGGGCGGTCGCGTCGTCGCCATCGCGCGCGAATAGGGGCGCGCGATCGAGGAGTTCGCCGTGCCGCGCAGGGGTCAATCGGGGATACGGATCGGCATCGGCGGATGGACCTACGAGCCCTGGCGCGGCGCGTTCTATCCCAAAGGCCTGCCCCACAGACGAGAACTCGAATATGCGAGCGCGAGACTGACGTCGATCGAGATCAACGGCACCTATTATGGCGCCCAGAAGCCCGAGAGTTTCGTCAAATGGCGTGACGAAACGCCGGCGGATTTCATGTTCGCGCTCAAAGCCCCTCGCTTCGCCACCAATCGTCGCGTTCTCGCCGAAGCGGGCCCGACGATCGAGCGGTTCTTTTCGAGCGGCGTGACCGGGCTGAAGAGCAAGCTTGGACCGATCAACTGGCAATTCGCGCCAACCAAGCGCTTCGATCCGGACGATTTCGGCGCGTTCCTCGAGTTGCTGCCCTCGTCGGTCGATGGCGTGGCGATTCGACATGCCGTCGAAGTCCGCCACGACAGTTTCCGCTCCCCCGACTTCGTCGCGCTCGCGCGGGCGCGCGGCGTCGCAATCGTGATCTCGGCCGATGGCGAATATCCGCAAATCGGCGATCTGACGGCGCCCTTCGTCTATGTCCGGATCATGGGAACGACGGAGGCCCATCAATCCGGATATTCGAGCCGCGCTCTCGATCAATGGGCCAAAAGGGCAAAGACCTGGGCTGGCGGCGGCGCCCCGAGCGGAATTGCGACCGTCGCGGCGCCGGCGTCCGGGAAGAAGAGCCGCGACGTCTTCTTCTTTGTCATCAGCGGCTACAAGGCGATTAATCCCGCCGCCGCGATGGCGCTCATCGAGCGCGTCGGGTGATCGGGATCGTCAGGGAGGTCCGGCTTGACGGGGTTTGCGCCTTTGTCAGCGGCCCAGTCCATTCAATCTTCGAAGCGCCAATTTCTGCAGCGCCGCCGTCATGGGAAGCGTCGCGCGCAACGCCCGAAGCGCCAAAAGCGGTTGCGACAAGAGGGGGAGCGGTCCTTCCCCCTCCACTCCGCGGCGGCTTGAAACTAAGCGACGTGCTCCAGGATTTTCTCCATTTCCGCCGCCGTGAACGCGCGCAACGTCTGCCCACGGACGTTGCCGAACTTCAGCGTGCTCAACGCGAATGCGGCCGCCTTCACATCGTCCGAAGCCTCTGAGATCACAACCAAGTCGTATTGCCCCTGGGTCCAGACGACTTCCTTGATGTGCATCCCAGCCGCGGCGCCGGCCTTCTTGACCGCTTCCACCCGCTTGACCGTCTCCTTGATGTTTTTGAGGCCCTGGTCGGTGAAGTTGTATAGCGTGACGTAGGTAGCCCTGGCGTTTCCTTCCGATAGCGGGAGCTGTTGTCTGAAACGCCGCCCAGCGCGCACAAGGGGCGCGCGCCCTCCAAATCAGCGCGCCTTTTGCGACGACGTGTCAAATGCGGCGACCGGGCATGGCGGCCGCCGACGGTCAGGCGAGCCATGGCGGCAGGGTGCGCTCCTGGCAAATTGCGCGGCAATCAAACGACCGTCTCCCGCGCACCGGCTGCCGGGGCGCAAGGAGAAGCTACGAAAATTGGTCGGCGCGTCTGAAGAGACGGAGTCGCCGACAAACGCAACTCCACATTCCGCGGTCGACGTTCATTCCTTCCCGCCACGCGGCGCAATCGGCGATCCTGCCGATCATCCTCCCGCCTTCGGGCGGCTCAGCGATCTTCAGCCTTTGCCGCGATTTTGCCGGTTGTCGATCAGTTCGGTCACGACGGCTGGCTCCGCCAGCGTCGAGGTGTCGCCGAGCGAACCGTACTCGTTTTCCGCGATCTTGCGCAGGATGCGGCGCATGATCTTTCCCGAGCGGGTTTTCGGCAGGCCGGGCGAAAACTGGATGAGGTCGGGCGACGCGAACGGTCCGATCTCCTTGCGCACCCAGGCGACCAGTTCCTTGCGCAAGTCTTCGTTCACCTCGATTCCGGACATGACCGTGACATAGGCGTAGATGCCCTGACCCTTGATGTCGTGCGGATAGCCGACGACCGCCGCTTCCGACACCTTGGGATGGGCGACGAGCGCGCTCTCGACTTCCGCCGTGCCCATCCGATGGCCGGAGACGTTGATGACGTCGTCGACGCGGCCGGTGATCCAGTAGTCGCCGTCCGAGTCGCGGCGCGCGCCGTCGCCGGTGAAATACTTGCCTGGATAGGCGGCGAAGTAGGTGTTCACAAATCGAGCGTGGTCGCCGTAGATGGTGCGCGACTGGCCGGGCCAGGAATCGGCGATGACCAGATTGCCCTCGCAAGGGCCTTCCAGGGCCTTGCCGTCGGCGGCGACGATTTCGGGAGCGACGCCGAAGAACGGCTGCGTCGCCGAACCCGGCTTCAGCTTGGTCGCTCCAGGCAGGGGCGTGATCATGATGCCGCCCGTTTCCGTCTGCCACCATGTGTCGACGATCGGACAGCGACCTTCGCCGACGACGCGATGATACCATTCCCAAGCCTCGGGGTTGATCGGCTCGCCGACCGAACCCAGGAGGCGCAAGGACGCGCGGCTCGTCTTCTTCACCGGCGCCTCGCCGGCGCCCATCAGCGAGCGGATCGCTGTCGGAGCGGTATAAAAGGTGTTGACCTTGTGCTTGTCGACGACTTCCCAGAAGCGGCTCATCGAAGGATAATTCGGAACCCCTTCGAATATCAGCGTTGTCGCGCCATTGGCGAGCGGCCCGTAGACGATGTAGCTGTGGCCGGTCACCCAGCCGACGTCGGCCGTGCACCAGTAGACGTCGCCGTCGTGATAATCGAAGACATACTGGTGGGTCATCGCGGCATAGACAAGATACCCACCGGTCGTGTGGACGACGCCTTTGGGCGCGCCCGTCGATCCCGAAGTGTAGAGGATGAACAGCGGATCTTCCGCGTTCATCGGCTCGCACGGGCAATGGCTGGCCGCCTCCTTGGCCGCTTCATGCAGCCAAACGTCGCGTCCTTTCCGCCAGCCGACGTCGCCGCCGGTGTGCTTGACGACGATCACGGTCTCGACGCCGCCCGCCTTTTCGATGGCGGCGTCGGCGTTGGACTTCAGCGGCACCTTGCGCCCGCCGCGTAGGCCCTCGTCCGCGGTGATGACGACTTCCGACTTGGCGTCGGATATCCGGCCGGCGAGCGCGTCCGGGGAGAAGCCTCCGAACACGATCGAATGGATCGCCCCGATGCGCGCGCAAGCCAACATGGCATAGGCCGCCTCGGGGATCATCGGCAGATAGATCGTGACCCGGTCGCCCTTTTTGACGCCGTGGTTTTTCAGTACGTTGGCGAAACGCCCGACCTGGTCGGCGAGTTCGGCGTAGGTAATCTGCTTCGACTTCGACGGGTCGTCGCCCTCCCAAATGATCGCGGTCTGGTTGGCCCGCTTGGGCAGATGGCGATCGACGCAATTGTGGGCGACATTGGTGACGCCGTCCTCGAACCACCTGATCGACACGTTGTGGGGGTCGAACGACGTATTCTTGACCTTGACGTAGGGCGTGAACCAATCGATGCGCTTTCCGTGCTCAGCCCAGAATCCTTGTGGATCGGCGAGCGAGCGCTTGTACATTTCCCTATACTTGGCGTCGTTTACCCAGGCGCGCTTCGCCCATTCGGCGGGAACGTCATAGGTCTTGTCGGACATGGATTCCTCCCAAACAACCCTTCCTGCGGTTCGGCCTGCGCACGAAGCGAGAAAGGAGCCTTATGCCCTATCACGAGGAAACCCGACAAGTCGGCGCAATCGATGCTAAGGTCTCGGTCCTCCCGTCGAGGCGGGCGTCGCGCGAGAGAAGCGTCGCCTAGCCGGCGCTAAAGGCCGCCGAGCTTGCGCACCAGGGTCCATTCCGCCGCCGTCACGGGCTGGACTGAGAGGCGCGAGTTGGTGACCAGCGCCATCGCGGCCAAGCGCTTTTCGGCCTTGACCTGATCGAGCGTGACCGGACGCGGCAGGGAGCGAACGGCGCGGATGTCGACCATGCCGAATTTGCCGCTCGCGTCGGTCGGATCGGGCCGATAGGCCTTGCACACCTCGACGATGCCGACGATCGCCTTGCCTTCGTTGGAATGATAGAAAAATCCCTGCTCGCCGACCTTCATCGCCTGCATGTTGAGCTTGGCCGAATGATTGCGCACGCCGCTCCAATCCGTGCCCTCCGCGCCCATTCGCGCCAGTTTCTCGTAGGACCAGGCGGAGGGCTCGCTCTTGAACAACCAATGGGCCATTGACGCTTCGCCTCGGGGAATGGCCGACGCCTTGGCGCCGGGGACTTGCGCAGGCGCCTTCGACAATTCGGTGAACGAGCGCAGGCCTTCGGCAGCGGCCCACATTCACTCTTCCCCCTTTTGAGGCCGCCCGAGAAGCGCGTCAATCGCGCCGGGAACGTCGAGCGAGCTATCGATCAGCGCCTCAACGCAATTGGAGATCGGCATGTCGACGCCGCGCGCGCGCGCCATCTCGCACAGGGCCGAGGCGGTGAAGGCGCCCTCGACCAGCCTTCCCGCTTTCGCCTCGCCGACGCTGCGGCCCTCGCCGAGCGCGAGGCCGAAGGAGTAGTTGCGCGACTGGGTCGAAGAGCAGGTCAGCACGAGATCGCCCAGGCCCGACAGGCCCATCAGCGTCGACCCTCTGGCGCCGAAGGCCTCGCCGAACCGGCGCAACTCGGCGAAACCGCGCGCGGTCAGAGCCGCGACCGCGCTCGCGCCGAGGCCGCGGCCGGCGGCGACTCCGCAGGCGATCGCGAGGACATTCTTGGCCGCCCCGCCGATCTCGACGCCGCGAACGTCGGTCGAATGATAGAGCCGCAAGCTCGGTCCGCCCAAAAGACGGCAAAGGGCGCGGGCCAGGCCGGCGTTGCTCGCGGCGAGCGTCAACGCAGTCGGCAGGCCTGCCGCAACGTCGGTGGCGAAGGACGGTCCCGAAAGGATGGCCGCCGGCCGCGCCGGCGCCGCCTGCAAGAGGACGTCGGTCATGAAGGCGTGCGTGCCGCGCTCGATGCCTTTTGCGCAGGCGACAAGGGGCGCCGCGCCCGGCAGCGCCGCGAGCAGCATCGCGACTTTGCGCGTCGCCTGAGCCGGTGTGGCGACCAAAACCAGATCGCAGCGCGCGATTTCGGCGAGGTTGGCGGTGACCTTGACGGCTGCCGCGAGTTCGGCGCCCGGAAGCCTGTCGCTGCGCCGCGTCGCCTCGAGCTCGCGCATCCGGGCCGCGTCGCGCCCCCATAAAACAGCGTCTCGGCTCGCCGCGGCGGCGGCGTTGGCGAGAGCCATTCCCCACGCGCCGGCGCCGGCGACGCCGATGACGCTTCCCTCCCTCAAGTCCGCTCGCCCGGCATCGCCTTTTCCTCGACGCAAGGGAATGACCCGATCCGCGCCCGCCGCGCAAGCCCCAACCGCGGCTTGCCCGAGGCTGGCTCCTAGCCAAAACGCTGGCGAGCGCCTACTTATGGAGACTAGGCGTCGCTGCAAGGCGGCGGGCTTCGAGGATTTGAAACCGATGCCGGACATCGACCTTTCGACTGTCATTTTTGCGCTGATCGCCCTGTTCGTAGTTTTCAAGCTGCGCTCGGTGCTCGGGACGCGAAACGACCAGGGCCGGCAGCCTGGCGGCCTACTGGCCCCGTTGCGGCGCGCGCCGGGACCGCCGAGCGCGCCGGTCGTTGCGACGGACCCAGGCGCCTCAAGGGCGGTGGCCGTCCCCCCCGCCGAGGACCGATGGCGGGGCTTCGCGGAGCCCAATACGCCCTTGTGGAACGGGCTCGACGCGATCGGAGCGGCTGACCGAAGCTTCGCGCCGCAGGCCTTCCTCTCCGGCGCGCGAATGGCTTACGACATGATCGTCCATGCTTTCGCCGCCGGCGATTCCGCGACGCTGCGCGGGCTGTTGGCGCCGGAAGCCTTTGCCAATTTCGACAATGCTATCCGCGCCCGCGCCGCGGCCGGTCACACCATGACAACGACTGTCGTGTCGATCGACGGGGCCACGATCGCCGGCGCGCGGCTCGTCGGCTCAACCGCGCAAATCGACGTGCGCTTCGCCGCCAAGCTCGCCTCTGTGACGCATGACGGCGCAGGCGCCGTCGTCGACGGTTCGTCCGAAACGGTCGCCGACCATGTCGACGTCTGGACCTTTACCCGCGACGTTCATTCTCGCGATCCCAACTGGCAGCTGAGTGCGACCGAAGCGGAAAGCTGAGCTTCGACCGGCCGGCGACAACCGTGCCGCCGCGTCTCGCGCCGCTCGATTTTGCAAGCCTCGTCGGCTTTCCCGACGACGATCTCCTGGCGGCCTACCGTTGCTTTGAGCGCTCGGCGCCCGTCCTGGTCGAGGCCGGGGCGGGAGCGCGGCCGGCTCTCCCGCCGACGCTCGCGCTGGTCGCGAACGCGCGCGCGGCTCTCGACGCGGACATCCACGACGCAGCGGGCGCGCGAGGCTTCTTCGAGAGTCGGTTTCGGCCATTCCGGGTCTTGCCTGATAGCGGGAAGGACGGATTCCTGACCGGCTACTACGAGCCCTGCGTCGCCGGGGCCGCCGCGGAATCCGAAGCATTCCGCTGGCCGATCCTTGCGCGTCCCGCCGATCTGCAAACCTTCGCACAGGATGAGGCGGCCGAGGGCGTCCCCATCGGCGTGAGCGCCGCCAGGCGCCGAAGCGACGGTTCGCTTGTCCCCTACGACGATCGGGAGGCAATCGAGAGCGAGCGGCTGAACGCGATCGTCTGGCTTCGCGACGCGGTCGAAGCCTTTCTCATTCAGGTGCAGGGCTCGGCGCAAGTCGAGTTCCCTGACGGCCGGCGCGCGCGTCTCGCCTATGATGGCCGCAACGGCCTGCCTTATACGTCGATTGGCCGGATTCTGATCGAAGCGGGAGAGATAGCGGAAAGCGCCATGTCGCTTGCGAGCCTGAAGGCGTGGCTCCGCGCGGCGGGCCTTGGCGAAGGCGAACGGGGATTGGCGTTGATGCGTCGCAATCGATCATTCGTGTTCTTCAGGCTGGTCGAGGATTTCGACCCGGAGAGCGGTCCGGTCGGCGGCGCCGGGACGCCCCTGACGCCCCTGCGCTCGATCGCCGTCGACCGGAGCCATTGGGCCTATGGCCTGCCGTTCTGGATCGAGGCGGAATTGCCTTGGGTCGATGATTCGCCGCGCCCGTTCCGCCGGCTGATGATCGCTCAGGATACCGGCTCGGCGCTTGCGGGACCGGCCCGCGCCGACATATTCTTCGGCGGAGGCGACGCGGCTGGCGTCCGTGCCGGAGCGATTCGCCACCCCGGCGGGTTCGTCGTGCTGCTGCCGGTCGGAGACGAGCCGTGAAGGAGGCCCCTCCCGCCCGCATCCACCGACTGAGGCGTCTCAGCGACGAGGAGATCGCGCTGTGGAGAGAAGTGGCGCGCGGCGTCACCCGGCGCCGAGACGCGAGTCTGCCTGCGCCTTCGAAAACCCTTTCTCCCAATCCGCCTCGAGACCCGGAGCCTGTCGCCGCCGACGTACGCGGGGCAGGGCCGGCGGCGCGAGGCGCGCCCCCGCTTGCGCCGATCGAACGCCGATTGAAACGCCAGCTTGCGCGCGGACGCGGCGCGATCGACGGCGCAATCGATCTGCACGGCATGACTCAGGCCGAGGCGCATCAGGCCCTGCGCGGCTTCCTGCGTCATTCGCAGGCCCGCGGCGCGAGGCTGGTCATCGTCGTCACCGGCAAGGGGGCCCCGGCTGGCGATACGGCGCGGTGGGGGCAGGAAAGCGGCGTGCTCAGACGGCTCACGCCTCACTGGCTGCGCGAGCACGACCTGCGCCCGGTTGTGCTCGGCTTTGAGGAAGCCGGCCGGAGCCATGGCGGATCGGGCGCGCTCTACGTGCGGCTTCGGCGACTTTAGCCCGCATTTCTCACGCTGACGCGCATCTTCATGGCAAGCTCGCGACGCAGATCATGGCGAAGGCGCCGCAATTGTTCGTCAAGACGCCGGAGATCCAGCGGATGGAAGTTCTCGCCGACAAACTTCCCCACTGAGGGTGAGCGTTTGGCGCAGCGGCGCCAAAGGACGCGGGGATCGGCATCGCGACCCTGGGGCGCCGGTCTTGGGGACTCGAGTGGCGTCTGCGCTGGCGAAGGGCGTGGGACATGTCCCGTGAGACCGGTCCCACGCCCTCTGTTTGACTCGTCCTTACTTTCGCCTCGAACGCAATGGTCACGCGTGTTGGCGCAGTGTCTCGCCTCGCGCGGCTAGGAACTTCGCGCCCGACGTGTTAGGCAGCCGGCCTCATGGCGGACAGCAAACGAATCCGTTCGCAAAGAGTTCGGACCACGGGCAGCGTCGTCGGATGGACTGACGCGCCTCGACGGCTTCGGGCGCGTGTTGCGGGTCCGCCGGCCGCGGATCGACAGCTGCTCGGTCTTTATCGCATGCCGCCCGGCGACCGCGGGGCCCTGCGGATTTTCGCGCTTCGGCGCGATGGCGGCGCTGATCATCGCGGCGAGGCGTCTTTCGACCGGCTGGGAGAAAGCGCTATGAACGGCAGCGTTGCGCAAAGCTCGCCGACAGCTGCGGCGGTCCGTTGGTGGGCGAGCCTCCGGTCCGCCGTCGCGAGACTGCTGCGCGTCCCATCGATCCGGTATACGCTGCTCGCGCTCGCCGCACTGGCGGTCATCATCGCGGCCATGACCCAGATGGCCTCTCTCATCATTGACCAGTGGTCGCAGCGCGACATCGAGTTGAGGGCCAGCCTGGTGTTCCGCTCGATTCGCGAGCGCGTCGCCTTCGGCCTCGCGGCTAAGACGGAAAGCGATCTCCAACCGTTTTTCGAGCGTCTCGCCGAGGACGAACGGCTGCTGGCGCTCGCCTATTGCGACAATCACGGCCATTTGCTCTATCCGACCAAGGAACTGCCGAAGGCGCTTCGCTGTCCCAGCCCGCCGCTTCCGAAGGTCGATACGTTCAGCGTCCTTCGCGAGGGCGGACGTTCCATTTCGGTCGCCCTGTTTCCGATTTCCACCACGGGAAACGAGGGGTCGCTGCTGGTGGTGCACGACCTTACATACATCGCGCGGCGTGCGCACGAGGCCGAGTTCTATGTCGCTCTCGCCCTTACCGGCGTCGCCGGCGGGCTTGGGCTGCTGGCGACCGCGATCGTGCTGGCCTTGCAGAAGGGCTGGACCAAATCGCTTCGCGCGGCGATCGCCAATCTCAATCGCGGCCGCCAGGGTGACGGCCCGCGGCACGCCGAGCTGCCGATCGGGCGCGACATCGAGGCGATGCTGTCTGAGCTTCGCCTCGAGCGGAAGTACGCGGACGGCATCCATGTCGAATGGTCGCCGAAAACGCTGCACCAGCTCCTCGACGAGGAGTTGCCGGGCGCAGAGGTCATCGTGGTCTCCAATCGCGAACCCTATATCCACAACCGCCTGGACGGGCGCGTCACGGTTCAGACCCCGGCGAGCGGTCTCGTCGCGGCGCTCGAACCCGTCATGCGCGCTTGCGGCGGCGTCTGGATCGCGCACGGCTCGGGCTCGGCCGATCGCGACACCGTGGACAAGCGCGATCGGGTCGCGGTTCCTCCCGGCAATCCCGCCTACGCGCTGCGGCGCGTTTGGCTCACCGACGAGGAACAGGACGGATATTACTACGGGCTCGCCAACGAGGGACTGTGGCCGCTCTGCCATATCGCCTTCGTGCGACCCACGTTTCGTGAGCAAGACTGGGCTTATTACGTTGCGGTCAACCAGCGCTTCGCCGACGTCGTCGTCGAGGAGGCCGATCATGACAATCCGATCGTGCTGGTGCAGGACTATCAATTCGGGATGCTGCCGCGCATGCTGCGCGACCGGCTGCCGCGGGCGACGATCATCACCTTCTGGCATATTCCGTGGCCCAACCCGGAGACCTTCAGCATCTGCCCCTGGCGCGAGCAGATCATCGACGGCTTGCTTGGCAGTTCGATCCTCGGCTTCCACACTCAGTTTCATTGCAACAATTTCATCGAGGCGGTGGACCGATTCATGGAAAGCCGCATCGACCGGGAGCGAAGCTCGGTGACGCTCGGGGGCCACGAGACCCTGGTGCGTCCATACCCGATTTCGATCGAGTGGCCGCCAGCGGCGCTGGCCCGGCAGGCGCCCGTGGAGGAGTGCCGCGAGGCCGTGAGGACCCGTTACGGTCTGACCGCGGACGCGCGCGTCGCTGTGGGAATCGAGCGCTTCGACTATACCAAGGGCATCGTCGACCGCATGCGCGCCGTCGACGTCCTTCTGGAGCGTCATCCGGAATGGCGCGGCAAGTTCGTCTTCATCCAGGCGGCGGCGCCGACCCGCAGCAAGCTCAACGCCTATAAGGCCCTGCAAGCGGAGGCGATTCGAGAGGCCGAAGAGATCAACGCGCGCCACGGCGACGGCGCCTACAGGCCGATCGTATTGTCGATTCGCCATCACGAACCGGACGAGGTTTTCGAGCTCTTCCGGGCCGCTGACCTGTGCATCGTCTCGAGCCTGCACGACGGCATGAACCTCGTCGCCAAGGAATTCGTCGCTGCGCGCGACGACGATCGAGGCGTGCTTGTGCTGTCGGGTTTCGCCGGCGCGTCCCGGGAACTGTCGGAGGCGCTGATTGTAAACCCCTATGACACCCACGGCATGGCCGAGACGATCGACGAGGCCTTGCGGATGCCGCAAAGCGTGCAAAGCGAGCGCATGCGGGTGATGCGCGACCTGGTTCGGCAGCGCAACGTCTACCGATGGGCGGCGCAGATGCTCCTCGACGCGGCCCGCCTCAGGCGGCGCGAGAACATCGCCTTGGCGGCCATGACCTAACGACGGCGCGCCCCGCCGCCTGACGGCGGGCGACATCCGCGACGTCGGATATCGGCCCAGCCGCGCGGGTCTGCGTGCTGCAGCGCGGCTAGGCACTTCGGCCGCGCCGTGTTAGGCAGCCGCGCCATACGGCGGACGACGAAGGGCAGCGGCGATGGCGATCGTGGAGACGGAAGGCTTTCCCGAGGGACTCGCGTTCGACGACGTGCTGCTGCGCCCCGGCCACAGCCTGGTCATGCCGGGGGCGACCGATATCGGCTCGCGCCTCACCCGGACCATCCGGCTCAATCTGCCGATCGTCTCCTCGGCGATGGACACCGTCACCGAGGCGCGGCTCGCCATCGCGATGGCGCAAGCGGGCGGCATCGGGGTGATCCACCGCAATCTGGAGCCCGCCGATCAGGCCGAGGAGGTGCGCAAGGTCAAGCGCTTCGAAAGCGGCATGGTGGTCGACCCGATCACCATCTTCCCCGACTCGACGCTCGCCGACGCGCTCGCGGTCATGCGCCGCGCCTCGATCTCGGGCATCCCGGTGGTCGAACGCGGCGGCGACGGCAAGCCGGCGAGACTCGTCGGCATTCTCACCAACCGCGACGTGCGCTTCGCCGACGATCCGCGCCAGCCGGTCACCGAGTTGATGACGCGCGAGGTGGTGACCGTCGGCGAGGGCGTCAGCCACGACGAGGCGCGCCGCCTCCTTCACCAGCGCCGCATCGAGAAGCTGGTGGTCGTCGACGAAGGGGGGCGTTGCGTCGGCCTGATTACGGTCAAGGACATCGAGAAGGCGACCGCGCATCCCAACGCGGCCAAGGACGTGGACGGGCGCCTGCGGGTCGCGGCCGCGACCACGGTCGGCGACAAGGGTTTCGAGCGCGCCGAGCTGCTGATGGCCGCAGGCGTCGACTGCATCGTCGTCGACACCGCGCACGGGCATTCCGAGCAGGTGCTTCAGCAGGTTCGCCGGATCCAGCGCGCGACCAACAAGGTCTCGGTCATCGCCGGCAATGTGGCGACCCGCGAGGGCGCCGCGGCGCTGATCGACGCCGGGGCCGACGCGATCAAGGTCGGTATCGGGCCGGGTTCGATCTGCACCACCCGGATCGTCGCCGGCGTCGGGGTGCCGCAGCTCACCGCCATTCTTGAGGCGGCCGAGGCCGGGCGTGCGGCGGGCGTGCCGGTGATCGGCGACGGCGGCGTCAAGTTTTCCGGCGATCTCGCCAAGGCGATCGCGGGCGGGGCGGATTGCGTGATGATCGGCTCGCTGCTGGCGGGCACCGACGAGAGCCCGGGCGAAGTGTTCCTGTACCAGGGCCGCTCCTACAAGAGCTATCGGGGCATGGGCTCGCTGGCCGCGATGGCGCAGGGCTCGGCCGACCGCTATTTCCAGCAGGACGTCAGCGATCAGATGAAGCTGGTGCCGGAGGGCGTGGAGGGGCAGGTGCCCTACCGCGGCCCGGTCGGAGCGATCGTGCATCAGCTCGCCGGCGGGCTTCGCGCCGCCATGGGCTATGTCGGGGCCGCGACGATCCCCGAGTTCCAGCGCAAGGCGCGCTTCATGCGCATCACCAGCGCGGGCTGGCGTGAAAGCCACGTCCACGACGTGGCGATCACCCGCGAGAGCCCGAACTACCACCCCTCGGGCGCGTGATTTTCTGTCCCTTCCGCAACGGCGGGCGGAGTCCGGGGCGCCTTGTCGCCCGCGCCCGTAAATCGGGCGGGAAATGATTCCAAGCCGGAGGAAAGCCAATCCAAGCCAGGGGAAGCGAAATCCAAATCCGCGGAAGCGGAATCCAAGGAATTTCCTTCCCCGAATCGAGATTTTTCAATGGCTTATGGGCGATTCCAAATAAAAAATTTTTCGACCCGCGATTTCGCACATCGCGCTCGCGTGAATTCTCCCCTCAAAGCGGCGCTTTCTCCCCTCGGGAAACGAGCCGGGCGAGCGGTTTGCGAGACGGGCCGCGGAGCGTCGATCATTCCCACAGCCTAGCACGGTTTTTGATTATCAGGAAGGATTTGTCGCGACCGTCGGGATTCGTCCCGCCAAACCATCCGTCGGCGGGTCCCGCAACTGGCTTGCCGGGCGTGGTCCGGGCCCCGTGGTCTGGCGCGCGCCGGCCCTCGGGAGTAGTTTGGCGCCGTCGCCGCCGCCGGCAGCCGCCGCTTCGAAACGGCGCGGGCCGCGGGGCGTTTTGACCGGCGCGAGGAGCCGACGGCGGGAAGGGGTCCCTGGTTCTGACGGTATCTAGCTGTGGTTTTCGAGCTGGGTCTTGGCGTCGAGCGGCTTCGCCGGCGGCGCGACCACCTGCGGCGGCGGGGGCGGCGGCGCGGCGCAGGCGCCAAGACCAGCCAGCACGGCCGACGCGGCGACGGCGCGAAGAATCCTGGGCATCGGCGGTTCTCCACTGACCGGCCGGGCGCGACTCGGCGTCTCGGCTTCGGGGCCGGTAGACCGGGCGCCGGCGGGAAAAGCAAACGCTTTTTTTCGCGTCCGGGGGATGATGACGACGGTTTGATGACGACAGTCGCCCGGACGAACCTGATTCCGACCGGCCGCGCCCCGCGCCGCGGCCGCGGCGACGGAAGATTTTGTTTGAATGTCGGGTCGGGCGTTCTGAACTAAGAAAATCAAGCCCCGCGCTAGTGGCGCCAATCTTTCACTTGGTCCCCTGCCAGCCGTCGGCGGACTGCCGGAATTGACCCATTGCTGCCGTTCGAGATCGAGACCGCGAACGACGCAAGCGGGCAGGTAAGCGGGCCTTGCCTTTTGGCGCGGTCTCCGCCCGGAGCGGGCCTTTCGTGGGAGCCTGAGCGGATCGTCGTGAAAGACGGGAAGCGACGGTTCGCTAAACGGCGGGAACGGCCGGGACAGCGGGCGGACGAGGCGGAAGTGCAAACCGCCAGGTCTGGGCGGTGATCGATCCGTCGCGATCGGCTATGCTCGGGACGCGATGGGAGGGAGGCATGCCGCGCTGGTTCCTGAGCTATCACTCGCCGGATGAGAAGCTGGCGGCCCGACTGAAGAGCGCCGTCGAGAGCAAGGACCCGGCGCCGGAAGTCTTCTTCGCGCCGACGCACCTGCGCGCCGGCGGCGCCTGGACCGATCAGCTCGCCCAGAAACTCGCGGAAGCCGACGCTTTCATACTGCTCATCGGCGAGCATGGCGTCGGCAAGTGGCAGGTCCCGGAATATGACGAGGCGCTCGACCACTGGGTGAAGTCGGGGCGAACATTCCCGCTGGTTGTCGTCCTGCTCGAGGGGCAGACGGCGCCGGGACTGCCATTCCTCCGGCAACTGCACTGGATCGTCACGCCCGATCCGGCCTCGGAGAAGGACGTCGCACGCATCTTCGACGCCGCGTCCGGTCGCGGCGCGGCACCGCCGGAGCTCTGGCGCTACGCCTCTCCCTATCGCGGCCTCGAGGCGATGGAGGAGAAGGACAGTGACTATTTCTCCGGGCGCGCGCGGGAAACGATCGCGACCCTGGAGGCGCTCGCCGAGAAGAGCCGGTTCGCGGTCCTGATCGGCAATTCGGGGGTGGGCAAATCCTCGCTGGCGCAGGCCGGCGTCCTTGCGGCGCTCCAGCGTCAGGCCTGGCCCGGCGACGAGCGCTCGTCCGAGCGCCTGGCCGGCCGTGTTCCAGAACAGCCGGCGATGGGCCTTCCTCACGCTGAAGCCCGGCGCCGAGCCGATCAAGGCGCTGGTCGATGGTTTTCTCGACGCTTGGCAGTTCGACGCGACCGACCCGAAGCGCGTCGAGCGGCAGGTCGAGTGGATCAAGCTCTTGTGGGGCGAGGCGACGCTCGCCCACCTGATCGACGCCACCGAGCGCCGCTGCGCGGAACTCGGTCAGCCGAGGCCGCCGGCCTTTTTCCTCTATGTCGATCAGGGCGAGGAGCTTTACGCCCGCGCCGGGGAGCAAGAGCGGCGGCGGTTCTCCGAGCTCGTTGCCGAAGGGCTCCACGACGCGCGCCTGCGCGCGATGATGAGCATCCGCTCGGACTTCTACGGGTTCCTGCAGAGCGACGCGCCGCTGTTCACGGCCCGCCGGCAGATCGACGTGCCGCCGCTCGGCGAGGAGGATTTGCGCGAGGTGGTGAGCGCGCCGGCCAAGCTGCTCGGGGCTCGCTTCGAGGACGGCCGGCTCGTCGGCATGATCGCGCAGCGCGCCGCGGAGGATTTCGGCGAAGGATGCCGGCGCCCTGCCGCTCCTCTCCTACACGCTCGACGATATGTGGCGAGCGATGGTCAAGGCCGGCGACGGCGTGCTGCGGCTTCCTGTGGAATTGGTCGATCTCGGCCGGTGTGCTGGTCGAGCGCGCCAACCGGTTCCTCGCCGAGAAATCCGGCCAGACGAGGATGCGATCAAGCGCATTCTCACGCTGAAACTCGCGACCGTTCGCGAGGACGGCGAGCCGACGCGGCGCCGCGAATTTCGCGCCGAGTTTTCGGACGAAGAGTGGCGGCTCGTCTCTGAGCTTGCCGGCTATCCCAACCGGCTTTTGGTGACGGCGACCAGCGCGGCGGGCGAGACCTACGCCGAGGTGGCGCACGAGGCGATTTTCAAGCGCTGGGACAAGCTCAAGGAATGGGTCGCCGCCGAGCGCGAATTCCTGAGCTGGCGAAGCGGGCTGGAGGCGGACCGCCGCGCCTGGGGAGAAAACGGCGGATCGGGACAAGGACGACGCACTGCTGATGGGCTTCGCACTGACGCAGGCGCAAACCTGGCTCGCCCGGCGCTCCGCAGACATTGAGGAAGCCGACCGGACGTTCATTGCGCAAAGCCGCAAGACGGCGCGGCGGCGCACGCGTCCGGTCGCAGGCGCTTGTCGGCGTCTTGGTCGCGGCGATAGCCGCTGTCGGGGTGGCCTGGTGGCGGCAGGATTGGCTGAAGGAAGAAGTCTATGTGCTGGCGAACGTGACCGCGCTCAGACCAGCACAGGAGCGCGTCCTCAAGGAGGGTGACCCATTCAAGGAATGCCGCGATTGCCCGGAGATGATCGTCGTGCCGAGGGGGCATTTCACAAGGGGCTCACCTGAGGGACAAGGCAGTGACAGCGAGCATCCGCCGGCGCGAGGTGACGATCGCCAAGGATTTTGCGGTCGCGAAGTTCGCGCTGACGTTCGACGCGTGGGACGCCTGCGCCGCCACATGGCGGTTGCGACCAGCATGTCGGCGACAGCGGCTGGGGACGCGGCCGGTGCCCAGTGATCAACGTGAGCTGGGACGACGCGCAGAGTTACGTGAAATGGCTCTCGAGAATCACTCGGAAAGCATATATCGGCTGCTCTCCGAGGCCGAATACGAATATGCGGCGCGCGCGGGAACGCAGACGGCCTATCCCTGGGGCGACGAGATCAAGCTGAATGGTCAAGCGATGGCCAATTGCAATGGTTGCGGCAGCCAATGGGACGGCAAGCAGACGGCGCCGGTCGGCTCGTTCCCCGCGAACCGATTTGGTCTGTACGACATGGTCGGCAACGTCTGGGAGTGGACGGAGGACTGTTGGAACTCGAGCTACGAATACGCACCGGCCGACGGCTCGGCATGGACGAGCGGCGATTGTAATTCCCGCGTCGTTCGCGGCGGTTCCTGGGGCAACGCTCCAGACAACCTCCGCTCGGCGAGCCGCGGCGGGGACACCTCCGACCTCCGGGGCGTCTATCTGGGTTTCCGGGTCGCCCGGACGCTTACCCCTTAGATCCTTAACTCTTTACCTCCTGGGGTCCAGGGGCGAAGCCCCTGGTCGAGTTTTTCGCGGGCTTGGCGTGAGATGGCAGACAATGCGAAGCGGACAGGCGCCGCGCTCGAGGCGCACTACCAGTTCCTTCTGTGGCTTCTGCCGACGGTCGAGAAGTTCCCGAGAAGCCACAAGTTCACGCTCGGCGATCGTATCGAGAACGTAGCGCTCAATGTGCTCGAAGCGCTGATCGAAGCCACCTACACGCGGGACCGCGCAGACGCGCTGCGTCGAGGAAACCTGGGGATTGAGAAGCTTCGGTTCTTGATCCAACTTGCCGCCGACCTGAGATTGCTGGATCCGCGGCGCTACGAACATGCGGCGCGCGCGCTCGATGACACCGGACGCCTCATCGGCGGCTGGATGAAGACGCATCGTGTCGCCAACAGCGCGACGCCAGGAACCAGCGATGCCGCCACGGCATGACCACTTGTTCACGCGTATCGCCAACTTTCAGGCGCTATACGCCGGCCGCCCGCCGGGCCATCAAAGGCAAGCGCAAGAAGCCGGGCGCGGCGGCGTTCTTCGCCAATCTGGAGCGCGAGCTTCTTGCCTTGGAGCGGCAGCTTCGTGGGGGTGAATACCGGCCCGGCCGCTACGTCGCGTTCGAGGTCAGCGACCCCAAGAGGCGGATCGTGTCGGCGGCGCCGTTTCGCGACCGCGTCGTGCATCATGCGCTCTGCGCAGTCGTGGAGCCGATCTTCGAAGCGCGGCTTCATCGACCACACGTTCGCCAACCGGAGTCGGCAAGGGAACGCACCGCGCGATCGACGCCTTTGAGCTCTATCGCAACCGCCACGCCTGTGTTCTGCGCGGCGACATCTATCGCTATTTCCCGGCGATCGACCACGCGATGCTGAAATCGGACTTCCGCCGCCGCATCGGTTGCCCGCCGACGCTTGCCCTGCTGGACTTGATTGTCGATTGCTCGAACCCGCAAGAGCCGGTGAATCTGCATTTCGAGGGCGACGATCTGTTCGAGCCGTTCCGGCGCCGCCGCGGTCTGCCGATCGGCAATTTGACCAGCCAGTTCTTCGCCAATCTCTATCTCGACGGCTTCGATCATTTCGTGACCGAGATTTTGCGGGCGCCGTACGTCCGCTACGTTGACGACTTCGCGCTGTTCGCCGACGACCCCGCGGACTTGATGAATTGGCGATTGCGGATCGAGCGATATCTCGCCGGCCGGCGACTGAAGCTTCACCCGCGCAAGACTTTCATATCGTCGTGCCGCGCGCCGGCGCAGTTTCTCGGCATTCGTGCTCTCGTGACGGCGGGCGTCGGCGCTTGCCGGAAGACAACGTGCGGCGCTTCCGCAACCGCCTGCGCGGCCTGCGCGATCGATGGCGAGCTGGCGCCGTCGACATTGAAGACGTCGACGCCAGCGTACGCGCGTGGATCGCGCACGCCGAACATGCCGATACATGGCGCCTGCGCCATGCGATCTTCCGGGGCGGCCGGTTCGATCCGGCCAAAACCCTCGAAGCCTGGACGGCCCCTTGTCGCCGCGTCGTTCGCGGCGGTTCCTGGAACAACAATCCAGACAACCTCCGCTCGGCGAGCCGCAACAGGAACACCACCGACAACCGGAACAACAATCTGGGTTTCCGGGTCGCCCGCACGCTTTCCGCCGGAGCCGGCGCCGTCACGGCGGCGCCGGGCGCGCGTCAAGCGTCCAGGGCCGTCCATGATGAGCACGGTCGGGCGCATGACGGCGCCCGATACCGCGGCGCGCCGGTCCTGGGAGACGCATGGGCTCCGACCGGCGCCGCCCATTAGCCGACATTGCCAATCGGGCGCCAATCGTTTGATTTGAACCACTCGCCGCTCGGCACGCGCATAAACAGGGAACGGGGATGGGCGGTCGGGAAGCGCCGCGCCCAGTTTAATTCGGGAGGACGATCAGCATGTCGCGACCCACCGACGACGCCAAGGCGAATTTCACTCAAGCCGATATGGAAATCGTAAAGGCGGGGCTGAAGCTGAAGGCGGTCAAACCCGCTCCAGGCGATGAAGCCAGGCACGAGGCCGAATTGGATTTGTGGCGCGGGCTCTGGCTCACGAACAAGGGCCTGATCGACCTCAGCACCGGCCTGAGAGCGACCTATATGCTGCTGGAGGAAGTGAAGCTCTTGCTGCTAAGGAAGCCATAGGGAGCGGGAGCGGCGCGCCTGCGATATTTTCCGAGCGCCCCAACCCCTCGTCCGCGTGGAAGAAGAGACGTTTCGGAGCGTTGCGTTGACTGGAGACAAGCCGATGAAGCGAAGCGTCCTTCTCGTGGTTCCGCTGTTGTTCCTCAGTCCGGCCGCCTTCGCTGCGAGCGCGAGCGGCAACGGCGCTCTATCGCTGGCGGGCCTCATCGCCGAGCATTCGCCGGCGGCGACGCGGGCGGAGAAAAATATGCTGAGGGCCTATCTCCATGGCCAGCCAAAGGCGCATCTGCGTGCGGGCAAAACGATCGTCGTCAAGGCCGACGAAGTGACCTGCCGCATCAGCGACGTGGACATCACCCACAAGGACTGCCGGCTGACGTTCGGCCACCGAACCGTAACCCTCGCCGGCCGGCGGGCGCACGAGCTCTACGCGACTCTGATCGAGGTCGGCGTACCCTCGAGCGGGGCGGCCGGCTCGATCTATGAAAGCGTCAAACAGCTTAAATGCACGATCGACCCCGCCCAGGTGCGCCAGATGGCCGGCGGCGGCGCGAGCTGCAATTTTACCGCCAATCCGTAGCGGAAACGGCGCGGCGGGAAAGCGGCCGGTGTGTTCGGCAAGTTCGGCGAGCCGGACCCCGATCTCTGGCGGCGGACGAAGGGCGAGAATGCGAACCCGAGGCTGGGTCTTTCGGTGAAAGCGCCATCGAAAAACCGCCCGCGCGTTCACGCCCGGAATGCGATCTTCCCCGTTCGCCCCGGCTCCATGCTGGCGCGCGCGGCCGCCGCGGGTTCCTCGAGCGGGAACGCCTTCCCGACCGTCAGCTTCAGCGCGCCTGCGGCGGCGAGACGGACGAGGTCGCCGATTGCGCGCGGAATTTCCGCGCGGCGCGGGCCGGCGCCGAGCCTGGCGGCCCAGAATCCCTTGATGGTCGCCTGTTTGAAGATGAGGTCGCCCGGGCTGACGATCATCGGCTGATTGGCCATCGCGCCGAAGGTCATCAGCTGGCCGCCTTCGCCGAGCAGGTGCAGCAATTGGCCGCTTTCCTCGCCGCCGACCGAATCGAGCGCGGCGACGATCGGGGCTCCTCCGGTCATCGCCTTGACGCGTTTCTGCCAGCCCGCTTCCGCGGTCGACACCGCATTGTCGATCCCGAGCGCGGCGAGCTCGGCCACGCCCGCGTCGCGGCGAACGACGTTGACGACATGGACGCCGCGCGCGCTGGCGATCATGGCCAGCGTCTTGCCGACGGCGCCGGTGGCGGCGTTCTGGATCATCCATTGGCCCGGCTTAACGCCAAGCTCCTCGAGCGCCATCATCGCCGACAGCGGCATCGCGACGAGCTGGCAGGCGACCTCATCGCCGATCGCATCGGGAACCGGAACCGCCGCCGCGGCGGGAGCGAGAAGATATTCCGCCCAGGCGCCGGCGACGGACGCCGCCGCCACCCGCTGGCCGAGCGCCGGCGCCGTGACGCCTTCGCCCAGCTTGTCGACGACGCCGACCGCTTCCGTACCCCCGACCGCCGGCAGCGGAGGCTTGACGCCATATTCGCCGCGGATCGTCCAGAGATCGTGATTGTGAATGGGCGAGAGAACCATGCGCAGGCGGATCTGCCCCGGCCCCGGTTCGGGAACGGGCCGCTCCGCCAAATGGAGAACGTCGGCGGGATCGCCGAAAGTATCGTAGGCGACGCAGCGCATTCGGGGGCTCCCTGGACGGGCGAGCGGCCGCAATTGATGTCAGGCTCGCGCCCGCCCACCCTACGACGCGGGAGGCGCGGCGGCGAATCGCGGCCCCCGCCCGTCATCGGACCTTCATCCCACTCCGGGCGCTCGTATAATAAAATTCTGTTGACTGGCCCTATTGCGGCGCAAAAAACCTTTGGCCGCCCCCTTGTCGCAGCGCGCCGAAGGCGCTAAAGGGGTCGGCTGGGGTTGACGGCGCGATGCGACCCCAAATGATCATACATGGCTACCGCCCTGTGAGGATTGGACCGTTTGCGGCTGGTCGGAGCGGGAGCGGCGGAGTGGCCGGAGGACGCGAGGGGTATCCTTTTGCGTTCGTTCCGGCCATGTCCTGTCCGAGACTGCCGGCGCGTAACGCCTTCGGGCGTCACGCTTAATTCCTAAAATCCCCGCGAGGGGAAGGGGCCAGCATAGACGGGGAAGACCGAATTTCAAGCCGTCCGGACATTCCGGGCGGGCCGAATGCGGTTCGAACCTTCTGTCCGGCGCCGGGCTTTTTTGGAGCCCGCCTCCGGGGACAGGCGCAAGCCGTCGCGGCGCTCGATTCGTTTTGCGAATTCTGAGCGGCGCGGCATGTGCAACAGGCGGCCCCGAGAGTTCTCGCGGTCCGCCGACCGGAGACGAGCACCGTGGACAAAGCGGAAAAGATAGAAGCCGTCGCGGCCCTGCACGACGTTTTCGCCAAAACGTCGGTCGTGGTCGTGGCGCATTATTCCGGCCTGACGGTCGCCCAGATGCAGAATTTGCGCAAGCAGATGCGGCAGTCTGGGGCCAAAGTTCAGGTCGCCAAGAACCGCCTCGCCCAGCTTGCTCTCAAAGGCACGGACGTCGCCTCGATCGGTTCCCTGCTCAAGGGGCCGACCCTGATCGCTCATTCGATCGATCCGGTGGCGGCGGCCAAGGCAGCCGTGGCTTTCGCCAAGGATCACGAGAAATTTGTGGTTCTGGGCGGGGCCATGGGCAAGACGGCCCTCGACATCGAAGGGATCAAGGCGCTCGCGACCTTGCCTTCCCTCGACGCGCTGCGCGCCACGCTCCTGGGGCTCATCGCCGCCCCGGCGACCAAACTCGCACAGCTCGCCACCGCGCCGGCCGCAAAGCTCGCGCGCGTGGTCGGGGCCTATGCCGCCAAGGACGCAGCCTGAAGGCCTGAAGGCCCTTCACAAACATTCAGTTCGAACTACATATGGGAAACACCGTAATGGCCAATCTGGAAAAAATCGTCGACGAACTCTCGAGCCTCACGGTTCTGGAAGCCGCCGAGCTCGCCAAGCTGCTCGAATCCAAGTGGGGCGTCTCCGCCGCCGCCGCGGTCGCCGTCGCCGCGGCGCCTGCGGGCGCCGCCGCCGCCGCGCCGGTCGAGGAGCAGACGGAGTTCACGGTCGTCCTCGCCGCCATCGGCGACAAGAAGATCGAAGTCATCAAGGAAGTCCGCGCCATCACCGCGCTCGGTCTCAAGGAAGCCAAGGACCTGGTCGAAGGCGCGCCGAAGCCGGTCAAGGAAGGCGTCGGCAAGGAAGAGGCCGAAAAGATCAAGGCCGCCCTGGAGAAAGTCGGCGCGAAGGTCGAGCTCAAGTAGTGGGCGACCGGCCCTTCTGGGGCCGGATCTGGAATTTGGACGGTCCCGGCCTTCGGCCTGGGGCCGTTCAGGCGTTTGGAGCGTGAAGCATTTGGCGCGCGCGTCAGCGTCGGCGGGGGCGGGTCCGTCGAGCGGCGCGACAATCTAGAAACCAGGGGCGTCGGGGACGCCACGCCGGTCAGCGGAATTCATCCTTCCCGCGTCTTATCGGCGCGGGGCGGACTCCGGGGCTGGCGGCGAGAATCGAGGAGCGACATGGCGCAGACATTCACCGGCCGTAAGCGCGTTCGCAAGGTCTTCGGGCATGTCAGGGAAGTCGGCGAAATGCCGAACCTGATCGAGGTGCAGAAGGCGTCCTACGATCAGTTTCTGCTTGCCGGCCCGCACAAGGGCCCGCGGCCGAACGAGGGCCTGCAGGCGGTGTTCAAGTCGGTGTTTCCGATCAAGGACTTCGCCGACACCGCGCATCTCGAGTTCGTGAAATACGAATATGAAGCGCCGAAATACGACGTCGACGAGTGCCGCCAGCGCGGGATGACCTACGCCGCGCCGCTCAAGGTGACGCTGCGCCTGATCGTGTTCGATCTCGATCCCGAGACCCAGGCCAAGTCGGTCAAGGACATCAAGGAGCAGGACGTCTACATGGGCGACATGCCGCTCATGACGACCAACGGCACTTTCATCATCAACGGCACCGAGCGCGTCATTGTCTCGCAGATGCACCGCAGCCCCGGCGTCTTCTTCGATCACGACAAGGGCAAGAGCCATTCATCGGGCAAACTTCTGTTCGCCGCCCGCATCATCCCTTATCGCGGATCGTGGCTCGATATCGAGTTCGACGCCAAGGACATCGTCTATGCGCGCATCGACCGGCGCCGCAAGATTCCCGTGACCTCGCTCTTGTTCGCGCTTGGGCTCGACGGCGAGGAGATCTTGGCGACTTTCTATCGCCATATCGTCTACACGCGCCTCAAGGACGGCTGGCGCGCGCCCTACGACCCCGATCGCATGAAGGGCATGAAGGCCGCCGTCGACCTGATCGACGCCGACACCGGCGAAGTCGCCATCGAAGCCGGGAGAAAACTGACCGTGCGCTCGGCGCGCCAGCTCGCCGACAAGGGCCTCAAGGCCCTGCGCGCGAGCGACGCGGATCTGTATGGCCAGTACATCGCCGAGGACCTTTACAGCGCGGAGACCGGCGAGATTTTCGCCGAGGCCGGCGACGAGATCACGGAGAAGTCGCTCGCCCTGCTGCTCGAGGCCGGATTCGATGAGCTGCCGATCCTCGACATCGACCACGTCAACGTGGGCCCCTATATCCGCAACACGCTGAAAGTCGACAAGAATTCCTCGCGCGAGGAAGCTCTGTTCGACATCTATCGGGTGATGCGTCCGGGCGAGCCGCCGACGATCGAGAGCGGCGAGGCGATGTTCCAGTCGCTGTTCTTCGACTCCGAACGCTACGACCTTTCGGCGGTCGGGCGGGTGAAGATGAACATGCGCCTCGACCTCGACGCGCCCGACACCCAGCGCACGTTGCGCAAGGAAGACATTCTGGCCGTGGTCAAGGCGCTGGTGAACCTGCGCGACGGCCGCGGCGATATCGACGACATCGACCATCTCGGCAACCGGCGCGTGCGCTCGGTCGGCGAGCTGATGGAAAACCAGTATCGCATCGGCCTGTTGCGCATGGAGCGCGCGATCAAGGAGCGCATGTCGTCGGTCGAGATCGATACGATCATGCCGCAGGACCTCATCAACGCCAAACCGGCAGCTGCGGCGGTGCGCGAGTTCTTCGGCTCCTCCCAGCTCTCCCAGTTCATGGACCAGACCAACCCGCTTTCGGAGATCACCCACAAGCGTCGCCTTTCGGCGCTGGGGCCTGGCGGTCTGACCCGCGAGCGCGCGGGCTTCGAAGTGCGCGACGTTCATCCGACCCACTACGGGCGCATCTGCCCGATTGAAACGCCCGAGGGACCGAACATCGGCCTCATCAACTCGCTGGCGACCTTCGCGCGCGTCAACAAATACGGCTTCATCGAGTCGCCCTATCGCAGGGTGCGCGAGGGCAAGGTGACGGAAGAGGTCGCCTATCTTTCGGCGATGGAGGAGCAGAAATACGCGGTCGCTCAGGCTGATACGCCGATCGACGCCAACGGACATCTGGTGGGCGATCTCATCGTTTGCCGTCACGCCGGCGATGTCGTGTTCCTGCCGGGCGAGAAGGTCGACTACATGGACGTCTCGCCGAAGCAGCTCGTTTCGGTGGCGGCGGCGCTGATCCCGTTCCTCGAGAACGACGACGCCAACCGCGCGCTGATGGGCTCGAACATGCAGCGCCAGGCGGTGCCGCTGGTGCGCTCCGACGCGCCGCTGGTCGGCACCGGCATGGAGGCGATCGTCGCCCGCGACTCGGGCGCGGCGATCGCCGCGCGCCGCGCCGGCGTCGTCGACCAGATCGACGCGACCCGCATCGTCGTGCGCGCGATCGGGGAGACCGACGCGGCCAAGCCCGGCGTGGACATCTACCGGCTGATGAAGTTTCAGCGCTCGAACCAGTCGACGTGCATCAATCAGAAGCCGCTGGTTCGCGTCGGCGACCGGGTCGAACAGGGCGACATCATCGCCGACGGACCCTCGACGGATCTCGGAGATCTGGCGCTGGGCAGGAACGTGCTCGTCGCCTTCATGCCCTGGAACGGTTACAATTTCGAAGATTCGATCCTGCTGTCCGAGCGTATCGTCAAGGACGACGTCTTCACCTCGATCCATATCGAGGAATTCGAGGCGATGGCCCGCGACACCAAGCTCGGCCCGGAAGAAATCACCCGCGACATCCCGAACGTATCGGAAGAGGCGCTGAAGAACCTCGACGAGGCGGGCATCGTCTATATCGGAGCGGAGGTGGTGGCCGGCGACATTCTGGTAGGCAAGATCACGCCGAAGGGCGAGAGCCCGATGACCCCGGAGGAGAAGCTCCTGCGCGCCATCTTCGGCGAAAAGGCTTCCGACGTGCGCGACACCAGTCTGCGCGTCCCGCCGGGCGTGCAGGGCACCATCGTCGAAGTGCGGGTCTTCAACCGCCATGGCGTCGACAAGGACGAACGCGCGCAGGCGATCGAGCGCGAGGAGATCGAACGTCTGGCCAAGGACCGCGACGACGAGCAGGCGATCCTGGACCGCAACGTCTACGCGCGTCTGGCCGAAACGCTCGAAGGCAAGCGCGCGCTCTCCGGACCCAAGGGCTTCAAGAAGGATCAGGTGCTGACCCGCGCTCTGCTCGAGGAGCAGCCGCGCTCGCAATGGTGGAGCTTCGCGCTCGAAACCGACCAGACGATGTCGGAAGTCGAGGCGATGCGCAAACAGTACGACGAATTGAAGAAGTCGTTGGAGAGCCGGTTCCTCGACAAGGTCGAGAAGCTCCAGCGCGGCGACGAGCTGCCGCCCGGGGTGATGAAAATGGCCAAGGTCTTCATCGCGGTGAAGCGCAAGATCCAGCCCGGCGACAAGATGGCGGGCCGCCACGGCAACAAGGGCGTGGTGTCGCGCATCGTTCCGCAGGAGGACATGCCGTTCCTTGCCGACGGAACGCCGGTCGACATCGTGCTCAACCCGCTCGGCGTGCCGAGCCGGATGAACGTGGGTCAGATTCTCGAGACCCATCTCGGCTGGGCCTGCGCGGGCCTGGGCAAGCAGGTCGGCGAGGCGGTCGACGCCTATATGCGCAACAAGGACGTCAAGCCGCTGCGCGGCAAGCTCAAGGAGATCTACGGCGAGAACGAGACGATCAAAGCGCTCGACGACAACGGCCTGTCCGAACTGGGCGAGAATCTGCGGCGCGGCGTGCCGATTTCAACCCCGGTCTTCGACGGCGCGCGCGAGAAGGACATCGTCGAGATGCTTAAACTCGCCAATTATGATCCGTCGGGCCAGGTCACGCTCTACGACGGGCGCACCGGCGACCCCTTCGATCGCAAGGTGACAGTGGGCTACATCTACATGCTCAAACTTCACCACCTCGTCGACGACAAGATCCACGCTCGATCGATCGGTCCCTACAGCCTCGTCACCCAGCAACCGCTGGGCGGCAAGGCGCAGTTCGGCGGGCAGCGTTTCGGCGAAATGGAAGTGTGGGCGCTCGAGGCCTATGGAGCGGCCTACACCCTGCAGGAGATGCTGACCGTCAAGTCGGACGACGTCGCCGGCCGCACCAAGGTCTACGAGGCGATCGTTCGCGGCGACGACACTTTCGAATCGGGGATACCGGAGAGCTTCAACGTGCTCGTCAAGGAAATGCGCTCGCTGGGCCTGAACGTCGAGTTGGCGTCGGTCAAGCGCTTGTCGGACGACGTCCCGTCGGCCGAGGCGGCCGAGTAAGAGGCAGGAGCCGCGCGCCGATGCGCGGGCCCGTCCGCCGTCGAGCGTCTCGACCGCGGGGCCTTCGCCGCGGCACCTCATTCATCAAGGCGGGTCCGAGCGCAGGTTGCGCCGGACTTCGCGGGAGAAGACCATGAACCAGGAAATCACCAATCCCTTCGCCCCGGCCGTAGCGCCGCAGGCGTTCGATCAGATCCAGATCGCGATCGCCTCGCCGGAGAAAATTCTGTCCTGGTCGTTCGGCGAAATCAAGAAGCCGGAGACGATCAACTACCGCACCTTCAAGCCGGAGCGCGACGGACTGTTCTGCGCGCGGATTTTCGGGCCGATCAAGGACTACGAGTGCCTGTGCGGCAAATACAAGCGCATGAAGTATAAGGGCGTGATCTGCGAAAAGTGCGGCGTCGAGGTGACGCTTTCGCGGGTGCGGCGGGAGCGCATGGGCCACGTCTCGCTGGCCGCGCCGGTCGCGCATATCTGGTTTCTCAAGTCGCTGCCCTCGCGCATCGGCCTGCTGCTCGACATGACGCTGAAAGACCTCGAGCGCATCCTCTATTTCGAATCCTACATCGTGCTCGATCCCGGCCTGACGCCGCTCAAGGACCGTCAGCTCCTCAACGAGGAGGACCATCTGCGCGCGGTCGACGAATATGGCCAGGACAGCTTCACCGCCATGATCGGCGCCGAGGCGATCCGCGAAATTCTGAAGGGCATGAACCTGCAGAAGATCGCCGAGGACCTCAAGGTCGAGATCGCCGAGTCGAAGAGCGAGCTGAAGCCCAAGCGCCTCGCCAAGCGCCTCAAGATCATCGAGGCGTTCCTTCACTCCGGCAACAAGCCTGAATGGATGATTCTGACCGAGGTGCCGGTCATTCCTCCGGACCTGCGTCCGCTGGTGCCGCTCGACGGCGGCCGCTTCGCGACCTCCGACCTGAACGACCTCTACCGCCGGGTCATCAACCGCAACAACCGCCTGAAGCGGCTGATGGAGCTGCGCGCGCCGGACATCATCATCCGCAACGAGAAGCGGATGTTGCAGGAATCGGTCGACGCGCTGTTTGACAACGGCCGGCGCGGCCGCGTCATCACCGGCGCCAACAAGCGGCCGCTGAAGTCGCTCGCCGACATGCTGAAGGGCAAGCAGGGCCGCTTCCGCCAGAACCTGCTCGGCAAGCGCGTCGACTATTCCGGCCGCTCGGTCATCGTGGTCGGCCCCGAACTCAGGCTGCATCAATGCGGCCTGCCCAAGAAGATGGCGCTGGAGCTGTTCAAGCCGTTCATCTATTCGCGGCTCGACGCCAAGGGGCTTTCGGCGACGGTCAAGCAGGCCAAGAAGCTGGTCGAAAAAGAGAAGCCGGAAGTCTGGGACATTCTCGACGAGGTGATCCGCGAGCATCCGGTCATGCTCAATCGCGCGCCGACGCTGCACCGGCTCGGCATCCAGGCCTTTGAGCCGGTGCTGATCGAGGGCAAGGCGATCCAGCTGCATCCGCTCGTCTGCTCGGCCTTCAACGCCGATTTCGACGGCGACCAGATGGCCGTGCATGTGCCGCTTTCGCTGGAGGCGCAGCTCGAGGCGCGCGTGCTGATGATGTCGACCAACAACATCCTGCACCCCGCCAATGGCCAGCCGATCATCGTGCCGAGCCAGGACATCGTGCTGGGTCTCTATTACGTGTCGCTGATGCGCGACGGCGAGCCGGGGCAATACGAGGAAGACCCGGAGACCAAGCGGCCGCTGCGCGGCTTCTATAGCGACATCGGTGAGATCGAGCACGCGCTCGCGGCCAATGCGATCACGCTGCACAGCAGGATCAAGGGTCGCGCCTGGACCTACAACGACAAGGGCGAACGGGTGCTGAAAATCTTCGACACCACGCCCGGCCGGCTGTTCCTCGGCCAGCTGCTGCCCGAGCATCCGAAGATTCCGTTCGACGTCGTCAACAAGCTGATGACGAAGAAGGAAATCTCCAACATGATCGACGTCGTCTACCGCAACTGCGGTCAGAAGGAGACGGTCATTTTCTGCGACCGCATCATGTCGCTCGGCTTCCGCGAAGCGTTCAAGGCCGGCATTTCCTTCGGCAAGGACGACATGGTGGTGCCCGAATCCAAGGCCCGCTTCATCGCGGAGACCTCGGCGCTGGCGAAGGAGTATGAGCAACAGTACAACGACGGCCTCATCACCCAGGGCGAGAAATACAACAAGGTCGTCGACGCTTGGGCGAAATGCTCGGACAAGCTCGCCGAGGAAATGATGGCGGGCATTTCGGCGGTGCGCAAGGACGAGAACGGCCGCGACAAGCCCATCAACTCGATCTACATGATGTCGCATTCGGGCGCGCGCGGTTCGCCGACCCAGATGCGCCAGCTCGCGGCGATGCGCGGCCTGATGGCCAAGCCCTCCGGCGAAATCATCGAGAGCCCGATCATCTCCAACTTCAAGGAAGGCCTGTCGGTCCTCGAATATTTCAATTCGACCCACGGCGCCCGCAAGGGTCTCGCGGACACCGCTTTGAAAACCGCGAACTCCGGCTACCTCACCCGGCGTCTCGTCGATGTCGCGCAGGACTCCATCATCACCATTCCCGACTGCGGCTCGAAGGGCGGCATCAGCATGCGCGCGATCATCGACGCGGGGACGGTGGTGGCCTCGCTGGCGACGCGCATCCTCGGGCGCACCTCCGCCGAGGCCCTGCGCGACGCCGATGGCAAGGTGATCGTAGAGGCCGGGCGCATGATTGTGGAAGAGGACATGCCGGCAATCACCGCCGCGGGGATTCAGGAAGTGAAAATCCGCTCGGTGCTGACCTGCGAGGCTCCCAATGGAGTGTGCGGCGCGTGTTATGGGCGAGATCTCGCCCGAGGCACGCCGGTCAACATGGGCGAGGCCGTCGGCGTCATCGCGGCGCAGTCGATCGGCGAGCCTGGCACCCAGCTCACCATGCGCACCTTCCACATCGGCGGCGCGGCCCAGCTCGCCGATCAGTCGTTCATCGAGTCGAACTTTGACGGCGACGTGAAAATCCGCAATCGCAACCTCGCGCGCAACGCCAACGGCGACCTGATGGCGATGGCGCGCAACGTCGCGGTCGTCATCCACGACCGCAGCGGCGCGGAGCGGGCGGTGCATCGCGTGCAATACGGCGCCCGGCTCAAGGTCGACGAGGGCGACAAGATCAAGCGCGGCCAGAGAATCGCGGAATGGGATCCCTTCACCCGCCCCATCCTCACCGAGGTCGACGGCGTCATCGGGTTCGAGGATCTGACCGAGGGCTCCTCGATGTCGGAACAGATCGACGAGGCGACTGGCATCGCCAAGCGCATCGTCACCGATTGGCGTTCCTCGCCCCGAACCGCGGGTCTCAAGCCGGCGCTAGTGGTCAAGGGCAAGGACGGCAAGCCCGCCAAACTGCCGCGCGGCGGCGACGCGCGCTATCCGCTTCCGGTCGAATCGATCATTTCGTTCGAGCCTGGGGCTTCGGTGGTCGCGGGCGACGTGATTGCGCGAATTTCGATCAACAGCGCCAAGACGCGCGACATCACCGGCGGTCTGCCGCGGGTGGCGGAGCTGTTCGAGGCGCGCCGGCCGAAAGATCACGCGATCATTGCGGAGATCTCCGGGACGGTGCAATTCGGGCGCGATTTCAAGAACAAGCAGCGCCTGACGATTCAACCGAGCGAGGAGGGCGCGGAGCCGGTCGAGTACCTGATCCCGAAATCGAAGCACATCCACCTTCAGGACGGCGACGTGATCGAGAAGGGCGAATATATCGTGGACGGCAATCCCGCCCCGCATGACATCCTCGCCATCAAGGGCGTCGAGGAGCTGGCGGCCTATCTCGTCAACGAGATCCAGGAAGTTTACCGTCTGCAAGGCGTCAGCATCAACGACAAGCATATCGAGGTGATCGTGCGCCAGATGCTGCAGAAGGTCGACATCGTCGAGACCGGCGACACCGACTTTCTGCTCGGCGAACAGGTCGACGCCAGCGATCTGGATGCGGCCAACGAGGCGGCCGCGGCCGAGGGCAAGAAGCCGGCGGTCGGAACGCCGGTGCTGCTCGGCATCACCAAGGCGAGCCTGCAGACGCGCTCCTTCATCTCGGCGGCGTCCTTCCAGGAGACCACCCGCGTGCTCACCGAGGCCGCCGTCAACGGCAAGGTCGACACGCTGGAGGGCCTCAAGGAGAACGTCATCGTCGGCCGGCTCATCCCGGCAGGGACGGGCGCCGCGATGACGAAGCTGCGCGCCATCGCCTCGATGCGCGACACCTTGATCCTGGCGCAGAAAGCGGAGGCCTCCGAGGCGCCGCCGGCCCTGCCGCTCGTCGCTCCGGCGTCGATCGCAGGCGCCAAGGAGAAGTCGAAATCGGCGGCGTAGCATCTCCCGCTCACAAAACGATAAGAGCCGCCTTCGGGCGGCTCTTTTGTCATGCGGCTCTGCGCGCCCGTGCGGCGGGTCAGCCCCTCGTCTGTCCGCCATGGGCGCTAGCGTAGGCCAGCGTTGCGAAACCCAAACCTGTCAATTCCCTCTTCTCGCGTATTGGGCATGCGCTCTCCCATCGCATCCGACGCCCTTCAGCCAAACGACCAGAATCCTGACGCGCCAGCGTCGCCTTCAATCTCAAGCACAACGCGCGAGCCCATGCCGGACCGCCTTCCTATAAACGAGCGCCGCGTGTTGTGCGCAGAACGAAACCCTTTCAACCGGAAGGCCGCAATAATTGAAGTCGTCGTCCTGCGGTCTCCCGAATGTCCATTTGCAGGAATGTTTGGTCAGGGCCTCCAGGGGAACGTGTAGCGGGTCGACCTTCGGCAATTCGACAGGGCGGCAAACCAACCTTGGTTTTGCAACCCTGGGGCTATATTGCTTTTTTTGGATGACTCCGTTGCGCGCGCCGATCAATCCGTCTTTTTGGAGCCTGTTGATCTTGCCCATCACCATGTTTCGCGTAAATAGCCGGTTTGATATTCGGCTCAATTCGATGGCGATCAGTCCTGCCGACAGTCCTAGCTCCCATTGCTTGACGGCGGTCGCTTTTTCGGCCTCCGTCCAAAGAGTCCAATCCATAGTCAACTCCTATTTGCGTTAGCCTCCGCGGCTCTGCGCTCGCCGGCGACAAGACGAGTGCCGAGCGCCCGCAAAGCTGGGAGCGTTCCCTTTGGGTATAGTTGAATTGCTAATCCGCCATAAGAATTGTTTATAATTTAACTACGAATTGCAATAGCGCCTTGCGCGAGGCAGGCGGTTATCCACAATTTCGAGAGGGCAATTGACGCAACGACAAGGAGAGTGGAAGATCGCGGGACGCCACGCCTCGAACTTGGTCCCTTCGCGCGTTCGTTGGGACTGGCCAGTTCTGCCGGGTCAGGGGATTTGCTTCTCGCGGAGCGAGGCCGGGGCCCCCGTCTATTGACGGGCCGTGCGACGGGGCGCGGTCAGGGCTATTTGGCGATGCGGCGATACTCGCGCGGCTGCGGCGATTTGTTGTTGTCGAGGGGTTGACGGCGCGACAATCGACGAATATGTTCCGCGCGCTTTCGACAGGCCGTAGAGCTTCGCTGTATCGGACGACGCGTCGGGTACCCAACGGCTCTAAACGCTGACGATCTCATCGACGACCAACATGACGGCCCTCGAGGGCCGGTTCTGTTTGGCACGATTGCGGCGCTGGCCGTGATCCTCTGCTTTTGGCGGCGCTCAAACCCATTCGGGGTTTCCGGGCGCTGTTGGTTTCGCGCGTTGCCCTCAAGGTTTCGCGGGCGGCGATGGGTCAAGGGATTCGATGGCGTTCGACTTTGCGTCGGACGTCGAGGGATGTGAACTTAAGTAAGGGCCTTGCATGCCGACGATCAGTCAGTTGATCCGCAAGCCGCGGCAACCGAAAACCTACCGTGAGAAGGCCCGACACCTTCAGGCGAGCCCGCAGAAGCGCGGCGTGTGCACGCGCGTCTATACGACGACGCCGAAGAAGCCGAATTCGGCGCTGCGCAAGGTGGCCAAGGTGCGGTTGACCAATGGCTTCGAGGTCATCGGATATATCCCCGGCGAAGGCCACAATCTTCAGGAGCACTCGGTGGTGATGATCCGCGGCGGCCGCGTCAAGGATCTGCCGGGCGTGCGCTATCACATCCTGCGCGGCGTGCTCGACACCCAGGGCGTCAAGGACCGCAAGCAGCGCCGCTCGAAGTACGGGGCCAAGCGTCCGAAATAATCCGAGAAGCGAAGCGCCCGAAAGACAATTCATCTACTGGCCGTGACCAGTCCGGCCATGACGAAAAGAGAGAGTTAGGCCATGTCCCGCCGACATAGCGCTGAAAAACGCGCGATCATCCCCGACGCCAAATACGGCGACGTGGTGGTTGCGAAGTTCATGAACACAATCATGTACGAGGGAAAGAAGTCGGTCGCGGAGGCGATCGTTTATGGCGCGTTCGACAACGTCGAGGCCAAGGTGAAGAGCGACCCGCTCACCGTTTTCAAGCAGGCGCTCGAGAACGTCGCGCCCTCTGTCGAAGTGCGCTCGCGCCGCGTCGGCGGAGCGACTTATCAGGTGCCGGTCGAAGTGCGCACCGATCGACGTCAGGCCCTGGCGATCCGCTGGATCATCACCGCCGCCCGCGGCCGCAACGACAAGACGATGGTGGACCGGCTCTCGTCCGAATTGCTCGACGCCTCGAACAATCGCGGCGCGGCGGTCAAGAAGCGCGAAGACACCCATCGCATGGCGGAAGCGAACCGCGCCTTCGCTCACTACCGCTGGTAAGCCGCGGTCGACAGGGCAAGCGGGAACAGGATCATGGCGCGCAGCCACGCTATCGAAGACTATCGCAATTTCGGCATCATGGCGCATATCGACGCCGGAAAGACGACGACGACGGAGCGCATTCTCTATTATTCCGGAAAATCGCACAAGATCGGCGAGGTGCACGACGGCGCCGCGACGATGGACTGGATGGAGCAGGAGCAGGAGCGCGGCATCACGATCACGTCGGCCGCGACCACGACGCTGTGGCGGGACAAGCGTCTCAACATCATCGACACGCCCGGCCACGTCGATTTCACCATTGAAGTCGAGCGGTCGCTGCGTGTGCTCGACGGCGCGGTTTGCGTGCTCGACGGCAACCAGGGGGTCGAGCCGCAGACGGAGACGGTGTGGCGCCAAGCCGACAAGTACAGCGTCCCGCGGGTCGTGTTCGTCAACAAGATGGACAAGATCGGCGCCGACTTCTTTCGATGCGTCGAGGAGATCAACACCAAGGTCGGCGGCCGCCCCGTCTGCCTGCAGCTGCCGATCGGTTCGGAATCCAGTTTCAGGGGCGTCATCGACCTTCTGCGCATGAAGGCGGTCGTCTGGGAGGATGAGGGCCTCGGCGCCAAGTATCACGACGAGGACATACCCGAGGACCTGAGAGCGCAGGCGGAGGGGTATCGCCATACGCTGATCGAGGCGGCGGTCGAACTCGACGACGACGTGATGACGGCGTATCTCGATGGGCGCGAACCGGACGTCGACACCCTGAAGCGCCTCATCCGCAAGGCGGTCAGGCAGATCACTTTCGTGCCGGTTCTGTGCGGCTCCGCCTTCAAGAACAAGGGCGTGCAGCCGCTTCTCGACGCGGTCGTCGACTACCTGCCGTCGCCGGTCGATCGCGGCGGCATCAAGGGGATCGACCTGAACACCGACAAGGAAGTCGTTCGAATGCCGAGCGACTCCGAACCTTTCTCCATGCTCGCCTTCAAGATCATGGACGACCCGTTCGTCGGCACCATCACCTTCTGCCGAGTCTATTCGGGCAAGATCGAGTCCGGCACGACCGTGTTGAATTCGACGAAGGACAGGCGGGAGCGGGTCGGCCGGATGCTGCTGATGCACGCCAATAACCGCGAGGACATCAAGGAAGCATTCGCCGGGGACATCGTCGCGCTGGCGGGCCTCAAGGACACGCGCACCGGCGACACTCTGTGCGACACGGCGAAGCCGGTGATTCTGGAAAAGATGGAGTTCCCGGACCCCGTCATCGAGATCGCGATCGAGCCGAAGTCGAAGGCCGACCAGGAAAAGCTCGGCGTCGCGCTGGCGAAGCTCGCGGCCGAGGACCCCTCCTTCCGCGTTTCGACCGATCCCGAGTCAGGCCAGACCATCCTCAAGGGCATGGGCGAACTGCACCTCGACATCAAGGTCGACATCCTGAAGCGCACCTACAAGGTCGACGCCAATATCGGCGCTCCGCAGGTCGCCTATCGCGAAAAGATGACCAAGAAGACCGAAATCAACTACACCCACAAGAAACAGTCGGGCGGCTCCGGTCAGTTCGCGCGCGTGGTCATGGTGTTCGAACCAGCCGAACCGGGCGCGGGTTCGTCCTTCGAATCGAAGATCGTCGGCGGCTCGGTGCCGAAGGAGTACATTCCGGGCGTCGAAAAGGGCGTCAACAGCGTGTTGGGTTCGGGGGTGCTGGCGGGCTTCCCGGTCGTCGACATCAAGTCGACCCTGATCGACGGGGCCTACCATGACGTCGATTCGTCGGCGCTGGCGTTCGAGATCGCTTCCCGCGCAGCATTCCGCGAGGGCCTGCAGAAGGGCGGATCGGTTTTGCTCGAGCCGATCATGAAAGTGGAAGTGGTGACCCCGGAAGAGCACACCGGGTTCGTGATGGGCGACCTCTTGTCCCGTCGCGGTCATGTGCAGGGTCAGGACATGCGCGCCAACGCGGCGGTCATCAACGCGATGGTCCCGCTGTCGAACATGTTCGGCTATGTCAACCAGTTGCGCTCGGGCACGCAGGGTCGCGCCAACTTCACGATGCAGTTCGATCACTATGAACAGGTCCCGGCGAACATCGCGACCGAGATCATCGAGAAATACAAGTAAGGCGCCGACGCGCGCCGATGCTTAAAAGGCCACAAGAAGGAGTCCGGCCATGGCCAAGGTAAAATTTTCGCGTAACAAGCCGCATTGCAACATCGGCACGATCGGCCACGTCGACCACGGCAAGACGACTTTGACCGCCGCGATCACCAAGGTCTTGGCGGAGACGGGCGGGGCGACCTTCACCGCCTACGACCAGATCGACAAGGCGCCCGAAGAGAAGGCCCGCGGCATCACCATCTCCACCGCGCATGTCGAGTACGAGACCAAGAAGCGGCACTACGCCCACGTCGACTGCCCCGGACACGCCGACTATGTGAAGAACATGATTACCGGCGCCGCGCAGATGGATGGCGCAATCCTGGTCGTCTCCGCCGCCGACGGGCCGATGCCGCAGACCCGGGAGCACATCCTGCTCGCCCGTCAGGTCGGCGTCCCGGCGCTGGTCGTTTATCTGAACAAGGTCGATATGGTCGATGATCCGGAGCTGCTCGAACTGGTCGAGCTCGAGGTCCGCGAGCTTCTCTCCCGTTACGAATTCCCCGGCGACGACATTCCGATCGTCAAGGGGTCGGCGCTGCTGGCGCTCGAGGGCAAGTCGCCCGAGATGGGGCACGACTCGATTCTCAAGCTGATGGACGCGGTCGACGCCTACATCCCGCAGCCGGAGCGGCCCAAGGACCAGCCGTTCCTGATGCCGGTCGAGGACGTGTTCTCGATCTCCGGGCGCGGCACCGTCGTCACCGGCCGCATCGAGCGCGGAATTATCAAGGTCGGCGAGGAAGTCGAGATCGTCGGCCTGAAGCCGACGGTCAAGACGACCGTCACCGGGGTCGAAATGTTCCGCAAGCTGCTCGATCAGGGGGAGGCGGGCGACAACGTCGGTTGCCTGCTGCGCGGCACCAAGCGCGAGGACGTGGAGCGTGGTCAGGTGCTGTGCAAGCCCGGCTCCGTCAAGCCGCACACCAAGTTCAAGGCCGAGGCCTACATTCTCACCAAGGAGGAGGGCGGGCGGCACACGCCGTTCTTCACCAATTATCGTCCCCAGTTCTATTTTCGCACCACCGACGTGACCGGCATCGTCCAGTTGCAGGAGGGGACGGAAATGGTGATGCCGGGCGACAACGTGACCATCGACGTCGCGCTAATCGTTCCGATCGCGATGGAGGAGAAGCTGCGCTTCGCCATCCGGGAGGGCGGCCGCACGGTCGGCTCCGGGGTCGTGGTATCGATCACCGAGTGAGGCGTTGCGACCAGCGACCAAGGGCGGGGCGAAGAACGCCCCGCTCGCGCCGGCAGGGATTTGACAGATGAACACGCAAAACATCCGAATTCGTCTCAAAGCGTTCGATCATCGGGTGCTTGACGCCTCGACGAAGGAGATCGTGTCCACGGCCAAGCGCACCGGGGCCAGGGTTCGCGGGCCGATTCCCTTGCCGACCCGGATCGAGAAATTCACGGTGAACCGCTCGCCGCACGTCGACAAGAAGTCGCGCGAGCAGTTCGAAATTCGCACTCACAAGCGGGTTCTCGACATCGTCGACCCGACGCCGCAGACGGTCGATGCGCTGATGAAGCTCGACCTCGCCGCCGGCGTCGACGTCGAAATCAAGCTCTAGAGGATTTGACGAGCGCCTCGCCGGTTTTTCTGCAGGGCGCTTACGAAGGATCAACGCCAATGCGTTCAGGCATCATCGCAAAGAAGCTGGGCATGTCCCGCGTCTTCAACGATGCGGGCGATCACGTGCCGGTCACCGTCCTCCAGGTGGCAGGCTGTCAGGTGGTCGCGCATCGCACCCAGGAGAAGAACGGCTACACCGCGCTCCAGCTCGGAATCGGGAAGGCCAAGGTCAAGAATGTCTCGAAAGCCGAGCGGGGCCGTTTCGCCGTCGCGCATGTCGAGCCGAAAATGCGCCTTGCCGAATTCCGCGTCGCCGAGGACAAGATGATCCCGGTCGGGGCGGAGATCACGGCGGACCATTTCGCCGTCGGCCAATATGTCGACGTCACCGGCGTGACCATCGGCAAGGGGTTCGCCGGCCCGATGAAGCGATGGAACTTCGCCGGCTTGCGCGCGACCCACGGCGTGTCGATCTCCCACCGTTCGCATGGTTCGACCGGCGGTCGTCAGGATCCGGGCAAGACCTGGAAGAACAAGAAAATGGCCGGACACATGGGGGTCGAAAAGGTGACGACCCAGAACCTTCGGGTCGTGCGCACCGACGTCGAGCGCGGCCTCATCCTGGTCGAGGGCGCGGTCCCCGGTCATGCCGGCGGCTGGATCGAGATGCGGGACGCGGTGAAGAAGCCGCTGCCGAAAGACGCGCCGACGCCAGGCAAGTTCCGGGTTCACGCCGAGGCCGCCGGCGAAGCCGCGCCCGTCGAAGCGCCAAGGGGAGAATGACGTTATGAAATTCGACATGACGTCGATGGATGGAGCGGCGGCCGGCTCGTTGGAGCTCAACGACGAGATTTTCGGCCTCGAGCCGCGCGCCGACCTGATCGCGCGCATGGTGCGCTGGCAACTCGCCAAGCGACAGGGCGGCAATCACCAGACGCTGGGGCGCGCCGAGATCAATCGCACCGGCAAAAAGATCTACAAGCAGAAGGGCACCGGCGGCGCCCGCCATGGCTCGGCGCGGGTGCCTCAGTTCCGGGGCGGGGGACGCGCGATGGGTCCGGTCGTTCGCAGCCACGCCCACGATCTGCCCAAGAAGGTCAGGGCGCTGGCCCTGCGCCACGCGCTCTCGGCCAAGGCGAGAGCCGGAGGCCTCGTGGTCTGGGAGCATGCGACGCTGGAGGAGGGAAAGACGAAGGCGTTGCGCGCCTCCTTCGCGAGGGCGGCGTTGACGAGCGCCCTCATCGTCGACGGCGCTCAGGTGCATCAGAAGTTCGCCATCGCCGCCCGCAACCTGCCGCGGATCGATGTTCTGCCGGTTCAGGGCGTCAACGTCTACGACATCATGCGCCGTGAGAAACTCGTGCTGACCAAGGCGGCGGTCGAAGCGCTGGAGGCGCGATTCAAATGATCAAGGACGCCCGCCACTACGACACGATCGTCGCGCCCGTCATTACCGAGAAAGCCACCATTGCGTCGGAGCACAACCAGTTCGTCTTCAAGGTCGCCCGCGACGCGACCAAGCCGCAGATCAAGGCGGCGATCGAGAAGCTGTTCGACGTGAAGGTGACCGCCGTCAACACTTTGCTGCGCAAGGGCAAGGCCAAGAGGTTCCGCGGGATTCGCGGCCGGCAGCAGGACTTCAAGAAGGCGATCGTCACGTTGGCCGACGGTCATCGCATCGACGTGACCACAGGACTCTAGGGATTCCACGACCATGGCTCTCAAGACATTCAAGCCGATCACGCCTGGTCTTCGCCAGCTGACGATCGTCGATCGCAGCGGTCTCCATAAGGGCAAGCCGGTCAAGGCGTTGACCGTCGGCAAGTCCGAAAAGGGCGGACGCAACAACTCCGGGCGCGTGACCGTGCGCTTTCGCGGCGGCGGTCATAAGCAAACCTACCGCATCATCGACTTCAAGCGCCGCAAGCTCGAAGTCGCCGGCAAGGTCGAGCGGCTGGAATATGATCCCAACCGCACCAGCTTCATCGCGCTGATCAAATATGCCGACGGCGAGCAGGCCTATATCATCGCGCCTCAGCGTCTGGCGGTCGGGGACGAGGTGATCGCCGGTCTTCAGGTCGACGTGAAACCGGGCAATGCGATGCCGCTGGCCAACATCCCGATCGGGACCATCGTCCATAACGTCGAAATGAAGATAGGCAAGGGCGGCGCGATCGCGCGCTCCGCCGGGACCTATGCGCAAATCGTCGGCCGCGATCAGGGCTATGTGTCGCTGCGTCTCAATTCCGGCGAACAGCGGCTCATCCATGGCCAGTGCTTCGCGTCGATCGGCGCGGTCTCGAATCCCGATCACATGAACGCTTCGATCGGCAAAGCGGGGCGCAATCGATGGCTGGGGCATCGTCCGCACAATCGCGGCGTCACCATGAATCCGGTCGACCATCCGCATGGCGGCGGCGAGGGCCGCAGTTCAGGCGGCCGCCATCCGGTCAGCCCATGGGGCAAACCGACCAAGGGCAAGAAGACTCGTTCAAACAAGTCGACCAACAAGTTCATCGTCGCATCGCGGCATGTGCGCAAGAAGAGAGGCTAGGCCATGACGCGCTCGATATGGAAAGGCCCGTTCATCGACGGCTACCTCCTGAAAAAGGCTGACGCCTCGCGGGAGTCGAGCCGATCCGAGATCATCAAGATCTGGAGCCGCCGCTCCACCATCCTGCCGCAGTTTGTCGGCCTCACCTTCGGCGTCTACAACGGCCACAAGCACATACCCGTGATGGTCTCCGAAGAGATGATCGGTCACAAGTTCGGTGAATTCGCGCCGACCCGCACGTTTCACGGGCATTCCGCCGACAAGAAGGCCAAGAGGGCTTAAGCGTCTCATGTCGAAACAAGCCAATCCGCGCCGTCAGGCCGAAAACGAAGCCAAGGCGACCGCACGCATGCTGCGCGTCAGCCCGCAGAAGCTCAATCTTCTCGCCCAGCTCATCCGGGGCAAGAAGGTCGCGACCGCGCTCGCCGATCTGGAGTTCTCCAACAAGAGAATCTCCACCGAGGTCAGGAAGGCGCTCGAGTCGGCGATCGCCAACGCGGAGAACAATCATGATCTCGACGTCGACGATCTCATCGTCGCCCAGGCCTGGGTCGGCAAGGACATGGTGATGAAGCGCTTCAGCCCCCGCGCTCGCGGTCGGGCGGGGCGGATCGAAAAGCCGTTCTCGAACATTACGATCGTCGTGCGCGAGGTCGCCGCCGACGGCGCCAAAGCGGCCTAAAAAGAGAGACTTGAAGATGGGTCAGAAGATCAATCCGATCGGGCTGCGGCTGGGCGTCAACCGCACCTGGGATTCGCGCTGGTACTCGAACAAAGGCGAATACGGCAAGCTTCTGCACGAGGACATAAGGATCCGCGACGTGCTGATGAAAGGCCTCAAGCAGGCCGCGATCTCGAAGATTGTCATCGAGCGTCCGCACAAGAAGGCGCGCATCAACATCCACTCGGCCCGGCCGGGCGTCGTGATCGGCAAAAAGGGCGCTGACATCGACAAGCTGCGCAAGCAGGTCGCCAAGCTGACCAGTTCGGAGGTTGCGATCAACATCGTCGAGGTTCGCAAACCCGAAGTCGACGCGACGCTGGTCGCCGAGTCGATCGCCCAGCAGCTCGAGCGGCGCGTCGCCTTCCGGCGCGCGATGAAGCGGGCGGTGCAGTCGGCGATGCGCCTTGGCGCGCAAGGCATCCGCATCAACTGTTCGGGCCGTCTGGGCGGCGCGGAAATCGCCCGCCTCGAATGGTATCGCGAAGGTCGGGTGCCGCTTCACACCCTGCGCGCCGACATCGACTATGGGGTGGCGACGGCGCACACCGCCTACGGCACCTGCGGGATCAAGGTTTGGATATTCAAGGGTGAAATCCTCGAACACGACCCGATGGCCCAGGACAAGAAACTGGCCGAGGCCGATCACTCCTCGACCCATCGACCGCGCAGGGAACCGCGCGAGCGGGACAGCCGCGACCGCGATCATGGCCGCGAGGCGGTCTGACCAGGGCCCGAGGGAAAGTCTACGACCATGATGCAGCCTAAGAAAACCAGGTTCCGCAAGGCCTTCAAGGGCCGGATTCACGGCAATGCGAAAGGCGGATTCGCGCTCAACTTTGGCGAATTCGGTCTCAAGGCGATGGAGCCGGAGCGCATCACCGCGCGCCAGATCGAGGCCGCCCGCCGGGCGCTGACCCGCCACATGAAGCGTGCGGGGCGGGTGTGGATTCGAGTTTTCCCGGACGTGCCGGTGTCCAAGAAGCCGATTGAAGTGCGCATGGGCAAAGGCAAGGGGGCGCCCGAGTTCTGGATCGTGCGGGTCTCGCCCGGTCGCATCATGTTCGAGATCGACGGCGTGCCGGAGCAACTCGCGCGCGAGGCGTTCGGCCTCGCCGCGGCCAAGCTGCCGATCAAGACCCGCTTCGTGCAGCGCATCGCGGAATAGGGAGCGAGCGAGATGAAGAAATCCAACCGCCTTTCCGATCTGCGGGTCATGACCGAGGACCAGCTCGGCGATGAGGCGCTGAGCCTGAAGAAGGAGCAGTTCAACCTGCGCTTTCAGAAGGCGAGCGGCCAGTTGCAGAACACCGCTCGGGTGCGCGTCGTCCGGCGCGACATCGCCAGGGTCAAGACTGTCGCCGCGCAGAAGCACGCCGCCGCCAAGGCCAAGGACTGAGGATCGAAATGCCGAAGAGAATATTGCAGGGCGTCGTCGTCAGCGACAAGCAGGAGAAGACGCTGGTCGTGAAGGTCGAGCGCCGCTTCACCCATCCTCTGCTGAAAAAGACTGTGCGCCGTTCGAAGAACTACCACGCGCATGTGGAAAACAAGACCCAGAAGGTCGGGGACATCGTCTCGATCGAGGAGACGAGGCCGATCTCGAAGTTGAAACGTTGGATCGTGATCGGCGACAACGCGCCACAGTCGTGAATGCATCCGGAGGCGGTCAGCTTCCTTCAGACGAAGTCCGGCTTCGACAGGCGCCGGAAACCGATCTGATCAGAAAGGCGAATAGGCCATGATACAGATGCAGACCAATCTCAACGTCGCCGACAATTCCGGCGCGCGGCGTGTGATGTGCATCAAAGTGCTGGGCGGATCGAAGCGCCGCTACGCTTCGATCGGCGACATCATCGTGGTGTCGATAAAGGAGGCGATCCCGCGCGGCCGCGTCAAGAAGGGGGACGTGATGAAGGCCGTGGTCGTGCGCACCGCCAAGGACATCCGCCGCTCCGACGGCTCGGTGATCCGGTTCGATTCCAATGCCGCTGTGCTGATCAATAATCAGTCCGAGCCGGTGGGGACCCGGATTTTCGGGCCGGTGCCGCGGGAGTTGCGCGCCAAGAATCACGTCAAGATCATCTCGCTTGCGCCGGAGGTGTTGTGATGGCCGCCAAGATCAAGAAGGGCGACCGGGTCATTGTCACCACCGGACGCGACAAGGGAAAGACCGGCGAGGTCCGCCAGGTGATCAAGGCTGAAAGCCGGGCGATTGTCGCAGGCGTCAATCTCGTGCGGCGACATACCCGCCAGACCGCGCAGACCGAGGGCGGCATCCTGACCAAGGAGGCGACGATTCACCTGTCGAATCTGGCGATCGCTGATCCCAAATCGGGCAAGCCGACCCGAGTCGGATTCAAGATTCTCGACGACGGTCGCAAGGTTCGCATCGCCAAGCGCTCAGGAGATCTTATCGATGGCTGAGGCAAAGACCGAGAAAGGCGCCAAGCCGGCGAAGGGCGAGAAGCCCGGCGCTTCGAAATCCCCCAAGGCCGCCGCGCCCGCCGACGCCAAGGGCGCCAAGGCCAAGGGCCGCAACGAAGGCGGCGCCGAAACCGCCGCCGCTGGCGTGGTCAAGGCCGCGCCGAAGGACTATGTCGCTCGTCTGAAGAAGCTCTATCAGGACGAGATCGTGCCGAAGCTCGTCAAGGAGTTCGGCTACAAGAACGCGCTCGAGGTGCCCAGGCTCGACAAGATCGTGCTCAACATGGGGGTCGGAGAAGCGGTCAACGACACCAAGAAGGTGACTTCCGCCGCCGCGGACCTGGCGTTGATCGCTGGCCAGAAGCCGGTGGTCACGCGCGCGCGAAGGGCGATCTCGACCTTCAAAGTGCGAGAGAACATGCCGATTGGCGCCAAGGTCACGCTGCGTGAGACCCGGATGTACGAGTTTCTCGACCGTTTGGTGACGGTCGCGCTGCCGCGCGTACGGGACTTCCGAGGTCTCGACCCCAAATCTTTCGACGGACGAGGCAACTACGCACTCGGCGTCAAGGAGCACATCATCTTTCCCGAAATCGACTACGACAAGGCCGAATCCATGCTCGGGCTCGACATCGTGGTCTGCACGACGGCCAGGACCGACGCGGAAGCGCAAGCCTTGCTGAGTGCGTTCAACTTCCCGTTCCGGCAGTGAGCGCGGGGCGCTCAGACGCGGAAAATGGAGTCCATTGATGGCAAAGAAAAGCGCAATCGAAAATAACCTGCGCAAGCAGCGACTGGTCAAGAAATTCGCCCCCCGGCGCAATCGCCTGCTCGAAATCGCCAACGATGAGGCGCGTCCGATGGAGGAGCGCTTCGAAGCCCGGCTGAGGCTCGCTGCGCTGCCGCGCAATGGCGCGATCGTTCGCGTGCGCAACCGCTGCGAATTGACCGGTCGGCCGCGCGGTTTCTATCGGAAGATGAGGCTGTCGCGCATCGCTGTGCGCGAGTTGGGAAACGAGGGCCTTATCCCGGGCCTGGTGAAGTCGAGCTGGTGAGGAGGTTATGGCAGTGAACGATCCTCTCGGCGATATGCTCACCCGCATCCGCAACGCACAGATGCGCAAGCGCGGCAAAGTCTCGACGCCGGGCTCTTCCCTGCGTCAGAAAGTGCTCGACGTCCTAGAGTCCGAAGGCTATATCCGCGGCTATTCGACCACGGATTACGGCAACGGCCGCACTGAGTTCGAAATCGAGTTGAAGTATTTCGACAACGAACCGGTCATCCGCAAGATCGAACGCGTGTCCAAACCGGGCCGTCGGGTCTACGCCACTGTCGGCGCCATGCCTCGGGTCGCCAACGGCCTGGGCGTTTCGATCGTCTCGACCCCGAAGGGCGTGATGGCCGACCATGCGGCGCGTGAGAACAATGTCGGCGGCGAAGTCCTCTGCACGGTCTTCTGACGTCGTCCCTGAAAAGAGATGGAATTGAGTTATGTCTCGAATTGGCAAGAAGCCCATCGTCATTCCGTCCGGCGTAACCGCGAAGCTGGACGGCCAGACGATCGCGGTCAAAGGCGCAAAGGGCGAATTGACATTCACCGCGCCGTCCGAAGTGGCGCTCTCGATTGATGGCGGCGCCGTCCATGTCCAGCCGAACGGCCAAGACAAGCGTTCGCGCGCGATGTGGGGGATGACGCGCGCGCAGGTGCAGAACGTGGTGGGCGGCGTCACCAAGGGGTTCGAGAAGAAGCTCGAAATCAACGGCGTCGGCTACAAGGCGGCGGTCGCCGGCAAAAACCTGCAACTGTCGCTCGGCTACAGCCATGACGTCACGTATCCGATCCCGGTGGGCGTGACGATCACGACGTCGAAGCCGACCGAGATCACGGTCGCCGGCATCGACAAGCGTCAGGTGGGGCAGATCGCCGCGGAGATCCGGGCGTTCCGCCGCCCTGAGCCCTATAAGGGCAAGGGCGTCAGATACGCCGGTGAATTCATCTTCCGCAAGGAAGGAAAGAAGAAGTGAGGGGGGCGCCGCCATGGGTAAGTCGAATGTTTCCACCGAGCGGCGCAAGGCGCGGGTGCGCCGCGCAATCGCCGCCAACTCGAGCGACCGTCCGAGGCTCAGCGTTTTCCGATCGTCCAAGCAGATCTACGCACAGATCATCGACGATCGGCAGGGCCGGACGATCACGGCCGCTTCGTCGATCGAAAAGGCGATCCGCGAGTCGATCAAGACCGGGGCGAACGTCGAGGCGGCGCGACGGATCGGCAAGGAGTTGGCGGAGCGGGCGAAGAAGGCCGGCGTCAGCAAGGTCGTCTTCGACCGCGGCGCCTATATGTACCACGGCCGCGTCAAGGCATTGGCGGAGGGCGCCCGCGAGGGCGGGCTGGAATTCTAAATCGACCAACGGAAGCGAGCAGCGTCGCCATGAAGTGTGGCCCGCGATTTTTCAGTGACGGATGAACGAAATGGCGCGTGAAGGAGAAGGCGGCCGCGGCCGCGACCACAATCGCGAGGAGCGCGACAGCGAATTCGTCGATCGCCTCGTTCATATCAACCGCGTGGCGAAGGTCGTCAAAGGCGGCCGGCGGTTTGGCTTCGCCGCTCTGGTGGTCGTCGGCGACCAGAAGGGCCGCGTGGGCTTTGGCCACGGCAAGGCCCGCGAGGTGCCGGAAGCGATTCGAAAGGCGACCGAGGCCGCCAAGCGCGGCGTCGTGCGCGTACCGCTGCGCGAGGGCAGAACGCTGCATCACGACGTCAACGGCCGCCACGGCGCGGGCCGCGTCGTTCTGCGCGCCGCTCCCGCGGGCACCGGCATCATCGCCGGCGGCCCGATGCGCGCCGTGTTCGAGTCGCTCGGCGTTCACGACGTCGTCGCCAAGAGCCAGGGCTCCTCGAACCCCTACAACATGATCCGCGCGACTTTCGACGCGCTGTCGCGAGAGGACAGCCCGCGTTCGGTCGCCCAGCGGCGCAACCTCAAAGTGTCGACCTTGCAGTCGCGCCGCCAGGGCGTCGAAGCCGACGCCGTCGATTCGTGAGGACAAGGATCGCCATGAGCACGCAGAAGACCATCACGCTTGAGCAAACGCGAAGCCCCATCGGCCGGCCCGCCTCGCAGCGCGAAACGTTGAGGGGCCTTGGACTCGACCGGATTGGCCGGCGGTCGAGCATTGTCGATACCCCCGCCAATCGCGGCATGATCGCCAAGGTCGCGCATCTCGTCCGCCGCGTCGACGGTCTATGAGGATTGCGCAATGAAACTCAATGAAATCTCTGACAATCCGGGCTCGTCCAAGGCGCGCATTCGCGTCGGACGCGGCATCGGTTCGGGCAAGGGCAAGCAATCGGGGCGTGGCGGCAAGGGCCAGACGGCCCGCTCGGGCGTGCGCATCAAGGGCTTCGAGGGCGGGCAGATGCCCTTGCATCGGCGCCTGCCGAAACGCGGTTTCACTCCGCCCGCGCGACTTATCTATAACGAGGTCAATCTGGGGCGCATTCAGAGCGCCATCGACGCGGGCAAGCTCGACGCCGCCGAGCCGATTACGCTTGAGAGCCTGTTGAAGGCCGGGGTCGTCACGCGTCCGCGCGACGGCGTGAAGATCCTGGGATCCGGCGAGTTGAAGGCGAAGGCGAATTTCGAAGTCGCGACGGCCTCGAAGAGCGCCGCGGCCGCGATCGAAAAGGCCGGCGGCAGCCTCAAGCGGCTGCGAAAAGAGGCCGCCCAGGCCGCCTCCTGAGCGCGAGCCGGACGCGCTGACATTGGCGCGCGCGCCGACCATATGATAGGGGCGTTCTCGCCGCGCGGGGAGTGGGCGGCGAGAACGACTTTTTTGAACAGGGCGCCGATGTCGAGGCGCCGCCCGGAGCGCATCTGCCATGGCGTCGGCCGCCGAACAACTCGCAGCCAATATCAACTGGTCCGCCTTCACCAAGGCCGACGAACTCAAGAAGCGCATCTGGTTCACGCTGGGCGCGCTCGTGATCTTCCGGCTTGGGACGTATATCCCGTTGCCGGGCATCGATTCGGAAGCGTTCCAGACCGCCTTCCTTGGTCAAAAGCAGGGCGTGCTCGACATGTTCAACATGTTCTCGGGCGGCGCCGTTCAGCGCATGGCGGTGTTCGCGCTGAACATCATGCCCTACATTTCGGCCTCGATCATCATCCAGCTCCTGAGCTCCGTGGTTCCGTCGCTGGAGGCGATCAAGAAAGAGGGAGAGGCGGGTCGCAAGGTCCTCAATCAATATACCCGCTATCTGACTGTCGCGCTGTCGGTGTTCCAGGCCTACGGCATTGCGATCGGCCTCGAGGGACGCGCGGGCATCGTCAGCAATCCGGGCCTCCTGTTCATCATCTCGACGGTCGTGACGCTGACAGGCGGCACGATGTTCCTCGTCTGGCTCGGCGAGCAGATCACCGCCCGGGGCGTCGGCAACGGGTCGTCGCTGATCATCTTCGCCGGCATCGTCGCCCGTCTTCCGCAGGCGATCGCGCAATTGTTCGAGCTCGGCCGGCAGGGGTCGATCTCGACCGGACTGGTGCTGGCCGTCATCGTGATGGTGTTCGTGGTCGTCACCTTCATTGTGTTCATGGAGCGCGCACAACGACGTGTTCCGATCACTTATCCGCGCCGTCAGGTCGGCAACAAGATGTACGAGGGACAGAGCTCTTTCCTGCCGCTGAAGCTCAACACCTCCGGCGTGATTCCGCCGATATTCGCGTCTTCGCTGCTGTTGCTGCCGACGACGGCGGCCAATTTTGCGCAAGGGTCCTCGAGTTCTGGCGTGCTCTCGATGATGTCGGCGCTGCTGGGGCGCGGCAGCGCGCTTTATCTCACGCTTTACGTTGCGCTGATCGTGTTCTTTGCCTTTTTCTACACGGCAACGGTCTTCAATCCAGCCGACACCGCCGACAATCTGAAAAAGCATGGCGGCTTCGTGCCGGGGGTCCGGCCGGGCGAACGCACGGCGCAATATATCGACTATATCCTGACCCGGGTTACGGTGCTCGGTGCGCTTTATCTCGCCCTGATCTGCCTTCTGCCCGAATGGCTGATTTCCTATGCGGCGCTGCCTTTCTATTTTGGAGGCACCTCGTTATTGATCGTCGTCAATGTGACGATGGACACGGTCGCGCAGATACACGGCCATCTCCAAGCGCACCAGTACGAAGGGCTGATTCGCAGGGCCAGGCTGAAGGGGCGGAAACGATGAGGCTGATTCTGCTTGGGCCTCCGGGCGCGGGCAAGGGCACCCAGGCTGGTCGCCTGATCCGCAATCTCGGCATTCCGCAATTGTCGACCGGCGACATGCTGCGCGCCGCCGTCGCGGCCGGCGCTCCGATTGGGCTCAAGGCGAAAGCGGTGATGGAATCGGGCGCGCTGGTGTCGGACGAGACCGTCGTCGCCATTATCAAAGACCGGATCGAAAAGGCTGACGCTGAAGGAGGATTCATCCTCGACGGCTTTCCACGTACGCTCGCGCAGGCCCACGCCTTGGAAAATATGCTCGGCGCCAAGGGCCTGAAGCTCGACGCGGCGATCGAATTGAGGGTCGATTCGGCCAAGCTCGTAGATCGTATCGTAAGGCGCGCGGCGGCGGCGAAGGCGGCCGGCCAATCGGCGCGCAAGGACGACGATCCCGAAGTGTTCAAGTCGCGTCTTGCCGCCTATGAGCGGGACACGGCGGCGGTGACGCCGTTTTATCGCGAACGCGGCATTCTGTATGTCGTCGACGGAATGGCGCCGATCGACAAGGTCGCCGCCGCGATCGACGCCGTTCTGACGGAAGTGGCTCCGGTGTGACAAGCTCGGCGCAAGACGCCGAGACGCTAGTCGAGCGACGCGGCGGCGCCGGCTTCATCGTGCTTAACCGTCCCAAGGCCCTCAACGCGTTGACCTTGACCATGGTGCGCGCGATCGCCAGCGCGCTCGACCACTGGGAGAGCGACGGGGACGTCGCTCGTGTCGTCATCCGGGGGGCTGGAGAGCGGGCTTTCTGCGCCGGCGGCGACATCCGCCGCCTCTATGAATTGGGCAAGGCGGGCGACCATGCTTCGCAATTGACGTTCTGGCGCGAGGAATATCTGCTCGATCAACGCATCAAGACCTATCCCAAGCCGATCGTCGCAATGGTCGACGGCATAGTGATGGGCGGGGGCGTCGGCCTGTCGATCAACGCCACGCACACGGTCGCTGGCGACCGCTTCGCTTTCGCCATGCCGGAGGTCGGCATCGGCTTCTTCCCGGATACCGGAGCGTCGTGGTTTCTGCCGCGTGTGCCGCGCCGCGCCGGTGTCTATCTCGCGCTCACGGGCCTGCGCGCCAACGCCGGCGACGCCCTCGCGCTTGGCCTCGCCCAGACTTTCGCGCCCAGCGCCGCGTTCGGAGGTCTGGCGCACGCATTGGAGGGGGACCGACCGGTCGAGGCCACGCTCGCGAGCTTTGCCGCGCCGCCCCCGCCGTCGGCGCTTCTGGACGATGCGGCGGAAGTCGAGACCTGTTTCTCGGCCGCCAGCCGCGAGGCCATTTTAGCGGCTCTGCTTGAAGCCGCCGCCCGGGGACGGGACTTCGCCGCGCCGGCGCACGCGGCTATGCTCGAGAAGTCTCCGACAAGCCAGGCGATTGCTCTCAGGCAGATGGCGTTGGGTCCAACGATCGATTTCGACGAAGCCCTGCGCATGGAATTTCGCATCGTCTCGCGCATTTGCAGGGGTCGTGATTTCTACGAAGGCGTTCGCGCGGTTATCGTCGAAAGGGATAACCGTCCACATTGGAGCGCTGCGCCCTCGAAGACGGAAGTCGAGAGCTATTTCGCCCCGCTCGGCGACGCCGAGTTGACGTTTCCGGTCCGCCGCCGATGAAATATCTGATGCGTCAAAATCGCGACGGGGTCGTGGAGCTCATCGATTCTTCGCCCGCAAAGCCGGTGGACGGCAAGCTTTCCTCAGCAATCTCGAGCATGCGCTGGAAGGCGGTGCTGCTCTGGTATATGCGCACGCTCGCGTGGGTCTGGGTCAGCAAGGGCCTGTTCGCCTGGGCCCTCATTCTCGGGACTTTCCCGAGCCTCGGACATTTCACGACGATGGCGCTGCCCCTCCAGGCGACGATCATCGCCTTCGCCTGTTTCGACCTTCTGGCCGCAGTCGGGTTGTGGCTGGCCGCGCCCTGGGGAGGCGCAATCTGGCTGCTTTGCGCGATCGTCGAGGCTGCCTCGCCTGTCCTAAGCCCGCGCGCGGCGTCGATCGGCCGCGTCGGGGCGCTGCTCAATATCGCGTTGGTCGTCGTCTATTTCTTCCTGAGCTGGCGGGCGGTCAGGGAGCGGGACTGACGAACCGCGCGTCTGCGCGATCAAAGCGAACGCGCCGCCTCGGCCCCCCCCGCAACGAAACAAAGACCGACGAAAGACGCCTTTTTGTTCGATTCCGCCGCCCGCCGTGGGCGCGTGCTATCAACGTAAACAAAGGCTTTGATTCAATTGAAATTTACCAGGGTCGGAAAACCTTGGATTCATCTTGACTCTTAAACTCGTCTTCATTCGCCTCCGTTACAGTTCTGCCTATAAGTAGAGCGAATAAGGCTCAATGAAAAAGAGGCAAACGGACGGGTGTTCCATGCTTAACGCAATTAGAACTAAGGAGGTTCCGGTTCTTGTGGAACCTGAACTTCGAGTTTTCGACCTGTACTTGGAAACATTGACCATGGTCGAGCGGCTGCACCGCCGGCTACTCGACGTTATCAAGGATGAGTTCGATCGTCGCGGCCGCTCCGATGTCAACGCGGTCCAGGCGCTGCTGCTTTACAACATCGGTGACAAGGAATTGACCGCGGGAGAATTGCGAACCCGGGGCTACTATCTCGGATCGAATGTTTCTTACAACGTGAAGAAGCTGGTCGAGATGGGATACCTGCACCATGCCCGTTCGCGGGTCGACCGTCGCTCGGTTCGAATTAGTTTGACGGAGCTTGGCAAGGAGGTTCACCGGATCGTGGGGGGCATCTACGAGAAGCACGCCCGCACGGTCGAGCAGATCGGCGGCATTCCCGGCGAAGACCTTGCCCGAGTCAACGTCTCGCTGCTTCGCCTCGAACGCTACTGGACCGATCAGATCAAGTATCGCCTCTGATTTTGATATAGGGTTGGCGATCAGACGGGGCGTCCAGGCGCGGACGCCCCGACGCGCGTTTTGACGCAGTCTTTCCAGCGGCCATAAAATCGCCCGACTGGGCCATATCCTTAACACAGTGGCGCGTAAAGACGTTCGCTCGCGACGAGTGGAGCGGACCTGTGCCGCGTCATTCGTTTCTGGGGCGGGCGGCTTAACGGCGGGACGGGCCAAATTCCGTTCCTCGAGGAGTTTCAGATCCAATGCGGCAGACAAAAGTCTCGTGGCTCACTCGCCGCGCATTTCTTGGCGCGAGCGCGGTCGGCGCATTCGCCGCGGCGGCCGGCGCGCCTTTCGTCGCCTCCGCGCAGGAGCGCCATGACAATCAGGCGGAATGGCCGCAGAACTATGAAGCGTCGCCGGACATGGCGGTCAGGCGCGAGACGACGCCTGTGCTGTCGCCCGCCACCGTGGCGGCGACCGACGCGGCGATCGCGAAATACAAGGATATTGTCGCCAGCGGCGGCTGGAACCTGGTGCCGACCGGCGCCGAATTGGGGATCGGTTCGAAGTCCAAAGCGGTGCAGGCGCTGCGCGAGCGTCTGGTCGCGTCCGGCGACCTCGATCCCGTGGCGGGAACGGGCCAGGTGTTCGATTCGTTTGTCGAGGCGGCGGTCAAACGCTTCCAGGCCCGTCACGGCTTGAGCCAGACCGGCGTCGTCAATCAGGAAACGTTCGCGGAATTGAACGTGCCCGCGGCCGCCCGGCTGCAACAGCTCGAGACCAATATCGTGCGCCTCAACGCCTATTCGGGCGATCTGGGAGAGCGCTTTGTGATCGTCAATATTCCTGCCGCCTCGGTCGAGACCGTCGAGAACGGCGTCGTCTATTCGCATCACGCCGCCGGCGTCGGCAAGATCGATCGACAGTCGCCGATCATGCAGACCAAGGCGACGCAGATCAATTTCAATCCGTTCTGGACCGTGCCGCCTTCGCTGATCAAGAAGGATCTGATCCCGAAGATGAAGGCCGATCCGAACTACCTGACCGAGGAGAAGATCCGGGTCTTCAACCGCGAAGGCCAGGAGGTTTCGCCCTCGTCCATCAACTGGAACTCGACCGAGGCGACGAACTACAAGTACCGCCAGGACACCGGCGGCGACATCAACTCGCTCGGCTTCGTTCGCGTCAACATCCCCAACCCCTACGGCGTCTACATGCACGATACGCCGTCCAAGGGCATTTTCGGCGACGATTTCCGCTTCGTGTCGTCCGGCTGCGTGCGGGTGCAGGACGTTCGCGACTACGTGGCCTGGCTGCTGAAGGACACCCCCGGCTGGGGCCGCGATCAGATCGACGACGTCATCCGCTCCGGCCAGCGCCTCGACGTCGACCTCGCCAAGCCCGTCAACGTCTATTGGGTCTACATCACCGCCTGGGCGACGCCCGACGGCATCGTCCAGTTCCGCCCCGACGTCTATCATCGCGACGGCGCCGGCCCCGGGCCGCTCGCTTCCGCAATCCCGGCGAAGCCGCTGGCGACGCCGCAGGAGTAGGCGCGACCGCCTCGACGCGGCGCTTTGAAGGCGGCCGCGAAAGCGGCGCACACGGCGGCAGCCGAATCCAAGCCCGCGGAAACGAGACCCAAGCCCGCGGAAGCGGAGATCCAAGCCAGCGGAAGCGGAATCCAAATGATTCCCTTCCGCGAATTGAGCCTTTTCAAGGGTTTAGACGCGAATCCAAATGATTTTTTTTCGGCTCCTTAATCCCCGCCAAACCCGTTCCGCCGCCGGCGACACCAGCGGCGCCGGGTTCGGCGCCAAGGCGATCCTAACACAGTTTCTGTTTTTCAGCAAGAAGCCTTCGGCTCTTATCGCGTTAGATGTTGGCTCCCAAAAATTCGGGCCATGGCGTCGAACATTCGTTCTCAACGCATTCCGGCCTTGCTGGCCAACCAGGGCGGTGGGCGCTCGTAGGCAGGGGCATGACTATGGGAATGGGGAAACGTCTTTCGATTGTTGCCGTGGCGTCTCTTGCGCGTGCGGCTTGTGTCGGCACTGAGGAAATCCCGCTCGCTCCGAACATGGTGCGTCTCGATACGCGAGCTTCAGGCGCTCTGTCTGCTGGTCAAGCCCCTAAGGTGAAATGCGCCAAGCGCCGACGGAGTTCTGACGCTCCAGACCGGCTATCCCCGATTTACGGCCTGAAAAGCGCCCAAGTTTGCGGTCAAGGCTCAGAGCTTCGTGACCAAGATCGCTTCTGGCGGCTGAGCGATCAGCCTTTGGTAATGCCTACGGCGCTACCGCCTATGGGAGACGGCTTCTGCGGCCAAGATTTACCGGCATACGGAACTGTCGGCGTCACGGTCATCATGTTCCACTCAAACGGGCGGGAGCGAAAGGAGCAGTTTAACGCGGTTGACGTTCTTGCGCAGTACGGGAGCCGGTGGACCCCCTTATTAAGGAGATAGAATATGCTGAAATATATCGCGCAGACATTCTGGGGTTATATGGAATGACCAGAAAACTATATCAATGGAAAACTACAAATAATTTTGCTTGACTTCCCTAAGGCGGGAAGACCTTGGCCTATTATGCTCGATTTTTAGGGAGTTTATTTCCTCATTTAACGAGTCAATCTCAGCCTTGAGACTATCTTCAATCTCCATATTCACCGCCCACGTTCCTCACTGAATTCACTCCCTAACGGGATAACCTCAGCACCTCGTCTCAGGCTATCAAGCTTATCGGCCCACCACGCCATGAGCCTGACCCGCTCATCCCAATTTCAGGGTTACGGTGACAGTGCAATCTACTAACCGTACCGCTCGACACCTGCGGTGAGCCGAGCTGGCCCGGTCGAATTGGAGGGTCAAAATGTGCACTGTCACCGTTACTCGGCCAGAGGAGCAGGCCTCCATCGCCACAACGCACGGCGCCAGCTCGGCGAAAAAGGCGACGAGCCGGCCGCGCGTCAGCTTGCGCGCGACAACGATCTCGCCCTTCGCGTCGACGGCGTGACCTGAAATGCGTTCTTCGCCAGATCAAGCCCGACACGCGTGACAGAAGTCAAATTCCGGATAGACTTGCCCATGGACGGCTTCCCTTCAGATGGGTTGGTGACAACGACCATCTTGGCACAGTCGATGCCGTTCGGGCGCCGTCCACCCCATCGCC